>JBMNVA010000004.1:0-197171 GCA_050946555.1 Anaerovoracaceae bacterium | reverse complement strand
GTCTTCCGAAAGGAACGATCCAGATCGCCAAGGTCGTAAACGGAACGACGGATCCGATTGAAGGGGTTACATTCCGTGTGTATAAAGTGAACAGTTCAACTGATCATACACGTGTGAGCGGTTGGTATGATGGAGCAGATTACGCGGAGGTCGTCACAGACGAGGACGGGATCGCTGCTATTTCAGACTTGGAGGATGGCGTTTATGAGATCGAGGAAGTTACCACGAATCTGCCGAACTGGATCGCTGTTCCCGATACGACAAGTACTTATGCGACCATAAGTGGAACAGCGGGGACAGCAGTGACTATTGAAAATTCAGTAAAAACGACTGATGTCACCGCGACGAAAAAATGGGTCGGATCTGATGGGACGACGGCGGATACGGGCAGCCATCCGACAGTGTATTTCAAACTCTACCGAAGCGTCAGCGGAGGAGATGTGGAAGCGGTAAGCGGAGCAGCTATCAAAAAAGTCAAGACGGCGGCCGGAAAGAGCAGAACGTCAGTCACGTGGACGGATCTCCCGGAATACGATAATACCGGTAAGAAATATACGTATTCTGTCAGGGAAGTCGATGCCGATGGGAATGATTACACACCGGCAGGCTATACGAAGACGGAAGAGGATCTGACTGTGATCAATACGCTGAAAAAATCATCGACTTCCACTAGTGAAACGGATTCAGAAAGTAAAACGAACGATTCGGATCAGGCCGATTCCGGAAAAACCGATAATGATACCGTGCAGACCGGAGATACGAGCGGTCTCGGCCTCTGGGTGACGCTGCTGGTTGTTTCAGCAGCAGTTCTCGCGGTGATCGGTTATCGGAAGCGCAGGAATAATGATCATTAATCTCATATGTGTGGATAAGATGGTTCACGCTGCAAAATAGAATATCTTTTAGAGAGAGCTTCGTGCTGCTTGCGGTTTGTGGTCGGATCCGTTGCAGCCGAAGCTTTTTGTATTCTTCTGATTTTGTCACAGCTGTCTTCCTGGATTACATTGCATCTTTTTGTCCTGCAGGAGAAGAGGATTTATTTTTAAAAGATGTAACAAAACTATTGACATCAAAGGCGGAGTATGTTACATTCTACCCGTGAGATGAAATGAAAGCTGTTACATCAAAGCGAAGGCAGGCAGGATGCACCGCGGCAGATGCGAAACAGCATGCCCGGTAGGGGCTCATCAGGAGGTAAAAATGTTCCACTCTCTTTCTGCAGACAATCTGACCTGTGGGATCAAAGAGACGCCCCGGGGGAAGATCCGGATCCTGAAGCAGCATCTGGAAGAAGCGGACGCGGTGCTGATCGGCGCCGGCTCGGGCCTTTCTACCGCTGCGGGATTTACGTATTCGGGAGAACGATTTCAGAGATACTTCGGCGACTTCGCCCGGAAATACGGGATCAGGGACATGTATTCCGGAGGCTTCTATCCGTTTCCGGATCCGGAGACGTACTGGGCATGGTGGAGCAGACACATCTACTATAACCGGTACGTCAAAGCGCCTTCCGACGTCTATCCGACGCTGCTTTCTCTGGTGAAAGACAAGGATTATTTTGTCCTGACCACGAACGTGGATCACCAGTTCCAGCTCGCCGGATTCGACAAAAAGAGACTTTTTTATACGCAGGGAGATTACGGCCTGCTTCAAAGTGTGGATCCGAAGGTAAAAAAGACGTATGACAACGAAGGGATCGTCTTCCGGATGATGGAAGCGCAGGGGTTTGTCAGAGATGAGGACGGCGTTTTTCAGGTGCCGGCGGATGGTAAATTGAACATGCGGGTGCCGTCGGAACTCATCCCAAAATGCCCGGACGACGGAAGCGAAATGACGATGAATCTTCGAAGTGACGATACGTTCGTTCAGGACGAGGGATGGTACGCGGCGCAGGACCGTTACCTGGATTTCATCCGGCGACACAAGGGCCTTCGTGTTCTGTATCTGGAACTCGGGGTCGGGATGAATACGCCCGTCATTATCAAGTTCCCTTTCTGGCAGTACACAGTTGAGAACCCGAAGGCCTTCTATGCCTGCCTCAATAAGGGTGAGGCGTACTTTCCCGAAGAGATTGCGGAGAGAGCGGTATGCATTGACGGAGATATCGGTGAGGTACTGAAGAAACTATTTTAGAAAATTGGGCCAATGGCCTTAAAATCTAAAGCAAATATTGACAGACGAATCAAGAAAAAGTATTCTGATTTTAGAAAATGGGTCCAGTGGACCTAAAATCTAAAATTGGAGGGACCTATGTTTATAGAACGTAAGCGTTATCTCGAAAGACTGATTTCAAGAATTGATAATCAGATGATCAAGGTCATCACAGGTGTCCGGCGGAGTGGAAAATCGTTTCTGCTGTTCAATCTGTTTTATCATTACCTGATTGAAAACGGCGTCCCGGAGGACCATATCATTACGCTTTCGCTGGATGATATTGACAATAAGGAATATCGAAAACCTGAGAATCTGTATGCATTCCTGAAGGAGAGAATTCACAGCTCTGCAGAACATTATTTTATTTTTCTAGATGAAATTCAGCTGGCAATCTCCAAAGAAGAACTGAAACAAAAAGATACAGATGTGGAATTATACGGTGTCCTGAACGGTTTGCAGAGAAGAGAAAACGTTGATGTTTACGTTACCGGCAGTAATTCAAAGCTGCTCGCAACAGATGTGCTGACAGAATTCCGTGGACGAGGAGATGAGGTTCGTGTACTGCCATTGTCATTTTCAGAATATTTTCCAGCTGCCGGTAAGTCTAAAGAAGATGCCTGGCGGGAGTATCTTTTCTATGGCGGGATGCCGCATATTCTTTCAGTGAGCAGTAAGGGACAGAAAACACAGTATCTGAATTCGCTGAATAATGAAATATATCTGCGGGATATTCAGGAAAGATATAATGTAAAAAATCTGGCGGGAATGGAAGAACTGATGAAAGTGATTGCATCATCTGTCGGCTCACTGACCAATCCACAGAAAATTTCTGATACTTTTAAGAGTTCTGGTATGAGAGGAATTTCAGCACCGACGATTGCAGAATACCTTACGTATCTTCAGGATGCCGGCCTAATTTCCAGAGCGGAAAGATATGATGTCAAAGGAAGAAAATATATTTCAACTCCAGTGAAATACTATTACGTTGATCCTGGACTCAGAAATGCATTGCTTGGATTTCGTCAGTTTGAGGAAACCCATCAGATGGAAAATGCTATTTATAATGAGCTTCTGTATCGTGGGTATTCTGTAGATGTCGGAGTGGTCCCGGTCAGGTCAACAAACAGTGATGGTTCAAGAACGAAAAGACAACTTGAGATTGATTTTATCGCTAATAAAGGCAGCAGGCGCTATTATCTGCAATCGGCTTTTGCCATTCCTGATCAGGAAAAAATGAATCAGGAACAGGAATCGCTGATACATGTTTCTGATTCGTTTAAGAAAATCATCGTTACAGGTACGAATTCACCTCTCTGGAGAAATGAACAGGGAATTACAATTATGTCTGTTTTTGATTTCCTATTGAATGAGAATAGCCTTGAAATGTAGTGACACAAGCAGAAGCTTAGCAAAGAGAGAAATGCAAGGAGGAAAAACATGAACGCACAGGACTGCTTACAGATGCTGAGAGAGATCAAGGATGTTTCGTTTGCGACCGTTGATGAGAACGGACTGCCGCACAACAGGATCATCGACATCATGATCGTGGAAGAGGGGAGGCTGATCTTCTGCACGGCGCGTGGGAAAGATTTCTACCGCCAGCTGACGACGAATCCGCATGTCGCCATCAGCGGGCTGAACGAGAAGTGGCAGATGATCCGCCTGACAGGCGCCGTCAGGAAGCTGGAAGACCAGAAAGCATGGATCGACCGGATCTTTGAAGAGAACCCGTCGATGAATGACGTCTATCCGGGCGATTCGCGCTACATCCTGGATCCGTTCGCGATCGAATCGGGAAGTGTCGAATTCTTTGATCTCGGGACAAGTCCGATCCACAGAGAAAGCTTCAGCTTCGGAGGCAGTGAAGCTCCGGAGAAAGGCTTTCAGATCACAGAGGACTGCATCGGCTGCGGGACATGCCGGAAGAACTGCCCGCAGCAGTGCATTGAAGAGGGGGAGCCGTTCATGATCCGGCAGGAGAGCTGCCTGCACTGCGGGCTGTGCTTTGAGAACTGCCCTGTCGAAGCCATTATAAGAAGAGGACGATGAGATGATAGGGGATGTATTTTCGCTGCTGACGACACGGTGGGATTTCTTCCTGCAGCTTTTGGTGGAGCATCTTGAGATCTCCTTCCTCGCGATCCTGATCGCGATCGTCTTCGGCGGTGTCGTCGGGATCCTGATCAGCGAATACAAGAAATCGGCGAAGTGGACGCTCGGCGTCATCAATTTTATCTACACGATCCCGTCGATTTCCATGCTGGGGTTCCTGATCCCGTTTTCGGGTGTCGGAAACGCGACCGCGGTGATCGCTCTGACGATTTACGCGCTGCTGCCGATGGTGCGGTCCGTGCATACCGGTTTGACGAATGTGGATCCGGCGATTGTGGAAGCGGCCCGGGGGATGGGGAGCACACAGTCGCAGATCCTGTTCAAGATCAAGCTTCCGCTCGCGATGCCTGTCATCATGTCCGGCATCCGGAACATGGTCACGATGACCATCGCGCTGGCCGGCATCGCTTCCTTCATCGGAGCGGGTGGTCTCGGAGTCGCGATCTACCGCGGCATCACGACGAACAACGCGGCCATGACGATCACCGGGAGCCTTCTCACGGCGGCGCTTGCACTGATCGCCGATCTGATCCTCGGCATCATTGAAAAAAGGATCAGCAGGCATTCCAAAAAGAAGAAGCGCCGGAACAAAGTCGCTGGGATCACTGCGCTGATCATTGTCGGCTGCCTCATCGTCTGCGCGGTCGTTTCCCATACGGTATCGAACAGGACCATCAACATCGCGACGAAGCCTATGACCGAGCAGTATATCCTGGGAGAGATGCTGGACATCCTGATCGAGCAGGATACCGATCTCAATGTGAAGCTGACGCAGGGCGTCGGCGGCGGGACATCCAACATCGAGCCGGCGATGGAAAGCGGGGAGTTCGACCTGTATCCGGAATATACCGGGACCGCGTGGAACACGGTGCTGAAAAAGAAGAGCGTATACACGGAAAAACAATTTGATCAGCTGCAGTCGGCGTATGAGGCCAAAGGGATGACCTGGACGTGTATGTACGGATTTGAGAACACGTACGGCCTTGTCGTCCGGAAACCGATCGCCGATCGATATCACATCAAGACCTATTCCGACCTGAAGCGCTATGCGCCGGATCTTACGTTCGGTGCCGAATATGACTTCTTTGAACGCGAGGACGGGTACGACGCTTTGTGCAAGACGTACGGGCTGAAGTTCAAAAAAACGATGGATCTCGATATCGGACTGAAATATCAGGCGCTGGAGGAAAAACAGGTCGATGTTCTGGTCGTGTTCACGACCGACGGCCAGCTGGCGGACGCCGATGCCGTGGTGCTGAAGGATGACAAGGATTTCTTCCCGTCCTACCGCTGCGGGAATGTCGTGCGGTCGGAGGTCCTGGAGCAGCATCCGGAGCTGCAGGATGTCTTTGACAAGCTGACCGGTCAGATCAAAGACAGCGACATGGTCAAAATGAATTACGAAGTGGAAGTGAAGAAAAAAGAGCCTCGCGCTGTGGCAAAAGAATTCCTCCGGAAGCGCGGCCTGATGAATTGAAAAAAGACAGTGCAGGGGAGTAACATGAGGAAAACAGCGATGTGATCGTATCGCGAGGAAGCACATAGGATCGCAGAAAAGCGATATAGCGGTATCGCCGGGAAGCAGGCATAGGATCGCAGAAAAGCGATATGACCGTATCGCCGAGAAACAGGCATAGTATCGCGGGGAAGTGAGTGACATGGCGGAGAAGATAATCGAGTTCAGACATGTGAAGAAAGCTTATAATGATGAAACGATCATCGAAGATCTGAACTTTTCTATTGAAAAAGGCGATTTTGTAACGATGGTCGGGTCGTCCGGCTGCGGAAAGACGACGACGCTGAAGATGATCAACGCGCTGATCGAACCGACGGCAGGGGATATTTTTGTCGAAGGGACGAATATCAGAGAACGCGATCCGGTCCAGCTGCGCCGCTCCATCGGCTATGCGATCCAGGGGAGTGTCCTTTTTCCCAATATGACCGTGGAGCAGAACATCGCGTACGTCCCGAACCTGCTGAACAAAAAAGACAGAGAGCGGACGGAGCGGGCGGTGGACAAATGGATGAAGATCGTGGGGCTCGACCCCTCCATGAGGGAGCGCTACCCGGATGAACTGTCCGGCGGCCAGCAGCAGAGGGTCGGCATCGCGCGGGCACTCGCCGCCAGCCCGGAGATCCTTTTGATGGATGAGCCGTTCGGGGCGGTCGACGAGATCACGCGGTCCTCCCTGCAGGATGAGATCATGCGGATTCATAAGGAGACGAATATCACGATCCTGTTCGTGACGCACGATATCCGGGAGGCGCTGAAGCTGGCGACAAAAGTGTTTATCATGGATCACGGCGAGATCCAGCAGTACGATACACCGGACGAGATCCTGCAGCATCCGGCGAATGAGTTTGTGGATCAACTGGTCCGGCGGGAGAGGCATACCTGCCTGCTCGATGAAGCGCACGTCGGAGACTGCGAATTCAGCCGGGCCGCGTCCGGCATGAGAGCGGATGGGAACCGTTAAAAAACGGATCAAAAAGAAAGCAGAGGAAGGATGATGAGCAGGGACAAAAGGAAACGAGTGGAGTATCTGATCCGGGAACTGGAGAAGGACGTGCCGGGATCTGCCGATTATCCCGTACCGGATGATCCGGACGAAGCGTTCGATCTTTTTCGTGCTTTATGCAATGTGAGGATGCCGGGGGACGTATCAGATGAGTTCCTTACGGCGGAAAAAGAATATCTGGAGGAAAGGACCCGGACAAAAGGGATCACGGACGCTGCCGGACTTCAGCCTGTCCCTTCGGACAGCCGGCTCGTCCTGTGGCAGGGCGACATCACGACCCTTAAATGTGATGCGATCGTCAACGCGGCGAACAGTCAGATGCTCGGATGCTTCCGGCCTCTGCACAACTGTATCGACAACATGATCCACACCATGGCGGGCGTCGAGCTTCGGAACGAGTGCAGCCGCCAGATGGAAGCGCTGAGGCAGAAGTACGGGAAAAATTATGAACAGCCGACTTCCGTACCGCTGATCACGCCGGGATATCATCTTCCCGCGAAATATGTCATCCATGTCGTCGGGCCGATCGCGGCACCGTTTCTGAAGAAGGAGCATAAGGAGCAGCTGGCCGACTGCTATACGCGCTGTCTTGCGATGGCGAGGGATCATGCGTGCGCGTCCGTCGCGTTCTGCTGCATTTCGACCGGGGTGTTTTTGTTCCCTCAGGATAAAGCGGCGGAGATCGCGGTCGCTTCCGTAAAGGAATGGCTGGATGCCCATCCGGAAAGCAGCGTGAAGAGAGTGATCTTCAATGTGTTCAAGGACAGCGATCTTGCGATCTATCAAAAGCTGCTGGTCTGACGCCGTTTCAGATAGAAGATCAGCCCTAGGACGATCCAGATGATCAGACAGATGTACGATTCTTTCCCGAGCGAGCTGTGGAACATCGGGATCGGAACGAGCAGAAGGATCATGAACAGGAGCGCGAAAATGACCCCGATGATCCCCGTTGCCATGATCCCGCGATCCCTCTGCTTTCTGGCATAGACAAAAGCAGCCGCAGAGGTATACCCATAGCCGATCGCCGCACCCAGAGAAGACATATCCACGATCCAGCCGAGCGCGGTCCGTCCGAAAAACGGTGCGATCACAGAGATCGCCATCACGAACAGGATCGCGTTTGCCGGCGTTTTATACTTCGGATGCAGCACGCCGAACCACTTCGGAAGTACGTTCTCCAGCGACATAGAGTAGAGGAGGCGGCTCGTCGACATATAAAACCCGATGATCCCGGACAGGATGGCGGCGAGCACGGCGATGCCGAGGAAAACAAGCCCCGCGATCCCCAGGAGCTCATAGGCCGCATGGAATGTCGGAAGAGAGAGCAGGCCGCTTTGGTTCGGCAGGTCATCGATATACTCGGTCCAGCTCGAGTATTGGGAAGGGAGCGTCATGGCAGTCACCGTATTGAGGATGATGTAGACCAGTCCGCCGAATACGATGGAGATCACCATGATGACCTTGATTTTTCTGGGGGAAAAAGAAAACTCCTCTGCCGCCTGCGGTATCGTGTCAAATCCGACAAACGCCCATGGCGCGACTGCGACCACCGCGAGGATCCCGCCCCACTGGACTTTATTATCATTCGACATCGGGAATCCGGGTTTCAGATTATCGAACGATGCATTCGGGCTGACGATCGCGGCGAGAAACACGACGGCGACTCCCAGGATCAGCGCGAAAACCAGGAGTGTTTGGAAGGCACCGGCGAATTTCACACCGCGGATGCTCAGGATGCCCAGCAGGATCAGTGCTCCGACCGCCAGAAGGATCTCGCCGAAGTAAATATCGTAGCCTGCGACGACATAATGGAATCCGACCTGGAACACATTGTTCATGAGATTCCTTCCGATGAGCGCAAGCGCGGTGCCGTTCAGCGGGACGATGGTGAGGTAGGACAGTGCGAGGAACCAGGAGCAGACAAATGCGTGATCTCTGCCGAATGTCTTTTGCGTATAAGTGAATTCCCCTCCTGCAACAGGATAGATATTGATCATGTAATGATAGTTGAACGCGATGATGATCATGATCAGCGTTGCGGTGATCATCGCGATGACGGTTCCCAGCGGCCCCGCGTTCGGAAGGAACGTGTCCCCCGGCATCACGAATGCGCCCCATCCGATAATGCAGCCGAGAGCCAGAGACCAGACATTTACAGGGCTCAGTTTTCGTTCCAGTTTTATTTCATTTTCGTTTTTACTCATCTTGATTCTCTAATCCCGATTTTGATTTTCTGTTTCCCGATCTTGGATCCGCTTTCCCGATCTTGATCCGTTATTCTCCCATGTATGGCTGCATATACTGCTTCATGAAATGCTTCTCAGTGATCTCAGGAAGCTGGAAAAGGATGACACCCGGCCCCGCATTGACTTCGACGAGTTCCGGCCCGTCTTCCGTGATCGCGATGTCCCAGCCGAGATATCCTTCGATCTTTTTCTCTTCATAGATTTTTCTGACAAGCTCCAGGCATTCATTGAAATAAGGGATCTGGAATCCTTTGATCGTAGTCCCCGTTCCCGGGTGGGTCGCGAAAGTATTCCCTTTGTCATCCACGGCATCAGTAGAGATTTTTCCTGTTTCCAGATCAACGGAGGCGACGAGTCCGCCGCCGACCAGGTTATCGACGACAGAATCGACGCCGCCCATTTTCTGGGATGCGTACAGGATCTTGATATGTTCTCCGTCAAGTTCGGGCAGAAGATCATTGGATGAGATGGTCGCCAGCCGAAGGGTGTTGACGGCAGCAGGCGCGAGTTCCTGCATTTTATGATGCTGAACGATATATTCTTCCACAACGCCCTGTTCTTTTTCTGCGAGTGTATGATACAGTTCGCTGATATTCTCCGGCGTCACATCATAGGATCTGGCATCATCGCCATGATGACCGATCGTCGGCTTATAGAAGACCCGATGGCTGTTTTGGAACCGTTTGATAAAATCCTCCTCCGTCACCCTCGTGTTCACACACCAGGCGCGTTTGATATAATCCTGGAAAAATTCATTGCAGATCTCTTTATGGTAGAGGATATTGACAAATTTTCTGTCGACATTGTATTTCTTCGTAATTTTCTTGGAATCTCGGATGAGAAATACCTGTTCCTGTTCTTCCGGTGTCAGTTCATCAAAGCGGTAGAGAAAATATTCTTCGGCCGTGCAGCCGGTCCTCGCTCTGGCTTCTCGGTAATTCGCTCTCGCGGTAGGTCTGTCCCAGCCTGTTTTTTCAGCGAGCAGATCCAGATAGTGTTCGCGGTTCGCGATCGACTGGGCCTTTTGTCTTGCGGCCCGGTCTTCTTTTTCCAGCTCCCGTTTCCGGAGGAACTCCCCGGCTTCTTCCTCCGTCATCTCGTACAGCTTGAAACGGACATAATTGTAATACGTCGCGCCGATGTTCTTTTTGGCGCTTCTCATGGCCGCTGCCGCGTGCTCTTTTGTCCAGCCTGTGTTCTCAACGACTTCGTCGAGATACTCTTTTTTTATTTTTGAAGTCTCGCCTGTTTTGTTTTTATTCTTTGGACCTGCCGAAGCCGGTTTGTCCGAACCTTTGAAGATGCTTTTTACAAATTTTTTGATGCTGCTCATCTTTCCCCCTTGTGCAAACGATGTTTGAATGAACAAAGATTATGGATGTTCTTTCCACAAAACGATTTTTGGTATTATATCATTTCGAGATTAATCATTCGCTCATTATATTTAATATCTATGTTAAATGTATATAAAAAATTGACGCACCGTCATGCTGACTGCGGAGGTTGGAATGCGTCGGGAAAAGAATGACTTGACATAATATCAATATTATGATTATCCCTGCTATGCAATTTACAGGAAAGCTGATATACTTTTATTAATATTGGCTGTCAAATGATATGATTTGTCAAACTGGAGGGCCATAGAGCATGATCAGTAAGATAATCAACTTCTTCCGCAGCGATGGGCAGGCGGAACAGAATACCGGTATGGAAAGCGGTACTCCGGAGGAGCCGTATCTGCGCAGTGTAATGAGGCAGACCGGCTGGACGCGGGAAGAAGCAGAGAACAGGATGGTTTCCGTCAGAGAGGAGTACGGGGTCACCTTCCGGGAGTTCTGTCATTATGATCTGTATTCTGTGCCTGTCGAAAATATGGCGGAAGAGGTGAAGAAGATCAGGGAACAAAAAGATGCAGAGGAGAAGGAGGATAGCAGACACATTTCCTCTGTCCTCGCAAAGACGGGCTGGGATTTCCGGCGCGTGACGGACGATATGACAGATGCCAGAGATCGTTTCGGGATCAGCTTTTTCGAATATGACTATTATGATTTTCATCGCTTCTCCGGCGATCAGCGGAAACGGGCGGCAAAAGATGTGATCAAAGGGCGGGCACCTGTCGATCAGGAACTGAAAGAGCGGTTTGAAGCGATCGATTCGGCCGGCGGTACGGATCTGAAACAGGCCGGCAAAAGAGCGGTCCTCTCGGTGATGGAGAAAACGGGCTGGGATGCAGAGAAAGCCCTGGCCGAGATGCGAAGAGTGAAAGCAGAGGCGGGGGTCAGTTTCCCGGATTATGACAAGTTTGATTTTTTCAGGATCCCGGAAAAATATCATGAGAACGTTGCCGAGTACGCGAAGGACGGACATGAGATCTGGAAACTGGTCCGGCGCACGAATATCTCTGCCGTAGTGCTGGAGACCGGATGCAGTTATTTAGAGGCGGAATCCGTCATAAAGGCGGCAAATCTGAAATACGGGATAAACAGCGGACAGTTTCACGAGAACTCTTTTTACTATGCGCCTGACGAGGAACGAGTGGAGATCGCGGCGAAGTGCCGGGTGAACAGCATCCGATCGAAACAGCGCAGACAGAACATAAATGACAGGAAATACCGGGCGATCATGCAGGCGGCCGGCTGGACATATGAGGAGGCGGTCGAACATTATCTGGATGCGTTTTACAGAACGGGCGTGCGGCGCGGTGATTATCTCAGTTACAGGATGTATGATATGACGCCGGCACAGCAGGAATCCCTTCTGCTTCCGAGTTATTCCAGAAAGCTCCGTCTCCGGTACAACAAAGATCCCGAGTTCCATGCGCTTGTGCGTGACAAGGAGGCATCGAACAACTTTTTCAATGAATATCTGAAGCGGAAATGGTGCGTGAATACGAAGGTCACGGAAGAGGAATTTCGCGAGATCTTCCGCGGCGTGGATAAAGTGATCTATAAACCGATACGGGGGACGATGGGGAAGGGCGTGCAGTCCTTCGATCTGAAAGATGGTATGAAGGAAGTATATGCCGGACTGAAGCGCTGCCCGATCGGCATCGTAGAGGAGTATATCGTTCAGCATCCGGTCCTTGCCGGCCTGTCATCCAGCTCGGTGAATACTCTTCGTATCGTGACGGTATCGTCTTCTTCCGAACCGGTCACTGCGGATGGCAAAATGATGGATATCGCATATGCGGCGCTCAGGATCGGCGGAGGTACAGCGCTCGTCGACAATATCCACAGCGGCGGCATGGCGGTCTCGATCGACCTCGACACCGGAACGATCGCGACCGACGCGGTGGATAATAACGGAGCTGTTTATCCGGAGCATCCGCTGACCGGAGTTCACTTCAAAGGGCTCGAAGTGCCGTTTTTCAGGGAATCCCTGGATTTTGTCACGGAGATCATCAAAACAAAAAATGTCGAGGGGTATTACGGCTGGGATATCGCGGTATCCGAGCAGGGGCCTCTTTTCCTGGAACTGAATTCCAATCCGGGAGTCGTTCTGCTGACCGCGCCGTATGCCCCGCTGAAAATCGGGAAAAAATACGTGATGGAAAAATATATGTACTGATCCGGCAGGAGGGCCCGGATCGAATCGTAGCAGGCTTAATAAAAAACAGAATTAACAAGGCGGCGGGTTTTCCCCGCTGCCCGTGATTTTTTTTGCGGCGGTGCTGTCCTCAATGCGGTTCCTTTTGTCATAATAGAGAAGACGGAAGTGAATGTGTGCAACACGATATGAAAAAATGAGGCATATTCTACACATCCGCCATTGTGTTGTCGCGATGAAACTGGAAAAAGATAATATAAAAGAAATTGCAAATGCAAGGACTGGGAGGTCTGCAGATTATTGAAAAAAAGATGGTTTTGGGTTTTTACGTTTACGGCCGTTCTCGTGATACTTGTGGGATACGGCGCAGGAACAGGATTGAAAGGAACGGCGACCGGTACAAAAACAGATGAGGCCGCGCATGTAGAAGAGGGGAAGGAAATGAGAGAAAACTATCAGACTTCGAAAGGTGAAACCGGTTTTATCTACCTGCCTTCATCTTTTAAAAAAGGGGGAGAACGGACATATCCGCTTGTCATCATGATGAACGGAACCGCCCAGGATCCGATCCACGATGCCAGGGGCACCGGATGGGTAGCGCTCGCGAAGAAGGAAGAGCTCCTTCTTCTGGTGCCAGAGTATGACGATTATGCGACTTACAGCAATGTCGATACTCTGATTTCGGTGCTCGACGATATAGAGGACACCTACCCGGTGGATAAAACAAGAGTATACGCAACCGGATTTTCTAACGGCGGTGCGATGTCCGTCGCACTTGCGTCCGTGTATCCGGAACGGTTTGCCGCGATTTCCGCCTATGGATGGATGGTGGATATGCAGACGGACGCTTCGCTGGCAGAACAGTACGACATGCCGTTTCAAGTGCTTCAGGGTACAGAGGAATACACCGGAACGGACAATAAGGGGAATCCGGTGATCATGCAGGATGAACAGGAAGCGATCCGGTCACTCTTTCTGTTCGATGAGATGATGACGGAAGAGACAAAGCCGGATTATCGGACCACGCCATACTGGGGATATGAGCCCTCTTCTATCGAGAAGACAGAAAAAAGCGGCACGCCTGTCACGATCAGCTCATATCGGAAAGAAGGATATAAGAATCCTTTTGCACAGCTTGTCCTGATCGATGGCGAGACCCATAGAGTCCATGATTATGACGCAGAACTTGCCTGGGATTTCATGCGGAAATTCCGGCGGCGGGAGGATGGCAGCCTTTCCGAAAAATAGATTCCTACATACGGGCTTTGTTCCGGGACAGACCTTCCTGAGGGTCGCCCGATGACAGCAGCGTTCCTGTTTCCGGCAGGAACGCCGTTTTTTTTATTGCGCAAAAGTATAACATAAGCCACACTCCCCTGAAATGTGAGGTATAAGCCCCAAAGCCCCGCAGCGTGATGTGACGAAAAAAGACAGTTTTTTCTACATTAGAGACAGGAACTGATCGGAACAAAACGCATAAACCGGGAGGGGGAATCAGAATGAGTCAGAAGTACACCGGTCTTGCACAGCAGATCGTCGAGCTGGTAGGCGGAAAGGAAAATATCTCCAACGTTTATCACTGTGCGACAAGGCTGCGCTTTACACTGAAGGATGAGAACAAAGCGGACAAGAACGCTCTGGAGAGCCTTGATGGCGTTGCCAAGGTCATGTTCAGCAACGGCATGTATCAGGTCGTCATCGGAACAGAGGTTGCCTCCGTTTACGAGGAGGTAGAAAAAATCGTCGGACCGATGAAGGACGAGGGCGGGAAGGAAGAGACGAAGAAAGGCAACGTGGTCGGACGGGTCGTCGACTTCATCTCCGGCACGTTCATGCCGGTCATCCCGGCCATTTCCGGCTCCGGTATGATCAAAGCGGTCCTTGCCCTGCTGATGGTGTTCCACGTCATCACATCTGACAGTCAGACATATTATATTTTGAATTTCTTTGCAGATGCGGTATTCTATTTTCTGCCGATACTCCTTGCATTCAGTGCTGCCAGAAAGCTCAAGAGCGATCCGATCCTCGCGGCAGTCATTGCGGCCATCATGCTGCACCCGGACTGGAATGCGCTGGTGGAAGCCGGGGATCCGGTCTATCTGTTTGACGTGATCCCGATGCAGCTTGTAAACTATTCTGCGTCGGTGATCCCGATCATTCTGATCATCTTCATTCAGTCCTATGTGGAAAAATGGCTGAATAAGGTGATCCCGGGTTCGGTCCGCCTGATCTTTGTCCCGCTGCTGGATTTCCTGATCATGGGTACCCTGGCGCTTTCCGTGCTCGGGCCGATCGGTTCGGTCCTCGGCGGCTGGCTCGCGGCACTGTTCACCTTCCTGAGCACCAACGCTGCATGGATCCCGGCGGTGCTGATCGGCGGACTGCTGCCGATCATGGTGATGTTCGGGGTCCATACAGCGGTCGGACCTCTGGGCTCCATGCAGCTGGCACAGCTGGGCTATGATTCGATCTTCGGACCAGGCTGCGTATGCTCCAACATCGCACAGGCGACCTCGGGACTGGCTGTCGCGATCCGTACGAAGGATCCGAAAGCGAAGACGCTTGCGGCTTCCGGTTCCATCACCGCTTTTATGGGCATCACGGAGCCGATCCTCTATGGTACCAACCTGCCGAAGAAATATCCGCTCGTGGCTGCCATGATCGGCGGTGCCTGCGGCGGTCTGTATGCAGGATTGACCAGAACGCATCGCTTTGCCACCGGCTCCTCCGGACTCCCGGCAGTCCTGCTTTACATCGGTGACAACACCCTGCAGTATCTGATCAACATCTGCATTGCTCTGGCGATCACATTTGTCGTCACCTTTATCCTGACCTGGATTCTTGCCGGCAGATATGAAGGCGGGAAAATAACGGAGGAAAACACGACGGAGGAAAAGACGACGGAGGAATCGATCGAAGGGACCCCTTTGGCGGAAAGCGCCCGTGCCACGGCAGCGGAAACTGCCGGCACGCAGGAGATCACTTCTCCGCTAAAGGGCCGTGTCAAGGCACTGAGTGACGGGAAGGACGAGGCATTTGCGTCCGGTGCTATGGGGCAGGGCGTTGTCATCGAGCCGGAGGACGGTCTGGTCACAGCACCTTTTGACGGCACAGTGGGCGCGCTTTTCCCGACAAATCATGCCATCGGTCTGAGATCTGACAGCGGTCTTGAACTTATGATCCACATCGGGCTCGATACCGTGGAATTAAACGGCGAAGGATTTGAAGCCTATGTCAGGCAGGGCGACAGAGTCAGGAAGGGAGACCGTCTGGTGAAAGCAGATCTTGAAAAAATCAGGAGCGCCGGCTACGCGGTCGAGACCCCGGTTCTTGTATCCAATTCGAACGATTACAAGAGCGTGGAAGGAATTGTCGGTGAAGCGGATCAGAATACAGTGATACTTAAAGTGGAGGAAAAATGATGAATACATTTCCGAAAGATTTTCTGTGGGGCGGTGCTGTTGCAGCGAATCAGTGTGAGGGCGCCTATCTGGAAGACGGCAAAGGTCTGTCCGTTCCGGATCTGCTGCTGGGCGGGGATCAGGATCATCCCCGTACGTTCCTCCCGGGGCAGGATCCCGATGCTTTTTACCCGAGCCATCAGGCGGTGGATTTTTATCATCACTACGAGGAAGATATCCGCATGTTCGCCGAGATGGGATGGAAGGTCTTCCGCCTTTCGATCAACTGGGCGAGGATCTATCCCAACGGCGACGATGAGACACCGAATGAAGCGGGACTTGCCTTCTATGACCGTGTCTTTGACACCTGTCATCGTTATGGGATCGAGCCGCTGGTCACCCTTTGTCACTATGAGATCCCCTGGAATATTGTGACGAAGTACGGCGGCTTTGCCAGCCGGGAAACGATCGATCTTTTCCTTCATTACTGCCGGACCGTCTTTACAAGATACAGGAAGAAGGTGAAATACTTCCTTACCTTCAACGAGATCAACATCGCCTGCATGGGAAATGTCACGGGTGACCTGTACGGTCTCGGTGTGATGGACGAGCGCGATATCCACACGACAAAGCCGGTTCCGTTTTCGGAGCTGAAGCACGATTCGCAGCGCACCTTCCGTGCACTGCATCATGAATTCGTCGCCAGTGCGCTCGCCGTGAGGATGGCCCATAAGATCATCCCCGGCGTCATGGTCGGCAACATGATCTGTCATCATACCATCTATCCGCTGACACCGGATCCTGAAGATATCCTGGCATGCCAGCAGGAGGACAATGTCCGCAACAATTTCTGCGCGGATGTACAGGTGCGGGGAGAATATCCTTCCTATATCTTCCGGTATTTTGAAGAAAACGGCATCGACCCGTCCTTCATCACGGACGAGGACAGGAGGATCCTGAAGGAAGGCACGGTAGATTTTTACACTTTCTCTTACTACACCTCGGGCTGTGTGACGGTCCATGAGGACGTAGAAACCACGGCCGGCAATATGAGCACCAGCGCGAAAAACCCTTACCTGAAGGCAAGCGACTGGGGCTGGCAGATGGATCCGGACGGTCTGCGCTATACGCTGAATTTCATCCACGACCGGTACCCGCATATGCCGATCATGATCGTGGAGAACGGCCTGGGTGCCTATGACAACGTCGAAGCGGACGGCTCTATTCATGATACGTACCGGATCGACTATCTCAGAAGTCACATCGAAGCGATGAAGGAAGCCGTCCGGGACGGCGTGCCGCTCATCGGCTATACAAGCTGGGGACCGATCGACCTTGTTTCCGCCGGTACGGGTCAGTATGCCAAGAGGTACGGATATATCTATGTGGACCGGCATGACGATGGAACAGGAGATTTCCATCGTGTACGGAAAGATTCTTTTTACTGGTATCAGAAGGTCTGCCGCTCAAACGGCGAGGATCTGTCCTGATGCGGCTGTCGGCTGTCAAAGAAAGGGAAAAAGAATCCGCGGCAGCACATATAACAGCGGAAAGACAGGATCCGAAGATATGATCCGAAGGGCTCACAAGGAGGGATGGAAAAATGAAAAACTACGCAGCACTTTCCAGGCCGATCCAAATCGGCAGAGTAACCGTGAAAAACCGCATCTTCATGGCACCGATGGATACCGGTTTCGGCAGCGATGCCCATGGTGTTTCTACCCAGGAGGGGATCGAATATTTCGTTCGCAGAGCAGAGGGAGGGTTCGGCCTTCTGTTCAGTGGAGGGACGATGACAGAGGGGGACTGCATTCTGAACCATCAGCAGGAGTTCCTGACGGCAGGACGAACGCTGAACACGCGGCTCCATGCTTATGGGACGGTCATGTTCATGCAGCTGAGTGCCGGAGTCGGCAGAAATGCCGGGCAGAAAGCTCCTTCCAGACTGCCGGTCCTCAGGAATCCGGGACGGCTGACCGGGGAGCTGACAAAAGAGGAGATCCATGAAAAGGTACGGGCCATCGGGCAGGCGGCAAAGCTTGCAAAGGATGCGGGATTTGCCGGTGTTGATATCCACGCACTCCACTGGGGTCATCTTCTGGATGAATTCGCCCTGTCCATTATGAACCATCGAACTGATGAATACGGCGGGCCCCTTGAAAACAGACTGCGCATCTGCAGAGAGATCAGGGAAGAGATCGGAAGGACCTGCGGCGGGGACTTTCCTGTCACGATGCGGCTCGCTGTCAAGAGCTACATGAAGGATTTTGACAAGGCATCCTATGACGGCACCGAAGAGCTCGGCAGAACCGTGGAGGAGGCTGTCGAAATCGCAAAGCTTCTGGAGACCTGGGGCTATGCGGGGATCAGTACTGACGCCGGCGTACTGGATGCGTTTTATATCGCAGAACCGCCGTCCTATGTTCCGGCGGGGTTCACGCTCGATGGGGTGAAAAAGGTGAAGGCTGCGGTCTCGATCCCCGTCCTTGCCGGGGCGCGCATGGCGGATCCGGATCTCGATGAGGAGGCGGTGGAAAACGGATCCTGCGATGCCGTTGTGGTGGGCAGGCAGTCCATCGCCGATCCTGATTTTGCGGTCAAGGTGACTTCGGGCAGAACGGACGAGATTCGCACCTGCATCGCCTGCAACCAGGGCTGCATCTGGGGCTATTCCTGCGAGGGGCGTGTTTCCTGCGCAGTCAACCCGGAGGTTGGCCATGAAAAGGATTGCCGGATCACCAGAGCACCGGTGAAGAAAAAAGTAGTGATCGTCGGCGGTGGTGTCGCCGGTATGGAAGCGGCCAGGGTGAGCAGACTCCGCGGTCATGATGTGACGCTTTATGAAAAGAGCGATGTACTGGGCGGCAATCTGATCCCCGCCGGTGCACACTCCTTCAAACAGGAGATCGTCGAGCTGAACCGGTATTATCAGAACGAGATGCAGAAGCTTTCTGTTGATGTTCAGAAGAACACAGAGGTCACGCCTGAAATGCTGAAGAAGGAAGGGGCGGATGTCATTATCCTCGCCCTCGGTTCCGATCCGGTGATGCCGGACTCCATCCCCGGTATCGATCACGCGAAGACGGTTTCCGGTCCGGACGCGCTGCTGAATAAAAAAGAGATCGGAGATACCGTGGTGATCGTCGGCGGCGGTCTGGTCGGCTGTGAAATTGCTCTGGGCTGTGCACAGGAGGGGAAAAACGTCACGATCGTCGAAGCGCTGAGGGATCTCATGAGCACCGGCAGTGTCCCGTCGATGAACAAACAGATGCTTCTGGACGCCTTTGACTATTACGCCGTCCGGGTTCTGACCGGCTCCAGTCTGAACAGCATTCAGGATGAGGGGGCCGAAGTCACGCTGCCTGACGGGACGAAGGAGATGCTGCCGTGTGACAACGTCATCCTGTCAATCGGCTATCGGCCGCGCAGATCCTTCCGGGAGGAACTTCAGGGGATCGGTGCGGCGGTCTACGAAATCGGAGACGGTTCCGAGGTCGGGAATATCATGACCTGCGTACAGCAGGCATTTGAGGTGACCCACAACATGTGAGGCGGCATCAGCGGAAGCAGAATGAAAAGGGGCGGCGGGTTCGTTCCGCTGCCCCTGAGTGTTTTTTGTAATGACGCTGTCATTCTACTTGATGGACGCTCCAAGATCGTATGCCTTCTGAAGCTCCGGCTTCCCTTTGATATCTCCGATGTCCAGGTTGCCGCCGGCGAGGACCGATCCGAGGTTCTTCCACTCCAGATGTCCCATCAGATGATCGAAATAGTTCAGGCTGTCCTCAAAGCCGCTTCCTTCTGCCGCCATCAGCAGGAGTCCTGATCTGCCGTTCCCGCGCAGTTTCTGGCCGTCACCCTCCTCGAGTGCGAACAGGCGGTCGATGACCGTCTTCAGCTGTCCGCTGAGCGTCCAGTAATAGAGCGGGGAGGCGAGGACGACGACATCGGCTTCCCGGACCTTCGGGTAGATGGATGCCATATCATCCTTCTGGACGCATGGACACTCTTTGCTGCTGTGGCCGCCGAAGCATCCGCGGCAGCCGTTGATCTTCATATCGTTCAAAAAGAATTCCGTTACTTCATTCCCGCTGCTTTTTGCGCCCTCTGTAAAAGACGCGGTCAGCGCCGACGTGTTCCCTTTTTTTCTCGGACTTCCGTTCAGAATGACGATCCTGCTCATGTTGATTCTTCCTCCTTCATATTCTCTGCGCCGCGTGTTGGCGGCGAAACGGGTTGACATTTCCTATGCTCTATATTAATCTTTTACTGAAATAATGGCAAGTACGAACATTCATGTAATGTACTATCCCGGGGGTAAGTGTATGAGTGACAAATGCATCGCGGACGAAAAGCTGGAAACGACCGGGTTCAGCTACACGCTTTCGCTGATCAACGGAAAATATAAAATGACGATTTTGTACACCCTGATGGAGTTCGGCGTCGTGCGGTTCAACGAGATGCAGCGTTACATCGGCGGCATCTCGTACAAGACGCTGAGCTCGACTCTGAAGGAGCTGGAACGCGACCAGCTCGTGCACCGCGAGGAGTATCCGCAGATTCCGCCGAAAGTCGAGTATTCTCTGACGGAGCGCGGGAAATCGCTGATGCCGATCCTGGATCAGATGTGCGAATGGGGAGACCGGCACCGGATCTGAAAAATCGGCTGGAAAATCACAACGAAATCGACCAACAAAACACAACGAAATTGGCCAACAAAACGCAACGAAATCAAACAACAAAATCCAACGAAATCAAACAACAGCGCTGACAGAGATTCAATGATCGGTTCAAAAGGCTGTGGCATACCACGACCTCAAGGCAGATGGCAAAGTGACGAAACCCGACTTTTTTCGCAGGATTTCAGATTGGGTATTGACAACCGAGCTTAATGACAATATACTGGATTCAGTTCCAATATAACGAAAAATCCGGTATAGTGGATGCGCGCGCCTGCACGGAAACGCCCGGGCGCCGTTAAGGAGGAGCGAAATGAACATACAGGACAATATCGCTGAAAACCTGAAAGAGATCCGGTCGAAGAAGCAGCTGACGCTGGAAGAAGCGTCAAAACTGACCGGGGTGTCCCGCAGCATGCTCTCCGCGATCGAGAAGGGCGATGTCAATCCGACCATCTCGGTCATCTGGAAGATCGCGAGCGGGTACAAGGTGAAGTTTTCTGCTCTGATGGAAGACAAGAGACAGCCGTACCACATCATCCGGGCGGAGAACATCCAGCCGCTGACGGAAGGGGATGGCAGGTACATCAATTATCCCGAGTTTCCTTTTGACGAACAGAGGCTGTTCGAGACGTACCGGATCCGCATCGACCGCGGCGGGCACCTGGAAGCGCAGCCGCACATGCCGGGGACCGAGGAGTACATCACCGTGTTTTCCGGCAAAGCCTGCATCACAGCAGGGGATGAGAGCGCGGAGCTCTCCGAGGGTGATTCCATCCATTTCCTCGCGGATGTCCCGCATTCGTATCGCAACATCGGGACGAAGACCGTATGGCTGTCCATGATCCTGTATTATCGTCCGCTCTGATGGGGGACAAAAGGAGGTCTGAAGATGTATTCTTTTGCATGTGATTACCTGGAAGGATGCCATGAAGAGGTGCTGAAGGCGCTGTCCGAGACCAACATGGAGCAGGCGCCGGGGTACGGCGGGGACCGCTTCACAAAAGAAGCCGGGGATGCGATCCGGAACGCGTGTCAGGATGAATACGCCGCGGTATATTTTGTCAACGGCGGGACGCAGACGAACCAGCTCATCATCGATACATTGCTGGAGCAGTTCGAGGGCGTGCTCGCGGCGGATACCGGACATGTCAATGTGCACGAAGCCGGCGCGATCGAGTACAGCGGCCACAAGGTCCTGACGCTGCCGCCGCATGACGGGAAGGTCTCGGCGGATGATGTCGCGGCGTACGTGGAGCGTTTCTACAATGACGGGAACTATGAGCACATGGTGTTCCCGGGCATGGTCTACGTTTCCCATCCGTCGGAGTACGGGACGCTGTATACGGCGGACGAGCTCCGGCAGCTCGCGGACGTCTGCCATCAGAACGGCATGAAGCTGTTCCTGGACGGTGCGCGGCTCGGCTACGGTCTGGCGGCGGACGGGACGGACGTCACCCTGCCGCTGATCGATGAGCTCTGCGATGTGTTCTATATCGGAGGCACGAAGGTCGGTGCGCTGAACGGGGAAGCGATCGTTTTCCCGCGGGGGAATGAACCGTCTCACTTTTTGACGAGGATCAAGCAGCACGGTGCGCTTTTTGCCAAAGGGCGGCTCGTGGGCGTGCAGTTCGGCGCGCTGTTCACAAATGACCTGTATTACCGTCTCGGCCGTCATGGCGTTGAGGCGGCGAAGCGGATCCGGAAGATCTTCGAGGATGCGGGGTGCCGCATCTACATCGACTCCCCGACGAACCAGCAGTTCATCCTGATGAAGAACAGTGAGATGGAAGAACTCGCGAAATACGTGCAGTTCGGCTTCTGGGAAGAATATGACGAAGAGCAGACGGTCGTTCGTTTCGCGTCCAGCTGGGCGACGACGGAGGCCGGGATCGAAGAGCTGCAGAAGGCGGTATCGGCCGTTTTCGGAAAGTGACTGCGCCGGAAGGCGGGACAGGAGGACAAAATGATAAAGCAGTATAACGTAGACGCGTTTACCGATCAGGTGTTCCACGGAAACCAGGCGGCGATCTGCATCCTGGACGAGTGGATCCCGGAGGACCTGATGATGAACATCACGCGCGAGAACAATTTTTCTGAGACGGCGTTCGCGGTGAAAGAAGGCGAAAAATATCACCTCCGCTGGTTCACGCCGGGCGGCGAGATCGATCTCTGCGGGCACGCCACGCTCGCATGCGCGTATGTTTTGTTCCGGTTCTACATCTCGGACGCGGAGAAGATCGTGTTCAGCACGCTGAGCGGCGATCTGATCGTCACGAAGAAGGACGGAGGCCTCCTGGAGATGGAGTTCCCTGCGTATACCCTGAAAAAGACAGAGGTGACAAATAAAATGACAGATGCCATCGGTGCGGAGCCGAAGGAAGCGTACATGGGCCGGGATCTCCTGTGCGTGTTTGAGGACGAATCCGTCATCCGCGAGCTCTCGCCTGACCTGGAAAAGGTGAAAGCCCTTGACGGGCTTCTCCTCCAGACGACGGCGCCGGGGAAAGACACGGACTGTGTATCCCGGACGTTCGCGCCGAAGCTCGATGTCGATGAAGATCCGGTCTGCGGCTCCGGGCACTGCCACATCATCCCGTACTGGTCTGACAAGCTCGGAAAAGACGAGATCGTGGCGTATCAGGCGTCCGACCGAGGCGGAACGCTGTACTGCAGGAAGCAGGGCGACAAAGTCTTCATGGCAGGTCATGCCGCGCTGTACAGCGTGTGCGACCTGATGCTGTAGCGAAGGAGATGATAAGAAGGGCAGTTCCGGCGGGAAATCGGCCGGGCCTGCCCCGTTTTTTTACGCGAATGCGTCTTTCGCTGTGAACCAGCCGTTTTCTTTTGTCGAAAGGAACTCCGCGCAGTCGATCGCGCCTTCCGCGAAGCAGCGGAAATTGTCGGAGTGGTGAGCGATCTCCAGCCATTCTCCGGTCCCGAAAAAGGAGACGGTGTGGTGGCTGATGAGGTCGCCGCCGCGGATCGAGTGGTATCCGATGGTGCCGGGCTCCCGCGGGCAGATGCCCTGTCGGCCGTAGACCGCCGTGCTTTCCGGATCTTGGCCGCGCGCCTCCGCGAGGATCCGTCCCATTTCGCCGGCGGTGCCGCTCGGCGCATCCAGCTTCGTGTTGTCGTGCATCTCGATGAGCTCGATGTCGGCGCCGTCCAGGCTCTTCGCAGCGATCTCGAGGAGCCGGTACATGACGTTCACCATCCTCGAGGTGTTGGCGGCGAGCATGACCGGGGCGTCCTGTGCGGCATCCCGGAACTGCTGCCGCTGCTCCGGCGAAAAACCGGTCGTCCCGCAGGCGAGCGCGGTCCCCGCCTGTCGACAGGCTGCGAGGACTTCCATGCTTTCTTCGACGGTCGAGAAGTCGATGACCGCGTCGGCTTTTCCGATCACGGACGCGATGCTGTCGGTGACGGGGACGCCGAGCGGTTGGCTGAGCTGCGTCACGTCCGCCACGTCTTTTCCGATGTAGGGCCGGCCTTTCGGGCCGACCGCGCCGACGATTTCGATGTTCGTCCGCTCTGCCGCAGCCTGTGTGATGATCCGTCCCATTTTTCCGTTCGGTGCGGTGATGATGAGTTTCATGACGTTTCCTTTCCGGACCGGCGCTGCCGTCCTGATGATGTCTTATGCATTTTTTTTCATTATAAATTGAGAGTCAGGGTTTTGCTGCTGAGAATCCACAGACCCTTCGTCTGTGAGTCCTCAGCTTTTTATTTATCCATTAAATATCAATATGGCATGGCCTCATAGATCGGCGAGCGCGAGTTCTGTGCCGGCTTCCCGGAGCAGGTCGATCTGAGAATGCGGGAGGCCGGGATCGGTCACGATCACAGAGACGCTGCTCAGCGGGCAGATATGCGTCAGGACGTCGCGGCCGAATTTTGTGCTGTCCGCCGCGACGATGACCTGGTCTGCGCGCTCGACGATCTTCCGGCGGAGCAGGGCTTCTTCGATGTGGTAGTCCGAGAGGCCGTTTTTCAGAGTGATGCCGCCGGCGCCGATGATCGCTTTGCCGATGCTGAAGTTCTCCATCTGCTGTGTCGCGATCGCACCGGACACGGCGCCTTCCTCGTGGCGGATGCTGCCGCCGATGATGTACAGGTGGAAGTCGGTATCCAGGAGTTCATTGACGACGGGGAGCGAATTCGTGATCACGGTCAGGTCTCTTTTTTCCTTCAGCGCGTGCGCTGCTTGCAGCGTCGTTGTGCCGACGCCGATCAGGACCTGGTCGCCGTCCTCGATGAACTCTGCGCATTTCCGGCCGATCGCCTGTTTTTCTTTTTGCATGCGTTCCATCCGGACCGCGTTGTCGATCTCCTTCGGCTCTTTCTGCACGAGCGTCGCGCCGCCATAGACTTTGCGGATGACGCCTTCCTTTTGAAGAAAAGCGAGGTCGCGGCGGGCGGTCTCGACGGAGATCTGGAACATCTCCGCCATCTGATCGATCCGGATCATGCGGTGCGATTTCAGATATTCTGTGGTTTTTTGATAACGTTCCTGCGGGAGCATGGCTTCCTCCTTATTATTTTTATTTTATTATAACCGATTCCGGCCATGTTTTGTGCAAAAAGTGATGAAAACGAAGCGCAGTCTTTTGTAAATATTGTAAAATGATTGTCAAATAACGTCAAAACATATTTACAAGTTTATCAAAACATGGTATTTTGCAGGCGTGATGAAAAAGAAGCGGTGCGGAGACGTGCCGCCGGGGATGATCCAGATCAAGGAGGAAAAAAAGATGAAAGTATTTTGTCTGGGTGGAGCAGGAAAGATCTGCCGGGAAGCGGCCCTCGATCTTGTGCAGTTTTCGGATTTCGAAAAGATCACGATCGCGGACTTTGATGAGAAGGCAGGGAAGGAAGTCGCCGAATGGCTGAACGATCCGAGGGTCGATTTTGTGAAGACCGATGTAACGGATCATGAAAAAACCGTCGCGCAGATGAAGGACTATGACATCGTCATAGACGGGACGACGATCGCGCTGAACGGTCTCAGCACCGCGTGCATCGCGGAGGCAGGCTGCAGCGGCGTCAACCTGAACGGATTCGGGGAAGAAAACCAGTACGCGGACATCTTCAAGGAAAAAGAGACCGTCTGCGTCCCGGGGTTCGGCATGACGCCGGGAACGACGCAGATGATGGCGATGTACGCGGCGAACCAGCTCGACACGGTCGATACCGTCCGGGTCAGCCACGGCGCCTATCGCCCGTTCGCGTTCTCGAAGTCGATCGCGGCGACCACGATGTACGAGTACGATCCGAACCTTCCGACGCGGACTGTGTTCGAGGACGGAAAATTCATCCAGGTCCCGCCTTTTGCCCGCCCGAGAGAGATCACGCTGCCGGAGCCGTATGGAACGAACGTCCAGTACATCATCCCGCATTCCGAGACCGTAACGCTCGCGGAGGCTCTGAAGGACAAAGGCGTCCGGCTCATCGAGACGAGAGGCACCTGGCCGCAGAAGAACATGCAGCTCGTCCGCGCGCTGTACGACTGGGGGATCCTCCGGAACGACCCGATCACGGTGAACGGGAAGGACGTCGGCGTGATGGACTGCGTCGCGGAATATCTGCTCCACAGCAAGGAAGGGACCGAGACCGAGCTCTACGGCTACGCGCTCCACATCGAAGTCCTCGGGACGAAGGACGGAAAAAAGATCCGCCATATCGTCACACATACGCATCCGGCATCGGACGGCAGCGTTCCGGGCTGGGAGAAACTCCGCGCCTACACGAGGAATGTCGGGATCCCTCTGTCTGTCGCGGCACAGCTCATCGCGAAGGGGAAGGTGAAGGATACCGGCCTCCTGATCCCGGAGTACGCGTTCGATCCGCAGGATGTCTTCGACGAACTCAAGAAGCGTGACATCCTGATGCATGACGACATCTCCGAGTGGTGATCTCCGAGCGGTGATCGGAACACGTTTCACAGCGATAAAAATGCAGCCTCCGGAGCCCCCGGCAGGCTGTATTTTTGTTTACGGACAGGCCGCCTTTTAGAAGAAAATTACAAAGTTTCATCGGGAGTGTGTAATTTTTTATAAGGCAAAAACGGATCAGAGTGCGGAAAATGCGGAAAGAATATGCCTTTAGAGCGAAGCCTTTTTTATGCAGAAGCCGAAAGCCGCATCCCCGCTTCAAAAAATTACAAACAGGTTCCGCGTCCCTGACAATTTTTAACGTTTCTTTCACAGAGGTTTAACTTTGACAGCGTTGAAAACAAACAGTTCTAATTGCTACACTGTGTTTGCAAAAAAGAGAACTGTCGAAATGGGAAAGGGGAGATAAATATGCTTCATTTAGAAAATATTTCAAAATCCTTCGACGGAGTTCAGATCCTGCATGACATCAATCTGGACGTTGAGACGGGGGAGATCGTATCGATACTCGGACCTTCGGGATGCGGCAAAACGACGCTGCTGAATATGATCCTCGGGATCACCGATCCGGATGCCGGAAAAATCATCTTTGACGGGGAAGATCTGACAGATGTCCGGATGGAGGATCGCGGGTTCAACATCGTGTTCCAGGATTTCGGCCTGTTCCCGCACCTGACCGCGCTGCAGAACATCATTTACGGCCTGAAGAACAAGCCGGACATTTCCACAAAAGAAGAAGTGGAGGATCTGATCGATCTTCTTGACCTCCGCCAGCATCTGAACAAACGGATCAGCATGCTCTCCGGCGGGCAGAAACAGCGTGTCGCGCTCGCGAGAACCCTCGTGATGAAGCCTCGCGTCCTTCTGCTGGACGAGCCGCTCAGCGCTCTGGACGGTGTCATCAAGGAATCCATCAAGGAGCGGATCCGTATGATTGCGGACAAATTCAATCTGACGACGATTATCGTCACACACGACCCGGAAGAAGCCCTGACGCTGTCCCACCGTGTGCTGATCATCGACAACGGAACCATCGCACAGTACGGGACTCCGGATGAGATCGTCACCGCACCGAAAGACGAGTTCGTGCAGAAGTTCATCCTGAACCAGCTCGAGATCAAGAGGAACAACATCCGCCGCCTGTTCAGCAGTGTGACACTTCCTGACGGCGGTGCCGGAGCGGCGATGCAGGCGGTAGGGACGGTATAGCGATGAAACACGGTCCGCGCAATCTTGAGGCAAAAGGGATCCTCACCATTTGTCTCATCGTGTTTGCCTTTTTCCTGATCATCCCGATGGTGGCGATCTTCCTGAACGCGTTCTCGGGAGGTCAGGGAGCAACACTGGATTATTTCCACAACGTTTTCTCAGAGGTGAAACTCGGATCGATCCTGTGGCGGAGTATCCTGATCTCGCTTGGGAGCGGACTGATCACGACCGCGATGGCATTTGCCGTCGCCTACACCGTCAACTACACGTCGATTCCGAAGGGACTCGGCAAGGTTTTCCATCTGGCAGCACTTCTGCCGATGCTCCTTCCGACGATCACCTACGGGTTCGCGATCATCTACGCCTTCGGAAAACAGGGACTGATCACGAAGCTGATCGGAGGGAAGCAGCTGTTTGACATCTACGGGGTCCCGGGCATGCTGATCGGCTACGTCGTCTATACGCTCCCGGTCTCGTACGTCCTGATCAGCAACACGATGAACTACATCGACCGCAAGTTCCTGGTCGTATCGAAAGTCCTCGGGGACAGCCCGCTCCGCTCGTTCTATTCTTCCGTTCTCCGGCCGCTGACCGGAACACTCGCGATCTCCGTGATCCAATGTTTCTTCCTTTCCTTCACGGATTACGGTATTCCGATCGCCGTCGGAGGACGCGTCGAGGTCGTCGCCACCGCGCTGTACAATCAGATGCTCGGTTCGTTCCCGAACTTCAACAACGGTTCCGCGATCGCCGTGATCATGCTGCTCCCGTCCATCGCGAGCATCGCGCTCCTGACCTGGATCGAGCGGTTCAACATCCGCTACCGCTCCGTCAGCGAGATCACGATCCGGAAAAACCGCGTGAGAGATACCGTGTGGGGGATCATCTCCGCGCTGATCGGCCTTCTCGTCATCGGCATCTTCGCGTCGATCATCGTCGTGCCGTGCGTCAAGAGCTGGCCGTATGAACTGTCGCCGACGTTCGAACACTTCAGCGACGTGTTCCACGACAACGCGCTCGTACAGACCTATCAGAACTCGATCCTCGTCGCCGCGATGACCGCCCTGTTCGGGACCCTGATCGTGTACGGCTCCGGCCTCGTCTCGTCGCGGAGCACGCTCCCGCCGCGGGTAAAAGGCATCCTGGACGTCTTCGCGCTGGTGATCAACACCATCCCGGGCATGGTCCTCGGTATCGCGTACATGCTGACGTTCGCGGGGTCGAGCCTGCAGAACACCTTTTTGATCATCATCATCAATACGATCATCCATTACTATTCGACACCGTATCTGATGATGAAGGGATCGCTGGAAAAAATGGACGCGTTCTGGGAAACGACCGGCCGCCTCATGGGCGACAACTGGTTCAAGACAGTGATCCGGATCATCACGCCGAACGCGGCCCTGACACTCGCAGAAGTCTTCCGGTACTATTTTGTCAACGCCATGGTCACCGTCAGCGCGGTCATCTTCCTGGTCGGCTCGGACACGATGGTCCTGACGACAAAGATCCGGGAACTCGAGCATTACCAGCAGTTCAACGACATCTTCGTCCTTTCGATCCTGATTCTGGTCACAAATCTGATCGTAACGGGGATTATCAAATACGTCAGTTATCGCCTTAGACAGAGAAACAAGTAGAGTTATTGGAGGGGAAAATGAGTAAGAAACTGAGAAACACTTTGAAGAAAGCGGTATGCGTTGTGGCTGCGCTGTCGCTCGTCGTCTGCGGCATGACCGCATGCGGAAGCTCCGGGGATTCGAGCAGTTCGTCCTCATCGGACAAAGTCGTCATCTACACGAACGCGGACGATGAAGCGCTGGACGTCATCAAGAAGACGCTGGACGACAACGGCTATTCCGGGAAATATACCGTCAACACGTTCGGAACGACCGAACTCGGCGGGAAGCTCCTCGCGGAAGGACAGAACATCGAAGCGGATCTGATCCAGATGAGTTCCTTCTACGTCGACAGTGCGCAGGAGAAGAACAACATGTTCGAAAAGCTCGATGTCAGCAAAACGCCGCTGAAGAGCTATGAGGACTACTATCGTCCGACGCTCGCGAACCAGGGCGCGATCTTCTACAACACCGAAGAAGTCAAGAAGAACAACCTCGACGTTCCGAAGTCGCTGAAAGATCTCACAAAGGATGAGTACAAGGGCATGATCTCCGTTCCGGACATCTCCGGTTCGTCCACGGCATGGCTCATGATCCAGGCGCTGATCAGCTCCTACGGTGAGGATGGGACAAAAACGATCCTGAAGAAGATATATAAGAACGCGGGAGACAACCTCGAAAGCTCCGGCTCCGGCCCGATCAAAAAAGTCCTCGCCGGCGAAGCGGCCGTCGGATTCGGCCTCCGTCACCAGGCGGTCATGGACAAGGAAAACGGTGAGCCGATCGATTACGTCGACCCGACAGAAGGAGACTTCACGCTGACCGAAGGCGTTGCCGTCGTCAAGCACAAGAATGTCGACAAGGACAAAGAAAAACTCGCGCAGGAGATGGCGAACTGCATCATCGAAAAGGGAAGATCCGGACTCATGAAATACTATCCGATCGCGCTGTACAAGGGCGAAAAGACAAAGTCCAAGTTCGCGGCGAAGAACACGAAGGAATTCAAGGAGCCGCTGACAGCAGAACTTCTCCAGAAGCACACGAAGCTGTCCGAAAGCTGCAAATAAAGGGTGAGAGACCCGGAAAAGCCGGGTGATCCCGAAGACACCGCCCGCCGGAAACGGCAGACGGTGTCTTTTTGCGTTATACTGATAAGGAGAGAATCTTAATGATGCCTTAATGCCGGCATGGTAATATGTGGTTACAATGAAGAGGTCGATTCCCCTTCGGATGGAGAGAACGATGAAAAAGATTTCCATAACAGCAAAAGTCACGCTTTTATATATGATCACGCTGATCGTCATCTCGGCGGTCTTTCTCGCGGTGATGCTGTACGCGGGCAGCCGCGAGGCGGGGGAGTCCGCCCGGCGGGTCCTGATGGAAGAGGTCGCGGACGCCAGCGAAGAGATCAACCGGACCGGCAGCAACTTCACCGTGGACAGCAATATGCAGTTCTACCATAACGGCGTCTATCTCAGCATCTATGACGACAAAAAGAAACTCATCGAGGGGCGGCGGCCGGCGTCGCTCACATCTTCTCTTACGCTCAGGGACAAGACGCTGCGGAAACAAAAGGATTCGCAGGGCCGGGTCTGGTACGTGTACGACAGCCGCTTCGTCCTGAATGGGAAGTCGCTCTGGGTGCGCGGCGTGATGAACGACTTCGCGGAAGACAGTACGTTCCGGGCAGTGCTCCGTCTTCTGATGATCGGCATCCCGCTCCTCATCGCCGCCGCGGCGGTCGTCGGATATTTCATCACGAAGCGGGCGTTCCGTCCGGTGGGACAGGCCGTTGAGACGGCCGCGGAGATCACCCGGGACGGCGACCTGACCAGAAGGATCCCGGCGATCAGCGGCGGGGACGAAGTCAGCCGGATGACGGACGCGTTCAACCGCATGTTTGACCGCCTCGAAAAGCAGGTGGAGGATGAAAAGCGTTTCACGAACGACGCCGCGCACGAACTCCGGACGCCGCTCACCGTGATCCGTTCGCAGAGCGAATACGCGCTCGAGGACGAAAGCTACCGGGAGCGTGCGCTCGAAGTGATCAACAGCGAGAGCAAAACGATGTCTCAGATGGTGAACCAGCTCCTGATGCTCGCGCGGGGCGATGCCGGCCGGCTCGAAGTCCATGCCGTGCGGCTGGATCTCGGGTCGCTCAGCCGGGACGTCGTCGAGCAGCAGGAAGCCGCTGCCGAGGAGAAGGGTGTGGAGCTCCGGTGCGAAGCGGAGGACGGGGTCTTCGCCTTCGCGGATGAGTTCATGACGATCCGGATCCTGCTGAATCTGATCTCGAATGCTTTGAAATACGGTGTGCCAGCGAAGGAAGGAACATCCGAAGTGGAAACAGCAGATGCTGCCGGAGAAGGATCGAAAGCTGCTCCCGCCGGCATCACGGTGCGCGTCCGGACGGACAGAGAACGCGGCATGGCGCGGCTCAGCGTGGAAGATCATGGGCCGGGGATCCCGGCAGAGGAACTCGAAAAGGTCTGGGATCGTTTTTACCGCGGAAGCGCAGCAGGCCGGAAGGAATACAGTGGAGAGGAAAACGAGGGGCGTCCGTCGTCCGGACTCGGTCTTGCGATCGTGAAAGCGCTCGCGGAGGCGCAGGGCGGCCGTGTCGCGGTGGAAAGCCAGCCGTATGAGAAGACGGTGTTCACCGTCTGGCTCCCGGAAGATTCGACAGATAATGATGGAAAGGAGGCGCCGGCATGAAAAAAATGATGGTGCTGCTTCTCGCGATGACAATTTTGTTCACGCCGCTTTTTGTCGGCTGCTCGATCGTGGGGTCGGACGATGGGGACGAAACGGTAACAGAGGAGCTGCAGGATTCGGACAGCGAAGATGATGAAGAGGCGGAGAGCGGGACCCAAAGTGATTCTTCATCGAAGATCAGCCGGGAGAAAGCGGTCCGGATCGTGCTGGACCGTGTCGACGGAGCAGACGAAAGCGACATCCATGAGATGGACCTGGATCACGACGACGGCCAGCTCGTCTATGAAGGCGAGCTCCGTTACAGCGGTTATGAATACGATTTTGAGATCGACGCGGAGACCGGCGAGATCATAAAGTGGGAGATCGACCGCGATTAGGCGTCGTCACTCAGCCGGGCGTCATGTTGTATCGGATCCGTGACGTTTCGATACAGTCGGACAGAGATGTTTCGATACAGTCGGACAGAAAAAATCGTGCTTCCCGAGTGATCAGGAAGCACGTTGTATTTTTTGTTCAGGACGCGCGGCACTGCGTTGCCGCAGGAAGTCCGATGTTTTTTTTAGTTGAGACAGGCTGTGTGCGTTACCGCAGGAAGCCAGCGATGATCTCCTGTTCGGCTTCCTGTTCTGTCAGACCGAGCGTCATCAGCTTGATGAGCTGGTCGCCGGCGATCCTTCCGATGGCGGCCTCGTGCACGAGGGAAGCGTCCGGATTGTTCGCTTCGAGGGATGGGATCGCGAGGATCCGGGCGTCGTCCATGATGATGGAATCGCACTCCGTGTGGCCGGAGCTCAGCGCGTTTCCGGAGATCCCGAGCTCCAGTGTCTGGTTCGAGTGATCCCGCGCGACGCCCCTCGAGACGATGTCGGAGCTGCTCCCGTCGCCGTCCAGATCGACGTGGTATTTGCTCAGTGCGTTCTGATGGTCATGCGTCATCAGACGTTCCCGCACGTTCAGCTTTGATCCGGCGGAAAGCTTCGCGATCGTATCGCGCTTCGTGTCGTCCACGCCCTTGATCTGCGTCATCTCCATTTCCATGGTGCTGTTTTCGCCGAGATAGACTTCCGTGCGCGGATTGAGGATCCGTTTGCCTGTGCCGGTGCCGCTGCCGAAATGCTTTTCGATGTAGCGGACCTTGCAGTTTTTTCCCACCTGGAAGCGGTGTATGCCGTCGTGTTCGCTGTTCTGGCCGCCGCAGTTATCGATGCCGCAGCCCGCGACGATGATCACGTCGCAGTCATCGCCGACGAAAAAATCATTGTAGACGGTCTCCGTGAGACCGGATTTGCTCAGGACGACCGGGATGTGAACGGTTTCATTTTTTGTCCCCGGCTTGATATGGATGTCGATGCCGCTTCCGTCCTCCTTCGGGATGATGTCGATGTGGGCGGTCGAATTGCGGACTTCCGCCTTTCCGTTCACGCGGATGTTGACGGCGCCGGTCGGGAGGCTGTCAAGGTTCGCGACTTCTTTCAGTATCTGCATCTGGATTGGATCTAGCATGTTGTCACTCTCCTTTCGAAAGTTCCGGACAGACGACTTCCGCCGAATCTGTTCCGATCAGGCCCGGCAGGATCTCGTCCCGAGGGCCCTGTTTCTCCACCTTGCCGTCCGCGATCACGACGATTTTGTCCGCGATGTTCAGGATGCGTTCCTGGTGCGAGATGATGATGACCGCGCCGTGTGCCTTTTTCTGCAGGCGTTCGAACACCTGGATCAGGCTCTGGAAACTCCAGAGATCGATCCCGGCTTCGGGTTCGTCGAACACGGAAAGCGGTGTCCCGCGGGCGATGACCGTGGCGATCTCAATGCGCTTCAGCTCGCCTCCTGAAAGGCTGGCGTTGACTTCCCGGTTGATGTAGTCCACGGCGCACAGGCCGACCACGGAAAGGTAGCTGCAGGCCTCGTCGATCGTGAGGTGCTTTCCCGACGCGATGCGGAGCAGGTCGAGCACCCGGATGCCCTTGAATTTGACCGGCTGCTGCATGGCGTAGCTGATGCCCTTTTTCGCCCGTTCGGTGATGGAAAGATCGGTGATGTCCTCGCCGTTGAAAATGACTTTCCCTTTGTCCGGCTTCTCGATCCCGGCGATCAGGCGCGCGAGCGTGGATTTTCCTCCACCGTTCGGGCCGGTGATGACCGTGAATTTGTTCTCGTCGAATTTCAGACTGATGTCGCGGATGATTTCGCGTTCTCCTTTTTCCGTATCGACGCCAAACGAAATGTTCTGAAGTTCCAGCATATTTTCCTCCTGAAATTTTGTTCTGCCTCTGTTATTATATGTAATCCAAGGGGGCGCTGTAAAGGAGATTCGGGACAAAGTGCATGGAAGAAATCCGGAAGCTGCGAAAATATTTTCCGGATTTGTGCCGGAGGGCAGACATCTCCTGAAAAAATGTATGCTATAGTAAAGAAAAGGACGCGTCCGGGTCCCGGAAGCGGAGCTTGCTGAACTGGCACTGCTTTTGCATTATAGATAAGCGGAAGAAGAAGGAAGGGCAAAAGGAGGACCGATGATTTTTGATATTCAGAAATGCTCGATTCATGACGGGAACGGACTGCGGACACTCGTGTTCTTCAAGGGATGCCCGCTCCGGTGCAAGTGGTGCGCGAATCCGGAATCGCAGGCGTACCGGGCGGAGATCATGGAAGCGCCGAAAAACTGCATCGGCTGCGGGGCCTGCGTCAAAGTCTGTCCGGCCGGCGCCATTCAGGTGGACAACGAGATGCGGATCGACCGTGAGAAGTGCACCTCGTGCTTTCAGTGTGTGGACCGGTGCTTCAGCGAGGCGAAGTATCTGGTGGGAAAAGAGTACGACGTGGACGGACTCTACAAAGAGATCGAGAAGGACAAGATCTTTTATGACATCCGGGGCGGCGGCGTGACGTTTTCCGGCGGCGAACCGCTGACGCAGCCGCGCTTTCTGACAGACATCGCAAGGCGCTGTCATGAAGAGGGCGTGCATGTGCAGATCGAGTCCTGCGGATACGGGGAGTTCGAGCAGTTCAGGAGCGCGCTCCCGTTCATCGACGCGATGTTCATCGATGTCAAACAGATGGATCCTTTTGTCCATCGCGAACTGACCGGTGTCGGGAACGAGCGCATCCTGGAGAACATCAGAAAGATCGATGCGTTCGGCATCCCGATCACGGTCCGGACCCCGGTCGTCCCGGGATGCAACGACTCCAGTGAGAACATCGTGAAGACGGCGGAATTCATCCGGTCGCTGGAGCACGCGAAGGGATACGAACTGCTGCCGTACCACCGCTTCGGGGTGGGGAAATACAAAGCGCTGGGCCGGGATTACCTGCTCCCGGACATCGAACCGCCGTCGGAGGAAACGATGCTGAGCCTGGTGCGGGAAGCGAACGCGGTGCTTGCCGGTTCCGGGAAGTGCTGCTATTACACGAAGGACAATGATCCGATCATCGCCAGGTAAGGACGGAGAAAAAAGATGGACTGGGTAAAAATCTTTGAGAATCAGGATATCGCATTTCTGCTGGAGAGTCTGGACAGCCTGCAGAACGCCATCTCGATCTACGACAGTGATCTCAGGCTGATCTATGCCAATCAGAATTACTTCCGGAACATGTTCTTCGAGGACAAAGAAGACGCGATCGGGAAGACGATCGATGAGCTGATGGAGGAGTACGGCACGCACGTTTTCGCCATCGAAGCGAACAAAGAATGCCTTGAGTTCAAGAAAGTCATCGAATACGGGACGTCCGTCCTGAACTGGGAAGTGAAGACATACCCGGAAAGTGACCCGGATCGCGCGAAGATCCTGGTGTACGACATGTACCCGATCCGCGACCCGTCCGACGGGAGTGTGGAAGGCGTGATCGAAGTCTCGCATCTTCAGCAGAACGATCTGAAGATCGTCAATAATATGATGGGATTCCGCGCGAAGTACGATTTTGACAGCATCATCGCGGAGAGCGAGATCATGAAGAACCGCATCCGCCAGGCGGCGATCTTCGCGGAGAGCCCGCTGAACCTGCACATCTATGGCGAAAGCGGCGTCGGCAAAGAACTGTTCGCGCAGGCGATCCATAACGCCAGCCGGTACCGGAAGGGTCCTTTTGTCGCCCTGAACTGCGCCAGCTTCCCGGAAGGACTGATCGAAAGCGAGCTGTTCGGATACGTCGGCGGCGCGTTCACCGGAGCCTCGAAAAAGGGCCAGGTCAGCAAGTTCGAACTGGCGGACGGCGGGACGCTGTTCCTCGACGAGATCGGCGAGATGCCGCTGCAGTTCCAGGCGAAGCTGCTCCGGGTGCTGGAAACCGGGACGGTCACGCGGATCGGGAGCTCCACGGCGATCCCGTTCAACACGAGGATCCTGTCCGCGACGAACCGTGATCTCAAGCAGATGGTGGCGGAAGGCCGGTTCCGTCAGGATCTTTACTACCGGCTGGAGGTGCTGAGCGTGGAGATCCCGCCGCTCCGGGAGCGCGGACGCGATGTCGTGCTCATCGCGGATCATTTCCTGAAGACCGCGGCGGAGCAGAGCGGGGAGGAAAAAAAGTCCCTGTCGAAAGAGGCGGAAGACGTGCTGATGGAATACCGCTGGCCGGGGAATGTCCGGGAGCTCAGGAACATCATCGAACGGATCTCCGTCCTGATGAAAGGTCGTGTGATCCGGGCTGAGGATGTTCAGGCGGTCCTCAACGCTCGGGGCGCGGAGAGCGCAGGAGGATACCGGCAGGGCAGCTTCTCCGGTCCGGTGGAGGAAATGCAGGATCTGCCGCCGGAGGAGCAGATCGGGAGAGACCGGGAGACGGTCCGGCAGGCACAGGTCCGACTGCTCCGTGACGCGCTGAGGCTTTCGGGCGGCAGCAAAAGCGGGGCGGCGGAGCTTCTCGGGATCTCCCGGAAGACGCTGTACAATCTGCTCCACCGGTATGAAATCGAGTGAAGAGGAGATCAAGTAATAAAGAAGAGATCGGGGAAAGCCGGGCGGCGCGGAAGCGCCGTTTTTCTTATGAGTAATTCCTTACCCGAATCCCGAAACGGGTAAAAACGGTAACACTTTTTGTGTAATATTTTTTACAAAACGATGCTGTGCGCCTTTTTTCCTCGCTTCAGACCGGAAAATTTCATGAAAAAATCCGCATTTTTTTTCTGGCACGGTGTTTGCATTTTCTTTAGATAAAAGAAGAACTCTCAGTCTCAACAATATATTTCATAAACAGGAGGGAATGCCATGTTATCTCCAAGAATTGCAAAGATCCGTGACCGGATCCAGAACACCACGCCGACGATCTGCCTGGACCGCGCGAGGATCGCAACAGAATTTTACCAGGAACCACACATAGAACCTTTTGTCCGCCAGCGTGCGGACCTGTTCCAACGGGTGATGGAAAACCGTGTCATCTATATTGAAGAGGATTCGCTCCTGGTCGGGAGCATCGCGTCCAGGACGCACGCCGTGCCGGTGTTCCCGGAAATGATGAACTGGCTCCCGGAAGCCGTCGAGACGTTCGACACACGCCGGTTCGATCCGTTCCAGTACATGCCGGGCGAGAAGGACGAACTCCGCCAGATCGCGAACATCTGGAAAGGGCATACGTTCGGCGATTACACCGACAGCATCATGACAGAGGAAGAGCACGAACTCGTCGATATCGGCATCTTCACCCGCGGGATCCAGCAGTGCTCCACGATGTGCCACGCGCCAGACTATGAGAACCTTGTGAAGCGCGGCTATCGCTGGTACATCGATCAGTGCAGAGAGAAGATCGCCGGGCTGAACGACGAGATGACGATCGAGAACACGGATCAGAGAATAAAGTGGGAAGCGATGATCTCCGCGATGGAATCGGTCATCACGTTCGCGCACCGTTATGCGGATCTCGCGGAGCAGAAAGCGGAGAGCTGCGAAGATCCGGAGCAGAAAAAAATGTATGAGACCATCGCCGCGAACTGCCGCGTCGTCCCGGAAAATCCGCCGGAGAACTTTATGCAGGCGCTGCAGCTTGTGCTGTTCACGCACGATGCGATCATGACAGAAAATATGGGCTATATCCATTCGCTGGGCCGCTTCGATCAGTACCTGTATGATTTCTATAAGAACGACATCGCGAGCGGCGTCCCGGAAGAGGAACTGAACGCGCTCGTTCAGGAGTTCAAGCTCCGGATCGAGGAGATGTGGTACCTGAGAGACGAATACGAATCGGGCGCTTATCCGGGCTGCGCGCTCTACATGCAGATGACGCTCGGCGGCCAGAAGCCGGACGGGACCGACGCCTGCAACGACCTGACCAGAATGATCCTGCACGGCATGGAGGATCTGCAGACAAAAGAGCCGCCGGTATCGTTCCGCTATCATGACAATGTCGATGAGGATACGTTCCGGCTCGCGATCAAGGTGACACTGCAGGGCGGGAGCCACCCGGCGTTCTTTGACGATAACAACGCCATCCCGGCGCTGGAAAAACTCGGCTTCACGAAGGAACAGGCCAGGAACTGGTGCCTGCTCGGCTGCACCGAGCCGATCGTCCCGGGGATCTCCGACTATCAGTCGATGCTCGGGTTCTTCAACCTGATCAAAGTATTTGAGATCACGCTGTACGGCGGAAAAGATCCGGTCAGCGGGAAGCAGGTCGGTCCGGAGACGGTCAAGGGAGAAGACATCACCTCGATCGCCGACCTGAAAGAGGCTTACCTGACACAGCTCTCCTACTTCATGAAGAAGTTCGTAGACAAATTCAACCGGCTCGTGTCAGTCCACGCGTACACGATGCCGACGCTCCTCGCTTCCGCGTTCACACAGGGCTGCATCGAAAAAGGGAAACTCCTGCAGGACAAAGGCGCGGACTATCGCTGGGACGCGATGGCGATCACCGGTCTCGCGAATATCGCGGATTCCTTCGCGGCGGTCGAAGAGTGCGTTTTCAATAAACACTACATCACGATGCCGGAGCTGATGGATCTCCTCCGCAGCGACTTCGAAGGCCACGAGGACCTGCGTCAGATGCTGATCCACCGCGCGCCGAAGTACGGCAACGACATCGAGCAGGTCGACCGCTACGCCCAGTTCGTCGCGGAAAGCGCAGACGCCGAGATCAAAAAGTATAAGGACGGACGCGGCGGCTCGTTCATCACCGTATGCGCGACGCAGTCGTACAACGTCCAGCTCGGAAAGAACATCACGGCGACTCCGGACGGACGCCACGCGTTCACTCCGCTTTCCGACAATGCTTCCCCGATGATCGGCTGCGACACCTGCGGTCCGACAGCGGTCGTGAAGTCGCTCGACTCCATCGACCAGAGCTCGATGCAGGCCGGGATGCTGCTGAACCAGCGCTTCGATCCTCAGATCGTGAAGGGCGAGAAGGGCATCGACATCGTGGAGACCGTGCTCAAGGCACACTTCAAGATGAGAGGGAGCCACATGCAGATCAACGTCGTCGATAACGAGACTCTGCGTGACGCGCAGAAACATCCGGAGAATTACCGCAATCTGCTCGTCCGTGTCGCCGGATACTCCGCGTTCTTTGTGACGCTGGAAGAGAATATCCAGGAGAACATCATCGAGCGGACGATCCAGACCGGACTGTAAAACGCTCTGCCATAAGGCAGCAATCTTCAGAAGCACAGGCGATGCGCTTTTGAGGGTTGCTGTCATTTTTTGCAGTTCCCGGATCCGCATGATATAATTTAGAAAATTCAAAATGTTATTTGGTTGGAATGGAGTGACATATGGATCTGAACAAGTATCAGGTGCTGATTGAAGTCGTCGATCGGGGAGGCTTCAACCAGGCATGCGACGCACTGGGCTATACACGCTCGGCTCTCTCCAAAATGATGAACTCGTTGGAAGACGAAGTGGGGTTTTCACTGATCACAAGAACGAACCGGGGCGTCAGGCTGACGCCGGAAGGCCAGCGCGTTCTTCCGAGGATCCGGAAACTCCTGCTGATGAACGAGGCTCTCGAAGAGCAGTTCTCACAGATCTGCGGGATCGAACGCGGGAAGGTGCGGATCGGCAGTTTTCCGACGATCTGCGCCTCCTGGCTTCCGGATGTCGTAAGTGCGTTTCATCTGAAGTATCCGAAACTGGAGATCGAAATCACGGAAGAAAACTCATTCGAAGAACTGGAGACCTGGCTGCGGCAGGGGATCATCGATGTTGCGATCTTCAGCCGGCAGGACTACCATGAATTCGAATGGATCCTGGAAGAAGATGAGCCATTCGTCGTCCTCATGCGGGAGGATCACCCGCTGGCGGAAAAAGAAAGACTGACGGAAGAAGACCTGCAGGAGAGTCAGCTGATCATGTATAAATTCCTCGGGAAATATGACTCCGATGTCACTCGTTTCTTGAAGCTGCTTCATTATGAGAAAAAAGTATTTTTTGAAAGCAACTCGGTCATGGCGATCAATCGGATCCTCGAGTCAAGTGACCTGATCGCACTGCAGCCACTCGGGATCGCCCGCCGGACATGCTCCGCCAACCATCTCACATACCGCGAGGTCGATGTGGAAGGCCTGATCCGGCATATCGGAATGGCCGTCCGAAGTAAGAAAGAACTATCCCCATCCGTCCGGAAATTCACGGAATTCTGCAATGAAAACCTCAGTTTGATCGAATCCGGCGACCGACCGTAACAGCTGGAATCATCCGGAATCTCTGCAGTGTATATTGTATTTTGGCTTCTTGAACTGCGCTTCGCTGCCCCTTTTGACGGGGTGGCTTTTTTGTTTCTCTAACTGTTTCCGCAGCGGAAACATGATGTATCGTAAATAGAATCGCAATATTGCGAAAAATAAAGCAAAACGCATTGATTTGAGGGGGAGAATTGATATAATGTTGTTAGACAACAGACAACCCCCGGATCTAACAGACCGGTACCACTGTTTCGACGCGGGGCTGCGGGAACGAAAAAAGAATGAAAAAACAATCTGGAAGTGAGAGGGATATCATGAAACTGAACGAATACAACGAGCTTGCGGCGCAGGCGATCATCGACGCGGATGACGATGCGGTAACGAAAATCCTTGATGATGCGAAGGCGGACGGATTCAGCGCCGTTGATCTGTTAAAGGACGGATTCAGCAGAGGAATGGAACAGCTGGGGAATTTGTTCGCAGAAGGCGAAGTGTTCCTGCCGGAACTGCTCATGTCTTCAGAGTCTATGAAGATCGTGACAGATCGGGTCGACGAGGAATTGAAAGCAGGAGGACAAAAGGCGGAAGCGAAGAAAGGCAAAATCGTCATCGGGACCGTAAAGGACGATGTTCATGACATCGGCAAGAGCATCTGCGTTTCGATGCTGAAGGCGAGCGGCTTTGAGGTCTATGATCTCGGCAAGGAAGTTCCGCTGGAAGAATTCGTGAACAAGGCGATCGAAGTAGACGCGGATATCATCGGGAGCAGCGCGCTGTTAACGACGACGATGGAGCACCAGAAGACGATCGAGGATCTTGTGAAGGAAGCCGGACTGAAAGGGAAGGTCAAGACGATGGTCGGCGGCGCACCGGTATCACAGCGCTGGGCGGACGAGATCGGAGCGGATGGCTATTCCAGTGATGCCATGACTTGCTGCAAGAAGGCGGAAGAATTACTCGGATTGAATTAAGGCTTCAAATCCGAAGGGAAACGAGAAGGAAACCGCGTGGTCATGGCGGACATGGGAGGTCCGTAATGCGCGAAGGTGCTGGGGGAGAAGAAAATGGCAAAAAAGAACACGGGAAACGCAGCAAAAAGTGCGTTTCGAATCAATAAATTAATCGTATATCCGGTATCATTGGTCATGCTGGCGGTGATCATCATCAGTTTCATCAATCAGAAGATGTTTGCCACGATCATGTCCGGACTGATGAACGGATTCGTCAATAATTTCAAGTGGATCGTCGGACCGACCATTCTTCTGATGATCATCACCGGGATTATTATGTACGCTCACCCGATCGGGAAGATCCGTCTGGGCGGGGTGAACGCGAAGCCGAAATTCAGTAATTTTTCTTACTGGGGGCTCTGCATCTGCTCCACGATCGCGACAGGGATCGTGTTTTACGGAGTCGTCCAGCCGCTGACGTTCTTTGAGCAGCCGTGGGCCGGATGGGGAAAACCGGAATCCACCTCCGCGGCGGTGCATGCACTCGCAGAAAACAACCTGGAATGGGCGTGGGGACAGTACATCGCCTATACGATCTGGGCGATCGTTCTCGGGATCGCAATCCATAATCTGCGTCAGCCGACGAAGGTCAGCTCGTTCCTCTTTGTTTTTACCGGAAAGGAAGTCAAGAAAGGGTGGAACATCTTCGTTGACCTGCTGACGATCATCGGGATCATCGCCGGCGTCACCTGCTCGCTCGGAACCGGCACGATGCAGATGAGCGCCGGCCTGAATCAGGTGTTCGGGATCGATGTGAACAGGATCCTCTGGCTGATCGTGGAAGCCGTCGTCGTCATTGGTTTCCTGCTCATGTCGGTTGGCGGGATCGCGAAAGGCATCAAGGTCGTGACAGACCAGAACTTCAATCTGTATATCATCGTATTGATCGTCATGGCGCTGTTCGGACCAACCTTATATATCTTTGACATGTTTGTCCAGAGTACAGGCCTCACCGCGAACAATTTTATTTCCATGCTGACGTACGACGGCGGCACCGATGGGAACAAGGCCGTTATTTCCTGGCAGATCTGGCAGTTTGTATCCTGCGCCTGCTTTGCACCGATCACGGGACTGTTTCTGGCAAAAGTATCCTATGGCAGAACAGTGCGTGAAGTCGTGACCGGTGTATGGATCGTTCCGTCGCTGTTCAACTGTGTCTGGTTCGTCGTCTTCGGATCGATCGCTTTCGACATGCAGAAAAACGGAACATTCGATCTCTGGGCATCCCTTCAGAAGGAAGGCATGGAAGCAACGATGTTCGAGATGTTCAAGCAGTTCCCGTTCGGGACCGTGCTCTGCGTCGTCTTCCTCGTCGTCATTTACCTCTCTTTTGTCACACTCGCCAGCAGCGCGACGACGACCGCGTCGTATGCGTCGATGATCACGGTACGCGATGTCAGAGAAGACGAAGAACCACCGATGTATATGAAGACATACTGGGCTTTGATCATGGCAGCCTGTGCCTATGTCATGATCTCCTACGCCGGGATCGACGGAGCAAAATCCTTTGCGACGATCGGCGGACTCCCGACGATCGTGATGGAATTCATGGCAGGCATGGCGGTATACCGGATACCGAAAGTCCTGCACAGGTATGCAGACAAAAAGACGCTTCGCATCGGCGAGGCGCTCGGAGATACGTTCTCGGAAGAGGAAATGGCGAAGCTGGCAGAGGAACAGGAAACGCTGGTCAGCGCGCAGCAGTAGTTAGGAGGATAGGATGGAACTGACGAAAAATCTGAAGGTATTATCCGACGACGAACTTTACAGAATCCATATGAACATTATGGAAGTGCTCTGGCAGATCGGGATCATGGTCGAAGAGGAAGAGTCTCTGAAACTGCTGGAGAAGAATGGGGCCCGGGCAGATTATGAAGCGCAGAGGGCGTATCTTCCGCCGGATCTCGTCCAGCACAGCCTGGATGTGATGTGTCACTCTTTCTTCATGTACGATATGGCCGGTGAGAAAGTGATGGAGCTCGGAGGCACGAAGACGTATTACGGTACATGCGGATACTCGACGACATTCGTTGACAACGACGGGAAGGAAAAAGAAGGAACTTACGATGCGCTTGCAAAAGAAGCGAGACTGGTCGATACGATCGATCAGATCAGCATCATCGAACCGTCCATCCAGCCGTGTGACATGCCGGCACAGCTTCAGGATCTCTATATGGTCAAAGATCTTCTGGTAAATACCAGAAAGCCGATCCACACGGTCGCGAATTCCGGTCCGCATATGCAGGGCATCGCGGAACTGATCGGAGAAATGGTCGGCGGCGAGGAAGAACTGATGAAAAAGCCGAGAGTCCTCATGAATCTCTGCACGTTCTCACCGCTCGGGATCCGCAAAGACTGCTGCGAGGTCATTCGTGAGGCGGCGAAATACAATATCCCGTGCGGATTCAGTACCGGTCCGATGGCCGGCGCGACATCGCCTGTCACACTGGCGGGAACGGTCGTCCAGTCCTTCGCGGAGGCACTCGGGCACATCGTGCTGGCGCAGTGCTATAAGCCGGGGCTCCCGTGCACGATTCTCCACGCGGCACGGATCTTCGATATGAAATTCGCGGCCTGCACGGTTGCGACGCCGGAATTCCCGGTGATGAAGGTCGCAGCGAGCCAGCTTGCGCACTTTTATCGGATCCCGATCATGCCGTTGAGCCCGATCTCCGATTCGAACGAGTATGACGTTCAGTACGGATGGGAAAAATTCATGACCGGGTTCATTTCCCGGCAGTGCGGCTCAAATCTTGAACTGAGCTGCGGCCTGTTCTCACAGCTGAATCAGTTCTCCTATGTGGCACTCGCTCTGGATGCGGAAATCATCCAGGTCATCGAACGGATCGGTCGGGGGATGGAAGTCAACGATTATTCGCTCGCGTTCGATGTCCTCCAGCAGGAGGGCGTGAAGGCGGAATTCCTGTATCACCCGCAGACGCTGAAGAATTTCAAGAAAGAATTTTTCACGCCGGTATTGACCGACCGCGCGCCGTACACGAATTATCTGAAGCGTGAGGGAGCGAACACGCTGGTCGACCGGGCTCTGAAACAGCTCGAGAAGTATGAGAAGTCGTATGACTATACGAAAGGAAAGGAAAAGGAAGAGGATCTTCAGAAGATCATCGACCGGTACGCGAAGGAAGCTTAAATCAGAGAGCAGGATGCTCTGACGATGGAAAAGGTGCCATGGAGGTGGAAGGTGACGTAGAAATGCCGGATCCTTCGACGGCACTTTTTCAGTAGGAGAAAAGGTCTTTCCGAGGCAGGGATCCCGCGGATGCCGGGGGAAGAATGAATTCGCGGAGGGAAAGAAATGTCAGCAGATCCAGAAAGGATCATCGGGATCGATGCCGGCGGGACGTTTACGGATCTTGTTCTGGTCGACAGCCGGGAAAATCAGGTCCTGAAAAGTGTGAAGACGGAAACGGATAACGAAGATCTGATACGGACGATCCAAACGGGATTGGACGCCCTGCTGGAGGGGATCGATGCTTCCTGCATTCGTTCGGTCAATCTGGCTACGACGTTTGCCACGAACGCGCTTGTGGAAAAAAAGATGCGGCCGACCGCACTGATAATGATCGGGTATCATAAAAAATGGATCCGGGAGATCGCAGAGAGTGAGGAGTTCAGCGCCGAGAGGATCTACGAAGTGCGTGGAGGCCATACGTATCAGGGAAATGAACAGGAACCGCTGGATGAAGAGGAGCTTGGCCGGATCCTCGATTCGCTTCCGGCAGCGATGGAAGGCATCGGGATCTCAGGATATTTTTCCGTGCGGAACAGCAGCCATGAAGACCGCGCAGCGGAGATCGTCCGGGAGCGCCGGCCGGATCTTGCGATCAGCTGTGGGCATGAACTCAGTACCGAACTGGATTCCGTGCGCAGAGCCGTGACGACCGCGCTGAATGCCGGTCTGATCCCGATCGTCATGGAGCTTCTGAGATTCACTCAGAAAGTCTGTGAAAAACGGGGGATCCTTGCGCCGGTCACAGTGCTCCGTGGAGACGGTACGATCGTCGGATCTGCCTGGGCTTCGCAGCATCCGGTGGAAATGATCATGTCCGGACCGGCTGCCAGCGCATGCGGCGCGGGATATCTCTGCTCGCAGCACAGGGACTGCCGGAAGGGATGGGTCGTTGACATCGGAGGGACTACAACCGATCTGATCCGGCTGGACCGGAAGGGAACGCCCCGCATTTCCGAAACCGGAGCGGAAGTCGCCGATTACAAAACGCTCGTCAAGGCGATCGATATCAGTACGTTCGGTCTGGGCGGTGACACCCGCGTCATGAAGGGGCCGGACCACCGGCCGCAGCTGGGTACGCGCCGGGTGCTTCCGCTGTGCAGGCTGGCGGAATCGGAGCCCGCGGTGCTGCGGGAACTGGAGTGGCTGCGGGGAAAGGACCGGCGGGCGGAACCGCTTTTCGCGACGTGCGGAAGAGGCACCCCGCAGAATGAATTTGAGCAGCGGATCCTGCAGGTGCTGAAAAAAGGCTCCCGTTCGGTTTATTTCCTCCTGCTGAACGAAACTGTCTGGTGGATCAAAGCGAAAAATCTGGATGAGATGGAGGAACGCGGGCTGATCCGTTATTCCTCTTTTACTCCGACGGACGCCATGCATGTGCTCGGGCGGATGGACCGCTGGAATGGAAACGCGAGCCGGGCTGGCGCGATGCTGTACACCGGAAGCGGAATGAAGACTCCAGAGGAAGTGGCCTCTTTTGTGCTGGAAAAAGCGGAACGCAGGATTCTGAACGGGATCCTCGGGAAAACACTTTCCGAAAAAGGGTTCGATTTTTCAGCAGACCGTGATGAAACGGCGCTCCTGGAGGCCATGCTTTTCCCGGAGCCTGCCTCATCTCCCTGCTTCGAGTTCCATCTGAACGAGAACCTGATCGGAGTCGGCGCACCGACGCGTGTGCTGCTGGAACCGGTCGGAGAAATGGTGCATGAACCGATGACTGCTCCGGACTATATGGAAGTGGCCGGCGCGGTCGGCGCTGCGGTAGGTTCTTTTTTCCTGTCCTATAATGTCATGATCCTGCCGATGCGTGAATCGGAGCAGTATCGGGCGCACTGTCCGTTCGGCGTATGGGATTTTGAGACGCTGACGGAGGCGGTCGAGTTCACGGAGCGCCGCATGAAGCCCTGGCTGCTCGAACGGGCCGGGAATGCGGGCGCAGAGGAGCCCGTCATCATTTGTCATCGCAGGGACAAAACGGTAGAGTTAAGAAACAAAGAACTGTCCGTCTATCTGTATACGGAAATGAAGTTTGAAGTACGAGATGCGAGAGGGATATCGGATGAAGAAAGAGTTTTTCACGATCGATGAACAAGTCTGCGGCGATCTCGCCTTGAAATATTTTCTGAAGAGCTCGGGTGCGGACCGGACGGGACCGAAGTATGAGAAAATGAGAAAACAGGCCATGGCGATGCTTGAGCGGTTCCGGTCCTGCATGGAGTTGAACGGGGAAACTGTTCGCTTTGACGGGGGAGAATATAAGCTGGAGGACCGGACACTCGAAATCGAAGATGCGGTCTTCCACTGCAACGTCTTTCAACAGATCCGCCCCGACATGCTGGAAGGCGTCTACGTCTACGCTTGTACGGCCGGTGATTATGATTTCAGCGAAATGGATATACTGAACCGGGTCTATGCGGATCTCTGGGGAAACAGCTACGTCGAAGCGATCCGGGAGATGATCCGGGAAAATCTTTCGAGGGAGCACCGGCTCAGTGACAGCTTCGGACCGGGGTTCTTCGGAATGAGCACGAGCTCGCTTCTCGATCTCGCGAAGCTGCTCGACTTCGACAAGCTCGGGATCTCGGTCCGGGAACCCGGCGTGATGGAGCCGCAGAAATCCTGCGCGGGGATCATTTTCCGCGTGAACGATCAGTATCATGAACTTAGGTCGCAGTGCGAATACTGCAGCGGCAGTCCGATCAGCTGCAGTGTGTGCCGGGCGGGGAGGAATGTATGATCTATTGTACCGGAAATTGCAGCAGCTGCGGGAGATGCGACAACGGGCTGCTTATGACAGAAGTTAACCGGAGGAAAAAAGAGGATTCGGCGTATCCGGCGGACTTTCATCCGGATCAGGGAGCGCCGGGATTCGGCGTCGCGGTCGACATCGGCACGACGACCGTGGTCGGCATCCTGTGGGATCTTAACGCCGGGGAAAAACTCGGATCCGCCGCAAGGACGAATCCGCAGAGCCGGCATGGGATGGATGTCATCACGCGGATCAGCTACTGCAGCCGGGATAAAGAAAAAATCCGCGAGATGCGTCAGCTGATCACATCCTGCATTAATGAGATCCTGCGCGAACTGTGCAGCGATTTCGGGATCGACCCTGGCGCGATCCGAAGAGTGACCGTATGCGGGAACACCACGATGAGCCATCTGTTCGCCGGCTATGATCCGATGAGTCTCGCACTCGCGCCGTTCCGTCCGGCGTATGAAGGGCCGCTCTTTTTAAAAGCGGAAGAATCCGGGCTTTCGATCCGCCCGGATGCACAGGTGATTCTGTTCCCGAATATCGCCGGTCATGTCGGCGGAGATGTCACAGCAGGAATTCTCGCTGCCCGGTTGATGGACAAAAAGAAACTGACTGCCTACATCGACATCGGAACGAACGGCGAAATCGTTCTGACGGACGGCAAAAGGATCTGCGTCTGTTCCACGGCGGCCGGATCCGCATTTGAAGGGGCTTCGATCCTGTGTGGAATGCGGGCAGCCGACGGAGCGATCGAAAAGATCCTCATCAAAGACGGGGATGTGTTCTTCCGGACCATTTCCGGAAAAGCGGCACAGGGGATCTGCGGGTCGGGGATCATCGATGCCGTCGCTCAGATGCTGGATGCCGGTCTGGTGAACCGGAAAGGGAGGATGGCCTCCGCGAAGGATATCGAGTCCAAAGGCCTTGATCCTGAGTTTCGAAACCGGCTGTATGAGCGGAACGGAGAGCGGTGCTTCGTCGTCGCATTCCGGGACGGACAGGGGGAGATCGTTGTCACGCAGAATGACATCCGTCAGATCCAGCTGGCGAAGGCAGCCGTCGCCGCAGGGCTTGCGCTGATGCTCGAAGAGATGGGATATTCCGTTGAGGAGATTGATGAGCTGATTGTCGCCGGCGCGTTCGGATGTTACATCGACAAAAAGAGTGCTGTCCGGATCGGACTCCTTCCGAACATCGAACTGTCCAGGATCCATGTGCTGGGGAATGCCGCCGGCGCGGGCGTATCGATGGCACTGATGTCACAGAAGGAATGGGAAACGGTGCTCGGGATCCCGAAAAAAGCCGAGCATATCGAGTTAGAGAATAAAAGCAGCTTTCAGGATGTCTATATCCGCAGGATGGCATTCTGATCAGTGCTCAGACAAAAGAGCGGGGCCTGTCGTACCGATAAACGTGCGACAGGCCCCTGCTTCTGCTGCGGATCGCTTTGAAAAATCCGCCCGACTCCTAAATATCCAAAATCCGCCTCCGGGGAGACGAAGGCGGCAGTGGAGATCGGAATTCGATCAGACACCTTGTTTTGTATAGAATTCGTCGATCGCTTCATAGAACGCGTCGATACATTCCCATTTCGCGTTCGGACCGATATCGCAGCCGGAGGAAATGACAAAGTTCGGATAGTCATGGCATTTTTCAAGGATGTCCGTCGTTGCCTTTTTCATGGATTCAGACGTTCCGAAACAGAACTCTCCTGCCGGGTCGACGTTCCCCATGACGAGGCTGTCTTTCGGCATCAGCGGGAGGATGTCTTCCATTTTGATCGAGTTCCCGAAATGATAGCCTTCCGCCCCGATCTCCGCGATCTCTTTCGCCATTTTCACCGCACCGCCGCCGCAGTTGTGGAAGATGACGATGAATTCATTGTCCTGTGTTTTATCCACGATCTCTTTGGCATATGGAGTAACAAATTCACCTGCCATTTTCGGGGAGAGCAGCCCCATGACCGGTTCCGCCATGACAAAACCGTCCGCCCCGGTTTCATTTTTATAGACAAGGGCGTAGTTGGTGATGAACTCGGTGCATTTTTCCGTGACCAGTTTCACCTTTGCCGGATCTTTGATCGCCTGCATCATGATATCGGTCACGCCCATGAGACGTGCCGCCATGGAGAATGGGCCGATGATTCCGGCAAAAACAGGTCGGTCGGTGATCATGGACTTTGCTTTTTTGATGGCGTCAATGAAAACCTGCGTTCTGCCGTCACCGGGGTGAGGGACTTTCAGGTTCTCTGCATCCTCCATCGTTTTGATCATTTCGTCCGTGATTGCCGGAACATCGTTTTCCGGAATGCGGACTTTTGCTCCGCACGCTTCACATTCGATCGAGAGGTCCATCATGCTGAGTGACGCGAGCGAAGGCGTCCGGTCGGCGAGGGCTTTCATGCCTTCCGCCTGGACGGTCGCATTCGTGACATAGTCGTGAACGGTCGCTCCGGTCAGTTTGATGGATGGATAGGACAGTACCGGGATTCCTTTTTTTCGCGGGGACGAGATCACGTCCTCTTTCCATTTTTTCATATCCATTTTCTGGTCTCCTTTCAGCATCGGTTCTGCCTTCATCATAGGAGCTGTCTCTCGCAGAACCTGCATCCGTTCCGGCAGGCGGTGGGATACGCCTGTCCTTTCTATATCTATTATCATAATCCGGCTTTCAGGATTCAGGTAGCGTACAAACGGAAACAGGATGTTTCATGATACTCCACTGAAATCGCACAAAAATTATTGTAGGACAACAATTATTGATTGACAACAATTAGGCGGAATTTTATAATAAGATTATGAATCAGAAGCTGGATTTTAGTTGAAAAAGCAAGGGTGATGTCTTATGGAAAAGAAAATCGTATTCTGCGGCGGCGGCAACATGGCAGAAGGGATCCTACGCAGCATTTTAAAGGCGGAGGTCGCAGAGCCGGAGCTGGTAACCGTCAGTGAGCCGGTCGAAGACCGTCGTGTCTATCTGGAAGAGACGTATGGCGTAATGACGGAAGCGGATGCGTCAGATGAATTCGAAACGGCGGAGATCATCATTATCGCGGTCACGCCGAATATCGTACCGGTCGTCACGAAGAGCCTGAACGGGAAGATCACGGGCAGAACGATGATCCTGTCGATCGCGGCCGGGATCCCGATCGCGGCGCTGGAAGAACAGCTGGGGAAAGACAAAAAGATCACCCGGGTCATCCCGAATACGCTGAATCAGGTGAAAGAAGGCTACAGTGCCTACGCACTGAACGAAAACTGCGGCGAGAAAGAAAAGGAAGACGTGGAAGAGATCCTCGGCGCACTGGGGCAGGTCATGCCGCTGAACGAAGATCTGTTCAATGCGTTTTCCACCTTTGCCTGCGCCGGGCCGCTCTGGGTCTACAAAGAGATCGAAGCGCTCATCAACGCCGGTGTTTATTCGGGATTTTCCCGGCCGGACGCAAGGAAGATCGTGCTGAAAAACATGCAGGGTGCGGCGAAAGTCCTGGAACTGACCGGAGAGCATCCGGCGGTCAAGGTCGACCAGATGACATCGCCGGGAGGTGTTACGATCGAAGCATTGAAGACGCTGGAAGACTGCGCGTTCGATTCGGCGATCCTGAAATCCGTCAAGGAGGGGATCGATAAGGCGGATACGTTCAACGACTGAGAAGAGGCGGAAAGCATGAAACATGCGATCGCGATCGACTTTGGAAGCACGTTCACAAAGGAAGTCATTGTCGATCTGGAAGAGAAAAAAGTGCTGCTCACGTACATGGTCCCGTCCACTGTCGGAACGAACGCCGGGATCGGCCTCTCGCAGTGTTTTCAGAAAGCGAAGCAGCTGCTGGGGGAAAAAGACTTTGAGCAGGCCCTGAAACTGTCGACATCCAGTGCGGCGGGCGGCCTGCGCATGACGGTCGTCGGACTGACGAAGTCGCTCAGCACCCTGGCAGGAGAATCGGCGGCACTCGGAGCGGGCGCGAAGATCGTTGCCAATCTGACGGGGCTGCTGACGGAGGAGAAGATCCGGGAACTCGAGGAAAGCTCTTCCGAGATCGTCTTATTCACCGGCGGCTACGAGAAAGGGAACTGCACGCTCGTGATCCGCAACGCGGAAATGCTCGCGAAGTCCGATATCCGGGTCCCGGTGATCTATGCGGGTAACTCGCAGCTGGACAAGGATGTCAGACTGATCCTGGAGTCCCGTGGGAAATCCTGCTTCATCGTCGAGAATATCATTCCGCACCTCGGGGAGCTCAATGTCTCCCCGACGCAGGATGTCATCCGGGATCTGTTTCTGGATCGGATCACCAATATGAAGGGATTCGGCGAGGTCAAAAAAGAATTCGATGCGCCGATCGTGCCGACTCCGGTTGCTGTCCTGCGGGCGGGGGAGCTGCTGTCACAGGGGCCGGGAGGCTGCGGCGGACTGGGGCCGCTCCTGGTCGTCGATATCGGCGGCGCCACGACGGATGTGTACTCGTTCAATGAAAACCGGGGATACGAGGGCGCGCGGATCGTGGGACTGGAAGAAGCCTATGCCAAGCGGACCGTGGAAGGCGATCTCGGCATGCGGGAATCGTCCGGCGGCGCCGTGAGTGATGAAAATGTCGCGAACGCATCGAGACGCCTGGGGATCGGAGAAGAAGACGTTCGGAAGTCGATCCGGAAACGCATCGAAAATCATGATTATCTCCCGGACTCCGAGGTGGAGCGGCAGCTGGACAACGAGATTGCGAACTACGCGGTGTTCAAAGCGGTACGGCGCCACGCAGGCCATCTCGAAACGTCGTATGACAAAAAAGGACTCGATCTTCAGATCGGGAAAAACATCAGTGAGGTTTCAAAGATCATCGGGACAGGCGGCGTTCTGATCCACAATGAAGATCCTGCATCTGTCCTGAAATGGGCCTGCCGGGAAAAAGACAACACGGCGGACCGGAGGCGTCTTCTGCCGAATTCGCTCGACATGTTTCTCGATACAGAATATGTACTTTTTGCCGCCGGCCTCCTGCGACAGGTCGATGAGCACGTCGCGTATGCCATCATGAAGGACAGCATCCGCGGCTGCTGAGAGGAAAGGGTGAAAACAAATGGAACTGAAATTCAACTGGAAATTCAACATCAAGGATCTCCCGGACGTGGAAACGATGCGGCATGAGGTCGACGAATACGCGAAGGACATCAAGATCGGACGGACACTGTTCATGGAGAAGTACGGCGTTTCTTCGGAGCGGGAATATAAAGAACAGATGATGGCAGAGGGAAAGATCATGAAGCACTCTGCGATCGGGATGAGTTCGTGGCAGGCCCAGACGGAAGGCCTGAAGGAGATCTACGATACGCTGAACAGTTCCGGTTCCTATATCGACCGTTACGGCGCCTGCCTTGACTGGGTCATGGGCGTGCCGGAGGAGTACCGTGACCGGATCCAGCCGGGTTCCGGCCTGGTCCTGAAAGATGACAGCGAATGGCAGGCGCTGGGTCAGGTCGTCCCGATCCAGCCGCACCTGGGCGACCACATGATCGGATCGCTGAACGGGCTGGAAAACACGTCCAAGGGCCTGAAGGCCGGCGTCACGACTATCGGGAATTTTTCTCATTATTATACTTATGAGTATCCGGGCCTTGATATGGAAGAGTACCGGACGGTCGACATGGTCAAGGCTCTGATGCTGATGGCGAAGTTCCGGGATCAGGGGACGATCATCCATTCCAACCTGGATGACGGGTTCGGGGCGCAGTTCCATGATCTGGCGAACCTGGTCGGATATGCGCGTCTGGAGCGCTATATCACGGAAGATCTGATCGGCGCCAGAATGGGGCACTGCTTCGGGAATCTTTTCAATGATCCGATGGTCCGCATCATTTTCAATGTCGCGATGTGGCAGATCAACACGTACCATACGCCGGGATCGATGATTTACGGGAACACAATCGACTTTTCATATAACATGCCGAAGAACTATTCGGCGCTGACATCCTACGCTGTCGGTGACGCGATCGGCCAGATGATCGCACCGAGCGGCCATGCCATCACGCCGATCCCGATCACGGAGGCGATCCGCGTCCCGAGTGTCGAGGAGATCATCGACGCACATAATTCTGTGGACATGGCGATCCAGCAGGCGGAATATTACAAGGATTACATCGACATTCCGAAGGTCAAGGCGGAAGCGGATCTTCTGGTCGCGACGGGGAATGTGTTCTTTGAGCGGGTGCTCAACGGTCTCGATGATATGAATGTCGACATCGATCATCCGGGCGAAGTGCTGGCAGCCCTCAAGGCACTCGGCGCCGGGCAGCTGGAGCAGAAATTCGGAGTCGGCCGTAGAGACGACATGGCTCTCCGGGGGCGCATCCCGGTCCGCGCGACATCGATCGTCAAGGCGATCACGAGGCAGCAGGACGACATCCTGCAGCAGATCGGGGACCTGGATGACAAGCCGCTCAAAGGCGTCAACGTCATCGTCGCATCCACCGACGTCCACGAATTCGGGAAAGAGATCGTCCGCAACGTGCTCCGGAAAGCCGGCGCGGAGGTCTTCGATATGGGGACGAACATCGCGATCGAAGAGCTCGGGGACACAGTGATCGAAACCGAGAGCCAGGCAGTCCTGGTCAGCACATTCAACGGTATCGCCTACAGCTTCGCCGTTGGGATGATGAAAAAATTTGACGAGTTAGAGATCCATGTCCCGGTCGTCATGGGCGGCCGCCTCAATGAGAGGCTGGAAGGGGACGCTCTCCCGCGGGATGTCTCCGACCGGCTCGCGGAAATGGGGATCAATGTGGATAATGACATCGATAAGATCGTCGATTATCTTGTCAGTGTATTAAAGCCGGCGGCCTGACCGGAAAAAGGCTCCCTTCCCCGTGTTATTGCAAACATCGCTTGTTGGATGTTATAATGTAAGACAAGAATAGAAGACTAACAAACTTGGACCGGAACGGTCTTGCATCAGAAGGAGAAAGAATGGCAGATAACACAGACAGCATACTGAATAAACTGGCGGTTACAGAGATTAAAACGCAGTCTGATTTTCTGGCGGAACAGATCCGGGACATGATCGTCTCGCGTGATCTGCCGGACGGATACGCGTTCCCGAATGAAACGGAATTCTGCAAGATCCTGAATGTCAGTCGCGGGACACTCCGCGAGGCGTACAAGGTCCTGGATACGCAGGGTTACATCCGCAGGACGAAGCACGGCACCTATATCAAGGCGCGGAAAGAGATCGCCGAAGAAGGGGATTTTGCGGCCAGCATGCGGCTTGCGTCCGATGAAGAGATCATCGAATTCGTTCTGGCGCTGGAGCCGGAAGCGGTCTATCTCGCGGCGGAAAAAATGGACGAGGAGAATATCAAAGAACTGGAACAGCTCCTGATCGCCTGCGAAGACGCGATCGATCAGGACTGGAAGATCTTCCTTGACAAGAACTATGAGTTCCATCAGTACATCCGGAACATGTCTCGGAACATGCTCATCATCAGTGCGCTCGCCGCGTACTATGACAACTTCAATGAGAAGATCATCCAGAACATTTACAGGACGAACGATACGAAGCGGTTCCGCGAAAGCTCGCTGAAGCAGCACCGGGATCTCTTCGAGGCGATCAAAGCCAAAGATGCCCATAAGGCGAAAGACATCGAGCGGCATCACCTGTTCGACGATGTGATCGAGAACAAGTCAAAAGGCAGCGCCAGCGGTGACGTGCAGTAAACAAAAATCCATCTGAAAAAATTTGACTGAGATTCGGCCATGAACGGTCGGGTCTCTTTTTTATATGTCGGGACAAAAGGAATGAGAGGCGGGGATAAGAAAAATTTTTTCCGGGGGAGCAGTGCTTCCGGGAAAAATTTTTGAAATTTTTGATGTTTCTGTGCAGGAAACACGCTGTTGAAAGATTGACAACACGATGTTTTATGATATAATGTTGTCAGACAACAATGATGCTAGACATCCGGACTTTCGAGCATAGGGGGAATGCTCTGAGCAGGAAAGGACTTGGGGGACATGCATGTTACTTCGTGGGAAAGTTGTTGTCGGGCGGTATTATTAATTAATTTAAGTAGGAGGGAAAAAATGTCTGCTACAACAATTGTTCTGCTCATCATCTACCTTGTAGCGTTTGGTGGCGGAAGCATTTTCATGCTCAACAAGTCCATGAAAAAGGGCTCTTCTTCGGAAGGGGGTACTAAGTTAAAGGATGGGTTCGGATCCCGGATCGGATTTATCCTCTCGACGGTCGGCATGTCGGTCGGCGTCGGTGCAATGTGGCGTTTTCCGATGATGTGTGCACAGTGGGGAGGCGGAGCGTTCGTTCTGGCGTTCGTTGTGATCTGTGTGCTGATCGTCATCCCGGCCGGCTGGGCTGAGATCTCGCTGGGACGTCATTTTCACAAGGGCACCGTCGGAGCACTGGATGAAGTCGCCGGCGGCCCGGGAAAGTTTGTCGGATGGCTCGCTTCGTTCGACCAGGCTTCCCTGTTTGCGTATTATCCGGTGATCATGGCGCTGGTCGTCCTGTATATGGTCAAATCGTTTGGCGGATTGAAGTATGCGGATCACGCGGAGAAGGTCTATGAAGCGACAAACGACAACCGGATCGCGATCTACCTCGTTGTTCTCTGCCTGATCGCGGTTGCGGTTTTCATCTGTGCGCGCGGAGTTGCGAACGGGATCGAGAAGATCTGCAAGATCCTGCTTCCGCTGCTTTTCATCGTTTTGATCATTCTCGTCATCCGGGTCTGCATGATCCCGGGGATTGCCAAAGGCATCGAATATTACATCCATCCGGACTGGTCACAGCTCCTGAATCCGGAAATGTGGGCACAGGCTGCCGGCATGGCGCTGTTCGCCGTCGGACTCGGACCGTGCATCCTTCTGGTTTACGGTTCCTACTGCGATGACAAGCAGGATATCGCAACGGATTTCATCACGGTCAACGTCGTTCAGCTCTTTGTCTGCCTGTTGTCCGGATTCGTCATCATCCCTGCTGTGTACATCTACGGGCTGGATCCGCTGATGGGGAAAGGCATCATGTTTGTCGCTCTGCCGAAGGTCTTCCAGTCGATGCCGGGAGGGATCGCCTTCATGGAACTGTTCTATCTGGCACTGCTGTTCGCGGGGATCTCTTCCTCGATCAGCCAGCTGGAGATCGGGACGTCCGCATTGATGGATGAGAAAGGCCTCGGATGGAGCCGGAAGAAAGCGAATATCGCTGTGTTCCTCTATGCCGCGGTCATCGCGATCCCGTGTGTCTGGAATGACAGTTTCTTCACCCTCTGGGACAACCTGATCGGAAACATCGGCTACTGCGTCTGCGCGCTCTGCATCGCTCTCATCCTCGGCTGGAAGGTCGGAGCTAAGAAAGTCCGCGAAGAGTGGTACAATCCGACTTCCGCGATCAAGTGGCCGAGAGCGGTCGACTACCTGTACAAGTACCTCGTAGTGATCGTCCTTGCATACTTCACAGCCGTCGCGGTCATCTCTATGTTCTGATAATAACGGCTCAAGATCGGATCGAGCTAACTGCTGCAGTGAAAACGGCTGCCCTTTGCCGGGCGGCTGTTTTCCGCACAGATGCAAGTGTCTGAAAAAAATCATTTGTAATAAATTCGCAACATCACGAAAAAACGTCAACGTGTTATATTCTTGACATGTTGACGTTTTGTTACAATGAATATGATTATATATCATAATAAATTATTTGTGTTATGATATATAGAATGGATACAGAACGTAGTGTTTCAACAGGCTGACATTTTTTGAATCGGGAGGTGCGCTCCGGAAGCATGAATTTGCAGGGGGAGTGAGCCGCTGGCACCGGCTTTGGGATTCCCGGATTCGAAAATTTTTTAAAGCTTCTTCCTTTTCTTGGCATGCTGGTTGCTCATATTAAGTATGATTCTTCGGAATTAAGGTATCGTGGGGCAGCAGAGCGCCCTGTGCAGAAAATCATTCGAAGAACCATTGTTATCACTTATTTATCACTTATTTTATCGCTACTGCAAAAGCAGGAAATTTTGGAGGAGAAGTAAATGTCTGCAACAACTGTAATTATGCTTGTCATCTACCTCGTTCTGTTCGGCGGCGGCAGTATCTTCATGCTGAGCAAGTCGATGGGAAAAAAGAATGAGGCACATGGGGAAAGCAATCTGAAGGATGGATTCGGATCGCGGATCGGTTTTATTCTTTCCACGATCGGCATGTCCGTCGGCGTCGGCGCGATGTGGCGCTTCCCGATGATGTGCGCGAAGTGGGGCGGCGGGGCGTTCGTGCTCGCGTTCACTCTCGTCTGCATCTTCATCGTCATCCCGGCCGGCTGGGCGGAGATCTCACTGGGACGTCACTTCCACAAAGGGACCGTCGGTACGCTGAACGCGGTCGCCGGTACACCGGGGAAGATCACCGGCTGGATTTCCAGCATCGAACAGGGCACGCAGTTCGCGTATTACCCTGCCGTCATGGCGCTGGTCGTCGTGTATATGATCCGCAGCTTCGGCGGTCTGGACTACTCCGATCACGCGGCGAAAATGTACGAAGAGACGAATGACAGCCGTGCTCTGATCTACGGCGTCGTTGTCGTTCTCCTTGCGGTCGCCGCGTTTATCTGCATCCGCGGCATCTCGAACGGGATCGAAAAGATCTGCAAGGTGCTGCTCCCGGTCCTGTTCATCGTGCTGATCGTCCTTGCCATTCGTGTCTGCATGATCCCGGGCATCGCCAAAGGGATCGAATACTATATCCATCCGGACTGGTCACAGCTCCTGAATCCGGAGATGTGGGCGCAGGCCGCCGGCATGGCGCTGTTCGCCGTCGGTCTCGGACCGTGTATCCTTCTCGTTTACGGTTCTTACGTCAACGATGATCAGGATATCGCGACCGATTTCATCACAGTCAACCTCGTACAGCTCTTTGTCTGCCTGTTGTCCGGATTCGTCATCATCCCTGCTGTGTATATCTACGGACTGGATCCGCTGATGGGAAAAGGGATCATGTTCGTCGCACTTCCGAAGGTCTTCGCAACGATCCCGGGCGGGGCGTTCTTCATGGAACTGTTCTATCTGGCACTGCTGTTCGCGGGGATCTCTTCCTCGATCAGTCAGCTGGAGATCGGAACGTCCGCGCTGATGGACGAAGAAGGCCTTGGCTGGAGCCGGAAGAAAGCGAACATCGTCGTGTTCTTCTACGCGGCGCTCGTCGCGATCCCGTGCGTCTGGAACGATACGTTCTTCGCGTTCATCGATAACTTCCTCGGGAACATCATCTATACGCTCTGCGCGTTCCTGATTGCGATCATTCTGGCATGGCATGTCGGTGCGAAGAAAGTCCGTGAGGAGTGGTACAACCCGACATCCGCCATCAAGTGGGGAGCCTGGGTCGACTACCTGTACAAGTTCCTCGTCGTCATCGTACTCGGCTACTTCCTGATCGTCGCGGTCATGAGCCTGTTCTGATCCGAATAACGCGTGTCCGGATCAATTGAATTGTTTCAGAGAATGAGCGGCTGCCCATCGCGGGCAGCCGTTTTCTATGAAAATCCCGCGTCATCCGGAGAGGTGAGCAGACCTTTCCGGGGCGCGGGACTTTCTTTTGTCGTAGAGACATATTTTTATCGATCGAATGGATCGGTAAGGGGCTGGTTAGTCAAGCATGAAGCCTTCCGGGAACGGATCTTTCGGATCGATGATCCAGGTGCAGAATCCGGTCACACAGGCGTTCCCGGTGATCTTCGGGATGATCGCCTTTTTCCCGCCGACTTCCGTTTCCGCAACGACATCGCAGCGGAATTTCGAGCCGATCACGCTTTCGTGGACGAAGCTTTCGCCGACCTTGAGCTTGCCTTGCTCGCAGAGGAGCGCGGCCTTCGCGGAGGTCCCGGTTCCGCACGGTGAGCGGTCGATGACCTTCGGCAGTGCGACGACCAGGTTCTGGATATCGGCGTCCTCGCTCTTCGGCGGACCGGCGAATTCGATGTGCGTCACGCGGTCGACGAACGGGAGCGTCGGATGGCGGACGATGACCTGCCCGTTGATGTCATCTCCGAGTTTTCTTGCGATCTCAATGAAGCGGCTCGCGTTCTTCGGATCGATGTCCAGACCGACGCTTGCCGCCGGCAGGATCGCGTAGACGTTGCCGCCCCAGCTGATGTCCAGCTTCAGTTCGCCGAATTCCTCTGTGTGGACGGTGACGTCGCGGTTCAGTACCAGCGCCGGTGCGTTGACAAAGGAAACTTCCTCTACGACGCCGTCATTGACCTTCGCTTCGACGGAAACGACGCCGGCCGGGGTGTCCAGCTTGATCTTCGTGACTGGTTCGGTCACATCCACAAGGCCGGTCTCGATCAGGGCGACGGTCGCTCCGATCGTGTCATGACCGCACATCGGGAGCCAGGTGCTGGCTTCGAAATAAAGGATGCCGACATCGGTGCCCGGTGTGCACGGATCGGTGATCAGTGTACCGGACATGATCTCGCTTCCGCGCGGCTCAAAGCAGAGAACCTTGCGGAACCAGTCCTCATTTTTCTGCATATAAGTGAATTTGTCTCCCATCGTGGCGCCCGGGATCTTATGGAATCCGCTGACGACCGTACGGGTCGGCTGGCCGAGAGTATGCGTCTCGACAGTTCGGAATACTTTCCTTGCTTTCATTTTATACGCTTCCTTTCTACGTGTGGTTAAGATCCGGCACCGGGGCGGATCGTCTGTTCATACTTTAATTATACAGCAATAATTGTGCCACCGCGAAATAACGGGGAAGAAGCGCTCAGAGGATGGATTTTCAAGGCAGAAGAGTGTTTCATTATTGCGCTTTGTGTAATTAATGTTACAAGACGAGCAGGAATCTGTCTGAAATATGTGACAGTATCCCGGCGCGGGAACACCCTTCGTATCGAGGGAAGGAAGGACCTCTTCGGGGGATGCCCGGGAAGAGCGCCGTTTTCTGCGGAAATATTCCGTTTTTTAAAGAGGAAAAAATATCGTACGGAAACAGTGATAGTGTTGGCACGCTAATTGCGATATATTTTGGTGCAAGGAAAATCACGATGCCCCGCACGAAGCTGCACAGCGGCATGAGGGTTCGGGCAGGAAACAGGTGAGAGAATATGGTATTCAACATTCAATATTGTTCCATACATGACGGTGACGGACTTCGAACACTCGTGTTCTTCAAGGGCTGCCCGCTGCGCTGCCCATGGTGCGCGAATCCGGAATCACAGTCCTACCGCAGGGAGATCATTGAATCGCGGTCCCGCTGCATCGGATGCGGTGCATGCCGGGCCGTCTGCCCGGATAACGCAATCGGAGAGGATTTCGTCATCAACCGGACGCTCTGCAGCGACTGTCTCCGCTGCACCGAAGTCTGCTTCACGGAGGCGAAGCGTGTCGCGGGGAAGGACTACGAATTCGGGGACCTGCTGAAACTCATTGAGAAGGACCGCGATTACTACGCTGAGACCGGCGGGGTCACGTTCTCCGGCGGAGAGCCGCTGACTCACCCGAACGACATGGGAGCGATCGCAAAGCTCTGCCATGAAAACGGGATCAACGTGGTCGTTGAGAGCTGCGGCTACGGCGACTTTAAAAGATTTAAAAAAGATCTTCCGTACATTGACAAAATGTTCCTGGACATGAAGATCATCGATCCGGAGCAGCATAAAAAAGTATGCGGCGCTTCGAACGAGAGGATCCTGGAGAACATTAAGAAGATCTCAGACTACGGTATTCCAATCACGATCCGGACGCCGGTCGTGCCGGGATATACAGACAGTGACGAGAATATCCTGGGGATCGCGAAGAAGATCCTGGAGTTTGATTCCGTCACAGATTATGAACTGTTGAAGTATCACAATTTCGGCGAATCGAAGTACGCTTCACTGGGCCGTGAATACCTGCTGAAGGGAACCGAGCCGCCGACGGATGAACGAATGAACGAGCTCGTACGCCTCGCGAACAGCGTGCTGAAGGGCTCGGGGAAAGAATGTTTCTGGACGAACAACAACAACAGGATCTACGTATCATAATTTCAAAGGAGGTAATGATATGCTTTCACCAAGAATCAAAAGATTGAGCGAAAAAGTAAGAGACACACAGGCGACGATCTGCCTGGACCGCGCACGCCTGATCACCGAGTTTTACAGCCAGCCGTCCATGGAGCCGACGATCCTGCGCCGTGCGCGCTCGTTCGAGTACGTACTGGATCACCGCAAGATCTTCATCGACGATGATTCCATCATGGCCGGGAACCTCGCGTCCCGCTTCCATGCCGTACCGTGCTTCCCGGAGAACACCGCGTGGCTGAGAACAGATCTCGACGATCTGGACACCCGTGAGTCCGACCACTTCGAATTCATGCCGGGGGAAAAAGAAGAACTCCGTCAGATCACCGAGAAGTGGAAAGGCAGAACGTTCCAGGAGATGACCGACATGATCTCGGATGACGAGACCGAAGCCATGATCGATGCCGGCGTCTTCACCAAGGGCATCTGCAGCCTGTCCACGATGTGCAATGCACCGGACTATCCGGAGCTCGTGAACAAGGGCTATCGCTACTACATCGATCTCTGCAAAGAGAACATCGCGAAGAACAAGAACACGACCATCGAGAAGATGGAATCCATCATCACCTGGAAGAGCATGATCATCGTGCTCGAGGCGCTGATCCGTCACGCGCACCGCTATGCGGACCTGGCGGAAGAGCAGTCGAAGACCTGTGAAGATCCGGAACGCCGCAGCCAGCTGATCACGATGGCAGAGAACCTGCGCGTCGTACCGGAATATCCGGCGCAGAACTTCCTGCAGGCAGCACAGCTCGTATGGTTCACCCACATGGCGCTGATGCTCGAAGTCAACAGCCGTGACCACTGCATCGGGAGATTCGACCAGTACATGCTGCCGTTCTACAAGAAGGACATCGCCGCCGGCGTGAGCGAGCAGTTCCTGGAAGATGTCGTGCAGGAGTTCAAACTGAAGATCGCAGAGATGTGGATCCTTTTGACGAACAAAGAATCCTCCGCGTATCCGGGCAACCCGCTGTGGATCCACCTGATGCTCGGCGGCGTCAAGCCGGACGGGACCGACGGCTGCAACGAAGTCACCCGTCTCGTGCTGCACTGCATGGACGATCTGCAGACGAAGGAGCCGTGCGTTTCGTTCCGTTATCATGAGAACATCGATCCGGAGACGTTCAAGCTGGCGCTGGATGTCGCGAAGAAGGGCGGGAGCCATCCGGCGTTCTTCGGTGACGAGACCAGCATCCACGATCTGCTGAACCTCGGCCACACGCTGGAAGAGGCGAGAGACTGGGGCATCTGCGGCTGCATCGAGCCGAGCGTGCCGGGCATGACGGACTTCCAGTCGAACGTCGGCTACTTCAACCCGATCAAGGTGTTCGAGATCATGATGAACGACGGGTACGATCCGGTCTCCAAGAAGCAGCTCGGGCCGCACACCGGAGACGTCCGCACGTTCACGACGATCGAACAGTTCCAGGAAGCGTACAAGAAGCAGCAGGACTTCTTCATGGATCACTTCATCGAGATGTACAACAGGATAATCTCCCTGCACGCGCACACCCTGCCGACGATCACCGGTTCGATCTTCACGCATGACTGCATCGAACGCGGGAGAGTGCTGCAGAGAAGAGGCGCGAGATACTTCTACTCCGCGGCGGCGGTCACCTGCATCGCGAACGTGGCAGACTCCTTCGCGGCGATCGAAGAGTGCGTCCTGAACAAGAAATACATCACGATGGATCAGCTGATGGATTTGCTCGCGACGGATTTCGAGGGGAAGGAGAACCTGCGTCAGATGCTCATCAACCGCGCTCCGAAGTACGGCAACAACGAAGAAGCGGTCGACAAATATGCACACTGGGTCGTCAAGCTCTGCAATGACGAAGTCAAGAAATACAAAGACGGCCGCGGCGGCGAATTCACGATCGTCGTTTCGTCTCAGTCCTACAACGTCGTCCTCGGTCACCTGGTCGGCGCGACCCCGGACGGACGGAAGGCGTACACGGCGCTTGCGGACAACGCTTCCCCGATGATCGGGATGGACGTCAACGGGCCGACAGAAGCACTGCACTCCATCACGAGCCTCGATCCGATGATGGTCGAGAGCGGGATCCTGGTCAACCAGCGGTTCGACCCGGTCTTCGTGAAGGGCGAAAAGGGGAGCCAGATCCTGGATACGGTCATGAGGACGTATTTCAAGAACCACGGCCAGCACATCCAGATCAATGTGGTCGACGATGAGACGCTCCGCGCGGCGCAGAAGAATCCGCAGGATTACAAGAACATCCTCGTCCGTGTCGCGGGCTACTCCGCATACTTCGTCGATCTCGAGAAGGAGATGCAGGACAACATCATCGCGAGAACGCTGCAGCAGAAAATGTAAGCAGCTTTCCATTCCGCCGGCTTCGGCCGGCACCATACCTTTTGTCTGTCGAACAGCCATACGGCAGAATACAATCTTCTAACATGATTTGTATTTCGCTCTGCGTCTCCGAAGAGCCCGGGAGAACACAGGGGGCGCAGATGCGGCAATACAACATGGCGTATGGCAGATTGAAGATAAAATTTAGACGTGGAAGAGAATCACCGCTGCAGGGAAGATCAGCGGCGATTCTTTTTTCTTTTCCGGAACGGATATCGTGGGAGGAACATATCATGGAAAAAAATAAATTCTGTCTGGTGGGAGAAACGCTCGGGCACAGCTATTCGCCTATGATCCACAGCGGACTGGGAGATTACACCTATGATCTCTGTGAAGTCCCGCAGGGGAGCCTTGAGGATCATCTCCGGCATTCCGAGTACACCGGTTTCAACATCACGATCCCATATAAGATCGAAGCGATGAACTATTGTGATACGGTCTCCGAACAGGCGAAGCGGATCGGCTGCGTCAATACGGTCGTTCGTGCGGAGGACGGGTCCCTTTCCGGAGACAACTCGGATTATGACGGGTTCCGCTGGCTGATCCGGAAGCAGAAGATGGAGATCCGGGGCAGGAAGTGTCTGATCCTCGGAAGCGGCGGATCTTCCCGGACCGTGCGGACGGCGCTGGAAGACGAAGGGGCGCGGGAGATCGTGATCGTTTCCCGTTCCGGAGAAAACAATTATAATAATATCAAACAGCACAGCGATGCGGAGATCATTGTGAACACGACGCCCGTCGGGATGTATCCGAACAACGGCAGGCACCTGTTGAATCTGGATGAATTCCCGAACCTGGAAGGTGCTCTCGATCTGATCTACAATCCGAACCGCACGCAGTTCATCCTCGACGCGATGAAACGGGGGATCCCGGCGGCCGGCGGTCTGGAGATGCTCGTTGCGCAGGCGAAACGGACGAGCGAGATCTTCCGGGATGTGACGATCGACGATAAGGTCGTACCGGAACTCACAGGTCGCATCATGAAGAAGATGATGAACCTTGTTGTCGTCGGGATGCCGGGCGTTGACGCACGGGAGGAAGCAGAGGAGATCGCCGCGAAGTACGGCCGGGAACTGGTCGATGTCACGGCGGAACTCGATAAGGCGTACGGGACAATGCCGGAGGGCGGGGGCAGATCCGATGTCCAATACCGGAATGCAAAGCGCCGGATCCTGAAAAGCGCCTGCGACCGCTCCGGACTGGTGATCGTCTCCCCGGCAGAAGTCGTTACAGATCCGGGATATTATGATATCCTGAAACAGAACAGTATCATCCTTTGGATCTGATCACTCTTTCCATGTCCGGCATGGGATGGCGGTACACTGCAGAGTGACAGGAGGGAACCCATGGACATTAGTAAATATGAAATTTTTCTCGCCGTGGTGGATCAGGGAAGCTATTCCCGGGTCAGCAGCGAACTCGGCTACACCCCTTCGGCGCTTTCCAAAATGATGAAAAGCCTGGAGACAGAAGCAGGCATGCAGCTGATCTTTCGCAGCAATAAGGGGATCTCACTGACTCCGGAAGGGGAGCGGGTCATCCCGCTGATCCGGAAGATGGTCCGCTGTCATGAAGAACTGGAGGAGGAGTATGCCCTGATCCACGGACTGGAGAAAGGAAAGGTCCGCATCGGCTGTTTCCCGACGATCGCCTTTGTCTGGATCCCGAAGATCGTCGCGGCGTTCCAGGATCGCTGCCCGAATATCCAGGTCGAGGTGACAGAGGAAAACAGCGTCGGGCAGCTGGAGTACTGGCTGAGCCATAATGTCATCGATGTAGGTGTGTTCAGCAGAGATGCGTCGCAGCCGTTTGACTGGCTGATGGAAAAAGAAGACCCGTATGTCGTTATGATGCAGAAGGATCATCGGCTGGCGGAGAAACCGGTGCTGACAAAAGAGGATCTGAGCGGAGCGGAGCTGCTTTTGTTCAAGTATCTCGGTGCGGTAGACCAGGACGTGTCCTCGTTGAAAGAGGTCCTTGCCCGGCATCCGGAGCAGATGTTCTCTTCGAACTCGGATATGGCTGTGATCAGCATGATCGAACGGACGGATGCGGTCGCGCTGCAGCCGCAGATCATCGCTGAGCGGGAGTGCGAGCTGTTTGACGTGACGTACCGCCCGGTCGCGTTCGAGATCGGGAGGACGATCGGTGTCGCGGTCCGGGACAGAAAGCAGCTCTCTCCTTCGGTAGCGCGTTTTGTCCGCTTCTGCGAGGAAACGGGATTCTGATCCGACAGAAATGAAGTTTGAATTCTTTTGACAGGAAAGGGCAGTGTGAGGGTTCCTTCTTTTTTGGAAACGTCACCTGTCCTTTCTTTCGCTTTATCCCCCGGAAAACCGCTGATATACTTTTGTCAAAGAGAGAAAGAGGCCTGTAGAGCGTACCTTCTCTGGAGCGAAATATTCTTTGAAGACGGGCGCAGGCCGCCTGTCAGAAAAAGGGGGAGTAGAAAATGAACAGAGCGAGATTGAACAGGATGAATACCAGGATGAAGACGACGCTGCCGCAGATCGATACGGAGCGGGCGCGTCTCGTCACGGAGGCGTATGAGATCTACGCGGACAATCCGCCGGTCCTCCGGAGAGCGTATGCGTTCGCGTATATCCTGGATCATATGGAAGTCAACATGCAGCCGGATGAGCTGATCGTGGGGAGTTTGACGACAAAGGTCCGCGGAGTCCCGGTCTTCCCGGAATTCGGTGCGAAATGGATCCTGGACGAGATCGACAAATTCCCGGTCCGCGGAACGGATCCGATCCGGGTCGACGCGAAGGACAAAGAAGAATTGCTGGAGATCCTGCCGAAGTGGGGCGAGAATACATTTGATATTCAATCCACGAAACTCCTGGATCCTTTTGTCATAAAAGCACAGGATGCCGGGATCCTCTCTGTCGGCGCGAGAACGACGGGGGAAGGACATTTTTCGCCGGACTACCCGCGAATCCTGCCGGAAGGCTTGAAAGGCGTCATCCGGAGAGCAAAGGAAATGATCGAAAAGACAGAGATCCAATGCCCGGAGGACATGAGAAAGCATGACTTCTGGAACGCAAACATCATCTCCTGCGAAGCGGTCATCCGGTTTGCGCATCGTTTCTCGGAGCACGCGGCGAAGCTCGCGAGGCAGGAGGACGATCCGGTGCGGGCGTCGGAACTGGAGAAGATCGCGGATGTCTGCTCGAATGTTCCGGAAAATGAACCGCGCGATTTCTGGGAAGCAGTCCAGTTTGTCTGGTTCCTGCAGGTGACGCTGCAGATCGAGGATAATGGCCATTCGATCGCGATCGGCCGTCTGGATCAGAATCTGTATCCGTATTACAGGAAGTCCGTCCTGGAAGGGGACATGTCGGAAGAAGACGCGGAAGAGCTGCTCGCTGCGATGTACATTAAGTGCACGGAGATCGTCAAGCTGAGAGACAGTTTTGACTCACAGGCATTTGCCGGCTACCCGATGTGGCAGCAGATGGCGATCGGCGGTCTGACACGGGACGGAAAGGACGCGACGAACGAGCTGACGCATGCCGCGCTGAAGGCCTGGGGCATGGTGCTGACGGTGCAGCCGTCGCTTTCGCTCCGTGTGAACGATCATACCCCGAAGGAACTTCTGGATCTGGCGACCGGCTACATCCAGCAGGGCTTCGCGATCCCTGCGTTCTATAACGATAACCTTGTGACAAAGATCATCCAGAATAAAGGGGCGACTGTGGAGGATTCCCGGGACTGGACGATCCACGGCTGTGTCGAGCCTTATGTCCAGGGAAAATCGGATGGACGCCCGAACGTCGGCTATGTGAATGCTGCGAAGTGCATCGAGCTCGTCATGAACAACGGATGGGATCCGGTCGCGAAGTGTCAGATGGGGCTGAAGACCGGGGATCCGGACACCTTCACCTGCATCGAGGATTTCCAGGACGCGCTCCATAAGCAGATCAAATATTTTGTCGGCATCATGTGCCGGGCGTATACGAAAGTCTGTGCGGCCCACGCAGTCTATACCCCGAAGGGATTCGCCTCTGCGCTGGTGACAGACTGCATCGCGAGAGGGAAGTCGCTTGAAGAGGGCGGTGCACTCTACAACAGCTCCGGCGTTTTCCTGGTCGCGATGGCAAACGGAGCAGACAGTCTGGAGGCGCTGGATTATATTTTGTTCCAGAAGAAGATGATGACAGCCGGGGAATTCAATCAGATCCTGCTGAATAACTTCGAGGGAGAGGAACGCCTCCGCACGATGATCCTGAACAAGATCCCGAAATACGGGAATGATAACCCGGAAGTCGATCATTACGCGAACGACATGCTGCACGCGTATAAAGAGGAAATGGAAAAATACCGCGACAGCCGCGGCGGCACCTATGAGAACAGTGTCCTCTCGTCGTCGTTCAATGTCCTTCAGGGGAAGGAGATCGGAGCGACGCCGGACGGACGCCTGAAAGGGGAAGCCGTTTCAGACAATGCATCCCCGATGGTCGGGAGAGATATCACGAGTCCGACCGCGACGATCAAATCGGTCGCATCCATCGATCAGGACACTTGTGCGAACAATGGCACGCTGTTCAATATCAAGTTCAGCCCGACGGTGACAAAAGGCGAACAGGGGAGAGAAGTTCTGGAGAATACCATCAAGGCATATTTCGCGATGGACGGCGAGCATATCCAGATCAATGTCGTTGACGCAGACACGCTCCGCGCGGCGCAGGAGACACCGGACAACTACAGGAATCTGATGGTGCGGGTCGCCGGATATTCTGCCTACTTTGTTGAACTCGATCGTGACGTTCAGAACAATATCATCGGACGGACCGAGCATACCAATGTGAACTGCGGCTGTTAATTACTTCATCACGATACAGGATCGCCCCGGGCGGAAGATTCCGACCGGGGCATTCCGCTATCAGGAGGTGTGTCCTGCTGTGAAACAGGAGAGAAGATATGAAAGGAATCGTCTTTAATGTACAGAAGTTGTCGATCCACGACGGGCCGGGGATCCGTTCCACCGTGTTTTTCAAGGGGTGTCCGCTGCGCTGCATCTGGTGTTCGAACCCGGAGAGCCAGCTGCCGGAGCCGCAGATCAGCTGCCTGAAAAACCGCTGCGTCCACTGCGGATACTGCGCAGCGGCATGCCCGAAAGGGATCATCGAAACGGAGGGCGATTTCCTGCTGACGGACCGGTCGGCGTGCGATCTTTGTCTGAAATGTGTGGAGGAATGCTGTACCGGCGCGAAGGAGCTGGCCGGGAAAGAGTATGAAGATCAGAAGCTCCTCGAGGAAATCCTGAAGGACAAAGTGTTCTATGATCAGTCCGGAGGCGGTGTGACGTTTTCCGGCGGGGAGCCGCTGATGCAGGGTGCGTTTCTCCTCAGGATGCTGGAGTTGTGCAAAGGCGCCGGGCTCCATACGGCGCTCGAGACGTCCGGGTTCGGTGATCCGGAGGTGCTTTTGAAAGCGTCCGGGATGCTGGATCTTATTTTTTACGATATCAAGCATATGGATGATGAGGAGCACCGCCGTCTGACCGGCGTGCCCAACGTCCGGATCCTGTCGAACCTTGAGGAGCTGGCGAAACGGCACAGGAACATCGTGTGCCGGATCCCGTGCATCCCGGGCCTGAATGACAGCAGGTCCAATATCCGGGAAACAGCCCGGTATGCGGCGTCACTCGGGATCGGCACATTGGAACTTCTTCCGTATCATGACTACGGGAAGGGAAAATATGAACAGATCGGAGAGGAATATACCCTCGCCGGGCTGGAACGGCCGGATCCGGAGCATATGGAGGATCTGGCCGGGGCGGCGAGGGAAGCGGTTTCCGGGAGCGGAATGACGGTGCGGGTCATGGAATCGATCTGATACATGGGATCGATCTGACAGCGCCCGTCAGGGACGCGCCGCCGCTCCGCTCTTTATTCCGGCAGGTATTTTTCGATCATCCGGTAGAAGGTCTGGCGTGAGATCCCGAGGAGCTCCGCAGCCTTGGATTTGTTCCCTTCGGTGATGTCGAGCGCGGTCGCGAGCTGCTCCGCGTAGGCATCATCGATTTTTTTGCGGCAGCTGGCGAGGCGTTCTTCCGGAGTCTTTCCGGCATCGGAAGAGGCCGGGGAGGTCCCGGCTGCCGGACCGGCGGTGATCCCGGCTGATGCGCCCGGAGCGGCTCCGTACAGGCTGCCGGCACCCATCGGCGCACCCTGCCGGGCGGCGGAAAGGTCATAGGAACTATACGACCCGACGGGATGGCGCCCCGGAGAGATCGCGGTCTCGATCTCCTCGCGGGTAATGGTGCCGGTCTTGTTCAGGACGATGACGCGGCTGATGATGTTCCGGAGTTCCCGGATGTTGCCGGGCCAGTTGTATTCCATCAGGGCCTGTTTTGCCCCCGGGTCCAGCGTTTTGACGTCCGCGTGATAGAGCTCGGCGCCGTCTTCTAAGAATTTTTCCGCGAGCAGGAGCACGTCTTCGCGGCGCTCCCGGAGAGGCGGGATCAGGATGCTCAGGACCTGGAGCCGGTAGTAGAGATCTTCGCGGAACAGTCCGTCCCGGACCATCTGCTCCAGATCCCGGTTCGTGGCGGCGATCAGGCGGACGTTGACCGGGATGGCCTGGCTGCTGCCGATCCGGGTGACGATCCAGGATTCGAGGACGCGGAGGAGCTTCGGCTGGAAATGGAGCGGCAGCTCGCCGATCTCGTCCAGGAACAGCGTCCCTTTGTCCGCGAGTTCGAACTTTCCGATGTGTCCTTTTTTGGACGCGCCGGTGAACGCGCCGCTGACGTAGCCGAACAGTTCGCTTTCGATCAGGTTCTCCGGGAAGCTCGCGCAGTTGACGGCGACGAACGGGCCGTTGCGGCGGGCGCTGTAGTTGTGGATCGCCTGCGCCATCAGGTCCTTTCCGACGCCGCTTTCCCCGGTGATCAGGATGTTGTACGGATTGTCGGCATAGCTCTTCGCGATGCGGATCTGCTCCCGGATCGCGGGGCTTTCGCCGATGATGTCGTCAAAAGTGGACGCGGCGGAAAGGCCGATGATCTTGCGGGTCCGTGACAGGTCCTGCTGGCGGGAGTGCGTGATCTCGATCATGCCGGTCAGCGTGCCGTTTTCCGAGAACGTCGGGTACATGTCATTGGAAACGAACTGGGATTTTTTCGGCGCATCGTCGATTTCGATCCGGACCTCCCAGTTCAGGGCGGCGCGCCCGGTCTGAAGCACCTCCATCATCTTCAGGCGGGGCGAATTGTCATCGATCGCGTAGACGGAGATGCCGTTGTTCTTCATGATCGTCTGGATCGGGAGGCCGTACGCGGTGTCGCGGTCCCTGATCCGGAAGTCGCGGCAGAAGCTGTGATTCGCATAGATCAGACGGGCTTCTGTATCGTAGATGGAAATGGAATTGTCGATGAAGTCCAGGCTGTTCTCCAGCGTTTCGCGATCAGCTTCCCGGAGGAGATGCAGACGGTACTGAGCCAGCAGGTCGGCGTACAGGCTGTCCGCGGAGGCGCGCGGCTCCGGATTCAGGAGGAACAGCGTGTAACGGCCGGCGATCTCATAGCGGCAGAGACCCGGATCCTCCGGATCAAACAGCTCTCCCGGTTCGATGATGGTGCCCGGAAGGTCATCGAGTTCCTTGTTCTCTGCGAGGAAGCAGAGGATCAGACCGGACGAGGCCGTGAGGAGCGCCAGATCGCTTTTCAGTTCGTTTCTTTGATAGAAAAATGGAAACAGATCCTGCAGGTACAGATTTTTTCCGACGATGGTCTGCGGGCTCTGGACGGCAGCCGTGCGCCGGACGGATCGGATGATGGATGCAGCATTATTCATAGGGTCGGCTCCTTCCGCATTTTCCTTCGGACGGGACGCGTCTTCCGGATCGGATGTGCGGGGTCCTGTTGGCGACAAAAAGATACACGATTGGATTTTGATGTATTTTTTTCGGGACAGTGTTGTTCCTGTTACAGCTGCATTGTAACATATTTGGTGCAACCGGGGAAGAGAACTGGGATAATTACCTGTTCGAAATTTTGCTTTTATTTTGGCAAAAGGCGCAGAAACCGCAGGATTCTGTGGACTCCGTGGGACGGCTCTGATAAAATTTTGTCGTGAGGAGATATTGGCACATGCATTGCTTAATAAATAATTGTCAGAGATGTCAGGGGGAGAAATGAAATACGCGGTTCTGATCGATTTTGGAAGTACTTTTACGAAGATGGTGCTGGTGAATCTTGACGCCGGGGAAGTCGTCAAAACGGACAAATTCCCGTCGACGGTAAAAACGGATGCGGCGATCGGCCTGCATCAGTGTTTTGATTCTGCCAGGGCGGCCGTCGGTGCTTCTGATTTTAACGAAGCGGAGAAACTGGCGACGAGCAGCGCGGCGGGCGGTCTCAGGATGACCGTCGTCGGCCTGACGAAGGCGGTGAGCAGCACCGCCGGGAGAAATGCCAGCTTCAGCGCCGGAGCGAAGGTGATCGGCAGTGTCTCCGGACGCCTGACAGACGAACACTTAGAAGCGATCAACGAGTCCGACACAGAGATCCTTTTGATGTGCGGCGGCTATGAAGGAGGAAACGTTCGGGATCTGATCCATAACGCGGAGGTCATCGCAAAGAGCCGTCTCACCGTCCCGGTTATTTTTGCCGGAAATTCCTCGGTGGCGACGACGGTGCGCGGGATCCTGAAGAGCTGCGGCAAGGAATGCTTCGTCGCGGAGAACATCATCCCGAAGGTCGGCAGCCTGAACATCAAACCGACGACGGACATCATCCGGGAACTGTTCATGGACCGCATCACAAATATGAAGGGCGTCGGCGAAGTCCAGAGCGAGCTGGCGGAAAAGATCATTCCGACACCGGCTGCCGTGCTCGCGGCAGGGCAGCTGCTGAGCCGGGGGACCGAAAAGACGGAAGGCCTCAGCGACTTTATGATGGCGGATATCGGCGGCGCGACGACAGACATCTATTCTTATATTGAAAACACCGGGTTTGACGGCGCGAAACGCGTCGGCTCGCCCGAGCCGTTTGCCAAGCGGACGGTGGAAGGCGATATGGGGATGCGGGAATCCTCGATCTGCATCCTGAACGAGCTGGGAAGCGCGAAGCTCGCACAGAGCGCCGGCGTGACAGAGGATATGGTCCGGCAGGCGATCGACCACAGGATCCATGATACCGGCTACGTCGCGGACAGCGCGCCGGAACAGGCGATCGATCTCACGCTCGCGAAGAACGCCGTGAAAATTTCCGCGTCGCGGCACGCCGGACGAACGACCCGGGAATATCAGGGGCGCTCCCGCCTCATCCAGAGAGGGAAGAATCTCACAGAAATCAAAACGGTCATCGGTACGGGCGGCATCATCGTCAACAGCGATCATGCCGAAGAGATATTAATAAACGCGGCTGCTCAAGGCTCTTCTTCGGAAGGCGTACTCCTTCCGGAAAAAGTCGAACCGCTGGTCGATCATGACTACGTCCTGTATGCGGCAGGCCTGCTGCAGGACCATGCGCCGGACGCGGCGCTTTCCATCATGAGGACCAGCTTGAGGATCTAAGAAGATCTAAGGAGAGAGGAATGGATATCGAAATCAGAAGACGGTTCAATGAAAAAGACCTGCCGGACATGAAGACCATCAAGGATGACGCGAAAAAGCTGGCATCCGGGATCACGATCGGGAAGACGCTTTTCCTGAAGGAAAAAGGATTCTCGTCTGAGATCGAATACAAAAAGAAGATGATGGAGGAGCACAAGATCACGAAGCACTCTGTCATCGGATGGAGCAACTGGAAGGTCACGGAAGAGGGGATCCAGCAGGTCTACAACGGCCTGAAGGAAGCGGGCTCGCACATCGAGCGTTTCGGATTCTGTCTCGACTGGACGATGGGCGTTCCGAAAGAGTACCGCCACATGTTCCAGGAGAGCGGCAGCCTCGTCCTTGATACGCAGGAAGAGTGGAACGCGCTCGGCCAGATCGTCCCGGTGCAGCCTCACCTCGGGGACCACATGATCGGCTCCCTGAACGGGATCGAAAACGTCACTTGCGCGCTGAAGGCCGGCGTCACGTCGATCGGGAACCTCGCGCAGTACTTCACTTATGAATATCCCGGCATGGAAAAAGAGCTGGAGCGCACGGTGGACTACATCAAAGCCATGGCGCTGATGGGCGAGTTCAAGGATCAGGGCGCGTGCATGCACTGCAACCTGGACGACGGATACGGCGCCCAGTTCCACGACGTCGCGAACCTCCTCGGCTGGGCGAAGCTGGAACGCTACATCGCGGAAGAACTGATGGGCGGACGTCTCGCACACTGCTACGGCAATCTGTTCAGCGACTCGATGCTGCGCGTCGTCTTCAACCGCGCGATCAGCATGATCGATCCGTACGGCACCCCGGGGACGTTCGTGAACGGGAACACGATCGACTACGGGACGAACATCCCGAGGAACTACGGTGTCCTGATGTCATACGCGATCGCGGACGCCGCGTGCCAGTACCAGTATCCGACCGGATACGCCATCGCACCGGTGCCGTTCACCGAAGCGATCCGCATCCCGTCGCCGGAGGAGATCATCGAAGCGCAGCAAACGATCGACATGGCGATCGAAAAAGCGCCGTACTACGCGCGCTACATCGACTGGGACAAAATCAACGAGACCGCAGAGAAACTCGTCGTCGGCGCGAACATTTTCTTTGAGAGAGTCATCAACGCACTGGACGACCTCGGCGTCGATATCGAACACGCCGGTCAGGTCGCAGCCGTCGTCAAGGCCATCGGCCCGAAGCAGCTGGAGACCGCGTTCGGTGCGGGCATGAGTGATAAAAACGCGATGCGCGGACGTGTTCCGATCCAGCCGACCAGCATCGTCCAGACGATCAACAAGATCCGGGACGACGCGCTGGACCGCCTGGAAGTCAAGGAAGGCGCCCCGCTGGACGGGATCAATATCATCGTCGGCTCCACCGACGTCCACGAGTTCGGAAAAGAAGTCGTAAGGGAAGTCCTCCTGAAGGCGGGAGCGAACGTCTTCGACCTCGGGACCTCCGTTCCGATCTCCGAGATCGCCGACTCGATCGTGGAGACCGGGAGCGATATCGTAATGATGAGTACCTACAATGGCATGGCCTACAGCTTCGGGAAAGACCTGACAGACTACCTGAAGAAGCAGGGGATGGAACATGTTCATGTCCTGATGGGCGGCCGGCTGAACGAAACGATGGAGGGAAGCAATGTCCCTGTTGACGTTTCCGACCGGCTCCGTGAAATGGGGATCAATGTCGACAATGACGTTGACACTTTAGTAAATACCGTTATATCTTATGGTGAAAAAAAGGAGCATTGAAATGGCGAAAAAAGGTGACTGGGTCAGAATCCACAGAGTCGTTTTGAAGGCGAACGAGCGGACGGCGAAGCTTCCGCCTGACACACAGAAATGCGATCTGGAGATGTGGACAAAAGGATTCCTTCTTCAGGATGCAGAGATCGGTGACGAGGTAGAAGTCGAAACCGCAGTCGGACGGAAAGAGCACGGCACGCTGATCGAAGTGGGACCGTACTACACGCACAGCTATGGCAAATTCGTTCCGGAAATCATCGAGATCGACCGGAGACTGAGAATTGAGATGGGAGGTATCGAGTAATGGCACTGGATAAAAGCTACAAGGCCGTAATGGACAGATCGAACGATATTCAGAAGGAAGCGCTCGGCATGGACTTTGACAAGTACGAATCCGGCAGCATCGCGTTCGATTACGAAGGACTGATGAAGGATACCGGCTATACGATCGACGAATGTGTCGCGATCGAAGCGGAAACCGGCGTCGGCAATACTCCGCTGCTCGAGCTTCGCAACATCACGAAGCTCTCCAGAAAATACGCAGAGCCGGGAAAAGGCGCCCGGATCTTCGTCAAGGATGAGATGTGCAACGCGTCCGGAAGCTTCAAGGCAAGAAGAGCGGCGCTCGCCGTCCACCACGCGAAGAAGCTCGGATATAAAGGCGTTATGGCCGCGACATCCGGAAACTTCGGTGCGGCGGTCGCGTCCCAGGCAGCGATGCAGGGACTGAAGTGCATCGTCGTCCAGGAATGCTACGACTCCAAGGGAGTCGGCCAGCCGGAGATCATCGAGAAGGCGAGAAAGTGCGAAGCGCTCGGCGCGGAAGTCATTCAGCTGACCGTTGGACCGGAGCTGTTCTACACGTTCCTGTCCGTCCTCGAGGATACCGGATACTTCAACGCTTCCCTGTATTCTCCGTTCGGCATCGCCGGCGTTGAGACGCTCGGATACGAGATCGCGCATCAGTGCAAGGAAAAGCTCGGGAAATACCCGGATATGGTCGTCTGCACACAGGCTGGCGGCGGAATGGTCACCGGTACCGCGAGAGGTCTGATCAAGGCCGGAGCGACCGACACAGAAGTCGTCGCGGCGTCCATCGATCTGACCGGACTCCACATGGCATCCGATGAGGCGTTCAACAAGAAGTCCTGCACGACAGGCCACACCGGATTCGGCGTTCCTCACGCTTCCAACCCGGACATCTCCGACACCCCGAGAAGTGCGGCCCGTCCGCTGAGATACATGGACCGCTACGTCACGACGACGCAGGGCGAAGTCATGTATGCGACCGAGATGCTCGCACAGCTCGAAGGACTGGAAAGAGGACCTGCAGGGAACACGTCCCTCGCAGCCGCGTTCTCCCTGGCGCAGGAACTCCCGCAGGACGCTGTCGTCGTCATTTCCGAGACCGAGTACACCGGCGCCGGAAAGCACATCCAGCCGCAGCTGACGTTCGCGCGTGAGAACGGCATCGAGATCAAGTTCGGCGATCCGGGCAAAGAAGACATCCCGGGCAAGAACCTGATCCTGCCGGACAACCCTGGCCTGATGAAGCACAAAGACGCGGATATCGACCATATGAGAAAGAGCCTGATCAAGAGAGCCGCGAAGAAAGTGGCGCCGAAGGATATGACGGCGGACGACATCGAATTCCTCGCTGCGGAGACCAAGACGAATGTCGATTTTGTCAAAACACAGCTTGGACTGTAATCCCGAAAAGGGGGAGGAAATCAAGATGGAGAGAAAAATAGTATTCTGCGGCGGCGGAAACATGGCGGAAGGGATCCTCGGCGGATTCCTGAAGAACAACGTCGCGGCGAAGGAAAATATCACGGTCAGCGAGCTGATCCCTGCGCGCTGTGATTATCTGAGTTCGACATACGGCGTGAGCGCGGTCTCCGATGCGAGCTACGCGATGAAAGACGCGGAATTTATCGTGATCGCCGTTCTGCCGAAGCACCTTCAGAGTGTAACGAGCGTCGTGAAAGATCAGATGGGAGAGAACACAACGATCCTCTCCATTGTCGCGGGCACGACCCTTGCGACCCTTGAAGATCAGCTCGGAAAGGACAAGAAGATCGTCCGCATCATGCCGAACACGCTGATCCAGTCCGGAAACGGCCACAGCGCGGTCTGCTTCAACGCGAACATCGACAAAGACAAAAAGGCAGAGGTCCTGGACGAAGTCCTGAGCGCGCTCGGACAGACGATCGAGCTTCCGGAGGACATGTTCAACACGTTTACGGCGTTCAGCTGCTCCGGACCGCTCTGGCTGTACAAGACAGCAGAGTCCCTGATCGACGCGGGCGTCTACTGCGGATTCAGCCGTCCGGACGCGACGAGAATGGTCATCAAGAACATGATCGGCGTCGGGATGACGCTGGATGCCGGCGCGGATGCGACGCAGAAGATCAACGCGATGTGCTCGCCGGGAGGCGTCACGATCGAAGGCATGAAAGTGCTGGAAGAAAACGGCCTGAAGGCGGATATGATGAACTCTGTCATCGCGGCGGTGAAGAAGGCGCATCAGGTATAAAATAACGGTGTTAACCGGGGGATGTTCCGTCCTGTCATAACAGGCCTCGGAATTTCCGCTCGGATGCGGCCGGGATGCGAGGCGCAGTGCGGGATCCGGAGATTCTGGAGAGGATCCCGCGCGCTTTTCGGGGTATGACAATTTTGAAGAACCGGACCGGACTTCATAATGCCTCCATCTGGCAGTCAAATAACAGGAGCGGTATTTCGGAGGAACCTTCGGAAGCCGCTGTTTTCAGTGCATTCACGGATCATACCGGCGGCATCGGGCCGCCGGCCTTTTCTTTTTTTTGTCCCTGCGGATCCTTTTGTCATGCTCAGAATGTTAAGACCGGGTAAGGGTATTCTGATTTGTCAATACTGAGTAAAAAATCAGTCGCTACCCGACAGGATGTCAGAGGTGGTATGATAACAGTGTTAAAAGATACTAAAAGTCTGAATACCGGTTCAAACAGACTTTTGGGGAGAATTTTTCAGAGCACCAGTACTGAACGCTCATTGGTATCGTATGGAGGTAATCGAATGTCTAACCAGACGGCTCCTGCTGTTGAGCAGCGGGACAATTTCAACAGCCAGTTCGGGACGATGATGTCCATGGCTGGTCTGGCGATCGGACTCGGGAACTGCTGGCGGTTTCCGTACTTGTGTGCACAGTGGGGCGGCGGCCCGTTCCTGTTCGTGTATATGCTGGTCGTCATCTTTATTGTCATTCCGTTCCTGATCGTTGAGATCGGTATGGGAAAAGGTCATGGCAAAGGGGTTGCGGACTGCTACGAAGCATCGTGGCACAATCGTCCGTTTTCCATGATCTTCGGTAACTTTTTCGCAGCGGAGAACTGGGCACAGAACTTCTTCGTCGTCGGGATCGGCGCTACGATCGCGTATCTGTTCTACAGCGCCGTGACGACCCGGTGGGATACGGTCCCGGCAGACAAGATTTATGGGGAATTCAAATCCATGCCGGTCCTGCAGATCATTCTGTTCCTGTGTATCGTCGCACTGATCGGCTTCGTCGCATTCAAGGGCGTCAGCAAGGGGATCGAAAAAGTCAGTTCTATCGCGATCCCGATGATGCTCATCATCTTCATCGTCGTATTCATCCTGGTCTGCGCGACAACGCCGAACATCACCAAAGGACTGAACTATTATCTGAATCCGGACTTTTCCAAAATGAAGAACCCGCAGCTGTGGAGCGACGCCATCGTTCAGGCGCTGTTCTCGACAGGTGCCGGCCCCGGCCCGGTCCTCGTTTACGGAAGCCACATCGGAAAACACCGTGAGTCGACCATGCTCGGCATCTCGCTCGGCCTGATGGACACCTGCGCCGGCATCCTGGCGGGTCTCGCGATCATCCCGGCCTGCGTCGCAATGGGAATCGACCCGCAGTCCGGCTCGAACCTGATCTTCCTCGTTCTGCCGACGATCTGCTCCAGGATCCCTCTCGGAGCGCTGATCGGTGTCCTGATGTTCTTCGGAATCTTCTGCGCGGCGGTCACCACGATGATTTCCAACCAGGAATGCGCGATCACGACGTTCTCGGATTCTCTGAAGTGCATGAGAAAAAAGGTGATCCCGTTCGTCATCATCTGCACGATCTGCTTCGGAACGCTTGACATCCTGAACGTCAAAGCGGACGCGTTCTTCCAGTACATGGCGGGCGACCTGACGTTCCTGCCGGGCGCGATGATGGGCTCCATCACCTACGTGTATGCGTTTGGCGTTAAAAAGATCCGGACGCAGTTCCTGAATCCGTACGCAAAAGTAAAACTCGGGCGCTGGTTCGACCGCTGGGTCCAGTTCATCGTTGTACCGGTATTCATCTTCTTCTGCGCCCGTTCGTTCATCATGCTGTTCCTCGGTTAAGGAACGAGCCTGTTTGAGACAAAAGGTGTCATGAGATCGCGGCTCCCCGGAAAATGAGGGGGAGGCCGCGGACAGAAAAGGAGGAACAAAATGCAGCCTGGATCGATTGTAATTTTCATCGCGATCATCGCGCTCCTCGTCATCACCGTCCTCTGCGTTCGCAAGACGATCACGGATGACGCGGAGATCCAGAAAATGTTTGAAGAAGAAAATAACGGCGGAGATCAGCCGGAGAAAAACGCGTAAACAGGGGCCGGAGCAGCCGAACCCCGTACGAAAAGACCTGCCGTACGGCAGGCCTTTTTCTCTGAGGACCCGGAAGGAGAGGAGGAGGATCCCCGCATGCCCGGAACATTTTTCAGAGATAACTTTTGTCAGAATCCGAAGCGGGATGTATAATTTACACAAAGAGGCTGCAGCTGTGAAATCAGGAGTGAGAGCATGGATATCATCAAATACAAAGTATTTTTATACACGGTCGATCGCGGGAGCTTCAACCGGGTGTGCGAAGAACTCGGTTACAGTCAGTCGGGGATCTCAAAAATGATGAGCAGCATGGAAAAGGAGATCGGATTTCCTCTGATCAAGCGCAACTATAAAGGCGTCTCCCTCACGAATGAAGGGGAGCGAGTGCTGCCGCTGATCCGCCAGCTCGTGCAGGATCAGGATCGCCTGGACGAGGAATTTTCTCTGATCCGCGGGGTCGAGACCGGTATGCTGCGGATCGGGACGTTCCCGACGATCGGTTTCATCTGGACGCCGTCGATCATCCGGGCCTTCCATGAGGAGCATCCGAACGTCACCGTCGAGACTGTCGAAGAGAATACGCTCACCCAGCTGGAGCAGTGGCTTGACGAAGGCATCATCGACGTCGGGATCTTCAGCCGTCAGCCGCATCAGAACTATGAATGGGTCGGCCTGAAAAAGGATCCGTATGTCGCGCTCCTTCCGAAAGGCCATCCGCTCGCCGAGCTCGATGTCGTCCCGGTGGAGAAGCTGTTTCAGGAAGACTTCGCGCTGTTCACGTCGCAGGAGGGGCCGGATCAGGATGTGGCGGAACTCCTGGAGTATGCGAAGGTCAAGCCGGAGCTCCGGTATACTTCGAACTCGGACTTCACCGTGATCCGCATGGTCGAGAAGAACCGTCTCGTGACCGTGATCCCGAAGCTGATCGCGGATTACGCGGAGATGACATTCGATGTGGAGAGCCGGCCGATCGATGTGGATCTGAGCCGCGAGATCGGGATCGCCGTCAGGAACATGAAGGAAGCGTCGCCGGCACTCCGGGGCTTCGTGCGCTCCGCGAAACACGTGCTGGAAGACATGTAAAAAAGCAAGGGCGGCTGCCGGTGAAATGCGGCGCCGTAAGATGCCCTCGGGGCTTTGGGATGAACGTTCCTGCCCCGGGGGATTTTTTATGGAGAGAAGGACGCTCCACTGCGATCGTGTTTCCGAAAAAGAAACACTTCTGATAAAAAACGGAAACGTGATATTCAGAAAAATAAGACAGTCTGTGTTGATTGTTCAAGGGGAAAAGGTATAATGATGTTAGACAACAAGAACTACAAAGTGAAAGGTGGACGTGATGAAATTTTTGAAAAATCTTCAAGTATTATCAAAGGATGAGATTTACCGGATGCACATGAATATCATGGAAGTGCTCTGGCAGGTCGGAATCATGGTAGAAGAGAAGCAATCGCTGAAACTTTTGGAGAAGAACGGCGCGAAGGTGGATTATGAGCTGCAGCGAGCTTATCTTCCACCGGAGTTGATCCAGAGATGCCTTCAGAGCAAGAGTCATACGCATTCTTTTTATGATGCGGCTGGAGAAAAAGTGATCGATTATGGAGGCAGTAAAACCTACTTCAGCACAGGCGGCTATTCGACAACCTTTGTGGATGACGACGGAACGCTGAAGCAGGGAACGTATGAAGCGCTGGAACGGGAAGCAAGACTCATTGATGTGATCGATGAGATCGACATGAGCATGCCGTCGATTCAGCCGTGTGACATGCCGGCTGAGGCACAGGATCTTTATATGGCGAAGTGCCTGTTGACAAACAGCAGAAAGCCGATGCATACGGTCGCGAATTCCGGGAAGGGCGCGGAGGGGATCATCCAGATGGCTGCTGAGGTCATGGGTGGTGAGGAAGTTCTAAGAAAGAAACCGCATCTGATTTTCAATATCTGCACATTCTCACCGCTTGGTATCCGCAAGGACGCCTGCGAAGTCATCCGAACCGCGGCGCAATACCGGATCCCATGTGCCTTCAGTACGGGATCTATGGCCGGAGCGACGTCACCGGTGACGTTGGCTGCATCAGTAGTCCAGTCCTTCGCAGAAGTGATCGGGCATATCGTTCTTGCGGAGTGTTACGCACCGGGGATGCCTGTTTCCATCCTGCATGCGACTCGGATCTTCGATATGAAATTTGCGTCCTGCACGGTAGCGACACCAGAATTTCCGGTGATCAAAATCGCTGCGAGCCAGATGGCGCGTTTTTACCGGATCCCGATCGGTGCGGTGGGGCCGGTCTCAGATTCCAATGAATTTGATGTCCAGTTCGGATGGGAAAAATTCATGACGGGATTTCTTATTCGGCAGTCCGGGATGAACATGGAATATGAAGTCGGGATGTATTCTCAGCTGAATCAGTTCTCATATATCTGTCTTGCGCTGGATGCGGAGCTGATCCGGATTATGAATCGGATCGGACGCGGGATGGAAGTCAATGATAATTCGCTGGCGTTTGATGTTCTGGAGCAGGAAGGCGTGAAGGCAGAATTTTTGAGTAATAAGCATACGCTGACAAATTTCAAATCGGAATTCATGGCGCCGATATTGACCGACCGGGCGCCATATACGAACTATTTAAAAAGAAATGGGAAAGGGAATTTGGTCTCCCGCGCCGTCGATCAGCTGAAAAAATATGACGAATCTTATAACTATACAGCGGGCCGGGAAAAAGAGGAGGAACTACAGAAGATCCTGGAAGAATATTCACATTGATAACTGGGTTGGAGTCTTGTATTTCCAACGCCTGCGCGGTATTCCATTTTGTCATTACATGCCTGAATCTTTCGCGCTACCCAAGATCGTTTTGTTAAGTTATTATTTAACCAGAAAGAAAAAAGAGACCTGATCGATGAGGGAGCGATTGTCAGAAAAATCAGCCAGAAAATGGAGGTAAGGAAATGGACACAAACAGATTAAACTTTCTGAACGACAGAATGAAGAATTCGAAGCCGCAGCTCGATGTGGAAAGAGCGAGACTCGTCACAGAAGCGTATGAACTTTATTCGGACATGACTCCGGTGATGCGCCGTGCGAAGGCATTTGAATACATCCTGGACAACATGGAGCCGAACATGCAGGATCAGGAACTGATCGTCGGAAGCCAGACAAAGCGTGTCCGCGGCGTACCGGTCTTCCCGGAATTCGGTGCGAAGTGGGTCATCGATGAGATCGACAAGTTCCCGGTCCGCGGGACAGACCCGATCGTCGTCGACAAAGAAGACCGCGAGGAACTGATCTCCATCCTGGAGAAGTGGGGCGACAACACTTTTGATGTCCAGTCCACAGCACTCCTCGATCCTTACGTCCTGCAGGCGCAGGAATGCGGCGTCATCTCCGTCGGTGCGAGAACGACCGGCGAAGGCCACATCTCCCCGGACTATCCGCGCATCCTTCCGGAAGGACTGAGAGGCGTCATCAACAGAGCAAAGGAAATGATCGAAAAGACACCGATCAAGACGCCGGAAGACATGAGAAAGCATGATTTCTGGAACGCGAACATCATCTCCTGCGAAGCCGTGATCCGTTTCGCGCACAAGTTCTCCCGCCAGGCGCTGAACCTCGCGAAGACAGAGACGGATGAGAAGCGGAAAAAGGAACTGATGAAGATCGCAGACGTCTGCTCGAACGTTCCGGAAAACGAACCGAGAGACTTCTGGGAAGCCGTCCAGTTCGTCTGGTTCCTGCAGCTGACGATCCAGATCGAAGACAACGGTCATTCGATCGCGATCGGCCGCCTCGATCAGAACCTGTATCCATACTATAAGAAGTCCGTCCTCGAAGGCGACATGTCGGAAGAAGACGCGGAAGAACTCCTCGCAGCACTGTATGTGAAGTGCACCGAGGTCCTGAAGCTGAGAGACAGCTTTGATTCCCTCGCGTTCGCAGCGTACCCGATGTGGCAGCAGATGGCGATCGGCGGCTTGAAGAGAGACGGTTCCGACGCGACGAACGAACTGACTTACGCTGTACTCCGCGCATGGGGCTATGTCCGCACGGTGCAGCCGTCGATGTCACTCCGTGTCAACGACAATACGCCGGATGATCTGATGGACCTCGCGATGAGCTACACGCAGAAGGGCATGGGCATCCCGGCATTCTATAACGACAACCTGATCACTAAGCTGATCCAGAACAAGGGTGCGACTGTCGAGGATTCCAGAGACTGGACCATCCACGGATGCGTCGAGCCGTACGTCCAGGGCAAATCCGACGGACGTCCGAATGTCGGCTATGTCAACGCGGCGAAGTGCATCGAGCTCGTCATGAACAACGGCTGGGATCCGGTCGCGAAATGCGAGATGGGTGTGAAGACCGGTGATCCGAATACATTCACAAGCATCAAGGACTTTGAAGACGCACTGCACAAGCAGATCGTACATTTTGTCAAGGTTATGTGCGAAGCGTACACGAAAGTCTGCGCGGCTCACGCCGTCTACACTCCGAAGGGATATGCTTCCGCTCTGGTCACGGACTGCATCGCAAGAGGAAAATCCCTCGAAGAAGGCGGAGCACTGTACAATTCGTCCGGTGTGTTCCTGGTCGCGATGGCGAACGGCGCGGACTGCCTCGAGGCGATCGACTACGTCGTCTTCAAAGAAAAGATGATGGACGCAAACAGCTTCAACAAGATTCTCCTCAACAACTATGAGGGCAACGAACGCCTGCGTCAGATCATCCTGAACAAAGTGCCGAAATACGGAAACGACAACCCGGAAGTCGACGCGTATGCGAACCGCATGATCCGTGCGTACAACGCGGAGATGGTGAAATACAGAGACAGCCGCGGCGGTACTTATGAGAACTGCATTCTGTCCACTTCCTTCAACGTCCTGCAGGGCAAGACGATCGGAGCGACTCCGGACGGAAGACTGGCGGGAGAGCCGGTTTCCGACAACGCATCCCCGATGGTCGGACGCGACATCACGAGCCCGACGGCAGCGATCAAGTCCATCGCTTCGATCGGTCAGTACGATGTCAACAACGGCGCGCTGTTCAACATCAAGTTCAGCCCGAACGTCGTGCAGGGTGAGCAGGGCCTCAAGGTTCTGGAGAACTGCGTCAAGTCCTACTTCAAGATGGGTGGAGAGCACATCCAGATGAACGTCGTCGATAAGGAAACGCTGAAGGATGCTCAGGTCCATCCGGAAGATCACGGCAACCTGCTGGTCCGTGTCGCCGGATACTCCGCGTACTTCATCGAACTCGACAAGGAAGTTCAGAACAACATCATCGGAAGAACGGCTCATACCAATGTCGGAGGGTGCTGTGGCTGCTAAAGTCGAAACAAAAGGTAACATTTTCAATATCCAGAGAATGTCGATTCACGATGGTCCGGGGATCCGGACCGTCGTCTTTCTCAAAGGATGCCCGATGCGCTGCGTCTGGTGCTCGAATCCGGAGAGCCAGAGCTTCGAACCGGAGATCTCGTTCATGCACAACCGCTGTATTCAATGCGGCTACTGCAAAGAGGTCTGTCCGGAAGGGCTGATCTCGGATGACGGGACATTCCGCATCACAGACCGTGCTTCCTGCACGCTCTGCATGGAATGCGTCAAAGAGTGCTGCGTGAACGCGAAAAAAGTGGTCGGCGAGTACTACACGGTCGACGGGATCGTAGAAGAGATCCTGAAAGATAAACAGTTCTACGACGAGTCCGGCGGAGGTGTCACCTTCTCCGGCGGGGAACCGTTTGCCCAGGGAGCGTTCCTTCTGGAAGTTTTGAAGAAATGCAAGGAAAACGGGCTGCATACCGCGGTCGAGAGCTGCGGGATGGGAGAGTCGGACGTCATCTGCGACTGTCTTCCTTATTTAGATCTGGTCTTTTTTGATCTTAAGCAGATGGATGACCGGCGCCACCGGGAACTGACGGGCGTTTCGAACAAAAAAATTCTGGAGAATCTGAAACTCGTCTCAGACCACCAGAAGAACGTCATCGTCCGCGTCCCGGTGATCCCCGGCCTGAACGACAGCGAGGAAAACATCGCGAAAACAGCGGAATACGTGTCCTCACTCTCGCTTCCGATGCTGCAGTTCCTGCCGTACCACGATCTCGGCAAAGTGAAATACGTCGAGCTCGACCGGGAGTACCAGCTGAGCGATCTGAAAGCGCCTTCAGACGAGGCAATGAAGCATCTCGTCCATGTTGCGGAACAGCAGATCGGATCCGGACAGACGAAGGTCAGCATCGAAAAATCCATATAATTTGTGTCTATTTGCTTTTGCAGCAGATACTACTCCTCTTCCGGCCCTTTGGGGCCGGATTTCTTTTGTCCCTCATAAGATAAAATAACCAACTGGAAGAATCGGAATACAAATTTTGGAAAATTTCACGAGACAGACCGGGGCGGGGGTGGTATAATACGGTTGTGAATGTGTCAGTTTATTTTGACGGCGGCACATTTGGGGGGTACGAAAAAGCGATTTATAGGGGGAACGCATCTATGATTCGAACAATGATTGTAGAAGATAATCTTTACGTGCAGAAGCATTTCAGTAACCTGCTGGAGAAGGATCCGCGATTTCAGATCGTGGATATTTTTCGTGATGCGTTTGAAGCGGAGAAGGCCTGCCGGCTTCATCCGGTCGATCTCGTACTGATGGACGTACAGACGGCGCACAATCATTCCGGGCTCGCGTCCGCCGCGCGGATCCGGGAGACCTGGCCGGGGACAAAGGTCGTGATCATCACGTCGCTTGTCGATCCGGACATCCTGATGAACGCCAGAAAAAGTGCGGACAGCCTCTGGTACAAGGATTACGGGGATGATGACATCCTCGATGTGATCCTGCGCACGCTTCAGGGGGAACGGATCTTTCCGGACAGCGCGCCGGAGGTCGAGATCCGGGATGCTCTGTCGTCGGAGATCTCGCCGCGGCAGCTGAAGATCCTGCGCTGCTTTGCCATCGGCATGACGTACGATGAGATCGCGGATGCCCTGAGCATCAGCCGAAGCGGGGTCCGGTGGAATCTTGATCAGATGGTGGAAAAATGCGGCTTTGAGAACAAGCATGAGCTGCTTGCCGCCGCGATCGAAAGCCGCCTCATCGTCACTTCACTGAAGGAATCATAGAAAAAACGGCGGGTTTTCAAAAAAATTTTATTGAATACAAGCTGTCACTGGCATTTTTGCCAGTGACATTCTTTTTTTGTTCTACTATAATCTGACTTGAACAGTTGATAGCTATTCACAATTCCCAAACAGCAGGAGGCACGGGCTTCGGTATCGATGCACCGAAGCCTGTAAATCCTGCGTTCCCCAGGAGGAATTTTATGGACATATGGCAGAAAGGGGCCCTGACCGCAGCGCTTGCAATAGCTGTGTTGCTGATCGGGGCTGGTTTGGTTTTTGCGGAGGACGATCCGGGTGTGTCCCGGAGCGGATCCGGCGCTGTGCGAGCGAAGAACTCCGCGGCGCCTGCCGTCGAGCGCCCTTCTGCACAGGGTGCGGATGTGGTCCGCGTCAATAAAGGAGATCCGGTCGGGGATGGATCGTTTATCGACGATTATGCGTCGATCTCGCCGGGCAGGATCTATCTGATCGATTCCGGGCTTACGTATAAGACATATAAGATGTATAAGCTGTGGTTCCCGATCAAACCGAAGAAGACGGGGAGCCTCACGATCCTGACGGGAAGCGGCAGGAATTATGTGTCGCTTTACAGGCCGGCGAAGAAGCCGAAGCGGCTGAAGAGGCTGTCCGGACCGATCCGGATCGACACAGATGATCGGTATGAAAACTGCGTGTATTACGGCGTGAAGGCCGGCAGGACCTATTACGTGATGACATCCGGAAATGGCACGGCGCTCAATTCCAAAGGGAAGTATTACGATCCGTCATCGAAGTCCTATCATCTCAAGTTTCGCTATGAGAATGAAGCATACAGCGGGAAGTTCAGCACATCGTCGAGAAAGCCGAGCCGGCTGAAGAATAATAAGAAGTATCGCGGTACGATCATCAGCCGCGGAAAAACCAGATATATCAAGTTCACGAAGAAGGGGAAGAAAGCCGTGGTCAAGCTCCGCATCAAAACGGCGGACAGGATCAACGTGCGCTGCACCCGTACGGTCAGCGGCAGGAAAACGACGAAATCGCTGGAACCGTTCACGCGGGGCGACTTCACGGAAACGATCACGTTCCGTTCGAAGAAGCGCAGAAAGATCTCTTACCAGTTCCGGATCGATCCGGCGGGGAACTCCTCCTGTGTGTTCGAAGCTTCCTGCCGGTGATTCCGGTTTGCTCGAGTCAGTTTTTGAACTTTTTGTAAAGGAAAATAAAAAAATAAAGCTGCAGCTATTGACAGTTAGCATACTAATTGTTATTATAGCAATGTATTAATGTCGGTAACTGTCGACTGGTGGCGACAGTGCCAATACCTCACGAGGCTGTGGGTAAAACCGTCTCTCCCCGCGTTCAGTGAGGACAAAAGTCTCCGTTGATGGGCGTTACGCCGCCTTCCGGAGACTTTTTTAAGGCATGGGCCGTACGGATTTGGGAACGTCACGCGGGCCTTTTCAAGAGAGACGGAGGGAATTTAGGTGAAGGTGTGTTCAAACTGGAAGAATGCCTGGTCTATCTGACGAAGCATAACGTGAAGCTGCTGGCGGAGGAACTGGACCGCCGGCTGGAGGTGCGCGACCTGACTCACGTGCAGGCGGCAGCGCTGTATTTTGTCTATACCTATCCCGGACTGACGCAGAAAGAGCTTGCCCGGAAACTGGGGCGGGCGGAACCGACGGTAGCCCGTCTGGTCGACCGGCTGCAGACGAGCGGCTTTCTCGTCCGCCGTCACCTGGACCGCCGGACGTACCGGATCGAGCTGACGGAAGAGGGATACCGGAAGATCACGGGAGTGAGCGGGATCATGCAGGGATTCATGGATGACTGTGTCAGAGGAATCTCGCAGGAAGATCTCGATACGTTTAACAGCGTGATCCAGCGGATGCAGGAGAACATCGTCGGGACCGCAGAAAAATAGCGCATCCCGAAGCGGATGCGCAGGGCCCGGCCGGATGCCATCAGGCCCGGCCGGTTTTTATAATGGTTTGGATCTTTATTACTTATCTGAGGAGTCGTGTTTCGACTTCTTTTTTTTGTCCTCCTCCGGTTCGCCGCTGACCGGGCGCTCTAATTCTTCTTCGATCAGATCCTTCGGGGTTCCTTTTTCCTCGAGGAGTTCGGCCTTGCAGGCAGCGAGGCGGGATTCCTCCTCCTCGGCAAGCCGCGGATATTCCGGTTTGGTCGACTCAAGCGCATCCAGAAGGATCTCACTGAAGAGGAATCTTGTGTACCACTTCTGGTCGGCCGGGATCGCGAACCACGGGCACTCCTCGGTCGCGGTCCGGGAGATGACTTCATTGAATGCGCGGGTGAATTCATCGAAGTGTTTCCGGTCCTCGATATCGCTCGCCTCAAACTTCCAGTTTTTGTCCTGGCGGTCGATACGGTCCAGGAAGCGGCGGCGCTGTTCGTCCTTGGAAATGTGCAGGAATACTTTGACGATGCGGTAGCTGTTCTCGTACAGATATTCTTCGAAATTCATCACCTGTTTGATCCGGCGGTCGATGAATTTCGTGTTGGATTCGCCGATAACGCGGTCCGCCATGTGGTAGGAGTTCTTCAGCTTATGGACCTTGGCGGTGATCACATCCTCGTAGTAGCTGCGGTTGAAGATCGTGATCTCCCCGCGTTTCGGGAGCTCGCGGCCGACGCGCCAGAGGTAGTCGTGCGCGAGTTCTTCCTCGTTCGGGCGTTTGAAGCAGGCGACCTTCACGCCCTGCGGGTTGAGCGGCCCGGCGACGTGGCGGATCAGAGAGTCCTTCCCGGCGGCATCGAGCGCCTGGAGCACTACGATGATGCCTTCCTTTTTATCCGCATAGAACACGTTCTGCAGCGCATCGAGCTTTTCCACGTTCTTCTGGAACTTTTCAACGATGTCTTTCTTTTTGACGCCATCCTTCTTCGAGTCGGTCGGAAGGCTGTCCAGTCGGCACTTTTTGCTGCCGTCAAAACGGTATTTATCTGCTTTCATAAAAACACCTCAGGTTTCGTATCAGAATTCATTTTCTACATCATACCATATTCTGAAGGATCAGGAGACGCTTTCTTTTCTGCGCAGGCCGGCGATGGACGCAGCAGCGATTGAAATCGAACGCTCCAGGTCCTATAATGAAAAAAGAAAGTATATTCCGTGTACGCTTAGCTTGAGAGGACTTGAGAGGATCAGAATGAACATCATTTTACTACGCCATGGGAAAGCAGAGAAAGCAAAGGATCCCGCACGTGATGCGGAACGGGAACTGACGAGTGCGGGGCGCCGTACGATGCGTGCCGTCCTGCCGGATGTGATGCGGCTCCTGCCGCCGGAAGGCAGGGTCCTCGTCTGGTCCAGTCCGATGATCCGGGCCCGGCAGACCGCGCATATCGCGCTCGAGAGCATCCGGGACATCTGGGGAGAAAATCGGATCGTGGAACCGTCTCCGGTCGCGGTCGATCCGCTCGCGGATTCCGGGATCAGCGGGCTGCTCGTGGAGATCGCCTGCCATTTCGGCTGGCTCGCCGCGCCGGAAATGCGGGGCGTGACCGGGAACCGCCCGGTGCAGGAGAACGTTGATATGCCGGAACCGCCGAGGAGCGTGACCCATACAGAGAGTACGGATCGCGGCGGGCCGGAAGAGGACGGCTATAGCGCGCCGGACCCGAACGAAGAAGAGATCCTTTTGATGGTCGGCCATGTGCCGCAGCTCGTGGAGCTCGCACAGTGCTTCACCGGGCAGGAAATAAAACTGAAGGCCGGTGCCGCGATCTGCCTGGAAGCAGAGGATGATCTGAAGGAGAAGATCGTCCATGCCCATGATTTCCGGGAGGTCATGGAGATGTTCCAGGGCGCGTTCCGCGTGAAGTGGTTCATCCAGGGTCCGGATTTCAGCCGCTGGGAGATCCTCGCCGATCTGGAAAAGATCCTCCGGGATCGTTTTGACCGCGTCGTAAAGTATGTCGACCGCTTCCGGGAATTTCCGGACGATCCGGACAACGTCCACGATCTCCGGGTCTCGATCCGGACGCTGCGCTCCCTGATCACTTTTATCGAGCCGTTTCAGAAAAATCACCAGAGCCGCGAGATGCAGCGGGGGCTCCGTGAGATCATCGTGCGTCTGTCCCGGCTTCGCGAGTATGACGTTTTGATCGAAGAATCCAAACGGGTCAGCATCGATCTGACCCCGGCAGCGGAAAGCCTGACCCCGCCGAAAACGCTCCGTGAGGAACTGATTCAGCTCCGCCGCGAGGAATGCGACCGGGTCAGCCGGGAGTTCTCGCGCCATCATTTCAGCGAACAGCTCACCGCGCTGGAAGAGGAGTTCCGGCACATCCGGTGGGGCGGGAAGGTCGAACGCCGCGGGCTGCGCATCGAAGAACTGATCCGCCGGCGGGATCAGCTGACAAAAAGTTTCCTTGACAGGTACCGGAGCCTGGACGTTCACGATGCGGACGCCTCGCATAATGTCCGCAAGGCGGCGAAGAAAGTGCGCTATGTGACGAATGTGATGAAGCCCCTTCTCGGAGAGCGCCAGGACGTCGTCGAAGAGATGAAGCAGATCCAGGACCGCCTCGGCGCACTCTGCGATGCGCGTGTCAACGCGCAGATCCTTCGGGAGATCAGCCGGAGCACGGATCTGTCCGAGATCGCCGTCTGGCAGGCAGACAATCTGGTCGCTCTCGAACGGGAGGACGAGGAAGCCCTCGTGAAAGAACTGGGGAGTCGCAATGGAACTAAAGAAGTATGAAGCATTCCTCCGGATCTCCGAAAACGGGAATATCTCCCGGACCGCCGATGAGATGGGCTATACCCAGTCCGCCGTCACACAGATGATCCGGAGCCTGGAGCAGGAACTCGGCGTCGTGCTCCTGATCCGAAGCAACAAAGGCGTCCGCCTGACCGAAGCCGGCCGCATCCTGCTTCCGATCGTCCGCGATGAACTGCGCTGCGAACGCCGTCTCCGCGAAGAAGCCGGCCGCATGAACGGGATCGACAGCGGCATCGTCAACGTCGGCTGCCTGTCCAGCGTCGCCGCGGCCTGGATGCCGAAGATCATCCGCGTTTATACCTCCGGCCATCCGGACGTCCAGGTCCGGATGATGGAAAACGAAGCGCCCGAGCTCGAAGAAAAACTGAAGAGCGGCGTCATCGACCTCGCGGTCATGGAACTGATGGGAAAAAAGAAACTGCCGTCGCATGAGCTGATCAGCGATGAAGTCCTCGTCGTCGCTCCGAAAGATCATCCCCTTGCGCAGCTGTCCGCCGTTCCCCGGGAGAAGCTTTCCGACTATCCGTTCATTTCCTACGCGACCGGCGACACCGGGACGTTCGAAGGCGGCTGGCCGGAGTTCGTCACCGGGAGCCGCATCCGCTGGCACGTCCGCTACAGCTGCCGGACCGACATGGCCGCCATGCAGATGGTCCGGAGCGGACTCGGCATCACCCTGGCGGGCGGTCTGATGCTGCGGAGCTACCGCAACGAGCTCGCGCATCTCCCTCTGGATCCTCCGCTCCTCCGCTCGATCGGCGTCTGCTGGCGCTCGACCGAGGATCTGCTCCCGGCGTCCCGCGACTTTCTGGACTGCATCATCGACACCGTAAGCGAGATGGTTTAAGGCGGGGGATCCGCTGTTGAACTCGCCTTCGGACGCCCCGGATCCGGCCCTCGCCGGACACCCTGTTCCTTTTTACACCTCATTTTGAAAAATCGTAAGGAAAGTTCGATTTTGGGGTGACATAACGGTAGTATTTGATTTATACTGAAGTGTAGCATACAGTGTTTCTTTCTTGAATCGTGTTGTTTTTTTATAAAACACATTGCGATTTATTTTTGCGTACAGAAAATAAAAATATATTGTATATTAGTTCGAATTGAATGAAAAAATGATACTAATAGTGTATAATTTAAGTACGAATTTAAAGAAGGGGTAGGAAGCTGTGTCGGTCTCTGGTTATGGGACGACAGGGGATATGATTATGGCGAATGATTTTACATTTTTCTCACCGACTAAAGTCGTTTTCGGGAAAGGCACGGAGGCACAGACGGGCCGCGAGATCCGGGAGTTCGGAGGAACCCGCGCGCTGGTCGTCTACGGCTCAGACCGGGTGATCCGTACCGGTCTGATGGGCCGCGTGCTGGATTCACTGGACCGGGAAGGGATCGGCCATGTTGAGCTCGGCGGCGTCGTTCCGAATCCGCATCTGGATCTCGTTTATGAGGGGATCCGGCTCGGGCTCGCGGAGCATGTCGATTTTCTGCTCGCGATTGGCGGCGGATCACCGATCGATACCGCGAAGGCGATCGCCTATGGGATCGCGGAACCGGAGAAAGACGTCTGGGAAATCTTTGACGCCGGGCGTGTGCCGGAAGCCTGCCTCCCGATCGGCTGTGTGCTGACCATCGCGGCAGCAGGCAGTGAGCTGAGCAACAGCAGCGTCATCACGAACGAGAAGAAACAGAAGCGCGGATCCAACCACGATATCTGCCGGCCGAAGTTCACGATCATGAATCCGGAACTGACGATGTCGCTGCCGGACTGGCAGACGCAGAACGGCTGCGTGGATATCCAGATGCATACGATGGAACGCTATTTCACGTCAAAGGGAAACATGAAGATCACGGACAGCTTCGCGGAAGGTCTGATGAAGACCGTCATGGAACAGGCGCTGGTTCTCCACCAGGACCCGGCGAACTATGACGCTCGCGCGGAAGTCATGTGGGCGGGTTCCCTCGCGCATAACGGCATCACCGGATGCGGCAACGGCGGCAACGATTTTGTCACCCACCGGCTCGGTCAGGAGCTGGGCGGCCTCTATGATGTGACGCACGGTGCGAGCCTGTCGGCCGTCTGGGGAAGCTGGGCGCGTTATGTTTATAAAAATTGCCTGGATCGTTTTGTCCTCTTCGCAGTCCGCGTGCATGGCATCACGCCGCAGGCGACGGAGGAAGAGACCGCGCTTCGGGGCATCGAAGCGCAGGAGCGGTTTTACCGGGAGATCGGCATGCCGACGAGCATCCGGGAACTGGATATCGATCCGACGGAAGAGGAGATCCGCTGGATGGCGAAGGACGGCGTCAGGAAACCGGGAGGTTCCCTCGGTGCCGCGATGACGGTCTATGAAGAGGATCTTTACCGGATCTTTAAAGCCGCGCTTTGAAGATTGACGGGAAGACAGAATCGAGAAGACGCGATCGATCGGATCGGCAGGAAAGCAGAAAAAATTCGGGGCGACCACAGAACCACCACATTTTTTTCACGGCCATGGTCGATAATAAAATGGCCGATTATGTCGAACCCGAATGTAAACCCCGATAAAAATTGAAGGGGTGACAAAATTTCTGTTTACAAACCTGTGATAATCGTAATATGATAAAAGGCAGAAAACGTTAAGTGCGGGGAGAGATTTATGGATACGGACAATATATCGAAGAACAGCAATGCCGAAGCTGGGATCGGGAATGGTCTTGCCGAACATTTTGCTGATGATATGCCGGGCGCCGGTATCGTTCTCCAATGGGAGAAGGACTGCCGGATCCTCTACACAAACCAGAAGGTCCTTGAGCTGTTTGGCTGCGACACGCCGGAGGAATTCACAGGTCTCACCGGAGGGACATTCTGGGGAATGGTCTATGAACAGGACCGGGAAGAGATCCGCAGCCGCTGGATCAACGCGGAGAACCTTTCCAATGAACCGAAATTCGGCGCAGGAAAGAATATGGTATCGGAATCGGAGGACAGGAAACGCAATGTTCGCGTTTCCATCAGCGACAGTTATCTGCGTTATCGGATCCAGAACAAGAGCGGGGAAGTGATCCCTGTCTATCATTACTATAAGTTCATTCAGGATCCGAAATACGGCAAGCTGTGTTATCTGCTGATCTATCCGCAGATGAAGTCGGAGCAGGAAGAAGACGACGCACTGACCGGCCTTCCGGGCACAAAGAACCTTCAGGAGTACGCTGCGAAGGTCGTGGAAGAGGGACGGGATAACCCGGATTTCATCGCATACTGTATTTTCTTCACACTGACGAACCTGAAAAATTACAACGTCAAACAGGGAATTGACAAAGGAAACGAGTATCTCCGCAAAACGGCGGATGTGCTGAAGGAGTGTTTCCCGGGCGATTATGTCGCGCGCTTTTTCGCGGCGAACTTCGCGATCTTCTCCACATCGGAGGACGCGCTGACCCGGCTCCGTCGTGCGCATGACGCTGTCAGTGAGATCGACCCGGAATCGGGGATCGAGCTGAAAGCGGGGCTTTATATTGTGGAAGCGGACGAGCCGTTCGATCCGGTCATGGCGACCGATCTTTCCATTACGGCCTGCGAGATCATCCTCCACGACGAAACGGAATTTTATCAGATCTACGACTATGAAGTGGCAAAAGGGATCCGCCGCAAGAATTACGTCGAGGAGAACATCGACCGTGCGATTGAGAAGAAGCAGATCATCGTCTATTATCAGCCGATGGTCCGTTCGATTTCCGGACGCCTGTGCGCGTTCGAGGCGCTCGCGCGCTGGAATTCCCCGTGGTACGGGTTCCTGAATCCGGCGGAATTCATTTCGACACTGGAAGAAAGCAGACAGATCCATAAGCTCGACATCTACGTCGTCCGGGAAGTCTGCCGGAAACTGCGGGAAGAGATGGACGCCGGGCGGCCGACCGTTCCGATCAGCATCAACTTCTCCAAGCTTGATTTTGTCCTCTGCGACCCGTTCATGGAGATCGAGAGCGCGGTCCGTCAGTACGGCATCCCGCGTGACATGCTCCGGATCGAGATCACAGAGGGGACTGTCCTGGAAGACCGGGCGATCATGCCGCAGGTGATCTCGAGGTTCCGTGACGCCGGATACTATATCTGGATGGACGACTTCGGCATCGGGTACTCTTCGCTGAATGTCCTGAAGGACTGCCGTTTTGACGCTCTGAAGATCGACATGGAGTTCATGCACGGCTTCACGGACACGAGTCAGGAGATCGTGAGCTCGACGGTCCGCATGGCGAAAAAGATCCGCACGCATACTGTTTCGGAAGGCGTCGAGACGCAGGAGTAGGCGGACTTCCTGAGACAGATCGGCTGCGAAATGCAGCAGGGATATTTCTACGGCGGGCCGCGTCCGTATGAAGAGAGCATGCAGCGGTGCCGGGAACAGGGAATGGAAATCGAGACGAAGGGCTGGAGGGATTATTACCGCGAGATCGGTCAGATCGATCTCCAGACGGATGAGCCGCTTTCGATCGTCGAATTCGATGGCCGGCACATCGAGATCCTGTATAATAACGAAGCGCTTCACCATCTGTTCATCGATCTGAACGCCGTGGATCCGTTCGCGGATCGTGATATGGCAGCGAACGCGGATCCGTCCGTCGTCCGTCATCACGAGAATTTCCTGGCGAGGTTCCGCTGGGCGGATGAGATCGGGAAGACCCGTGAGGAAACGCTGACAAACTACAATCACCTCATCCGCTATTCGATCACCTGCATCGCGAAGAATGAAAATTACCTCGCGTTCACGTTCTATCTGCACGATCTGGTCGATTCCCGGGTCGGGACAGAGCAGGATCGTCTGGAAGCGATGTTTCAGAGCCTCGCGATGCTGTATGACAATATTCTGATCGTTCACCTCGATCCGGACGAAGACTACCTCGAGACGCGGTTTGTTTCGAACTTCTTTGACAAATCCGCCGGGGAGCATTACCTTGACGTCCGGCGTCAGCTGATGAATTTCTGCGAGGAGATGATCGAACCGGAAGATCAGGCGCGGTTCCTGCAGGACAATGACCTGACCACTGTCATCGACCGTCTTGACGAGAATGACTCGCATTCGCTGACATTTGAGTACCGGATGCTGAACGGGGATGAGGGTTATACATGGAAAGAGGAAAATATCGTTCGCATCCCGAACAGCAGCAGCAAAGCCATCCTGATCGCGTTCAAGGAATCCGTGATCCGCGGGGATAAGCAGGCACAGGAATACAGCAGCGAATTCTTCGAGAAGAAGAATGCGGAAGCGCAGAAGATGCGGGATGTGATCGAGGAACACTGGAGATAAACGGACGAAACAAGTGATCGAGATCCGGAAATATTTTTGACAAAAAGAGAAGGGGCCTTTTGTCCGGGCTCCTTTTGAGAAAAACGAAACACGGGCGCCCTGAGCAGGGCGCCTTTCTGCTATCCGAGATAGTACGACGTCAGGAAGAGTGCCGCGACCGGAATCGTGATCAGCGACAGCATTGTGGTCAGCGCGACACCTTCCGCGAGGAGCGTCGCGTTTTTTTGTTCTTTCGCCGCGATCGCGACGACGACGACTGCGCACGGGAAGCAGGTCATGAACGTCAGAGTCAGCTTCGTCTGCCATGTGAGCAGCGGGAGCGCCTCCACGATAAAGAAGGTCATTACCGGCATCAGCACGACGTTGACGAGCGATGCTAACAGCAGCTTGCCGTTCCGGATCATCCTGCGGAGGTCGCTGCCGCCGAGCTGGATTCCGACGACGATCATGGAGATCGGGATCGTGGCGTCGCCGATCGTGTTCACGAGATCCATCAGGTACCACGGAAGCTTGATCCCGCCGAACAGAAGGACCATACCGAGGATCGCGGCGATCATGCAGGGGTTGCTCAGGTAGCGGAACACGCCTTTGACGTCGATCTTGCGGCTGCTCCCGTAGTTCATCTGGATCACCGCGAGGAAAAAGCAGTAGAACTGGAACACCATGTTGGAGACTGACATATAGTAAAGGAATTCGTTGCCGAAGATCGCTTTGGTGATCGGGAATCCCATGAAACCGCTGTTCACGGAGCACATGATGACCATCATCACGCCGCGGTCGGCTTTCGGTTCGTAACGCATGATTTTGAGCAGTACGAACGAGACTGCCCATGCGACGAAGAAGAACAGAAGCGTTCCGACCATGACCTGGATCGTTGTGTTCAGCGTGCTCGCCGTGAGTTTGTTCGATGTGATCGAGCCGATCAGCATGCAGGGTGAGGTGATGATCAGCAGAAGGTTCACGAGATACTCGTTGGACTCGTCCGGAAGGACTTTCGTCCGGTTTGCGGCGTATCCGATGCCGATCATCACAAAGATAATGAGGATTTTTATAAAAACTGTCAGCATAAGTTCTCCGTTTCTTCGGGTCTATTTTAACGGATTTTTTTAATTTATCAAGTATGCAATGAATATGCCAGTATCGAGCGCCTGTCTTCTTTTCTCTGAAAAAAGGGAAAGGTGCCGCAGCCGGACTCCTGCTGCCCGGTATTTTCTTGAAATCGGGGAATAAGCGTGATAAAATAAAAATAAGGTTCCACAATACGGAACTGATGGCCGGTGGTGACTCTGCTGCTTTCCATCTGCGAAAACGCAGCAGGAACAGCACCAGGTGTTACGGTAATCGCATCCGGCCGCCGGGATGCTCCGGGGAAGAGCGGAGGCTCCCGGCCTGTCAGGATGCATCATGCTCCCTGTTGGGGGCGGAACAAGTTTAGGAGATGAAATTGGATCCGATTGTAATAACCGACTGTGATCACAGCAATTTCAGGCAGGAAACGGAGGTCATCCACGGTGCGGGCCTGGACTACACGCTGTTCCAGTGTACGACTGAGGACGACCTCATCCGGTCCTGCAAGGGCGCACAGGTAATGATCAATCAGTACGCGAAATTGACCGCGCGTGTCCTGAATGCTCTGGTACCGGAACTGAAGCTCATCGTTCGATACGGCGTCGGCGTCGACAATATCGATGTGGAAGAAGCGACCCGCCTCGGAGTCAAGGTCTGCAATGTTCCGGATTATGGAATGAATGAGGTCGCGGATCATGCGGCGGCGCTTTCTCTGAGCCTTCTGCGAAAGGTCACGCTGATGAACAGAAGGACCCGTGGAAACTGGGACTATTCGACTTCCATCCCGATCCACCGCCTGTCGACCCTGACGGTCGGCGTCATCGGCTGCGGCAGGATCGGATCGGAATTCGCGAAGAGGATGAGCGCCTTCGGCTGCCGGATCATCGGGAGCGACATCGTGCCCCGGTCTGATTTCATGGACGGGAGCGCTCCGCTCGTCCCGTTCGATACACTGGTCCGTGAGAGCGATCTGATCTTGATCCACTGTCCGCTGATGGCGGAGAGCCGGGATCTGTTCTCTGCGGAAACGTTTGACAAAATGAAGCCGGGCGCGTATCTCGTGAACACCGCGCGTGGCGGGATCGTGAATGAGCAGGATCTCTATGACGCGCTTGCGGAGGGCAGGATCGCCGGCGCCGCGCTCGACGTCGCCGAACGTGAGCCTCTCGACCCGGAAAGTCCGCTTTTCACTTTGGAAAATTTCCTCTGCACGCCGCATATGAGCTGGTATTCGGAGGAAGCGTCGGAAGAGTTGAAGCGAAAGGTCGCGGAAGAGGCGGTGAATTTCCTGTCCGGAAAGCCGCTCCGCTACTTGCTGAACGGAAGTTGAAAGGGATCTGCCGTAAGCGCCGGGAGTGCATCGTCAGCGGCCTGAACGGGATCGAAGGGATCCGGTATCTCTGCCGCCGTTCGCACTTCGAAAAGAGGATTGAATCAGAACGGAATAAACTGTAAAATATAGACGCCGCCGGGGGATCTCCCGCGGCGTTTTCTGAAACGGAATGGAACGACGGATCCCGGAGGTGTCGGAGCATGAAGAAAATCGGTTTGATCATGGACAATCTGATCGCGGCGGAAGAGTACCGGAACGAGCTGTACAGCGTACTCGGAGGCAGCGTGACCATCGACATCATCAGTTTTTCCAATTACCGGAAAGATCTGGTCAGCGATGTGGATCTGTTTGTCCTTCACAACAATTACCTGACGAAGGAACTGGACATCCATATCAAGCTTCCGATGGGGATCCCGCTGGTCGACATCCGCCTGGACTACACCATCGAAACGATCGAGCGGTTAAAGCAGTATCCGAACGGGACGAGGTGCATCCTGATGAACGCGACGGACGGCTTTACGACGGAAGCGATGCTCCGTCTGTACCAGCTCGGGATCCGGAACATCGAATGGATCCCGTATTCACATGGAAGCAGTTTTCTCCCGGAAGCGGATATGCTCATAACGCCCGGAGAGGAACAGGTGATCCCGGATAATATCCGGGATCGGTATCCGATCCTGGATATCGGGAGACGGAAACTTTCGCCGGCGATGATCGAGGAGATCATTCGGGATCTTCATCTGGAATATATTTTTACGCAGCGGGATTATCAGAATTACATCAAGCAGTTCATGCCCGTGGAACGGGACCCGGGCCAGGTCGTGGCCGATGTGGACAACATCAATTCCGGGATCCAGGAACTCGGGAGCATTGTCGCGGAAGGTGTTGCGACGGTCAACGAATTCGGGAAGATCATCGGGGTGAATCAGCGCTTTGCGGAGCTTCTGAACGTGGTCCGGGAGGATGTGATCGGGCAGATCGCCTGGGAATACAACGAGGAGATCTTCGGGACGCTGAAGCAGTTTGCTACGACCGGAGCGATCACCAAGAGGGTGAGCGCCGAGATCAACGGCAGGAAGTTCGAGGTGAATTTCTATCCGCTCGTGTCGTCCGGAGAATATCGCGGAAGCATCGTTTTGATGAACGAGAAAAAGAAGCGTTCTCAGGCCCGCCAGGTCGACACGCTCGGGCACGAAGCGAAATACCGCTTTGAAGACATCGTCGGATCGAGTCTGGACGGGATCAAGGAAGAAGCGCGGAAAATGGCGGCGGTCGACGCGGCTGTGCTGATCGAAGGTGAGACCGGGACCGGAAAGGAAATGTTTGCGAACGCGATCCACCTTGTGTCGAGCCGCAGAAATTATCCTTTTGTCGCTATCAATTGTTCGGCGCTTCCGGAGGAACTCCTGGAGAGTGAATTGTTCGGCTATGAAGAGGGAGCGTTCACCGGGGCCCGTAAGAGCGGGAAATCCGGACTCTTTGAACTCGCGGACGGCGGGACGCTGCTGCTGGACGAGATCGAGGATATGACGCCGCGGATGCAGAGCAGCATCCTGCGCGCGATCCAGGAAAAAAAAATCATGCGGGTCGGCGGGAACCGGCTGATCCCGGTGGATGTCAGGATCATCTCCTCGACGAATCAGAGCCTGGCGCGGCTGAAGAATGAGGGCAAGTTCCGGAAAGATCTGTTTTACCGGCTCGCCGCGCTCCATCTCAAACTGCCGCCGCTCAGGGAGCGGCCGGGCGATCTGGAAGAACTGATCCGGGCGTATATGGAGGCGAATCATCAGAAGTTTGAGATCTCACCGGAGCTGATGGAGGAATTCCGGCGGTTCCGCTGGGAAGGAAACGTGCGGCAGCTGTTCAACTGTCTGGACTTTTTTGAGTGCCTGAAGAAGCCGGTGATCGAGCCGGATGACTATCCTTATGAGGAAGAGTATGCCGAGCCGGTGCCGGAAAACGAGGATCGGGCGTTTGTCCTGGATCAGATCTATCAGGCGCATGAGGAGCGGAAATACATCGGGAGAAAAGGGATCGCGGACGCGGCGGAAGAGGAGGGAAGAACTCTTACGGAAGGCCAGATCCGCAGGATCCTGAAGGAACTGGAGGAAGACGGACTCGTCGTGGTCGGGAAGGGCCGCGCCGGGAGCCGCCTGACGAAAAAAGGCCTCAAGCGGATGGAAGAGATCGCCGAACTGTAACTGGAAGCATTCTGGTTAAAATGGATGAATTGGGCAAACGCTGCTGCCGGGCGCCCGAAAAGAATCGAATTCTGTGATATGACGAAAGGCTGAAATTTTCAGCCTTTTTTTGTTGTCTAAAAACTTTATTAGAATCTTTAACAATGTGGCACATTCGTTGCGCATTCCTGTTACCGGAATCTGTTCATACACGCCGCAGCTTTTAACAGGTAAGGAGCAGGATCAAATGAAAATCAGCAGGCACGTACAGGCACTGCCGGCATCCGGCATTCGAAAAATGTTCGATCTGGCGGCCGGATACGAGAATGTCATCAATCTCTGCATCGGCGAGCCGGACTTCCCGACGCCGCAGAATATCATCGATGCGGGATGTTACGCGCTGAATCACGGATACACGAAGTACGTCGCCAACGCCGGTCTTCCGGAGCTCAGAGAGGCGGTCGCGGAAAAAGCGGAGGCCTGTAATCACATTCCGTGCAGAACGGATAACGTGATGATCACGAACGGCGCCGGGCAGTCACTGATGTCTGTCCTTCAGTGTCTGCTTGAGCCGGGCGATGAGGTCATCGTGCCGGATCCCGGATTCCCGAACTACCTCGGCTATCTGATGCTGGCGCAGGCGAAGATCGTGACGGTCCCGACGTATGAGGAGTACGCGTTCCACATGCGGGCAGAGGACATCCGGAAAGCGATCACGCCGAAGACCCGTGTGATCCTCATCAACTCACCGTGCAATCCAACGGGTGCGGTGATAGATCGCGAAGAACTGATCGAGATCGGGAAGCTTGCGGTGGAAAACGACATCATGATCGTGTCGGACGAGCCGTATGAAGCGATCCTCTACGATGGGAGGATCCCGTTCAGTCTGGCGTCCGTTCCGGAATACCGGGATCACGTCATCACCGTGAACAGCTTTTCCAAGAGCTATGCGATGACCGGCTGGAGAGTCGGATATACCATCGGTCCGGAAGAACTGATCCGCAGCATGACACTGCTGCAGGAATCCCTGACGTCCAGCGTGAACGCGGCGGCGCAGTACGCGGCTTCGAGAGCGCTTCGTGAGGATCAGTCCCCGGTCGAACGGATGCGAAAGACGTATGAGGAGCGAAGGGATGCGCTGGTAAAAGGGCTGAATGAGATCAAAGGAGTATCGTGCGCCCGTCCGGAGGGTGCGTTCTACGCTTTTGTCAACATAAAGGGAACCGGCATGACGTCAGAGGAACTGGCCGGGAAGCTGGTCGAGGAATGTCAAGTCGTGACGACACCGGGCACGGCGTTCGGTGCATGCGGAGAAGGGTACATCCGGATCTCCTATGCGTCCGCGACCGACGTTCTTGAGGAAGCGATCGTCAGAATGAAGGGTGTTCTGGGAGAAAAATAGCAGGAAGGAATCGCAGCATGGGAAAGTTCAAGGTCGTCATCACAGACAGAGAGTACGAAACAATCGACAATGAAAAGCGGATCTTAAGCCGGATCGACGCGGACGTTTTTGACTATCAGTACAAGGATATGGATCACATCCTGGAGGTCGCCAAAGATGCCGACGCGATCATCGTGCAGTATGCGAAAATGCCGCGGGAACTGATCGCGCAGCTCGAGAAGTGCAGGATCATCTGCCGCTACGCGATCGGGTACGACGGGATCGACACGCAGGCGGCCACGGATCACGGGATCTATGTCTGCAATGTCAACACGTACTGCCAGGATGAAGTCGCGACGCATGCGCTCGCGATGCTCCTGGAACTCGCGCGCAGGGTCTCGAAATATGACCGGTGGGTGCGTGACGGAAACTGGTTCCGGATGCCGGGCAGGCAGCACTCACTGAAAGAACAGACCATCGGCATCATCAGCTACGGCCGTATCGCCCGCCTGTTCGCGGAGAAGGTAAAGCCGCTCTGCAGCAATATCTGGGCTTATGATCCGTACGTGGACGACGAGACGATCCGGAAGGGAGGCGTCGAACCGAAGAGTCTGGATGAGATCATCGAAAATTCGGATTACATTTCGATCCACTGTCCGCTGACGCCGGAGACACGGCATATGTTTGACAAGGGTGCGTTCCGCCGGATGAAGAACACCGCTTCGATCATCAACTGCGGAAGAGGTGCGGTCATCTCGGAAGACGCGCTGGTATGGGCGCTGGAAAACGGCGAGATCCATGGGGCGGGGCTCGATGTGCTCGAGCAGGAACCGCCGGCGCCGGACAATCCGCTGTTCCGGTTCGACAATGTGTATCTGAATCCGCATACCGCGTGGTATTCCGTCGAGGCGCAGAAAGTCCTGCAGTCGACACCGGCAGAAGATATCGTCCTGGCACTGACGGGAAAGGTCCCGAAGAACGTGGTCAACCCGGAGGTGCTGAAGAAACTCGGAAAAGCATGAGGTACGACAAGAACACACAAATCAGAGAGACATCATGGAAAAGAGCGATGTGGATCTGATGATACCTGCAGCGTTTGTCTGAGCGCTGTTTTACACAGTGCTGACGATAGCCAGGTTCATGATGAGCCGGGCAGAAAGGGATCCTGACGGATCCGCAGCAAACCATAAAGAGGTGATGGGATGGGTGTGATGAAATCGAACCAGCGAGAGCTGTCTCGGGCCGCGCCATGCAGCAGCGCATGATCCGGGACGCCGGACCACAAAACGTTATTTTGAAAGATCCAGGAAACTGTGAGTGAAAACCAGACAGGAGGAAATGAATGGAGTTTAGTTATTCAAGAGAACAGCAGATGGTAAAACAGATGCTGAAGCAGTTCGCGGAGAATGAGATCTCGCCCATTGCGAAGGAACTGGATGAAAACGCCGAATATCCGTATGAAACCATCGCCAAGCTCGGTGAACTCGGCGTCATGGGAATGCCGTTCCCGCAGGAGTACGGCGGGGCCGGAACCGATTACCTGACCTACATCATGGCGATCGAAGAGTTATCCAAGGTCGACGCATCGCACGGCGTCATCGTGCAGACGCACAACGCGCTCTGCTGCTGGCCGATCTACACATTCGGAACCGAAGAACAAAAGAGAAAATATCTGCCGGATCTGCTGTCCGGTAAAAAGATCGGCGCGTTCGGCCTGACCGAGCCGAATGCCGGGACCGACGCGTCCGCGACGCAGACGAAGGCCGTTCTCGACGGAGATGAATGGGTCCTGAACGGGACGAAGATCTTCATTTCGGGCGGCGGTATCGCTGATGTCTACGTCATCATGGCGATGACGGACAAGAGCAAGGGGACCCACGGCATCAGCTCGTTCATCGTGGAAAAAGGGACGCCGGGATTCACCTCGCCGAAGAGAGAAAACAAAATGGGAATCCGCGCGTCGATCGCAGCGGAGCTCGTATTCGAAGACTGCCGGATCCCGAAGGAAAACCTGCTGGGAGACCTCGGCAAGGGATTCAAAGTCGCGATGCAGGCACTGGATGTCGGTCGTCTCGGGATCGGTGCGCAGGCTCTCGGCATCGCGCAGGGCGCGTTCGACGAGACCGTGAAATACATGAAGCAGCGCCGCCAGTTCGGAAAAACACTGAACAAATTCCAGGCGCTCGCGTTTGAGATGGCTTCACTGAGAACGCAGATCGACGGCGCACGTTATCTGCTCTATGACGCCTGCAACAGAAGAGACCGGGGTCTTCCGTCGACGGTCGCTGCAGCCGAGGCCAAGCTGGCCTGCTCGGAAGCGGCAGCGAGGATGACGAACAAGGCCGTGCAGTTCCACGGCGGCTACGGATACATCAAAGATTATCCGGTCGAGAGGATGTACCGCGATGCGAAGATCACGGAAATCTATGAAGGAACATCCGAAGTTATGAAAATGGTCATGGACGGAGAAATCTTCAAGTAGGGAAGGAGTCAGAATATGAGAATTATCGTTTGCGTAAAACAGGTCCCGGATACGACAGAGATCACGATCAACCCGGAAACCGGGACACTGATCCGGGAGGGCGTTCCGGCAATTTTGAACCCGGACGACGCGAACGCGCTCGAGCAGGCGCTGCAGTTCAAGGATAAGAATCCGGACACCGAGGTCATCGCGATGACGATGGGTCCGATGCAGGCGACCGAAGCCCTGCAGGAATGCATCGCGATGGGCGCAGATGAAGGGATCCTGCTTTCGGACCGTGCACTCGGCGGTTCCGATACCTGGGCGACATCGAACGCGCTCGTCGCCGGGATCCATAAGATCGGCGATTACGATCTCGTTTTCGCCGGCCGGCAGGCGATCGACGGCGATACCGCGCAGGTTGGTCCGCAGATCGCGGAGAAATTAGGGATCCCGCAGATCACGTACGTTCAGGAAGTGGAAATGACGGATCAGGGACTCGTTGTAAAACGGGCACTGGAAGACGGTTATGAAAAACTGAGAGTCAAGATGCCTTGCCTTTTGACAGCGATCAAAGAGCTGAATACTCCGAGATATATGTCGATCCGGGGCATCCTGAAAGCGGCACACGCGGATATCAAGATCTGGAGTGCGGATGATATCGGTGTCGATCATGACATCGTCGGACTCAACGCGTCTCCGACGAACGTATTCCGCTCTTTCACGCCGAAGCCGAAGGGAGCAGGGATGACCGTTCCGGGCGACACGCCGAAGGAAAAGGCGCTGAACCTGATGAAAGAAATGAGAGCGAAGCACATCGTCTAGGAGGATCAGTGAGATGAAGAATTTTGATGAATATAAGAATATCTGGGTCTTTGCGGAGCAGAGAAGCGGAAAGCTCATGAGCGTCGCTCTCGAGCTGGTCGGGGAAGGAAAGCGTCTCGCGAAGGAACTCAGTGAAGACACAAAGCTCTGCGCGGTCCTGGTCGGTCATGATGTCGACGGACTGATCCCGACGCTGTATGCGTACGGTGCAGATCAGGTGTATTACCTGGACGATCCGCTGCTGGAGCAGTATACAACAGACGCCTATACAAAGGTGATCGCGGATGCGATCAATGAATACAAGCCGGAGATCGTGCTGTTCGGGGCGACCCACATCGGCAGAGATCTGGCACCGCGGATCGCAGCCCGTCTGGATACCGGACTTACGGCAGACTGCACGCGGCTGGACATCAACGTTGCAAATTACATGGATTATCTGGAAACTTATACGACGGCGAGCCTGAGCGGGCTGGACCGGAACGACACGAGCAAGGGTCTGAAACAGACCCGGCCGGCATTCGGGGGCAACCTGATGGCGACCATCGTGACGCCGAACACCCGCCCGCAGATGGCGACCGTACGGCCGGGCGTCATGGAGAAGCTTGAGCCGGTCAAGGGCGCGAAAGGCGAACGCATTGACGTCGATGTCAAGATCTCAAAAGACGATATCCATGTGGAAGTACTGGAAGTCGTCAAGGCAGCGAAGGAGATCGTTTCGCTGACCGATGCCGACATCATCTGCTCGGGCGGCCGCGGCGTCGGCGGTCCGGAGGGATTCCAGCTGATCCAGGAATTCGCGGACAAAGTCGGCGGTGTCGTCGGAGCGTCTCGTGCGGCCGTGGAGAGCGGCTGGATCGACCAGAGCCATCAGGTCGGCCAGACCGGAACGACCGTCAAACCGAAAATTTACTTCGCCTGCGGGATCTCCGGCGCGATCCAGCATCTCGCGGGAATGCAGACCTCGGATGTGATCGTCGCGATCAACAAGGATCCGGAGTGCCCGATGATGAAACTCGCGGACTATGCGATCGAAGGAGATCTGAAAAAAGTGATCCCGGAGATCATCGCCGCATGGGATCCGGAAGAAGCAGAAGTCGTATAAAGAGAAAAAACCGGGCGTTCCTGACAGGAGTGGAAAGAAGATACTCTGCCGGGGAGCCCGGGCATCATGAGATAACAGCAGATCAGAATGTAGAGAACAGATTGAGAGGTAAATCAGATGAGAGAAGTCGTGATCGTAGATGGAATGAGGACCGCGTTCGGAAGAAGAGGCGGCGTGCTGCGCCCGTTCACCCCTTCCGACCTGGCAGGGATGACTATCAAGGGACTTTGTGAGAAGACCGGTATCCTGGAAAAAGACAAGGTCGACGCCGTTTTTGCCGGCTGTGCCTGGGGAGATGTTGACTGCAACAACTTTGCCCGTTATTCCACGCTGAAAGCCGGTCTTCCTTACGAGACTTCCTCGACATTCATCGAAATGCAGTGCGGTTCTTCGATCGCCTGCATCAATAATGCGGCGCTTCAGATCGCAGCAGGCGTGATCGATACCGCAGTCGCCGGTGGAGCCGAATCCCACAGTCGGACCGCGTTCAAGTTCTCGACCTGTGTCACGCCGTTTAAGGAGATCCCGCCGCAGGCAGCGAAGATGCGCCTCGCGCCGACCGAAGAAGATGACATGTCGATGATCGAGATCTCCGACAACATGGCGAGAAAATGGGGGAGCTCGAGAGAAGAGTGCGATGAATTCGCGTATCAGTCCCAGATGAGAGCGGCAAAGGCTGTTGAAGCGGGATATTTCAAGGATGAGATCCTGCCGATCACCGTGCAGTACAGCCGCAAGAGCGATCCGGTCGTCGTGGACAAGGATGAGCATCTGCGTCCGAATACGACGCTGGAAGGCCTCGCGAAGATGCGCCCGGTCATCGAGGGCGGCGTCACGACGGCAGGAAACGCTTCCGGCCTGAACGACGGCGCTTCGTTCGTCCTCCTGATGAGCGCTGACAAGGCGAAAGAACTCGGCATGGAGCCGATGGCAAAGTGGATCTGTGGAAAGGACGTTGGTGTCGACCCGAAAGTGATGGGGATCGGACCGGCGTATTCCAATCTGAGCATCCTGAAGCGCATGAATCTGAAACTTTCCGATATCGATGTCATTGAATGCAATGAAGCATTTGCGGCGCAGAATCTCGCTGTCATCAAGCAGATGGAGAAGATGACAGGAGAAAAGATCGACCGGAGCAAATGGAATCCGCTGGGCGGTGCGATCGCCTTCGGACATCCGAATGGTGCATCCGGTGGCAGACTGTGCCTGTTTGCCATGAAAGAACTGATTCGCCGTGGCGGAAAGTACGGGATCTTTTCCGCCTGCTGCGGTGGAGGTCTCGGAGTGTCAACTCTGATCGAGAACCTGAGAAAATGATGAGGAAGGAGGGTCAATCATGATCAAAAAAGTTGGTGTAGTCGGTGCAGGGATGATGGGTGCGGAGATCGCACTCTGCTTTGCAAGAGAAGGGTATGACACAGTTCTGAGCGATGTGAGTCAGGAACTCGCGGATCGCGGCAAAGAAAAGCAGGCCGCTGTTCTCGACAAGAACATCAAAAAAGGCCGCATCACGGAAGCGGACAAGGAAGCCACGCTGGCGAACGTCAAGGCGACCGGAGACATCAAGGACATGGCAGACCGCGACCTGATCATCGAAGCCGTTCTGGAGGATCTCGACATCAAGACCGGCGTCTACCAGCAGCTGGATGAGCTCTGTGGACCGGATACTATCCTCGCGAGCAACACCTCGTCCATTTCGATCACGAAGCTGGCGGCCGGTGTCTCCGAGGAAAGAAAAGGGAAGTTCATCGGAACGCACTTCAATTCGCCGGCAAGCGTCATGAAACTCGTTGAGGTCATCCCGGGCCTCCTGACGGATGATGAGACCGTCGATGAAGTGATCGAACTTCTCAACAAGATCGGGAAGGTCCCTGTCCGTGTCAAGGATGTCGTCGGGTTCGGTCTGAACCGGATCTTCCACGCGATGTACCTGGAAGCCTGCCGCCTCGTCGAAGAAGGCGTCTGCACACCGGAAGATGTCGACAAGATCTGCCAGTACGGACTCGGCCATCCGATGGGGATCTTCAAACTCCTCGATATCACGGGCCAGGATCTGAACCTTGCCGTTGACAAGATCCTGTTTGAAGCGTACGGAGACCGCTTCCGTCCGAGCCCGCAGATCATCCGCCTCGTCGATTCCGGACGGCTGGGACGCAAGTCGGGTGCGGGATTCTATGATTACAGTGAGAAGGAGAAAAAATAATGAGCCGCGTCACTCTGAAAATAGAAGACGGGATCGCGGTGCTCGGCGTCGACCGTCCGGAAGCGCTGAACGCTCTGAACCGCGAGATCATCGATGAAATGGACGGGAAGATCGAGGAACTGAAAAAAGACGATTCGGTCCGCTGCCTCGTGATCTACAGCGAAAAGAACTTCGCGGCCGGAGCGGACATCAAAGCGATGGCAGAGTGCGATGAAGAGGGCGCAAAAGCGTTCTGCTTCTCCCCGACCTACAACAAGATCGAAGACCTGCCGTTCCCGACGATCGCCGCGATCTGCGGGTACGCGCTCGGCGGCGGCATGGAACTCGCTCTGACCTGTGACCTGCGCATCGCGGGGGAAGGTGCGAAGATGGGATTTCCGGAGGTGACGCTCGGGATCTTCCCGGGTGCCGGCGGGACCATCCGTGCCCCGAAACTCATCGGTGCTGCTTTTGCCAAGGAACTGATCTTCAGCGGCGACGCCGTGACGGCGGAGCGCGCGCTCCAGATGGGCCTTGTGAACCGGGTTGTCCCGGATGATCAGGTGCTCGCGGAAGCGATGAAACTCGCCGGCAGGATCGCCCGCCGCGGCCCGGTCGCAGTCCGCATGGTGAAGGATGTCATCGACCGCGGTCTGCAGGATCCGGACACGAAGAACGGCGTTGCACTGGAAGCGGAACAGTGGGCGAAACTCTTCAACACGGAAGATCAGAAAGAGGGCATGAAGGCCTTCATGGAAAAGAGAAAGCCGGTTTTCCGGAATAAGTAGAAGGAGGAAATGACTGTGGCAGAAGAAGAAACAAAATTAACATCAAAAGAGCTGCTGAAACAGCTGACGAAAAAGCATTACGATTCGGCCCTCGAGGCGAAAGCCGAAGGGAAACCGGTCGTCTGGGCCACGTCCATCTGTCCGAATGAACTCCTGGATGCCATGGATCTGACCACCGTCTACCCGGAGAACCACGCGGCGGCGATCGGCGCCAGAAAAGAAGCGATGAAGTTCATCGAGGAGTCGGAAGGCGAGGGCTACAGTTCGGACATCTGCTCCTACGCCCGCGTCAATATGGGCTATGTCAACATCCAGCATGCGGAGGCACAGGACATCCCTCTGCCGGATCTGATCTTCAGCTCGACGAACATCTGCAACACGGTGCTCAAGTGGTACGAAAATCTGGCGAAGCAGCTCCACATCCCGATGATCCTTTTTGACATGCCGTTCAACCACACCTATGACGTGGCAGATAACGCGACAGCATATATCCGCGGACAGATCGAGAACGCGATCGCGCAGCTGGAAGACTTCACCGGGAAGAAGATGGATTACGACAAGCTCGCCGAAAAGATGGAGATGAACAACGCGACCTGCAAGTGGTGGAAAAAGGCTACGGACTGGGGAAAAGTGACACCGTCGCCGCTGAACGGGTTCGACATGTTCAATTATATGGCGATGATCGTGTGTATGAGAAGCTCGGAAGATGGTCATAAGCTGTTCAAGCTCTGGTATGAAGAGCTGAAGCAGAAAGCGGAAGAAGGCAAAGGCCCGTGGAAGAGCGCGGACGAACAGTACCGCATCATCTGGGACGGCATCGCCTGCTGGCCGCACCTCGGGACCACATTCAAGACGCTGAAGAAATACGGCATCAACATGGTGGCGTCGACGTATCCGGGGAGCTGGTACAAGATCTACGAAACGAACGATCTGGACGGGATGGCCCGGAGCTATTCCGGAAACTACGCGAACCGCAACCTGGACTACGGTGCGAATCAGATGGAAGGTCTGATCAATGATTTCTCTGTTGACGGTGTCGTGTTCCATTCGAACCGCAGCTGCAAGCTGATGGATTTCCGGACGTATGAAATACAGCGCCGCATTACAGAGCGGACCGGATGTCCTTCCGTGATCTTTGACGGCGATCAGACCGATCCGAGAGCATTCTCAGACGCTCAGTATGAGACGAGGATCCAGGCTCTGGTTGAAATGATGGAAAAGAACAAGGAAAAGAAACGGAAAGGAGATCTGGCATGAGTTACATCGATACCATGGAAAAACTCTGCGAAGCGGGAGCTCATCCGGCGAAGACCATCGCGGCGACGCAGAAGGAAACAGGAAAAGATCTGGTAGGGTGTTTCCCGATCCATACGCCGGAAGAGATCGTCTACGCGGCAGGATGCGTTCCGATCGGAATGTGGGGCGGCACGACGGAGATCAAGCTTGCCGACAAGTATCTTCAGAGTTTCTGCTGTTCCATCATGAGAACGAACATCGAGTTCGCGCTGCGGGGGACCTACAATATGCTGAAGGCCGTGGTCATCTCGACGTTCTGCGATACGTTGAAGTGTGTCGCGGAAGACATGAAGATCGCCGCACCGCAGATCCCGACGATCATCCTCGCGTATCCGCAGCACCGCCGTCTCGAAGCCGGCATGCAGTTCATGATCAGTGAATTCCAGCGTGTCCGCCACGAGCTCGAGCAGGTTCTGGGGAAGATCATCACAGAGGAGCAGATCGAAGAAGCGTTCGAAGTTTATGAAGATTACCGGGAAACGATGCGGGCGTTCACAGAAGCGGCAGCGGCTCATCCGGAGATCGTCACCGCGAAAAAACGCCACCTTTTGATCAAGGCCGGGATGTTCATGGACAAAGCCGTGTACACGAAGCAGATGAAGGAGATCGTCAAAGGGCTGAACGGGGAAAAAGAAAGCACGTTCGACGGGTCGAAGATCATCGTGACCGGGCTCCTGTCAGAGCCGGTCGATGTGCTGGACATCTTTGATGAGAACAACATCGCGATCGTCGGGGACGATCTGGCGCTCGGATCCAGGATCTGGAGGACTCCGGCGAGAAAGGATGAGCCGGATGTGTTCCGCCGGATGGCGTATCGCGTCGCGGATCAGGAAGGAGACACGTTCCTCTACGATCCGGACAAAAAGAAAGGTCAGATGCTGATCGATATGAAGAATCAAAAGGGAGCGCAGGCGATCGTCGTGATGATGATGAAATTCTGCGACCCGGAAGAGTACGATTATCCGATCATGAAGAAGGAGATCGAAGATGCCGGGATCCCGATGCTCTATATGGAGATCGACCAGCAGGTCACTTCGTTTGAACAGCTCCGGACGAGGATCCAGAGTTTCGCGGAGATGCTGTCGGTCTGAGTTGCGTTCGAAATAGAAATCAGAACTCCGGCCGGAAGCAGGCCGGAGAGGCTCCGGCTGCTGCCGGATGCCGGCAGAAAGCAGGAGAGGAAAAGTGTTTTTAGGAATCGACATTGGTTCGTCTTCGACGAAAGCAGCCATTATCAACGAAAACAAGGAACTGATCGGTGTTTCGGTCAAGAATCTCGGGACCGGGACGTCCGCTCATGAAGAGGTGATCCGGGAAGCGATGGATCAGGCAGGAGCTGCGAAGGATGACATTCAGTATTCTGTCGTCACCGGATACGGCCGGGTCAATTACAAGGGCGCGGATAAGCAGATAACAGAGATCACCTGCCACGCAAAAGGGGTGACGTATCTGACCGAAGACGCCCGCACGATCGTCGACATCGGCGGTCAGGACTCCAAGGTCATTAAGCTCAGCAAAGAAGGTCAGGTCATGAATTTCGTGATGAATGAGAAATGTGCCGCCGGGACAGGACGTTTTCTGGAAGTGATGGCCCGTGTACTGGGCTGTTCCCTTGCGGAACTGTCCGATCTGGCCGATCAGGCAACGAAAGAGGTCGCGATCAGCAGCGTCTGCACCGTGTTTGCTGAGAGCGAAGTCATCTCCCGGTTGGCGGAAGGCACCAGAAGAGAAGATGTCGCCCGCGGAGCTCATGTTGCGATCGCAAAGCGCGTGGCCGGGCTGTGCAACCGCGTCAGCTATGAACCAAAGGTCGTGATGACCGGGGGCGTGGCGCTGAACCCGAACATGGTGGACGCGCTCTCCCGGGAGCTGAAGTGTCCGATCGAGGTCGTCCCGCATTGTCAGGCGGCCGGCGCGATCGGCGCGGCGCTCTTCGCCTGGGAACACGAACATAAATGAAAGCTGCGGCGGAGGGTCAGGTCATACCGGCGGCCCTTGCCGGTGCGGAGGAGGAAATATGAACAGAGAAGAAATCAAAAAGATCATCCCTCATCGCGACCCGATGCTGCTCGTCGACGAGGTCGTATCAATGCAGCCGGAGAAGGAGATCGTGTCGAAATTCTATGTGGATCCGGCACGGGAGATTTTTAAGGGACATTTCCCGGGCGATCCGGTCCTTCCGGGCGTCTACACCGTCGAAGTCATGGCGCAGACATCCGATATCCTGATCCTGTCCTGCGATCGCTACGCCGGAAAAGTCCCGCTTTTCATCGGGATCGACAACGTGAAGTTCCTGAGCAAGATCCTGCCGGGAGACACACTGGAGATCCATTCGAAATTCGCGAAAGAGCGGCGGGAAAAGGCGATCGTCACTTGCTCGGCAGAGGTCTACGACAAAGGGATCCTTGCCTGCACGGGGGATGTCACACTGGCGATGCGATAGGTCTGAGTCAGACAGGAGAATGAATGGAGGATGGAACTGCCGGCACGCATATATGTCGGCGGGATCCGAAAGAGATCAAAAGATAATATTCAAGGAGGAATAAAAATGGGCTGGCAGGAAACATATAAGGAAAGATGCGTGACCGCGGAAGAGGCGTTCAGTCATATCAAGGACGGAGACGTCCTGTTCCCGGCACATAATTCCGCAGAGCCGAAATATCTGTTTTATAAACTGGTCGAAATGAAGGATAAGTTCCACAATGTCGGGATCCTTCAGGGACTGAACATCGGGGATGCGCCGTACGCGGCAGAAGACTGCTACGGTCATTTCAAGAACTGGTCGTTCTTCCCGGGCAAACATAACCGGGAATGTGTCAATTCCGGGCGTGGGGAAATGATCCCGATGCACTTTTATGCACAGCCGATCGCGGAAAAGACCGGAGCGGTTCCGGTCGATGTCGGTTTCATTCAGGTCACGCCGCCGGATGAGGACGGCTACGTCTGGATGGGGACGTCCTGCGACCAGGTCCGCGTCATCCTGGATGTCGCGAGGATCACGATCGCGCAGGTGAACAGCAATCTGCCGCATGTCATGGGTGAAACAAAGATCCCGGTAGAAGACATCGATTACTATGTCGTCCACGACGAAGACATCTACGAACAGGCGCCGATCTCGTCCACCGATGAAGTCTCCAAGAAGATCGGATATTACATTTCCACTCTGATCGAAGACGGAGCCTGCCTCCAGATGGGACAGGGCAAGATCCCGAACGCGATCCTGCCGTATCTGGAAGACAAAAAGGACCTCGGCATCCACACGGAAGTCTTTTCCGACAACCTGGTGCCGCTGATCGAAAAAGGCATCATCACCGGTGCCCGCAAGAACATCGATACCGGAAAGATCGTCGCGACGTTTGTCCAGGGGACAAAGGACTTCTACAAATATGTCGATTACAATCCGATCGTACAGCTGATGCCGGTCGAGTACACGAACAGTGTACGCACGATCGCACAGCTCGATAAAGTGGTTGCGATCAACTCGGCGATGGAAGTCGACTGCATGGGGCAGGTCAACGCGGAATCCATCGGAAGCCGGATGTACTCCGGCGTCGGCGGCCAGCAGGACTTCATGCGCGGCGCGGAAGAGTCCAAAGGCGGGAAGCCGATCATCGCGCTCCCGTCCACGACGAAGAATGATACGATTTCCCGTATCGTCGGCGTCCTGAAAGCCGGGACCCCGGTCACGACGACCCGGAACGAGGTCCACTATGTCGTCACGGAATACGGCATCGCGAACCTGTTCGGGAAGTCCCTGAACCAGCGCTGCAAGGCTCTGGTCGAGATCGCGCATCCGAAATTCAGAGAGCAGATCGAGAGAGAATTCTACGAATACAGAAAAGCTGCCGGCCAGATCTATTTTGACTGAAATTAGACCGGTATCCTTTTGTCGGGAGGAGAGCACCTTCTCCCGGCCCAAAGGGTCAGGCAGACGAAGGAAAGGAGCAAGTTATGACTATGATGACAGGGGATCAGTACATCGAGAGCCTGCGAAAAATGAACACGAGAGTCTACATGTTCGGCGAGAAGGTGGAGAACTGGGTCGATCACCCGATCATCCGGCCGTCCATCAACAGTGTCGCGATGACATACGATCTTGCGCTGGATCCGGAATATGAGGATCTGATGACTGCGACGTCTCACCTGACCGGGAAGAAGATCAATCGCTTCACGAACATCCATCAGAGTCCGGACGATCTTGTGAAAAAAGTAAAAATGCAGCGCCTGCTCGGACAAAAGACCGGCAGCTGCTTCCAGCGCTGCGTCGGGATGGACGCGTTCAACGCGGTCTACTCCACGACGTATGAGATCGACGAGAAATACGGGACATCCTACCATCAGAATTTCAAAAAGTTCATGGAAATGGTGCAGGAAAAAGATCTTGTCGTCGACGGCGCGATGACAGACCCGAAGGGAGATCGCAGCAAGGCGCCGCATGAACAGGCGGATCCGGATCTCTATCTGAGAGTCAAGGAACGCCGGCCGGACGGAATCGTCGTCCGCGGCGCGAAGTGCCACCAGACCGGTTCGATCAACTCGCACTGGCATCTGGTCATGCCGACCATCGCGATGAAAGAAGGCGACAAAGACTATGCTGTCTCATTCGCCTGCCCGAGCGACGCGGAAGGCGTGTTCATGGTCTACGGACGTCAGTCCTGCGACACCAGGAAACTCGAGGACGGCGTGGAGATCGATGTCGGGAACAAAAAGTTCGGCGGACAGGAAGTACTGGTCGTGTTCGACGATGTGTTCATCCCGAACGAGTACATCTTCATGAATGGGGAATACGATTTCGCGGGGATGATGGTCGAGCGTTTCGCGGGCTTCCATCGTCAGTCCTACGGCGGCTGCAAGGTCGGTGTCGGCGACGTCGTGATCGGCGCGGCGGCTCTGGCAGCGCAGTATAACGGCGTGGAAAAAGCGTCCGCGGTAAAGGACAAGCTGATCGAGATGACACATCTCAATGAAACGCTCTACTGCTGCGGTATCGCCTGTTCGTCCGAAGGCCATCCAACGAAGTCCGGCGGCTACATCATCGACCTGCTGTTGGCGAACGTCTGCAAGCAGAACGTAACCCGTTTCCCGTACGAGATCGTACGTCTGGCGGAAGATATCGCCGGCGGCCTGATGGTCACGATGCCTTCTGAAAAAGACTTTAAGTCGGATCTCGCCGTCGGAAGAAACGGCGAGAGCATCGCGGACTTCTGTGAAAAATTCTACTGCGGGAACGGCACCTGCACGACCGAGGACCGTCAGCGCGTTATGCGTCTTCTGGAGAATCTCTGCCTCGGGACCGCAGCGGTCGGTTACCGTACCGAATCGATGCATGGTGCGGGTTCACCGCAGGCGCAGCGTATCATGATCGCCCGTCAGGGCAACATCGAAGGCAAGAAGGAACTCGCGAAGGCGATCGCCGGGATCAAGTAAGCAGAAAAGAACGGAAATAGAGCGGAACCCGGCGGATGCATCCGCCGGCATCCCGCTCCTGACCTTATTGACAGAAAATCCTGGGAGCCCGAAATGAAGATCATGAGTCTTGCGGGTCCGGAAGCGTATTATCAGGGGAAAGGTCTGCTGAAAGACATGGCATCCTGCATCAGTAATCTGGGAAAGCGCTTCCTGATCATTACCGATGACATCGTGTGGGTGATCATTAATAAAGATATCACCAGAGCGTTCGCCAGATCGGATCTGACATTTGAAGTCGAGCGGTTCACCGGAGAATCCACGGAAAACGAGGCAAAGCGCCTCGCGAAGCGTGCCGAGACGCTCCGGTGCGATGCACTCATCGGAGCCGGTGGCGGCAAAGTGATTGATTCGACAAAGTTTGCGGCGGATCTCATCGGAAAGCCGGTCGTCATCGTGCCGACCGCAGCCACATCCGATGCGCCATGCAGCACGATGTCCGTTGTTTACGATGAAGATGGGACCTTCCTGGTCTCCCGGCGGATGAAGCATCATCCGGCTGCGGTGCTCGTCGACACCGATATCATCTCCAAAGCACCGGTCCGCCTGCTTCGCGCGGGGATCGGCGACGCGTACGCGACTTGGTACGAAGCACGTGCTGCCCGCTGGGCCGGCGCGTCCAACTATAATAACGGCGTCGCGACCGAAGCGGCATTCGCGCTTGCCCGTCTTTGCAACGACATTCTCATTGAATCAGCGGAAGAAGCCGTACATCAGGTCGAGCAAAAAGAGTGGTCGGAAGCCGTTGACCGGACCGTGGAAGCGGCCATTTACCTGAGCGGCATCGGATTCGAAAACAACGGCTGCGCGATCGCGCATGCGTTCTACAGCGGTCTGACCGAACTGGTCAAGCCGTTTCCGGCGATGCACGGAGAAGCTGTCGCGGTCGGGACCCTCGTCCAGCTGGAGCTCGAGTACCTCGAGAGAGAAGAGCGGGACGAAGACGAGTGGAACGAAGTCATCGAATTCTATGAGAGGACCGGACTTCCGAAGTGTCTGACGGACATCGGGATCGACCCGATGGATGGCGGAGAGCTGATGCAGCTTTCGAAGATGGTCTGCAGGCTGCCGAACGCCGGAAGGATGCCGTTCCCCGTGCAGCCGAAGATGCTGGCTGACGCGATCCGGACGGTCAATCGTTAGTTAAGACCAGAAGCAGCGTTGAAGGAACATCATGACAGAATTATCGGTACAGAAAATCAATGAAATCATAGAGAAAAAAGTGAATCCTGTCTTAGGCCGTCACCTTGGCAGCGCATACTGCAGCGCCTGTGAAGACGGGACTGCATGGATCCGATTCCAGGGGAACTGCAGTGCCTGCTACGCGGCTCAGGACACACTGGAACAGGTCGTAGGGCCGATTCTGATCCGGGAATTCCACGAGATCCAGCACGTTGAGCTGGATGACAGCGTACCGGCGGAATTACTGGACATGGCAAAAAAACTGCTGAACAGGAATAAATAATATACTCTCAAACCTTAAACTCAGCCGCAGCATGCAAAGGGAGGAAATCATGAAGATCGGGATACGATTCTGCGGAGGGTGCAATCCCCGGTATGACCGGCGAAAAGCCGTAGAGGATTTCATTCGACGAAACGCAGGACATGACTATTCGATCGCAGAGGAAAACGTTCACTATGATCTTCTCCTGATCATCGGTGGGTGTGAAACATGCTGCGCTTCCTCCTTACACTACGACTTTGACCGGGAAGTGCGTATTCGGAGGCCGGAAGACCTCGAAGAGCTTGTTCTGAACAGGCAGGATCCATAGACCATAAATTACACGTACCGTCCTGCCGACGGAATATCCCGCTGCCCGGGAAGTGCCTCAGAGTGCTTCCCATGGAGCTGCGGGATGTTTTTGTGTGAGCCGGAGATGCTGTTGCGTGCCGCAGGATGTTTTTGTGTGCAGCGAAGCAGGGAGCTTCCCGCCCTAATATTTCTCCGGACGGAGCGCCTCCCGGATCTCCTCCTCGGAATATTTTTCCCGGTCCTCCCGGGTGATCTCGCGGAGCACCCGGCATGGCGTCCCGATGGCAATGACATTCGGCGGGATATCGCGGTTCACAAGGCTTCCGGCACCGATCACCGAACCGCTCCCGATGGTGACACCGGGGAAAATGGTGACATTGGCTCCGATCCAGACATCATTCTCGATCCGGATCGGGCGGGCGCACTCCACTCCCGCGGCACGCCAATCTTTGTCGATCGGGTGGGTCGGCGTGATCATGGTGCAGTTCGGCGCGATGATGACGCGGTTTCCGATGCTGACCTGCGCCTGGTCGAGGATGATGAGATTGTAGTTTGAAAAAAAGTCATTCCCGATCGTGATATTGAAACCGACGTCGCAGTAAAACGGCGACCGGATCTCGTAGTTCTTGCCGATCGACCGGAACAGTTCCCGGAGGATGCTTCCGCGCCGTTCCGCGTCGGACGGGCGGCACTGATTATATTCATGGCAGAGGTCCATCGCATGCTCATACGCGCTCAGGACATCCGGGTCGCTGCCCGCATTGAACAGCATCCCGGCACGTGCTTTGTCAAAAACATTCATCGGAGAGTCCTTCCTGTAAGTAAAAAGTGATAGAAAATGTATGGATTCCCATGCATAATTTAACACTTTTCCGTCTTCTTTACAATTCCGAGATCTCTGTTTTCGGAACGCATGGCGGCATCCGAGTCAAGCCGGAGACTTCCGGCTCCGCCGGCGGGTCTGCTTCTTTTCCTTTGCCTCGCACAGTGCTATAATGCATATAAATAAATACAAAACGAATGCCGCGGGACATCCTGAGAAGCGCAGGGCTTCCGCCGCGCATCGGAAAGGAGGGTGGTTATGATCGTAGAAACCGCTCAGAGAGTCGTTGACAAAACATACTGCCGAATCTTTCAGGGGGCGATGAAGGCAGGCAATTATATGCTCGGCTACAAGATGCCGGAATACATCGAAGGGCCGGGCTCGATCCGAAGGATCGCATCGTTCATGAAGGAAAAAGGCGCCAAGGACGTCCTGATCGTCACGGATGAGAACATCCGCAGGCTCGGCCTGCTGGACGGCATGCTCGAGTCGCTTGAGCAGGAAGGCATCCGGTATGCTGTTTTTTCCGATGTGTCCCCGAACCCGACGAGCGACAACGTCGAGGCGGGCTATCGGGCATACAAAGAGGCGGACTGCCACGCGCTGGTCGGTTTCGGCGGCGGCTCCTCGATCGACTGCGCCAAGGCGATCGCGGCGAAGTCGGTCCACCCGCGGAAATCCGTCCGGCAGCTGCAGGGCCTTTTGAAGGTCCACAAAAAGATCCCGCTGTTCTTCGCGGTGCCGACGACGTCGGGGACCGGCTCGGAAACGACCGTCGCCGCGGTCATCACCGATTCGAAGACACACCATAAAGCGTCTATTAACGATACGGCGATCCTGCCGGCGTACGCGGTCCTGGACCCGGAGCTGACTGTCGGTCTCCCGCCGTTCGTCACAGCGACGACGGGGATGGACGCTCTCTGCCACGCGGTCGAGGCGTATACGAACAAAACGTATAATACCGATCTGGAGGATTTCCTGGCAAGAGAGGCGACGATCCTCATCCACGATAACCTTTTGACGGCCTATGAAAACGGAAAGGACATCATCGCGCGGCAGAACATGCAGAAAGCGGCGTTCTTCGCCGGACGCGCGTTCACCCGGGGCTGCGTCGGCTATGTCCACGCGGTCGGGCATACGCTCGGCGGGCTGTACGGGGTACCGCACGGACTCGCGATGAGTATCATTCTGCCCCATGTCATGCGCCAGTACGGGACCGCGGTGTACGACCGGCTGGCAGAGCTCGCGGAGGTGTGCGGCATCGGCGGCATGACAAAGAGCATCAAGGCGCTGAATTTCATCGACTGGATCGAGGAGATGAAGCGGAAGATGGATATCCCGGACGGCCTGGACATGATCCAGGAAAAGGACATCCCGCAGATCATCCGCTGGGCGAAGGCGGAGGCGAATCCGCTCTACCCGACGCCGGTGGTATGGGAGACGCAGGACTTTTTGAAGCTGATCCGGACGCTCCAGCTCGCGGCGGAGAACCAGGCTGCGGCGGAGGCAGAGTCCCCGGAAGCGCCGGCGGACGATAAGAAAGAGCAATGAGGGAGGACATTATGTGGACAAAAGAATCCGTGCATGAAACGGTAGAAAAGCAGCGGGAATATTTCCGGTCTGGAGCGACGCTGGACTTAGGCTTCCGCATCCATATGCTGAAGCGGCTGAAGGTCAATCTCCAGCTCCATGAGAAGGATCTGGAAGAGGCGCTGTTTAAAGACCTGGGGCGGAGCAAGGCGGAGGCGTACCTCACGGATCTCGGCCCGGTCATCATCGAGATCGACGAAGCCATCGCCGGTCTCCGGAAATGGGCGAAACCGGAGACGCATTTCAGCGGGATCCTTTGTTTCCCGAGCCTGTTCACAAAGGTCTACAAGATGCCGTACGGCGTCTCGCTGATCATCAGTCCGTTCAACTTCCCGATCCTGCTGTCGTTCGGCGTGCTCGCCGCGGCGATCGCCGGCGGGAACACGGCGATGATCAAGACCAGTTCCAAATCGCCGAATTGTACAAAGGCGATGCAGGATCTGATCGCGGAGATCTACCCGCCGGAATATATAACAGTGGTCGACGGCGGGCACGATGTCGCGGACTTCTGCCTCGCGGAGAATTTTGACAAAGTCTTTTACACGGGCTCCCCGAGGATCGGGGTCCATGTCATGACGGAATCCGCGAAAAATCTGACGCCGGTCGCGCTCGAGCTCGGCGGTGAGACGGGGAACTGGTGTGTCATTCGAAAAGACGCGGATCTGAAAGATGCAGCAAGGAAGATCGCGTTTTTCAAGGCGTGCAACAGCGGCCAGATCTGCATCAATATCAATCAGATCGCTGTAGCAGAGGAGGTCGCGGCGGAGTTCCTGGACGAACTGATCAAAGCGTTCGTCCGCCAGGTGGGCGTGCACGCGAGCGAGAATCCTGAGTACTGCCGTCTGATCACGAAGAAGGCGTATGACTCCTGCGCGGAAGAGGCGGAGCAGTACCGCGACCGGATCGTGTTCGGCGGGCAGGGCGATCCGGAATCGCTGAAATACGATCCGACGATTATCTATCCGGTTGATATCAACGAGGACATCGTGCAGCACGAGCTGTTCAACCCGCTGCTTCCGATCGTTCCGTTCAAGGACGCGGAGGTCGATCAGCTCATGGACACGATCGCGGACCGCGAACACGGACTTGCGCTGTACGTCTTCACCCGGGATATGCGCTGGGCGAAGAAGGTCATGAGCACGCAGCAGTACGGCGGCGGATGCATCAACGAAGTCATCATGCACCTTGTCGTCAGGGGCGTCCCGTTCAACGGCACCGGCCATTCCGGCATGGGCGCCTATCATGGAGAGTGGGGCTTCCGCGAGTTCACGCACCCGACGACCGTGCTCATCGGATCGAATCACTTCAATCTGTCGCTCCGGGAGCACCCATATGAAGGAGAGGAGAACGCGTTCAAGCTGAAGCTGCTGAGGCTGCTGGAGCGGTAGGGACTATGTGGATCTTTCGCGGCAGCTCACGATTGTCAAATGTATGAATCGGCACATCCCGCTGATTAATATGGAAAAACCGCCTTGATGGCGGTTTTTCTGTTTGGCGATTATCATTCAGAGCCGAGGATTTCTTTCCCACGAATGGCTGCCGCGAGGTTTCCGATTTGCTCTGCTCACCAGTCGATACCTCCAAGATTTGGAATTGCACCATAGCGTCCTAACATATAACCTTTTTGGATCTTTTCATTTTTTCTAGGTGAGAAATCAGAGAGTGCATACAGATCTGATTCACCGGTTTTGTTATTCTTTTCCACAAAGTAGATTTGATCCCTGCGTAAAAGTTCTAAATCAAGAAGATCGATATCGTGAGTGTTAAAAATAAGCTGCGCACCATTTGGATTTGTGTCGGGGTCATTAAATAATTCGACCAGCTGTCTTACGATCATAGGGTGAAGCCCGTTATCGATTTCATCAATTACAATTGTTCTTCCCTCTTTCAAAGCTCTTATGATTGCCGGAATGTATAAAAAATAGAGTTGTGTGCCATCAGATTCCGCGTTGAACGGAAGCGGCGTTTTATGAATTTCTCCATTATGTTCGACATCGTGAAATACCTGAATTTCGTATGACTTTAAATGTTCAAGCACTTCATCATCAAAGGAAATGCCGGGAGGCAGCGGAATATTCGCATGTACTTCTTTCACTGAAAGTTTATAATCGGAGATATTAAAATCAGCTGATTTTAAGAGTTTTACTGCTGTTTCCCGGAACGTTCCGTCTTTGTCCGCTTTTATTATATCCCCGATACGGAGTCTCATTTCCTCTGAACTATATGGATCTATCATCTCAGAAAACCATCGGAAAGCGCTCTCGGTTTCTTTGCAGTTCCAAACAGTTGCCGTTGAAAGAAACAGCTTGTTTTCCGTGTTCTTGCTTTCATACTGCCTCAACGTCTTCCGTAACGTCGTCGTATATCTGTACTTCGTTACTTCCGTTCTTTCAAAGATCAGAGACGGTTTAGACGACTTATATGCATACAAATATTCCTCATAGACTCTATCTGTGTCCGCGACAAATCCATACTCATACTTAATTCCGTCATAAACATAAATAAAGTCAAATCTGGTTTTCCCGTTCTTGCCTTCATCGTCCATTAAAAACGGAATGACGGATATCTTTGAGTCGATCTGCATATTCTGCGAGTTTCGTACAAAGTAAATAGCTGAGGCTAACGCTTTGAACAGATTGCTCTTGCCGGCGGCGTTGGCACCGTAAATCGCTACGGTCGGCAGCACTCTTTCTTTTCTGTATGTAATTAAATTATCCTCGTGCGATTTATCACTCGTAGCTGCCAGGTCCAGGATCGCTTCATTTTTAAATGATAAAGCATTTGTAACATTGAATTGCAATAACATAATGAATCTCCTCTTCAAGAAAGTGTTTATTATTATATACCAATTTTGAATATATTTCATCAAAATCTGAAAATATTTTACGAAAAAGTGAATAATATTTTTGGATTTGCCTGCGTTAAATAAGAAAAAAGAGAATGGCTTTTCCTTATCTCTGCTTTCAGAGATCACGAAAAAACCATTCTCATTCTGTTACACTATTAACTGCCGCTTCTTTTAATCCGCCGGATATTTTTACTACAGTTCTTTCTTGTTCTCCGCTCCCGGCGTCGTGACGATGACGCGTTCCGGAGTGATGATTAGCGCACCTTTTGCCGTCGCCGCGCCGTTGAACATTTTTTCGACCATCGCCTTGAACTTGTCCACGATCTCACCGGATGTCACATACTCCGCGGTGCCTTTGATCTGGTAGCCCTCGAGATTCTCGGCGTCGTATGCGGAGACCGCGATCTTCGGGTTCTTTTTGATGTTCTTCAGCGTCGTCTCCATGAAGACATCGCCGACGATCAGTTTCCCGTCCTCTGTGACGTCTTTGAACGCGACCGGGACGACATTCGGTTCATTTCCGTCGCAGGTTGCGAGATCCCACATACTTTTCGCGAGCATGGCTTTTACGTTTTCATTCAGCATTGAACTTACCTCCTGTTCTGCGTTGTTTCGTTTCTGTGCCTTTATTATATTTTTCTGCCGCGGAAAAGAAAGTCATTAGCGAATTTATAAGTAACTAATAAATTTCATAGTGACTACAGAAAGGCGAGCAATATGATATGATAGGACAAAAGGAACCCTCGGGAGGTGGCAATATGTATCAAAAGAAACTGGAAGATGACATCCGCTGCCCGCTGGAATACGGGATGCAGGTCTTCGGCGGCAAATGGAAATCGCGCATCATCTGCGTCCTGAACGCGATGGGAAAGCTCCGCTACAGCGAGCTCCGGAAGGAACTGACAAATATCACGGACGCCGTGCTCGCGTCCACACTGAAGGAACTGATCGCGAGCGGCCTCGTGCAGCGGAAATCCTACGACGAGATCCCGCCGCGCGTGGAATATTCGCTGACGGAAAAAGGATATTCGATCCTGCCGATCCTTCGTGAGATCTGCAGCTGGGCCGGTCTGTTCTATAAAGAAGAGAGCGGTGCCGCCGTCATGACGCACTGCCAGAAGTGCGATCACCGCAACGGGGACATCGCGTCCTGAAGAGGGGAGGCCCGGGCTCCGGATCAGAGAGAAGGTCCGGGCCCGGCTAAGGCGCGCAGGAACTGCATAAAAACGCCCCTGGAAATGACAGGATTATAATATCCTGTCACCCCAGAGGCTTTTTTCATTTGTCATATCGATAGCTCGGGACGATCTTTTTCAGCGTCGGGATCAGTCCGATCCGGCTCGGGTTCTGACACGGCAGCTGCATGTAATCGTACGCGGTGTAGTTGTTCCCCTCGATGATCAGCGGTCCTTTCGGCGTGATCGCGACGTCCCAGCCGATGTAGCGCATCTGCGGGATCTTCATCGCGGCCTCAAACACCATTGCTTTTGTCTCCTCCCAGCACGGGATCCGGTAGCCGATCAGCGGTGCACCGGTGTCCGGGTGCTTCTCGTAGATCTCGCCGAGAAGGGAGGCGCCGGAATGGAACGGATATGTGATCACTCCGGTCTCGGGGTCGGCGATCGAGTGCATCCCGAAGACGTCGATGAAGCGGCCGTCGCGGCCGAATTTCTGAGCTGCGGCGAGCAGGTGGACCTTGCCGTCATCGCCGATCAAAGTGATGAATCGAACAGTGTTCAGCGAGTTTGGATAGATCTTCGCGATATCCGGGTGATTTTCGATCACTTCCTCCAGGACGCCGAAGTTTTTCTTTTTGGCGTAGTCGTAGAGCGCGTCTCCGTCCGGGAAATCGGACAGCGTCAGGAGCTCGGCGCCGTCGCCACAGGAACCGTCCAGAAGCTTTGCAAACGCACGCTTGTGGGTCTTGTAGAACGCGTTCACATCCGCCCGGCTCGCATGGACCATGTCCACGAAATCGCGCTTTGTGTATTCGCTGAAAACAGCGTTAAATTCGTTTTTGTTGTCGAAGTAATGCGAGTACTCTGCATCGTTCATCTGTTCGACGAGCCGTTTGCTCCGGACCCTCGTCAGATAGGTGTCCCGGAGATCGTCGTCCAGATTCCAGAATTCATACCAGATGTAATCATGGAAGCCGGCGCCGAATTTCCGCGAGCAGTGGAGCATTTCAGCCCGGATCCGGGCGCGGCTTTTTCCGCTGGCTTTCTGCGCGGCGTCGACGCATTCGTTCATCCGTTTCAGGCTGAAATTCCTGGCGAGATTCATTTCGTACTTTCTGTCTGATAGATTCAGTCCCATTTTGTCCCCCTCTTTTTAAAGCGGCGGCAGAGCGCCGCGATCGCAGCGTGATAGCATGGCTGAACGGCAGTGCGTTTCTGTGCTTCGCTTTCGCGCTTTGATTTACTAAATTAATTTATTATAGCACGATTCTGTCCGGGACGGTACGAGATTTGTACTCGTTCGATCCGGACTCGTTTCTGTTTTTATCACGTATCACATATTCATTATACTCTTCTTCGCAAGGTCCTTTGGATTCTGAAGCGCGGGATGTGTTGCAGCGGCGCCTTTGAAACAAAAAAAATATGCAAAAAAAAGAAAAATTTTATGTTGAAAAATGTGGATTATCATAAATCTGCCGAAAAATAGTCTGAAAATAAAACGCGATCGTAAAGAATGGGAATCCGAATAAGATGTCTGAATTTCAAAGAATAAGACAAAAATCGAAGGGTTGTGGGGTTTGTTTGTATTCAAAAATATGACAAAAAATGTGGATTTGACAACAAAATTGCACCGTGCTATTTTCAGTTTATTAAAAATATTCTCGAGAATATCCGATATTGGTTAATAATCAGGGAGGAACGAGATGGAAAATGTAATCTCGAATTATCGTCAGGTGTACGAGACCAAACAGATGAGTCTGGTAAAATTTGGCCTGACTATTTCTTTTATCGGAGCAATGTTCAACTGCGTCTTCCAGAACTTTAATGTTGCTGCGACGGGACAGATCGAAGGGAAATTTTCTTCGGGACTGCTGGCTGCTTTTGTCATGAGCATTATGACGCTCGGTATGTGTGAGATGCTTGGCGGGTTCATTACATTGCTCTGGAACATCATTCGCGGCGTCCCGGCGCCGGAAATCGGGAGGACCTGGAAAGTAAAATCGGGACGGATGATCATGGTGTCGGCGCTGCTTGCCGGACCGATCGGCACGGCTTGTTCTGTCGTTTCAATCGCGATGTGCGGTTCTACGTATGCAAACTGTATCATCGGCCTGGCACCGGGTGTTGCCGCTCTGCTCAGCATCCCGATCCTGAAAGAAAAGCTGGTGGGAAGAGCCTGGGCCGGCATCGTGATTTCGATCCTCGGAGCGATCATCGCCTGCTTCGGAGCACCGAGCAATGTTGTGAACTTCGGACTGGGGATCGCGATCGCCTGCATCTGTCCGGTCGCATTCGCCCTTGAAGGGATCATTTCAACCCATGCGGTCGATGTGACAGACCCAATGCTGTCGTGCCCGATGTACCGCATGATCGCAAGCGGTATCTTTGAGATCATTATCTCGATCATCGTCTGCGCAGTGACCGGCAACATCGGATGGATCGGAACGCTTCTGGGACTGATCTTCTCAACGAAAATGTGTGTTGTCTATATGATCTGCACCGCGATCGCGATGTTCATTCAGTACAATACCGCATACTGCTCGTTCAATTACTGCGGAGCGGCAAAGAGCGAGGCGATCCTCTGGACCGGAACATTCTGGACGATCCCGGTCGGGTTTACGATGGAAGCTCTCGGGATTCTCCCGTACAGCGTTACGACGTTTGGGATCATCGGAGCGATCGTTGTCGTGATCGGAATCCTCCTGGTCGTTGCCAAGCCGTCTGAGCTTTTTGATCTTCGTTCGAATTGATAAGTAAGGAGGAAGTTATGGCGAAATTACCGATTAAGGCGAGAGTGCTGGAATGGTTCGCAGTCAATCAGAAACCGATCAGTGCGGAGGGGCTGTCCGAGATCCTCGGAAAAAAGTACCCCGGAGAAAAGACCGTGACACCGAAGAAACTGGAACAGCAGATCCTGTGCTACTGCCGCGTGGGATTCCTGGAGCCGGTCGGCATGGGTGAAGTAAATGGCAAAGAAGAACTGGAATACATCCCGGGGCATGGCAACAAGGTGTTTTAGCTGAATCTGCAAAGGGGTATCGGGATCAGCTGTCTAGTGATCTGTGGATAAAAAAGTGGGTGAGTGAAAGTGAAAACGGATGTAGTGATTATCGGAGCTGGTGTGATCGGGTCGGCGATCGCAAGAGAACTTTCTCGTTATCAGCTCGATGTGACTCTGATCGAACGGAATGAAGATATCGGAGGTTACGCATCAAAATGCAACAGTGCGACGCTCTGCAGCGGTCATGACGCCTCGCCGGGTTCCCTGGAATGGAAACTGACGACAGCTTCCAACCGGGCGTATGACCAGATCTGCAAAGATCTCGATGTCAAAATGCGCCGGCCGGGAATGATCTATGTCGCCCATAATGAAGAGGAACTCCAGAAGCTCCGGGCGATCCGGAAGAAAGCCGTCATCAACGGAGAATACAACGCGGAAATGCTTTCGAAGAGCCGCGTCCATGAGATGGAGCCGTCCATCAATCCGGACATCGTCGGAGGACTGCTCATCCCGAATGAAGGGATCATCGATGTGATGGAGCTCTGCCTGGCGTTCGTGGAAAACGCGATGGACAACGGCGTCCACGTCCACCTCGGGACAAAAGTGCTCGGCATCGAAACGGATCCGGTCCGGCACTGCGTCACCGCGGTAAAAACGGATCATGGATCGTTCGAATGTACATACGCGATCAACGCCGCGGCGATCTACGCGGACAAGATCGCGCAGAGTGTGGGTTTCTGTGACTATTATAACTATCCGAGAACAGGGCAGTTCTTTGTCCTGGATAAAAATATGCCGTATATGCCGTCGCACATCATCGTGCCGCTTCCGACGCCGATCAGCCGCGGACGACTGATCACACCGACGATCCACGGGAATCTTCTGATCGGACCGTCTGCCGACAATATGCAGGACCGGGAAGATACGAAGACAGACAGCAAGACCCTGAACAGCATCATCGATGACTGCCGGAAGATGATCCCTGCCATCAATCCGATGGATTCTGTGACACAGTTCTGCGGCGTCCGTCCGGCGATCTACCCGAAGACCGACTGGCGGATCCGTGTGATCGACGGATGCAAGGGATACGTCGAAGCCGTCGGGATCAACCAGGGTGTCAGCGCGGCGCCGGGTGTCGCGAAATATGTCGCGGAGCTTCTTGATTCGGATGGTCTCGTCATGAAGGAAAAAGAAAACTGGATCCGCACGCGCAAGGCGATCCGGAAATTCACCGAGATGAGTGATGAGGAGCGGGAAAAGGCGATCGCGGAAGATCCGAGATACGGTCAGGTCATCTGCCGCTGTGAAACGGTCACGGAAGCGGAGATCATTCAGGCGATCCACAAAGGTCCGGGTGCACGTTCCGTCGATGCCATCAAACGGCGTCTCCGGGCAGGCATGGGTCGCTGCCAGGGCGGATTCTGCGGACCGAGAGTCGTTGAGATCCTTGCGAGAGAGCTTGGCGTCACAGAAGAAGAGATCTGCAAGAATGAAAAAGGTTCGGAAATGTTAGCTCGTGTGAACAGAAAGTAAGGTGGGTCATGATGAAAGATATTAATTATGATGTCGCCGTGATCGGCGCGGGTCCGGCGGGGCTCGCCGCCGCTGCGAGTGCCAAAGAGAATGGCGCGAAGAAAGTGGTCGTGATCGAACGGGACTTCAGACCGGGTGGGATTCTTGAGCAGTGCGTCCATGCGGGCTTCGGCCTGAAATATTTCAACGAAGAGCTGTCCGGCCCCGAATACGCAATGCGTTTTATCAAAAAGTGTGAGAACGACGGGATCGAATTCATGGTCGATACGATGGTGCTGAACATCGATTCAAAGGAAATGGTGATCCACGCCGTTCACAAAAAAGGCCTTGTGGAGATCCACGCCGGAGCGATCATCCTCGCGATGGGATGCCGCGAGCGGACCCGCCAGCAGATCCAGATCCCCGGCTCCAGACCGGCAGGGATCTATACAGCGGGCACGGCGCAGCGCTTCTGCAATGTCCAGAACCACATCGTCGGCAACAAGATCGTGATCGTCGGTTCCGGCGATATCGGGATGATCATGGCACGCCGCATGACGCTGGAAGGATCCGAAGTAAAAGGCGTCTTCGAGATCATGCCTTATCTGGCGGGCCTCACCAGGAACCGGGTCCAGTGCCTGGACGATTTCGGGATCCCTCTTTATCTGAGCCACACCGTCATCGACATTGACGGAAAATACAGGGTCAAAAAAGTAACGGTCGCGAAGGTGGATGAGAACAAAAAGCCGATCCCGGGGACCGAATTCGATGTCGAGTGCGACACGGTCCTTCTGTCCGTCGGACTGATCCCGGAAAACGAGGTCTCAAAGACCGCGGGTGTCCGGCTGGATCCGATCACGAAAGGTCCGGTCGTGGACAACACGATGATGACGAATGTCAGCGGGATCTTCGCCTGTGGGAATGTCGTTCATGTAAACGATCTCGTCGACAACGTATCACGTGAGAGTGAGCTGGCCGGAAAAAGCGCGGCAGCGTACGCAGCGGGAGCCCAAGCGGCAGAGGAGACACTTCAAGTCGAACCGGGAGATTTTGTCCGGTATGTCGTTCCGCAGGTCATCGACCGGAAGGCTTCCGAGGACGTGAGGATGTTCTTCCGGGCGACGGAACCGATGCAGGACGTCGTGATCCAGGTGAAATCAGGAGATAAAGTCCTCAGCAGGCGGAAAAAGCAGTTTGTCAATCCGGGAGAGATGGACAATATTCGTGTAAAAGCAGAGAATCTTGCGGATGCCGCCGGAAGCGGCGTGACCGTAAGTATCGTGAGACAGTGATTCAGGGGAGGTGTGAACGATGGTAGAAAAGGAAATTATCTGTATCACCTGCCCGGCAGGGTGTCGTATCAAGGTAAAAAGTGAAAATGGTGAGATCGTTGAGATATCAGGCCATACGTGCAAGCGGGGAGAAGAGTACGCCAGGAACGAATTTCTGGATCCGAGGCGCACACTGACTTCCGTTGTCAAGGCGAACGGCTACACCTGTCCGGTCATTTCGGTCAGGTCGAGCGAGCCGATCCCGAAAGATAAAATGCTGGAAGCGATGGACGTGATCAGAAAGACAGAAGCAGAACCGCCGTTCTATGTCGGTAAGGTCGTTATCAGTGATATTCTCGGGACAGGAGCCGATATCATTTTGTCAAATCAGTGACGGGGGATCGTTATGAAAGAGATCACAGAATTTGTAAAGGACTTGCTGAATGAGAATTACGAGCTGGGAGAAGTCGAGTCTGTAAAATACATCAAAGCAGGGGATACCAATAACAGTTTCTTCGCATTTATCAAAGATCCGAAAAGCGGCGAAACCGTGAAATGGTATGTCCGGCAGTACAATTCCGCGGAAGAAGAGCGGGATGTCATTTACGAACACGCTTTTGAGAAATACTATAACAAAAATGTGAACGGCGAGATCCAGACGATGACGCCGGTGGAAACGAAGAGCGGAAAGACCTGGGTCCAGGCGGAGTACAACGGGAATTCAAACATCTACGCGGTATTCAACGTGATGAACGGGATCGAACCGTATTCCTGGGAATATAACGACATGCCGCAGGAAGCGAGAGATGCCTGCTTTGACATCACGGCGAAGTTCCAGGCCTGGGGCTATGGATTCGAACCGCCCGAAGGTGTTGAACGGCGGGAGCCGCCGCTGGAGACACTCTTTGAGGTATGGAAAAAGGATCTTCCGTCCTACTATGAGGAAAAGAAAAAAGATCCGAACTTCAAGCGCTTCACGGATTACTTCGGGAAGGAGATCCCGTTCCTGATCGAGACGATCGATTTCTGTGAGGCGGAGCTGAACAAATACCGGAAGGACCTGAAGCACTGCATCAATCATAAAGATCTGAACCCGGGGAATGTGATGTTCGATGAAGAAGATCATATTGTCGCGATCTTCGATATGGACTGGGTCAACACGGATTACCGGCTGTACGATATCGCCTGGATGGGCTATCAGGTCATCGCTTCGTGGGATACCGACAAATGGGGAGATGTCCCGATCGGTCAGCTGGACCGCTTTATCGAGCGGTACAACCGGATCATGGTCGAACGGAACTGCCCGATGGGCCCGCTCAATGAGTCGGAGCTCGCGTTCCTTCCGACGATGATGATCATCGGAGCGATCAAGGTCGTTGTTGATTTCTCGTGCTATGAGGATCATTACAATGAAGTGCACCGGATGTTTGTGAACACCTGGCGTTTTATGAGCAGCATTCATCAGCTGCGGGAGTACGTTGAAAATCAGAAGAAATAATAACTGCGTTATGATTTTTGAAGAGGAGGATGCGAAATGGGAATCGATCTGAAAGCGATCCAGGAAGTGATCGACGTCGCGAAGCGGCTGGATGACAAAGGACTGGTCAACGCCTTTGAGGGGAACGTTTCGGTGAAGAGGGACGGTTATCTGTACATCACGCCGTCCGGAAAGAGCAAAGTCACACTGACGCCGGAAAAGATCTGCGTCATCGATGAGAACGGAGAGCAGGTCTCCGGGATCTATGCTCCGTCTTCGGAATTGAAGATGCATCGGGCGGTCTATGAGATGCGCGACAATATCGGTGGGATCGTTCACGCGCATCCGGCGTTCCTGACCGCGTACGCCATGTGCGGAAAGCCGCTGGAGAGCAAGTGCCATGCAGAGATGATCTGGGATCATAAAGTGATCGAAGTGGCGCCGTACGGGAGACCAGGCTCGGACGCGATCTACGCCGGCGTCAAACCGATCCTCGATAAAGGGAAAGACCTTCTCCTTTTGTCCAACCACGGGGTCCTTTCCGTCGGGGAAGATGTCTTTGCCGCCTGCAATAAGCTGGAGTCGGTCGAGAACGCGGCGAAGATCCTGACGATCGCGAAGTTCGTCGGGGACGGGAAATACGCGGATCTTCCGGAGGAAGAGGTCCAGGCACTGCTGGCGCTGGACTGACAAAAGGGAACGTACTGGTTGAACAGAAAGGATGAACAGATGGAAAGCAGAGAATATTATCAGAAAGTAGCGGATGGTCTGAAGTTTGATACGGATCCGTTCATCAACGGAAAGTTCGTCAAGGGGTCCGGACCGTCGTTCGACACCGTGAACCCGGCGACCGGAAAGGTCGTGGCGACCCTTTCTTCAAATACGGAGGAAGAAGTGTACGAGGTGGAAAAGATCGCGAGAAAGGCGTTCAACAGCGGCGTCTGGTCCAAGGCGGATCCGGCGCACCGTAAAGAAGTGCTGGTGCGCCTCGGGGATCTGATGCTGGAGCACCGGGATGAACTGTCGGTCATGGAAACGCTCGACAGCGGCAAGCCGATCTTCGACAACTACAACGGGGATCTCCCGGAGTCCGCGGAAACGTTCAAATTCCATGCGGAGGCGATCGATAAACTCCAGGACTATATCACCGCGGGAGACAGTGAGCACCTGAGCATGGTCGTGCGGGAACCGCTGGGTGTCGTCGCGGCGATCACGCCATGGAATTTCCCGATGGAAATGGTCGCATGGAAACTCGCCCCGATCCTCGCGGCGGGGAACAGTGTGATCCTGAAGCCGGCTTCCCTGACACCACTCACCGCGCTGAAGATCGCGGAGCTTTCCGTCGAGGCGGGGGTACCGGCCGGCGTCCTGAATGTGGTGCTTGGGAGCGGCCGCGTCGTCGGGAACGCGCTGGCGGAGCATCCGGACATCGAAGCTCTGACGTTCACGGGATCGACCTCCGTCGGGAAGCGTCTTCTGGTCCAGTCAGGCCAGACGAACGCGAAACGGATCTTCCTCGAGATGGGCGGGAAGAATCCTTGCGTCGTCATGCCGGATGTGAAGGATCTGGATCATGCGGCGGAGGAAGCGGTCAATGCCTGCTTCTGGAACATGGGCGAGAACTGCACGTCGAACGCGCGTCTGATCGTTCACAAGAGCATCATCGACGAGTTCACGAAGCTCGTGATCGAGAAGACAAAAGCGCTCACGGTCGGGGATCCGCTGGATCCGGTCAATCATCAGGGCGCGCTCGTCGAACTCCCTCATATGGAAAGTGTCCTGAAATACATCGGGACCGGGAAGTCGGAAGGAGCGAAGCTCGTCTGCGGCGGACACCGGATCCTGGAAGAGACCGGCGGGAACTTCGTGGAACCGACGATCTTCACGGATGTGACCCGTGACATGACGATCTGGAGAGAAGAGATCTTCGGACCGGTCCTGTCGATCATGCCGTTCGAAACGGAGGAAGAGGCGATCGAGATCGCGAACGATACGGAATACGGACTGCAGGCGTCGCTGTTCACGGATGATCTGAGCACGGCGCACCGGATGTCGCGGGCGCTTCAGGCAGGGACCGTATCGGTCAACTGCTATGCGGAAGGAGATATCGGCACCCCGTTTGGAGGATTCAAACAGTCCGGGTTCATGGGGAGAGACAACTCTGTATGGGCGAACCGGCAGTACACCGAGCTCAAGACGATCTGGATGAAGATCTGAGCAGGATCACTCATTTTATTATTAGAAGCAGCAGGTTTCATTTTATGAGATCTGCTGCTTTCTGCAGTTATTCAGAAAGAAGGACGGCTGAGCGGTTCGTGCAGATCCTGTTGCGATTCGATCTTTCTTTGAATATAATAAAAATAGCAATAAGGGTTGGAAGTGAGGGAACGCCGTGCTGAAAAATGAACGTCAGGCGCTGATCATGAATATGGTCGAGCGGCAGAAATTCGTCAAGGTCATGGATCTGAAGGACTTGTTCCATGTCTCGGACGAAACCATCCGAAGAGATCTTGCTGACCTGGAAAAAACGGGCCAGCTTCACTGCGTTCACGGCGGGGCTGTCTATGATACTTCTTCTGTGAATGAGTATCACGTCAATCTTCGGGCGCAGCAGAATCAGGAAGAAAAGAAGTCCATCTGCCAGTTTGCCGTCAATCTGATCGAAAACGGGGCTTCAATCGCGATAGGGGGTTCGACGACCTGTCAGTATTTGAAGGACCCCATTATGAATAAGAGCAATCTGACAGTTATTACGAATTCGCTGATCCTTGCGGACTCGATCTCCCTGAACAAAACGAACCGCGTGATCCTCACCGGTGGTGACATATGGGGTGATGATCGCAAAACCATGGGGACGCTTGCGGAGCGAACGTTCCGCAGCCATAATGTGGATCTCGCGTTCATCAGCGTCGCGGGCATTTCCGCAGAAAAAGGGATCACGGATTTCAAGGAACAGGAAGTGGCTCTTACGCAGGCGATCATCTATAGCGCGAAGCGTGTCATTCTGCTTTGTGACCATACGAAGTTTGACTTTGAGGCGTTTCGGAAAGTAGCCGATCTCAGTCAGATCGACGATATCGTGACCGATCACGAAACACCGGCAGAAGAGCTCAGGAAGTATGAAGAACTCGGGATCCGCGTGCACAAAGGGAGAAAATGATCACCGAAGGAATTACGATTCATTAAACGGTGTCTGTTGTTCGCTGCAGCAGACATTTTTATTTTGACAAAAGAAAAAAAGAATTTCAATTTCCTACTGTACAAGTTTCTTTTTCTATGTTATAGTATCGGCATGCAATAACCTATTAACATGATAGGAATAAAAATTTCGCAAGATTTGACAAGGAAAAGGAGGCAGGGGATTATGACGGAACTGAAGGACAGAAAATTGAAATTTGAGACACTGGCGCTTCATGTCGGGCAGGAGCAGGCGGATCCGGTGACGGATTCAAGGGCCGTCCCGATCTATCAGACGACATCATATGTTTTTCATAACAGCGATCACGGCGAGGCGCGGTTCGCGCTGAAGGACGCCGGGAACATCTACGGGCGTCTGACCAATCCGACAGAGGACGTTTTTGAGAAGCGGATCGCGGCCCTCGAGGGCGGCGTTGCGGCGCTGGCTGTCGCATCCGGAGCCGCTGCAGTGACTTACGCGTTCAAGTCGCTGGCGCACGCCGGAGACCACATCGTCTCCGCGAAAAACATCTACGGCGGGACCTACAATCTGCTGAAGCACACGCTGCCGGAAGACGGCGTCACCACGACGTTCGTGGATCCTTTCGACCTCAGCGAAGCGTCAGCGGCGATCCAGAAAAACACGAAGCTGCTCTATGTCGAGTCGCTTGGCAATCCGAACGGCGAAGTCGTCGACGTCGAAGCCTGGGCGGAGCTGGCGCACCGCTATGATCTGCCGCTCGTCGTTGACAACACCTTCGCGACGCCGTATCTGCTGCGTCCGATCGAGTACGGGGCGGATATCGTCGTGCACTCCGCGACGAAATTCATCGGCGGCCACGGGACAACGATCGGCGGCGTGATCATCGATGCCGGAAAATTCGATTACAGCTCCGGCAAGTGGCCGTGGCTCTCCGAACCGAATCCGTCCTACCACGGGCTGGTGTTCGCGAAGGACACCGCGCCGGCTGTGATCGCGACGTACCTCCGGGCCATCATCCTGCGTGACGAAGGCGCGACCCTGTCTCCGATCCACAGCTGGATCTTCCTGCAGGGCCTGGAAACACTGAGCCTGCGTGTGGAGCGCCAGGTCGAGAACACGAAAAAGGTGATCGAGTACCTCGAGTCGCGTCCGGAGGTCGAGTCGATCAGCCATCCGGCGGCATCGAAGGACCCGAAGCAGCAGGCGCTGTACAAAAAATATTATCCGAATGGCGGCGGTTCGATCTTCACATTTGATTTAAAGGGAGATGAGCGTCACGCGAAGGATTGGGTCGACCAGCTGAAGCTGTTCTCACTCCTCGCGAACGTCGCGGACGTGAAGTCGCTCGTCATACATCCGGCGTCGACGACGCACTCGGAAAACAGCCCAGAGGAACTGATCGACCAGGGGATCCGTCCGAACACGATCCGTCTGTCGATCGGGACCGAGCACATCGATGACATCATCGCCGATCTTGAAGAGGCGTTTGAGGCCGTGAAGTAATATACGTTTGAAGTCGTGAAGCACCACGGAGCAAAGCTCCTGTGCTTCTGACAGGGGACCTACCAACGGCTCGCTAACTCACTGAAGGCTCGCCGGGTTAGGTCTCCCGCCGTGAAGCACCACGGAGCAAAGCTCCTGTGCCTCTGACAGGGGACCTACCAACGGCTCGCTAACTCACTGAAGGCTCGCCGGGTTAGGTCTCCCCCCCGCGAAAACTCCAGGATGCCTTTGTCCGGGTGCGCAAGATCCACCCGGATGAGGGCATTTTGTCATTCTGTCTACGGGTGTGAAAAATGTATGTGCAGAATGACGGCGAAAAAAAATAATTCCGACCGATTCTCCGCCATTTCATTGACAGTCATTTTTGACATCAATATAATTTGGAACTGTCAAAAGGTGGAACCTGCGCGGAGCGCCGGACACAGGAGGGGACGACAAATGGAACAGATGCAACCGATGAGAGCAGAACAGAATAATCTGCCGGAAAGCGCCGGCACCGGTCTGATCACGATGCGTGAATTTTTCCAGGAAGCACAGGATCGCGAGATCGCCCGCGAGGAACAGCAGCCGTATACCATGCTGTTTGTGAACGTGATCGACTTCAGCTATTACAACGTCCGGGACGGCATCGACGGCGGCGATCAGATCCTTCGCAGCATGGCGCAGATCCTGAAGGACGAGTTCCCGGGCGACCTGATCAGCCATTTCGACGCGGATCATTTTGTCGTCCTCACAAACGGCAATGTCCCCGCAAAAGTCCGCGAAGCCAGGCGGCGGATGAACGAACTGTTCCTGCCGCACGCGAATGCAGTGAAATTCGGGGCGTTTTTGTGGGAGGACCGCAGCATGGGGGCGGAAGAAGCCTGCCTCAGCGCGAAGATCGCCTGCGACAGCATCCACGACAAGCCGGGTGAAAATTTTGTCTGCTATGAGGACAAAATGAAGCAGGACTGGGAAGGAGCGGCATATTTCCGCAGTCACATCGACGACGCGGTCCGGAATGACTGGATCAAGGTCTTTTACCAGCCGATCGTGCGCACGGATACCGGAAAGCTTTGTGCGGCAGAGGCTCTGGCACGCTGGAAGGACCCGATCTACGGGTGCATCACGCCGGCCCGTTTCCTGGATCCGCTCGAAGAAGGAGAACTGACGAGCCGTCTGGACACGCATATGATCCACCTCCTCGGGAAACAGTACGCAGCCTGCCGCGACGCGGGCATCAAGCCGATCCCGGTCAGCGTCAACCTGTCGCGCGTGGATTTTCTGCGCGGTGACATTTTTCGGGAGTTCGAGAGCGTCGTGCAGGAATACGATATCCCGCGCAGCTATCTGAGCATCGAGGTGACGGAGCAGGTCTACCTTGAGGAAGACGAGGTGATCAACGTCTGCATCAACCGTTTCCGTCAGGCCGGGTACGAAGTCTGGATCGATGATTTCGGGACGGGCTATTCGACGATGAACCTGCTCTGCAATCATCCTTTTGACGTCCTGAAGCTGGACCGTCAGTTCGTGCAGGGAAATAAAAAGCGGGCGCGCACAATCGTCGAGTCGCTCGTCACGATGGACAAAAAGCTGGGGGCAAGGACCCTGGCGGAAGGGGTCGAGACAAAAGAGCAGCTGAACTTTCTCCGCCGTATCGGCTGTGAGATGGTGCAGGGGTTTTATCTTGGCGTGCCGATGCCGTTTGACGCGTTCTATGAAAACTGCCTGAAAAAAGGCTTCCTCGGTGAGGACGCGGAGTGCCGCGGAGGATCCTGTGCGGCCGCGATAAAAGGAGCGGAGGCCGTCTGGGCGACAGATGGCGCATCGAATGAGGGAACCATTCCACGCTCGGAGATGTCCGACTTGTTGTTGAAAGCGGATGCGATGCCCCGGGGAAAAGACGGGGGAGAGACGGCGAAGGAATCGGCGGCAAGTACCGCCGGCAGTTTCATATACCGCCTTGCCGAGATCCGAAAGACTCTGGAGACATTCCCGACCGGAGCGTACATCGTATGCCCGGATCGTGAGATCCTGTACTGGAACCCGATGGCGGAGAAGATCACCGGATACAGCCGGGAGTGGATCGAATCGCGCCGGTGCCCGGAGAGCGGCCTGAACCATGAGGATGCGGAAGGCACCCCGCTCTGTCAGGACTACTGCCCGATCTTCCATGTGCTGGAGACCGGGGAAGTCTGCCATAAGGAAGTGACGCTCCGCCGCTCTGACGGCAGCCGGCTGGGGATCCACGCGATCTTCGTCCCGGTGCGCGATCAGAACGGGACGATCGCGATGGTCATCGAATTGTTTTATCCGAGCAAAAAATAGAAGCGGCCGCTTCTTATATGTCTGGTCAGACTGTCCGGAGCATCCCGATGAACAGCGGGATTCCGGGCAGTTTTTGACAGGAGCGCCTTGTGCGGGTTAAGATTTCAAAGAGGAGGAATATCGATGGGATTTACAAAAGAGCAGCAGGAACGTTTTTCGAGGCAGCTGAATCTGAAGGAGCTCGGCCCCGCCGGCCAGAAAAAACTGCTCGACGGGAGCGTCCTGATCATCGGGGCCGGAGGTCTCGGTTCGCCGGCGGCGATGTATCTCGCGGCGGCCGGGGTCGGCCGGATCGGGATCGCGGACGCGGATGCTGTCGATCGTTCGAACCTGCAGCGCCAGATCATCCATAAAACGGAGAACATCGGGAAGCCGAAGGCGCTGTCCGCCGAGGAGCGGATCCGGGAGATCGATCCGGAGATCCGGGTCGAGACGTATTGTGAATATATATCAAAAGAAAATATCCGGGAGATCGTCCCGGAGTATGATTTTGTTCTGGACTGTACGGACAATATCCGCACGAAATTTCTGATCAACGACGCCTGTGTCCTGACGAAAACGCCGTTCTGCCACGCCGGGGTCATCCGGTTCGAAGGCCAGCTGATGACGTGGGTCCCGGACGCGGAGGTGCCGTGCTACCGTTGTGTGTTCGGAGGACCGCCGGAAGAGAAGGTCCCGACGTGCCGGGATGTCGGCGTGATCGGCGCCGCGGTCGGCGTGATCGGATCGCTCCAGGCGCTCGAAGCGGTCAAGTATCTGACCGGGATCGGCAGCCTTTTGATGGGGCGGCTTCTCATCTTCGACGGGCTGAAGATGGAGTTTCGCACAGTGGCGCTCCCGCCGAAGGGGGACGGCTGCGCGGTCTGCTCGGATCATCCGACCATCACGATCTGAGGCACTGAGCTGTCGCGGAAGACGGCAAGGTTTGCCGTGGAACCCGCAGAGCCTGCTGCAAAGGCTGAAACAAAGCCCGGTGCTTTACTGGCTCCCGTCCACCGTCCACACGGAGATGTTCCCGCCGCTGACGCGGAAATCACCGTACCCTTCTGCGTCGATCGTGACGGCTTCATCGCGTCCGCCGGCGACATCGCGGAACGTCCTGCCGGCGTGCTGCTTCCCGACGTACATCCTTTTGCCCCCTTCCGGGCCGTCGTCGACGAGGACCGCGGCACCCGAGTCCGGGTGCTCGCTGTCTCCCTCCAGCGTCCATCCGATGACGTTCGGGTCATCGAGGTAGTCGTGGAAAGTGCCGTAGATCTTGTCCCGTCTCACGCGGAGAAGGATGTCCAGGATCCCGCTCTGCGGCGGGACGCCCGTCGTTTCCACACCGTAATAATCACCATAGAATACGCAGGGGTAGCCCTGCGGGCGGAGCAGGATCAGGCTGTACGCGATCGGCTTGAACCAGTTCTCGATGACGGTCTGCAGCGCCTGCCCTTTCTGCGTGTCGTGGTTCGCGACGAACGTGACTGCCTTCTCGGGATTGTCCTTCACGAGCGTGTGGTCGAAGATCGTGCGCATGTCGTAGTTCCCGCCCGCGTGACAGGCGTTGAAGAAATTCATGTGAAGAGGGACGTCAAAAAGTGACATGCAGCCGCTGCAGGCGGCTTCGTACCCTTCCAGCTCCCCGAGATCCGGGCTCCAGTACTCGCCGACCGCGAACAGCTCTCTGCCGGTATCCTCCCGGAGCTTTCCGAGCCAGTGCGGGAAAAAGCGGCTGTCGATGTGTTTGACGGCGTCGAGCCGGAAGCCGTCGACGCCGGTGAAGTCGAGATACCACCTTCCGAAACGGTCCAGTTCATCGACGACTTTCTGCTCCCGGAAGGAAAGATCCGCGCCCATCAGATAATCGTAGTTGCCGAACTCTTTGGCGACGCCCGGATCCCATGGCTTTCCGGTGAAGTTGTAGATCGCGTGCTTCTGCTGCCGCTGATCCCAGTCCACGCCGTTAAAGCAGGAGCTGTCCCATTTGAAATCGGAATAGGTATTGCCGCGGCCCGGGAAATTGAAGCCGGTCCAGGCCTCGATCCCTTCTTCGCCGCTCGTCTGTTCCAGGCGGTTCGATTCGTTCGTTTCGACCGCGGTCACTTTTTCTGTATAGTCCGCGCCCATTTTGTGGTCGAAGACCATGTCGGCGTAGACGTAGATCCCGGCCTGGTGGAACGCCCGGATCGCTGCGAGGTATTCATCTTTCGTGCCGTATTTCGTGCGGACGCTGCCTTTCTGATCGAATTCGCCTAAGTCGTACAGGTCGTAGACGCCGTAGCCCGCGTCGCTGGATCCGGCCGCGCCCTTGAAGGCTGGCGGCAGCCACACCGAAGTGATCCCTTTTTCCGCGAGGCGGCCCGCGTTTTCTGCGCACTTCCTCCAGAGCGTCCCGTCCGCCGGGAGATACCATTCGAAGTACTGCATCATCGTTCCGTTGATCATTGCTGCCTCCTCAGAATGTCCGTCCGGGAAGAGCAGGGGCTCCTCCCGCACCATGGTCTTTCTTCTTTAGAAAAAACATACCACAGTTTTTTGCCGGTTTCTATGTTCGCCCATATAAAAACTGTGTAAATAAGATAAAGATGGAGTGATTCGCCCCGGGGAATCCGTCGTTCCGGTTTCCGGATGATCAAGTATTCCGGCTTCCGGATGATCTTCTGATGATCTCCGGATGATCACCGGATAATCGGATTGTACTCGCCGCCTGCCTGCGTTATACTGGACAGGCAGCGCTCGGAACAGAGGGGGTCCGGGGCAGAAAGAAGGAGGTAACCATTGAGCAGCAATCAACCACAGCGGGCAGCCGTGAGCCGCCGGTACACCACCGTGAAACTCGCGACCGCCGCCATCATGACAGCGATCTCCTGCGTGCTGATCCTGATCATCACCATTCCGTTCCCGCTGATGCCGGCGTTCAAGTATGACTTCGCCGACATCCCGATCTTTATCATGACGTTCGCGTACGGACCGGTAACGGGACTCCTGATGACCGGGATCTGCGCGATGCTCCAGGCATTCGTGCTCGGGCAGGACAGCTGGATGGGATTCGCGATGCACTTTTTCTCGACCGGAGGATTCGTGATCGTAGCCGGACTGATCTATAAGCACATGAAGACGAAAAAAGGCGCCGTGATCGCTCTCATCTGCGGGACGCTCACGATGACCGTTCTGATGTGCATCCTGAATTACACGCTCGACCCGATTTTTTACGGCATGACGAAGGAAGCGGTCGCAAAGCTGATGCTCCCGGCGGTGATTCCTTTCAATCTGAGCAAGGCGGGGATCAATTCGCTGATCACGTTTTTGATCTACAAAAGGATCTCGAATCTGATCCACAGGCGGGAGCAGGCGGCCTGACCCGGTATCGGGATACCGGGACTGACTGTGCACGCCTTCACAAAACCGCCACAGTGTGTTGCTTTTTGTCAATTTCAAGTCACATTTTTTCCAGCGCCGCATCAAAAAAGGATAACTCACTCATCAGACGGACGCGCTAGGATAAACGTGTAAATCGAGAAAGGACGTGAAACCGATGGAAACGATCGAGAAACACAGAGTAAGAAATACGATCCTGATCGCACTTGCGATTGCAACAGTCGTATATTTCACAGGCTGCATGACTTCCAGTAAAACCGGCTCGGCAGAGGCGAAGACGTCATCAGCCAAGAGCTACGGATTTACTTATGTAAGTCCATCCCAGCTGAGCTCGAGCACAAGCTCGTCCTCAAGCAGTTCATCAGACAGCACCCAGACAGGTGCTCCGGGAGGAGGCGGTGCCAGCGACTCCACATATGACTATACCGGAACTCTCAGCGCGACAGAGGTTGCAGACGGTGAGACCGTCACACTGACCGGGAAGACCCTCAGTTCGACGACCGCTGACAAGAACGTTCTCCTCGTGGAGAACGGCGGCACGCTGAAAGGGAAAAACCTGACATTGAAGAAATCCGGTTCCGATACGAACGGTGATAACTGCAACTTTTACGGACTGAACTCCACGCTCCTCGCAGTAGGAAGCTCGAGCAGGGCGTATCTCTCGAACAGCAGCATCACATCGACATCGACCGGAAGCAACGGGATCTTCGCGACGGACAGCGCCAGAGTCTACGCGAACAAGGTGAAGATCACCACGAAGACCGGTGAGAATTCCCGCGGACTCGATGCGACATACGGCGGCACGATCTACGCGAACCGCATGACGATCAGCACCGCCAAGGCGCACTGCGCGGCACTCGCGACCGACCGCGGCGGCGGCTACATCTCCGCGACGAACAGCAAGCTTTCGACGAAGGGAAGCGGCTCGCCGCTGATCTACTCGACGGGTGACATCGAAGTCGAGAACGTGACCGGCACCGCGTCCGGCAGCCAGATCGCCGGTATGGAAGGACTGAACCGGATCCTGATCTATAATTCGAAGCTGACGAGCACGAACGACGCGCTCTCCGGCAGCGACCCGATCAAGAACGGCGTCATCCTTTATCAGTCGACTTCGGGCGACGCGAATACGTCGACCAGCAGCAAAGCGGATTTTGAGGCCGTCGACTCGACACTGAAGACCGGCATCACGAGCGGCGCGATGTTCTATGTGACGAACACGAACGCCAAGATCCTTTTGAAGCATACGAAGCTCAGCACCGGCAGCGGGAGTGTCAATCTGCTCCGGGCGGTCGGGAACTCCAACAACTGGGGCCAGACCGGGAGCAATGGGGCGACGGTCACATTCACCGGCGTTAACCAGAAGCTCAAGGGAAGCATCATCGCTGACACGATCAGCACCGCGAAGGTTTACCTGACAAAAGGAACCACATATAGAGGCAGAACGAAGATCATCACGAACTCTGCCGGAAGCAGCACAGATAATAACATCACGATGAACGTCGATAAGACGTCCAAGTGGATCGTCACCGGAAACTGCACTGTCTCGAACCTGAATGTCGCAAAAGGCGGAAAGGTCGTCGACAAGAACGGTAAGAAAGTTACGATCAAAGTGAACGGTAAGACGAAAGTCAAGGGCACCAGCAAGTACACCGTCAATGTAACAGACTCTTACAGCAGAACTGTGAAAACGACGAGTGCAAACAGAACAAGCAAGAAGGTGCTTTCACGCAAAGCGTTCGACAAGTACTATGGTACTTCGACAACGTTCGGAACGAACGCCGGCAGAAAGATCGGCGCGTGACCGAATTGTAAATAGATGGCAACCCGGTGCTCCTTGTGAGTGAGGAGGGGCGCCGGAGCCGACGGGAAGCGCCCTCTGTATTCCCCTTCGGGGCGCACCCCACCCCTTAAATATCACAAAATAATAACCCCAAAGTAACAACAAAATAGCTTTCATAACCACTCCAACAACCTACCGGCCCCTCGGACAGCGCGGGCATGCCAGACCCGCACTACACCGAGGGGCCACTTTTTTTCAGCGGCGTTGCCGGACCAGCGGCGCGCTGCCGTTTCCTGGCCGCCGCTTCGTCCCCGCCGCTGCCGGACCGACGGTGCATTCCCGCCGGGCTGTCCCCGCCGCTTCGTCCCCGCCGGCCTGTCGCGGAAATATCCATAAAGTATTGAACAATAACATCCGATGTGCTATTATGAATCCGAAAACAACAATATGTTGTTAAATATGCTGGACCCTACGAAAAATGCGCATTAAACACGAACCGAAGATAGAATATTTTCACGACTATGACGAGGATTTCGTTTCGAGCGGGAACCAGGACAAAAAGCTGCCGGAAGGCTATGTCTGGGTGCACCGGAACCCGCTGTACCGCGCCGCATCGTGGCTGCTGTACGCCGTCGCGATCCTGTGCGCTCTCGTCTATGTCCGGCTCGTGCTCCGCGTCCGCTTCAAGAACCGGCGCGTCCTGAAGGCGGCGCGGCGGACCGGGTGCTTCCTGTACGGGAACCACACCCAGCCGGTCGGCGATGTGCTGACGCCGGCGCTCCTCGCGTTTCCGAAACGGATCTACACCGTGGCCGGGACCGCGAACCTCGGGATCCCGGTGATCGGGAAACTCCTCCCGATGCTCGGAGCGCTGCCGGTGCCGGACTCGCTCGGGAAGATGCGGGCGTTCCAGGACGCAGTGAAGCAGCGTGCCGGTGAGAAACGCTGCATCATCATCTATCCGGAAGCCCATGTCTGGCCGTGGTGCAGCTTTGTCCGGCCGTTCTCCGAGGCCTCGTTCCGGTTCCCGGTGCTCTGCGGTGTGCCGGCATACTGCATGACGACGACCTATCAGGACCGCGGATCCGGAAAAAAGCCGAGGATCACGGTCTTCATCGACGGCCCGTTTTATCCGCAGCAGGGGAAGCGGCCGAAAGAAGAAGCGCGGCGTCTTCATGACGAGATCTCCGAGTGCATGAAGGACCGCAGCAAAAGCAGCGACTGTTCGTACATTCGCTATGAAAGAAAGGTGGATGAACCATGAACATCATGTACTGCGGCGACAAGAATATCGAGGACGGACTGATCATTTCCGTACTTTCGCTTTTGAGAAATGCGGGGGAGCCGCTTGATATCCGGGTCCTGACGCTTTCGCTCGATCTCGGGAAGCGGAAGCTCGAGCCGGTGTCGCAGGAAGTGATTGATTTTCTTGACGATTATCTGAAGAGGGATGATCCGGAGAATCGAATCGTGAGGATCGACATGTCGGAGCCGTTTTCCCGGGAGCTCCCGAAGGCGAACATGAACACGAGGTTCACGCCGTGCTGCATGCTCCGGCTGTACGCGGACGAGGTGGAGTCGATCCCGGACCGGATCCTGTATCTGGACAACGACGTCGTGTGCCGGAAGCCGCTCGGAGAGTTCTACCGCATGGATCTCACCGGGCATGAGGCGGCGGGCGTGCTCGACTATTACGGCCGCTGGTTCTTCCGCCGGTCGGTCCTCCACCGGGATTACATGAACTCCGGCGTCCTGCTCCTCAACATGAAGATGATCCGCAGGACTGGCCTGTTCCGCCGCTGCCGCAAGATGTGCCAGACGAAAAAAATGTTCATGCCGGACCAGTCCGCATTCAACAAACTTTGCAATACCAAGCTCATCGTCAGCCGCCGCTACAACGAGCAGCGGAAACTCCATCGGAACACGGTGCTCCAGCACTTCACGACGAGCTTCCGTTTCCTGCCGTGGCTCCACACCGTCACCGTGAAACCGTGGCAGATCGAGAAAGTGCACAGCGATCTCGGACTTCATGAATATGACAATATTTTCAGCGAATACACCGATGTGAAATCGCAGATGAAAGGAGCTTACCATGGCTGATGTGAGACAAAAAGGAAACGAGAGGGGCGCAGACGACGGGACCGCCGCGCAGAAGCCGGAGAACGTGATCCCGGTGTTCTTCGCGATCGATGATCATTTTGCCCCGTACCTTGACTGCGCGCTCCGCTCGATGCAGGAGAACGCGTCGCGGGAATTTACCTATGAGATCTACGTCATGTACGACGATCTTTCCGAAGAGCGTCAGAACATGATCGCGTCCGGCCACCGGGACTCGTTCACGATCCATTTCATCCCGATGCAGGACAAATTCGACGCGAGCCCGTATTTCAGCCAGAATAAGCTGCGCTGCGACTATTTCACGATGACCATCTTTTTCCGCCTGTTCATCGCGGAGATGTTCGAGGAATATGACAAGGGCATCTACATCGACAGCGACATCGTCGTGCCGGGCGATATCTCCGAGATGTACCGGACGGACCTGAAGGGGAACATCATCGGTGCCTGCGTCGACCATTCGATCGAGACGATCCCGGAGCTGAGGCGTTACATCGAAGACGCGATCGGCGTCCCGGTCAGTGAATACGTCAACTCCGGCGTCCTTTTGATGGATCTTAAGCAGATGAGGGAAAAAGACTTCCTCGGGCATTTCCTGTACCTGATGGACAAGTATCATTTTGACAACATCGCTCCGGACCAGGACTATATCAACGCGATGGCGAACGGCAGGATCCTGTATCTCGGCGAGGAGTGGGACGCGATGCCGCCGGAGGGCGGAGGGTCGCGCCCGGTCCTGGAGGATCCGAAGCTGATCCATTACAACCTGTTCCAGAAGCCGTGGTGCTATGATGACATCCCGTATGAGGAGTATTTCTGGCGGTACGCGAAGGAGTCCCCGTTCTATCAGGAGATCCTGGACTTCAAGGCGAACTACTCGGAGGAGCAGAAGGAGTCGGACCGGTCGTGCCTGGAGACGCTCGTACAACGAGGCGGCGAGCTCGGCGACGGGGACGTGACATTCCGTAAGATGCTGGAAAAAGGAGAAAAAATAAGGATATGATCATCGGAGGTAATAAATCCGAAGTGATCCGGAATATGAAGAAGGCTTCGGAAGACGGCGATTTCAACCGGAAGGTCGAAGTGGACGATCCGGATCTGACGCTGGAAGAGGAGCTGGAACTTGTCCGGCATTATCTGGAGATCCACGGGAGCTTCGGCTATAAGGTCTGCAGCACGGTGGCCCGCGCCATCATCGATACGGCGACGCGCCTGATCAACCGGAAGACGAAGATCATCGGCCTGGAGAAGCTCCGGGACGTCCCGCGCGGCGCGGTCGTGACGAGCAACCATTTCAATCCGCTCGACAACACCGCGGTGCGGTACGCGCTGAAAAAAGCGGGGTGCCGCCGGATGTTCATCGTGAGTCAGGTGACGAACCTCGCGATGAAGGGATGGGTCGGTTTTCTGATGAATTACGCGGACATCATCCCGGTGATGAAGGCGGCGAGCTACATGTCCGGGCCGTTCCCGGACCGGATCGCGGAGGAACTGAAGCGCGGCCGCAAGGTCCTGATCTACCCGGAGCGGGAAATGTGGTTCAATTACCGGAAACCGCGGACGCCGCGCCGAGGAGCGTATTATTACGCGGCGAAGAACAATGTGCCGCTGATCTCGCTTTTTGTCGAGATCCGGAGCCTGGAGAAGCAGGACAACGAGGAGTTCCGGAAGGTCGTGTACACGGTCCACGTGCTGGACACGATCCGGCCGGATCCTTCGAAGACGGTCCGGGAGAACAGCTTCGCGATGCGGGACATCGATTTCCGGCAGAAGAAGGCCTGCTATGAAGAGGCGTACGGCCGGAAATTCACCCCGGAATTTGAGAAGGGTGACATCGCCGGCTGGACCGGGGACTGGGAAAAAATATTAGAGAACGGAAAGAACGAAGAGAAGCGTTAGAGAGCTTCAAAGTGCGTCAAAAGGGGCGACAAAAGATGAAACGTGCGAGAGACCTTCGCGTCGGGATCGATGTCGGGTCCACGACCGCAAAGATCATTGTAATCGATCAGGATACCGGGAACGTTCTGTTCCGGAACTATATCCGGCACAACGCCCGCCAGAAGGCGGCGGTGCTGACGCTCCTCCGGGAGGCGGAGGAACGGTTTGACGGGGAACGGGTCAGGGCCGCGGTCTGCGGCTCCGGCGGCAGGGGACTGGCGCTGAAGATGGATGTCCCGTACATCCAGGAGGTCGTAGCGAACTCTGCTGCGGTCTGCGAGCTGTTCCCGGAGGTCCGGACCGCCGTGGAACTCGGCGGGCAGGATGCCAAGGTCGTTTTTTTCCATACCGATGAGAAAACAAAAAAGACGCGCGCGACGGACATGCGGATGAACGGAAGCTGTGCGGGCGGGACCGGTGCGTTCTTAGATGAGATCGCATCGCTTCTTGACGTGCGGCCGGAAGAGTTCGAGGATCTCGCGTCGCAGGGGACCGAGGTCTATGACATCTCCGGGCGCTGCGGCGTGTTCGCGAAGACGGACATCCAGCCGCTCCTGATCTCGGGAGCGAAAAAAGAAGACATCGCGCTGTCGGCGTGCCACGCGATCGTGCGGCAGACGATCGGCGGGCTGGCGCAGGGCCTGGAGCTGAAGCCGCCGATCATTTTCGAGGGCGGACCGCTGACGTTCAACCCAACGCTCGTCCGGGCGTTCGCGGAGCGGCTCCACCTTTCGGAGAGCGACGTCGTCCTGCCGGAACACCCGGAGACGTTCGTCGCGCTCGGGACGGCGATCGCGATCGACCAGCTGTTCCCGGAGACCGGGGAGCAGGAACGCGTGCGCCTCTCGGAACTCATCTCACGTCTCGAGGAGCCGGACGAGGTACGGGAGGATCGACAGAAGACGAAGCCGTTTTTTGCCAGCCCGGAGGAAGAACGCGAATTCACGCTGCGGCATGACCGTGAGCTCCGCGAGGTCTGCCCGGCACAGCCGGTGGACGGGACGCTCCGCGTCTACATCGGCATCGACTCCGGCAGCACGACGTCGAAGTTCGTGCTGATGGATGAAGACGGCCGCGTCGTGGACCGCTATTATGCGAACAACCGGGGAGAGCCGGTCCTTGTGGTCAAAAAAGGACTCGTCTCGATCCGGAAAAAATATGAGGACGCCGGGATCCGTCTTGAGGTGCTCGGACTCGGCACGACCGGATACGGAGAGAAGATGCTGGCCGCGGCGTTTGGCGCGGACGCGCATATCGTCGAGACGGTCGCGCACAGCATGGGCTGCCTCCGCTATTATCCGGACACGACGTTCCTCCTCGACATCGGCGGCCAGGATATGAAGGCCGTCTGGCTCAGCGACGGCGTCATCCGGGACGTGATGCTGAACGAAGCATGCTCGTCCGGGTGCGGCTCGTTCCTGGAGAATTTCGCGGACGGTCTGGGCATCCCGGTCACGGAGATCGCGGATGCGGCGTTCCGCTCGAAGAATCCGGCCCACCTCGGGAGCCGCTGCACGGTGTTCATGAACAGTACGATCATCAATGAGCAGCGGGAGGGGAAGGGCCCGGACGATATCATGGCCGGCCTCTGCCGTTCGATCATCGAGAATGTCTTTACCAAAGTCGTCCGGATCCCGGATCCGTCGGCGCTCGGCGGGAACGTCGTCGTTCAGGGCGGCACGTTCCGGAACCGGGCGGTGCTCCGTGCGCTGGAGGAATACCTCGGCGAAGAGGTCAAGCTCGCGCCGTACCCGGGAGAGATGGGCGCGATCGGCGCGGCGCTGTACGCCCGCCGGGTCATGGAAGAAAACGGCTTCCCGGCGACGTCCTTCATCGGGTTCGATGCGGTCGAAACGCTGGAGACCACGACAGAGACCGGGATCGTCTGTCCGCGCTGCGCGAACCACTGCAGCCTCACGGTCATGCGCTTTTCGACCGGAGGAGGATGGGTCACGGGGAACCGCTGCGAACGCGGCGCTTCGTTCGGAACTCAGCCTGACGCGGAAAGCATGGAGGATGCGGGAGACGCGGGATCGGAGAGACCGGACCACACTCAGGAGAGACCGGACCGCGTACCGGAAAGCCCGGATCATTCCACGGAGAGACCGGACCGCGCTCCGGCAAAGCCGAACTATGCACCGGAGAAGCCGAAGCACGCTCCGGATCTGTTCCGCGTCCGTGAGAGCCTTTTGACAAAAGAATATCCGTGCACTCCGGTCGCACCGGAAAAGTCCGGATCGATCGGCATCCCGCGCGTCCTGGAATTCTGGGACAGCCTGCCGTTCTGGACCACATTTTTCCGCGCGCTCGGCTTTCCTGTCGTCCTTTCGCACAAGAGCTCCCGCCGCCTGTACGAGCAGGGGCTGCCTTTTGTCGCGTCCGACACCATCTGCTTCCCGGCGAAGCTCGTCCATGGACATATCATGGATCTGGCGGAGCAGGGCGTCAGCCGCATCTTTTTCCCGTACGTCATGCATATGCCGCCGGAGGGAAAGGACAAGCTGAGCCCGTATGTGTGCTCCGTGTTGCAGGGCTATCCGATGGTCATCCGGAATTCGCAGGATCCGGAAGACCGGTACGGCGTCCCGTTCGACACCCCGATCTTCCACTGGTTCCGGGAGAAAGACCGCAGGCCGCAGATCGTGCGCTACGCGGTCGACTCTCTGAGCGTGACAAAAAAAGAAGCGGAAGAGGCGTTCCGCCAGGGTGAAGCCGCGCTCAAGGATTTTCGGCAAACGCTCCAGAGCAGGGCGCAGGACATCCTGGATCAGGTCCATACTGACGGCGGGTTCGCGGTCGTCCTCGCCGGCCGGCCGTACCACAACGACCCGTTCATCTGCCACGACATCTCGCGCAGATTCACGTCGCAGGGGATCCCGGTGCTGACCGTTGACAGCCTGCCGGGCCTGTCCCGCCAGGATCTGAAAAACACCGTCGTGGAGATCACGAACAATTTCCATACAAGGATGCTGGAGGGCGCGCTCGCCGCGGCGATGGACCCCGCGCTGGAATACGCGCAGATCGTGAGCTTCGGCTGCGGGCACGACGCAATCCTGTCCGACGAGATCATCCGTATCTTAAGGGAGAGCGGCGGAAAGTCCCCGCTGATCATGAAGGTCGACGAGAGCGACGCGTCCGGCTCCATCGGGATCCGCGTGCAGTCGTTCATCGAGTCCGTCCGGATCCGCCGGAAAAACGCGGAGCCGGGCGAAGCGGAGTCCCGCATCCGGGAGCTCCCGGACCCGAGCCCGGCGAAGTTCCGGAAGAGCGAGAAGAAAAAGAGGGTCCTGCTGGTCCCGAACATCTCGCGCGAAGTCTCCGTCCTCCTCGCCGGCATCCTCGACAGGGAAGGGTTTGTCCCGAAGACAGTCCCGGTCGGCGGACCGGAGCAGATCGCCCTCGGCAAGAAATACGTGCACAACGACATCTGCTTCCCGTGCCAGATGGTCATCGGGGAGCTGATCAGCGCGCTCCGGGAAGGAAACTACAAGCAGGACGAGGTCGCGGTCGGCATGGTGAAATTCCAGTGCGACTGCCGGATGTCCCACTACGCCGGGCTCCTCCGCAAGGGCCTCGACCGTTCCGGCTTCCGCGATGTCCCGATCGTCACGACCGACATCAACGACACGAAGGACATGCATCCGGGCGTCCGTTTCCTGGGCATCCGCTCCGTGCTGGAAGCGGTGTGGTCGGTCATGATGCTGGACGTCCTGACGGATCTCTGCCGCAAGACCCGGCCGTATGAACTGAATCCGGGCGAGACGGACCGGGTGTACGGCGAATGTGTGGACCGGCTGGGAGAAGCGGTCCGCCACGGCATCGGCGAGGAGAAAAAAGTATTCCGCGACTGTCTCCGCCGGATGGATGAGATCCCGTTCGACCGCTCCGAACTGAAGCCGCGGGTGTTCGTCACGGGCGAGCTCCTCGTCACGTACCACCCGGGCTCGAATTTCCAGATCGAACGCTACCTGGAAGCGAACGGGATGGAAACGGTGTTCCCTCGGATCATGGACCAGCTCCGCAAGGATTTCCGCGCGACGCTCGTCGAGATCCGGGACTACGACGCCAACATCCCGCCGTACCCGTACGCCGTGGACTTCCTGTTCGATCACGTGCAGGGCGAGCTGGAGAAAATGGCATCGGGCTGCCGTCTTTACGAACCGTCGGAGAACCCGAAGGAGATGTACAAAGGCGTCTCGGATATCATCCCGGAGACTCTGAGCTGCGGCGAAGGCTGGCTCATGGCCGCCGAGATCGCGCATTACGCGGAGCAGGGCGTGCAGACGTTCGTGATCCTCCAGCCGTTCGGCTGCCTGCCGAACCACATCTGCGGCCGCGGCGTCATCAAGCGGCTGAAGGAACGCTATCCGGGCATCTCGATCCTGCCGCTCGACCTTGACCCGGACACGAGCTACGCGAACGTTGAGAACCGCCTGCAGATGCTGATCATGAACAGCACGAGCGGGGGAAAGGGACAAAAAGAAACACAGGAGGCTTCGGGCCGCGACGGCATCGAACCGGAATGTGGCGAAGAAAGCCGCGCGTCATAAGGGGATGTGCCGCGCGGGATCCGAAGAACATCGATACAGAGAAAGGGGGTCTTATGGAATTCAAACCGACCTATGCGCTGCAGTTTATCAAGATCATCAGTGACAAGATCCAGAAGGACATCAACCGGAATCTGCAGGACTATGACCTCACGTTCGCGCAGGTCCAGGTGGTCGAGATGATGTTTTTCTCAGGTCGTGAGTTTTTTTCCATGAAAGAACTGGAGAGCATGCTCAAGGTTTCCCAGCAGAACGTTTCGGGCATCGTCCGGCGCCTGGAATCAAAGGAGCTTCTTTATTCAAAGCCCTGTTCAAAGGACAAAAGAGTCAAGCTGGTGGCTCTGACAAAGAAAGGTCTTACGCTGGCGAAGCAGGTGAGGGGAAAGATCGAGGAGATCAACGACGGGTTCCTGGAGCCTCTGGATGACACAGAAAAAAAGGAGCTTCGTCTTCTTCTCAGCAAGGTCTATCAGCATTACGAGGATATGTAACGGAGAAAGAACATGGATACAGCACTTGTCATAATGGCGGCGGGGATCGGGTCGCGCTTCGGAGAGGGCATCAAACAGCTCCATACCGTCGGAAAGCATGGAGAGCTCATCATCGATTATTCGATCCATGACGCGGTGAAAGCCGGGTTCCGGAAGATCGTCCTGATCATCTCGCGGGAGATCGAGCGGGATTTCGAGGAGATCTTCGGGAAACGGATGCGGCACATCCTCGCGAAGTACGGGGTCGAGGTGGATGTCGTGTTCCAGGAGATGGACGACATCCCGGAGGGCGCGTCCGTCCCGGAAGGACGGGTCAAACCATGGGGGACCGGTCAGGCGGTCCTCGCCTGCCGTGACGTGATCCGGGAGCCGTTCCTGGTGATCAACGCGGATGATTATTACGGAGAAACGGCGTTCATTCAGGGGCACGCGTTCCTGAAGGAGTGCGCCGGTCCGGACGAGAGCAGCGCCTCGAATGCGGTCGAGATCGCTGCCGGCCGCATTCCTCACCCGGCGCCGCTGAACCTCTGCATGGCGGGATACGTCCTGAAAAACACGATGAGCCGTCATGGCGGGGTGACACGCGGCGTCTGCTCGATGGACCGAAACGGCTATCTGAAGTCCATCACGGAGACGCACGAGCTCCGGATGGAGGGCGGCATGGCGCGCGGCTGGTATGAAACGCCGGACGGGCAGAAGGTCCCGTGCTCGATCCCGCCGGACGCCACGGTCTCCATGAACATGTGGGGCCTGACGCCGGAATTCATCCACCTGCTGGAAAAAGAGTTCGAACGGTTTTTCCGCGATATCCGGAGGAAGGGGACTGAGCTCACCGAAGAATTCATCCTGCCGACCATCATCGGGCATCTCCTGGAAAAGGGGCGCGTCCGGGTGAAGGTCCTGAACACCGGAGACAAATGGTTCGGGATGACGTTCCGCGAGGACGCGGAAGCGGTGAAGGAAGAGATCCGGGACCTGATCGCATCCGGCGTCTACGCGGAGGAGCTTTTTTCGGATCTTTAGAAAAATTGATGTGCCGCGGCGGGCCCGTCCTTTGCCTGCCCGGCATCCGAAAACGGAACGGGAGCAGAAATGAAATTCGTGATCGCAATGGATTCGTTCAAGGGGAGCATGACATCTCTTCAGGCCGGCGCTGCTGTGAAGCGCGCCGCCGTCCGGGTCTTTCCGGGCGCAGAGGTCGTCGTGCTCCCGTTTGCTGACGGCGGAGAGGGGACAGCCGAATCGCTCACGACCGGTCTCGGCGGCCGGTTCGAGGCCGTCCGCGTCACAGGCCCTCTCGGCGAGCCGGTCGAGGCGCGTTACGGGATCGCCGGCCGCACGGCCGTGATCGAGATGGCGGAGGCGGCGGGCCTCCCGCTGGTCCCGCCGGACAAACGGAACCCGCTCGAAACGACGACATATGGGGTCGGGGAGCTGATCGGCGACGCTCTGGACAAAGGGTGCCGCGATTTTGTGCTCGGGCTCGGCGGAAGCGCGACGAACGACGGCGGGATCGGGATGCTGGAGGCGTTGGGATTCGATTTTCTGGACAGCGAGGGCCGTCCGGTCCCGCGCGGCGGGAAGGGGCTCGAGCACCTCGCTTCGATCCGGACGGACGGCGCCCGGCCGGAGCTTTCGGAGTGCACGTTCCGCGCGGCCTGCGATGTCGACAGCCCGCTCACAGGTCCTTTCGGCGCGAGCGCGGTGTTCGGACCGCAGAAGGGTGCGGATCCGGAGATGGTAGAGCGGCTGGACCGGGGCCTCGCGAACTACGCAGAGATCGCGGAGCAGCTCCCGCAGAGAAAAACCGGAGCCCCGAAGAGCTCCGGCGGTTCTTCGAGTGTCAGTGCCGGAGCGGCATCACCGGGCGGCCCGGCATCGGACGATCCCGGGGTCACGGGTTCCGCAGGCTCGGACTCCCGGAAACTCTCCGATGCCCCGGGCGCCGCAGACCGTCCGGTCCCGGCGCTTTCCGACACTCCGGGCGCCGGCGCGGCCGGCGGCATGGGTTTCGCGGTCATCGCTTTCCTGCACGGAGAACTCCTCCCGGGGACCGACCTCGTCATCCGGGTGACCGGTCTGGAGCGTGAGATCGAGGATGCCGACCTCGTGGTCACCGGGGAAGGCCGGATCGACGCGCAGACGGGGATGGGGAAAGGTCCGGTCCGGATCGCCCGCCTTGCGAAAAAATACGGAAAGACCGTGCTCGCGTTCGGCGGCAGCATCGCGGACGACGCCGGCGTCTGCAATGAGAACGGGATCGACGCGTTTTTTCCGATCCTGCGGTCGGTCGTCACGCTGGAGGAAGCGCTGGATCCGAAGCGGGCGGCGGAGAATCTGGAGCGCGCGGCAGAGCAGGTGTTCCGATTGATCCGGGCGCACATCCTCCGCCCGTGAGCGGCGCCCTCTTTTCGTAAGCGACGCCCCCTTTTCATGAGCGACGCCCTCTTTTCGTAAGCGGCACCCCTTTCTTCGCCTGCGCCGGGCCGCTTTTTGTCCTCCGCATAATATTCTACAAAAAATGCTGAAAAAATTTGTTTGTAAACAATAAATTTATCCATTTTTTACCGATGTTGTCAGATTATTCTGTGATAAAACATTGAAAATTCTCACAAACTGACTAAAATATAGTTAAAGGCATTCAGAACTGTACGTTTTATTTTTAGGAAGGAGCGGATATGTTTATTTAATTATTTATCTATTATCTATCTATCTTAAGGGGAGGTGTTTTTAGTGATTAGCTTTTTTATCTGTCTAGCGCTTCTGATCATCGGCTACTTTACCTACGGTAAATTCGTCGAGCAGACCATGGCACCGGACGACAGAGAGACTCCGGCGGTCGCCATCAATGATGGCGTGGACTACGTCGTTCTCCCTGAGTGGAAACTGTTCATGATCCAGCTGCTGAACATCGCGGGCCTGGGCCCGATCTTCGGCGCGATGACCGGTGCTCTCTGGGGCCCGATCGTTCTTCTGTGGATCACATTCGGTACCATTTTTGCCGGCGGTGTTCACGACTACATGTCCGGTATGCTGTCCGAAAGAAACAACGGGGCTTCCATTTCCGAGGTCACCGGGACGTACCTGGGTCCGGTCATGAAGAATATCATGCGGGTCTTTTCCGTGATCCTCCTGGTCATGGTCGGTACGGTTTTCGCTGTCGGACCGGCGGGACTGCTCGTCCAGCTGTTCACGGGCAAAGGAGTTTCCGGAGTGGTGGTGAGTGCAACGTTCTGGCTTGCAATTATTATCATTTACTACTTTATTGCAACGTTCCTGTCCATCGATAAGATCATCGGAAAACTCTACCCGATCTTCGGTGCGTGTCTGATCATCATGGCGGTCGGCGTTGCGATCGGAACGATCGCGCAGTCCGGAAGCCATCCGATCCCGGAGATCTGGTCGCACTTCTACAACATGCATCCGTCGCAGACACCGGTGTGGTCCTTCATGTTCATCACCGTCGCGTGCGGAGCGATTTCCGGATTCCACTCGACACAGTCGCCTCTGATGGCCCGCTGCATGAAGAGCGAGAAGCAGGGACACTTCGTATTCTACGGCGCGATGACGGCAGAAGGCATCATCGCTCTCGTCTGGGCGACTGCGGGCTGCTCGCTGTACGAAGTCACGGGCGGCCTGAACACAGGTCTTGCGGATATCCTCGCGAACGGCCAGGCGGCCGCGATCTATGATGTCTGCATCAAGACGATGGGTCCGGTCGGCGTCGTGCTCGCGATGCTCGGTGTTGTCGCCTGCCCGATCACGTCCGGTGATACGGCGTTCCGTTCGGCACGCCTGACGCTCGCGGACTGGATGGGTTACGATCAGGACAAATACAGCCATCGCCTCGCGCTTGCGATCCCGGTCCTCGGTGTCGGCGCGATCCTGGGCTTCGGCAATACGTTCGGCGTGATCGACTACACCGTCATCTGGAGGTATTTCAGCTGGTCGAACCAGACCCTGGCGATGATCGTCCTCTGGGCCGGCGCGATGTATCTCGCGATGAACAAACGGAATTACTGGGTCTGCGCGATCCCTGCGATCTTCATGAGCGCGGTCTCCGCGACCTATTTCACGATGGCGCCGGAGTGCCTGGGCCTGATCAAAGGACTGACGCTGAATACCACAGTCGCGTACCCGGTCGGCATCATCGTCGCGATCCTGTTCTTCGCGATCTTTATGCACGCATCAAAGAAATACCGGAACGGAACTGCGGCCGCGCCTGCGGCGTAAGCTGAGAAAGGGGCAAAAGGAGATCCGGCGGCAAGGCCATAAGCCATTCCGATTTCCGTACGGGGATCGGATCGCGCCGCCGGTCGGCGGAAGGGTGGTTCTCGGAGTCATCCTTCCGTTTTTCTTTTGTCGTCACAAAAGAAACGTCTGCTCTGCTATAATAAGGTAGAACGAACGCGGGCCGCGCGACGAGACCAAGCCGGCCTGCGGGGAAGGGAAAACATTGATATTCAAGCCAAAACCGATCGGGCGGCAGACGCTGGATGACCGCTCGCTCGAAGAAGACCGGAAAAACTGCAAAATCATCGGGCCGTGCGGGATCGGCCGCGAAGCCCTGTATCTCAACAGTTTTTATTTCAGCCGACGCTATTACGTCCGGATCGGCGAAGTCGCCCGCGTGTTCAAGCGCATCGCGATGAGCCGGGGCGGGTTCACGAAGCGCGGACCGTTCGGCGCGCTGCCGTACCTTGTCGTCGTGCTGAAGAGCGGTGAGGAAAAACAGTGCAAATTCAAGAAGGAAGAAGACGTGGACCGCTTTCTGGAAGAGATCGCCCGGATCCGGCCGTCGATGCCGCTCCACAGCCGCGAAGCCGAAAAGAAGCTTCGCCGCGAACAGGCCGAGGAAGAAGCCCGGTACAAGAAGGATCTCAGCAAGGCCGCCAGGGCTTCCATCGACGCACTCCGGAAGGATCAGGATTTTCTCGAAGAGCGGCCGTCGCTGTACAGACGGCTCGCCTATACCGCGAAGGAGAAACGGATCATCGACAATATCGATCCGACCTATCAGATCTTCGCGGGGATCCTGGCGGCCGCGAGCATCGTGGCGATGGTGTTCGGCGTGTACGCGCTCGTTGCCCGGAAAAACGGCGCGATATACTTCCTTCTGTTCGGGGCGGCGTTCCTGCTTCTGATCATCAGCTCGGGGATCCTGCCGCTCGGACGCAGGAACAAACGGGCGGCGCAGCGGGAAGTCGACGAGGCGGTGGAGCGCATGAAGGACTATCTGGCTTCCGCGCCGGCGTTCTTCCTGCCGCCGCAGTACGCGCACCCGGTCGTGATCCGGAGGATGATCCGCGTGATCCGCGAAGGCCGCTGTGAGACGAGGGAAGACGCGTTCGAACTCATGAAGCGGGATCTGAAAGCCCTGAACTCGAGTGTGACGGTCTCGCAGCGCGAGTACGATGAGGTCGTCCTGGTCAAGCCGATGTTTCTCGTGCACGATTACAGATAAAAAGGAGGCCTGTTTTGATGGACAAAGAAATCCTTGCGGTTTTAGAGGAAGAAGGCGTGTCGCCGGCCCTGCTGGACGGTGCCCGGGCGTTTCGTGAGCAGCATCCCGCTCCGGAGGAGGCGGCGTACCGGATCCCCGAACCGGAATACATCTATTACGGGAAGCAGGTCTGGGAGGAAGCGCTCGCCGCGCTGCTCGCCGGAGAAAACCTGCTGCTCGAAGGCTCCAAGGCGACCGGCAAGAACGTGCTCGCCGAGAATCTCGCAGCCCTCCTGGGGCGGCCGGAATGGGACGTTTCCTTCCATATCAATGTTGACGCGTCGTATCTGATCGGTTCCGACACCTACGACGGAGAAAAAGTCGTCTTCCGTCCGGGGCCTGTTTATCTGACCGCGAAATACGGCGGATTCGGGGTCCTGGACGAGATCAATATGGCAAAAAATGAAGCGCTGGCTGTCCTGCACTCGGCGCTCGATTTCCGCCGTATCATCGATGTGCCCGGCTACGAGAAGGTCGACATCGATCCCGCGGCCCGTTTCATCGGCACGATGAACTACGGCTACGCCGGCACGCGCGAGCTGAACGAAGCCCTCTGCTCCCGGTTTGCCATCATCAACATGCCGGTCATCACCGAGGACGGACTGAAAAAGCTGATCACGCGCGCCTTCCCGGAGATTCGCCCCGACATCTGCAGCCAGTTCATGCAGCTGTTTTACGAGCTCCGGCGCAAGGCGGAAAGCGCGGAGATCTCGGAACGGGCGCTCGACCTGCGCGGCATCCTGGACGCCATCCGCCTGATCCGCTGCGGCCTGTCGTCCGGCGACGCGCTCGAGCTCTGCATCACGAACAAGACGTTCGACCGCTATGAGCGCGATCTGATCCGCGATGTGATTCGGGCCCGCATCCCGCAGGATCTGACCGGGGAGGACGTGTTCGGAGCCTGATCGCACCGGGCCGGGGAGGGGCCTCTCCTGTGTGAAAGGACTCCGGGGAGCGTCGCTCCCGCCGGCCCTGCGGCAGCGGCGGAAAAGAGGAAGCGATTATGATCGAGAGAAAATACACCATCGGGGAGCGCCGGGCGCTCAACGTCATCTGGAACGCGGCGCAGGACTATTCGTGCGAGCCGCTTTTTCTGTCGATCCGGGAAGACGGGTCGCCCGATTATTACTTCAATATGGTGATCGGCCTCGCGGAAAAATGGCTGGACCGGGGACGGCTGAGGGAGCTTTTTTCCTCTTACGAAGACAGCGTGCGCCGCGAGACGTTCGACGGCATCCTCTGGCTCGGCTTGGAAAACTGGCTGTTCGAGACCGAGGTGCGGGAACGGCCGGTGCTCCGGTCGCTGCGCCGGGAGGAGGCCGCGGGCTTTTTCGCTTCCCGGACCCGCGGGAACCTGTCACGCCAGGAGATGATGGCGAAGGACATGCGCGTCTACACGCAGACGGAAGCGCGCTGGGCGGACGTGCTGGGCCGCCGGCGCCCTTCGATGACGCGCCGCGAACAGGAGCTCGCGCGCGCTCTGAAGATCCCGGGTGACGTCCCGCCGGACCGCGTGATCGAAGTGCTTCGGGGGGTCCTGGCTGATTTTTTCCATGTCAGCGAGACAGAGCAGCGCGGCGGATCTTCCCGGATCCCCGTCAGCGCCCGCATGGGAAGGTTCCTGCGCCACGCCATGCATCGGGAGGAGCGCCGTGTCGACCGGCTGGTCATCCGGCAGAATTATCTGAGGGACAAAAGCGGACCGGACGAGGACGCCGGGGAGAGCCGGATGCGCATGGACCGGCACGAATCGATCCGGACGGAGGAGGACCGCGCCTACATCGAGGGCTGTTTCGGGCGGTGCATCCTGAGTGACGGCGAGATGCGCATACTGGAGCGCGATCTCTGTCAGGGTGCGCATAAAGACTGCTTTTTGTGGGTCGCCGGCAGCCGCCCGGAAGGAGTGCGGGGCGAAAGCCGGCCGGAAGGAGTACAGGACACCGGCAGCCGCACGGACACGGCGCCGGGCGCCGCCGGCCGCCCGGAGGAAGCCCGGAGTGAGAGCACGAGCCGGGACGCGGCAGAGCCGCCGATCCCGCCGGACGCACGAAAGCTGCGCGAAGATGCCGCGCAGCAGGCCGAACGCAACCGGGCGTTCGCCCGGAACGCCGCCGTACTGGTCACAAGCAGCATCCGGACCCTGTCCGCGCAGCTCGAGACCATCCTGGCTTCTTTTGCCCGCCCGCTCCCTGAGAGAGCACGTGCGGGGAGGCTGGACGCCGGCCGGGCGTACCGCCTCGACGTTGTGCATGACCCGTATGTGTTTCTTCGCCCCGGCAGCGACCGCGAGCGCAGCCTGACCGTCGACATCCTGCTCGACGCCTCGGCCTCGCGCACCGACAGCCAGGAGATCATCGCGTCGCAGGCGTATATCCTCGCCCGGAGCCTCGAACTCTGCCGCGTCCCGGTGCGCGTCTCGGCGTTCCGCAGCCTGCGCGGCGCGACCGCTCTGCAGATCCTGAAGGATTACGACGAGCGCGGCGCGGACGGCGTGTTCCGTTATTACGCGGCGGGCTGGAACCGGGACGGCCTGGCGATCCGGCTCGCGGAGCGTCTCATGCGGCAGAAAAAAGAAGGCCTGGACCGGATCCTGCTCGTCCTGACCGACGCGAGCCCGAACGACGGCACCGGGATGCCCGGCGCCCGCGGGTTTTCGCACGGCTACAGCGGACCGGACGCGGTACGCGACACGGCGGACGCTGTCCGGGAGATCCGCGCCTCCGGCATCCGGACCGGCGCGATCTATCTCGGGCCGACTCTGTATCTTGAAAACGTCCACACGATCTTCGGCAGGGAGTTCGTGCGCGTACAAAAGGTTTCCCAGCTCGCGGTCGGCGTCACGTCGCTCCTGACCATGATGCTCAGGGAACTGAAAAACTGAAGTCAAAAGAATCACAGAGGATCGGCCGGTCCCGACCGGCCGTCTTCCTCGATAGAAAAGGGATACTGCGATGTTCGAGAAAAAAACCGAGATCTACAAGAAAAAAGACCGCGACACCTGGCTCAGGATCCGCGAAGTCCTGAAATCCGAAGGCTTCCGCGGCGTCCGCGCGAACCATTACTTCGCCGATGTCGTCGCGAACGGCGGATGCGGCGCCAAGCTCGATCCGCGCGACTTCGGCGCCGCCGGCAAAGTCGACCGCGAGATCTACACGATCCGCGTCAACGCCTCCGACCGCGACCGGGCCCTCGACGCGATCAAAAAGCACGGGCTTGTCGCCGTTGTCGACGAGTCTGTCGAGACCGACGCCGCCGTCAAAGTAAAAGAGAAAAAAGCCCGCGACCGCGAGAAGCTCTGACTCCCGCGCCGGATGTCCGGGGATCCTGACCGGATCCGGACGTCCGGCCCGCCCCGGGCTCCGTGATCCTGCTGATGAAAAAGATGCCGGCCGGGACATGGTTCGTCCTGTCCGGCCGGCATCGGCACAGCGCCTCAGCTCGCTTTCGCCTGATTCACGGTTTTCAGTTCGATGATCTTATCCGCCCGGCTCGCGACGTAGCTGGAGTGCGTCACGATGATGACGCATTTCCCCTGTTCGGCGAGGCCTTTCAGGATGTCCATGATCTCCGCCTGCGTCTCTTCGTCCAGGTTCCCCGTCGGTTCATCCGCGAGGATGATCTCCGGATCATAGGACAGCGCGCGGGCGATCGCGACACGCTGCTGCTGGCCTCCGGAGAGCTTCAGCACGCGCCGGTCCGCCTCGTCCGACGAGAGGCCGACGCGCGCCAGGATCGAATACGCCTGTTTCATCAGTTCGTCCCGGGAATACTGCTGCTTTTCATTGATCTTCGAGATCTCCATCGAAAGCTCGACGTTCTCCACCGCGGTGAGTTTTGTCAAAAGGTTGAAGTCCTGGAAGATGACGCCGATCTCCTTGCTGCGGAACTCGTATTTATCCCGCCCGCGGAGATCCGAGCCGTTCAGTAGGATCGTGCCCTCCTGAGGCTCCGCAAGCCCTGAGATCAGAGAGAGCAGGGTCGTCTTCCCCGCGCCGGAGCGGCCGGTGATCGCGTAGATCTTCCCTGTCTCAAAGGAGCAGTTCACGTGACTGAGCACGTTGTTGCTGCCGTAAGAGAATCCTAAGTCTTCAAGTTTCAGAATATCCATGCTGTACCTCCTAATCACGGTTTGCAAGTATCTGCAGCGGTTCGTACCGCATGATGGTGATAACGGATACCATACCGGCGATCATCGCCAGCAGGATGCACGATGCCAGAAGTTCCAGCACGACGACGAGGTTGATCGAGTTCGCCAGCGTGATGTCCGACGTGCTCAACGTACCTCCCGGCGCACTGCTGTTCGTGCTGCCTGATGTCGCGACGGTCACCGCATCTGCGGTCTGACTCGAGCTCGAGCCGGAAGAACTGACCGTAGCCGACGTGGTCGACGTGCTCGATGTGCTTGATGTCGAGCTTGTGCTGCTGGATGAACTTGTGCTGTCCGGCGGCTGCATCTGATCCCCGCCGCCGTTGTTGTCACGCCCGAACGCCTGCTGCATGTCGCTCCTGTCGCTCTGCTGCTGCGCGATCTGCGTGGACAAAAGCGCCTTTGTGACCGGGACAGAAGCCGCGGTACCGATCGCACCGCCGATCACGACGCCCGCGAGCGCGAGGATCAGGATCTCCGTGACGAACAGCTTCGCGACCTTGCTCTTCTTCATCCCGATCGCGAGCAGGACACCGATCTCATATTTCCGTTCCCGTGTGCTGAAGATGTTCAGCACGACGAGGATGATCGCGCCGACCAGCAGGATGACGATCAGAAAGTAACCGGCGTATTTCGCGAGGTTGTTCAGCGGCTCCGCGCTGCGCTCGTAGCTTTCGATGTCAGAGGAAGTGACGGTGTACTTGCTCGAAAGGCCGAGGGCCTTGACCTGCTTCTTGAAGGCCTTGTAGCCGGAGACGCTCCCGACGACGTACGTGCCGTTCAGGCGGCTTTCCAGGCTGCTGGATTTGCTCGTGATCTTTTTGAGCGTGCCGTAGCTGGTGTAGATCTCGTTCGCCGGGTCGGTCATCTGCGGGCCCTGCGCTTCCGAGGAACTCTGTGTGTTCTTATAGATCCCCGTGATCTTCAGCTTGAATTTCTGGCTGGACTTGTTCGGGTTCGCGAGGGTGATGGTGTCGCCGACGCTTAAGTCATTGTATTCCGCGAGCTCGTTCGAGATGACGCACGTCATGTCGCTCGCGCCTTCCGTGAACATTTTGCCCTTGGTGATCTTGTTCTTCCCGCTGGTGAAGTCGGTCATCGCCTCATCCGAGGAATAGCCGGTGACCTGGAAGTCGCCCTGCATCATGCCGCCGCGGCCTCCCATGCCATCCGAGGAGGACGAGGAGCTCGCGGTCGTGCTCACAGAGCTCGAGGAGCTCGATGAACTCGAAGAGCTCGAGCTGTACGCGTCCAGGCTCCCGGACGCGTCAAGTGATGTGCTTAAGGTATAATAGAACGATTTCACCGCGTCCGCCTTCGCGTATTTCTTCAGCTGGCTCAGCGTGAGAGAATCCGCCATCTCGGATTTCAGCTTCGAGCGGCTCACGCTCCCGGAGCTCCCGGACGCGGATTTCATGGCCTTGCTGCGGTCCGGCGAGATCTGCGCGGTGACGGTCATATTGGAGAGAGCATTCTCTCTGGCGCTGGCTGAGGACTGCCGGATGCAGAGGCCGATGCAGACAGACAGCGCGATAACAGTAATGATAATGACGATCAGGACACTTCGTCCTTTGGACCTGGCGATGTTTCGCATCGCGTTTCGGATTGTAAACATATAAAACCTCCTGTTCTTTCTGAATCTATTCTAAATGCTGAATGCGTACGGAATAAGGCTGATTTGTGGGGCACGATAAAAGGAAAAATGTTAATTTTTTCATCACTTTGTGGTGCAGTTTGATGAAATGACGATGAAGAGGGTATTTCCGCTGTGTTAGAATAAAACCGCATGACATAAAAAAACATCTGATTATCGCCCGGAAGGAGCTCTATGTATTTAAAAGGATATCAAAAGGAAAACCTGAAATATGACATCCCCGCGGGGATCATCACCGCGCTCGTCTCCATCCCGATCGCGATGGGGTATGCGCAGGTCGCGGGACTCCCGCCGGTCTACGGACTGTACGGATCGCTGCTCCCCGTCCTCGTGTTCGGTCTGATCTCCTCGTCTCCCCGCATCGTGTTCGGCGTCGACGCCGCCCCGGCCGCCCTGTGCGGCAGCATGCTGTTCTCTCTCGGCTTCGCCGCGGAGACCGAACAGGCCATGACCGCCGTGGCCGCGATTACCCTGGCCGTTTCCATATGGCTGCTCCTGTTCGGCCTGTTCCACGCCGGCCGCCTGATCAAATTCATCTCCACGCCCGTCATGGGCGGCTTCGTCAGCGGCATCTGCTGCGAGATCATCCTGATGCAGACCCCGAAACTGTTCGGAGGCGATCCGGGCCGGGGCGAAGTGAAGGAGCTGGTGCTCCACATCGTGGAAGAGGTCCGGGATCATTTCAATCTGACTGCGTGTCTCCTCGGGATCGGCACGATCGCCGTCATCCTGATCCTCCGGAAGGTCGCGCCGCGCATCCCGGCCGCCGTCATCATGATGTTTGTCGGCGCTCTGATGACACTCATCCTTCCTCTCGAGGAAGCCGGCGTGAACACCCTCCCGAAAGTCCGGGCGGGCCTGCCGCCGTTTCATTTTGCCGATCTCACGACCCTGAGCGGCCGCCTCGACACGATTTTCTTCGGAAGCTTCTCGATCGCGCTCGTCATCGCCGCGGAGACCCTGCTCACGACAAGCAGCTACGCGATGCGCTACGACGACAAGGTGGACAACGACCGGGAGCTCCTCGCGTACGCCGCGTCGAACTTCTTCTCCGCGCTGACCGGCTGCTGCCCGACGAACGGGAGCGTCTCGCGCACGGGCATCGTCGACCAGTTCGGCGTGAAGAGCCAGATGATGTCGCTCGTCTCGTCCCTGACGATGGTCGTCATCCTGTTTCTGGCGACCGGCTTCATCTCCTATCTCCCGATCCCGGTGCTGACCGGCATCGTCATCGCCTCGCTGATCACGTCGACCGAGTTCGATGTGGCAAAAAAGATTCGCAAGGTCGACAAGGCGGAATGGGTGATCTTCTGGATCGCGTTCGCCGCCGTGCTCCTGTTCGGCGCGATCTACGGCGTCCTCGCCGGCGTGATCCTGTCGTTCCTGACGGTCATCCTCCGCGAGTCGGATCCGTCGCGTGACTTCCTCGGCGCGATCCCCGGCACGGCGGAGCTCTATCCGCTGAACACGACCCGGAGCGCGCACCCGATCTGCGATACCGTGATCTACCAGTTCAAGGCGCCGCTGTTCTTCGCGAACATCGACAACTTCACACAGGACATCGAGGGTGCGATCAAGGACGGGACAAAATATATCATCGTGGACGCGTCCGGGATCGGCTCCGTCGACATCACCGCCGCCGAGAAGCTGCTGGCGTTCTACCGGAAGGTGAAAGCGAGAGGCATCCGCTTCCTGATCGCCGGACATACCGCCGAGGTCAATCAGGACCTCCGCCAGTTCGGCGCCGGTGAGATCCTGAAAGACTTCTCGGTCCGCCCGACCGTCCGTCAGGCCCTGCTCGCCTGCGGCCTGAAGCCGCCGTATCCGCTGGAAGAGGGGAGCGGCAGCGCGTGCCTCGTGCCGGGGACCGGGAGCCCGAAACCGGACAGCGCCGCCCAGCGCGTCCTCCAGACCGGGACGGCCGCGTTCGAATGGGCGTTCGGGAGCGAAGCCGATCGGATGATGGAGGAACTGAGCCAGAAGATCGCGGATTCGTTCGAACAGTCCGGTTCGTTCGACATCGAAGAGCTGCGCCGCGCCGCGAAGTCCGCCTCCCACGGCTACTGGGGCGAGGTCGATGAAGACGACCTCCTGGACAGGATCGAAGCCCGCCTCCTGAAAAAAGCAGGGGAGAAGTCCGAGGACGCCTCGAGCTACCGGAAGATCGAAGAGGCGATCCTCGAGTACCGGACGAACCAGGAGGAGCGCGACGCCGCTTCCCAGACCGATCTCATCCGGACGATCCTCGAGATGCGGATCCACAGAGAGCGTGAGTTCGAAAGGAAGCATCCGGAACTTGTGAATTCGCTCAAAGTCGGCCGCGAGCATCACCGCCGCGCCCTGGAAGAGCGTGACCCGGAACTGGCCCGTCTGATCGCTTCGATCCGCGAAGAACTGGAAGAGGAAGAGCGGAAACGGGACGAAAAAGAGGGGGAGGACGACTGATTATGTCGACCCGTACCCCTTAGAAACAGGCAATTATTCCCAAAAAACGATAAAAATGAAGTATAGTCAATGATTATTGAATGTAAAAAACAACAAATGTCAAAAAATGGAATTATCGTCTCCGAAAAAAAACCGAAACTCATTCAGATTTTAAGGTTTGTGCAATTTGACATAATTAAATTGACGAATCGACATAAAAAACTCCAATCCGGATTATTTAAATTTTTAAATAGCAATAAATGGGTTAGGAGGTTCTGGTAAATGTCGGGCTTTTACGCTTTGTGAGGATGGAAAAATAGGAACGCTGGGCGGAATCCTATAGTGTTCCTAAATGTTTTTCGGGGTATAGGACAAAACACGTTGGTCGTTAATCCCAGTAAACAGGGTACGAAGATGACCAGTGAAACTCTCCCTAAATGATCGCATCGCCCCGAGTCGGGATCGGATTACTGATCTTTTCCCGGTCGCTCATCCGTGAATAGATCGCGGCGATGCTCTTATCCATCGGCATGATATCGAGTATCTCGGATTCAGAAAGCGGCTTTGGTGAGTGCATGTAACACCACCAGAAGACCGCTTTTATTCGTCTTTCTACAGAAAGGCCTCTATGGTCACGCGCAGCATCGCTCGCAGTCTGGAATTGATCCCACCTTCTATCTGGTTGTTTGTCGTTGGGATATTCGGGATCTCTGATCTCAGATCTTCATCCAAATAGGTGAACATGTTCCCCTCTTTAATCAGCTTCAACAAAGATTTCTGGGCTTTAAGCAGTCGTTCATGAGTCGGACGGCGATTGCCATATTCGTCATGCGTCATCTGACTCAGGAAACTGTTGTACTTCCTCATCCAATCAATGAATCGGGTGATCCATCGTTCACTGTCTTCCTTCTATTCCAGATGGAGCAGATCCTTTGCGAGGACGTAAAGTTCGAGCCCGGCAGAGGTCTTGGGACGGCTCGTCGTGTATCTCCTGACCTGGCAGAAAACGTGGAAGATACAGCGCTGATGTTTCGCATGCGGCAATGTTTTTTTCAATGCTTTCGCAAAGCCTGATCCTCCGTCGGATACCACCATCTTAGGTTCTGCGATCCGTGACATCAGTGTGCTCCAGGCACGGGCATATTCATACCTGCACAGATACCAACCCAGGACATGCTTCTCATCACAACAGATCAGGACACAGGCCTTTCGTCCAAGATAGATCCCATCCACGTACAGGACATCTCTCTGTTCTTCCACCAGTGGAGGAAGAGGCCAGATCTCCCAGAATCGAGCCGTTTTTCTCCGGAAGGATCTCCCTTCTCCCGGCATCTCGTGTTGTGTCTGTCGGGAAAACAGCCAGTCCAGCAAATTCTGCAGTTGCTTCTTTGAATCATCCTGCTTGAACGTAACGGTCAGAGAACAACTGCTGTAGCATCATCTCTGGGTACCAGAAGCGTTCTTCCCATACTTTGAGCAGTGAGCTCCGCAAACAGGGCAAATTGCGTGTTTCATAATATCTTCCTCCGAAATCTTCTTATCAAAGAAAGATATAACATAAATATACGTTGGAATTTCAATATATACAAAGATTTTTACCAACGCGTTTTGTCCTATTAGGCATTTTTCATTGTTTATCAGATTTACTTAAATTTCCCGTTTTGGCGCACGTGTTTATTTAATTTTTTAATCTCGGTCCGGAGCCAGCTCTCGTTTCGCTGCGTGTAAACGTCCTCAGGGATGTCGCTGATCGCGTAGTCGAGGAGCATGCTGATCAGGGTCTTGGCCTTCCTTTTGTTGACGGCGGTGATCGCTTTCGTTTTGCCGTTCCGGAGCGTTCGGGTCCCTTCCTCCAGGCACTTTTTCACGTCGTGGGTCTTGAGCTCGATGACGCTGATGTCGTAGATCATTTCGCAGAATCCCCAGAGGGATTTCACGTTACGGGCGGTCCCTTTGCTGACGGTCTCGGAGTACTTCTGGAACCATTCGTCGAACAGCTCGCTCATGGTCATGGAGGCTTTGGAAAGATCGTACGGGGAGTGGTGGTATTTCAGGAGCGCTTCGTATGCTTCGTTATATGTCCGGAAATACGCTTCCGGCTTGAGGAGCCGGCAGATGGGCCTTCCGTTTTCGTCTTTCCCGACCGTGATCATGGCGCGGTACGGCTTCCGGAGGTTCTGGTTCTTCAGGTAGGAGATCTGGCCGAACCCGTTCGGCAGGCGCCGGTGCTTTCTCCGGCTGTGGGAGCGGGAAGCAGGGCGGTTCGTTCGGACCTGCGCTGCCTGAACTGTGGATCCGGGGCCCGGAGCGGCCGCCTGCCTTGGCACGAGTCCGGGCACAGACGCCGGCATCGATTCGTTTTTCTGCTCTCTCATCGGGTAGCCGCAGTGCGGGCAGGCATAGGCTTTGTCACTGACCTGCAGTTTGCATTCTGGACATGTTATCAACATGGCATTGACCTCCTCGGATTTACGATTATATAACAGTTTCGTGATGATATTGTAAAGCGGTAACCTACATTATTCCTACATTACTGGATAAAATTGGTCGACAGTCAACCATTTTATGACAGGGAAAATGAGGAGAATTGCCAAGAACTGTATCCCAAGTCCACAAAAAGCAGATGGAAATCCAGAATGAAAAAATAGAATAGTAAACCTGCACTGAGATACGGTATAATAAAAGAGCACATGCAGATAATGGAGGGGCGTATGAACAGCGTAAGATTGGGAAATAGAAAGAAATTCGCGGCGATGCTCGGCGTCGGCCTGCTTTCGGCAGCGCTGATCTCGGGCATCGGGCCGGGATCCTATAGTTATGCGGACAGCGCGGACAGCGATCTGATCCGGCGGGCGAGGGAGAACAGCAGGGCCCAGGTCGAGCGGATCCGGAAGGAAGGCGAGTTCAGCAGAGCGCCGGTCTCCGCGAGCGGGATCAAGCGCTCGGTAAAGTACGGGAGCAGCCTCCCGTCGAAGTTCGATCTGCGGGACAAGAATCTCGTGACGACCGTCAAGGATCAGACCCCGTGGAATACCTGCTGGGGTTTTTCCGATATCGCGCCGGCAGAGACCGTGATGATGTCCCGCCTGGGGCTCACCGGGACGGATGCCGTCGATCTGTCAGAGCTTCACCTGAGCTGGTTTTCCTACACAGCGGTCCGGACAGGGACTGACGGGACGACGAAGCAGAAGGGAGAAGGGAACTACAGCTGGGAGAGCAAACTGACGGGAGATTCCTGGCGGAAGCTGAACGTCGGAGGAACGGCGTTCCTCGGTGCGCTCACCATGGCGCAGGGCTCCGGGCCGGTGCTCGAGTCGACGGCGCCGTATCAGAACAAGTCGGGGAAGATCATTACGGACAGCGGGCTGTCCTATTACGATCCCGATGTTTCGTGGAGCGTCTCATCGAGCCTCCGGTTCCGTCAGGCGGCCGCCATCACGGACTGCAGCCTGCTGCCGGGCTATCTCAAACGGAACAAGTACGGCGTTTCGACCGGGAAGTACAGCGCGGCGAAGCTGAACGCGGTGAAAAGTGAGATCTACAAGAACCGGCCGGTCGCGTGCGCGTATTATGCCGAAGACGTGCAGACGTCTGATGCCGACTATTCGTACTACAATCCGGAGACGGCCGCCCAGTACACCTATGACGATCTCGTGAGCAATCACGCCGTGACGATCGTCGGCTGGGACGATAACTATTCGAAAAATAATTTCCTGAGCGGAAAAGACCAGTACGGCACATCGAAGACGCCGCCGGGGAACGGCGCCTGGATCGTGAAAAACAGCTGGGGCAGCAAGGACAGCCCGTATCCCGCGAACTATTCCTGGGGCGAGAACGGCAGCGGTTACTTTTACATCTCGTATTACGACAAGAGCCTGGACTGCCTGACGAGCATGGACTTCAAAGAAACAAAAGGGACCGGGAGCAGTCTGAATGAAGTCACGACCGTCGGCAGCATCAATCAGCATGACTACCTGCCGGTCATCGACGCGATGATGCTCCAGGTCACGAAGCCGGCGAGCGAAGCGAACATCTTCAAGACGCGCACAAGAGAAAAGATCAGCGACGTGTCATTTCTGACAGCGAAGGCCGGATCGAGAGTGACCGTCAAAGTCTACCGGCTGTATAAGAAATATAAAAAGCCGACCGACGGCAGGTGCGTCGACACCGTGACGAAAACGATCCCGTACGCCGGCTACCACAGGATCACGCTCCCGTCCAAGGTGAGAGTGAGCAAAGGCCGCGCGTTCTCCGTTATCGTGAAAGAGAAATCGACGAGCGGGAAGTACGTGCTCCCGTATCTGGAAGGACTCTCCCAGATCGATTCCGCCTCGATCGACGGCTCGACGTTCTACGGGAAGGCGGTCGTGAACAAGGGAGAGAGCTTTTATAAAGAAAAGAGCGGCTCCCGCTATGTCTGGCGCGACTGGAAGACCCTGACGAGCAAAGTGAAAAAGCGTGCGGTCAAAAGAGGCCAGGGATCCGAGATCGATAACTTCAGCATCAAGGCGTACTATACCGCATATTAAGCTGTACAGGCAGGAAACAGGGGGCAGCAGGAGGAACGGCAGGATGGAACAGATCAAAGCGCCGATACGGGCACTGGCAAGGAGATCACCGGCGATCCGGAAGAAAATGAAACAGGTCCGGAAGTTTTTTCGCGGGAAGCGGTACCGCGCTGCGGGGCGGTCGGTGAACGTGGACGACAGGACCATCATCTTCTGTACGTTCAACGGAACGGCGTACGCCGATACGCCGCGGGCCGTGTATGAGTACCTTTTGTCCGACCGGAGATTCGATGACTGCCGCTTCTTCTGGATCTTTAATGACGTGGAGTCGCACGCCTGGCTCGCAGACCGGCCGCGGACGACACTGGTCCGGAATCAGACGAAAGCCTGCGAAGAGGCGCTCCACCGGGCGAAGTACTGGATCTTCAATTCCCGGCCCGTCGACTGGTGGATCCCGTCGCCGGAGCAGGTCTACGTGCAGTGCTGGCACGGGACGCCGCTGAAAAAACTGGGATATGACATCACGCGCTCTGACAATGCGATGAACTCAATCGAAGAGATCCGGGAGAAATACCGGACCGACGCCGAACGCTTCCGCTACCTTTTGTCCCCGTGCGGGTTCTCGACTAAGGTGTTCCGTACGGCGTGGAACCTGGAGGAAGCGGGGAAGCGGGATGCGGTCCTGGAGCTTGGGTATCCGAGAACGGACTGTCTCGCGCGGGCGGAGGAAGAGGTCCGTGAGCGCTGCCGGCGGGAGCTCGGGTTCCCGGACAGTGACCGGAAGCTGATCCTGTACGCGCCGACCTGGCGGGACAATCAGTATCAGAACGGGCTCGGCTACACCTATTCGAACCGGGCGGATTTTTCCTGTCTCCGCCGCGCGCTGGGGGACGGCTATGCGATCCTGTTCCGCGCGCATTATCTGGTCGCGAACTCGTTCGATTTCAGTAAGTACGAGGGGTTCGTCTACGACGTTTCAAACGTGGAAGACATCAATACTCTTTATCTCGCGTCCGACATGATGATCACGGATTACTCGAGCTCTCTCTTCGATTACGCGATCCTTGAGAGACCGATGTTTTTCTACATGTACGATCTTGCGGATTACCAAAATGACCTCCGGGGCTTCTACATGGATCCGTCGGAGCTCCCGGGACCGGTCGAAGAACAGATCGAAGGCATCGCGAGGGACATCCTCGAAACACCGGAAACCTGGGCGCCGGATGAGAAATACCTGGCCTTCAACCGGAAATTCAACGATCTGAACGACGGAGAAGCGGCGAAACGGTTCGCCGAGACCGTGTTTTCGGATCACGGCGAAAGTCATTAGGGCATCCCCCGTATTCATGATATAATGGATTCCGACAGACGATAGACCGAGGCGAGATCGGAGAAACTATGAGCTATGAAAATCTGAACAAAAAACAGCAGGAAGCGGTCGACTGCACGGAAGGCCCGCTTCTCATCCTGGCCGGCGCCGGCTCCGGGAAGACGAGCACGATGACCCACCGCATCGCGCACCTCGTCGAGATGGGCGTGGAGCCGTGGCGGATCCTCGCGGTCACGTTCACGAACAAGGCCGCGGCGGAGATGCGGGGACGGGTCGAGGAGCTCGTCGGGCAGGAAGCGGCAGAGGACATGTGGATCCTGACGTTCCACTCGATGTGCCTGAGGATCCTCCGAATTAACGCGGACCGGATCGGCTACGACCGGGGGTTCGTCATCTATGACTCGAGCGATCAGAAGTCGCTCGTGAAGAGCATCATCAAGGATCAGAACATCAATGACCGCGAATTCACACCGCAGTACTTTTTGTCCGTCATCAGCAAATGCAAAGAGAAAGCGCTCGGGCCGAAGGAATTCTTAGATACGAATGAGGACAGCTACCGCTCCCGGATGATCTACAAGATCTTCTCCGAGTACCAGAGGCAGCTGATCGAAAACAACGCGATGGATTTTGACGACCTCCTCTTGAACACGTACCGGCTGTTCGAGTCGGACGAGGAGGTGCTCCTGAAATATCAGAACCGCTTCCGCTATATCATGGTCGATGAGTATCAGGATACGAACCATCTCCAGTATGAGCTCGTGAGCATGCTCGCGGAGCGGCATCACAACATCTGCGTCGTCGGGGATGACGACCAGTGCATCTACCAGTGGCGCGGCGCGGACATCAACAACATCCTCGATTTCGAGCGGGACTTCGACGAGGCGAAGGTGATCAAGCTGGAGCAGAACTACCGCTCCGTCGGGAACATCCTGGACGCTGCGAACTCGGTGATCCGGAACAACCGCGGGCGGAAGAGCAAGAAGCTCTGGACGGCCCGGGAGGCGGGCGACAAGATCCGCTATTACCGCGCGGACAACGACAAGGAAGAAGCCGATTACGTGGCGCGCCAGATCTCCTACATGGTGCAGGACGGCAGGAACTACGACGAGTTCGCGGTGCTGTACCGGACGAATGCGCAATCCCGGCTGTTTGAAGAGGCGATGTCTTATCATGCAATCCCGTACCGGGTACTCTCCGGGATGCGGTACTATGACCGGAAAGAGATCAAGGACGTGATGGCGTATATGCGCCTGATCATCAATCCGAAGGACGAGCTGTCGATCGTCCGGGTCATCAACGAGCCGAAGCGCGGGATCGGGCGGAGGACGCTCGAGCGGCTCACCCTGTTCGCGAAATCGCGCGGGCAGAGCCTGTTCGAGGCGCTGGCGGATGACGATCAGGAGCTCCTGGATACGCTCCCGGTGAATTCGTACTCGAAAATGAAAGAGATGGTGGACTGCCTCAAGCTCTGCCGCAAGGAGCGGGAGAACGAGTCGGTCTCCGATATCTACGATATGATCCTCGTCCGGACCGGTTACCTGCCGACGCTCGAAGCCCAGAACACCATCGAGGCGGAGAGCCGGATCGATAACCTGATGGAATTCAAGACCGTCATCGCGGAGTACGAGAAAGAGGCCGAGCAGCCGACGCTCGATGATTTCATGGCGCAGCTCGCCCTGACCGCGGAGGTCGATAATTATGACGAGACCGCGGGCGCGGTGACGCTTATGACGATGCACAGCGCGAAGGGACTGGAGTTCCCGGTCGTGTTCCTGCCGGGGCTTGAGGACGGCCTGTTCCCGGGGGCCAAGGCGTTCGACAGCAATGCCGGGATGGAGGAAGAGCGCCGGCTCTGCTACGTCGGCATGACGCGGGCAAAAGAAAAACTGTTCCTGAGCAGCGCCGAGGTCCGGACGCGGTACGGCCGGACCGAGTACACCCGCGAGTCCCAGTTCCTGCGGGAAGTGGACAAATCCCTGCTGGACGGGACCGCCGTATACAAGCCGAAGAAGAAGACCCGCTCCGAATACGCGTCGTCGCTCGGCGGGCCGGGCGTGTCCACCGGGAGCCGCGACGGCTTCTCCGGGAAGAGCCAGCGTCCGTTCGACGCGCTCCGCTACGCGAAGCAGTCGACCCAGAAGAACGCCGACCGGGCGAAAGCGGCAGCGTCCGTTTCGTTCAAGCCGGGCGACCGCGTGTCGCATCCGAAGTTCGGGGAAGGCATGGTCATCGAAGAGAACGGATCGATCGTCCAGGTCGCGTTCGACAGTGAAGGCGTGAAGAAGCTCGCGAAGGGAATCGCGCCGCTCAGGAAGGTATAACGAATGGATAAAAAAACAAGGATCAAAGAACTGATCGAGCAGCTGAACCGCGCCTCCCGTGCGTATTACATGGAGGCGAAGGAGATCATGCCGAACATCGAGTATGACCGGCTGTATGACGAACTCGCCGAACTGGAAAAAGAGACCGGGATCGTTTTTTCCTCCAGCCCGACGCAGAACGTCGGCTATGAAGTCGTCTCGGAGCTCCCGAAGGAGCGGCATCCGTCGCCAATGCTGTCGCTCAGCAAGACGAAGGACCGCGAGGAGCTCGCGGCGTTCCTCGGCGATCAGGAAGGGCTCCTCTCCTGGAAGATGGACGGCCTCACGATCGTCCTGACCTATCAGTACGGCATGCTCATGAAGGCCGTGACGCGAGGGAACGGCGAAGTCGGTGAAGTCATCACCGGAAACGCCCGGTTTTTCGCGAACGTGCCGGTCAGGATCGCGTATACCGGACGGCTCGTGCTCCGCGGCGAGGCCGTGATCAAATACAGCGATTTCGAGCGCATCAACAGTGAGATCGGGGACGTCGACGCGAAATACAAGAATCCGAGGAACCTGTGCAGCGGCTCGGTCCGGCAGCTCGACCCCCGGATCACGAAGGAGCGGAACGTGCAGTTCGTCGCGTTCGCCCTCGTCGAAGCGGACGGCGTCGACTTCGAGAACAGTCGGGAGAAGCAGTTCGAGTGGCTGAAGGAGCAGGGTTTCGATGTCGTCGGCTATGAACGCGTCTCCCGCGAGACCGTCATCGATGCCGTCGCGCGCTTCGAGAGCCGGATCGCCGAAAACGATTTCCCGTCCGACGGGCTGGTGCTGCTGTATGACGACATCGCGTACGGCCGCTCGCTCGGGACGACCGCAAAGTTCCCGCGCGACTCCATCGCGTTCAAATGGGCCGATCAGCTCGAGGAGACGACGCTCCGGAACATCGAATGGTCCGCGTCGCGGACCGGCCTGATCAACCCGGTCGCCGTGTTCGATCCGGTCGAGCTCGAAGGGACGACCGTGAGCCGCGCGTCGGTCCACAACATCAGCGTCATGCGCGAGCTGGGCCTCGGGATCGGCGACCGCATCACCGTATATAAAGCGAACATGATCATCCCGCAGATTGCGGAAGATCTGACAAAAGGGACCCCGGTCGAGATCCCGGACGCCTGTCCGGTCTGCGGCGGGAAGACCGAGATTCACAGCGAGAACGGCGTGGAGACGCTGTACTGCACGAACCCGGACTGCCAGGCGAAGCACATCAAGAGCTTTTCCCTTTTTGTCTCCCGCGACGCGATGAACATCGAAGGGCTGAGCGAAGCGACGCTCGAAAAGCTCATCGACCGCGGCATGGTCCGGGATTACTCCGACCTTTACCATCTGGACCGGTACCGGGACGAGATCGTTTCGATGGACGGGTTCGGCGAGAAGTCGTACGAAAATCTGGAGAGCTCCATCGAGCGGAGCCGGGACACGACGCCGGAGCGGCTGCTGTACGCCCTCGGGATCCCGGGGATCGGCGCGGCGAACGCGCGGCTGATCGCGGGCGCGTGCCGGGGGAGCTGGCAGAAGATCGAAACCATCACGAAGGATGAGCTCCTCACGATCGACGGGATCGGGGACGTGATGGCGGAATCCTACACGGAGTTCTTTGCCGACCCGAAGAAGCGGGAGATTGTCGACTCGGTGCTCCGGGAAGTCCGGCTGGACGAGACCGCGGAAGAGACGGAGGACTTTTTCGACGGCCTGACGTTCGTGATCACCGGTTCGCTGAACGGGTACGCGAACCGCGGCGAGCTGAAGCAGGCGATCCAAAGCGCCGGCGGGAAGGTCGCAGGCTCTGTCAGCAGCAAAACATCCTATCTGATCAACAACGACCGGACGTCGACGTCCGGGAAAAATAAAAAAGCGCACGAGCTCGGCATCCCGATCATCGACGAGGAGACCGTGACCGGGTGGCTGAAGGAAGGGCGCGTGCCGGAACCGGAAGAAAAGGGTGAGCAGGAATGAAGGGACTCAAAGCTGGAAAGCTCGACAGCGATATGCTGAAGGAGATCGTGATCGATCAGATCCGCCTGAAGCGGCCGGAAGTCCGGGTGCGGGCCGGGATCGGCGAGGACTGCGCCGTCGTCGCGTTCGGAAATTATGACTGCGTGATCTCGACGGATCCGATCACGGCGGATGTGAACGACATCGGGCGGCTGTCGATCCACATTTCCTGCAACGACATCGCGAGCAACGGGATCGCGCCGCTCGGCATCATGCTCGCGGTCATGCTCCCGGTCGGGACGACGAAGGAAGACATTCAGACGATCATGGCGCAGGCGGCCCGGGCGGCGGAAGCGGCGGGCGTCGAGATCATCGGCGGCCACACCGAGATCACCGGCGCCGTGAATCAGCCGGTCATCGTGTCGACCGCGTTCGGCCGGGCGCTGAACGGCGAGTCGCAGAGCGCAGGCGACATGAAGCCGGGCGACCATATCCTGCTGACGAAGACCGCCGGGCTGGAGGGGACCGGCATCATCGCGACAGATAAAAAGGAGCAGCTCGCATCGGTCCTGACGGAACAGGAGCTTTCCGAAGCGGCGTCGCTCCTCGACCAGGTGAGCGTCGTCCCGGAAGGCGTGATCGCGGGCCGCATCGGGACATCCGGAATGCATGACGTCACCGAAGGCGGCGTGCTCGGCGCGGTCTGGGAGATCTGCCAGATCGCAGGGCTCGGCGCCGTCATCGACGTAGAAAAGATCCCGGTCCTGGACGTGACAAAAAAGATCTCCGGGCATTTCGGGATTGATTATCTCCGCCTCATCTCCAGCGGATGCATGCTGATCGCGGCGTCCGAAAAGAACGCGGCGGAGATCCTGCGCCAGCTTAAGGAAGCCGGGATCACGGCGACGGAGATCGGGCGCGTCACAGGGAAAGGAGAGCCGGTGAAGGCGATCCGCGTGCCGGAAGCGCTACGGCAGGATGTGGGAGAAAAAATCGAAGGAGAAGACGCCTGGACCGTCCGCCCGCCGGAAGCGGATGAACTGTATAAAGTCGTGTAAGTGATGACAGAAATATGGTGCGGAGGCTCCCCGCCGGGCGCATCCCGGCGCGGCAGCTGAGTTGACAAACAGCACCAAAGACCATATAATAATATCACATATCTGCCTTTTGACAGCTCCGCCTGACATGGTTTGGGTCCTGCGCAATAAGATGCCGTGAACCGTGTCAGGTCCGGAAGGAAGCAGCAATAAGCGGAAGTTCTTATGTGCCGCAGATAAGCCTTCTCCAACGTCTTGCGGAGCTGTTAAAAGGCAGATTTTTCTTGTTGTGAAGAAAGCGGGCCGGAAGGCCCCGGAGGGATCATTGCAGTATCGAGCGCTTTACAGAGAAACAAGACCGGATGTGTTTTCCGAGGTGATCGGTCAGGACCACATCGTCAAGATCCTGCGCCATCAGATCGCGACCGATTCCGTGAACCACGCGTATCTCTTCTGCGGGACACGCGGGACCGGGAAGACGACGACGGCGAGGATCCTCGCGAAGGCGGTGAACTGCACCGGCCCGGACGATCAGGAAAAACCGTGCGGCGTCTGTGACAACTGCCGGGCGATCGCGGAAGGGAAATTCATCGACGTGATCGAGATCGATGCCGCGTCGAACAACGGCGTTGACAATGTCCGGGAGCTGCGGGAAAGCGTCAGCTATCCGCCGGCGGTCGGACGGAAAAAAGTCTACATCATCGACGAGGTCCACATGATGTCCGGTGCGGCGTTCAACGCGCTGCTGAAGACGCTCGAAGAGCCGCCGGAGCATGTGATGTTCATCCTGGCGACGACGGATCCGGAGAAGCTGCCGCAGACGATCCTGTCCCGCTGCCAGAGGATGGATTTCCGGCGGGTATCGGCGGAGTCTCTCGCGGAGAACATGAAAAAGATCGCAGAGGCCCGCGGCGTCAGCGTCACGCCGGATGCGCTCCGGCTCCTGGCCCGGAACGCGGACGGATCGGTCCGGGATTCTCTGAGCCTGCTGGAGCAGTGCATGGCGTCGGGCGAAAAAGAGCTGGACCGGGAGATGGTCCTGGAGTTCCTCGGCGCGGCGTCGGTTGAGTTCTATGTGGAGCTCACGGACCGCGTCATGGAAGAGGACATCGCGGACGCGTTTGTCCTCTTAGACGAGATCCTGCGGGAAGGCAAAGATGTGCGCCAGCTCATGAAGGACTGGATGGGGCACCTCCGGGCGCTGATGATCGCGAAATGCGTGGACGATCCGTCGGACATGCTGAATGTTTCACGGGATCACATCCGGATCCTGAAGGAGCAGGCCGCCGGGATCGAGCTCTCGCGGCTGAACGCCGGGATCGTGACGCTCGCACAGGCGATCCGCGACGCGCGCTATTCGACGCAGGCGAGGATCCTGATGGAAGTCGCCGTCGTGACCATCGCGACAGGAGGCGTGTACGGAGAGAGCGGGGGAGCTCCCGCGGGGACGGCATCGCCGTCCGGGAATGTCCGGCTCCCGTCCATGGGACCGTTAGGAGACAGCAGGAGAAAAGAATCCCGGCCGGGATCATCCACACGGGAAGCCGGAAGGCCGGATGCAGGAAGAAATGTCGGAAACCGCGCGCCGGTGACGGAGGCGGCTGGAGAACAGCCTCCGATACCGGAACCGCCGCGGGAACAGCCGGGGCGAGAAGAGCCGCCGGTCCCACAGCCGATAAACGGACCGGCGCCGGAACCGGACATCCCGATCCCGGAGCCGCTGAGCAGCCCGCCGCCGGAGCCGGAAGAATACGGCCGGCCGGAGATGGATGCCGGGCCGGGAAGGCCGGAGCCGCAGAGAGGACCGGCAGCGGAGCCTGAGAGAGGACCGGCACCCGGGCAGGACTCTGCAGGGTCTGAAAAGAGCGGAGCGTCGGAACCGGGCGCCGCAGCCGCTTCCTCCGAAGGAGGCGCCCCGCAGGAGCTGGACGATCCCGAACAACTGGACGAGATCTGGAACGCGCTCATCGATGAACTTGCGGTAGAGAAACCGTCCTTCATGATGATCCGCGGGAGCACCGTCCTGATGGCCGTCGGAAAGACCCAGTTCAAAGTGATGGTCGATCCCGGATTCAACCGGGATTTCCTCGAGAGCCATTCCGCGATGATCTGCCGCGTCATGAGCGAACGGTTCAGCCGGCCGCTTAGGATGGTTCCCGTCGAAAGCGGGAGCGAGGACAACGACGAAAAATACGAAGAGCTGGCAGAAAAAGCGACATCGATCCTCGGTGTGAAGACCGAGTTGAAATAACAGAACGTGACCCCGGCGGCAGAAGCCTGTCCGGGAAAGAAAGGAACCGAATATGGGAAGAGGAATGAGAGCAGGAAAACGCCCGAAGCAGGGCGGCGGTAAAATGAGCCAGGCACAGCAGATGCAGCAGATCCAGCAGATGCAGCGCCAGATGCAGGAGATGCAGGCCGAACTGGAAGAAAAAGAAGTCACGTCGTCCGCGGGCGGCGGAGTGGTCAATGTGACCGTGAACGGGAAGCATGAACTCGTGGACCTGAAGATCGACGAAGCCGTCGTGGATCCGGATGACATTGAAACGCTGCAGGATCTGATCCTGGCGGCCGTGAACGAGGGCATGCGTCAGATCGACGAAATGCAGGAAAATGAGTACGGCAAGCTGACCGGCGGACTCGGTGTGCCGGGGATGTAACAGGGGGACGGAATGCGTTATCCGAAACCGCTGGCACGGCTGATCGGGGAGCTGGCGAAGCTCCCGGGGATCGGCGACAAAATGGCTCAGAGACTGGCCTTTTACATTTTGTCCGTCTCCGACAAGGAGGCGAAGGATCTCGCCGAGTCGATCGTGGAAGCGAAGAAGGAAATGAAATACTGCTCGGTCTGCGGGAACCTGACGGATCAGGATCCGTGCGAGATCTGCAGCGATGAATCGCGCGACCGGAGCGTGATCTGCGTTGTGGAGTCGCCGCAGGATGTGATGGCGATGGAGCGGATCCGGGAATACCACGGGCTGTACCATGTGCTGAACGGCGTGATCTCTCCGATGGAGGGGCTCGGGCCGGAGGACATCAATCTCCGCTCATTGATCGTCCGGCTGCAGAAGAGCGACGTGAAGGAAGTGATCGTCGCGACGAACCCGAATATCGAGGGAGAGGCGACAGCGATGTACATCGCGCGCCTGATCAAGCCGTCCGGGATCAAGGTGTCCCGGATCGCACACGGCCTTCCGGTCGGGGGCGAGCTCGAGTATACGGATGAAGTGACTCTGCTCAAGGCGATCGAGGGAAGAAGCGAGCTCTGAAAAAAGAAATTTGACAATGCCCCGGTGCTCCCCCGGAGCCCGGAGCATCGGAAACGAAAAAAGCCTGACTACAGATTTCTGCAGCCAGGTCTTTTTCGCATATAGTGTTTTAATCGCATCATTTTTCAGATTGTTTGACTTTGAATGAGAGGATATTTTTCCTGACATTCAGTTTCGCGGATATCTTTTTGTCTGAGCCTTTCTTTACCAGGTCTACAAAGACATCCGACGGGATATAGACAACCCCTTTCTTCGTGATGACCGGTGCCGAGCCATAGGATACCGCATCGGAAAGTTCATCGGTGGTACGGGTCAGATAGTTATAGGAGTCGGTTCCCTTGTACATAAAGACATCCACCTTGCCGATGCGCATTGCCCATCCCTCCGGAGTCTTCCGGACACTGGCGTCCAGCCTGTCCGCCACCGACTTCATCGGGACCATCGCAACGGTCTTCACCTCTCCGTTGTCCATGCTTTTTCTGAGGAACCATCCGCGCTTTTTCAGTGTTTTGCCGTTGATCCGGACTTTCATGTTCTTTCGGACGAGATAGACCTTGATGATCTCAGGTTCTTCTTCATCCGACGGATCCTCGGCTTCTGAATCGGCAGTCGAATAAACTTCCTCATCCTGTTCTTCGACATTCGTCGCGCTCTGCGCTGCCTGGCCGGACGTATCGGTATCCGCCATCACGGGGAACACCGCGGTACCGGCGAGAAGTGCTGCGGAGACGATGACTCCGATCACTTTGCTCAAAAAGTTTTTCTTCAACAATCTCCTCCCTTCCAATCTGACAAATCCCGGAGGGACCGGCCAGACTCTCGGCATAGGTACGTTGGCAGCGTATTTTGTACCTTCTACCTTAATAACAAATGGGAGAGTTAAAATGCTGCACTCCTGAAAAAAATTTTTGATTTTTTTTTCATCAGTTCATGGAACGGACAAAATCGGACTCGCGCATGCGCACGTTGGTGTCCTGGCGGTAGCCGGTGACGGTCACGCCTTCCGCGAACACGACTTCACCGTCCTGGATCTTCACGACGCCGGCATTCTCTTCCGTGATGTAGAATTCATCGCTGCCGACCCGGCTCAGGAAGAAGTAGGCGTGGTCGCCCGCTTCCAGAGATGGCATGCAGCCGTCATCATACAGGCAGACGACCATTTCCTTCTTGTCCTCTTTGCCGATACAGCCGTAGACGACGTCCGTGATCTCCGCCCGGAACGTATAGAATCCGTCCGCGTCCGGGCCTTCCTTCGAGAGGATCGTCACGCGCGCCAGTACGTCGGACTGGTCGGCGATCGAGCTGACGGTGATCAGCTCACGCTGCGGCTGGTTCGTGTCCTCCTGGACATCGCTGTCTTCGTCCGCGTTGTTATCCGCGTCAGAGGCACTGCTGTCCTCCTCGCTGGTATTTTCTGCTTTGGATCCGCTCTTGTCGGTCTTGCTGCTTGACGAATTCGAATCCTTCTTTGTTGTACTGCTGCTTCCGGAGCTCGCGGTGCTGCTGCTCCCGGAGTTCGCATTGCTGTCTCCGGCGCCCAGGATATTGCTGCTTCCGGTACCTGCAGTGTTATCCTCGTTCGGAAGCTCGATGGTCTTCTGATCGCTGCTGGTCCCGCTGCTGTCATCATTCCCGCCTTTGTTATTATCGATGACCGCCGTCTGATTCTTCGGTTTGCTCTTGTCCGGCGAGCTCTTGTTCGGACCAAGCGGCCCGAGGAGGCCCTGTCCGGCGAGGACGACGACGACCACGACGGCCGCGACGCAGGTGGCTGCGATTTTATAGATTCGGCTGTAATGAGACGCGGCTTTGTGTGCGGCGCGGTGGAAGACATGTGTCGGCTTCGTGCTGTAACCTGCGCCGGCCGCCTGTCCGGAAGTCTCTGTGGCAGTCTGTCCGGAAGCCTCTCCGGCAGCCTGTCCGACCGCTTCCGTGGATGTCTTGGCCGCGGCTTCTGTAGATGTCTGTCCGGAAGTCGCGGTAGAAGTCTGGGCAGCGGCCTCTGTGGAAGCCTGCCCGGACGCCTCCGTGGCAGCCTGTTTTACGGCTTCTGCTGCAGTATGTCCCGCTTTTGCGACTTCGTCCTGATTCGGCAGGGCTGCAGCACCTGCGGCAGCCGCAAGGCCCTTCGCGCTGGTCGTGGCATCAGAGGATCCTTCGCCCATCAGCGCCTGCTCCTCCCGGAGCCTTGCCAGTATTCTGTTTTCCACCTTGGGCGACAGCTCAAGATGTTCCATGGTTTCATTGTATTTACTCATAGAAATCATATTCCTCCTTGAGCACTTCCTTTAACTTCTTCCTTCCTCTCGTAAGCCAGACCGCACGGTCCCTTCTCTTGCACCAAGCACCTCGGCGATCTCCGCGGTCGTCATCTGCTCCTGATAGAACAGGTGGATCGCCGACCGCTCGTTCTCGGGGAGCTTCTCGACCGCTTCCCAGACGAAACTCAGATCCTCGCGATCCTCCGCGATCAGCTCTTCCTTCAGTTCGTCCGAAGAGTGCCTGTTGTTATAGCTCAGCTGATTTCGGCACAGATTCCCCGCGACCTTAAAGAGCCAGAGCTTTTCATGTTGTTCATTTTCAAAATCCGGAGCTTTCCTGATATACTGCAGGAACGTCTCCTGTACGATGTCTTCGGCATCGCTCTGGTTCTTCATAAAACTGTAGGCATACCGCAGGATCGGCGTCCCGTAGTTATGCAGCAGTTCTTCGACGGACGTGTGCACCGTTTCCTCCAATGGTCACAAAGCCCCTTCACTATTTATTACAAATGAGAAGGGGAAAATGCTGCAAAAAATGCAAAATCTATTATATTATAATTTGTCGTATGTATTATTTCAACCGATGCATGCGACAAAACAAGGACTTATTGTTGACAAAATGGGAATATTTTGTCGTGTGCGGTACACTTTCGGGTTCTTTTCTGACAGTTTATTCTTTTGTTAATCCAGTCCTTCGATGTAGGAAAAGGCATAGCTCGACGAGACGGTTCCGGCATACTTCTTCGGCATATAGCCTTTGATATAGTGCATGGTCGACGGCGGTTTCGCGCTTCCCACTTTGACCGGCTTGTATTTGATCTTCTTTTCCAGATCGTAGACCTGCACGTAAAGCGTCTGCGTGTATCCTTTTGTCCCGGTGTTGTACTTGCCGGCGTACTTAAACGTCGGATAGATGTAGATGAACGTGTCGTAATCGTCCAGCTTCGTCGGGATGTCGATATTGAGGCCGGTCAGGACCACCTGTCCGGAACTGTAGAACCTCTTCGAACTGCTCCACTCCTCCGTCGATGACAGCGCATAGGTATAGTAGACCAGCGATTTCCCGTTCAGTTTCGCCTTCCCGGACTTGGTCCGGAACTTCTCTCCGCGGGTGTAGCAGGACTTCGCGTCTACCTCCAGGAGGTCGGCGAGGAGGTTGGACTTCGTATATGTCGTGACGTTCGGTGTGCTGACGTCGGAGACGCTTTTCAGATCGCTCTCGCCGCTGTATTCCTGTTCCGGCGGATTGATCTTCACATTCGGGGTCACGATCTGAAGCGTCGTGATCAGCTGCTCCCCGGATGAGTCCAGCTTGTATTTCAGATCCGGATAGAGGAGGATCGTTTTGAGATCGTTCAGATCCGCGAGGTTCCTCACACTGCTCGAGAGAGTGGAGTAATAGGTCATCGAAACCGTGACGTCACTCGTGTCGGTGTCGCTGCTTGAAGAGGTGGTCTCTGCGGAGTCCTGCTCGCTCTTCCGGAAGATTTCGGTGTCCGCTGCGGTCACGAGGTTCCCGCCAAAAATCAGGGTCTTGACGTTCTTGAACCGGGTGATGCCGTCGAGCTCCAGCTTCGGATTGTAGTAGATCTGGAGCGTGCGGACGTTCTTCAGCCGGTTCGCCGTGCTGGAATCATATGTCTTGATGGCATTGAGGGACTCGATGTAGAGCGTGTCGGTCTTATTCAAAACCTTTGTCCAGTTGTGACTTGAATTCGCTTCGGCGATGTCGGAGCTGACGCCGATGGCGTCGGCGCTCGTGCATTTCAGGCTTCCGATGCGCTCGTCGATCGTCGAGAGTATCGAGTCGCTCGCGCTCCCCATGTAGTCGATCTGGAGCCGGCCGATGTCCTTTCCGTCCACCGCGTCGTCGATGACGTCGAAGATCGCGTCTGCGTCGCTCGAGGAACTCAGGCGTACGTAAAGTTCTTTGTTGTCAGAATCATAGACGAGATATTCGCTTCCCGTGGCGCTCGTGGCGTCGCTCATGAGATCGCTCCGGAGGTTGTCGTATGCGTCATTGAGCGGGTCGCCCCACTGCGGAAACAGAACGTTCCTCGCGACGATGATCCAGAAGACGACCACGATCGCGGCGAGGACGACGGCAAGCACGATTTCTTTTTTGTTTACATTGCTTTTCATAGTATCCCCTTCCCCTTTGCTGGTATAACGGCCGCTCCCCAAAGCGGCTGGATGTTACTGGTAACTTTATTATATCATCTCCCCCGTTTTGATACAAAAAAAACAGAACGCCGCCGGCCGGGATCTTTGGGGAATCCCAGCAGACGAAATTCTGTCTGGAAAGGTAGTAGGTAATTATGTATGATTATCGCAACATCGTTATGATGACCGGGGCAGGGGATCCCTTTTGATCTCCATCTTCTCTTCGGGCCCCCGGAAGTCCGGTGATCTATCTCCATTCGCGGTCCGCTCACAGAAGCTGCTGCAGCTTCCGGTCCAGCATCATCTTCGGCTGCGCGCCGACGGCCTGGTCGACCGCTTTGCCGTTCTTGATGAAGACGAAGTTCGGGATCCCCATCACTCCGAACCTCGCCGCGAGCTCCGGATCGTTGTCCGCGTTGACCTTGCCGATCTTGATCTTCCCGTTGTACTTCTCCGCGAGCTTCGCGACGGCCGGCGCCATGATCCTGCACGGTGCGCACCAGTCCGCGTAAAAGTCGATCATCACGGGGATGCTGCTGTTCATGACTTCCTGATTGAAATTTTCCTTAGTGAATGTATATTCCATTCTGTTCCTCCTTTTTGCTCTTGCGTCTTTTGTTTGATAAGTATATTATATTAGGTATAGAAAACTTATCAAGTACGCAGTTTATATTTATCTGGTAAGAAAAAACGGAGTAACAGGGAGTAACAGGATATGGAAAATACGATGGCGGAAAAAGAAGAACTCTGCGTGACCGTAGGCGGCGACGGCTGCGGCCTGAAGAAAGTGCTGGATATCATCGGAGGGAAATGGAAGGTCCTGATCCTCTGCGCGATGAAGAACCGCGGGCCCATGCGCTACGGCGAGCTCCGGAAGGTGATCGTCGGCATCACGAACACCATGCTCGCGCAGTCGCTGAAGGAGATGGAGGCGGACGGGCTGGTGAAGCGGAAGCAGTACGACGAGATGCCGGTCCGTGTGGAGTATTCGCTGACGCCGAAAGCGGAGGGGATGATCCCGATCCTGCTCGAGCTCAAGGCGTGGGGCGAAAAGAATCTTTAGAAAGAGCGAGGATTCAGAATGGAAGAGAATCTGGAAAAGAGGAAAAAGCAGCTTCACGAGATCAACCGATACAAGGACAACGCGTTCCCTGTCGGCATGTACATGGTCACGAGGGAGGGGATCATCCCGGAAGGCCGGGGGTTCCGCGATCTCCACTGGCATGAAGAGCTCCAGCTCACGTATCTCCTGAGCGGGAGCGCGAACGTCCAGGTGAACGGCGAAGAATATCACCTCGAGGAAGACGAGGCAATCTTCATCAACAAAAATATGCTTCATATGATCTCCGACCTTTCCGAGGACGGGAAATACATCAGTTTCAATTTCAAGGACCGCATGCTGTGCTTTTTCGCGGGGAGCCGGATGGAGCAGGAAGATGTGCTTCCGTACACGAGCCAGTACGCGTTCCCGTCGATCGTGTTCCACAAGCGGGCCGGCTGGGAAGGCGTCGTGCGCTCGTACATCAACAAGCTGTACCATATTTTCCTGAATGACGGGCCGGCGCTGAAAAGGCGGAACTACCGGGTCTCGATCATCCTGTCCGAGATCTGGTACCGGATCATCAATAACCTGGACGAGGATGAACTCACTTCCAGCCGGGGATCCGTCCGCAGCTAGGAACGGATCCAGAAGATGCTGCTGTTCATCCACAGCAATTACCGGGACAGCATCCAGCTCCAGGACATCGCGGACGCCGCGAACGTCAGCGAAGGAGAGTGCTGCCGGTGTTTCAAGAACATGGTCCGGAAAAGCCCGATCCAGTATGTGATCGACTACCGGATCTCGAAGGCGACCGAGCTGCTGATGGACACAGAGCGGTCCGTGACGGAGATCGCGGAGGAAACGGGATTCCCGGACACGAGCCACTTCATCAAGTACTTTAAGCGAAAGATGGGGACGACGCCGAAGGAGTACCGCCGGATCAGCGGGTGACGCCGGGAGGGGAAAGCAGAAATTACATATTCAAAAAATAATGCCGGAAAATGGATGATGAGAATCACATAATTTTCGGAAGCGCAGAGAGAGGAGCCGCCGCTCCTCTCTTTTTTTGTACCGGAGTACCGGTGGCAGCTGCCGGATTCGTTTGAAATCGCAGAGATCGGCGGCGGATTTCCGGGAGAGGCCAGGTGGAATGAGAGCGCGATTCGCTGACGAGTTCCGCACGTCACCTTTTGTCAGGAACTTCATAAAACGCCGCAGGAATTTCATATTTTTGTTTTAGGCAAAATATAATATGTTAAGAATTTCATATTTTGCGGCAGAAATTCGATAGCAGGGCACGCCCGCTTTTTATATGATAGTACCAGCAAGATGGAATGATTCATGAATCGTCAGAAATGACTAACAAATGAGGGGTGTAATCTTCTGCAACATCGGCCGGCTGCGGAAGGAAGGACACAGAACGGAAACGGGAGAAGGAACGCGCAGGGAGGCTTCCTCAAAAGCGAAGCGCAAGGCGCAGATGGAAAGGAGCAGAAACCATGTTAAGTGAAAGAATCGAGCGGCTTTCGGACAAAGTGAGAAACACGACACCGACGATCGACCTGGATCGCGCGAAGCTGTTCACGGAATTCTACAGAAAACCGTCGATGGAAAATTACATCATCCACCGGGCGAAGGCATTCCGGTATTATCTCGAAAACAGGAAGATCTTCATCGATGATGATTCCCGGATCGCCGGACATCAGGGCGGATTCTGGAACGCGGTCGTCCTGCATCCGGATGTCGAGCAGTGGCTGCAGTACGACTTTGAGACCATCGACAAGAGACCGAATGAACATCTGCAGTTCCGTCCGGGAGAAAAGGAAGAGCTCCGCAGCATCGTCAAGGAGTGGGAAGGAGACACGTTTGGCGACGAAGCGAGCCGCCTCGTGGACGACGATGTCCGGAAGATGCTGGATGTCGGGATCTTCACCCACGGCGTTTCCAACCAGTCCACGATGAACCATTCGCCGGACTACGACAACCTTGTGAAGCGCGGCTACCGGTACTATATCGATGAATGCAAGGAAAAACTCGCGAACTTCACCGTCAGCGATGTCTATGACACCGAGCAGGTCATCGCCTGGAAATCCATGATCATCGTGATGGAAGCCATCATCAGCTTCGCGCACCGCTACGCGGATCTCGCGGAAAAGATGGCGGCGGAGACGACGGACGCACAGAGAAAAGAGGAGCTGCTGATCATGGCGGACAACTGCCGGACCGTTCCGGAGTTCGCGCCGAAGACGTTCCTGCAGGCAGCGCAGCTCGTCTGGTTCAACCACCTGGCGATCTCGCTGGAAGCGGCCGGCGGCGACCACTGCCTCGGCCGGTTTGACCAGTATATGTATCCGTTCTACGAGAAGGAAAAGGCGGAAGGCCGGGACGACGAATATTTCATTGAAGTCTACGATGAGTTCAAGCTGAAGGTCGCGGAGATGTGGAACATCCGCTGCTATAAAGAGTCGCTGGCGGACCCGGGGAATCCGCTTTGGATGCACATCATCCTCGGCGGCGTCAAGGAAGACGGGACCGACGCCTGCAATGAGCTGACAAAACTCTGCCTCGTCGCGATGAGAGATCTGCAGACGGATGAACCGACGATGACGTTCCGCTATCATCCGAACGTCGATGAAGAGACGTTCCGTCTCGCGATCGAGGTCGCACGGGACAGCGGCGGACACCCGGCGTTCTATAACGATACGACGGCGATCACGTATCTGCTCTCCCTCGGCTTCACGCTGAAGGAAGCCCGCAACTGGGGCATCTGCGGATGCATCGAGCCGCACGTGCTCGGGAAGACCGACTTCCAGAGCAACCCGGGCTATTTCAACCCGCTGAAGATCCTGGAGATCACGCTGCATAACGGGATCGAACCGAAGACCGGCATCCAGATGGGGCCGAAGACCGGCGATCCGCGCGACTGGAGAGGCATGGACGACGTCAAGGCCGCCTATGAAAAGCAGCTGTACTACTTCATGGGCAAATTCTGCGACCTGGCGAACCGCACGCTCGGGCTCCACGCGTTCACGCTTCCGACGATCACCGGTTCCTGCTTCTCGGTCGGGTGCATCGAGAAAGGGAAACTGCTGCAGCAGAAGGGATCGGATCATCATTATTCCGCGGTCGGCGTCGCCGGGATCGCGAACATGATCGACTCGATGGAAGCGATCGAAGAGTGCATCTTTGAAAAAGAGTACATGACGATGGACGAACTCATCCATCTGATGGACACGAACTTCGAAGGCCGGGAAGACATGCGTCAGCTTCTGAAGAACCGCGCGCCGAAGTTTGGAAATGACAATAAGAAAGTCGATAAATATTCCTACTGGCTGATCGATGTGCTGGACAACTCGATGAAGCAGGTCAAGGACGCGCACGGCGGTCCGTTCACCGTTCTGGTCGCGACGCAGTCCTACAACGTCGAGATGGGGAAGGACGTCGGAGCGACGCCGGATGGACGGCTTGCCTGGACGCCGCTGGCGGACAACGCTTCGCCGAACATCGGCTGCGATGTCAACGGTCCGACCGCTGTCGTCAATTCACTGGCACGCTGCGACCAGCTCCGCCCGCAGAGCGGACTCCTGCTGAACCAGAGATTCGATCCGCAGATTGTCAAGGGCGACAAGGGCCTGGATATCATCGAGAACGTGTTCCGTACGCATTTCGCGCAGGACGGATTCCACATCCAGATCAATGTCCTGGACAATGAAACGCTGTATGCCGCGCAGAAAGAGCCGGAGAAATATCGCAACATCCTTGTCCGTGTCGCAGGATATTCCGCATACTTCGTGGATCTTTCCAAGGAGATCCAGGACAACATCATTGAGAGAACGATTCAGCAGGGTGCCTGATCGGAAAAAAGTTCCATGCAGGAAGAGGAAAATAGCAGACTGATGCGTTAGACGTTCCACGCATAAAGAGGAGGACCCCCAGATGATATTCAACATTCAGAAATGTTCCATCCATGATGGCGATGGGCTCAGGACACTGGTCTTTTTCAAAGGCTGTCCGCTCCACTGTCCATGGTGCGCGAATCCGGAATCACAGACATTCGGTGGAGAGATCATGGAGAATCCGAGTCTGTGTATCGGATGCGGCGCCTGTGTCAGAGTCTGTCCGAACGATGCGATCGGGCCGGATATGAAGATCGATCGTAAAAAATGCAAACGGTGCTTCAAGTGCGTGGACGTCTGCTACGCGGAAGCGAAAAAGCTCTGCGGCCGGCGGATCTCGACGGAAGATCTCTTTGAGGAGATCAATAAAGACCGCAACTTTTACAAAAGACTGGGAGGCGGCGTGACCTTTTCCGGCGGGGAGCCGCTTTCCCATCCGCTCGATCTCACCGCGATCTCAAAGATGTGCCAGGAGCATCACATCACTGTGGGGCTGGAAAGCTGCGGGGTCGGCTCATATAAAGCATTCAGCAGAGCGCTTCCTTATATCGATTTCATGTTCCTGGATATCAAGCAGATCGATCCGGTGCTGCATCGTCAGATGACAGGGCTCAGCAACCGCGAGATCCTGAAAAACATCCGCAGGATCTCCGATTACGGGATCCCGATCACGATCCGGACACCGGTCGTACCGGGCTGTACGGACCAGGACGAGAACATCGAGGGCATCGCGGAGGTCATCCGGACACTGCCGACGGTGAAGGAGTATGAGCTGCTCCCGTATCACCGGTTCGGCGTCGGGAAATATGAGGCGCTCGGACGGGACTATTCGCTTCCGGAGATCCTGCCTCCTTCCGATGAGAGGATGAGGGAGCTCGTCCGGAAGGCGAACCGGGTGCTGGACGGGAGCGGAAAAGTCTGCTTCTGGACAAAGAACAACACGAGGGAAGAACTTCGATACGAAGATCAGGATGAAAAAGTTATTGATATGACAAGGAAAGGAGAACAATCAAGCGCAAATGTTTGATCGGGAAGAATAGTATGGGTAACCAGGTAGAGACAGTAGAAAACCGTGAGAATTGGGGGAGCCGGTTCGGCTTTATCATGGCAGCAACCGGTGTCGCGGTCGGTATTGGAAATATCCAGAGGTTTCCGTATCTCGTCGGTGAAAACGGCGGTGCGGCCTTTGTTGTAGCGTATCTTATCATCATGACGTTCTGCACGATCCCGCTGACCATCATGGAGATCGGTGCAGGACATAAATTCGGAAAAGGCGTCATCGATACGTATGTTGACGCCTGCAGGGGGAAAACAGCAGGAAAGGTCCTGGGAGGATATATCTCGATCATCCCGATCCTCCTGAATATGTATTATCTCTGTGTCATCACGTATGTCGCATATTATATCTATTCCAGCTTCGTCGGAGGATGGCATGACGTCGATACGACCCAGCTGTATAATCAGGTCATCAGCAGCAAAGGCATGCTCGCCGGGATCTTCATTGGAGTCTGCCTGCTGAACTCTCTCATCGTATTCGGCGGGATCACGAACGGGATCGACAAGGCCTGCCGGATCATGATCCCGGGCGTGTTCCTGACGCTTTTGATCGTACTGATCCGTGCGGCGTTCCTGCCGGGCTTCGGGGAAGGACTGAAATTCTTCATGTCGCCGGACTGGTCGAAGCTGCTGGATCCGAACGTCTGGCTCGCGGCGGCCGGACAGAGCATGTTCTCCATCGGCGTCGGGCCGGGCATGATGATCGTCTACGGATCCCATCTGAAGAAGGACGATGATGTCAACCTGAACGCGGTCACGATCTGCTTCCTCGATACGGCCGTCGCCGTACTCGCCGGACTCGCGATCGTTCCTGCGACCGTCGCGATGGGATTTGACACCGAGACGGGACCGGCACTGCTGTTCGTTGTACTTCCGGCGCTGTTTGACCGCATGGCCGGCGGCAGGATCCTCGGCGTCATCTTTTTCCTCGGTGTGTTCTTCGCGGGGCTCAGTTCCTCGATCTCGCACCTCGAGTCGCCGACATCGTCGTTCATGGACCGTTTCGGCTGGAGCCGGAAGAAGACCGTTCTGATCTTTACGGTCATCGAACTGATCGGCGGCCTGATCTGCTGCGTCACACCAAGCGTGTACAACTTCATCTCGGCGATCGCGGGAGACTATTTCTACTCGCTGTCGGCGCTGATCTCGGTCATCGTGTTCGCTTATGTCTACGGAGCGAAGAAGATCCGTAATTACACGAATTCCATCAGTGATATCCAGGTCGGCCGGTATTACGATATCCTTCTGAAGTTTGTCGCCTGCCCGGTGCTCGCACTGGTCGTTCTGAACATGTTCATCTAAACAGGAGGTTTCCTATGACGATTTTTATGACGATAGTGATCTGTGTCTATGTATTCGGTGGTGCGATCTATTTTCTCGGGAAGTCCATGAAGAATCGATAGGATCGATAACATCGAAATAAGATCCAACTGGAAAAAAGATGGGAGCCGCGGCGGTCCGCCGGAGAAAAAAGAGAGTGTGCGGACGGCGGCTCCTTTCTCGTAATGGAAGGGGATACATAAGATGAAAGCGAAAAAGGTATTTCGGACGGTCGAGACGCATACGCTCGGCCAGCCGACGAGAACGGTCGTGAGTGGGTTCCGGAAGATCCCCGGTGAGACGATGGGAGAAAAGTTCACCTACATGCAGGAACACGAGGACTGGTTCCGGAAACTGCTCTGTTATGAACCGCGCGGCAGCGAGATCATGTCCGGTACACTCATCACGGAGCCGTGTACGCCCGGGACCGATTTCGGGATCCTGTATTTTGAATCGAGCACCTGGATGCCGATGTGCGGACATGACACGATCGGTGCGACGGTCGCGCTGATCGAGTCCGGCCTCGCGGAAGTGGAGGAGCCGGTCACAAGGCTCCTCCTGGACACCCCGGCGGGCGTCGTTTCCGTCGAAGCGAAGGTGACAGACGGGAGCGTGGAAGAGGTATCGTTCGTGAACGCGCCGGCACTTGTCCTGAAGAGGGACGTCACCGTACACACGACGGAGTACGGGGACATCACGCTGGACATCAGTTACGGAGGAAACGTTTACGCGATCCTTCCGGCGGCGTGTTTTGACCTTGACATCCGCCCGGAGAACGCCGAGAAGTTCGTTGCTGTCGCACGCTCCATCGGAGAGGACATCAACCGCGAGGTGGAGATCCATCATCCCACGCTCGATTTTGTCGACCGCGTTACGCATGTCGAATTCTACGGTCCGCCGAAGAGCGAGGATGCGGACATCCAGAATATAGTCGTGGCACTTCCGAAGGTCGTCGACCGCTCCCCGTGCGGGACGGGGACGTCTGCGAAAGCGGCGCTCCTGTTTGAACAGGGAAAGCTGAAGGTCGGAGACAGCTTTGTCCACGAAAGCGTGATCGGTTCGAAGTTCCGCTGCGAGGTCGTGGAATCGTGCGAGGTGGGAGGGGTGCCGGCGATCCGCCCGAAGATCACGGGGAGCGCCTGTGTCACCGGGTTCTGCACCTGGATCCTGGATCCGAAGGATCCGTTCCCGGAAGGGTTCCTGCTGGGATAACAGGGTGTGCCCGCTGCTCCGGGCACATGTCAGAGGCTTCCTGCGCCTCAGTAAAAAAACGGAGGATCCTGTTCCGGACGGGTCCTCCGTTTTCCTTTATAACTCTCTGTTGTGTATCCGTTCGGTCTCCGCTATTTCACGCGGACTTGGACCTTTGCCGATTTTCCGTTCTGGGTGTAGGCATAGATGATCGCGGTCCCTTTTTGCTTTGCCGAGATCCGGCCTTTCGAAGAGACTTTGGCGACGTTCGGGTTCGAGGATTCGAACCTCAGACCGCGGTATTTTTTTGCCTTTAATTTCTTAGAAGAAAGGGACGTCTTCGCTTTCAGGCGGAACGCGGTGCCTTTTTTCAGCGTCTTCTTTGACTTCTTCACGTTCGTGATCCGGACGGATTTGACATTCCCGTATTTCCCGCCCGGTACCGTAAGATAGACCGTTTTCGAGACGGCGAGCAGGCGCCCGTTTTTGTCGAATGCCGCCGCGATGAACTTGTAGTAGCTGCCCTTCTTCAGCTTTTTCCCGGCGAGGGAGGAGAAGCGGCAGGTCGTGCTCCTGCTCGACTCGGCGACCTTCCGGTATTCACCGCCGCATATCGCGCCGAGGACCGCGTAGGTCTCCGCTTTGGAGACGCGGCTCCAGGTGATGGAGACGCGTTTGTTCGATGAGCCGCTCCCGCGGAGCCTGAGCGGCGAGAAGGTTGATCCGGACGGGTCATGTTTTTCCCTCGTATTGGAGAGGGTCGAAAGGGTATTCCGGATCCGGCTCTTCGGTGTCGACCACATCGCATACAGTGTGAGGCTGCCGTTCACCGGTGTGCCAAACGAATATTCCTTCGGATTCTGAGGGTCGGTGCACCAGCCGTCAAAGAAGAAGCCTTCCTTCGTCGGATCTTCCGGCCGCACCGACAGGAAGCCGGGAGTTCCGGTCTGTACAGCGACACTGCTTCCGCCGAACGTCCGGAACACGATGTGCGCGCCCGGAATGAAGCGGAGCTTCGCCGGGTCGATCTTCGTCACGGAAGAGTCATTCAGCCGGTCTGTCGAGGAAGACGCGGCGTAGCAGGTGAGAGCGGCAGAATCGCTCCCGTTCGCCGCGGCATCGACATTCACCGCGCGGTCCGCTGCGGTGCCGTCGAACATCCCGTCGAGTGACTCCGCCTTCGAAAGGTCAAACCCGCAGAGATCGAGCGTTTCGATCTTTCCGCATCCGGCGAACATCTCCGAGAGATCCACTGCGTTCGGAGTTTCAAAGGTGCTGACGTCAAGATCCGTCAGTTCGCTGCAGCCGGAGAACATGCCGGAGAAATCCGTCACCCGGTCTGTGTCAAAACTGCTGAGATCCAGCTCCGTCAGAGCGCTGCAGCCGGAAAACATCTCGTGCATGTCGACGGCCCAGTCTGAACGGAACGCAGACAGATCCACACTTTTGAGCGAACGGCATCCGCGGAGCATCGCGCTGAAATCCGTCACATTGATCGTGTTGAACCCGCTGAAGTCCACCTTTGTCAGATTTTCACATCCGTCGAACAGCTCGCTCATGTCGGTCAGATCCTTTGTGCCCGGGACATTCATCGTTACACTTTGAAGCGCGCTGCAGCCGGAAAACATCCCGCGCATGGTCGTGAGCGAGCGGGTGTTGAAGCCGGACAAGTCCAGGCTGGTCAGGCTGCTCGACCCGGCGAACATATAGGACATATCCGTGTCGATTGAAGTGTTGAGATTTTCCGGATGATCGATCTGAGTGAGATCCTCCATGCCGCGGAACCACTCGCATGTGGAAGCCGGCCGGATACTGCCGTCAAAAATGACCCGGCGGATGTCGGACGCCTTTTTTATCCATGGCGGATCGCTGCGGTCATCGCTGTCATGATAATAGTAGTTTTCCGATTCGATCCCGGAATATACTGTCCCGGAGATCGTGCTGCCGGACAGCGTCTCGACCGTCTGTTCTGTTCCATCTTCCAGCTTGTCGTAAGACCGGACAAACGTGAGTTTCCATTTGGAACTGTCCGTATCGTCCGTCGAAAGCACGGCGTAGGCGTAACCGCTGTAATTCTCCGAAGAGGAATC
>JBMNVA010000003.1:0-238561 GCA_050946555.1 Anaerovoracaceae bacterium | reverse complement strand
GACGGTACTCCGATAGACCCTGCGTGCGGAACTGGTGGAATGTTAATCGAGGCAATACGTCACATTGATAATGATCACATGACTTACGGGAAAATTTACGGCCAGGAGAAGAACCTGTCGACTTCTGCTATTGCTCGTATGAACCTTTTCCTTCATGGGGCAAGGGAGTTCAAGATCGTGCAGGGAGATACTCTCGTTGATCCAAGTTTTACGGAAGGAAATCATCTGAAGACGTTCGACTGCGTGCTTGCAAATCCGCCATTTTCTTTGAAGCACTGGGGCGCCGCCGCTTTCGAACATGATAAGTACGGAAGAAATATCTGGGGCAATCCTTCTGATTCAAATGCCGATTTCGCATGGCTGCAGCACATGGTTGCGTCCATGGATAAGAAGAATGGTCGTGTAGCTGTAGTGCTTCCACAGGGCGTACTGTTCCGTACGGGAAAAGACGGAAAGATGCGTAAGAAATTTGTGGATTCTGATCTGCTGGAAGCCGTGATCACACTTAAAGGTGGCATATTCTACGGCGCTGGTGTCTCTGCTTGCATCCTGTTTTTGAAGCAGGAGAAGTCAAAAAACCATATCGGAAGGGTCTGCATGATTGATGCAAGCGAAATATATACGCCGCAGCGTGCTCAGGACTACATGTCTGAAGATGACATTGCAGAAGTTTATAAGCTTTACACGGATTACCAGGATGTTATTGAACGCTGTAAGATCGTGACATTAAAGGACATCAAGAATAAGGGATATACTCTTTCTACGAATGTCTATATCGAAAAAAAGCCGGTTCCGATTACGCCGCCGTCTGTGGTACGTGATCGATATTATGCGTCCTATAAGCGTGCAATGGAATATGAAAAGAGACTTCGTGAATTGCTGAAGGAAGGGGGATACATCGATGAGTAAGATTTCACTGGAAGAACTGGAAAGTTATCTCTGGGGATCTGCGGTTCTTCTGCGTACAAATATCGATGCCGGAGAATATAAGCAGTACATATTTCCGCTTCTTTTCTTCAAACGGCTCTGCGATGTCTACGACGAAGAGTGCGATCAGATCCTGAAGGAATACGACGGTGATGAGTCGGCTCTTGAATTTGAAGAAAACCACAAGTTTGTAATCCCCAAAGGAGCGCATTGGAATGATGTGAGGAACACGACTGAAAATGTCGGAGAGGCAATAGTTAAAGCATTTCATTCTATTGAATCTGCGAACGCCGATCAGCTGACCGGTATCTTTGGAGAAGGTGCATGGACAAATAAGAATCGTCTTCCGGATCGTCTTCTAAAAGAACTGATTGAGCATTTCAGCACGAAGACGCTCTCTCTGGCAAACTGTCCGGAGGATGAGCTTGGACAGGGATATGAATACCTGATCAAGAAATTTGCTGATGACAGCGGGCATACGGCACAGGAGTTTTATACCAATCGTACCGTTGTGCATCTGATGACTGAGATGCTTAAACCGCAGCCGGGAGAGTCCATCTATGATCCTACATGTGGCAGCGCTGGCATGTTAATTTCTGCAGTGTCATATTTGCAGCAGCAGGATCTGGAGTGGCGCAATGTTTCCTTGTACGGGCAGGAGATCAATTCCCTGACTTCAGCGATTGCTCGCATGAATTTATTCCTTCATGGGATACAGGATTTTCATATCGTGAATGATGATACGCTGGAAAGACCTGCCTTTATTGAGAATGGCAAGCTGAAGACCTTTGATATCTGCCTTGCCAATCCGCCTTATTCCATCAAGCAGTGGAATCGGAACGCGTTTGAAAAAGATCAGTACGGGAGAAACTTCCTAGGAACGCCGCCTCAGGGTAGAGCCGACTATGCGTTTTTCCAGCATATTATCAAGAGCCTCAAGAGGGATACTGGCCGTTGCGCGATTCTTTTCCCACACGGGGTTTTGTTCCGTAATGAAGAAAGGGACATGCGTGAAAAGCTCGTGAAAGGTGATTACGTGGAATGCGTAATCGGCCTGGCTGCGAATTTGTTCTACAACTCGCCAATGGAAGCGTGCATTGTGATCTGCCGGATGACTAAGCCAAAGGATCACGTTGGAAAGATCCTGTTCATCAATGCTGTGAATGAGGTAACGAGAAAGAATGCGCAAAGCTATCTTGAGGATGAACATATCAACAAGATCGCAGAAGCCTACGAAAAATACGAGGAGATCGAGAACTTTTCAAAAGTGGTGACCGTAAGAGAGATCAGCGAAAATGACTACTCGCTTAGCATTCCGTTATATGTGAAGCCAAAAACCAATGAAGGCGAAGAAGATACCAGACCTATCGAGAGCATTTATGAATCATGGGATGGCAGAACCAGACGAGCATTCAGTTACTATAAGGTATTGAATGAAATGATCGGAAAGGTAGTCTCAAATGAGTAATTTAGTAACAGTAAAAGATGTTATTGAGCGTGTCAACACAAAAGAAGATAGGTTTAACACAGATCGTCTTTACTATGTAGGTGGTGAGCATTTTCAATCAGGTGCATTAACAGTAGATAACCGTGGAATTATTAAAGGCAGTACAATCGGACCAATGTTCTACTACGGTTTTAAAGCAAATGATTTTCTGCTTGTATCAAGAAATCCCCATCTTCGAAAAGCTGGTTTAGTGAGCTTCGATGGAATTTGTTCCGAGAAGACCTTTGTGCTTCGTACAAAGGATGAGAGTATATTGATTCAGAAATTTTTACCTTTCATATTTCAGAATGATAGATTTTGGGAATATGCAATAGCCAATAAGCATGGGTCTACAAATTTTTTTATTAACTGGTCGACACTATCGGATTATTCATTTGAGTTGCCTTCATTAGAGCAGCAAAAGAAAATAGCTGAATTATTATGGGCATTTGATGACACGAAAAAAGCATATAAGGATCTGATTAGAAAAACAGATGAATTGGTCAAATCTCAATTTATCGAGATGTTTGGCGATCCAATTAGAAATGACCGTGGTTGGGATTATAAAAAGCTTCCTGAAATAGCAGAGATTATTCTTGGTAGTACACCAAACACAAAAAAGCCTCGGTACTGGAACGGAACTCTCAAATGGATTACTCCTGCAGAACTAAGTGATACATCGTTCTATGTGTATGATACAGAAAAACATATTACGGAGGCGGGGGTGAAAGGAGCAGGATTAAAGTTATGCCCAGCTGAAACGGTTCTGTTTTCGACAAGAGCACCTATCGGAAAGACTGCTATTGCCGGAGTAGATATGTATTGTAATCAAGGATTCAAGAACTTCAGGTGTGGTCAACAAATTCGTCCTGTGTACTTATATTACTTGCTGACTTTAAAAAGATCGTATTTTGAGAGTCTTGGTTCTGGAACAACTTTTAAAGAATTATCTTGAGGAAGACTTGAAAAAGTTTCTGTATCTGTCCCGCCACTTAATAGGCAAGAGGAGTTTGAAAACATTTATAGGCAGAGCGATAAATCAAAATTTGAATTGCAGTACGTTAACAGAAATGTAAAGGAGATGATCACATGTTCACAGAAGAAGATACGACTGAACAGATGATTCTTACAACACTCCAGCGAAACGGCTGGAAGTACATCCCGGCAGAACAGCTGCAGCGGGATTATTCAGATGTCTACGTAGAGTCGATGGTTAAAGATGCGCTGATCCGCTTGAATCCTGTGATTGCGGAGGATGAAAGCAAAGCTGATGAGGTTATTTTTAAACTGAGGGCACTATTTCTTTCGACGAATCCACAGAATCTTGTTACCCAGAATGAGGCTTTCAAGCAGTTTGTGTTTGAGAAGAACTCTTATCCGTTTGGTAAAGACGGAAGACAGGTGGCGATTGAATTCTTTGGAACAGAAATCAATGGCAAGCTGGACCAGAATGAATACGTCGTTACGAATCAGTGGGTGTATCCAAAAAAAGAAGGTGGAAAGCGTCTTGATATCGTCCTTCTGATAAATGGATTTCCTGTTGCTGTCGGGGAGGTGAAGACGCCGACAAGATCAGCAATTACCTGGCTGGATGGCGCTCAGGACATCAATGATTATGAGAAGAGCATTCCGGCGATGTTTGTAGCAAATATCTTTAATTTCGCTACTGAAGGAAAGTTCTATCGTTATGGTTCAGTTTGCATGCCAGCCGCTAAATGGGGCCCTTGGCATACGACAGATGATAAATCCGATGGCAGCCTTGCTGCAGTGCAGGGCAGCATTCAGAATATGATCACGCCGGAAAAAGTTTTGGATCTGTTCCAGTTCTTTACGCTTTTCGCGACGGACAGCAAATATAGAAAGTTTAAGGTCATCGCGCGGTATCAGCAGTATGAAGGCGCTAACATGATCGTTGATCGAGTAAAGAACGGTTATCCGAAGAAGGGCTTGATCTGGCATTTCCAAGGTTCCGGAAAATCATATTTGATGGAATTCGCTGCCGTGAAGCTGCGTATGCTTCCGGAACTTAAGAATCCGACTGTTATTGTGGTCGATGACCGTCTTGATCTGGAGTCTCAGATAACTGCGCAGTTTCATTCGTCAGATGTGGCTAATCTGGAAACTGCCGGAAACATTGAGCAGTTGATGAGCATGCTCAGACAGGATATTCGTAAAATCATTATCACGACTATCTATCGTTTCCAGGACGTTACCGAAGAACTCAGTCCTCGTGATAACATCATCGTTTTGGTCGATGAATGTCATAGAACACAGGAGGGTGATCTTGGCCGGAAGATGCGCACCGCACTGCCGAATGCATTCTTCTTTGGACTTACAGGTACGCCAATTAATCGACTTGATAAAAATACGTTCGTGACATTTGGTGCCACAGAAGATCGCAGCGGATATATGAGCAAATACTCCTTCTCAGATTCGATTCGTGATCATGCCACGCTTCCGCTTGAATTTGAACCGGTGCCCGTTGATCTGCATGTAGACAAAGACACGATGGATCGGGAATTTGACGTGCTCACAGACAGCCTGAATGAAGATGAAAAAGCTGAACTTTCCAAACATGTCAACATGAAGGCTATTATTTATAACCAGAAGCGTATTCACAAAGTCTGCTCGCATATAGCAAAGCACTTCATGACTAAGGTACATCCGAATGGATATAAAGCACAGGTCGTTGTTTTGGATCGTCCGTGCTGCATCAAGTACAAGAACGAACTGGATAAGCTGCTCGGACCGGAGAGATCGACGATCGTCATGGATACGAATGATGATAAAGCCGATGAATATAAAGCATATGCCAGATCCCGTGACGAAGAAGCCAAGATTCTGGACCGGTTCCGTGATCCGGAAGATCCGCTTGAAATCGTTATTGTCTGCAATAAGCTTCTTACCGGTTTTGATGCACCGATTCTGCAGTGTATGTATCTGGACAAGCCGATGAAGGATCACACTTTGCTGCAGGCAATCTGCCGGACAAACAGAACTTATGACGACGGCAAGACATTCGGTCTGATTGTCGACTATATCGGAATTTTTGATAATGTAGCCAAGGCACTGGATTTTGATGAATCCAGTATGAAGAAGGTCATTACTAATATCGATGAAGTCAGAAAGCAGATCCCAGCATTGCTTAGAAAATGCCTCAGCTACTTTATGGGCGTGGATCGTACGATTGAAGGCTGGGAAGGACTGATGGCAGCGCAGGAATGCCTACCGACAAACGATGAAAAAGATCAGTTTGGCGCAGATTATATTGTTCTGAACCGGGCATGGAATGCATTGTCTCCTGATCCGGCACTGAACGCATTACAGACAGACTATGTTTGGCTTACAAAAGTATATGAATCCGTAAAGCCGACAAACGGCAGCGGTGGCTTGATCTGGGCTGCGCTTGGACCGAAAACTCTGGATATCGTCGACAATAATCTGGACGTAGGTGAGGTCCACGAGGATGAAGAGATTCTGACCCTGGATGCGGATTTGATCGATGACTACATCGCAAAATATAAAGATGCAAAAACAGCGGCGAAAAAAGTGGAAATTGATCTGGTAGCAAAAATCAGAAAGCATACAAATGACCCGAAGTATATGAAGCTCGGAGAAAAATTGGAGCAATTGAGAGAAAAACATGAGCAGGGTCTCATTAACAGCATCGAGTTCTTGAAGAGACTTCTAGAATTGGCAAGGGAAGCTGCGGAAGCAGAAAAAGAAGTCGTGCCGGAGGAAGATATTGATAAAGGCAAAGCAGCTCTGACTGAACTGTTCAATGGCGTAAAGAACAAGAAAACACCAGTGATTGTGGAGCGGATTGTTACCGATATTGATGACATCGTAAAAATTGTACGTTTCGACGGCTGGCAGAATACTAAGACAGGAAGACAGGAAGTCAAAAAGGCGCTCCGCAGTGTTGTGTGGATGAAATATAAGATCAAGGACAAGGATGTCTTTGACAAAGCGTACAACTACATCGAGCAGTACTACTAATATGAAACAGTTATGTTTTTTAGAATGAGATCGAGGTGATGCGGTGGATGGCAAAATATCCGGATTTAAAAAGCTATTTGCAGACGAACTACAAGGACTTTTTTACCAAGGAAGTACAGTCATTCGTTGACAATAAATATGATGGCGGTGGCTTCCACAGCTTTAACGTCGTATCTTTGCTTAGGCATAAGATTGAAAATCTGGAAGTCAAAGCGCTTACATGCCACGACGCGCCAGGACCTATCGTAAAGATGGACGTAGGAGTTGCAGCCGACATCGTAGATTTTGGGCTTGGGAAAAAGGATTACGAAGCCAGCCGCAAGCGTCACTGGTTTACGGTCTGCATACAAGGAATTTTGAGAGATGGTCTTACAGATGTTAAGGCGATAAGTACTGAGGAATTTTATAACGGAAAATTCCAGAAAGAGAATGCATTAGATCAGTTCCTCGTACCATACATATATTCTGCTTCACTTGAAGAGACCGCGGATGACTTTACAGATTTTTATTGTTGCGATGCTGTGTATGACGGTTACAAGCTGCCGGTTGAACATATACCTTTTAACGATAGCTAAGAAGTTATTGTAAAAAGATTAGTGGGCCAATTTCCAAATACTATCATGATCCTAAGACGTACTTACGGTCATGTCGAGCCACGTCGAGACCATTGTGTTGCTATGTCGCACAAACTCTTAGAAATCGCCCGATTTAAGCACTATTACGAGCATTTCACCTTCGGTAAAACTTCATGGTCTGACCGGGGAAAAATCGTCGAAAAGTACATCACAGTCGTCATAGCCATAGACTTCGTAACAGTAGCAATAATAAAACCAGAAATCGAAAATGACAGTGTTTTTCTGAATCAGCTTTCTTTTATTATTAGAGTTGATTACTGGATTTTCACTGTTTCAGGGCATATGTAGAATTTAAGAAACACTTAATATTTCGGAAGTAGGTCGACATTACGATTGAAATCCGGATTTGTGTTTGGTATGTGGTTTCAAGGTCGTATGGAAAAAGCTGGACGGATGACCATGGAATCCTTCGGATAGGCTTAATTGATTTCCTTTTGGACGAAAAATGCCTGGATGGTTAGCTTCCATACACAGCCTTGTAAACCCGATCATAATTTTTTAGAAATCAGGAACCTCATCGAGGAGATTTAGATTTATCAGGACAGGTTTCCTTTTATGACTTGTTCACAGTGGATCAGTTTTCTATTACTACCAGAACGAATTACTATTTTTCTTACTGTTTTGGATCTCGTGGAAGTCGTAACACTGTTTACGCGAACGAAGTGATCTGGGAACCGCGGGACGGCGCAGTGGTTCTGCTAATTGCCAGGGGTGATGCCTTGGAATACTGAAATATTTATGTATTGCAATTTACAATACGATGCGCCACAATAACTGTTAAGGGAGGTGCCCTATGAAAGATTCTACTGTAAGTGCCTGAGTTGAAGAAGATTTATAAGTTGAAGCCGAGGATATTCTGAAGCAACTTGGTATTACGGTATCTGTTGTTATAAACTCTCTGTATCGTCAGATTATCTATCATCGCGGTATTCCGTTTTCCTTGACTATCCCGGAAAGGCCTAAGGCAGTGGATGTGTAAATAAAAAGGGTAACTGTATAACATGGAACTTATAAGAATACAAGGAGACGATTATGATCGTTATGAAAATCTTTTAATCCAGCGGGATAATCTTCGGAAAGACGCCGGCTCAATTCAGATTGCGTATATTAAAGAATTCGGAGATTTGATTAATAAATCCTTTGCGGCAAAGATTGACTGCATCAAGTTGAAGAAGCAGATTGCCTTTTGTCAGATGTCGGTGAATAAGGGTGAAACCATCGACATGGGTGTGCTGAATCAGTATATTTCGAAGGTTATGGACGACTACAAAAAACAGCTTGATGAGATGTACAGTGACACGGAAATGGCAAAAAATAGTCACATGTCGAGTGAGGCTACGGTACTGGAGGTTAAAAGATTGTACCGCCGACTGGTCAAACTGATTCATCCGGATATTAATCCTAAAACAAAGGAGCAGCCGCAGCTGCAGGAACTCTGGCAGCGAGTTGTTTCAGCTTATCATGCCAATGATAAAAATGAACTCGAAGAACTGGAAGTCTTGATTGATAAGGTGTTTAGGGATTATGGAGATGAGGCCATCACTATAGAGATTCCCAATATCAGGGAAAAAACAGAAGCACTTGAGGTAGAGATTGAGAAAATCCGCTCGACTGATCCATATCAATACCGGTACCTTTTGGAGAATGATGAGCTTGTTCAGGAGAAGAAGGAAGAACTTCATAAAGAGATCGAGGATTATAACGGATATCGCAAGGAATTACAGAATATTTTTGATGAGATGCTACTTAAAAACGGGGTGAAATATAAATGGCGAATGAGTTGAGTAGACGGGAAAAACAGCTCGCGGCAACCGCCAGTGAACACGAACTGGGAGAATTAATTAAACCTCTGACGCGGGAAATTTATCTGTTTGATACCTATGTAGCGGGTACGACGCATCTTTTAGATCAGAGTGTGTTGACAGAAATACAGGTTGGCGACAAGCTTAGTCTGCAGCGGGAAAATAACAAATTTGATGAGAAAGCGATTCTGATTTTTACAGAAAAAAAGAAGAAGTTGGGCTATATTCCGGAAAAAGATAATGTTGTTTTTTCAAGGCTGATGGATGCAGGGAAATTACTGTCTGCAAAGATTCGTGAAATCAACAATAAAGGATCTTTTACACAGATCTGTATCAATATTTATCTGATCGATTTTTAAAATTGGGTGATGGTATGGATGTTTCAGAGGCTTGGAATATCTTTCTTGATTATTATAGAAAGAATGCGCCAACTCAGCTGGATAAAGACGCTTTTATCGAGGCATCAGAGTTCCTTATTTACTCGAACTCCGACTGGTATGAAGAAGACCGTGCTGTCGTCATCTATAATCTTGCTTCTTTCTATTATGATGAAGATCAGTTTCCGCTCGCCAGGAAATATTATGAGCTTTTAATTGATGAGTCTGAGAAGAAGGGCGATCGCAGAACTCTTAGTATGGCACAAACCTGTCTTGGCTATTATTACTACTATGGTCATGATGAAACGGGTCCGGATTATGATAAAGCGTATCTTTATGCCTGCGAAGCTGCCGAAGATAAGAGTAATCTGCGTGCGTTATGGTTGAAAACTGCAGCCATAGGATTTGGAAATATCATACCGGATATGACTGTGCATGAGTACGGAGAGTTGGTGTTTCAAACCTTCGATACGGTGATGCGAAGACAAGTGAATGGTGTATGGTCAATTCCTGTTCCTGAAGTAAAAATGCTTTTTGCCGATTATATTCTCATTGCTAGTGAGGGAAAACAGCAAGAGGATGCTCATAAACTTCTCCGGGAGGCACGTTCTTATCTGTTTCGTCGTTTGTTGAATTCAAAGGATCCTGACGATCTGCTTCTGATGCATCAGATTGTAGATATGGATCCAATACTAACAGATGAGGATGTAAGGAATGTCGATATCTATGATTTCTTCTGGCTCCTGCATAATAATATGTTTTATTTTGATTTCTGCGGAAAGTCATTTGTTGTCGTTGCCCAGGAAGTAGAAGGACAGCAGGCAATAAAGTTTGAAGAAAAGTGGTATCGATCCATTGATGATTTTTTCCGGAAGGCGGATATTAATCATCAGGGACTGAATTTTATTGCAGATCAGATATCAGACATATGCGAAGTAGAAGGTCCTGCTTTTGAATAAGCAGAAAAGACAATAGATGCAATTCCCTCGGTTTCAGGTGTTTTTTCATAGAATTGGATGGCATCCGTATTCGTCTCAATAGTCCATAAAAATCTTACCCCTGTTTTGGGGATAAATATTGAGTAATTTCATTGACAACAGGCTGAAGGTATTTTTCGTCGACCCAATCACCTTTCGTATGATATGCTTCCATCAAAGCAGCCTCCCAGATTTCATATTCCGAAGGATTTTTTTAGAAACTGCCTTATACAGCATCTTACAGAGATTTCGATCAACAAATGTCATTTTATCTCTGTCCCATGCACCACGGCAGTAGTACAATGGCACATTGCTCAACGCACCTGTCAGATTTTTATTTCTGATCTCATCATATGCCTTTTCACTATATGGAGATGCTCCGACGCAGAATAAAATTATCCGTTTCCCCAAAAGATTTTTCATATTTTTCTTCAAAAATCCCAGGCCTGCTATTCCGGAAGCATAAATTCCACCGCCATAAACAATCACATCGTAATCTTTTAGATCCCGGACATTGACTTTGGAAATATCCGCAATATCAAAAAGGACTGCTGATACCAGCATTTCTGCATATCGTTTTGTTGCTCCGTATTTCGATTTATACAACACGATTCCTTTCGTACCCGGAAATCTTTCAGATTGTGTCTCCATCCCACTCCTCCACCGATTTTGCTGCAAATTCAAAAGCCTCTTGTCGATGCCTTTCGGGGAGAGGGTGCAGGCCTTTTGAAGAGGGCGTCGCCCATATTTTTCTCGTTCCGCTTGCGGTTTTTAGATAAAAAGTAATAACGCGGATTCGAAGAAAGTACTATTTATTATCGGCGGAAGGCACAAAAAGACCGGCCGCCCGATGGCCCTGCTTTCGGAAACATCCGGCAGCAGGTTCCGCTTCAGGATCAGCCGGTCTTTGAATATTCAGTTATCCGCTCCGCTTCAGTTCCTCTGCGAAAAGCGTTTTCTCAGGAGCAGGCCGATCGTAACTGCGGCGGCTGATGCAGCCAGGACAACGATCCAGAGACCGATGTTCGAAGTATCGCCGGTGCGGACTGCGGAGACGCCGGAATTGCCGGAGCCGTTTTTCGCGGTAGTGCCAGAGTTCGGACCCTCCTGTCCGGTGCGGTCATTGCTGCTGCCATTTGCATTTTCGCCGCTGTTTCCGCCGCGAATATCTGTGTCCGGGTCATCATTACTGCCATCACTGTTCGGAGTGTTCGGAGATGTATATTTGTTCGTGAACGCGAAACTCATGTCGCTCTGGACGATGCCGTCTTTGAGAATCGTCCTTTCGCATGTCAGCACGTTATGACTGCCCGTGGTGCTGTTGTCGGCCTCCTCAACGACATAGCGGACCTCGTAGACTGTATCATCGTAGTCGTATCCCTTCACGCCGGTATTTTTTTCCTTCACTTCATAGACATAGGTACCCGGCTCGGTGAAAACGAAATCACCGAACTCGCCCGAGCCTTCACCGACCACTGAGATCGTCATGGACTGCGAACTACTTGCGGCTGTCGGCATAGGCATCTCGGTCATGCCGGTCGGCAGGGTGCTTTTTTCCGGTGCGGCCGTCAGGGTAAAGTAGAACCTGGAATCTTTGGACGGCTTGTCACCCGTGATGGTTTTGCGGACCGGCGGATCTCCGGCTTTGATCTCACGCGTCTCGTTCGTGATGACGAAGCCGTTTTCGGCACTGCCGCTGACCGACCAGGTGTAGTCATCGGTGATTTCCTTCACGGTATAAGTATACTTTGTGCCGCTGCTGTCGTACTCAGGCTGATCAGTAAAGGTGCCTTTCCATCCGTTCGATTCATCAAGTGTCATCGTGACGCCGGTGGCATTTCCATTGCGGAGAAGCTCGACTGTCACCGGCTCCTTTGTCGTACCGGATGCCCATTCCTTTGAGACCGGAATGTCGATTGTTTTCGTGTTCGTCACAGTGAAACCACTGCTCTCGTCGCCGGTAATGCTTGATTCATAGCCATCGATTGAATCTTCTGTGAGCGTATAAGGAATCTCATTTCCATCGTTATCATACTGAGCAACATCTTCGAAAGAATCGGTCCAGTTATTATTTGCTGTAAGTGTCAAGTTATCAACTTCTGTTCCATTTGCAAGCAGGCGCACAGTAGCGGAACTGGCGGCATCGCCAACCCATTTCTTCGTAACCGGTATGTCGATCGTTTTCGTGTTCGTTACAGTGAAACCGCTGCTCGCATCGCCGGTAATGCTTGATTCATAGCCATCGATTGAATCTTCTGTGAGCGTATAAGTAATCTCATTTCTATCGTTATCATACTGAGCAACATCTTCGAAAGAATCGGTCCAGTTATTATTTGCTGTAAGTGTCAAGTTATCAACTTCTCTTCCATTTGCAAGCAGGCGCACAGTAGCGGAACTGGCGGCATCGCCAACCCATTTCTTCGTAACCGGTATGTCGATCGTTTTCGTGTTCGTTACAGTGAAACCGCTGCTCGCATCGCCGGATACTTCACTTGTGTATCCGCTGACGGTATCTTCTTTTACCGTGTATTCGATCTTTTCTGCGTTATCGCCATACTTATCGAGGCCTTTCCAGGTATGTGTCCACGAATTGTCTGAGGAGAGCGTGACCGCATCCCCTGACGGTTCTCCGTTCGCATAGAGCTGTACTGTTACGCTTGACGGGCGGCCTGTCCCGTCTCCGTCGTTCCAGACTTTGTTCACCGAGACTGAAGTCTGCTCGGTATTCGTAATGGTAAAATCATTCGTACTGTTTTCCGTGACTTCTGTCCGATATCCGTCGATCGGGACTTCCTTGACCGAATACTCGATCTTGGTTCTGTCCATATGATACTTATCGAGACCATCCCACGTATAAGACCAGTCCATATTTGAGTTCAGAGTGATCGGATCCCCTGTCGGACTTCCATCTGCATAGAGCTGGACCTGTACGGAGCTCGGGCGGTTCTCACCGTCTCCATCGTTCCAGACTTTCTGTACGGAGACCTTCGTCTGTTCGATGTTCGTGAACGTATAGTTCTCACTTCCTTCACTAACCACCGTCCGGTAGCCGTCGATCGGGACTTCCTTGACCAAATATATAATCTCATGCCAGTCCTCGTCCGAGCGCTTCGGAAGGTCATCCCATGTATGAGTCCATCCGTTAGTCGAGTCTAAGATCACCGAATCATATAATTCTCCATCCGCATAGAGGTCCATCGTCACGGAATCCGTCGGCGTTCCGACCCACTTTTTCGTAACGGTAATCGTCTTCGGGACATAGAACGTGTTCGCAATAGTGAACCCGACGTCCTGATCCCCTCTTATCACGCAGGTATAGGCGTCCAGCGTCGAGGCTTCATTCACCGAATACTCGTATTCGTTCCCGTGCTCGTCATATAACGGAAGACCTGTGAATGTGAGATCCGGGAAATTCCCGTCTCCATCCTGCACTGCTTCCTGTGACGCAACAAGCGTCGCTTCTTCTGAACTTCCCTTCAAAGACCGATACAGGTTCACTGTCAGGCTCTCCGGCCGAGCGGCAGGGACATCATCGTTCCATTCGAACGTCACTGGAATGTCGATCGTGTCCCCGGTATCGTCCGCTGTAACAGTATCAACCATCACAGGCAACGAAAATGCTGCCATAAGCATTATGAAGCAAAACAGAACCATCAACTTCCCAAACAGGTTTTGCTTTTTCATTGTTCTTTCCTTCCTTTAATTTTTATACACGTGTACATTTTACCACAATTCCGGGCGGATTTTGCAATAATGTAGTAACAATATTTTACAGATGCCTTTAACTTTTTGATAATATTTTTGACTTTTTTTACATGCCGGTCAATATAGCTCGTGCCGCTCGTGGTTTTGACCTTTTGCAGTGCTCATACCTGCTGGTCAAGCGGTAGAGCTCGCAGCGCGATGCACCAGATGCGCTGTAAAAAGAAACACGGACTTTATATCTTTCGGCATGCATCCTGCGATCCCGGTTCGAAATAAATTGAGCAGAAAGAGATACCGTCCGCCGGAGCGGTCAGATCATCCGCCATTTGCCCTCTTGACAGCTAATTGGAATTAGCCCATAATAAGTAGGGCTAATTATGATTAGCCAAGGGGAGACAGATATGACAACAAAAGAAAAAATCTTAAATGAAGCACTCAATCTTTTTTCAGAAAAAGGATACAGCGCTGTCTATGTCAGTGAAATAGCGGATGCGGTCGGCATAAAAGCTCCGTCGTTATACAAGCATTTTAAGAGCAAGCGAGCAATTTTCGATTCCTGCGTAGAAGTTTTTTCCGAAAGAATGGAGCAGGTAAGAAATAAACTGCGGCTCCCCGACACACCCGAGGCTGAGATCAACTATCAGACGGCAGATCAAGAAACGATCATTGAGATCGCATTAAACTTATTCGAGTTTTATCTGCAGGATGATGTCGCTGCGAAATTTAGAAAAATGCTGATGATAGAGCGCTGTCATGATCCGGAGCTGAATGCGCTATTTGAGGATTTGTTCATGGATGGTGCGGTAAGGTACGAAGAAAAGATTTTTTCCGATCTGATAGATGCCAAAATCATCAGGGAAGAAGATCCTCATATCATTGCGTTACGCTTCTATACGCCCATTTTCTATTTGCTGCAGAAGTACGATATGCACCCCGATCTGGTGGAAGAAGCGAAACAGGAACTAACTTCAGTGATTCAGGAATTTTGCGATACATACGCAACAGGGGAACAGTAACGATGGGAAAGGCTCGGTGCAGGCGGATGTGGATCTATATTATCGGAGGGGTTCTGCTTTTTCTCGCAGCATACCTTATAGTTCAGGGAATACGGTGCAGTATTGCCGTGAAAGAAAGCAGAGAAAGGCTTGCTGCATACGGAGCAGAAACCGTTCCGTTAAGTTACGGAAAAATGAGCTATGTTGATACGGGGGAAGGCGAAACAATTTTGTCCGTACACGGAATCTTTGGCGGTTACGACCAGGCATACGATACCTGTAAAGATTTTCGTTCGGATCATAGGATCATTGCTCCGTCACGGTTCGGGTATTTAGGCAGCGATGTTCTGGGTGACGGGACTCCCGCCGAACAGGCAGCAGCCTATGTGGAACTGCTGGATAAATTAGGGATCGATCAGGTGTATCTGCTGGCGACATCGGCAGGGGGAAGTGCTGCGATTCGTTTTGCTCTGGATCATCCGGAACGAACAAAAGGATTGATTTTATACAGTTCTGCGATGCCATTTACGGAAAAGCCGGAGAAATATCCTGAATATGCAGGACCGCCTGCGTTTTTATGCAGTGATTTTGCAATGTATCTCATCAGCCCGTTGTTTGGGCCGATCATGGGCATGGAACCGTCTACGATTAACAGTATGCTTCCTGTTGAGGATAGAAAAAAAGGTGTAGTATTGGATGCCTCCGTAACAAATCCTGATATGGCAAGGAATTATGACGATTATCCTGTTGAAGATCTGCAGGTGCCGACATTGGTTTTTCACGCCAAAGACGATAAATTAGCAAGCTATGAAGACGCAGAAAAAGCAGTCAGGAGGTTTCCGAACTGTACCTTTATTTCTTTTGAAAGCGGCGGGCATTTAATGGAAGGACATAGAGAAGAAATCAAAGAAGCGGTTTCGAAATTCACGGGAGAGAAGTAAATTGTACCGATTTCTTTCAAGTTGATAGAGTTCAATTTTCCGATCTATCAGATCACGAAGCGATCTGAGAAGTGCTGAGATTGAATGCGATCAACAATTTGTGCTATCATTTATATGGTTATTAACACAAAGTCTGGGAAGAGAAAGGAAATGGGATGGCATATGACGATTGATGGAAGCATGTATGTTCCTTATGAAAAGAGAAGCGGGAACGAATCTATTGTGTACTTCACTCGTGATCTTTCCGCCGCTGGTCTCGCAAAGGCATATGAGAAAGTAAATGGGAATATTTGCGGCAGGACAGGTGTTAAACTGCATACCGGTGAGAAGCACGGCCCGAACATCATCCCCCATGCATGGGTAGAGAGTCTGATGAAGAGGGAACCGGAACTGAACGATGCGAGCATCGTGGAAACGAACACCTATTATGAGGGGGACCGCTATACAACGGAACTGCACCGGGAAACTCTGAAGGTGAACGGATGGACATTCTGCCCGGTCGATATCATGGATGAAGAGGGCACAGCGTTGCTGCCGATCAAAGGCGGCAAATGGATGAAGGAAATGTCTGTCGGCTCTCATATGACGAGCTATGATTCCCTGGTTGTCCTTACGCATTTCAAAGGACACGTGCAGGGAGGCTTCGGCGGCTCGAACAAAAATATCGGCATCGGCTGTGCGGATGGCCGGGTCGGCAAGCGCTGGATCCATACCCGCGAAGGAGAAGGTCAGTGGTCCGTCAGCAAGGAAGAGCTGATGGAGCGCATTACCGAATCCAGCAAGGCAACGGTGGATTTCTTCGGCAATCAGATCACCTTTGTGAATGTGATGCGCAACATGTCGGTATCGTGCGACTGCGAAGGGACCGCGGCGCAGCCTGTTGTAACGCCGAATGTCGGCATTCTTTCTTCAACCGATATCCTCGCCGTGGATCAGGCCTGCGTTGACCTTGTCTATGCGATGAAGGAGGAAGACCATCATGATTTGGTAGAGCGCATGGAATCCCGCCATGGTCTGCGTCAGCTTTCCTACATGAAGGAAATCGGCATGGGGAATAACCGCTATCTGCTGGTGGATCTGGATAATGATAATAAGATCATCACCCGTGAAGAAGCGGTCGCACATGTAGTGCCGTTTGCTGCTGAGTAAAACATATACGGATTTCTTCGCGCTGGAAGAACTCAAGTCGATCACTATATTGCGGCGAGCACGCGAATCTGATCGTCTGCGGCCGCCGCTCGCGACATGCCTTTGGCATGATGCCCATTGTGTATTGACTCACTCTTTTCATGCGAGCCCCATCGTTCGTATTGCATCTCGAACGATGGTTGTTTGTGTTAAGGGAGTGGGTCAATTTTTATCGTCGAATCAGGGAGGCGGAAAAAATCCCGGACCAAATCCCCTGTACGCGGAAGAGGACGTGATTCAGGAAATAGAACAGGAATACGATCCGCTCAGCGCATGGGTATGCTGCGAAACGGACCCGTCATCAGCTATTTTTTTTTGTCTGCTGCCGGTTGACACAGAGGCGGAAATGGATTATATATAATATATCAAATTGATATATTGTGCGGGGTGATCATCATGATGAAATTTCGCAGAACTGTAATCTTTATTGCATTTTTACTTTTTCCAATCACTATCTGGTATTTCTCACCGTATTTGATCATTCAGGCTATGTTCCGGCATATTTTAAACGGGAGTTTCTTTGTTTTTATGGCGATCCTGGTGACGGCGACATTTGCGGGGCGCGCATGGTGCGGATATTTGTGCCCTGCCGGCGGTCTGCAGGAATGGTGTGCTGAAATCAATGATAAACCGGCAAAGCAGGGAGGGAGAAACAATATCAAGTATATAATATGGTGCATCTGGATCATCGGTATTATTGCAACATTCATTTTAGGGAAAAACGGTGTCACAATCGATTTCTTTTATATGACGGATCATGGGATTTCCGTTTCGCAGATTTATGATTATATTATCTATTATGGAGTCCTGTTTATTCTGGCAGCTCCGGCTCTGATCCATGGAAGACGGGCTGCCTGTCATTATCTATGCTGGATGGCGCCTTTTCTGGTGATCGGGAGTTCTATCGGAAGGATTCTGCACATCCCGCAGCTTCATATCGAAGCAGAACAGGAAAACTGCATTTCATGCAAAAAGTGTAACAAGTCCTGCCCGATGGGGCTCGATGTCGAGCAGATGGTAAGACAGCAGAAGAACCATACCTGCACGGAATGCATCCGGTGCGGGGAATGCGTTCATGCCTGCCCGAAACAAGTACTGAAATATAAAATGATCTGGAGAGAAAAATAATAAAGATTGTATTATAGAGGCACGAATATGGGGAAAAGCAGAAAAATAGACATGGTCATTTTGGGACTGCTGGAGCATGAGGATCTTTCCGGTTATGACATCAAAAAAGAAATCGATAACGGGATCAGTTTCTTCTGGAAGGGGAGTTTCGGCAGCATTTATCCCTCATTGAATGCTATGGAAAAAGAAGGACTTATCACCAAGGCAAGCGATAGCGGAAGCGTGAATAAACGGGGGAAATCTCTGTATTCGATAACGGAAGCCGGGAAGGATTATCTGATTGCGTGGCTGAAAGACTCGAAAGCGTCGAATGATTTGAAATATGAAACCCTCTTAAAATTGTTTTTTGGCGGAGCCGTCGGCCGGGAAGCCACCACAAAAACAATAGAGCAGTTTGAGCAGGACATTTCATCTGAACTGCAGATATTAAAGAATTATCAAAAGAACTTAGCAGGGGTTTTAAATCAGTCGGAAGACCATCTCTATTTCTACCTCACGGTAACATTCGGCGTCGAAACATACGAAGGATATCTGCGATGGTGCAAAAAGGCAAAGCAAATGTTAGGGAAAGAAACGGTCTGAAATGTTAAGGGGATTTCTCTTAAGAAACTCTATTCATATTTTTCGATCCGGCACTGTTCCACGACCTTATTGCCGAGCAGCGTGATGGCCTGAGTGGGGCAGAGGCTGATGCACCGGTAGCACATGGCGCATTTTGTCCCCGGAACAGCCCGGGTGAGCGTTTTGTCAGGTTCGGGGGAAGGTGCGGTCTGCATCCGGATATTGCCCATGGGGCAGACTTTGGCGCAGGTGCCGCAGCCGACGCACTTCTCCGGATCGATCGTAAGGCCTGCCGCATAATGGGAGGTCTTTCCGTAAAACCAAAGACGCTGGCCGAACAGGCCGAGGATATGGCTGAAGAAACCGAGGCCTTCTCCGGGATAGTTCCCTTTCCTGATCTGTTCTGCGGCCTGATCGATCTTCCGGCCTGCTTTGACGACGATCCTGTGATTTTCTTCACGGGATTTTTTCAGTGCTTTTTTGTCGCAGACGCTGTCCGGCATACGCACCTGCAGGCCGCCGTCCACCACGGCGCCGTATTTTTTCAGCACGCGAGCGGCGCAGCCGGTCCCGTCCCCGCTGAAAGCGCCCATGGTGGTCAGGCAGATCATATGTTTTCGGTCCCATAAAGCCGGATGCTGCCGGATAAAATCCCGGACCATCAGCGGTGCGTTGGAAAATTGGGTCGGATATCCCAGGACGATCAGCTCCGCCCTTCGGATCAATTCCGGTGTCCGGTCCGATTCGATCGCCGTCAGGACAGCGTCAGGGTCCAGGTCCCCGATCAGCCTTTCTACGCAGTATTTCGTGTTTCCGGTACCGCTCATGTATACGCCGAGCACCGGGATGGTTTCCTCCATGTGTTTTTTTCCCCTCCATTCCGTTTTGTTGAAGAATGAGATCGTTCCCTGAGATTCCACATCCGGATCATTTTCTAAATTGTATCTGCCCAGAGTTACCGTCTCCCTCAGGCTGCGTAATATTTGTGTTAAATTTGAGGTCTCAACAGCAGGTACATGTTGCATGGCGGCGGACAACAGTTATAATATGTATTGCAGCCATACATGGGAGAAGCAAATGAAAAAAGCATTTATTACGACGTTAAAAATCATCGTATTTTTTGTGGGATGGGCCCTTTTCGCAGGGATCAATATCCCGGCGGATGACCCGGCTGTCTGGAGATTCTTTGCAGAGCTGGTCCCTCTCGCGGTAATGATTTTGTTCACTGCTGTTTTTCTTTTCATAGAAAAAAAGACGGTGAAAATACCGGTCGCGAACCACGCGGGAAAAGGGATCCTGATCGGGATCATTTCCGGATGCTTGTGGATCGGTCTTTCGGCGGGGGTCCTTCTCGGCACCCATCAGCTGACGATCACCGGAAAAAATGAAGTCTCGATGCTGTGGCTCTGGATTCTTTCTGCGTTTCTCAATGTTGTCATGCAGGAACTTCTTGTCCGCGGCTATATTTATCAGCTGCTCAAGACAAAATATAACATGCCGGTTACGATAATAATCACAACGGCATTATTCGCGCTCATGCACGGCGGTGCTTTTGAGGCGGGCCTGCTGCCGGTCTTGAATGTCGTTACGATGTGCCTTTTTACAACAGCTCTGTATGAAGCGGAGGGTACGATTCTGGCACCGATCATGGCGCATGCTGTATGGAATATTGCCGGAGGTATTATTCTCGGGGGAGTCAGTCTGGCGGAGGACTATCCGAGCCTCTACTCTATGACCGCATCGAACGATATTATTTTATCCGGCGGTGCTTATAAAATCGAAGGGAGCATCATAGTTCTTGCGATCAATATCGTCTTGATGCTGATGTTTTATTATTTTTATAAGAAAAATGCGCCTGGAAAATGAATCCTGATTTGTCGTGAAGAGTAGGTGCTCGGTTGCGGAGCGCCTGCTCTTATTTTTTTGATGTCTGCTGCAACGTTTGATCATGCTTTCGTACCATTCTTTTTCACCAGTTTCAGTGGGAGGCTGGAAGGCAGTAGCACAAATACTACGCTTAGAAAATTCAATTAATCCCCAAAAACTAATTGAATAATTTGAAAAATTGGGCTAAAATAAACATGTAATGTTAGTAAATAACATTAATGGTAATTAATACTATATTTTATCAAAATTGGTAGGGGTGGATAAATGAAAAAAAGAGTTACCAAAGCTTCAAAGTGGTACCGATTAGGCTTTTTGATCATCATCGTTCTCATTATAGGTTGTGTTCAATTTGTTTTCGCTGATGGAGAATACACTATCTATAATGCAAGTGAAAGTGAAAATGGAGAAGACGAGTATCACGCTACTACCGCGACGTCACAGTCAGATTATGCACCGGATTCAGATCCTCTTGTTTATTGTATCAATATGCTTTATTCAAGACCTCAGCCAAGCTCTGCCGGTATAAGCGGATACACAAAGATATCACAGGCAAGTGACGACCAGATAAATTCTGATCTTGTTGCTAATAATAATGATCAAGCGAAGTATATCCGCGCTGTTCTGTACTACGGATATCCAAATTTTGGGAATAACAACGAATGGAAGACAACATATAAGTCTAATACTGGACTTGATTTCCCGACAACTGCATATTACTGGCGGATTTATACACAGGCTGCAATTTGGTATTATACAGACGATTACTCTTCAGCAATTGGTCAAAATCCAGGAAGTACTTTGCGTGAACTTGCGTACCAGAACGTTGACTCAATACCTGATGATTTTAATGTCGACTTGTACACGAAAGATGATGGAACGGCCCAGAATTTTATCGGACTTGAATCAATGGAAACCTCTACTACTACGAGCGTCAACGTGCAGGTTAATAAGTCGTGGGAGCTCAGCACGGGCGGCACATACGACGGGACGCTGCCTGACGTGACCTTTTCGCTTTATGAAGGAGACGATACGACCGGTGACCCTGTCGACACTCAGACGCTCGGAGATGACGGGACGGTCACGTTCAGCGACGTGGACACCACATCGACAACAACGTACACCTTGGTTGAGGACATCAGCGGCTCGGTGACAGGCTACACGTTCACCGCAGCCGATAACCAGACACTTGATCTTTCGGACACTGCGGACGGGGATACTTACGAAGTAGACGTAACGAACACCGTAACAGAGGATAGTGATACTATGAGCGTCAACGTGCAGATCAATAAGACCTGGGCGCTCAGCAACGGCGGTACATACAACGGGGCGAAACCTTCCGCGAGTTTCACGCTTTACGAAGGGGAAGGAACGAGCGGTACCGCTTACGGTCCTGTGACGATAGGGGATGACGGAACGGCGACCTTCAGCGGTGTAGATACGACAACAGAGAAGACGTTCACGCTCGTTGAAAATATCAGCGGCGCAGTGTCCGGCTACACGTTCACCCCTGTCGATAATCAGACGATCGATCTCTCGGACGTTGCGGATGGAGATACTTACGTAGTAGACGTTGAAAACACCGTAACTTCGAAAGATAAGATCAGTAGTGATACGTCGGATGAGTCGGATAAAGCAGGTGATTCAGACAAATCCGACCAGCCTAAAACCGGCGATGAGACAAACATGGGATTTTATCTTGCCGTCATCATCGCCGCAGTGATCGGTGTGGTCGTTCTCAGAAAACACATGGCAAAATAACCTTTTGATAATCAACTGCCAGACCTTCCGGAGGAAGAAAATTCCCCCGGAAGGTTTTTTTACTGCTTTGATGAGAACCGCCGTGTTTTATGGTATGATAACAACGTATTTGTCCATTCCGCCGGAAGGCAGAACGCAGGCATCTGCCGCCGTGCGAAATGGAGCACTAGCTGTTGACTGTGACGCCTTGGGTGTCAGATAATGGGGAGAAAAATTTTATGAATATGAGCAAAGGAAGACTGGAAGCGTTCAGCGATGGCATACTCGCGATCATCATCACCATCATGGTCCTGTCACTGAGTGCGCCGGAAGGCGGTTCGTGGTCGGACCTGTCGGATCTGATCCCGACGTTCCTGGGATATCTGATCAGCTATGTATATATCGGCATCTACTGGTTCAATCATCATCGTCTGATCGTCAGCGCGAAAAAAATCAGCGGCCTGACCTTATGGACCAACCTTCTGTGGATGTTCTGCGTATCCCTGATCCCGTTCGCGATATCCTGGATATCGAAAGCAGGCTTCGGCGGGGCGCCGGGACTTCTCTACAGCATTACTCTTTTTGTTTCCGCGATCGCCTATCACCTGCTGGTCCTGGCGGTTTACCGTGCCAATGGCAGGAAGGCTTCATTGTTCGGCGTGCTGTGCGGCGAACGAAGGAGCCGGATCACCATCATCGGCTATGCGGCCGCCATGCCGCTGTCGTATTATTATCCGATCGTCTCTTATGTTTTGTATATCATCATTGCTCTCCTCTGGATCTTCGCCGATATCGAAAACAAAGGAGAGGATTCGGAGGAAAAAAAGTAACTGACAGGGCGTTGACAGAGAAAAAACGGAAATCCTCCGGTCTTTTTTCCGTGGATATGTTTTGACTCCATTGCCGGCACTTACCTGGAAGATAGTACATAACTAAAATGTGCGTACTTGTCATAGTTCCATATAAAATATATGATTGAGTCAGAAGAATATAACCAGAACCCTGATACGATCCTAAGGTAAGGAGTGACAAAAATGACAAAAGATTTAGGAGTGAAGCCATATCTGTTCCCGATGCCGACCTATATGATCGGGACCTATAATGAGGATGATTCCGTCGATGTCATGATGATGGCGTGGGGCGGGATCTGCGCGGAAGACATGGTCGCGCTGAACCTGGAAGAAAGCCATAAGACCGTTGCAAACATCCGGGCGAAGAAAGCCTTTACGCTGGCCGCCCCGGGAACCGATACGCTGAAAGAATCCGACTTTTTCGGCATCGCCAGCAGCAACAAGATGAAGGACAAGTTCGAACGCAGCGGCCTTCATGCCGTGAAAAGCAGCCGCGTCGACGCACCGGTCATCACGGAATATCCGGTGACGCTGGAATGTGAAGCCGTCGAGTTTCAGGACGAGCCTTACGGCCTCCGCATCCTCGGGAAGATCGTGAATGTGATCGCGGATGAGAAGGTCCTCGACGAGAAGGGCCGGATCGATGCCGGAAAGATCCGGGCGTTCGCGTTCGATCAGATGCAGAACGGTTACTACGCGATCGGAGAAAAAGTCGGGCAGGCATGGCACAGCGGCATGGAATATATGAAGAAGGACTCTGAATAACGAGATCGTAATAGCGACCTCACAGGCTCGATCATCAGACGATCAACGGACCACCGGAACTGGCTATTGATCGTCTTTTTATTTTTGCCAATCTATTTTATTTTGTCAGAAGGCATCAGGGCTAATTGTTCTCTCACGATATCGATGATCTCATCTAAAGACTCTTTGCTTCCTCCCCGGAGCCAGGCTGTCAGGATGCTGATCGTGAAACCGGTCCGGATGGCGAGAAAATAATTGCCGTGCGCTCCCTGCATCTCCGGGTGGGCTCCGAATTTTTCCTGCACCGCCAGTGCCGCATTCATGTGGCAGGCATAGATGATGTCATACCGGTTGATCTTCATCAGCAGCTCCAGGATATCTTTATGATCCGTCCAGTACGAAAAATACTGGTAGACCAGATCCATTTCATTGACGAATTGTTCTGCCGTAAATCCTCCAAGCACTTCCTGAAAACAGAGATCGCATTTCCAGTACAGGATATCCGAGATGTTGTCAAACGCACGATAAAAGGTCGTACGAGCGACGCCGGATGACTTCTGGAGATCTGTCACGGTGATCTCGTCGAAGCTTTTCTGTTCCAGGCAGGTCAGCAGCCCCTGATAGAGAAGCTCCGCGGATTTTTTCGCGCGCTTGTCATTCGAAATATGGTACATAGGTGCCTCTTTTCCAGTTGATTTTTCTTTTTTCCGCTACAACGTCTGGCGGCATTGTAGCATTTGTTTCGAAACTATTGTAGCACAAAATCGCCGGTGATAAAATGCCTCCTGTAAAGAAGAACAGGAGGTTAACAAAATGTGGCTTTGGTTTGTTGAATGGGGATGGCTGTATCTCATGATCATCATGAGCATCGTGCTCACCGTGCAGCTGATCGTGCACTGGAAAGACTGGGACAGCATCCGGAAGTTCGGAGCGTTCGTCGTGATCGTCCTGACGTTCCATGTGTGGGAAGAGTGGGTGATCCCGGGCGGATTCCATTATATTTACAATATCAGTTCCAGCCCGGCGCTGCGAGACCGGTATCCGATGAGCGAGATCACGGATATGATCACGAATTTCGGCGGTGCGATCGTCTGGTTCATCCTGACGGAAATCGACAAGTACGGCAGAAAAATGCACTTCAGCGTCACGGTCTTCAGCTATTTCGAGGTCGCGGTGCATTTCCTTTTGGCGTATCAGTCCATGACAGCATTTTATGCAGAAGGGATCTATACCGGATTCTATGCACCGGGGCTCGTGACCGCGCTGTGCTGCTGGCTGCCGCTCGGCATCGCCGGTACGGTATGGTTTGTCAGGAACGGCATCCATTGGAAGGATATCGTCGGAGGCCTCATCATTCTGGTAGTATTCACTGTCATCTTCGTGCAGATGCCGGAGAGGATATTGAAAAGCGAGGATAATCCGTACAGCTTCGACAATGCCGGATGGTATGAGCAGTACACGGATGCGGACGGGAATTGGATAAGCGGATAAATCCGGCAGGTCGTTTTTAAGGACAAAAGGCGGCTTCTGAGGCGGCAGGATCGGTTAGATGATTTCGCTTTTGATCATGTAGTCCGCGGCATCCAGCACGGTCTCCTCGGCCGGGCGCGGGTCCCATCCCAGGATTCTGCGGGCCTTCGTATTGTCCAGCTTATAGTTCATCCCGACCATGGTATTCAGGATCTTCATTGACACCTGAAATTTTGCCAGGAGATGGACGATGAAATCCGGGACAACTGATGTTTTGACGTTCCGCTCCGGATACTGTGCTTTGAGGATCCCCGCCATTTCCGGCATGCTCATCTCTTCGCCGTGGGCAAGAAACCGCCGGCCGTCCGCCGCCGGGTTCTCCATGGCCAAAATGTGGAGCTCCGCAAGATCGCGAACGTCGCTCACACTGTAGACGGCATTCGGGCTCGGGATCCCTTTCAGAAGCATTTCGAAAATCTGATCGGTAGAGCTTCTCCTGCCGGCCATGTACGGTCCCAGGATCGCACCGGGAAGTATTGTAACGAGTTTTGTGTGATCCTGGCGCCGGATCAGCTCCCACGCTGTTTTTTCGGCGATGATCTTGGAGCGCATGTAGTTCGTGATCTCCTTGTTATCGACATCCGTCCAGAAGGTTTCATCCGCTGCCGGCTGTCTGTATTTCCTGCCGGGATAGCAGGCTGCTTCGGAAGAGGTCATGACGACTTTTTCCACGTCGGTGTCGATCGCCGCCCGGATCACGTTTTTCACACCGCTTTCCGCGGTCGGGATCAGCGCGGGATCTTCCTGGTCATCTCCTCCGAGCGGCGAGGCGATATGGAGGACGACGTCGATTCCATCCATCGCTTCATGCCATCCTTCGGGCTTTGTCAGATCGGCAAAGGCAAACGTGAGTTTTGTGATATCAACATTTTCTTTTGACAGCATATCCTGCACGGTGCGGATCTTTTTTTCGGAGCGAACGGTCGTCCGCACGCGGTATCCTTTTTCGAGTAATTTCCGGATCGTCCAGCCCGCGAGGAATCCTGTCCCGCCGGTAACCAGTACTGTATTCTGCTGATGTTCCATTTTGTCCTCCTCAAATGCAGCAGCCCTGCTGCTTTTTTTTCTCCATGGGTCAAAATAAATATCGTGATAAGCCAAAGAAGTGCGTCGCGTGTTGCATATTTTCCTCTTGTATATTAAACTGTAGTCTGAGAAGAAACAAGCATCAATCCTTTGTCTTTTGATACTTATGCGACAGGGACCGATGAACTGCTGCGAAACAGGATCTTTTTATGATGCCGGAGCGGGACAGCTGCCGGATCGGAGGGATTTTATGGACAGAAGGACCGCCTATACCAGGATGGTGATCAAAGACTCACTGTATCAGCTTTTGGAGAAAAAAGATCTTCCGGAAATCACGGTGAAGGAGCTCTGTGAGCTGGCGGATATCAACCGGGCCACATTTTACCGGAACTATCGCGATATTTATGATTTGTTCGAAAAGCTCGAGGAGCAGCTCACGGAAGAGGCGTTCCAGGATCATGACATCGAGAATGACCGGTACCGGCTGCTGGAGATCATCTATCAGAATCAGCCGTTTTACCGGGAATTCTTTGACTCGCATCTGGAGAGCCGGTATATCAGGAAAACGGTTGAGGAGCTGTATGACGAGATGAAGAAGCTCCTGATGCAGAGGGGCACCTATGATGAGAAGACGTTTACGGTTTCCTATCAGTATAATTATCATGGCGTAATCGGTGTGATCCGGGAATGGCTTGACGGGGGCTGCGAAGCAAAACCGCGTGAACTGGGGGACATCCTGTACGCGATCGTTGAGAAACAGTATCAGTGAGTTTGGAAAAACCCCATTTTTTCCCGGGCACCTCAAGCCTGCATTTTTTTAAAAGCAACTATGAAAATTAATAGTGAATAATAAATTCGTTTATATATTGTCTGCGGAAAGTTCATTTCCTATACTGTGTGCAGAACTATGAATGATGAGGGAGCACTTCTGACCGCTCCGGAGAGGGTAGCCGCAGCGGCGCGGTGACTTGGGGGCACACAATGGAGAATACGAAAAAGGCGTTTATCGATAAGGAAAAATGCGTCGGGTGTGGAGCCTGCATCAGGGAATGTCCGCAGGGCGCGATAAAAATGCAGCCGGGCTGGTTCAGCAGGATCGATGAGACAAAATGCAGCGGCTGCGGGAACTGTATCGCGATTTGTCACAAGCACGCGCCGGCGTGGAAAGAAAGTTAAGGAGTGAAAAAAGGATATGGAGATACGGACAGCGACAATGGAAGATTTCGACGCGATCGCCGCGGTCGAGGCAGAATGCTTTCCGGCGTCTGAAGCGGCCACCGCAGAGGAATTTGCGGACAGGATCAAATACTATGGAAATCATTTCTGGCTGATGTTCGATGGAGGAAAGCTGGTGGCCTTTGTGGATGGTTTTGTCACCAACGCCCCTGATCTGACCGACGAGATGTATGAAAAGGCCAGGATGCATGATGAGAACGGAGACTGGCAGATGATCTTCGGCGTCAACACGATACCATCCTGCAGGAACAGAGGTTTCGCCGGACAGCTTCTGGAGCGGGCGATCGCTGATGCAAAGCGGCAGGGAAGGAAAGGGCTGGTCCTCACCTGTAAAGATCACCTGCTTCACTACTATGCGAAATTCGGGTTTGTCAGTGAGGGGGTCAGTGAAAAGTCTACACATGGCGGAGCCACCTGGAATCAGATGCGCTTGACGTTCTGAACAAAATTTATCTGGGTATGAATTTGCTGCCGATTTCGATTCGGGTAAATTTTTTAGATGAATGGTGCAGAGTACAAGGTTTCCTGGTACAGCACGAACAGCAGCTGTGCCGTAGGAACGACCTCGAGACACTTCGTATATTCGGCAGGATATATCACGATAGAGCAGACAAAGGCTCCGGATGGCGAGGAACTTGACAGCACCGTATATAAGATCCACATCACCAAAGTTAACGGAAAGCTTACACCGGTCCTCGTAACGAGTAGAGTAGAATACGTTATCGATACCGAAACTGGCATCAGTGATACAGCTCAGAGCTGCGATACCACTGGCAGAATTTCGGATCAGAGTTGCGATACTTCCGACAGCGCTGTTACCGCCGACAATGCCGCATAAAATATGCGAAAAAAATCAGCAGATAATATCTAATCGAACATATGCCGCTCGGGACGATAACCGGGCGGCATGTGCTTTTCAGTGATTTCGGAATACATAGCGATCAGATGCCAGTATTTATTTCATCTTTTTTCTCCGTTTGAGGAAAACGAGTAGTGCTACTGATGTCGCAAGCAGCGCTGAGAACAGCATTAGAACTTCGGCTGCGTCGTCCACCGGTCAAAGGGCTCACTGCTTTTTATCAGAAGCAGCAGTTTTCGTTTTGTCCTGCGATGTCGATGCGCCTTTGACGAGCATATGGACTTTTATCCCGGTTACCGTGTTGTAGTTTGCTGTATCGTCCGGGGTGAACTTCACAGTGAAGGACGTCGTGTTTAAGCCGACGTTCCCGACGGATGCCGACAGACCCTGTTTGAGCGGAAAAACGGCAGGATCGGAAGAAGGAAGCTGGTCGACCACGTCCGCGAGTGTCTGCCCGTAAACTGCCGTAGCGGGCAGTCGACCTCGCTGCCGCAGAAATGTTTACGGACGCTTTTCCTGCTTTTAACTGCCGCTTTACGAAGAACTAAAAGAGGAAGCGTAACATTAAAATAATAGGATGGCTGCCCGACGTTCGCGGACAGTCGTAGTGGTTTAAAGTCATAACCGTCGGCCGGGGCGCGCATTTCGGAGCGGCGTTGATCCCGTGGTAGAGGGGAGAGAGAAAGTGGAAGAATATAAAGGTCCGGAGCAGAAAAAAGTGGATCAGGACGCGCCTCCCCACGGACTGCTGGGGAATGACCTTGTCAATCATCTGAAAAGCCTGAAGGAGAAATGCCGGAATCACGGAGAGGAGCGCCCTGCACCGCGGGATATCCTGGCCCTGGCTTTCTGGATCCTTTTGATCGGGTGGTGGGTGTTGAGCTTTCTTATTTTGACCTTAAAAGGACGCGGTTATTTTATGGAAGGACAGGCCGGCTTCGTGATGATGCTCATCTACCGGTTCGGCTTCAGCTCCTTTGGGGTCTTTTTCCTTGTCTGGTATCGAAGAAAATATGTCTCGCACGGCCGCTCGTGGGGATGGTGGATCGGCGCCGTCTGCCTTGCCGTTGTTTTGTTCCTGGTGCTTCGCAATCCGATCCGGGACATCCCTGTCCTTTCCCACCCGGAAACGGCGGTACTGCAGAACTGGGAGACGAGGTGGGACGCGAGCGGGGAGTATTCCAGCTTCTTCCAGATCGTCGGCGATACTGAGGGCGGGCAGCACATGACCTTCTACATCAATAAGAGCTCCTATGAACGGCTTCCGGATTCTGTCAGAGCGACAAAGGTCACGGTGGAATATCTGCCTCATACCAAAGCGGTCCTGTCGATCCGTCTGCAGAAAGTTGAGATGCTGAAGCTTTCCGGGGCCTTTTCCGGTGTCATCGTTCGGAAAAACGGAAATCCGCCGCAGAAATACCGCAGAAACTAGCGGTTGCAACCACTGGTTGCGAGGAATTAAAATGGAATTGGTAGAATGCAACCTCACATTTTTCTATTCTGAAGATACCAAATAAAGCTAGATGGAATGGAGGTCAGCAAAATGATATTAGCAGAAAAATTATATCAGCTCCGGACGAGGAGCGGTCTGTCGCAGGAAGAACTGGCAGAGAAAATGAACGTATCCAGACAATCGATTTCCAAATGGGAAAGTGCGAACAGCATCCCTTCAATGGATAAGATCGTGGAACTCAGTAAGATCTACGGGGTCAGCACAGATTTCCTGTTAAAAGATGAGATGGAAGAGATCCCGGGAGAAATCATCGCGGATCTGAATCCGGAAAATGCCGTAAGAGAGGTGACGATCGAGGAGATCCGGGATTACCAGAAAAATGTCGAGCAGAATAGGAATACCGTCGCTCTCGGTGTGATGCTGTGTGTCTGGTCAGCGATCCCGCTCATGATATCAGAAGGGCTCTCTATCGCAAAAGTTTCCGGATTAACGGAAGATACCGCGAGTATCATCGGTGTCGTACTGGTACTCGTTATCATCGCGGCAGCAGTAGGGATCTTTATCAAAACCGGATCCGGACTGCACAAATATGATTTCTTAAATGAAGAGGGATTTTCGCTGGCGTACGGCGCAGAAGCGATCTTAAAAAAGGAAATGGAAGAACTGCAGCCGGCTTATCAGAAGAAAAGAGCAGAAGGCACCGTCCTTTGCATCCTTTCTGTGATCCCGATACTGATAAGTTCCATCTTTGAAGCGAACGAAGAATACTCTTTTTACGGCGTAGCCATCCTTCTCCTGCTGGTGGGGATCGGGGTATTCCAGTTCGTCAGCAGCAGCATGCAGATGGATGTCTATAAGAAACTCCTTCAGATCGATGATTACAAGCCGGAGAACAAAAGGGTCAACAAGAAATTATCCGTATTCTCGACCGTCTACTGGCTCTTGGCCACAGCCGTCTACCTTTTGTGGAGCTTCCTCACGATGAACTGGGGGACCACGTGGGTGATCTGGCCGGTAGCGGGTTTATTGTTCGCGGCGATTTACGCGATACTCAATGCGACTGCGAAAAAGGAGCGGTGATAAACTCGGGTGATTGTCTGATCGTCAGGTGATTCTCATAAAATAACGATATCGAGAGCGTTCAAGTTTTCCAGGCACTGCGGTATTGAACCGAACCGGCGGATAGGTTACACTGGTGACGTTGGTTAAAACAAAAGGTGCTGAGGAGATCATGATGGAAGGAAGTACGCTCGTACATGTGATTCTCTACGTGTTGTCGGATCTGTGAGAAACACGTAGAGTACTTTTTTGTCACAGATTATTCCGACTTTGTCAAAACTCATGACGGAAAAGGAGGAATAACAAAATGTCATATATAAGCATTCAAAATCTAACGTTTTCTTATAGCGGAGCACAGGATAATATCTTCGAGAATGTCAGTCTGCAGATAGACGGGAGCTGGAAGCTCGGTCTGATCGGGAGGAACGGCCGCGGCAAAACCACACTGCTGAATCTGATCCTCGGGAAATACGAATACAGCGGGAAAATCAGCAGTGATATGGAGTTTGCGTATTTTCCGTACATCGTTAAAGATAAGGACCGGATGACTCTTGATGTGATGTCGGAGATCTGTCCGCAGGCCGAGGACTGGGAGTTCATCAAGGAACTGTCTCTGCTGGACATGGATGCGGAATGCCTGTACCGGGATTTCTCCACGCTTTCGAACGGCGAACAGACGAAGGCTCTGCTGGCCGCGCTTTTCTCCGGAGAAAACAGGTTCCTGCTCATCGACGAGCCGACGAACCATGTCGACGAAGCGGGCAGAGCGATCATCTGTGAGTATTTGAAGAGGAAAAAAGGCTTCATTCTGGTGTCGCATGATGCCGCGTTATTGGATTCCTGCATCGACCATGTCATCTCGATCAATCGAACGACGATCGACATACAGCAGGGGAACTTTTCTTCGTGGTGGGAGAATTTCAAGCGGAATGAACAAAACGAAATTACGGAAAATGAAAAGCTGAAAAAAGACGTCCGGCGGCTTTCGGAAGCTGCCCGCCAGAGCGCCGGGTGGTCAGACAAAGTGGAAAAAAGGAAGAAGGGGAGCACGAATTCCGGTTCCAGGCTGGATAAAGGCTTCGTGGGACACAAGTCGGCAAAAATGATGCAGCGCTCAAAGAATTTTGAGAATCGCATGCAGAAGGCGGCAGAGAAGAAGTCTCAGCTTTTGAAAGATGTGGACAGAGTCGAACCGTTAAAGATGGAAACGGAGGTTTATTTTAAGACGACGCTGATTTCCGCAAAGGATCTCGCGGTGTACTATGACGAAGGCGCCTTTCTTTTCGAAAATCTTTCGTTTGAGATCTGCCAGGGAGACCGCGCCGCTGTTATCGGGAAGAACGGTTCCGGGAAATCCACTCTGCTGAAGCTCCTGATGGGGGAAAATATCAGGTATCAGGGGAAGGTCACGGTCGGGAACGGACTGAACATATCCTATGTGCCCCAGGACACATCCTTCCTGAAAGGCGTCGCTTCCGATTATGCGGCGGACAGGGGGATCGATCTGACCCGGTTCCTCACGATCCTCCGGAAACTCGGCTTTGAACGAGAACAGTTTTCGATTCCGATGGAGTCCATGAGCGAAGGGCAGAAAAAGAAAATTCTGATCGCGGGCAGCTTATGCGAAAAGGCGCATATTTACCTTTGGGACGAGCCGCTCAACTATATTGATGTCATCACGAGGATGCAGATCCGGGATGTGCTCCTCGAATACGGACCTACTATGCTGTTCGTGGAGCATGATACCGCCTTTCGGGAAACGATCGCCACGAAGGAAATTGTTCTGTTATAAAAACGAAGAACTTTATCCCAGGAGACTCTCAGATGAAGAATGAAGACATATCGCTGGCTACAAAACACAAGATCACGGAAGCGATGAAGCATTTCATGCTTCAGAAAGATTTCAATAAGATCACAGTGAAAGAAATTATCGAGTATGCAGATATCACCAGGCCGACATTCTATTATCATTTTGAGGATATCTATGACGCGATGCAATGGATGTTCACGAATGAGCTGCTCGAACTACTGAAGAAAAGTGAAAACATCGCGACCTGGGATGAAGGGATCCTCGAGGTCCTGAGGTATGTGGAAGAGAATCGGAAGATCTGCCTCTGCGCTTACAACAGTGTGGGCCGCGATTTTCTCCAGCAGTTATTTCAGGACCGTACGGAAGAAATCATGGGAAAGTTCATGTCCGGCCTTTTAGAGGAAATACCGGCAAAGGAAGGAGACATTGCTTTCATTCGTGATTTTTATACGATGGCTCTTGTGAGTGCGCTCATACAGTGGATGATCCGGCCGGAAGGAAGAACGCCGGAAGATATGGTCCGGAGCATTGATGTGGCGATGCATGGTGCGATCAAAGAAGCTTTGATCCGCAGTGCGGAAAGAAAGTGATCCTGCTTGCAGCTGCCTGGTTTCGGCAGCTTCTCACATATGATAAAACATACAAATCGGCGGGGATGTCAGACATCTGATTCCCGCCGTTTTTTGTATGTGTAATCGTACCGCTTCCTTCGCTATGCTGTCCATGTACGCCCTGTGGACTGGTATCGTATCTGAAGTAATATGAGAAAATTTTATACATTCATCGTAAAATATCGCCATATCATCATGATCTGCTTTCTTGTTATGGCCGTTCTTGGATTTTTTGCCAGACAGAAAATCAATGTGGATTATGATATGAATGATTATCTTCCTTCCTCTTCTCCATCCACGATTGCGTTGGAAAAGATGGAGGAGGAATTTGACGGGGCGATCCCGAATGCCAGGGTCATGATCAAAGATGTCTCGGAGAGCGAAGCCTTCGATTATAAAGAACGATTGGAAGCGATCGACGGAGTTCTGTCCGTGGTGTGGCTGGATTCTTATTCGCAGTCGGAGTTGATTCCGATCGAACTGTATCCGGATTCCCTGCGGAAAACTTACTATAAAAACGGAAATGCATTATTTACCGTAACGATCGATGAAAGAAAGCAGAACCAGGCTGTTCCCGCGATCTATGATCTGATCGGAGAGGAAAACAGCCTTACGGGATCCGCGGTCAGTACCGCCGTAGCGACAGAGAGCACAGTTTCACAGATCCGTATCATTGCTCTTTTTGTCGTCCTGTTTTTACTGCTTATTCTGATGCTGACTACCGATTCCTGGCTGGAGCCGTTCATCATCCTGCTCGGTCTGGGCGCTGCCATCATGATCAATTCAGGCAGCAATCTGATGTTCGGAACGATCTCCTTTGTCACGAATGCGGCCGGAAATATTCTGCAGATGGCAGTCTCACTGGATTATTCCGTTTTTTTGATCCATCGTTTTGAGGAATGCAGGGCAAAAGAAGATCCGAAAAAAGCGATGGTGGACGCGCTCTGCTTTTCTACAACATCCATTTTGTCCAGCGGATTGACGACCATCATCGGCTTCCTCGCACTGGTGCTGATGCAGTTTCGCATCGGCCCGGATCTGGGGCTCGCGCTTGCAAAGGGGATCGCGATCAGTCTTCTCACAGTATTTCTGTTTATGCCGAGTATCATACTGCTGACCTTCCGGCAGATGGAACGGCTGCGTCATAAACCTTTTGTCCCTTCCTTCAAAAAAACGGGGAATCTGATCCGGCGGATCGCCGTTCCCATCAGCATCGCATTCCTGGTCGCGATCATCCCGAGCTTTTATATGAGCACGCATAACAGCTATTACTTCGGGGCGTCTCATATTTTCGGAGAGGGGACAAGACTTGGTGATGATACCGCTGCGGTGGAAGATGTTTTTGGAAAAAATGATACTTATGTGGTGATGGTGCCTGTCGGAAACGAGAGCGAGGAGCGGGAATTGATCTCGGCGCTGGAGGATCTGGATGAAGTCTCCCATGTTCTCTCTGTTTCCTCGATGGCAGGGCCGGAGGTCCCGACAGAAATGCTTCCGGATACCGTTCTGAAAATGTTCCGGTCGGAACACTACAGCCGGATGTTAGTATCTGTGAATGCGGACTATGACGGGGACGAAACGTTTGCGCTGGTGAAGGAAATACGAAATCTTGCGAACCGCTATTTCCCGGAGGAATATTATCTCGCCGGTCAGGGCGTCAGCACGTATGATCTGATGGACACCATCACAAGTGACATGATCAAGGTGAATCTGATCGCGATCCTTGCTGTATTTATCGTTCTGCTGTTATCCTTCCGTTCGATCGTTCTGCCGCTCATCCTGGTAGCCACGATCGAGACGGCGATCTGGATCGGTCTGTCGATCCCTTATCTGTCCGGGCAGCCGCTGTTCTATATCGCGTATCTGATCATAAGTTCGGTACAGCTGGGTGCGACAGTCGACTACGCGATCCTTTTTACGGAGCGTTATCGTGAAAATCGAACCCTGCTGCAACTGGACAAAAAAGAAAGCATCACAAAGACCGTCAGCGATACGGCGGTCTCCATTCTGACCTCGGGATCGACCCTGACCGTTGTAGGATTTTTGATGGGAATCATATCCACACATGGAGTGTTGTCACAGCTCGGGTATCTTCTGGGGAGAGGCACGATCTGTTCCATACTGGCAGTGCTGTTTGTGCTCCCGGGATTTTTGAATCTGTCTGACCGGTGGATCGAGTAAATGAGCCAGAAAAAAGAAGCTGTTTTTTTTATCGATCATGAGAGGATTCAATAGAGAGGAATCTCATGGTCTTTATTTTTTCCCAGAGCGAATTGACAGGAATTAGAATCACTCACTATCATAGTTACATCTGATAAATCAAACAGATCGGATTTTTTCGGAGGACCAGCATGATCGAAATAATTCCCGCACATGAAAAAGCAGATGAGTTCCTCTCGCTGCTCAGAGAATATACAGAGATGATCAACAAACAGGATGCCTCTGTCGCCGGAACCCTTTCCTCGCAGCATCTGGAAGAGGAGTTAGAGGATGTGGAGAAGAAATACGGGGCGCCGGGAGGGAGGATGTACCTCGCCCTGGTCGATAAGAACACAGCAGGCTGTGTTGCTCTGGCGAGAAATGATGACGATTACTGCGAGCTTAAAAGACTGTATGTAAAGCCCGAATACAGAGGGCGGGGATTGAGTAAGATCCTGTGCAGCAAAGTGATCGAGAGCGCGAGGGCGATCGGATATCAGTGACAATCCGGCGGAAAACGCGATCTTCATGCAGCTGAAATTGTAAGGATTCCTGATTCCTGCCGGAGGCGATTCCGCTTCGTTGCGTAATATATCCTGACTATTTCCTGACAAAAATGAATTCAGGGTATATTATCCATGCAAATTGTTATATAATCGTTTCTGGGTCTTGCACTGCGGACGGGGGCGCGGTAATGGACGGAACAGGAGTGCTTAGTATGCTTGTTACCGTTGTCTCTAGAACATATTCGACCGGCCTTGGATTGATTCGTTCGCTGGGAGCCGCCGGCCATACAGTGGATCTGATCGCGAGTGTCAGAAAAAAAGGCCGCTCCCTCATTATCCGCGGGAGTAAGTATCTAAGGCGCACCGTAGAGGTATGGACGCCGGAGATCGAGTGCTCCGACGGGAGCGAACTCCTCGCTGCGCTTCTCAATAACCGGAAAGGCGAGCAGGAATCCGCTTTTCTTTTTCCGTCGGATGATTTTTCTTCTGCTGTTGTCTTTCGGAATCGTGAAGTTTTGGAAAATGCAGGCTACTACGTACCGCATACGGCGGAGGATGCGCCGTATTCCGCACTTGAGCTGATGGATAAGCGGTGCCAGGCGCGTCTAGCCAAAGAATCCCGTGTTTTGAAAACGCCGAAAGAATGGGTCTGTTCTCTTCGTGAGGAGATCGAATTACCGAAAGATCTTACTTATCCCTGCTTTGTGAAACCGCTTCAGAGCGTGAATGGCAAAAAAATTGAAATGACAGTCTGCCGGAACCGTGAAGAAGTCACGGACTGTCTGACAGAAATGAAGAAACGATTTGCATCCCGCGAGATCCTGCTCCAGGAATATCTTTCGATCGACATGGAGTATGACATGACGGGGATCTGTATCGGAGATAGCGTGCTGATCCCGGGAGTGCTGGAAAAAGTCCGGATCGCGCAGCACGAGCGCGGGGTCACGATGGTCGGCCGGATGCAGCCTGTCAGTGTATTAGGTGAGGCATTTGATGATCTTCTCCGCATCATGAAGAAGTGTCAGTTCTACGGCATGGTCGATATCGAAGTGCACCGCGTCGGCTCTCAGTTTTATTTTGGAGAGATCAATTTCCGCTCCGGCGGCCCGAATTACTCGTATTATCTCAGCGGCGTGAACATGCCGGATCTTCTGATCAACGCTATTATTAACGAAACCGGGCTGCCGGAATCTCCCATTATTCGGATGGGAGATACCTTTGTTTACGAAAAAGTTGCCTGGGAAGATTTTATCTATGGCTATCTGACAAAAAGTGACCTGAACAGGATCCTTCGAGAGGCGGATTTCACACTCCTCGATACACCGGAAGATCCGAAGCCGGGGAGGATCTTCCGGCGGCGCATCCGCATGAGCGCGGTGAAACACATGCTCGCGGGAAGCCGCACCCGCAGAAAGCCGAGATGCGGGCGAGAGCGCAGCGCTTCCGGGCGCCGGAAAGTGGTCCTCGTCGGCAGGAATTACGGCAATCTGCTTATGACGGCCAGGGACTTCGGAGAGGCAGGATATGGTGTTGAGATCCTCCGGCTGTATCCGAAGCGTCCCGGCCTGCTGCATCCGCTCCAGGCGATGCATCCGGAAAAGGAATCCCGGTATGTCCGTCGCTATGAAGAAGCTGTCATCGGTCGGGACGAAGAAGCTTTCCGTCTCGCGGTCGTTCGATTCCGCGAGAAAGAGAGAAAACTGCTCGTTCCGGTGGATGACTATGCGGCGTATTTTGTTGACAGAAGCCTTGAGCTGCTCCGTGAACACTTCGAAACGCCGAACATTCGCGGCGTGCCGGGTGAGATCTGCCGGATGATGAACAAGTCTGTGCAGAAAGAACTGGCCAAGGAGTACGGGATCCCTGTTCGAAAGGGGATCACGATCACCACGCAGGGCGGCCGCGCTGCGATCCCCGAAAGACTACCATACCCGCTTTTTATCAAACCTCTCCTGACGGTTGACGGAAACAAAAAAGATCTCGGCCGGGTAGAGAGTGAGGAGGATCTCAAGCGTTATCTTGCTGATCATGCATCCCGGGGGAAATACCGGATCCTTGCGGAAGAATGGGCGGATATCGAAGAAGAATATGCTCTGCTCGGAGTCAGTTCTCCGGAATCCGCCATGACGAGCACAGCGATCCGCATTCTTGAGCAGGGGCACCGGGTGCGGAGCGGCGTATCGATCCGCGGGCAGGTCATCCCCCTGGATGAGTTTCGGGAGATCGACGGAAAGATCCGAAGGATGCTGACGGACATTGGATATACAGGCCTTTATGACGCGGATCTGATGAAGACAAAAGAGGGGGAATTTTTCCTCATCGAACTGAATTTCCGCGGCGGTGTCGCGACCAGAGTCTCCACACTCTGCGGAGTGAACCTTCCGGCGATGCTGGCCGGCTGGCTCTGCGACCGCAGGCCGCTGAATGCGGAGGATGCTGTCTGCCAGACAGGGTATGTTTTTGTCAATGAAAAAATGCTTCTCGAAGAATATCTGAGTGGAGATATAACAATGAAAACGCTCCAGCGGATGATGGAAGGATCGGATATCCGCCTTTTCCACGACGCGAAGGATCCTGCGCCGGACCGGGAATTCGGAAAAGTGTTTCGATCCGCACGGAGGCTCCGGGTCTTTTACCGGGTGAGGAACGGCGTTCGAGGAGTTCGCCGTCGCTGATAAATCGGCAGGGGAAGACCTGCCGCAAAAGGGGAGGATTATGGAATCTAGTAATGAAAAAAGAATGATGAATGTCGGAAGTGAACATACCGGTGCGAACGGCAGACTGGTCGTCGTTTTGTCCAGGAACTATTCGACCGGGCTGAGTGTGATCCGCTCATTCGGTGCGGCCGGGTATACCGTCGACCTCATCGCCAGTGCGCCGCGGGAAGGGGCGTCCGAACTCATCACGAAGAGCCGGTATCTGCGGCACTGCACGGAAGTAGTGACGCCGAAGGTCAAGAAAGACCTTGACTGGGAACTTCTTCAGGCGATGCTGAGCTACAGGGGCACATCAAGTGAGAAAATCATTCTTTTCCCGACAGATGATTATACGACATACGTAATGGATCTTTACCGGGACAAGCTGGAAGATATTTTTGTCATGCCTCATATCGTCGGCGGCAGGCCCGGTGACATGGCGCGGATGATGGACAAATACGAACAGGGGAAGCTTGCGGCAAAAGCGGGACTTCGGGTCCCCAGACAATGGAGAATCTCTCTTGAGGGCGCGCTGACCCTGCCGGAAGATGTGACCTATCCGTGCTTCGTGAAGCCGATCGAGAGTATCCACGGATATAAAAAAGAAATGCGGATGTGTGAGAGTGAAGGACTCCTTCTGAATCATCTGCAGCGGCTGCGCAGGCGCTATGCGGCGCGGAACATCCTGATCCAGGAATATCTCGAAATCGAGAACGAAATCGATTTTTCCGGGGTCTGTCTGGATCAGAAGATCATTATTCCGGGGATCATCCGCAAGACCCATGTTGCCGAATACGAAAAAGGCGTGACGCTGGCCGGGAAGGTCGTCCCGTACGAGGAACTTCCGGAGGAGATCCGGGAGAAGACGGAGACATTCCTGCGGTCGCTTCATTTTGTCGGGATGATCGATATGGAGTTCTGCATCATCGGAGGCGAGATCTACTTTAATGAGGTCAATCTGAGGAGCGGCGGGCCGAGCTATTCGTATTATGTGAGCGGCGTCAATCTGCCGGTATTGACGGCGGAGGAGCTGCTGGGACTGGGGCACGACCCGGAAGAGGAGAAGATCAAAGAATACGGGAAGACTCTTCTTTATGAAGATGCCGCATGGAAGGACTACATCAACGGGTATCTTTCGAAGCGGGAACTCAGGAGCGCGATCGAAAACGCGGATATTACGATTTTTTACAACAAAAAGGATCCGGTGCCGGGGGAAGAGTTCCGCAAAAATATGGAACGGCGCGCGCTCCGGAGGAAAGCGGGCAGCATGAAGCGCGGACTGAAAAGAGGCGTGCGCCGCGCCGTCAGGGTGCCGGTACACCGTCTGGAACCGCTCGTCCTCGGCTATCCGCAGATGAAGAGGAGCCGCTGCCGGAACGAGGCTTCTTCCCGGCCTCGTGCGCTTGTCATCGGAAGAAATTACGCGTCCAACCTGAGTCTCGTGCGTTCGCTGGGGGAAGCAGGATATGACGTCGAGGTCGTCCGGCTGTTTCAGCGGCACCTTTCTTACCGGAATCCGCTTCGGGGGATCCGGCCGGAAGTTTACAGCAAATATGTGATCCGTTACACCCGTCTTATCTCGCATCGCTCGGACCGTCGGATCGCCGCCCGACTGCTGGATATGGCAGAAGAGCGGATCGAGAGCGGTTTTACGGACCGCGTGCTTCTTGTCACGGCGGATGACGTCGTCGCGAGCACGGTCGATTCGTTTTACCGTGAACTGAGCCCGTTCTACTATCTTCAGAATGTTGACCGGAAGCCCGGCGGCGTGTTTCGCCTGATGAATAAATCGATCCAGAAGGAACTCGCGAAGCAGGCCGGTCTGAATGTCGCGGATTACCACACGATCCGGATCGACAGGGGAAGCTACACGATCCCGGACGGGATCCGATACCCGTGCTTTGTCAAGCCGAACATAAGCCGTTTCGGGGCGAAGTCGCTGATGAACCGCTTCGATTCGCAGGATGAACTCGAAGCATGGTTTGACGATTACGCCGAGCGGCGAAAAAAACGCAGCGTTGAGTTCCTCGTCGAGGATTACATCGAGATCAAAGCGGAGTACTCGCTTCTCGGGATCAGTACGTCGGAAGACGTGATCGGACCGTGTTTTTTCAAAGCGGAGATCGGCGGAAGCGAGCAGCATCGCGGGGTCGCGCTCCTCGGACGCATCCTCCCGTGTGAAGAGTATCAGGAACTGATCGACCGGCTCCTGGCGTTTATGAAAACGCTTCATTTTGAAGGATTGTATGACATCGATCTCATCGAAGCGCCCGATGGAATGATGTATTATGCAGAAACGAACTTTCGCTGCGGCGCGTCTGTCTACGCTTTCTGCGGGAGCGGCGTCAATCTCGTCGGGATGTATGCGGATTATAAAACAAAAGGGATCCCGATCGACAGGAACGCTCATATCGACCGGTCGGGCAGCCGCTTTCTCAGCGAAAAAATCCTGATCGATGAGTACTTTTATAACCGGATCGAAAAAGATGATCTTGAGCGCTGCCTGGACGCTGCGGATTCGTTTCTCATCTATAATGAGGACGACCCGGAGCCGTACCGTCACTTCAAAAAATATTATAAGGTCGCGGAAGCGCTGCGGTTCCTTAACAGGCAGAAAGAAGAATAACAAAGCATGACATCCGGGTTTTACCTGCGGTTAACATTCCTCTGATAGAATACAGGGTAACAGAAAACCACAGGAGATCTGACATGATGAAAAATCGCCGCAAACGCCTGCGGATCGCGCTTTTCCTTTTGATCACGATCCTTCTCCTCGTTCTGCTGAACTTCCTCCCGGCACTGTCTCCGAAGACCCCGGGCATGCACGAATGGAAGGGAAAAAGGATCAACGTCTGGTACGAGAATCATGAGGCCGCCGCGAAAGACGTGTTCCGATACGCGGAGCGTCAGTCGGAACGGCTGGACCGGAAACTCGGCGTCCGCCAGAAAAAGGACATCTACATCTACGACGACCAGCGGGTCATGCAGCGGCAGCATTACGGATGGATCGCCTCCCTGCTCGGCCTCGACTGGTACATCGGAGACAATATCGGGAGCCGGACGATCCTGCTGACATCGCCCGCGAACCCGCCGAAGGTGCACAGCTATGATTCCATCAAATACTCCGTTCCGCATGAGATCGTTCACGCGGATCTTTCCTCTCTGAATCCGCATATCGGAAAGTGGCTGACCGAGGGGATCGCGCTCTATCTCACAAACGGGGAACCTTTTGACAAACGCATGCTCCGCCGTCTTCCGTCCTACGAGGACACGACGTCATGGAACCCGATCCGCTTCAGCAGAGCCGGCGGCTATCAGACCGCGAACACATATATCGAGTATCTTGACCGGACGTACGGCTGGGACCGGGTCCTCCGGCTCGCGCGGACGGAGGATTATCCGGCGTGCTTCGGGAGATCCCGGAAAGCAGTCTATGAGGACTGGGTCCGCTGGCTGAAGCGGCGGTACGGGAGGTGAAGAAAACACGCTCCCGGCGTTGACAGAATTTCAAACGCGTGATAATATTTTTAACAGACTGACAGGATACCGTCACGAAGGGGCACACCACCACGGGTGTGAACTTCGGGCGGTTTTTTTGATAAGGGGGAGGCATGGTGAAAATAAACGGTGAAAACGTCCCGGAGGAAGGCAAAACGGTCGCGGAATACCTCGCGGAAAAGGGATACGACGGATCTCCGGTCGCGGTCGAGCTGAATCTCGCGATCCTGCCGAAGACGGAGTACGATCAGACCGTCCTCAAAGAGGGGGACGTCCTGGAGATCGTCCGTTTTGTCGGCGGCGGCTGATGAAGGGGAAAAAGAAAACGCGGATGAAACAGAGGAAGGATCAAAGGAGAAAAGGATCAAGGTGAAAGCAATGGAAGATAAACTGGTGTTAGGCGGACATGAGTTTACGAGCCGGTTCATTCTCGGCTCGGGGAAATATAACGTCGATCTGATCAAGGCGGCGATCGAGCAGGGCGGCGCGCAGATCATCACGCTGGCGATCCGGCGGGCGAACACGGCGCAGACGGAGAATATCCTGGATTTCATCCCGAAAGGGATCACGCTGCTCCCGAACACGTCCGGCGCACGGAACGCGGAGGAAGCGGTCCGCATCGCAAGACTCGGCCGGGAGATCGGCTGCGGTGACTTCGTCAAGATCGAGATCATGCACGACAATAAATATCTGCTCCCGGATAACTACGAGACGGTGAAGGCGACGCGGATCCTGGCGGATGAGGGCTTTATCGTCCTTCCGTATATGTATCCGGATCTGAATGTCGCAAGAGATCTTCAGGAAGCCGGTGCGGCCGCGGTCATGCCGCTCGCGGCGCCAATCGGGAGCAACAGCGGGCTCGCGACGAAGACATTCATCCAGATCCTGATCGAAGAGATCGACCTTCCGATCATCGTGGACGCCGGCATCGGACGTCCGTCCCAGGCGTGCGAGGCGATGGAGATGGGTGCGGCGGCGATCATGGCGAACACGGCGATCGCGACGGCGGGGGACATCCCGGCGATGGCGGGAGCGTTCCGCAAGGCGATCGAGGCGGGAAGAAGCGCGTACGTCACCGGGATGGGCCGGGTGCTGACGCGCGGCGGCAGCGCATCGGATCCGCTGACCGGTTTCCTGCGCTGAAACGGCGCGGGGAAACAGAGTGACCGCACACTTTCAGAGTTGATTTTTGTCATATCAGGGAATTGATTTTTGTCACATCAGATGGAAAGGAAAGATGGAATTCAAATGGATGAAAAAAGTATCAATGAAGAAAATCAGGTGTATTTCATCGACAGTGACGAGCTGCCGCCCGAGGTGCTGAAGCGCAAGCACCGACTGGAGCAGGATCCGTCGTTCCGGCTGGATCATATGAAATATATGAAGGGGATGGAAGTGATCGACTCGGACGTGAAGGACCGGGTCGTTTCCCAGATGAAGGCGTTTGATTACGACGCGTATACGGCGGCAGACGTCGAGCGGGCGCTGTCCGATGAGATCTGCACGATCGAGGACTTCAAGGCGCTGCTCTCGCCGGCGGCGGCACCGTATCTCGAACGGATGGCGCGGCGGGCGGAGGAGGAGACCCGGCGCCACTTCGGGAACACCGTGTACATCTTCACGCCGCTTTATATTTCGAATTACTGCCAGAATTACTGCATTTACTGCGGCTTCAACTGCTACAACAACATCGCCCGGAAAAAACTGTCGCTGGAAGAGGTCGAGCATGAGATGAGCGTCATCGCTTCGACCGGGATGGAGGAGATCCTGATCCTGACCGGAGAAAGCCGGAAATATTCCGACGTCAATTATATCGGCGAGGCCTGCAAGATCGCGCGGAAATACTTCCGCAACATCGGGATCGAGGTGTATCCGCTGAACACGGATGAGTACCGGTATCTGCATGAATGCGGCTGCGACTACGTCACCGTTTTCCAGGAGACGTACAACAGCGATAAATACGAGACGCTCCATCTGCTCGGGCACAAGCGGGTGTGGCCGTATCGCTTCGATTCGCAGGAAAGGGCGCTCCGTGCCGGCATGCGCGGCGCCGCGTTCTCTGCGCTGCTCGGGCTCGATGATTTCCGGAAGGACGCACTCGCGACGGCGCTCCATCTGTATTATCTGAACCGGAAATACCCGCACGCCGAGCTCAGCCTGAGCTGCCCGAGGCTCCGTCCGATCGTGAACAACGACAAGATCAACCCGCGGGACGTCGGCGAAAAAGAGCTCTGCCAGGTGCTGTGCGCGTACCGCATCTTCCTCCCGTGGGTCGGCATCACGGTTTCGAGCCGCGAATCCGCGAGGTTCCGCAACGGCATCACCAAGATCTGCGTGACCAAGGTCTCCGCGGGCGTGTCGACCGGGATCGGCGATCATGAGGCGAAGTACACCGGGACAGAAGAAGTGGATACCGGCGACGAACAGTTCGAGATCGCGGACACGCGTTCGATCGACAACATGATGGAAGACATGGGGGACGGAGGACTTCAGCCGGTGCTGAATGACTACATCTATGTATAAAACAGATGGGAAAAAAGAAAACGGCCGGGGAGGGCAGAGTGACGTGCTGCGCTTCTCGGTCGTCGTTACGAATCGGAGCCTCGTTGACGGATCGTTTACAGAGCAGATCCGCCGGGCACTCGCGCTCCGGCCGGAATCGCTGATTCTTCGAGAAAAAGACCTCGCAGATCCGGAGTATCTTGCGCTCGCGCGGGAGATCTCCGCGCTCTGCCGGGACGCCGGCTGCGGTTTCTTTTTCCATTCCAGAAGAGAGCTCGCGGAGGCGGCGGGCTTCGACCAGATCCATGTTCCGTTTGCCGCTTTCCGAGAGGATCCGGAGGCCTACCGGTCGTTCCGTCGGGTCAGCGTCTCTGTCCATTCGGTCGAAGAGGCGGTGATGGCGGGGACGCTCGGCGCGGACCGGGTGGTCCTCGGAAATGTTTTTGAGACCGACTGCAAGAAGGGAAAGCCCGGGCTCGGCCTCGATGTGCTGGAAGAGGCCTGCCGGCGGTCGAGCATCCCGGTCTATGCGATCGGAGGGATCGATCCGTCGAACCTTCCGGACGTCCTTTCGCGCGGCGCCGCGGGGGGCTGCATGATGTCCTGGTTCATGAAGACCGGGGCGTAACGGCTCCATTACAATTTTTTCATTGCGTAAAGATATTAGACACTGATCAAAATCTGTATAATCAGCCCTTGTTGACGTAACGTTTTTCCAAGATTAAAATGGATAACGGAAATGTTTATACAGGAGTTGAACTAGATGAGATTTGGAAAAGCGGTCGTTAAATATCGATACCTTATTTTCGTAGTATCTATTCTTTTGTTGATCCCGTCGGTCATCGGATACCTGAAAACCGACGTCAACTACGATATGCTGACATATCTTCCGAAAGATATGGAGACGATGAAGGGGCAGGACCTTCTGCTGAAGGATTTCGGCAAAGGCGGGTTCACGCTGATCGTCACCGAGAATATGACGACGGAGCAGGTTCGGAACGTCGCGTCGGACGTGAAAAAAGTCGACCATGTCGCGGCGGTCGTCAATCTGAACGACATCCTCGATCCGTCGATCCCGAAGGAGGCGCTTCCGGACACGATCCGGGAGAATTTCAAGAAGGATAATGCGTCCATGATTGCGGTCTTCTTCGACCGACCGACGTCGAATGCCGGAAGTCTGAAGGCGATCACCCAGATCCGGAAAGTCATGACCAAAAACTGCTACGCGTCGGGTATGACGGCGCTGGTGCAGGATCTGAAGAACCTGTGTATCGAGGAAGAACCGAAGTACGTCGGGATTGCGGTGCTCGTCGTCGTCATCGCGATGATGCTGCTCCTGGATTCGTTCCTCGCGCCGATCCTGTTCCTGATCGGGATCGGGATGGCGATCATCTACAACCTGGGTTCGAATATCTTTTTCGGAGAGATCTCCTTCGTGACAAAAGCGATCGCTGCGGTCCTGCAGCTCGCCGTCACGATGGACTACTCGATATTCCTATGGCACAGCTATGAAGAAAAACGGGAGATCCATCCCGATGATCACAAGGCGGCGATGGCGGAGGCGATCAACGATACACTCGTTGCGATCGCCGGAAGCTCCATCACGACCGTCGCCGGCTTTATCGCCCTTTGTTTCATGTCATATACGATGGGGCGAGACCTCGGTCTCGTTATGGCAAAAGGTGTCCTGCTCGGTCTGCTGACGAGCGTCACAATCCTGCCGACGCTGATCCTGCTTTTCGACAAGCCGCTGAACGCGACGCGGCATAAGTCGCTCCTCCCGAACATGGACAAGCTGGCGCACAAGCTGACGAGTCGCTATGTGATCTATATCGTGATCTTCGCGCTGCTGCTGCTGCCGGCTATTTACGGATATCAGCACCGGACGATCTCGTACGATATGTCCAAGATGATCAGTTCGGAAGATAACGATATCGATCCGGCGAAAGTCCCGTTCTACACCGCGAACACGAAGCTGAGCGAGGACTTCGGCATCAACACGACGCACATCGTCATCGCGAAGAGTTCGCTCTCCGACGCGAAAGGCCGGGAAATGAGCGATGCGATCAAAGATGTGTCCGGCGTCAAATCTGTGATTGGTGTGGATTCGCTGCTTGGAAACGGTGTGCCGAAAGAGGCGCTGCCGGATGAATTCACGGATGCGCTGATGTCGAAGAATCATCAGATGATCATCGTGAACTCCGCGTATACGATCTCCACGCCGAAGTGCAACAATCAGATCAATCAGATAAAAAAGATCATAAAGAGCTATGACAAGAGCGCGATGCTCATCGGTGAAGGTCCGGCGACCAAAGATCTGATCAATCTGACAGCCAAGGACTTCCGGGTCGTCAGCCTGATGTCGATCCTGATGGTGTTCCTGATCATTTTCTTCACGATGCGGTCCTGGACGCTGCCGATCATTCTGGTCGCTGTCATCGAGTTCGCGATTTACGTGAACCTCGGGATCACAGGCTACACCGGCCTTGTGCTGCCGTTCATCGTCCCGGTCCTGATCAGTACGATTCAGCTCGGCTCGACCGTCGACTACGCGATCCTGCTGACGACGAGATACAAGACAGAGCGAGGGAGCGGCAAACGGAAGCGGGAAGCGATCGAGATCGCGGCGTCGACTTCGATCCCGTCGATCCTCGTCAGCGCACTCGGATTCTTCGCCGCGACATTCGGTGTTTCGATCTACAGTCAGATCGGGATCATCAGTACGCTCTGCGTCCTGATGGCACGTGGTGCGATCATCAGTATGCTTTCTGTCATCCTCGTACTGCCGGCTCTCCTGATGGCGCTCGACCCGCTCGTCTGCAGGACGACAAAAGGTCTCCGCGAGATCATCAAGAAGGAGCACGACGAGAAGAAAGCCGCGTCAAAGGCTGCGTCAGAGGCATAGGAATCGTTTGGACAAAAGAATGCACGCTTTTCCATTCGCGAAAAGCGTGCATTTTGTTATCTCTGTTATATGAAATTCAGGGGACGGGTGCTCTGCCAGCAGGTCGGGCGTTATCTATCGCTGTTCCTCCATGATCTTCCGGGACTTCGCGTGCCTGCAGAGCGCCTGATACGTTTCCTCGCTGATATCGTGCTCGATCTTGCAGGCATCCGTCTGCGCCTGCTCTGCGGAAACTCCGAGTGCTATGAAGAATGACGTGAGCGTCTTATGCCGGTCGTAGATCTCCTGCGCCTTCGATTCTCCCGATTCCGTCAGCACCAGCATGCCGGCGTGGTCATTGGTGATGTAACCGTTCTCCTTCAGTCTCTTTACCGTATACGTCACACTCGGTTTCGTCACTCCAAGCTGATCCGCGACATCGACCGAGCGCACATAGCCCTGTTTCTCGCGGATGATCAGGATCGCTTCCAGATAATCTTCCGTTGTTTTCTTTACGCTGCTTTCGGCTTCTGCTCTCATTGATTCCAATCCCTCCCTGGCTGTTTTCGTTCAATTCTAACTCATGTTAATACTAGCTAACTATTATTTCAAGTTTTTTTAAAAATACAACGACAGGCCTTGACAAAACCTGAAAGTAAAATTAAACTATATGACGTTAGATAAAGCTAACTATAGAAATATGAAATTTATAAATATTTCTCAAAACAAATAATCGTAAGCCAAATATGTCATCTGCCGCCGGATGCGGCAGGAACCGGCAGAACAGGCTGCGGCCTGTGGCATACCGCTGGAGGTGATACGTTTGCCGATCACATTAGCCAAACCGTCAGAAATCGTTACGATCCGAAAGATCACGGGTCCTTATCGCGTTCGTCAGCATCTCGCAGAGCTGGGATTTGTCGTCGGTGAATCCGTCATGGTCGTCAGTGAAAACGGCGGCGCTGTCATACTGCAGGTCAAGGGAGCCCGCGTCGCGATCGGAAAAACGATGGCGAACCGGATCATCGTCTGAACCAGAGAAAGGGGGAATTATGCGCACACTGAATGAAGTCAGAGTAGGAGAAACCGTAACGGTCGCAAAGATCATCGGACAAGGTCCGGTGAAGAGAAGGATCATGGATATGGGGCTGACAAAAGGGACCGAAGTTTTTGTCCGAAAGGTCGCCCCGCTCGGTGATCCGATGGAGCTGAACGTCCGGGGATACGAGCTGTCCCTGAGGAAGTTCGACGCCGAGATGATCGAGGTCAAGTAGAACATATGATATCGTTTATTGAGATTGGAGGTATACAATATGGCGATCAGGATCGCTCTCGCCGGGAATCCTAACTGCGGCAAAACGACGCTTTTCAACGCCCTGACGGGCAGCAATCAGTACGTCGGCAACTGGCCGGGAGTCACGGTTGAGAAAAAAGACGGAAAGCTGAAAAACCGAAAGGACATCACGATCCAGGACCTTCCGGGCATCTACTCTCTCTCCCCTTATACATTGGAAGAGGTTGTCACCCGGAAGTATCTTGTTTTCGAGCGGCCGGACGCAATCATCAATATCATCGATGCGACGAACATCGAACGAAGTCTTTATCTTACAACGCAGCTTCTTGAGCTGAATATCCCGGTCGTGATCGCGATGAACATGATGGATCTGATCCGTAAAAACGGGGACCGGATCGATATCGAGAAGCTCCGTCGTGAACTGGGCTGCGAGATCGTGCCGATCAGCGCTCTGAAAGGAGAGGGCGGTGAAGAACTCGTTGAGCGGGCAATCGAAGCCGCGGTGCGGCATACTCCGGCGGAAGCGCCGCATGTCTATACCGGCTCTGTGGAGCACGCGATCGCGCATATCGAGGAGTCGATCGAACGACTGGTCGACCGGAAGAATCTCCGCTGGTACGCGGTCAAGGTCTTCGAGCGCGACGAAAAGGTGCTGGAGGAGCTCGGACTGGAACCGAAACTCCGGGAACATATCGAACAGCATATCCGGGACTGTGAGAAGGAACTGGACGACGATTCTGAAAGCATCATCACGAATCAGCGGTACTCATATATCAACCGGATCATGACGCAGTCGGTCGCGAAGTCACGCGGGCATGCGGAACTTTCGATCTCTGACCGCATCGACCGGATCGTGACGAACCGCATCGCCGCGCTTCCGATCTTCGCGGGTGTCATGTTTATCGTGTACTTTATCTCCTGCACGACACTGGGAACGATCGTGACCGATTTTACGAATGATACGCTGTTCGGCGCGTGGATCCAGCCGGCTGTGCAGCACGGCCTGGAAAATGCCGGCGCGTCCGACTGGGTCGTTTCCCTCGTCGTTGACGGGATCATCGGAGGACTCGCCGCCCCGATCGGCTTCGCGCCGCAGATGGCGATCGTCTTCCTGTTCCTGTCGCTCCTGGAGGACTGCGGCTATATGGCGCGTGTCGCGTTCATTATGGACCGGATCTTCCGCCGCTTCGGACTGTCGGGAAAGAGCTTCATCCCGTTCCTGATTTCTTCCGGATGCGGTGTCCCGGGGATCATGGCGACGAGGACGATCGAAAATGAGAACGACCGGCGCATGACCATGATGACGACCACGTTCATCCCGTGCGGAGCAAAGCTGCCGGTCATCGCGGCGATCGGCGGCTACATCATGGGCGGTGCCTGGTGGGTCGCTCCATCCATGTATTTCGTCGGGATCGCGGTCGTGATCATCGCCTGCATCATTCTGAAGAAGACGAGATGGTTCGCGGGAGACCCGATGCCATTCGTCATGGAACTTCCGGCGTACCACATCCCGTCCGTGAAAGGGGTGCTGCTTCATGTCTGGGAACGCGTCTGGGCATTCCTGAAAAAGGCCGGAACGATCCTGTTCCTCTGCTGCGTCGTGATGTGGTTCCTCGGGACATTCGGGATCAAGGACGGCGCGTTCGGGATCGTGGATGCGGAAGACAGCTTCCTCGCGGTGATCGGCGGTGCGATCAGCTTTCTCTTTGTGCCGCTCGGCTTCGGGACCTGGCAGGCTGTCGCGTCCTCCCTCTCCGGTTTTGTCGCGAAGGAAGGCATCGTTTCGACGATGGGCGTCCTGTCCGGACTCGGTGAGATCGAAGCATACAACGCGTCCATGCATGCGGCGTTCGCTTCCTTCTTCCCGTCCTCGCTCGCGGCGGTCTCGTTCCTGTTCTTCAACCTGTTCGATTCCCCGTGCCTCGCGGCGGTTTCGACCATGGCCAAAGAAATGGGTTCGAGAAAGTACTTCTGGTTTGCGATTCTGTTCCAGAACGTCCTGTCCTACTGCCTCGCACTGATGGTGTATCAGTTCGCGGGACTCGCGCTGGGGATCGTCTCGTTCGGACCGGCAACTGTCTTCGCGTTCCTGATCCTGGCTGTGACGCTTTACCTGCTGTTCCGGCCGGACAAAAATCGTGAGGAAAGGCTTACATCGCACGTGGAAAAGGCAGGTGTCAGCGCATGAGGATCGATCTTGCGTTAACGACTACTGACGTGGTCGTGCTCCTGATCATTCTCGCCCTCATGGGAGTCGGTGTGCGGATCGTCATAGGCTTTTTCCGCAGTCCTGCGAAAAGAAAGAGACCTGAGCTGAGTGAGAACCATGAGAAAAAAGCAAATAGATAAGCCGAGCGAGATGCAGAAGGAAAAAGCGAATACATAAAAGGGGTGAATGCGATGAATGCAATGGATATTCTGATCCTTGCTCTGGTCGCGGCTCTGGCTGCGGCGGCGATCGTCCATATGGTACGAAACCGAAAGACCGGAGGAACGTTTTGTGATTACGGATGCGCGTCATGCTCGATGAGCGGGATGTGTCACGCGGCGAAAGAACTGGAAAAAATGGCAGAAGAAAAAAGCAAAGGGGAGGAGGGATCCAGATGATGAAGCTCACTGTTTCCATTTCCGGGATGTCGTGCGGCATGTGTGAAGCACATATCAACGACATCATCCGGAAAAACTTCAAAGTCAAAAAAGTAAAATCGTCTCATATGAAAGGAAGGACGGAGATCATCTGCGAAGAGGACATCTCCGATCAGAGGCTTGCCTCCGCCGTAGGGAAAGCGGGATATACCGTTGAGGCGGTCAAAAGAGAACCGTACCGGAAAAAGCGTCTGTTCCATTGAACTGGACACAGGTGAGCCGGAAACCGGCCGATTTCCCGGTTTCCGATGAACGTCGCAGGAGCTGTGCATGGTAACGTGCACAGCTATTATTTTGGATTTTGTATCCAATTGTTTCCGGCACCAGTTTTTCTTAAAAAAAATTATGTTTTGCAACATCACAAAATCAACAAAAATTATTGAAAACTCCGAGGAAAAGTGTTATTTTAAATACGCCGTAGAGACATGGCCAAATTTGCTCATAAATGATCGAATTTGAGCGGAAAGGGGGCGCCGGGTTGGAAACAGCGAAATATCTCGACAGGACACTGGCGAAATACGCGGGTTCTTTTGACATTGAGAGACCGTATCGAATCAACGGAAAAGAATACGCTGCGTACGGGCATTATATTTCTCAGCAGGAGAAGTACGTGCTGACGCGGAAAGTAAATCTCTGGAAGATCCGGGGGCATGAACACGTCGTATTTGCGTTGTGTGACAGGGTCACCCACGATGATCTGGAAGAAGCGCGCCGGGCGATGATCGAGTATATGGAGCCGGAACTGGTCTGCTCGGGGAATCGATATCCCGAGAAAGATCATATGTATTCCTACCTGACGTTCGCATTCATCTGCGAGACGAAGCCGGATGCGGAGACGATTCGCGAGATTGAGAGGTTTCGGTATTCAAGGGATTATCTGTTTTCTTTCCGCGGCCGCACAGAAGCACATATCATCTGTGTGGACATGGAGACAAAAAGCGTGTTCACGAACCGCGCGGCCCGACAGATGAAGAAGTTCTATCTCAGTACGTTCAGGGAGATCCAACTGGGGAAACCTGGCTATGAAGAGGCGTTTCTCGGCCTGAAGTAACTTTCAGGCAGCACTTATCACATTTTTATTAGTTAATGCTTAAGGAGGGAATTATAACATGAATGCAGCAGTAGTTCTCATTATTGGCGTTGCTGTACTCATCTGCGGGTACGTTTTCTACGGAAAATGGCTGGCCCAGCAGTGGGGAATCGATCCGTCAAGAGAGACACCGGCACATGAGCTGGAGGATGGGATGGACTATTCGCCGGCAAAAGCGCCGATCCTGATGGGACACCATTTCTCATCGATCGCGGGAGCAGGCCCGATCAACGGCCCGATCCAGGCGGCGATCTTCGGATGGGTGCCGGTACTTCTCTGGGTCCTCATCGGAGGAATCTTCTTCGGTGGTGTCCATGATTTCGGAGCTCTTTTCGCTTCGATGCGTCATAAAGGACATTCCATCGGCGAAGTCATCAATGATACGATGGGAAAAACCGCAAAGAGACTGTTCAGCATCTTTGCTTATCTGACATTGCTCCTGGTCGTCGCGGCATTTGCGTCGATCGTTGCGAGCACATTCGGCAACACCGATGCTCTCGGCAACCCTGTTACCGGTGCGGTCCTTTCCGCACATGAATCCACAGCGATGATCTCCATCCTGTTCATCTTCCTGGCGATCCTCTTCGGATTCTTCGTCTACAGAAGAAATGCACCGATCGGAATCTCTTCCATCATCGGCGTCATCGGGATCTGCATCATCGTCGCGATCGGCCTGAACTGGCATCCGTTCTCGCTGTCCTACAGCGGATGGATGTGGCTGCTCGGCGTTTACATCCTGATCGCATCCGTTACCCCGGTATGGATCCTGCTCCAGCCGAGAGATTACCTGAGCTCATTCCTGCTCTACTTCATGATGATCGTCGCAGTCATCGGTATTCTCGGTGCGGCGATCGCAGGAAAAGGGAGCCTGGATATCCCGGCGTTCACCGGATTCACAGCACCGGCAAGCAACGGACTGTTCACGACCGGAACACTGTTCCCGGCACTGTTTGTCACCATCGCCTGCGGTGCGATCTCCGGATTCCATTCACTGGTCGCATCCGGAACCACTGCGAAGCAGATCAACAACGAAAAAGACGCCCGTCCGATCGGATATGGCGCAATGCTGATCGAATGCGCACTCGCGATCATCTCGCTCTGCGCTGTCGGATATGTCTGGGCTGACGCTTCCTCCGCGAAGCCGACGCTGACTTCTCCGACTGCGGTATTCGCAAACGGAATTTCTCAGATGATCGGAAGCTTCGTTGATTCGGAGCAGGTCGTTACGATCGCATACAGCATGCTCGTTCTGGCCGTTTCCGTATTCTGCCTGACTTCACTGGATACTGCGACACGTCTTGCACGTTATATCTTCCAGGAATTCTGGCTGAATGACGGTGAGACCGTAGAAGATGTCAAGGGAGGCAGAAAGGTCCTCGTCAATCCGTATTTTGCAACCGTGATCACCGTTGTTCTCGGAATCGCGCTCGGCATGACCGGATATGCGAAGATCTGGCCGCTGTTCGGAGCGGCAAACCAGCTGCTCGCAGCACTCGGCCTGCTGGCTGTCTGCGCATGGCTCGGAAGCATCGGAAGAAACAACAAGATGTTCTACATTCCGATGGTCTTCATGCTCGTCGTCACCATCTGCTCGCTGATCCAGACGATCATGGCGAAATTCGCTTCAGCGGCACAGGGAATCGATCCGACCTGGTCCTATATCCAGGCAGGCATCGCGATCCTGCTCGTCATCCTTGCGGTGATCCTGGCGATTACAAGCTTCAAGACGCTGGCAAAGGAGCACGCGCAGAAAAAGGCGGACATCGCGTAACATCTGAAAAAATCAAGATGGAAAGGTGCCGGATCACGGGCTGATCCCGGCAGAATGGCGGATCCTTCTTCGGAAGGGTCCGTTTTTTTCGCTTTACACTGTTATCCTTTTGTACTATCCTAAAATTATTATTTCAGGAGACTGGAGGCGCACTATGATCGATATTCTGGAAAAGCTGGAAGAAGCGGCAGCCCGCGTCCCGGACCGGGTCATGTTCCACTCCCGGCAGGGCGAGATCACGTATGGAGAACTGTGGGAAAAAAGCGGCCGTTTCGCGGATCAGATCGAACGCATGCTCGGGGACTACCGCGGCCCGGTGATCGTCTACGGGCACAAGGATCCGCTGATGCTCGTCTCCTTTTTCGCGCTCGCGCGGTCCGGAAGGGCGTACTGCCCGGTCGACCGCACGATGTCGGTGCGCCGGATCGAGGCGATCTGCAAGCTGGTGGAAAGCCCGCTCGTGCTCGCGACGGAGCCGATCCCGGTCACACTGGACGGCGCCCGGATCTTGGATAAAGAAGAGATCCTCAAAGCCTGCGAAGGTCAAAGTGTGATCGCACCGGAGAAACGCGTCCGCGGAAAGGATCTGTTCTATATCATCTACACTTCCGGGAGCAGCGGAACGCCGAAGGGCGTCAAGATCGAAACGGGAGCGCTCGACAGCTATCTCGACTGGGCGATCGATTTCGGCGGCGAGGAGCAGGTCCCGGACGGGAGCGTGTTCATCAACCAGTCTTCCTTCTCGTTCGACTTTTCCATCATGGACTGCTACAGCGGCTTCATCAACGCCGCGACGATGTGGGCGACCGACCGCGAACTCCAGCGCGACGTCGATGCGCTCGTCCAGTATCTGATCGACGGAAAGCTCAATTACTGGCTGTCGACGCCGTCCCTCGTGGAGAAATGCTTCGGGTCCGAACTGTTCCGCGGCGAAAATTTCCCGGATCTGAAGCTGTTCCAGTTCTGCGGCGAGATCCTCGCGAAAAAAACGGTCGCGGAAACGATGCGCCGCTTCCCGGGCGTCCGGATCATCAACGCCTACGGGCCGACGGAGGGCACCGTCGCTGTGACGGCGGCACCGGTCACCCGTGAGATGATGGATGCGCCGGAGAGCCTGCCGGTCGGATACGCGAAGCCGGGAGTCGAGATGAAGATCCTCGACTTCGACGCGGAAGGAGCGGATCAGCATCCGGAGCAGCATTTCCTCGGGCCGGGAAAGGTCGGCGAAATGATCATCACCGGGGACTCCGTGTGCCCGGGCTATTATAAGAATGAGGAAAAGACAAAAGAATGCTTTTTTGAATATCAGGAGAACGGCAGGACCGTCCGCGCGTATCACACCGGAGACACCGGCTATCTCGACAAAGAAGGGATGCTGTACTACGTGAGCCGGGTCGACAAGCAGCTGAAGTATCACGGCTTCCGGATCGAGCCGGGCGACATCGAAAGCAGCATCATGAAGCTCGACGGCCTGAGCCGCGCGGTTGTCGTACCGAAACTGGATGAGGGCCGCGTGCGCTACCTCGCGGCGTTCGTTACGATGGATCAGCCGGTGGAGAAAAGCGAGGAGGCCGCGAAATCGGAAGAGATCCGGGAAGCGCTCCGCGAATTCCTCCCGGGCTACATGATCCCGAAGAAGATCATTTTTGTCAAAAAGTTCCCGCTGAATCAGAACGATAAAGTGGACCGGAAAAAGCTGGAGCAGGAGCTCGACTGAAAAAAACTTATTCGAAAGGGCTAGTGCCTACTATACATTTTATATCCCAGCGTGATGACGGTCGCGACGCGGGTCCCGAGTTCATCCCGGATATCGATCTGGTAATAGTTCGTGTGGCCGCCTTCCTTCAGCATATGGGCTTCGGCGATCAGATGCTTCCCGCGGACCGCGCTGAGATAGCTGATCTGGCTGCTCTGTGTGACGCAGAGATGCTCCGGGTCATTCGTCGCGGCCGCGAACGCGAAGTCGGCCATGGTGAACAGCACGCCGCCCATGAGATTCCCGGCCGCATTGATGTGCCGCTCGTCGATATCGAGTTCGACTTTTGCGTAGTTTTCATCGACAGCCGTGATTTCAACGCCGGTCACATCCGTCGCGTAGACATCATGAGCGAAAAAGTCCTGTGCCTGTTTCAGATCATTCATTCCATTACCCCCTGATCTTTGAACTCAGCCGGATGAATGCCGGCGGATTTCAAGACCCATCATAGCAGAAAGAGGTTCCGGAATCAAACGGGCGCCCCGGTTTTGGAAAGGCCGCAGGGGGCTTCTTGCGCCGAAGAGGGCGGAGTGGTACAATACCAGAGCGGGAAGATACGGCTTCCCGGGAAGTGAATAAGACAGTTCGTGACCATCCTGTCGGTAAACAAAACTACGGATCCATGGAAGCGCTCGGAATTTCCTGCGTGCTGCCCGTGTGCGGGCGAAGCGGGACCAGGCGGTTTTCCTTTTTTTCCATGTGTTTTCTGCCGACTCCGAAAGGGGCCGGCTTTTTTTCCGGGGCCGGGGTCCGGACGACCGGATGAAGGAGGACCGGCATGATTCGATACAGCGTTATCACAGAGAAAAATCCGAGGGAGATCGTACTCCTCCGGGGGAGCGGCTGCAAATGGCGGCGCTGCCGTTTCTGTGACTATCATTTTGATTTTTCCAGAGACGAAGAGGCGAACGCCCGCCTGAACCGTGAGGTCCTGCGCCATGTCAACGGTGCGTACGGGAAGCTGGAAGTCATCAATTCGGGGAGCTTCACGGACCTCGACGAAGAGACGATGGAGCGGATCGGCGAGGTCGCCCGCGAAAAGGGGATCCGCGAGCTCCATTTTGAATCGCACTATATGGACCGGGATCAGGTGCCGGCGCTCCGGGAGCGTTTCCGGCCGATCGCCGATGTGAAGGTCAAGGTCGGGGTCGAGACATTTGATAAAACATTCCGCGAGGAGGTCCTGGTGAAAGGGCTCGAGGACGAGGACCCGGCGGTGATCGCCGAAGCGTTTGATGAGGTCTGCCTGCTGCAGGGGCTCACCGGGCAGACGGAGGAGAGTATGATCCGTGACATCGAAACAGGACTTCAGTATTTTGAGCGCGTCTGCGTCAACATCATGTGCCCGAACAGCGCGCCCGTCCAGCCGGATCCGGGAGTGATCCGCGTGTTCCGGGATCGCGTACTGCCGCGTTACGAGAGCGACAGCCGGGTGGATATCCTGCTTCAGAATACGGATTTCGGCGTGGGAGGTGAAGACGATGACGAATGAAATGCTGCTGATCCTTTCTCTGTTCGTGACATATTCCATGGTCCTGGTGATGTTCGTTTTGTTCCGTGATCACGGACTGTACCTCTGGACGGTCATCGCGACGATCGCGGCGAACATCGAGGTCATGATCCTCGTGGAGGCGTTCGGGATGGAGATGACGCTCGGGAACATCCTGTTCGCGTCGACGTTCCTCGTGACCGATATCCTGAGCGAGCTGTATGGAAAAAAGAATGCGCAGCGGGCGGTCACATACGGCATCGCGGCGTCGCTCGTGTTCATTCTGATCAGCCAGTCGTGGCTCCTCTATCATCCGAGCGTGAACGATCACGCGGCCGGACCGATCCGGGAGATCTTTTCCAGCACCCCGCGGCTGATGCTGGCGAGCATCATCGTCTACGTCGTTGTGCAGTACTTCGACGTATGGCTGTATCACAGATGGTGGACGTTCACGGACAAACGGTTCGGGGACAAGAGAAGGTTCCTCTGGCTCAGGAACAACGGATCGACGCTCGTCTCGCAGCTTCTGAACACGGTCCTCTACACCTGGGGCGCGTTCTTCGGGACGTACGGCACAGGGACGCTCGTCTCGATCGCGGTCTCGAGCTACGCGATCTTCATCGTGACGAGCCTCGCAGATACGCCGTTTGTCTATCTTGCGAGGAGGATCTTTGAAAAGAGTGGGGACCGGCATCTCGTGGAGCACTCTTGACGAAGCGCATCCTACTGTGATTTAATAGACTGCAGATAGAAAACAGGTGAAAGAATGGATAAAGTATTTGATAACTATATCGGGGTGTTTGACTCCGGTGTCGGCGGGATCAGCGTATTGAAGGAGCTGGTCCGGGAGCTTCCGCACGAGCATTTCATGTATTACGGGGACTCTGCACATGCGCCGTACGGAGAGAAGACGATGGAGCAGGTCGAGGCCTACGCGGTGAACATCGCGGAAGGGATGGTCGAAAGCGGAGTCAAGGCCATCGTGATCGCGTGCAATACCGCGACGAGTGTGGCAGTCGCGGATCTTCGCGCGGCGTATCCGGACCTGCCGATCATCGCGGTCGAGCCGGCGCTGAAGCCGGCCGTTCTCGCGGGCACCAATGACCGGATCCTCGTCATGGCGACCAGCATCACCCTGAGGCTCGATAAATATCAGCAGCTCGCGCGCCGGTTCAGTGACGATGCGGAGGTCCTCTCCGTGCCGTGCGTCGGGCTTGCCGAGCGGATCGAGGACGGGGACTTCGACAGCCCGGATCTGAAACGGCTTCTGGAGAAGCTGATCGGGAAGTATCGCGGGAAGGTGGACAGTGTCGTCCTCGGCTGCACGCATTATCCGTTTATCAAAAAGCAGATCCGGAGCGTTTTAGGCGATATCCCGTTTTATGACGGAGGCGAGGGCACCGCGAAGGAGCTCCACCGCCGGCTGAAGGAAGAAGGTCTGCTGAATACGGACGGGCGAAAAGGCCGGGTCGAATTCTACTCGAGCCGGGATGACGAAGAGGAGATCGCGCTTTATGAGTGGTTCTTCCGTCAGGAGATCTGAGTCGCCGGAATTGCAGCAGTGATCCTGACCCAGGCAGGTTTATTTTTGTCAAAAAGAAAGTTCTTTTGGAGGGTGAGATGTTCGGAGCGGTTGGAGCGATCAAAACGATTCAGAGCGGCGGGACGGCAAAGGTCTCGCGCGCACAGATCGTCGGCGTTTTTGTGGATCTCCGCAAGGTGACGCAGGGGCTGGATACGGAGACGCGCCTTAAGGTGATGGACTGGTATCAGAGGTACCGGAAGGATAAGGTGAAGGAGCCGTATGACATGCGGAAGCTGGACGAGACGGTCAGTTCCATGGATCTGGAGCTCCAGGAGATCACGGGTGTCCGCAAAAAGAAGGAGGCACCGTTAGAGGAAGCATTGGACGAAGATGCGATGTTCCGGGACGATGACGAGCCGGGATCGGACGAGGAGCAGGACGCGGAGGACGATTCGGAAGAAACGGACGATCCGGACGCCGAACGTGAGGAAAGCGGCCGATAGATCCCCGCATCGCTTCGGATACGGAACCTACTGCTCCGGAAGAACAAGTTTTACATCGCCATAGATGCCGGCGTCGCTCCCGAGAGCGGCGAGGCGGAATGTGGCGTCTCTGGACGGCGGAAACGCCGTCTTTTTGTAGTTTTTCGCGATACGGTCGAGCAGGAAGCCGCCGGCGAGGCTGACGCCGCCTCCGATGATGAAGAGGCCGGGATCGATCACGCAGGACACATAAGACAGGGCTTTCCCCAGGAGCATGCCGGTCTGATCCGCGATCTTCAGCGCCGCCGGATCCCCCTGTTTCGCCGCGTCGAAGACATCCTTCGCAGTCAGATCATCTTTTCCGCGGAGGATCGACGGTTCGTCGGAGGACAGGAGAAGCTTTTTCATTTCGTTTGCGATCCCGGTAGCGGACGCGTACTGCTCCAGGCATCCTTTTTTTCCGCAGCCGCACACTTCGGTCTCATCCTCCCGCATCATGAAGTGACCGACCTCACCGGCCGAGCCGAACACGCCGTTCACGAGATGGCCATCCAGGATCACGCCGCCTCCGATGCCGGTCCCGATGGCGACCATCATGCCGTTTTCCGCGCCCTTTCCGCTTCCTTTCCAGAACTCGCCGATCGTCGCGGCGTTGACGTCGTTCGCGGCACGGACGGGGATGCCGGGGAATTCTTTCTCAAAATATTCCCGGATATTGAGGACGCCCCAGCCGAGGTTCGTCCCTCTCGTGACGACAGAAGCGTCAAGCACCGGGCCGGGGACGCCGATCCCGATCCCTGCGGGGGATTCTACTTCAGAGAGCAGCCCGGGGATGCCGTTTCGGATGGAATGGATGATGTCGGGGAGGATGTACGCACCGCGGTGCTCCTTCCGCGTCGGGATGTGCCATTTGCCGAGCAGCGTGCCGGATTCGTCGAACACGCCGAATTTGATGGTCGTACCGCCGATATCGATCCCGAGATATTTTTTTCCCATAATAAAGCCTCCCATGTACGTCATCGTATGGCATCACCCGCGCCGGAGCCTGCACTCCCGGCGGAGATCTCTGCCTGTTAAGGAAAAGTATAGCATCATTTTCCCGGCTCCCGGAGGTGTTTTGGGAAAAAGAAAATTTTTTTAAAAAAATATTAGCACTCTCTTGTTTAGAGTGCTAACAATGTGGTATACTATGAAGTGTCAGGGGGGGCAGGAAGCCCGGGGACCTGATGAATCAGATCGTAAATAAGACCGGCGCCCGGAAAACCGGCCGCGACCTGCGGCGGACATCCGGGAACAGAGGTCGGATATTAAAAGGAGGTTTTCACTATGTTGTTACCGAGCATTTTCAGAGATGGATTTTTTGATGACTTTATGGATTTCCCACCGATCAGCGGCGGAAGAAGAGAGAGCACACTGATGAAGAGCGACGTGAAGGATTCCGGCGATCACTATGAACTGCAGATCGATCTTCCGGGATTTAAGAAGGAAGATGTGAAGATGCAGCTGAAGGAAGGCGTCCTTTCCATCGAAGCATCGACTCAGAATGAGAAGGAAGACAAAGACGACGACGGCAAGTATCTGCGCCGTGAACGGTTCCAGGGGACCTGCACCCGTCAGTTCTATCTGGGCGATGACGTGAAGATGGAAGACATCAGCGCGAAATTCGAAGACGGTGTTCTGAAGGTCGATATCAAGAAACCGGAAGAAAAGCCGCAGATCGAAGAGAACAATTACATCGCGATCGAATAATGCGAAAAGAGGCCCGGTGAGTGAGCGGGTCTCCGGAGAAAGGTCAGTGTAGAAACGGACTGCCGACTGCTGAGAAAGCGGCCGGCAGTATTTTTTATTCCTTTTTTCCCCAGAATGCGTATAATAGAGACAGCACAGATAAAGGGAAAAGGGAGGAAATTCATGATCTCAGAAAAAATGAAACCGCTGGTGAACAATAACTCCGCGATCCGCGCGATGTTTGAAGAGGGGAGCCGCATGGCGGCCGAATACGGGAGTGAGAACGTCTATGATTTCAGTCTCGGGAATCCGAACGTCCCGGCGCCTCCGGAAGTGAAGGACGCGATCCTCGATATCATCGAAAACGAGGATCCGCACAAAGTCCATGGCTACATGTCGAACGCCGGGTTCGAGGAAACGCGCGATGCGATCGCGCAGAATCTGAACGAACGCTTCGGGACATCCTATGAAGCGAAAAACGTGATCATGACGGTCGGCGCCGGCTCCGCGCTGAATGTCATCCTGAAGACGATCCTCGATCCGGACGATGAGATCCTGGTCCTCGCGCCGTACTTTGTCGAATACAAAAATTACATCGGGAATTATTTCGGCCGGACGGTGGAAGTCAAGACGGATGAAAACAGCGGGTTCCTTCCGGACATGGAGAAGATCCGCGCCGCGATCACGCCGAAGACAAAAGGGATTATCATCAACAATCCGAACAACCCGACGGGCGTCGTGTATCCGGAATCCGTGATCCGGGAGCTTGCCGGAGTGCTCGAGGAGAAGCAGAAAGAGTACGGAAGCGTCATTTATCTGATCTCGGACGAACCGTACCGCGAGCTCGTCTACGGCGGAGCAGTCGTCCCGTTCCTGCCGAAGTACTACGACAACACGATCGTCGGCTATTCGTTCAGCAAATCCCTTTCGCTTCCGGGAGAGCGGATCGGGTACATCCTTGTACCGGATGAAGCGGACGGCGCCGAAGAATTCCTCTCCGCAGCGACCATCGCGAACCGCGTCTCGGGTGCCGTCAACGCGCCGTCACTGATGCAGCTCGTCATCGCCCGCTGCCTGAACGCCAAGGTGGACGTGGATTATTACGCCCGGAACGGGAAAGACCTGTATGACGGACTGACAGACGCCGGATTCCAGTGTGTCGTCCCGCAGGGAGCGTTCTACCTCTGGGTGAAGTCGCCGGTCGCGGATGAAAAGCAGTTTGTGGAGGCGGGGAAAAAGCATCACATCCTGATGGTGCCGGGCTCTTCGTTCGCGGGGCCGGGCTACGTCCGTCTTTCGTTCTGCGTTTCGCACGAAATGATCGAGCGTTCGATGCCGGCATTCCGGGCGCTGGCAAGTGAATATTTCGGGTAGAACAAGAGGGAGAAGTTGTCATATTTTTTTATCGGAATGCCGTATCCTGTGGTATAATCTTTCCATAGGATTTTGCTATAGGACGATATCGAAATATCGATGATCGCTACTTCCGAACGGAGGTGGATATGACAATTCAGCATTTAAAATACGTTATGATGGTCTCTGAGTGCGGATCCGTAACGGAGGCGGCGAAACGCCTTTACATATCGCAGCCGAGCCTTTCGGAAGCGATCCGCAACATCGAGAAAGAGGCGGGCATCACGATTTTCAACCGGAGCCGCTCGGGCATCACCCCGACGAAGGAAGGGGAGGAGTTCCTCCGCTATGCGGAGCAGGTCATCCAGCAGATGAATCTTCTGGAAGAAAAGTACGGGAGCCGGCGGAAACGCAAGAAACGTTTCTGCGTCTCGACGCATCACTACGCATTTTCCGCGGACGCTTTTGTCGACACCGTCGAAAAGTTCAGCGGGGACAATTACGAGTTCATCCTGAACGAGACCGAGACGTATCAGATCATGCAGGATGTGCGGAGCCACTTCAGCGAGCTGGGGATCATGTTCCTGAGCAATGCGAACGAAAAAGTGATCCGCAGTCATCTGAAGAAGATGGAGCTCGAATTCCATGAGCTTTACGTCGCGGAGCCGCATATCTTCATCGGGAAAAATCATCCACTGGCGGGGAGCAGCGACATCAGCATCCATGATCTCGCGGAGTATCCGCGGATGACGTACCTTCAGACGAGACATACCTCGGGCGATTTTGACGAGGAGGTCTTCAGCAAGGAACCGGCATCGAAGGAGATCATCGTGAGCGACCGCATGGCCCGGGACGAGCTCCTCGTGTCGATGAACGCCTATGAGATCTGCAGCGGGATTTTTTCGCGCTACCTGACACGCGGGGATATCATCTCGGTGCCGCTCCGTGAGGAAGAGTGCATGCGGATCGGCTATATCACAAACAGCGGGCAGAAGCTCTCGAAGATGGGAGAACAGTACGTCGAGGATCTGAAAGAGATCCTGCTCCACAGCGCAGACCAGAGAACGGCCAGTCAGATATCCGGCGAAGTCCCGGAGGAAGGAATCGAACATGCTTGAGAACAAGACGGTGCTGATCGGAGTGACAGGCGGGATCGCGGCATATAAAACAGCGGCGCTCGTCAGCCGCCTTCACAAGGCAGGAGCGGACGTCCATGTCCTGATGACGGAAAACGCACGGAAATTCGTCGGAGAAGCGACGTTTGACGCGCTGTCCGGGAACCGGACCGTAACGGATACGTTTGACAGGAACCACGAGTTCAATGTCGAGCACGTCGAGCTCGCGAAGCGGGCCGATGTCTTCATGATCGCGCCGGCGACAGCGAATGTCATCGCGAAGACGGCGAACGGCATCGCCGATGACATGCTGACGACGACGTTCCTGGCGGCGCGCTGCCCGAAGTACATCGCACCGGCGATGAACACGAATATGTATTACAACCCGGTGACGCAGGATAACCTCGCGAAGCTGACGAAGTACGGGATCCACATCATCGATCCGGCGTCAGGCCGGCTCGCGTGCGGCGATACCGGTGCGGGCAAGATGCCGGAGCCGGATGTGCTCTTCTCCTACATCGAGCGGGAGATCGCGCGAGAGAAAGATCTGCTCGGCAAAAAAGTCCTCGTCACGGCGGGAGCGACGTGCGAGTCGTTTGACCCGGTCCGCTTTATCACGAACCATTCGACCGGAAAGATGGGGTTCGCCGTCGCGAGAGAGTGCATGCTGCGCGGTGCGGATGTCACGGTCGTGAAAGGCAGCACGACCGCGGAAGAAGCACCGTTCTGCCATATCGTGGAAGTGAAGAGCGCGGAGGAAATGTACCATGAGGTCACGGCGCGCTCCCGCATGCAGGACATCATCATCATGGCTGCTGCGGTCTCGGATTACACGCCGGCAGCCTATACCGACGAGAAGGTCAAGAAAGCCGACGGCGACATGGCGATCGAACTGAAGCGGACGCCGGATATCCTGAAGTCGCTTTCGGAGAACCGGCAGCCGGGGCAGTTCCTGTGCGGCTTCTCGATGGAGACCGAGAACATGCTGGAGAATTCCATCAAGAAGCTGGAGAAGAAGAACGTCGACATGATCGTCGCGAACAACCTGAAGGAAGAAGGCGCGGGCTTCGGGACCGACACGAACATCGTCACGCTGATCACGAAGGACGGAGTCCGGGAACTGGACATCATGAGCAAGCAGGATGTCGCCCGGGAGATCCTCGATACGATCCACGAAAAAATGAAGCAGAGTCCGGAAAATCCGGCCTGAAATCCCTGATTTTCCATACGACACGCGTCACGACACGTGTCAAAAAATATAAAAAGACGACCCAGAATGTCGTAATTTTTGACAAAAGGCAGATAATAATGTTTGTCTTTTGTTTTTTTGCCTTATATAATCAAAGCTTATAAATAGGGTATTGAGTTTTTCATGTAAAGGAGAACCACAATGACAGATTTAAAACATGCGATGGGAAGAAAGGCATTCTCGACTGCGTTCGAAGTCGCTTATTATAAAATCGGAAAGGACCGCCAGAAGGCGATCCTGGATATGTTCAAGATGGCGGAGAAATATCTGGATGAAACCGATGTCCATATCAACTACGACAAGGCGGAAGCCATGATCATGGATGAGAACAACGGCCTGAACCGTTACATCAACCGCTTCGTGGACAATATCGACAAGCACGTCCTGAAGACAGCGTTCCTGAACTTCGGTTATGAAGCGATGTTCCGCGGGACGAAGATCATGGAAGACGCCAGGATCACCTATAACTGCAATGTTCCGTGGCTGATCCTGATGGATCCGACGAGTGCGTGCAACCTGCACTGCACCGGCTGCTGGGCGGCAGAATACGGGAACAAAATGAACCTCAGCCTGGATGAGATGGACAAGGTCATCCGCGAAGGAAAGGAACTCGGGATCTATCTTTATATGTACACCGGCGGCGAGCCGCTCGTACGGAAGAAGGATCTGATCCGTCTCTGCGACATGCACCCGGATGTTGCGTTCATGACATTCACGAACGGCACCCTGATCGATGAGGATTTCGTCCAGGAGCTGAAGCGGGTCGGCAATCTCTATCCGGTCCTGAGTCTCGAAGGGTTCGAAGACTCCAATGACGAGCGGAGAGGCCAGGGCGTGTTCGACAAGGTCATGCACGCGATGGATCTGATGAAGGAAAACGGCTGCCTGTTCGGCACGTCCGTCTGCTATACGAGAAACAACATTGAAACGGTAACGTCGGAAGAATTCGTCAAGATGGAGATCGAGAAGGGCGTCATGTTCTCGATGTATTTCCACCTGATGCCGGTCGGGATGGACGCCTCTCCGGACCTGATGCCGACGATCGATCAGCGTGTGTATATGTATCACCGCATGCGTGAGATCCGGAATATGGCAGGAGACGGCCACGGCCTGTTCTGCTTCGATTTCCAGAACGATGGCGAATTTGTCAACGGCTGCATCGCCGGCGGGAAGAACTACTTCCACATCAACGCGAACGGCGACGCGGAGCCATGCGTGTTCATCCATTATTCGAACGCGAACATCCGTGACAACTCGCTCCTCGACATCCTGCATTCACCGATCTTCATGAAATATCATGAGAATCAGCCGTTCAACGACAACAAGCTGCGTCCGTGCCCGATGCTCGAGAATCCGGAGATCCTGCCGCGCCTCGTGAAGGAGAGCGGTGCGAAGTCGACGGATCTTCAGGCGCCGGAGAGCGCGGAACACCTCTGCGCGAAGTGCCAGAAGTACGCAGAGATGTGGAAGCCGGTCGCGGATCGCATCTGGGAAGAGAGCGGCCAGGCCGAAAAGCTCCGTCAGAAAAAGGCGGCAGAGGAAGCCGGCAGCAGAAACATCGCAGAGTCGACGGGTACGAACGGCGGTTATCGCCTGGAAGAAAAAAAATAACAGCATAAAAAATATTGCATAAGACGTTGTCCTCTTCTGCAGACCGATGTTATCGCAGAAGACCACACAGCCTCATTACCACCAGACGGGAGCCTTGCGCTCCCGTTCTTTTACTTTTATAATGGTTTTATTCGTGCAGGCGGCATGGCTCTTCGCGCAGCCGCCGTAATTCAGGAAGAAGGACCGTTCGGATCAGGATATGAAACATCAAAAAAGCAGCATCAATCTTTTTTCCGTCATTTTTTACAGCGCGCTCTGCCTCGTCGGCGTACAGCTCGCCGTCGGGTACGGTCAGCTCTGGCTTTCCGAAAAAGGCTGGATCCCGCGCGCGCTCCTTTCCGATGTCGGAACGACCGTCCTGTTCCAGGTGATCTGCATCGCGCTCTGTCTTCCGCGGTACCTTCATGCGCCGGATCCGGCGAGGAGGATCCACCGGAAGGGGGAAAAGAGGATCACACCGTTCGAACTGATCCTGGTGCTTCTCGTATCAATCGTTTTTATCGACCTGATCAACAACGCGCTGGTCCTTGTGACGAAATTCGTCCGGGACTCCGCGTATCAGGGGATCATGCAGGAACTGTCATCGGGGAACCGGGTGCTGGTAATCCTTTCCGTCGGCGTGCTCGGACCGGTGTTTGAGGAACTCCTGTTCCGCGGCATCCTCTACCGCGGGATCCGGAGTATGGGAGGCTTCTGGGTCTCGGCGATCCTTACGTCCGCGCTCTGGGGCGTGAGCCACATGAACTTTACGCAGGGAGTCGCGACATTCCTCATGGGACTTCTCCTGTGCTTCTTCTATGAGACGTACCGCAGCCTGATCCTGGTGATCCTGATCCATATGGGGAACAATATCGCCGGTCTTTTTACATCGGGGTCTCTCGGGACGATGACGGGGAATCTGCTGGAGATGCTGATCCTGATGGGGATCGAGCTCCTGCTGACGATCCTGATCCTGACCCGCCTTTCGAATAAAAACGCGGGAGGATTCCGGAAGTTTGACAGTATCCGGGAAAGCGCCGCCGGAAGATGATCCGGCGCCGTGGGATTTTATGGTTTGGCAGCCGGCAGTTGTGGTATAATGCGTTTAGCGAGAAGAAAGGAAGTGGTGAAATGGCATATTTTCTGAGCCATATCATATACATCGTCGTCGCCGCGATCTTTATCGCAGCACACGGGATCATCGCTGTTGTTGCGGCGAACAAAAGCCAGAAGGAGTCGATGAAGCACCGGGACGACAAGGAATGGATGAACTGTGAGAGAGAAGCAGGGTGCCAGGGATGCGCCGGCTGCAAGTTTTTCCAGTTCTGTGATCCGGTGACGTCGGATGCCGACACCGAGCCGCAGAAATGAGGCGACTGCATTTTGTCCCATCAGGGAAGAGCCAGAGCGGCAGCGGGCTCTTCTCTTTTTTACTGTTGAAAAGAAAAAAGCCTTGACTTAACGCTTTAATGTGTTACACTGATAAAGTACTAAAGAACCCGGGTGTGCTTCGCAAAATCGATATACGCGAGGCGGGGCGCGGGGAACTGCGGCCCTGACGTTAAGAAGGACGGATCAAAAGGAGTTTATATGAGGATCGACGCGAGTAAAATGAACATCGAGGAACGGGTCATGCTCGAGCTGCACGACCTGTATCGGAAGTACGGATATTCCCGTTTCCGCCTCGGCCGGTTCGAAGAGTATGAGTTGTATCGCCGGAACAAGGATTTCATTGATACGGAAGACATCATCGTCTTCAGCGACCTGAACGGGAAACTCGTCGCGCTGAAGCCGGATCTGACGCTTTCGATCATCAAGAATTTCCGCTATGAGCCGGGCGCTGTCAACAAAGTATTCTACAGTGAGAATATCTACCGCATTTTCAAGAATTCGAGGACGATGCGGGAGATCAATCAGACCGGCCTGGAATGCATGGGCGATATCGATCTGTATCAGGTCAGCGAAGTCACCATGCTCGCGATCCGATCTCTGCGAAGCATCAGCCCGGAGTTTGTTCTTGATCTGTCACATATGGGCGTGATCGCGGACATCATGGAGCCGCTCGACGACGCGACACGCGGCGCGCTCCTCAAGTGTCTGGGAGAAAAAAACGCGCACGAACTTCGCCGGACCGGGGAAGAGGCCGGTGTCAGCGAGGAGATCCTGCGTTCGCTGGAAACGCTGATCTCGACATACGGGAGCTGGCGGGAAGTCCGGAAGAAACTCGAGGATCTGCCGCTCGGAGAGAAGGGGCAGAGCGCGCTGGAAGAGCTTTCGAGCCTGATGAGCATTCTTTCGGAGAATCGGATGGCGTCGAAAGTCCGGATCGATTTTTCCATCGTCAATGACATGAGCTACTACAGCGGCCTTTTGTTCAAAGGCTTTATCAAAGACCTGCCGAAGAGCATTTTGTCCGGCGGGCGGTATGACAACCTGATGGCAAAGAACGGAAAGCAGGGCGGCGCTCTCGGGTTCGGTGTCTATCTGGACGATCTGGAAGGCCTGAACGCCGATGAGGCACGGTATGATGCCGACGTCGCGCTGATCTACGGAGACGAGGAACCGGCCGAACAGGTCTGCCGCGCGGTAAAGGAGCTGACCGCGGGTGGAGAGAGCGTTGTCGCGCTGAAGAGGATCCCGGAGAATCTGAGGTACCGTAGAGTCGCGAGACTGAACAGAGGGGAGGTCGAGAACGTTGAGTGAGTGGATCAGCGTCGCACTGCCGAAGGGCAGGTTAGGGAAAAAGGTATACGGAATGTTTGCCGCTTCCGGCTATGACTGTCCCGAGATCCTGGAGGACAACCGGAAGCTGATTTTTGAGAATAAAGAAAAAAAGGTCCGTTTTTTCTGGGCGAAGCCGTCGGATGTGACGGAATACGTCGAGCGGGGCGCTGCAGACATCGGTGCCTGCGGAAAGGACATCATCCTGGAGCAGTCGCCGGAGATCTATGAGCTGCTGGATCTGAACATCGGAAAGTGCCGCATGGCCGTCGCCGCGAAGAAGGATTTTCACGACAATACGGAGCGGCGCCTGCGCGTCGCGACGAAATTCCCGAATATCGCGAGTGCGTATTACGCCGGAAAGAGCCGCGACATCGAGATCATCAAGCTGCACGGTTCCATCGAGCTCGCGCCGATCGTCGGACTGTCCGATGTCATCGTCGATATCGTCGAGACCGGCATGACGCTGAAGGAGAACAACCTCGAGCCGATCGAGACCGTCGTCCCGATCAGCGCCCGTCTGATCGCGAACAAGGCCTCGTTCCAGTTCAAATCCGACGTGATCGAAAACGTAAGGAACGCCCTCGCGGCGCAGGTGGAGGAACAGGTATGAGCAGCTTCATCGACAAAAAATTCGCTTCGCTTGAGGAATACGTCCCGGGTGAGCAGCCACGGGGGAAAAAAGTGATCAAGCTGAACACGAACGAGGCGCCGTATCCGGTCGGGCCGAAGACGGCGGCGGCCGTGAACCGCGAACTCGCACTGGGACTGAGACGGTACAACGATCCGGAGTCCGCGGCTCTCAAGAAAAAGCTCGCGGAAGTGTACGGGGTCGGGCCGGAAAACGTGTTCGTTTCCAATGGCTCTGATGAAACGCTGAATCTCGCGTTCCTTGCGTTCAGCGGGGACGGGGTCTGCTTCCCGGACATCACATACGGTTTCTATCAGGTCTTTGCGGAGCTGTATCAGAAGGATGCGGTCGAGATCCCGCTGAAGGAAGATCTGTCGATCGATCCGGCGGACTATGAGAACGCCGGGCGGATGGTCGTACTTGCGAACCCGAACGCGCCGACCGGACAGGAACTGTCGGTCGAGCAGATCGAGCGGATCCTGCAGAGCAATCCGGAGCATGTCGTGCTCATCGACGAAGCGTATGCCGATTTCGGGACCGTTACACTGGTCCCGCTGATCAAAAAATATGATAACCTGCTCGTCGTCCGGACGTATTCGAAATCGCGGGCCGTGGCAGGTGCGAGGCTAGGGTACGCCTTTGCCGATCCCGGGATCATCCGGGATCTAGAGAAACTGAAATTCTCGACGAATCCGTACAATGTGAACAGCATGACCGCCGCGGCCGGAATCGCGGCTCTGACGGAAAACGATTATTATGAACGTGAGGTGGAGAACGTCAAAAAGATCCGGGAATGGGAGACAGAGCAGCTGAGAGCGCTCGGATTCCACGTCCTTCCTTCCCGCGCGAATTTCCTGTTCGCGGAGCACCCGAAGATCGGCGGCGCCGAGCTGAACCGGCTCCTCCGGGAGCGCGGCATCCTCGTCCGCCATTTTGACAATCCCCGGATCATTCATTACAATAGAATCACGATCGGGACGGAACAGGAGATGAACGCGCTGAACGAGGCGCTGAAGGACATCCTCCGGACCGCAGAGTAACGGGGAAAGGAGCGCCGCATGAGAAAAGGCAGGATCGAGCGTGTGACGGCGGAGACGACCATCCGGCTCGCACTGGACCTGGACGGCACAGGGAAAAACGAAATCAAGATCAATTCAGGATTCATGACGCACATGCTTCAGCTGTTCGCCGGGCACGGGCGTTTTGATCTCTTTCTCGACGCCGAAGGCGATGTGTTCGTCGACCAGCATCATCTGACGGAAGACCTCGGGATCGCGCTGGGACAGGCGGTCCGGGAGGCCCTCGGGAACAAGGCGGGGATCCGCCGCTATGCGGACATCATCCTCCCGATGGATGAGACGCTGATGCTGTGCGCGATCGATATCTCCGGGAGAGCGTATCTCGGCTTCGACGTCGAGATGCCGAGTCCGAAAGTCGGGGAGTTCGATACGGAACTCGTGAAAGAGTTTTTCCTGGGCTTCGTCCGCAGTGCCGGCGTCACGCTGCACTTCCGGGAGCTCGCCGGGGAGAATACGCATCATATCATCGAAGCGATGTTCAAGGCATTCGCGCGGGTGCTCGCCGGGGCCGTTTCCGTTGATGAAAAATACCGGGACGAGATCCCGTCAACGAAAGGGATTTTAGAATGATTGCAATTATCGACTATGGAGTGGGGAATATCTTTTCCCTGAAAAGTACGTTTCATGAACTCGGAAAGGACGCGAAGCTGACGTCGGACCCGGACGAGATCCACGAGGCGGACCGTCTGATCCTGCCGGGAGTCGGTGCGTTCCGGGACGCAGCGGAGAAGCTGAGGAAAACCGGCATGGATGAAGTCGTCCGTAAGGAGACGGCGGAAGGGAAGCCGCTCCTCGGCGTGTGCCTCGGGATGCAGCTTTTGTTTGACAAAAGCTATGAGTACGGGGAGTATGACGGCCTCGGCCTGATCAAGGGGAATGTCGTTTCCATAAAACCGGTCCTGCCGGAAGGATACAAAGTTCCTCATATCGGCTGGAACTCGCTCCATTTCCCGGAGGGGAAGCCGAAATCCCCGATCTTCCGATATATAGAAGAAGGCGACTATGTTTATTTTGTCCACTCCTATTACGGCACGGACTGCGAGGAATCGACGATCGCGGTGACGGAGTACGGAGCGGTTTTGACAGCGGCGGTTTCTTCTGGTAATGTTTATGGTGTTCAGTTCCATCCCGAAAAGAGCGGGGATGTGGGCATGAACATCCTGAAAGCATTTTGTGAACTGTAGGAAGCGAGGAGGCATTCATGAAAATTTTTCCTGCCGTTGATCTGAGCGACGGAAAAGTTGTCCGCCTGTTGAACGGGGATTACAGTAAAATGACGGTCTACAGCGAAGATCCGCTGGAGACGGCGGAGCAGTTTGAAGATGCGGGTGCGGAGTATCTTCATGTCGTCGATCTGGACGGCGCGAAGGACGGATCGCAGCCGAATTTCTCCGCGGTGCGGGGGATCATCGAGAACACCGGCCTCAAGGTTGAGATCGGCGGAGGGATCCGCGACGAGCAGATCATTGTCGATTACGCGAAGGTGGGGGCGCTGCGCGTCATCATCGGAACGATGGCGATCAAGGATCCGGAGTTCACGCAGAGGATGATCGCGCGTCACAAGGACAGCGTCGCGGTCGGCGTGGATATCAGCGGCGCCCGGGTCGCGATCGACGGCTGGACGAACCTGACGAACATCACGGTGGATGATATGCTGGAAGATCTGATCGAGAAGGGCGTCGGAACGGTCATCTGCACGGATATCCGAAAGGACGGCGCGCTCGGCGGGACGAACCTCGCGCTGTATCGCAATCTCGTCCGGGATTACGGCGGCTATGTCGACATCATCGCCTCCGGCGGGATCAGCACCCTGGAGGATCTCGACAGCCTGCAGGAGATCGGCGTAGACGGTGCGATCATCGGGAAAGCGCTCTACACCGGCGCACTGGATCTTGAAGAAGTGATAAAGGAATTTCAGGACTGATGATAACAAAGAGAATTATTCCATGCCTGGACGTGAAGGACGGGCGTGTCGTGAAGGGGAAGAATTTTCAGGGGCTCTCCGATGTGGATTCCCCGGTGGAACTCGGAAAGCATTACAGCGCGTGCGGCGCGGACGAGCTCGTATTCTACGACATTACGGCGTCGGCCGAGGGCAGGAAGCTGTTCACCGAGATCCTGACAGAAGTCGCATCGAAGATCTTCATCCCGCTCACTGTCGGCGGCGGAATCAATACGGTCGATGACTTTGAGCGTGTGCTGAAATGCGGCGCGGACAAAGTATCCGTCAACACAGGAGCGATCCGTGATCCGGATCTGATCCGAAGAGCGGCGGAGATCTACGGCGATCAGTGCGTCGTGCTCTCCGTTGATGTCAAACGGGTCGACGGGAAGTTCACGGTATTCGCGCGCGGCGGACGGGAAAACACCGGGATCGAGGCGATCTCATGGATCACGGACGGTGTGCGCCGCGGCGCGGGAGAGATCGTTGTGAACAGCATCGATACGGACGGCGTGAAGAACGGGTTCGATATCGAACTCCTGAAGAAGGTAGAAGAAGCCGTTGACGTCCCGGTGATCGCTTCCGGCGGCGCCGGCTCGATCGAGGACTTTATCGAGCTGTTCCGTGAGATCCCGGATATCGACGCGGGGCTTGCGGCATCGATCTTCCATTATGGAGAGGTCGAGATCCCGGAACTGAAGCGGCACCTCGCAGAAGAAGGCGTGCCGGTCCGGCTGGTAAGCGGAAGGAACAGAATATGATCAGCATTGATGAAATAAAATTTGACGAGAAGGGCCTCGTGCCCGCCGTCGTTCAGGATGCCGCGACGAAGCGGGTCTTGACCGTCGCGTATATGAATCGTGAGAGTCTGGAAAAAACAATTGAGACGGGAGAGACGGTCTTCTGGTCCCGGTCGCGTCAGGAGCTGTGGCACAAAGGCGAGACGTCCGGTAATTATCAGCATGTTGTCAGTATCATAGCGGACTGCGACCGGGACGCATTGACCGTTCTGGTGAACAAGGACGGTCCGGCCTGTCACCTGGGGACCGATTCCTGCTTTGAGTATCCGCTCGTCGGAGCGGTGGACCGGCCGGGCGAGAGCAGCGTGAATCCGGAGTACGTCCCGTATCTCTATGACCTTTTGCAGGACCGGAAAAAGAAGATGCCGGAAGGCTCCTATACCTCGTATCTTTTTGACAAGGGGATCGATAAGATCCTGAAGAAGGTCGGCGAGGAATCCACAGAGGTCATCATCGCGGCCAAGGCGGACGACCGGAAGGAGACGATCTACGAGATCGCGGATCTGACGTACCATGTTCTCGTGATGATGGTGCAGATGGGGATCAGCGTCGACGAGGTGCTCGCGGAGCTCGAATCGCGTCACATCATCGATCACAAGGTCAAACAGGAACATATGACAAAATAAACGAGGCGCCCTTTTGTCCTGGATGCTTCCGCAGCGGAACGCGCGAAAGGTCCGGGAGGGCGTTTTTTCAGCGGTACTTGCCCGGGAGGAAAACGGGCGGGAAAGGAGGCAATACGTGGTAACACTGATCAATCCGGAAGGGAAAATCTGTCTTCACACACATACGGCGTTCAGCGACGGAAAGGACGAGCCGGAAGAACTGGTGCGGGAGGCCCTGGATCTCGGCATCGAAACGCTCGGATTTTCCGATCATCAAACAACGCCGTTCGACCTCACCTACTGCATCCAGCCCGGCAGGCTTGACGATTACCGCGAGGAGATCCTGAGGCTCAAAAAGAAGTACGAAGGGAAGATCGACATCCGCCTCGGGATCGAGAAGGATTACTACGGGGAAAAGGATGACTTCGACTATGACTTCGTCATCGGAGGCGTCCATTATATCGAGAAGGACGGAAATTACCTCTCAGTAGACGAAAGTGAAGAGGTCACAAGAGAGCAGATTGATACGTACTTCGGCGGAGATGTCAGAGCCTACGTGAAAGCATATTATGAGACGGTCGCCGGCGTCGCGGAAAAAACAGGCTGCGACATCGTTGCGCATCTGGATCTCATTTCGAAGTTCAACGAGGGAGGCACGCTGTTCGATGAAGAAAGCGTGTGGTATCGCCGCCTGGCGAATGCCGCGGTCGCGCATCTCGCGAAGTCGCATCCGATCATCGAGATCAACACCGGGGCGATGGCGAGAGGGTATCGGAAGACACCGTATCCGGCGGACTTTCTGATCCGGGAGGCCGGCCGTCTGGGCCTGCAGATGATCCTGTCCAGTGACTGCCATGACAAAACGCAGCTCACGTTCGGCTTCGACGAGATCCGAAAGGCGTATGAGGCGGAGGAAGGTCCGTTTTCCTGAAGAGGGGAACGGGGGCCTATGCGGAAAATGAAATAGAGGCAAAAACCAGAAAACCCAGTCCGAAGACTGGGTTTTCCGGTTGCGATTTATTTTTAAGAAAGAACGTCCATCAGGAATCTTACGATTCCCTCCGGCAAATTAAATATAACATTTTTCACCTAAAAAGGGAAGACTCTGAATGTGAATTTTATGTGAAAATGTACCAATTTAACAATTTCCATTTATGGTTATCCATAAGCGTGTTGATTTTATGAAAATTGGATGAAAAGAGTCCGTTTTCTTTGAATCCGATAATCCGAGATGATAAAATAGAGCAGTGCGGAATCTTACAGATTCCGGATAGAAAAATACAGCAAGGATAAGGAGTCTGTCTCATGACAAATGACAAGGAAAACTTCGAAGGAAACATGGAGAACCAGGAAGAACTGAAAAAAGAAGGACCTGCTGCCGACGCGGAGGATGCGACGGTCGACTCCGAGAATGAGGAGAAGGACGTAACGGCGGAAGAGCCGAAAGCGGAAGAGACTGCGGACGCTCAGGAAAAGCCGGAAACCGCGAAGGATGCGGACGTTTCTGATGAGCCGAAAGCGGAAGAGGTTGCGGACGCTGCAGAAGAATCGGAAGCGGAAGAAGCCGGGAATGCTTCGGATGAAGCAAAATCGGAAGAGCCTTCGGCTGCTTCGGGAGAGTCGAAAGCGGAAAAAGCTGCGGATTCTTCGAAAGAGGCGAATGCGAAAGCGGCTGCATCTGCTCCGAAAAAAGGAAAAGACGCGAACGGAAAAGGATCAAAGAAATCGCAGAAAAAGGCTGCTCCGAAGGCAGCCGTCCCGGCAGAGAGAAATTCCGGAAACAAGGCGAAGCACCACGCGGCAAAGAAGAACGCGGACAAAGAGAAAAACCCGACCCGTAAAAAGAAGAAGCAGCATAAGAAACCAAGCCACAAGATCATCGCGATCACCTGCGCGATCATCGCTGCGCTCATCGTGCTCTTCCTGCTTCTGGCATTTGTTTTTGACGCGTTCGGATTCATCACCGACAAATACAGACTGAATTACGATAAATACATCAAGCTCGGAACCTACAAGAATCTTGAGTATACGGTCGTTTCCACGAAGGTCACCAAGAGTGACATCGAGAACCAGATCAACCAGAATCTCGCAGCGAAGGCGACGACCAAGGAAGTCAAGAGCGGAACGGTCAAAAAGGGTGATGTGATCATCATTGACTACACCGGCAGGATCAACGGGAAGAAATTCTCCGGCGGCAGTTCGACCAATTACTCGCTGAACGTCGGTTCCGGTTCGATGATCGACGGTTTTGAAAGCGGCCTGATCGGAGAGAAGGTAGGATCGACCGTGAAACTCCATCTGAAATTCCCGAAGAACTACAGTGACGAAGATGTCGCCGGGAAGAAGGTCGTGTTCACCGTCAAGATCAAGTCGAAACAAGTCACGAAGACCCCGAAGTACACGGTTTCGTTCGTCAAGAAAAATTCGAAGTACGACACGAAGAAGGAATACGAGGCGAGCATAAAGAAGGATCTCCAGAAGACAAAGAAAGAAAACGCGGAATCGCAGGAAAAGAATGAGATCCTGAGCCAGATCCTCGAGAACACGAAGGTCAAGAAATATCCGGAGAAACAGCTGAAGTACGAGAAAGAACAGATCGTCTCGATGAACAAGAAGGTCGCGAAACAGCAGTACAACATGAGCTGGAAGAAGTACCTGCAAGCGAACGGGATGACACAGAAGAAGTTCAACAAGTGGGCGAACAGCGCTGCGAAACAGACGGTCAAGATCAAGCTCGTCACGTACTCGATCGCGAAGAAGGAAGACATCAAGCTCTATACGGACAAAGAGTACAAGAACTATCTGAACAAACTGCTGAAGCAGGCGGGATTCACGGAGAAATCCTTCAAATCGCAGTATAACGAGTCGATCGAAGACTACGGAAAGGAGCAGGGCATCCGCTTCACACTGGATGAGAATCGCGTAATGAATAAAGTCATGAAATATTCCAAGGCGAAGAAATCGTCCAGCAGCAGCAAATCATCCAGCAGCAAATCGTCCAGCAGCAACTAGAAGGAAGGACCCCGGCGGCAGCGGAACAGCGATCCCCGGGAAGCATATCGGACAAAAAAAATTCACAGGCAGATCCATTGCGGTCTGCCTGTTTTCTTTTGGCGGCAAGGAGAACAGGAGATCACCTGAAACCATAAATAGCATAAAACGGCGGAAGGATATGGAAAAGAACCACATTATGTAGTAAAATGGGGATACGGAGGCGCGCTTCCGAACCGCGGCAGACAGCCGGGCAGGCGCGGATTCCGGTAATCATCGGGAGGAAATTTTATGAAGTGCCCTTATTGTGACAGCGAGGATACGAAGGTGATCGACAGCCGGCCGACGGAGGACGGACATGCGATCCGGCGCAGACGCTACTGTGAAGTGTGTGAGAACCGGTTCACGACGTACGAGAAGGTCGAAGCGACGATCAAAATGATTATCAAGAAAGACGGAAGGCGGGAGGTTTTTGACCGCAGCAAGATCATCGCTGGAATCGCCAGGGCCTGTGAAAAGCGCCCGGTCACGATGGAGCAGATCGAGAAGATCGCCGACCGCATCGAGAAGGACGTGAACAATCGGAATGAGAAGGAAGTCCCGAGCGACTATCTCGGTGAGAAGGTCATGGAAAATCTGAAGGACCTGGATCAGGTGGCCTACATCCGGTTCGCGTCGGTATACCGTGAGTTCAAGGACGTCAATACATTTGCCGAAGCGGTGGAAATGCTGAAAGGAAATGAGGCGCAGGAAGGAAATGCGAAGATACTCCGTGTCGCGATCGACGGTCCGAGCGGCGCGGGGAAGAGCACGGTCGCGAAAAAGGTCGCAGAAGAGCTCGGCATCGATTACATCGATACCGGAGCGATGTATCGCGCCGTTGGCTATAAGATGAAACAAAACGGGATCGCCGTGATCGACGCGGAAAAGATCCTGAAGATGATCGAGCATACCGATATCGATTTTGAGGACGGGAAGATCTATCTGGACGGGATCGATGTCAGTGACAAGATCCGGACGGAGGAGATCTCCAAGGCCGCATCAGCGTGTGCGCGCCTTCAGCCGGTCCGGGAGAAGCTGGTGGAGATCCAGCGCCGCATCGGTCATCGGAAGAGCGTCGTGATGGACGGTCGGGATATCGGAACGAACGTGTTCCCGGACGCGCAGGCAAAGTTCTATGTCGACGCGGCGCCGGAAGAGCGTGCGAAGCGTCGTTTCCTCGAGCTGCGGGAAAAAGGCGAAGAGGTGAACTTCGAGGATGTGCTGGAGGATGTCCGGAAACGCGATGAGAACGATATGACGCGGGAGCTGGATCCGCTCCGGAAGGCGGATGACGCGGTGCTGATCGATACGACAGACATGACAGTGGATGAAGTGGTCCGGGAGATCCTCTCTTCTGTGAAAAATAAGAAGGCATAGAAAGAAAGGCAGAAGGGTGACGGAAGCAGCGATGGCTGCTGTTTCCGCCGGAGGATGCTTTTGTCTTAAATGTATATTTTCTCATTTTGTCTGATACTTGATGAAACAATCCGCAGATGGTATAATAAATACTGCGTTTATCTGATTTTATGGACTGAAATATAGGCTTGTCGGATTTCGGGTGATTTGAACATGGGAGGAAACATGTCGATCAAATCATTGCCGAAGGAGGAACGGCCTCTTGAAAAAGCGCTCAGAGGCGGCATCGGGAAACTTTCGGATGCGGAGCTTCTCGCGCTGATTATTCATACGGGGACGCGAAAGAAGTCGGCGGTCCAGCTGGCGGAGGAACTGCTCTGCAGCCTGGAAGACGGACTTTACGAGATGGGAACGATCGGTATCGAGGAACTGACCGGTCTTGCGGGGATCGGAACGGCGAAGGCCTGTGCGGTCACCGCGGCGGTGGAATTGGGGAAACGGATCGCTCTGAGCCGGCAGCCGGAGCGGGACGCGATCGGAGATTCTGCCGATGTGGCCAGAATGTTTATGGAACATCTCCGTTATGAGAAAAAAGAACATTTCAAATCCGTTATCATGAATTCGAAAGGTGAAGTTCTGGCAGTCGATGATGTGTCGGTCGGCGAACTTTCGAGTACGGTCGTCCATCCGCGGGAGGTCTTTACACGGGCAGTGCGTAAGAGTGCGTCCGCTGTGATTTTTGTACACAACCACCCGAGCGGGGATCCGAGTCCCAGCAGTGAGGACATCGAGACGACGAAGCGGCTTGTACATTGTGGAGAAATACTGGGGATCCGTGTCCTGGATCATGTCATTATCGGGGACGGCCGGTTCTGCAGTATGAAAGGAATGGAGCTGATGCGCTGAAGGCCTTGAGCGCAGAATCTACAGGAGGATTCGATGGGGAAGGTGATTTTATCAGCATCCGGAAAGGGCGGCACCGGGAAGACGATGTTTGCATCAAATCTCGGTGCGACATATGCTCTTGCCGGCTATAGCGTGGTAATCCTCGACATGGATATGGGCCTCCGGAATATGGATCTCTATTTCGGGCTGGAAAACAAGATGATCTATGACGCGTATGATGTCATGACGGGACGCTGTCGGATCAAGCAGGCGCTGATCCGGGACAACCGTTTTCCGCGCCTTTTTGTGATGGGATCGTCCCCGGTCAAGGAGCCGGGAAATATAACACCTCTTCACGTCAAGGTCCTGGTAGAGAAACTCAGTGCGAATTTTGACTATGTCATCGTCGATGCGCCGTCCGGGATCGGAGACGGTCTGGTCATGGCGTCTGCGGGATCGGATATCGCCGTCGTCGTTTCGACGCCGGAATATGCGTCTCTGCGTGATTCCGGAAATATGGACGCGGAGCTGAAGCGCCTCGGTGTCCGGAAACGTTACCTCGTTCTGAATAAAATGATCGCGGAGATGATGAACGCCGGATACATTCCGCATATCCGTGAGATCGTCCGAAGCTCCCCGATGGAGCTGATCGGGATCATCATGTATGATCGGAACATCAATATTTCGACCAACCTGGGCGTACCGATCGTCCTGAAACAGAACAGCTATATCAGCGACAATTTCCGGAATATCGCGGGATTTCTGGAACGCGCATAACGGGTCGATGAAGTGAAACAGGGAAAGCTGCCGGGCAAGGCGGCTTTTTTTTGCATGAAAACGGCTGCGCGGCGGTTCAGGCGGGATTCCCTGTCTTGACATAATAACGGCCTGAACATTATAATATACTAGTTATGGTTGTAACATGAATAAGTATGCAAACAATTTGTAATACAACATTTTCGGTTACCATATATCAATAATTTAATACGTAAAAAGAAAAGGAGGTGCTGCATGTCTCCAATTCTAATGATAGTCATCCTTGCTGTCGGTCTGCTGATCGGGATTCTGATCGGATACATCATCCGTAAGAATGTAGGGGAGAAAGCGATCGGAAGTGCGGAGCAGAAGGCGGGAAATATCGTGCTGGACGCTCAGAACAAAGCAGAAACGATCCGCAAGGAGATTGAGTTAGAAGCGAAAGAAGAAGCGCACAAGCTGAAGACGGAAGCCGACAAAGAGGTCCGGGAAAGACGCTCTGAGGTGCAACGTCAGGAACGTAAGGTATCACAAAAGGAAGAATCGGTCACAAAGCTGCTGGAGTCCGCGGAAAAGAAGGAGGAAAAGATCTCCCAGCACGAAAAGGAAATCGAGCAGAAGATGGCGGAACTCGATTCTGCTCTGGACCGTCAGAAGGAAGAACTGGAGAGGATCTCAGGTCTTTCCGAGGAGGACGCGAAGAAACTGCTGCTGGACGCTGTCGAGAAAGACTGCCGTCATGAAGCGTCTCAGATGATCAAGGACATCGAGACCAAGGCAAAAGAAGAAGCGGACAATACCGCGAAGGAAATCATCACCGGCGCGATCCAGCGCTGCGCCGCGGATCACGTGGCAGAGAGCACGATTTCTGTCGTGAACCTGCCGAATGATGATATGAAGGGACGGATAATCGGACGCGAAGGAAGAAATATCCGTTCGATCGAGACGCTGACCGGCGTCGATCTCATCATCGATGATACGCCGGAAGCCGTCATCATCTCCGGGTTTGACCCGGTGCGCCGTGAGGTCGCCCGGATCGCCCTCGAGAAACTGATCGTCGACGGAAGGATCCATCCGGCGAAGATCGAAGAAATGGTAGAAAAAGCGAAGAAGGAAGTCGCCCATACAATCAAGCAGGAGGGAGAACAGGCGACATTCGACACCGGCATCAACAATCTGCATCCGGAACTCGTCAAGCTGCTCGGCCGTCTGCATTTCCGGACATCCTACGGGCAGAATGTCCTGAAGCATTCCGTGGAAGTTTCACATCTCGCAGGTCTGATGGCCGGGGAATTGGGACTGAACGTCAGACTCGCGAAGCGGGCCGGCCTTCTCCATGATATCGGAAAGGCGCTGGATCACGAGTACGAAGGGACCCATGTCGACATCGGCATCCAGATCCTGAAGAAGTACAAAGAAAGCGACGCGGTCATCAACGCGATGGCGGCGCATCACGGCGACTACGAGCCGAAGTCGATGGAAGCCGTGCTGATCGCGGCGGCGGATGCCCTGTCGGCAGCCCGTCCGGGTGCCCGTCGGGAGACGCTCGACGTTTACATCAAGCGGCTTGAGAAACTGGAAGAGATCGCGAACACGACAGAAGGCGTCGCGAACTCGTACGCGATACAGGCAGGCCGGGAGATCCGGATCATCGTCAATCCGACGCAGGTCAAGGACGATGATATGGCTCTTCTCGCACGGGAAGTGTCCCAGAAGATCGAGTCTGAGCTGGAGTACCCGGGCCAGATCAAGGTCAATGTCGTTCGTGAGACAAAAGCGGTCGATTACGCGAAGTAAATGGAGACCCGCAGGCTCCGCAGGGAGATCCGGGTCTCGCGAGGAAGCCTCCCGGGCAGGGAGGCTTTTTTCAGGAGAGCAGGAAATGATCTATTTCGATAACAGTGCGACGACCCGGCCGGCGGATGAAGTCACGGATCGGATGATGAAGGTCCTGAAACAGGATTTCGGGAATCCGTCCTCACTGCATCGGCTCGGGGTCGACGCGGAAAAATATCTGGATGCCGGCAGAAAGGTGGTTTCAGAGATGCTGGGAGCCGCCCCGGAAGAGATCTGGTTCAATTCCGGCGGGACCGAAGGCGATAATACCGTGCTGTTCGGGGTGTCGGAAACTCTGAAGCATCAGGGACGTCGGATCATCACGACAAAGGCAGAACATCCGGCTGTTCTGGAAGCCTGCCGGGTGCTCGAACACCGCGGCTTCGAGGTGGAATATCTCGATGTGGACGACCAGTGCCGTCCGGATCTGGAACAGCTCCGCGATCTCGTGAACGAAGAGACGATCCTCGTTTCGATGATGGCGGTGAACAATGAGACCGGAACGATCTTCCCGATCCGGGACGCGTGCCGGATCACCCGGGAAAAAAGCGCGGGAAAGGCGCTGTTCCACACCGACGCCGTCCAGGCATTCGGCAAACTCGATCTTCGGGGATCAGACGTGGATTTTCTGACGCTGAGCGGCCATAAGATCCATGGCCCGAAAGGTGTCGGTGCGCTCTATGTCAGGAAGGGCATCCACCTGCCGGCGCTGATCGTCGGCGGCGGCCAGGAGAAAAATCACCGTTCGGGGACCGAGAATGTCCCGGGGATCGCCGGTCTGGGGAAAGCCTGTGAGCTGATTCGGGAAGATCCGGAGGAAGGAAACCGGAGGATGAGCGCGGTCCGGGCGCGACTTCTGGAAGGGATCCGGGCGGAGATCCCGGATATCCTGATCAACAGCCCGGAAGACGGCGCCGCATCCGTTCTGAACATCTCGTTCCTCGGGACGAGAGGAGAAGTCATCCTGCATACGCTGGAGCAGCAGGGGATCTATGTGTCCACCGGCTCGGCCTGCTCTTCCAATAAAAAAGGGCAGAGCCACGTCCTGCAGGCGATGGGAAGGAGCAGCCGCGAGATCGAAGGCACGATCCGCTTCAGTTTCAGCCGCTACAACACAGAAGAAGAGGCAGAGCAGACCGTCGACTGTCTGAAGCAGGCCGTCACCCGGTTCCGCCGTCTCGGAAGCTTTCGGTAGAAAGTAAGGGTTTCGTATGAACGAACAGAACATTTTTATCGTCCGGACAGGGGAAGTCGCCCTGAAGGGGATGAATAAACCGTATTTTGAGAAAAAACTCGTCGACCGGATCCGCCACAACGTGAAAAGTCTGGGCGAGATCGACGTGAAGCGTCAGGAAGGCCTGATCTTCATCCACAGTCCGAAGGACATCCCGAAAGAGGAGATCATCCGGCGGGTGTCCCGCGTGTTCGGTGTCGCGTCCATCAGCCCGGCTGTCGAAGCGGAAAGCGACCTGGACCGCATCGGAGAGGAAGCCGTCCGGTTCATGCAGGAGCAGATCGAGACGCGCGGCATCAAGACATTCAAGGTGGAAGCGAAGCGTGCCGATAAAAGCTTTCCGGTAAAGTCTCCGGACATCGCCCGGATCATCGGCGCGAAAGTCCTGATCGGCTGCAAGGTCCTCAAAGTGGATGTGCACGAACCCGACCTTACGCTTTTTGTCGACCTCCGTCATGACAGGACGTACCTGTATGACCGGAAGATCTCCGGCATGGGCGGACTTCCGATCGGAACGAACGGAAGAGGGCTGGTCCTGTTCTCCGGCGGGATCGACAGTCCTGTCGCCGCGTGGATGATGACAAAAAGAGGCATGGTCGTCGAGGCGGTCCATTTCCATTCCTACCCGTACACGAGCCAGCGCGCGCAGGAAAAGGTGGAACGCCTCGTGAAGGTCGTCGCGTCCTACGGCGGCCGCATCCGCATGCATGTCATCAATCTCCTGCCGATCCAGGAGCAGATCGTCATGAACTGTCCGGAGGAGGAGACCACGATCCTGGTGCGCCGGTTCATGATGCGCATCGCCGAGCAGGTCGCGAAAAAGTACAAATGCATGATGCTGATCACCGGCGAGGATCTCGGTCAGGTCGCGAGCCAGACCGCGGAAGCTCTCGTCGTTACCGATGCCTGCGTGTCGATGCCGGTCATGCGCCCGCTCATCGGGATGGACAAAATGGACATCATGGACAAGGCGAAGGAGATCGGTACGTACGACATCTCCATCGAGCCGTATGAAGACTGCTGCACCGTTTTCCTGCCGAAGCATCCGACGACAAAGCCGCGTCTCGAGCAGATCGAGCAGTCGGAGTCCAGACTCGATGTGGACGCACTCGTCCGGGCGGCAGTCGAATCAGAGGAAGTCATCAATATCGACGGAGACTGATCCGCACGGAAAAAAGACAGCAGAACGGCAGGTCCGCCTTGATAAAAGGCGCAGGACCTGCCGTTTCTTATTACGTTTCGAATGCTGTTTCTATTTATTATTTGATTTCGGCATCGGGATCGGTTTGGTCTCCCAGATCCTTTCCGCGTACTCGCGGATGCTGCGGTCTGCCGCGAAGTGGGAAGCGCCCGCGATGTTGACGATCGCCATGCTGTTCCAGCGAGGACGATCCTCATATGCGCTCTGGATCTCCTCATGGACTTTGCAGTAGTCCGGGAAGTCCTTCAGGCACATGTACGGATCCGCGATGCTGTACGACGGTTTCAGCAGATAATCATGGATCTGCTGAAAGTCTTTTCCGGCGAATCCTTTAGGGAGCGCGTCGACGGCTCTCTTGAGCGCGGCGTTCGCCTCGTAGCTCCAGACGGAGTTGTACTGCATGATGTTCTCTTCCACTTCTTCCGCCTTTTGTCCGAAGATGAAGATGTTGTCGTCTCCGACGATGTCGTGCATCTCGACGTTCGCGCCGTCCAGCGTTCCGATCGTGATCGCACCGTTGATCATCATCTTCATGTTTCCGGTGCCGCTCGCTTCTTTCCCGGCGAGGGAGATCTGCTCGGAAATATCGGTCGCCGGCATCAGGTGTTCTGCCATAGAGACGCTGTAGTTCTCAAGGAAGATGACTTTCAGCTTGTCGCGGACCTGAGGGTCCCTTTCGAAGGCTTCTCCCATTTTGCAGATCAGCTGGATGATGTCTTTTGCCATGTAATAGTTCGGCGCGGTCTTGGCGGCGAACAGATAGGTCTCCGGACGCATCTCCATGTTCGGATTGTCTTTGATCATCTGGTAGCGCGAAATGATGCGGAGCGCGTTCAGAAGCTGGCGCTTGTACTCGTGAAGTCGTTTCGCCTGGGTGATGAACAGAGAATCCGGATCCGGATTGATCCCGTATTTTTTGTTGACTCTGTTGCCGAACGCGACCTTGTTCTCTCTCTTGATTTTTTCGACTTTTCCCTGGACCTTTTTGTCGTCTTTGAACTTCGCGAAATCGGCGAGCTTTTCGGCGTTTTTCCGGTAGTCCGGACCGATGCAGTCGTCGATCAGTTTCGCCAGCTTCGGATTGGACTGACACAGCCAGCGCCGGTACGCGATGCCGTTTGTGACGTTATCGAACATTTCCGGCCTATACAGATAGAAGTCGTGGAAGACGTCGGCCTTCAGGATCTCGGAGTGGAGCTTGGAAACGCCGTTCACCTTATGAGATCCGATGAGGCTGAGGTTCGCCATGCGGACCTGATCAGCGGAAAGCGGTGCCATGTAGTCGATTTTTCCGGTGTCAACCGGGAATACCTTGTCCGCATCGATGCGGAAGCGGCGGTCGATCTCGGTGATGATCGCGTAGATGCGCGGGATCATCATCTTGATGAGCTGAGAATTCCATTTTTCGAGCGCTTCGGCGAGGACGGTGTGGTTTGTGTAGTTGATGCTGCCGCTCACACGTTTCCACGCGTAATCCCAGCTTTTTCCGTAATCGTCCATGAAGATCCGCATGAGTTCCGGAATGCTCAGTGCCGGATGCGTGTCGTTGATCTGGATGACGACTTTCTGATCGAAGTTGTCGAGCGTTCCGTGGAGACGGTAGTGGTCACGGACGATGTTCTGGCAGGAAGCGGAGACCATGAAGTACTGCTGCTTCAGGCGGAGTTCCTTTCCTTCTTCGATGTTGTCCGCAGGGTACAGCACTTTGGAGATCAGCTCGGCGCTGTTGGTGTTCTGCTGCGCGCGGGTGAAATCGCCGCTGTTGAAGGAAGCCATATCAAATCCTTCGGAGTTCGTCGCTTTCCAGAGGCGGAGCTTTCCGACGGCGTCCGTGTCCGAGCCGGAGATCACCATATCGTACGGGACCGCTTCGACAGTCTGTTCATTTTTCACTTCGAAGTGAGGACCGTTGTCGGTCCAGTACTCTTTATAGTCGCCGTAGAAATGGACACGGAATGTGTCTTCGGAGTGTTCCTCCAGCCAGACGTGTCCGCCCGGGAGCCAGTTGTCCGGCATTTCGACCTGCCAGCCGTCGACGATCTTCTGTTTGAAGAGGCCGTATTCGTAGCAGATGGAAAAGCCCGTGACGTCATAGTCCTGCGTGACCATCGCATCGAGGTAGCAGGCTGCGAGACGGCCGAGGCCGCCGTTTCCGAGACCGGCGTCCGGTTCGCAGTCATAGAGTTCTTCCATGCTGATGCCGCGTTCCTTCATGATCGACTCGATCATGTCGGTCTCGTTGAGGTTGTACAGGTTGTTCTTCAGCGACTGGCCCATGAGGAATTCCATGCTGATGTAATAGATCTTTTTCAGACCGTCATGTGTCTTTTCCGCTTCGCGGCGGATCTTGTTGAAGTCCCATTTTTTCCGCTGGATCTGCTCGCGGACGATCTCCGAGATCGCCATGTAAAGGTCATTCGGAGTCGCGGCTTCCAGCGAGGTATGATAGTTGTTCTCGAGATGACCGACGAGAAGCTCCTTGAATTCTTTTTTCGATTCGTAAGCGTTGTTTGTTTGTGCTGCCATAACTTTTTTCCCTTTCTCAGATTAATCTCTGTATACCCCACATGGGTGCAGCTATTTCCACTGCACGCTCTTATACATGTCGACATATTCCTGCGCAGCGGCTTTCCAGCTGAAATCGATGGTCATATCGTGTTTCATGAGCTGTTTCCAGTCATCCGGGCGGTAGTAGAGTGCGATCGCCTTGTGGACGGCCTCGCTCAGGCTCGCGGAGTCATAGTTTTCAAATACGAAGCCGGAACCGTCGCCGAGTGTGCAGTCCTGGATCGAATCCGCCAGGCCGCCGGTCTTGCGGACGACCGGAACGGTGCCGTAGCGGCACGCGATCATCTGCGACAGGCCGCACGGCTCACTTCTCGACGGCATCATGAAGATGTCGGAGCCGGCATACAGGCGGTGGGAGATGTCACGGTCGAACATGATCAGGCAGCGTGCCTTGTCGCGGTGACGATCCTCCAGACCGTGGAAGAAGTCTTCATATTCATGATTCCCGTTTCCGAGCAGGATGAACTGGACGTCGTTGTTGTAAAGAAGATCATCGATCATCTCACGGATCAGATCGATGCCCTTTGCCGGGACGAGACGGCTGATCACGGAGATCAGCGGGACGTTGCGGATCGGGAGCATCAGGCTGCTCTGGAGCTCGGATTTGCAGACGGCCTTGCCGGAGAGATCCGAGGTGCTGTAGTTCTTCGGGAGGATCTTGTCCGTCGCCGGATCGTACAGCTTGGTGTCGATCCCGTTCAGGATCCCGCGCATCTTGTAATCGTGGCTCCGAACGATCTCATCGAGGCCGAATGCGTTCGCCGGATCTTTCAGTTCCTGTGCGTAGGTAGGGCTGACGGTCGTGAACAGGTTCGCGGTGTCGATGCCGCCCTTCATCAGGTTGACATGGTCGCCGAACGTAACGAGGTGCGCCGCACCGTCCGGAAGTCCCAGAAGGTCGCCGATCACGGCGCTGGAGTAGGCGCCCTGATATTCCACGTTGTGGATCGTGAAGATCGTCGTGACATATTTCAGGTGATACAGCGCGTCCTGATAGACCGGCACCATCGCGGTCTGCCAGTCGTTCGCGTGAATGATGTTCGGTTCGTATCCGGTGAACTGGATCGACTCGAACACGGCTCTGGAGAAAAATGTGAAGCGTTCGCAGTCGTCAAAGTAGCCGTACAGGCCGTCCCGGCCGAAATATTCTTCGTTGTCGATAAAGTAGTAGATCGTCCCTTCGTAGTTCAGTTCGAAGACGCCCATGTATTTGCTGCGCCAGGATACCGGGATGTAGCTATAGCCGAGGAACTTCATCTCTTCGCGGTATTTCTGGTCGACTTTCCGATAGAGCGGCAGGATGACACGGCACTCGACGCCGAACGCGTCATTGCTGTTGATGGTTTTCGGCAGGGATCCGGCGACATCGCCGAGACCGCCGGTACCGGCGAACGGGACGACTTCCGGGCTCACATAGAGTACCTTAAGAGGTTCTTCCTTCGGAGCGGCCGCCGGTTTTTCCTCCGGCGTTTTCTTCGCTTCCTCCTTCTTCGGAGCAGGCGTCTTTTTCTTCGCTTCTTCCTTCTTCGGAGCAGCCTCCGGCGTTTTCTTCGCTTCCTCTTTCTTCGGAGCAGGCGCCGGCTTTTCCTGCGTTTCCTTTTTCGCGATTGGTTTCTCTTCCACAACGGCCGGTTTTTCGGCCGGTTCTTTCTTCGTGAGCGGCTTTTCTTCCACGACGGCCGGTTTTTCGGCCGGTTCTTTCTTCGCGAGCGGCTTTTCTTCCACGACGGCCGGTTTTTCGGCCGGTTCTTTCTTCGCGAGCGGTTTCTCCTCTACGACGGCCGGTTTTTCGGCCGGTTCTTTCTTCGTGAGCGGCTTCTCTTCCACGATTACCGGCTTTTCGTCCGGTTCCTTCGAAGCGGCGGATTTTCCGGATTTTGATTTAGACACTGTCGATTTGGCAGTACTCTTCTTTTTCACGGTATCTGCCTTCTCAGAATCACTCGCTGATGTGCTGGTTTTTGCCCTGGATGTCGTTTTTCTGGAACTACGGGACGACGTGCTTTTTTTCGTAGAAGCAGCGCGAGTCGTCTTCTTTGCTGTCGTTCTTTTTTTCGGCTTTGCCTCTTCTTCTGCCTCTTTTGTCTCCCCGCCGGTCGTGCTGTCTTTTGCGGCAGACGCGGCAGCAGATGCCTTTGATTCAGGCTCGTTGCCGGTCTCGGCGCGTTTGGTTTCCTCTGATGGGGATGTGCTGACTGTACTGGTTGATTTCTTTGTGGTACTCATACCAACCTCCTGTATATTTTTAATTCGATCATATGATCTTGAACGTATTTTACAGTATCAGAAATTGATTTTTTCAATCCATGAGATTATACCATAATGTTGAATAAGCGTCCACGATGGGATATAATTATAACAGGCGTAACAATTGCAGATTTTTCGAACTATTTTAACTACAGGTGAACATTATGGCTGTTAAAAACCACGACATTTCATTCCAAAAATATCTGTTCCATTTAGGAAAGAACTACCAGAGTTATAAATTCCTCGGAGTCCATCCGGCGAGTCATGATCCGCGGGACGGCTACTGGGTGCGCGTCTGGGCTCCGCGGGCGGTCTCTGTGTCGCTGATCGCGGATTTCAACGGCTGGAACGTGGATGCCACGCCGCTTGAGCGGATGAAGGACGATTCGAGCATCTGGCAGACCCGCTGCATCCAGCTTCAGAAGGGCGATCTTTACAAATTCGCCATCCGGACCGACAAGGGGAAAGTCCTGTTCAAGGCGGATCCGTACGCGTTCGAGAGCGAAGCCGGCTCGGTGACCGAGGGTTACCAGAATGCCTCGCGCGTGAGTGATCTCGCGGCGAATTACCGCTGGGGCGACCGGGACTGGATCCGGAAGCGGGATCACGAGAATCATTATCGCTCGCCGATCAACATTTATGAAGTCCATCTCGGGTCCTGGGACAAAAAGGAAGACGGGTCGTATTACACTTACCGTGAGATGGCGGACCGCCTGATCCCGTATGTCAAGGATATGGGATACACTCACATCGAACTACTTCCGATCATGGAGCATCCTTATGACGGGTCGTGGGGATATCAGGTGACCGGATACTACAGTGTGACTTCACGCTACGGCACCCCGCGTGACTTTAAATATTTTGTCAATAAGGCACATAAGAACGGGATCGGCGTGATCCTGGACTGGGTCCCGGCGCATTTCCCGAAGGACGCGCACGGGCTGATCGAGTTCGACGGCTATCCTCTGTATGAGGACAGCATGCCGACCCGGATGGAGCATAAAGGCTGGGGAACGAGAGCGTTCGACTACGGACGGAACGAAGTCCTGAGCTTCCTGTGTTCCAACGCGTTTTTCTACTGTGACGAATATCATATTGACGGGCTCCGGGTCGACGCGATCGCCGCGATGCTTTATCTTGACTACGACAGAAAAGACGGCGAATGGATGCCGAACGTCAACGGCGGCAAAGAGAATCTCGAGGCGATCAAGTTCCTCCAGACGATGAACGAGGACGTTCTCGGGAACTATCCGGGCGTGATGACCATCGCGGAAGAATCCACCGCGTGGCCGCTCGTGACGAAACCGCCTTCGATTGGAGGACTCGGCTTCAATTTCAAATGGAACATGGGCTGGATGAACGATGTGCTCGATTATTTCGGCAAGGATCCGCTGTTCCGCGGCGGCGCCCACAACCAGCTCACATTCTCGCTGACGTACGCCTACAGTGAGAACTACATCCTGCCGGTCTCGCACGATGAAGTGGTGCACGGCAAGAAATCCATGATCGATAAGATGCCGGGAGAGTACGACGAGAAATTCGACGGGCTGCGTTCGTTCTTCATCTATATGATGACGCATCCGGGCAAAAAATTAACGTTTATGGGAACGGAATTCGCGCAGTTCACCGAGTGGAACGAGAAAAAGCCGCTCGACTGGATGCTGCTCGATTACGATAAGCATCGCCAGATGAAGAAGTTCGTCCAGGATCTGAACCAGCTCTATAAGATGTCGAGCGCGCTCTGGATCGCGGACGATCGTCAGGAGGGCTTCACCTGGATCGATGCCGACAACGCGAAGGACACCGTCTACACGTATTACCGGACCGATCCGGACGGGAAAGACGAGGAAACGCTTGTCATCGCACTCAATCTCTCCGGAAGGGAGTTCCCGGAGTATGACATCGGTGTGCCGGAAGGAAAGAAATACGGCGTGCTGATCGATTCGGATGCTGCACGGTACGGCGGCTCGGGGCTCCGGAAGGAGTATGAGTATAAAGTTCAAAAAGTTCAGAAGGGCACGGTGAACGGAAGGAAGCAGATCATCACCATTCCGCTTCCTCCGCGTTCCGGAATTATTCTTGAGAGAAGAAAGGAGGGGTAGTCATGAACAAAAAATGTGTTGCAATGCTGCTTGCGGGAGGACAGGGAAGCCGCCTGATGCCGCTGACGGAAAACATTGCGAAACCGGCGGTCCCGTTCGGTTCACGCTACCGCATCATCGATTTTCCTTTGTCAAACTGCGTGAATTCCAATATCGACACGGTAGGTGTTCTGACTCAGTATCAGCCGCTTGAACTGAACGATTATCTGGGGACCGGTGCGCCGTGGGATATGAATCTCCGGTTTGGCGGGCTGCATGTTCTGCCGCCGTACCAGGCGTCCAAGGGGTCTGACTGGTTCAAGGGGACCGCGAACGCGATCTATCAGAACATCCGCTTCATCAAACGCTATGATCCGGAATACGTTCTTATTTTATCCGGCGATCACATCTATAAAATGAATTATGAGATCATGCTGGAGGAGCACATTAAGAACGGAGCGGACTGCACGATCGCTGTCATCGATGTACCGCTGGACGAAGCGTCCCGGTTCGGGATCATGAATACCGATGAGACCGGAAGGATCATAGAATTCGAGGAAAAACCGGCGCATCCGAAGAGCACGCTGGCGTCCATGGGCGTCTACATTTTCAGCACCGACAAGCTGATCAAATATCTGGAAGAAGACGAAGCCGATCCGAATTCCTCCAATGACTTCGGAAAAGACGTCATCCCGAAGATGCTCGCGGACGGCCAGAGGATGTATTCCTACCTTTACAAAGGGTACTGGAGAGACGTCGGGACGCTGGATTCCTACTGGTCCGCCAATATGGACGCGATCGACATGCAGGCGGAAGACGGAGAAAATCTCGTCCTGAACGATCCGGGATGGAGGATCTACTACCGCCATACCTACAATCCGCCACAGTATGTCGGCGATCACGCGGAGCTGACGGATTCCCTCATCGGAGACGGATGCCGGCTGGACGGGAAACTGGAACATTCCGTTGTCTTCAGCAACGTGAAGGTCGAAGAAGGAGCCGAGATCCACGACTGCGTCATCATGGACAATGTCACGATCCACAGCGGCGCGCATGTCGAGTACGCGATCATCGATTCCGGTGCGGAGATCGGAACGGGCACTGTGATCGGCAAGGCGAAGGAAAAAGGAAAACTGACTGTGATCGGCAAAGAGACCGTGATCCCGGCGGACAGCCGCATCGCGGACGGCGAAGTCGTAACGGAATAGAGACAAGGAGGTGCACTTATGGATGCTGCTGGGATCATTTTCACAGATTCTTTTGACGCAGAACTCGGCGGGCTGACGAACAACCGGACGCTTGCTTCGATCCCGTTTGCCGGGAGATACCGGCTGGTCGATTTTCCGCTGTCGAACATGGCAAACGCGGGGATTCGCAATATCGGGATCATTACCAAGAAAAACTACCAGAGTTTGATGGGGCATGTCCGTTCCGGAGGCGACTGGGATCTGGATCGCAAAAATGGCGGGCTGACCGTGCTTCCGCCATTCTCGAGGGACAATAACTCCAACGGGGATGTTTACGAGAACCGTCTGGAAGGACTTCTCGCGAACACGTCCTATCTCAAGGGACTGCCGGAGAAATACATCATCATGAGCAGCTGTGCGAATGTCTCGAATGTTGATTTGGAGAAAGTCCTGGAGGCACATATTCAGAGCGGAGCCAGGATCACACTGCTGTATGCGAAAAATCCGCTGAACTGCCAGAAAGGGATCGACTCGACATGCTTCCGTCTGGATCAGGACGAGAACGTCACCGAACTCATCGTCACCGATGATCGTTCGGACGATATGGTGATCTCGATGAACACGTTCGTTTTCAGCCGGGATGATCTGATGGATATCCTGTGGAAGGCCGACCGCGATAACCTGGAAAGCCTGCGCAGGGATGTCATCGCGAGCATCGTGCAGGAAGGCGGAGCAAAAGCATATGGGGTTGACGACCCGGTACTTTTCATAGATAATGTTTCAGGATATCTCGCGAGCAGCCTTTCTCTTCTGGAAGAGGAGATCCAGGATCAGCTTTTCCGCAATGAGAAGAGACCGATCATCACACCGGCGAGAGACAGCGCACCGACGCGCTACGGCAAGAACGCCAAGGCGTCGAATTCTCTCATCGCCGATGGAGCGATCATTGAAGGCGAAGTACGGAACTCCGTGATTTTCCGCGGCGTGCATATCAAAGAGGGCGCTCTCGTAGAGAACAGCGTCGTCATGCAGGGTGCGGAGATTTCCGAGAACGCGCGTGTGAATTACGCCGTGATCGACAAAAAGGCGCTGATCGATGAAGAACGTCTCCTCTCCGGATACGTGACGCATCCGTTCTACGCCGAACGAAAAGCTAGAATTTGACAGACCGGAAGATCCGGGCGGTTTCGGCCGCCCGGTATGATATGTTAGGGAGATGGGATAGAGATACATGGCATCAGACAGTAAACGTGTAATTTTCAACTCCAGAGATGAACAGTTCAAGAGCCCGACAGGAGCGATCCGGTCGGGGACCGAGGTAACGTTCCGGATCCTGGTCCGGAAGGATCTTTATGTCCGTGCGGCGAACCTCGTGGTGATTTATGACAAAGACAACAGCCGGGCGGCGTATCCGATGAACCGTGCGGAAACGCCGGCACCGACGGATTATTACTATATCTATATGGTCAAAGTGCGGATCCATGATACGGGTCTGTACTGGTACAGTTTTGAGATGGATACGGGGAGCGGAAAGTTCCTGGTCGGAAAATCTGGGCCGGACAACCGTGCCGCGGTATCCAGAGACACCTGCTACAGCTGGCAGCAGACCGTTTACAAGCGGGAGTATGCCGTGCCGGATTGGATCAAGGGCGGTGTGATGTATCAGATCTTTGTGGATCGCTTCCACAGCAGCGGCCGCAGGGTCAGCCTGCCGGGGAAGGTGCTCCGGGATGACTGGGGCGGCATGCCGGAATACCGGCCGAATGCCGAAGGTCGGATCCTGAACAACGATTTCTTCGGCGGCGACCTGAAGGGGATCACGGAAAAACTCCCTTATCTCCGGGATCTGGGCGTGACGTGCATCTACCTGAATCCGATCTTCGAAGCGTATTCCAATCATAAATATGACACTGCCGATTACATGAAGATCGATCCGATGTTCGGCACACTGAAGGATTTTCAGGATCTTGCCTGGAAGGCGGGAGAAATGGGGATCCGCGTGATCCTGGACGGAGTGTTCTCGCATACCGGATCGGATTCCCGATACTTTGACAAGGAACATCATTACGGCGGAGACGGGGCATACAACAACCCGGACTCACCGTACCGCAGCTGGTACTATTTCCATGATCAGGAGCGGTATGAGACCTGGTGGGGCATCGATACGCTCCCGAGGATCAACAAGGAAAATCCGGATTATGTGAATTTCATCTGCGGGGAGGACGGCGTCGCCCGGTACTGGCTCCGGAACGGAGCGTCGGGCTGGCGGCTCGATGTCGTCGATGAGCTGCCGAGCAGCTTCGTTGTGAAGCTCGCAGAGGCGATCAAGGAAGAACGGAGCGACGCGTATCTCGTCGGAGAGGTCTGGGAGGACGCATCGAACAAGATCGCTTACAGCGAGCGGAAGAATTATTTTTCCGGGGATAAGCTCGATGCGGCGATGAACTATCCGTTCAAGAACGCGATCATCGATTTCGTGAGGAACGGCAATGCGTTCGGGATCATGGACACGGTCGAGACGATCATGGAGAATTATCCGAAGGATGTCATCGACTGCCTGATGAACATTCTCGGGACGCATGACACCGAGCGGATACTGACGGCGCTCGGCGGGAAGGATCTCGGCTTCAACCCGGATCGGGAGACACAGGCGAACACGAAGATGAGTCCGGAGGAGCGGGAACGGGCGGTGCGGCTTCTGAAGATCGCGTCGGCGCTCCAGATGACGCTCCCGGGCATCCCGTGCATCTATTACGGAGACGAAGTCGGGATGGAAGGATATAAGGATCCGTTCAACCGGAGATGCTATCCGTGGGGCCATGAGGATCAGGACCTCCTCAAGTGGTATCGCTATCTGATCTCGTTCCGTAAGTCGCATGCAGTGTTCCGCGATGGCGGTTACCGCACCGTCGCGGCGATCAGCGGCGTTTACGGCTTCGAGCGGTACAACGAGGAGGAGCGCATCGTGACGGCGGCGAACTGCGGGAGCGAGGAGATGAGCATCATGCTCTCCGGCACGTGGGTGAATGACGTGACCGGTGAAATGGTCAATGGGAACGTGACCGTCTTTCCGGAAGAAGTCCTGCTGCTCCGGGAGATGCGAAAGTAGCGAAATGTCATTTTGAAACCGTATGCGGAGGAGGACAAAATGGGATATCAGGAAAATTTCAGAAAATGGCTCGACAGCCCTGTCGTGGATGACGGGACAAAACAAGAGCTGAAAGCGATCGAAACGAATGAGGATGAGATCCGGGAGCGTTTCACAGCGATGCTGGACTTCGGGACCGCCGGGCTCCGCGGGATCATGCGTGCCGGTCTGAACGGGATGAATGTCTACACGGTCCGCTACGCGACACAGGGACTCGCAAACCTGATCAATACCTGTGGAGAGGATAAATCCGGAGGGGTCACGATCACCTTCGATTCCAGAAACAACAGTCCGGAGTTCGCAAGGGAGGCCGCCGGGGTCCTCGCGGCAAACGGCATCCATGTCAATACGTTCGAGAAACTGAGACCGACGCCGGAGCTTTCTTTTGCCCTCCGCGAGACCGGATCGATCGCCGGCATCAATATAACGGCGAGTCACAATACGAAGGAATATAACGGATATAAGGTATATTGGTCCGACGGTGCGCAGCTTCCGCCGGAACACGCGGCCCAGGTCTCCGCTCAGCTGGAAAAGATCGATCTCTTCCGCGATGTTAAGACCATGTCGTTTGAAGACGCGAAGGCGAACGGCATGATCACGATGCTCGGGAACGAGATGGATGAAAAGTACCTCGGCAAGGTCCTGGAGCAGTCCGTTGGAAAGAAGTACGTGGATCAGGTCGCGGACGATTTCCAGATCATCTATACGCCATTCCACGGGACCGGATATAAGCTCGTTCCGGAAGTCCTGAAGAGGCTCGGGATGAAGCACGTGCTGACGGTGAAGGAACAGATGGTGATCGACGGGAATTTCCCGACCGTAAAGTCGCCGAACCCGGAGTATGTCGAAGGCTTCCAGATCGCGATCGAAATGGCAAAGAAAAATAATGTCGATCTGATCATCGGAACGGATCCGGACGGGGACCGCTGCGGCATCGTCGTGAAGAACGGGGATTCCTATGAGACGCTGTCCGGGAACCAGATCGGCGTCCTCCTCCTGGATTACCTGATCGAAGTGAGAAGAGAGCAGGGGATCCTCGCGGAGAACAGCGCCGCCGTCAAGAGCATCGTTTCTACGACGATGGCGAACAAGGTCTGCGAAGCGAACGGGATCAAACTGTTCGAGACGCTGACGGGATTCAAGTATATCGGAGAAAAGATCAAGGAATTCGAGCAGACCGGGGAATACACGTTCCTGTTCGGATTTGAGGAGAGCAACGGCTATCTTGCCGGGACGTACGCCAGAGACAAGGATGCTGTGGTCGCGTCGATGCTGATCGCGGAAATGGCCTGCTGGTACAAGCTGAAGGGCATGAACCTCTATGAGGCGATGCAGAGCCTGTATCAGAAATACGGTTATTTCAGCGAAAAGGTCGTTTCTCACACCGCGGCGGGGCTGGATGGTTCCGAACGGATGGCAAAGAAGATGAAGGAGCTCCGCGAAAAACCGCCTGAGTCGTTCGGCGGGCTCGCGGTCCGGAGGATCCGGGATTATCAGACGGGCGTGATCACGGACGCCGACGGGAGCGGAGAAGAGCCGACCGGACTCCCGGAGAGCAACGTGCTGTTCTATGAACTGGAGGACGGCTGCTCGGCCGTTGTCCGGCCGTCCGGGACAGAGCCGAAGATCAAGCTGTACGTCATGGCACAGGCAGAGGATCCGGACAAATCCGAGAAACGGCGGGACGATGTCCTTGCTGCGGGGGATGAGCTGCTGGATCTTTAGAAAATCAGAACGGGAAAGTTCCGGTCGGGGAACTTTCCCGTTCTTTTATCGTCTGATGTCATGCCTTTCCGTCTGCATTCTCGGTCCTTCCGGCTTGTTCTGTCAGCCATTTGACCAGGCGGAAGGATTGCGCGGTCAGTTCTTCCGGCTTCATGCGCCAGCGCCAGTTTTTGCCGGACCCGGCAGGCGTGTTGATCCGGGCTTCGGAACCGAGGTTCAGCAGATCCCCCATCGGGATGATGCAGAGATCCGCAGTGCTCGTTTCGGCGAGCGCCGTCATGGCGCCGGCGATGTTTTCCGGTGTCAGCGGGTCCGGGCAGTAATACGCCGGAGTCTGGAGATGTTTTCGCAGAACGCGTTCGACGAAGGCTTTTTTGTCCTCATCAAGGGATCCGTACCATCCGCGCGTCGTGTCATTGTCGTGCGTGCCGGTGTAGACGACGCAGCTTGTCGTTCCGAAGTTGTCCGGAAGGTAAGGATTCGTTTCGTCGCTGTCAAACGCGAACTGGAGGACTTTCATGCCCGGGAATCCGCATTCGGCGAGCAGCTCCTTCACGTCGTCCGTGATGAGACCGAGGTCTTCCGCGAGGAATTTCGTGCCGCGGACGCTCTTTTCGAGCGTGCGGAACAGATCGATCCCGGGGCCGGGGATCCAGGTCCCGTCAAACGGCGTTTTCCCACGGGGGATCGAATAATACGCGGCGAGACCGCGGAAATGATCGATGCGGATGACATCGTACAGCCGGAACGAGAGCCGGACCCGCTCTTCCCACCAGCGGAAGACGGCGTCCCGGTTCCCATCCCAGTCATAAAGCGGATTTCCCCAGAGCTGGCCGTCCGGGGAAAACGAATCCGGCGGGCAGCCGGAAACGGATTCCGCGTCGAGGTCTTCGTCCAGCTGAAAGATCTCCGGGTGTGCCCAGCAGTCAGCGCCCTGCATCGAAGTGTAGATCGGCATGTCACCGATGATCCGGATCCCTTTCTTATGGGCGTAGCGGCATATTTTTTTCCATTCCTTGGTGAACTCGAACTGCGTCCACTTGTAATATTCGATTTCCCATTTCAGGTGTTCCCGGTAGAACGCCACAGCGTCTTTTTCCCGGTATTTGATCTCCTTCGGCCAGTAGTGCCAGTCCGCTTCCCGGAACCACGTCGCGAGCGCACTGTACAGGCTGACGTCGTCGAGCCAGTAGGCATTGCTCCGGCAGAACCGCTCGTAAGAATGGCTTGGCCGGAAGCGGCCGAACGCCTTTTTCAAAAGCGGTTTTCTGAGGCGGCTCACGAGCTTGTAGTCGATCGTATCATCCGGCACGTCACGGAGCGCTTTTTCGACCGGTTCCAGATCTGCGCGGCTTAGGAGATTCGCGTGCACCAGGGATTCCGGATCGATGAAGCAGGGATTCCCCGCAAACGTGGAGACCGGAGTGTACGGGGAATTCCCCTCGGCGGGCGGTGTGAGCGGCAGGATCTGCCAGTAGTGCTGCCCGGATCGGGCGAGCTGGTCGATGAATTCCCGGGCTTCCGCTGAAAAACAGCCGATCCCGTAGCGAGACGGCAGAGAAAAGACAGGGAGAAGGATTCCGCTTTCTCTCATGATCGAATGCCTCCGTTTTCCAGATTTTCCAGCTTTTCGAGTTCCTGTACCATCCGGTCGAACGGCAGGCCGACGACATTGTCGCAGCTTCCTTCGATATGGTCCACGTAGCGTGAAAATGTCAGCTGGATCGCATAACCGCCGGCCTTGTCATACGGCTCATCGGTTTCGATATATTGAAGCAGTTCTTCTTCCGGGATGTCCTTCAGCCAGACTTCCGTCACATCGACGAAGGTCCTCCGTGCGGCCGCGCCGGGGAGGAGAAGCGTGACGCCGGTCATCACCTGATGGTTCGTCCCGCGGATTCGGTCGATCATCTGGTATGCATCGTCCCGGTCGACGGGTTTTCCCATGATCAGTCCGTTTTTTGTCACGACCGTGTCAGCGGTGATGATGAGATCTCTCAGGCTGCCCGGAGCCGCTTCTCCCGGTTCTTCGCCAAGGATCCTTTTTTCCGTGAACAGCGCCTTCTTCAGCGACAGGTACATCACAGCGTCGTCCGGCCGGATCCCTTCCGGAAGCGTTTCATCCACGCCTGCCGGCAGGATCAGCGGATTGAGTCCGGCCCGTTCCAGGATCTCACGGCGCCTCGGAGAGCCCGATGCGAGTATGATGCGGTAGCTTTGCATTTTCGTGATTTTCCTCTTTCTGAATCATTGTTAACTTGAATTTTCCTGCATAATAATATAACATGAAAAAAACAACGAAGAAAGCAGCCAGTGCGGGTGAAATTGTAATTTAACAAGGCCTGTGATATAATACTGCATTATTGTATAGGAGTTAGATTTTGATAGAGACGTTTAAAGAGATCCTGCGCGATCATTTCCATTTTCGGAGGCAGCTGCTGAAGCTGGCAAAGTCGGATCTGATCAAACAGTACAGAGGCGCTGCATTCGGCTGGGCATGGGCGGTGATCAAGCCGGCGATCCGAATCATGGTTTACTGGTTCGCGTTTGATATCGGGCTTCGTGTCGGGAAACCGATCAATGGACGCCCGTATTTTCTGTGGCTGATCTGCGGTTACATTCCATGGTTCTACATGCAGGAGGATCTGAACCGCGGCGCGACATCGATCCGCAGCTATAAATATCTTGTGAAATCCATTAAATTTCCAATCAGCACGATTCCGACATTTGTCAGTTTGTCGAACCTCAGCGTGAGCTTTATCCTGCAGCTGATCATGATCGTGCTTTTCTGGCTGTTCGGATTCCCTCCGACAAAATATTACCTGGAGATTCCCCTGTTCATCCTGATGATGTTTGTGTTCTTCACAGCGTGGGGACTTTTCAGCGGTATGCTTTCGGCAATCAGCCGTGACTTTCAGAACCTTGTGCGCTCGGTCGTTCCGGCGCTGTTCTGGCTGTCCGGAATTATTTATGACGTCAATCAGATGCCGAGTCCGACCCTCCGCAAGATTCTTTTGTTCAACCCGATAACGATTTGTGCGAATGGCTACCGGAACGCGATGGTTCATGGGGTCTGGTTCTGGGAGACGCCGGTCGAGATGCGGAACTACTGCATTGTCACGCTGATCATGATCCTGCTTGCGGTATGGACGTATCGAAAATTGAAGAAGGATATCCCGGATGTCCTGTAGCGAGCCCATAGAGAGTGGACAAAAGGTATCTTGTGATGAATGATAACGACATTGCAATTGAACTGAAACATGTGACAAAGGTCTATAAACTGTATAAAAACGACCGGGAACGCCTGAAGAGCGTGTTTTCCAAAAGAGTGAAAGCCCGTGAGCGGCGGTCGATCGATGATGTTTCTTTCACGATCAGAAAGGGAGAGTCAGTCGCATTGTTCGGACGAAACGGTGCGGGAAAATCCACGCTCCTCAAAATGATCAACGGCGTTGCATATCCGACGTCAGGCGACGTGATCGTGAACGGTCGGGTCAGCGCGCTGCTCGAGCTGAAAGCGGGCTTTGACTCAGAATTTACCGGAAGAGACAATATTATTTTCCGGGGGCAGCTGCTTGGGCTTGATATCAACACGATCCGTGCGATGGAGCCTAAGATCGTCGAATTTGCTGAACTTGGCGAATATATCGATCAGCCGGTCCGTACGTATTCCAGCGGAATGAAAGCCCGGCTCGGATTTGCGATCAACGCGAATATCGATCCGGAGATCCTGATCGTTGATGAGGCGCTTTCTGTAGGCGATGTTTCTTTCCGCAGAAAGTGCAACGAGCAGATCAATGAACTGATTTACGGGAAAAATGTGACGTTTCTGCTCGTCACGCATTCGACGAAGACCGCAACGGATTTCTGCCGGCGGGGATTGGTCATGGACAAAGGAAAGCTGGTTTTTGACGGTCCGATCGAAGAGGCTGCCGCCTTCTACAATGAGATGATCGATAAAGAAGACCGTCGTCGGAGGAAAAAACGAAGAAAAAGGAAACAGCAGGCTCTGCAGAAACAAAAAGCTCTGGAGCAGCAGGCTTTACAGGAACAGCAGGATTCTGCACAGGAAAAAGCTGCAGCGGTCAGCAGGCCGACAGCGGACGCCGCGCCAGTCTCGGAAGCGGCAGCGAAACCGGAACCGAAGCCGGAAGCGTCGGCAGCGGAAGCCGCACCGGAAGCAGAGATGAAACCGGAGGGAGCGGCGGTTACCACACCGAAACCAAAGCCAACACCGGAGGAAACGGCGGCGGATACCGTACCGAAATCAGAGCCGATGCCGGAAGGAGCAGCGCAGGCCGCGCCGAAACAGGCAGGAGCGGAGTATGAGAAGCAAAAAGTACCAGAAAATATATAAGAATCCGCAGGTTCAGCCTGCAGGCGGCGCCGGGCCGAGCCAGGACAGTCGAAAGAAGACCGCTCTGATCGTGGTCCTCGTGATCCTGCTTGCGATCATTGCTGCTGCGGGCGGCGCCTGGATCTATGTGAACGGCCTGCTGGATAACGTGAACCGCGACACGAGTCAGATGACGAAGAAGGAGTTATCATGCGTGGACGTCGACGGTTATGTGAACATCGCGCTGCTTGGCGTGGATTCCCGCAGCATGAGCAAAAAGAATCTGAAGGACAACAACACCGACTGCATTATCGTCGTCAGCCTGAATGAGAAGAGCAAGGACGTCAATCTCATCTCGATCTACCGCGACACCTACACGAAGATCGGTGATACGACAACATATCAAAAGATCAACAGTGCGTACACCTATGGCGGCGCAAAAATGGCGATGCAGACGATCAATCAGACGCTGGATATAGACGTCGAAAAGTATGTCCTGTTCAATTTCAAAATGGTGTCCGATCTCGTCAACTCTGTCGGCGGGATCACTGTCAACGTGAAGGAAGCCGAGATTGAGGAGCTGAACAAGTATACGGCCCAGACGGCACATAACATCGGACAGAAGAAATATAAGCTCGTGAAGAAACCGGGGAAGCAGACTTTAGAGGGTGTTCAGGCGGTTTCCTACGGCCGGATCCGGAAAGGCGTCGGGGACGACTTCCAGCGGACGAGCCGCATGCGTCTTGTGATCAAAAAAGTCCTTGCCAAACTGAAGAAGAGCGATTACTCTACGATCATCAAAACGATGAAGCTCTGCCTGAAGCAGTGCCGGACGAATCTTTCGAACAACGACTTGATCGGTCTCGCGCAGAGGCTGTCGGGATTCCAGATCAAGAAGAGCGTCGGGTTCCCGTACACCGTGACGACCGGCGATCTGAACGGCGTTTCGTATGTGTTCCCGGCCGATTTGTCAGCGAATATCGTCAAACTGCATAAGCAGATGTTCGGGCAGGAGGATTATCAGGTTTCTGATACCGCGCAGGCGATCTCGGATCAGATCATGGCAATCGCGGGATCCCAGGGATCCGATTCCAGTCAGCTCGGAAAGAACTTCGAGGGACAGTAGTCCCTGTTCCCGGTCCGGACCCGCCGGATCGGAAGGAGACAGGAGGAACGATGCTGAAGATTTTCAAAAGGCAGGAGCAAAGTGAGGAGAACGAGCGCGACGCATGGCGCGACGGCGTCTATCTCTGCACTGTCAATCACACCATGGACGCCGAGCTCCTGGAATCCAAACTCAGGAGCGAGGGCATTCCGTCCGAGCGTAAGTATGTCGGGGCGGCGCATTACCTGGAAGTCGTCTTCGGAAACGACCTCATCGGCGCGATCGAGATCTACGTGCCGGAAGAGTGTCTGGAAGACGCGAAGAACATCATCGTTCCGGTCGACCTCGATGACTGCGACGAGTTTGAGGAGGAAGGCGGCGGGCTCGAGGAAGACGCCGGAGAAGGTACAGATGACCTCGAGAACGAGGACGCAGAGGAGTAACAGAGTTTATACACGGGGGCCAGATGCAGTCGCATGGCCTCTTTTTGTCAAAAAGGGCAAGGGATCCCGACCGGACAGGGAGGGGTCAGAAAGGAGAAATTGATGGAGGATACGGTGAGGACTTATGACCCGGCCGAATTCGGAGGATCCGGGCCGGAAGGTCCGGGAAACGGAAACGGCGGAAAACGGAAGATGAGAAAGGGAATCCTGATATTTTTGATCATCCTCGCGTGTTTCATCGTGGCTGCGCTGCTGATCGGTCATTTCAGCGGACCGTCGACAAACGGGGACGTGACTGTGCTCAGCGACGGCGATACACTCGATCTCGGGGAAAGCTATATCGGTGTCCTGCACATCGAAGGAACGATCTCAGAATCGTCGTCTGATGTAGTGACGAGCAGCACGTCGTACTCCCATCAGTTCCTGATGGACTGTGTGGACGACATGATGAAGGATGAAGACAACAAGGGCATCCTGCTCTATGAGAACTCGCCGGGCGGCAGTGTCTACGCCTCCGACGAGCTGTATCTGAAGCTGGAAGAATACAAACGGAAGACCGGACGGCCGATCTATACCTATATGGCATCGGAAGCCTGCTCCGGCGCCTACTACATTGCTTCCGCGTCGGATAAGATCATCGCGAACCGGAACTGCTGGACCGGATCGATCGGCGTCTTGATCAGCACGATCTACGACGTCAGCGGCCTCCTCGACAAGCTCGGGATCAGCGCGGTAACGATCAAATCGGGCAAAAATAAATCGATGGGGAGCGCGACGACCAAGATGACGAAGGAGCAGAAGCAGATCTTCCAGTCCCTCGTGGACGAGGCTTACGATCAGTTTGTCGGGGTCGTAGCCAAGGGCCGTAACATGTCGGAGAAAAAAGTCCGGAAGCTGGCTGACGGGCGTGTTTATACCGCGAGGCAGGCGAAGCAGAACGGACTTGTCGATCAGATCGCGGGCTATGAGTCCGCCGCGCTTCAGATGAAGAAAGACTGCCATCTGGAGGGCGTTTCCTTCCAGGATATCCAGCATGAACAGTCCAGCCTCCTCGATCAGCTTCTTGCAAGCACTATCGAGAAAAAACTCGGGAGCAGCGAGACGACAAAAGATGAAACGGAAACAGACCGGCTCGCGAGCCTGCTGGAAGATCAGTATTTCACGCTGTCGTATCTGACAGACGTCAGAAAATAGCACCCGGAAATGGCAGAGAGAGGGGCGTGTTTCTTGCAAACCGCCGTCTCGTCCAGTATAATATTTTTCGAAGGCGAAACGCGCCGTATTTTTTGGAGAACAACATGGTTCATATCGGAAACGAATGGGACGAGATCCTGAAAGATGAATTTCAGAAAGAGTATTATCTCCGGCTCCGTCAGTTTTTGATCCGGGAATATCGGACACAGACGGTCTATCCGGATATGTACGATATTTTCAACGCACTGAAGTACACGCCGTACAACAGCGTCCGGGCGGTGATCCTCGGGCAGGATCCGTATCACGAACCCGGACAGGCGCATGGTCTGGCGTTCTCTGTGATGAAGGGCGTCGAACAGCCGCCGTCGCTCGTCAATATTTTCAAGGAGCTTCAGGACGACCTCGGGGTCATGCCGCCGCCGCATAATGACGGCTGTCTGATCCCCTGGGCGAAAAACGGCGTGCTGCTCCTGAATACCGCGCTCACGGTCCGCGCCCATCAGGCGAACTCCCACCAGGGAAAAGGCTGGGAGATCCTGACCGACCGGATCATCGAGCTTCTGAACGAACGGGAAAAGCCGATCGTGTTCATCCTGTGGGGCGGCAACGCGAAACGCAAACAGAATCTGATCACCGGCCGGCAGCATCTGATCCTGACCGGTGCCCATCCGAGTCCGCTGTCTGCGTACAAGGGCTTTTTCGGCGGGAAATATTTCTCGAAGACGAATCAGTTCCTGGAGGCGTCCGGAGAAGAACCGATCGACTGGGATCTCTCTGGAAAGTCCTGAGGTACCTGAGTTTAAAATAAGTCAGTAAGAAAAGCGGATCAGATGATCAATCAAGGGACCGGGGAGAATACAGCCCCGGAAGGGAGGAGATTATTAATGAAAATCGCATTGATCGTTATCATTGTCATCGCTGCGATCATCGTGATCTGGTTCATCGCCGGATACAACGGTTTTGTCAAAGCGAAGAATAATGTGGAAGAGAGTTTCTCCACGATGGACGTTTATCTCAAGAAACGGTTCGACCTGATCCCGAATCTCGTCGAGACCGTCAAGGGATACGCCGCACACGAATCCGGCACCCTGCAGAAAGTCGTGGAAGCGAGACAGTTCAGCCAGGACGCGAAGTCCGTCGAAGAAGCCGCGAAGGCAGACAATATGCTGACCGGCGCGCTGAGAAGCCTGTTCGCTGTCGCGGAAGCCTATCCGGATCTGAAAGCGAACCAGAACTTCCTCGACCTGCAGCGACAGCTGAACGAGGTGGAGCAGGATATCGCGAACTCCAGGAAGTACTATAACGGCTGTGTCAAAGAATTCAACAACAAGTGCATGATGTTCCCGAGCAATATCATCGCGGGGATGTTCCACTTCACCAAACAGCCGATGTTTGAAGTAGAGGATGAAACGGAGAGAGAAAATGTCAAGGTCAGTTTCAATTCCTGATCGAAAAAAAGAACGCAAAGGCGGAAGCATCGCTTCCGCCGTTTTAGCGCTTTTACTGGCGCTGTGCCTGCTTCTTTTGTCCGGCGCCGCGGTCCCGGCCGCTGCCGGAACGTATCAGGATTCGAATCCGTACGACTACATCACGAAAAATTTTAACGTCAAGGCTTCGATCAGCCGGGATCACGTCATCCATATGAAGGAGACCATCCGCGTCGATTTTATCCAGAACCATCATGGGATCATCCGGTCCATTCCGACGAGCGAACGATTCTACTCGATCCGGAACATCAAGACACCGGGTTATCAACACGAAACGGACCAGGATTCCACGTATTCCAACGGGAACGTGGTCAAAATGATCAATATCAAGATCGGAGATGCCAATACCCTGCTCACCGGCAGCAGGACGTTCACGATCACATATGACATCGTCTGCTACGAAGACGATTCCGACAGTGAAGACTACCTTTCGCTGGATCTGCTCCCGACCGGCTGGGATACGTCGATCCGGAGCGCGGATCTGACGCTTACGCTGCCGAAGGCGGTGGACAAAAATAAACTTCATTTTCGCTCGGGAACTTACGGGCAGATCACCGCGATATCGAATCCGTTTAAGACCCATGTGAGCTCGGACGGGAAAAAGATCCATATTACCGGGAAAAATCTTTCAAAAGGTGTCGGGATGACCGTCCTCGCCACACTTCCGGAAGGATACTGGGTCGATCCGGCGAACCACGACAATGCTCTGACGATCCTGTATCTGATCCTGATCGGGGTGACGCTGCTCGCCGGTCTCCTGTGGCTTGCGTTCGGCCGCGATCCGAAGATCGTTCGGACAGTCGAATTCTATCCGCCGGATGGCATGACGCCGCTCGAGGCGGGATACCTGATCGACGGCTCCGTGGATACGAAGGACCTCACCGCGATGATCATGTATTTCGCCGACAAAGGGTATCTCTCGATCCGGGAAGTCAGCCGGAAAAAATTCCAGCTGAAGAAGCTTCGGGACATCGACCCGGATGAAAAACTGTTTTCGAAGACCCTGTTTGACGGACTTTTCCAGGGGAAAGCGAAAACTGTGAATATGGATGCGCTGCCGGCGAATTACGGAGGCCGGATGAAGAGCGCCAGAGAACAGGTGGAGAGTGCCTACAGCGAACCGGGGAAAAAGATCTTTTCCACAGCGTCGATCGTCTGCCGCGAACTCTGCTGGATCCTGATGATGGTTCCGATCATCGCCGGTACCGTGCTGACGTGTTATTATCGTTTTAACTACACACTCATGCTCGCGGCGATCCCGTTCGTGCTGCTCCTTCTGGTCGGTCTCGCGCTGATCCTGCGGACGTTCGACCGCATCCAGTCACTGACCCCGGGAAAGCGCGTGCTGGGACTGCTTTTCGGAACGCTGTTTCTGGTCCTGTCGCTCATCCTTGTCGCCGCGGTCGCGGCGGCAGAAACGGGAGTCGCTCTTCCGGCCATCCTGATCGTGCTTTCGACGGCGCTGACGCTGCTGTTCACAGTGCTGATGAAAGCCAGGACGCCGGAGAACGCGAAACTGATGGGAAGGCTGCTCGGATTCCGTGATTTCATCCGGACCGCAGAGTATGACCGTCTGAAGCAGCTCTCGGACGAAAATCCGGATTACTACTTCAGCATCATGCCGTACGCGTTCGTCATGGGGATGTCAGCGTCCTGGGCTGACCGGTTCGCGGACATCGACATCCAGAAGCCGACGTGGTATCAGTCTTACCGCGGGGACGAACTGTTCACCGCATACTGGATGAGCAGCATGATGAGTCAGACGAACAGGAACTTCTCGAGCGCCGGGAGCCCGACAGCCGGTTTCAGTGATACCGGCGGGTTCGGCGACATCGGCGGCGGATTCGGCGGGGGAGGATTCTCCGGCGGCGGGTTCGGCGGCGGCGGAGGCGGTGCCTGGTAAAGCCGCTCATCTGCCGGATGCCGGTCAGAAAAATTGTCTTCGGACTAATTTCTCGCATTCTTTTTACTATAGAGAAAACCTTGAACTGACCGGTTTGGTGTGATAATATTAATTGTTACTGATTACCATTAAGGAAGCTGAAAATCTATGTCAGATAAACAAAAAATTATCAATATTGCTGTGATTGCTCACGTTGACGCCGGAAAATCCACTCTCGTCGACGCATTCCTCAATCAGAGCGGCGTGTTCCGCGAGAATGAGGAGGTTGTCGACTGTGTCATGGACAGTGATGACATCGAGCGGGAACGCGGCATCACGATTTATTCCAAGAACTGTTCGATCATGCACAACGGGGTGAAGATCAACATAGTCGATACGCCGGGACACGCGGATTTTTCATCCGAGGTCGAGCGTATCATGAAGACGGTCGATACGGTCATCCTGCTCGTGGATTCAAGCGAGGGACCGATGCCGCAGACGAGATTTGTCCTCAGCAAATCACTGGAACAAGGTCTGAACCCGATCCTTTTGATCAACAAGATCGACAAGAAGGATGCCCGGATCGATGAGGTCGTGGACGAAGTATATGAACTGTTCATGGATCTCAACGCGAATGACCGCCAGCTCGATTTTCCAATCCTGTACGGTATCGCACGGCAGGGGATCGCGGTTTACGATCCGAAGGAGATCGAAGGGATCGAACTGGGAGAAGGAGACAAAAAACTGAAGCATACGCCGGGCGGTTACGCCGGATTCGATATCACACCGCTGTTCGATACGATCGTAAAGAACTGCGAGCCGTATCCGGATCTCCGTGACGAACCGCTCCAGTTCCAGGTCTCGACACTGGCATATGATGATTATATCGGAAGACTCGGGATCGGCCGGATCACAAAAGGTGTGATCCGCGAAGGACAGACGGTCGCTGTCGCGAAGGAAGGCGGCGAGATCGCGGAACGGAAGATCAATCAGGTCTTCGTTTACCGCGGACTGAAGCGGGTCGCGGTGCCTCAGGCCGAGTGCGGTGACATCGTCGTCGTGTCTGGGATCTCCGATATCACGATCGGTGAGACCATCTGCGATCCGGAGCATCCGGATCCGATGGAGATGATCCATATCGAACAGCCGACGCTGTCGATGGAGTTCATGGTCAATACGTCTCCGTTCGCCGGCAAGGTCGGGAAATACGTGACATCGCGCCACATCCGCGAACGCCTTCGCAAAGAACTCGAGGTCAACGTCGGGCTCCGGGTCGAGGAGACCGATTCGACCGACTGCTTCAAGGTCTCCGGAAGAGGCGAGCTGCATCTGTCGATCCTGATCGAGAACATGAGGAGAGAAGGGTATGAGCTCGCGGTCTCGAAGCCGGAAGTCATCATGCAGAAGGACGAGAACGGGAACCTGCTCGAGCCGGTCGAGGAAGTCGTGATCAGTGTGCCGGACGAATATTCCGGCGCGGTCATCGCGAATCTGAACCAGCGGAAGGGCATGATGATCCAGATGAGCGGAGAGAACGGCTATTCCAGACTGGAGTACCATGTACCGACGAGAGGGCTCCTCGGCTACCGGTCGGAGTTCATCAATGATACACACGGAGAAGGGCACATGGAGCGCCGCTTCTACGATTTCGAACCATATAAAGGGGAGATCCCGGAACGCACGAACGGGGTCGCGATCGCGATCGAAGAGGGGTACTGCACCCCGTATGCGATCTTCAATATCCAGGAGCGTGTCCAGATGTTCGTGAAACCGAACGATCATGTCTATGAAGGGATGATTGTCGGGATGAACATGCGGAGCGATGACATGGATGTGAACCCGTGCAAGGCGAAGAAGGTCAGCAACATGAGAGCGGCAGGATCAGATGACACGATCAAGCTGACGCCGCCGAGGGTCTTTTCACTCGAGGAGGCATTGGAATTCATCGCAGAGGATGAGCTGGTGGAGATCACACCGGACGATATCCGACTGAGGAAGAAGCTGCTCCACGAGCTGGATCGCAGAAGAGCGAGAAACGCGGCAAGCCGCAGCTAGGGAGAAGGTGGCGGAACTGAATTTAACCGATGTGATCAATATCGACATAAGTCAGCCGATGCTGCTGAAGATCCTGCAGGTCGGCGGCGCATTCCTGATCGGATGGCTCATCATCGCGATCATCGTGAAGATCGAACGGAGGATGCTGAAGAAGTCCACTCTGGACGATTCCGTCTATGTGATCGTGATCCGCATCACGAAGGTCGTGCTGTGGGTGCTGCTGGTATTGACGCTGCTCAACTATCTGGGTGTCAGTATGGGGCCTTTTGTCACCGTACTTGCCACGGCAGGCGCTGCGATCGCGCTGGCATTGAAGGACAGTCTGAGCAATGTCGCAGGCGGGATCATTCTCGTGTTCACGAAGCCGTTTGTAAAGGGCGACGAGGTGATCATCGACGGGAACGATGGTGTTGTGGATTATATCGATATTCTCACAACGCACCTTCATACTTTTGACAATAAAGTGATCATTGTCCCGAATTCCAAGATCGTGACAACGGTCGTCGTCAACTGCTCGCGGATGGATGTCCGCCGCGTTGACTGCCAGTTCGGGATCAGCTATGAATCAGACATCGACAAGGCGAAGGATGTGATCCGCGAGGTCATCCGGAACGGGAGCCTCCTGCTCGAGGAACCGGAACCGGTGATCGGCGTGTCCGGACAGAAAACGAGTCAGGTCGTGATCGATGTGCTCGTCTGGGCGAAGACCGAGGATCGCTGGAGCGCCAAATATTATATGGAAGAGGAAGTCAAGAAAGCCTTTGACCGAAACGGGATCAGCATCCCGTTTGACCAGATGGATGTCCACATCGTGGATAAGCCGGAGGGCAGGGTGGTTCGTTAATTCTATATATTTAATATCTTTTGTTTTCGTCGGCTTCGACCGGCGGTGAGAAGAGAATGGGAGTAAAAAAATGAAAGAGATTAAAAAGTTCAAGAGAGTATTGGTCGCAAACCGGGGGGAGATCGCGATCCGCGTATTCCGTGCCTGCAGTGAGCTGGGAATCCGGACCGTCGCGATTTATTCCGAGGAGGACAAGAATTCTCTGTTCCGTACCAAGGCGGACGAGGCGTATCAGGTCGGGAAGGGGAAATCGCCGATCAACGCGTATCTGGGAATCAATGAGATCGTTGAACTCGCCAAAGCCAAGGGCGTTGACGCGATCCATCCGGGTTATGGTTTTTTAGCGGAGAATCCGGATTTTCCGGATGCCTGTGAACGGGCCGGTATTGAATTCATCGGGCCGACATCGCAGATGATGAACAGTCTGGGCGACAAGATCCAGTCGAAGCTCGTCGCGGATAAGGTCGGTGTCCCGACGATCCCGGGCGTCGACGCAGCGATCCAGACGGAAGAGGAAGCGGTCGAATTCGCGGAGAAGGCCGGATACCCTGTCATCCTGAAAGCAGCGGCCGGCGGCGGCGGACGAGGCATGCGTGTCGTCCGCAGCAAGGAAAACATCATCAACGAATACCGCAACGCGAAGAGTGAAGCGGCGAAAGCGTTCGGAAACGATGATATCTTCATCGAGAAATACCTTGAGAACCCGAAACATATCGAAGTCCAGGTCCTCGGAGACAAGGAAGGAAATATCGTCCATCTCTTCGAGAGAGACTGCTCGATCCAGCGCCGTCATCAGAAGGTTATCGAATTCACACCATCGCTCTGCCTGACAGATCAGCAGCGTCATGATATCTGCGAGGATGCTCTGAAGATCGCGAGAGCGGTGAACTACAGAAGTGCAGGTACCGTCGAATTCCTGCTCGACAAACAGGGAAATCATTACTTCATCGAAATGAACCCGAGGATCCAGGTCGAACATACCGTTACGGAACTCGTGACCGGGATCGATATCGTACAGGATCAGATCAAGATCGCACAGGGTTATACGCTGGATTCGCCGGAGATCGGCATCCGCAGCCAGAAGGATGTCACACGGAGAGGCTACGCGATCCAGTGCCGGATCACGACAGAAGACCCGGCGAACGGCTTCGCACCGGATACCGGAAGGATCGATCTGTATCGGAGCGCTTCCGGATACGGAATCCGTCTGGACGGCGGAAACGGTTACACGGGTGCGGTCATCACTCCGTACTATGATTCCCTGCTCGTCAAGGTCTGCGCGCACGCGATGACGTTCGAAGATACCCGGCGGAAAGCCATCCGTGCTCTCCAGGAGACGATGATCAAGGGCGTCAAAACGAACATCGGCTTCATGCTGAACGTCCTGAACCACCCGACGTTCATCGCCGGGAACTGTGACACCGGCTTCATCGGAGAGAATCCGGATCTTCTGGATTCCGGCACTTCGGTCGACCGTGAGCTGAAGATCCTGAAGTTCATCGGAAATAAAGTCGTCAACGAGACCCACGGGGAGAAGCCGCAGTTCAACGTACCGGTCTTCCCGCGCATTCCGATGAAAGAGATCAACACGCTGTCCGGAACGAAGCAGATGCTCGACCGGAACGGCCCGGAATACGTCGCGAAATGGGCCAAAGAACAGAATAAACTCCTGATCACCGATACGACGATGCGTGACGCACAGCAGTCCCTGATGGCGACTCGTGTCCGTACGATCGATATGACGAAGATCGCACCGGCTGTCGCGCTTTACGGAAAAGATCTTTTCTCCCTTGAGATGTGGGGCGGCGCGACGTTCGACACCGCATACCGGTTCCTGAAGGAATCGCCGTGGGAAAGACTGGACGAACTGCGTGAGAAGATCCCGAACATCCTGTTCCAGATGCTGATCCGCGGATCGAACGCCGTCGGATACAAGAATTATCCGGACAATGTCATCCGCAAGTTCGTGAAGACCTCGGCAGAAGGCGGCATCGACGTGTTCCGTATCTTCGATTCCCTGAACTGGATCGAAGGCATGGAGATCGCTCTCGACGAAGTCCTGAATCAGGGCAAGATCGCGGAGGCCTGCCTCTGCTACACCGGTGATATCCTGGATGAGAGCCGGGAGAAATACAACCTGGACTACTATGTCCGGAAAGCGAAAGAACTCGAAAAACGCGGGACGCATATCCTCGGCATCAAGGATATGTCAGGCCTCTTAAAGCCAATGGCAGCGCGCAAGCTGATCAAGACGCTGAAAGAGGAGATCGGCATTCCGATCCACCTGCATACGCATGATACGAGCGGAACCGGCGTTGCGACGATCCTGATGGCAGCATCTGCGGGCGTTGACATCGTCGACGCGGCATTCAACAGCATGTCCGGACTGACGTCTCAGCCGGCGCTGAACTCCATCGTCGCCGCATTGCAGCACTCGGACCGCGATACCGGGATCGATTCGGACGGGATCCAGAAGATCTCTGATTACTGGGCAGACGTCCGGCCGGTCTACAAGAATTTCGAGTCCGACCTCCAGGCGGCGTCTGCAGAGATCTATAAACTCGAGATCCCGGGCGGCCAGTATTCGAACCTGAAGCCGCAGGTCGAGAGCTTCGGCCTCGGACATAAGTTCCAGGAAGTGAAAGAGATGTACTGCACGGTCAACCAGATGCTGGGAGACATCGTCAAGGTCACACCGTCCTCCAAGGCAGTCGGCGATATGGCGATCTTCATGGTCCAGAACGACCTGACTCCGGACAACATCCTGGAGAAGGGCCAGAACCTCGACTTCCCGGATTCCATCGTTTCCTTCTTTGAGGGCATGATGGGACAGCCGGAAGGCGGCTTCCCGAAAGATCTGCAGAAAGTCGTCCTGAAAGACAAGAAACCGATCACGTGCCGTCCGGGCGAACTGCTCGAGCCGGAAGACTTCGATTACATCAAGGCAGGACTTCAGAAATACTTCGGACTTGAAGGAACGGATCGGGAGGTCATCAGCTACGCGATGTACCCGAAGGTCTTCGAGGAGTATGAGAAGAGCATCAAGAAAGACGGCAACTTCAAGCTGATGGGCTCTGACATCTTCTTCCACGGTCTGGCCGAAGGAGAGACCTGCGAAGTCAAGCTGGAAGAAGGAAAAGAACTCGTCATCCGTCTGGCGGAGATCGATACGGCTGTCGATGAAGAAGGAAACCGGGACGTCGTCTTTGAGGTCAACGGCAACCGTCGTGTGATCGCCATCAAGGATAACGATGTGAAAGACGCGATCTCATCCGCATCCGTCCGCTACGCGGAGGAAGACAACCCGAAGGAGATCGGTGCGAACATTCCGGGCAATATCGTGAAAGTCCTGGCGAAGGAAGGGCAGCTTGTGAAGGAGAACGAACCGATCGCCGTTATCGAAGCGATGAAGATGGAAACGAACATCATCGCGAAGACGGAAGGCGTCGTTTCCGAGATCCTCGTCAAGGCCGGCCAGCAGGTCAAGGCAGGCGAACTGATCGCCGTCCTCGAATAGAAAGGACAAAAGGAAAACCGTTAACTTACACCGCGCCGGCTCGCTGTCGGCGCGGAATTTATGAAAGGCAGCAGCATGAGTGAAAAAGTAATCATGAGCGGGAATGAAGCTGTCGCGCGTGGCGCGTACGAAGCCGGCGTCGGATTCGCTTCCGCCTATCCGGGCACTCCGAGTACGGAGATCCTGGAAAACATCGCGAAGAACTATAAGGACATCAACGCCCGCTGGGCAAACAACGAGAAGGTCGCTGTTGAGATGGCGTGCGGCGCTCAGATCGGAGGACTCCGGACGATTTCGTGCATGAAGCATGTCGGGATGAATGTCGCGGCGGACCCGATCATGACGATCGCTTATATCGGCGTGAACGGCGGGATGCTGATCGTCAGTGCGGATGATCCGGGCATGCATTCTTCGCAGAACGAACAGGACAACCGCTGGTATTCGAAGCTCGGAAGACTGATCATGCTGGAACCGTCCGACTCCCAGGAGTGCAAGGACTTTACGAAGCTCGCGTACGAGCTCTCCGAACGGTTCGACATGGTCGTTCTGCTCCGTCTGACGACCCGTGTCTGTCACTCCAAGAGCATCGTCACTCTGGAAGAGCCGCTGCCGAAACATGTGGGCGTTTATGAGACCGATATCGCGAAGCGCGCGATGCTGCCGGCGAATGCGATCAAACGCCATGTGATCCTCGAAGAGAACCTGAAAAAGGCGGAGGAGTACTCCAATCACTGCCCGATCAACCGCATCGAGTACAACGACAAAAAGACCGGCATCGTGACGAGCGGTATCTCGTACCAGCACGCGAAGGAAGTGTTCGGGGATTCTGTCTCTTATCTGAAGCTCGGTCTGACGAACCCGATGCCGGGAGAGATGATCGACGAATTCTGCAATGCGTGTGAAGAGATCATCGTCGTGGAGGAAGGTGATCCGTTCATCGAACAGGCAGTAAAAGCGCGCGGATTCCGCTGCACCGGGAAAGACAAGATCACGATCCAGGGAGAACTGGATGCTTCGATCGTTCAGACGGCCCTGACTGACAAGCCGCTCCCGGAAGGATATACGGTCGATGAAGTCCCGGCGGACCGGCCGCCGGTGCTCTGTGCCGGCTGCCCGCACCGCGGCTTCTTCTATTCCTATACGAAATTCCGCGACAAGCTCGTCGCGGTCGGAGACATCGGCTGCTACAGCCTCGGCGTCCAGACGCCGTTCTTCGGCGAAGAAGTCGGGATCTGCATGGGATCCGGCTTTTCCGCGCCGATCGGCATGGCGGAGGCCCTCGAAGCGCAGGGAGACCCGAGAAAAGTCCTCGGCTACCTCGGCGATTCCACCTTTTTCCACAGCGGCCTTGTGAGCCTTGTGGACGCGGTCCACACGAACGCGAATGTCATCCTCGCGGTGCTCGATAATTCCATCACCGGCATGACCGGCCACCAGCAGAACGCCGGGACGCCGATCGGACTGATGGGAGATGAAGTCCACGCGATCGATGTGGAGCAGATCATCCGGGGGACCGGGATCGATCCGGACAGGATCCATGTTGTGAATCCGCAGATCCAGAAGGATATGGACGCCGCGTTCCGTGAGTCGATCGAAAACGACGGCCTCCAGATCCTGATCGTGAAGGAGCCGTGTGCGCTACTGAAGCCGGTGATCAAGGCGAGAGGAAATCGTCATGTGGAGATCGATCCGGAGAAATGCATCGGCTGCAGGATGTGCATGAAAGTCGCCTGTCCGTCGCTGGCATTCCGGGACGGGAAAGCGGTCGTTGCGGATCCGGAATCCTGCACCGGCTGCGGCCTGTGTCAGCAGAACTGCAAATTCAACGCGATCGTGACCGTAGAGTAGAAGGAGGGCAGGAGTCATGACAAAAAATATCATTCTTGTCGGTGTCGGCGGTCAGGGAACGATCCTGACGACAAAAGTGCTTTCGAAAGGGCTCGTCGATATCGGATATGACGTAAAGATGAGTGAGATCCACGGAATGTCGCAGCGCGGCGGCGCGGTCACGACGCAGCTCCGGTTCGGGGAGAAAGTGTATGCACCGAACATCGGAAAGCATGAAGCGGATCTGATCGTGTCTTTTGAGAAGATGGAAGCGCTCCGTGCTCTGCCGTATCTCAAGGTGGGAGGCGCGATCATCACGGACGACAAGGAAATCTACCCGATGCCGGTTTTGACCGGAGAGCAGGAGTATCCGGAGGACTGTCTGGACGTCCTGAAAAAAGCCGTTGGTGATGTCACCGTCATCCGCGCGTTTGACGAAGCGGAAAAACTGGGGACGGGAAGAGCACAGAACATCTGCCTGCTCGGCGCACTGATCAAAAAACTCGGTCTGGATCAGCAGGGAGTCGACTGGAAAGAGATCGTCCGGGAAACCGTACCGGCGAAAGCAGCGGACATCAATGTCCGGGCGTTTGAAGCCGGATATTCGATGATCTGATCGGGGATTTCAGAGAAGAAGAAGCAATTTCGTGTTCTTTTTCGGGCCAATAGAAGATAGAGTTTACCGGCTGTGGTGGAAGTAAACCCGGCCGGTTTTTTTGTTGTTTTGTATCTATTTTTTTTAATAATTTTTGTTCTTTTTTCCGCACAATCCGCCTGCAACGCTGAATTTTTAACCCATACAGCCGTTGACTTATGGACTTCAGCTAATAAAATGAAATAATCGAGAATACTTGATATATCGTCAAAAAATGCTATAATATTCATAAGATTTATTTTATTCGTCATTATTCAAGGAAAGGTGGTGTTACTTAATGACAGGCTTTGTTAACTTTATCAATGCGTTCGATGCTTGGCTATGGGGCCTCCCGCTGATCATCGTCCTGCTCGGAACTCATGTGTTCTGTACGATCCGTACCGGGTTCGTTCAGAAGAAGACATTTTTCGGAATCAAATTATCAGTTACGCCGGACCCGGAAGGCGAAGGCGAAGTTTCTCAGTTCGGAGCGCTGACGACGGCATTGGCGGCAACCATCGGTACCGGTAATATCATCGGTGTCGCGACCGCTGTAGCAAGCGGCGGCCCTGGTGCAGTACTCTGGATGTGGCTGACCGGTGTATTCGGAATTGCCACGAAGTACATGGAAACGGCGATGTCCGTTAAATACAGAGAGCAGACAGAAGACGGCCGTATGCTCGGTGGAGCAATGGTCGCTCTGAAGAGAGGCATGAACGCCGGCTGGCTTGGCTGGATCTTCGCTTTCCTCGGCGCGATCGCTGCATTCGGTATCGGATGTTTGACACAGGCGAACTCGATTTCAACCGCTCTGCTGCAGAACTTCGGAGTACCGACCTGGGTATCCGGAATCCTGGTAGTTGTCTTCACCGGATTCGTAATCATCGGCGGAGTCAAGTCCATAACCAGAGTTACGGAGAAACTGGTTCCGTTCATGGCAGCGTTTTACGTTATCGGCTGCATCATCGTTCTCTGCATCAACGGCGGAGCTGTCGGACAGGCATTCGTCCTGATCTGCAAATCCGCGTTCTCAGAGCAGGCGGGAGCCGGCGGACTCTTCGGATATTCCGTCGCGGTCTGCATCCGTTACGGATGTGCAAGAGGTCTGTTCTCGAACGAGTCCGGCATGGGCTCTGCACCGATCGTTGCGGCGTCGGCTAAGACCAGAAACCCGGTCAGACAGTCACTCGTATCGATGACCGGTACGTTCTGGGATACCGTCGTTATCTGCCTGTTGACCGGTCTGACGCTCGTCAGTTCCGCGATCGCTCATCCGGAATTCATCGCTTCCGGAAGCGGTACAGATACGACCGTCCTGACATTCAGCGCATTCAGCCTGATCCCGGTTGTCGGACAGCCGATCATCGCTCTGTCGCTGGCACTGTTCGCTTATTCCACGATCCTCGGCTGGTCTTACTACGGTGAGAGATGCGCAGAGTACATCCTTGGACCGAAGATCATCCTGCCGTACAAGATCCTGTTTACTGTCCTGACATTCGTCGGATGCGTCACCGCACTGAACACTGTCTGGACGATCGCAGATATCCTGAATGGTCTCATGGTTGTTCCGAACGTCATTGGTGTCTGGGCTATGAGTGGAGTTCTTGTAAAAGACCTGAAGAGGTATGGCACGAAGGAAACGATCGACGATGTGGATCCGACCCCGGTCCCTATTGTGGACAGAGAGGTCGCGGATCTCGACTGATCGTTCTCTAAGAGAAAAAAGAACTGAATCATTAAGGCATTTGGCTTATAAAATAATCTTGCAGAGAAAGGGCCGGACCCCGGTAAGGGGGCCGGCCTTTCCGCGTGTCATAACGAAGTTTCCGAGACCGTGGTGTTCTCTAAAAAGTTACTGTGTCCGGATGAAGTCCGGAAAAACCATCTTCAGGGAGATCGTCGATCTTCTGCATCGCGTCCGGGCTCAGAGAAAAATCAAAAATATCAATGTTCTCCAGAATGCGTTCTTCGTGGGTCGATTTCGGGAGAGGGCAGATGTCGTGCTGGAGTGCCCAGCGAAGGCAGATCTGCGCCGGTGATTTTCCGGTCTGCTCTGCGATCTCGCCGAGAAGGGAGTTGTTCAGCATCCGCTTTCTGGCGAGCGGGCTCCACGCTTCGACCCGGATCCCTTTTTCCTGGCAGAATCGGACGGTTTCAAACTGTGGATAGCCCGGGTGGAATTCAATCTGATCGACCATCGGCAGGATGTCTGTATCGAGAAGCGGCGCGAGATGCTCCGGCAGAAAATTAGATACGCCGATCGCGCGGACTTTACCGTCACGGTACAGGTCGGTGAGCGCGCGCCACGTCTCCAGGTTTCTTTTTTCCCAGTCGTCAAACTGGCTCGGAGATGCCGGCCAGTGTATGAGCAGGAGATCCAGATATCCGATGTCCAGGTCGCGAATGCTCTTCTCCGCGGATTGGATCGCGCGGTCGTATCTCATGTCGGTTTTCCAGACTTTGCTGGTGACAAAAATATCCTCGCGCTGAAGGCCGTTTTCCTTGAGTCCGTTTTTGATGCCGCGGCCGACCTCGGTTTCGTTGTGATAAGACGCGGCGGCGTCGATGGAGCGATAGCCGACCCGGATCGCGGTCCGGACAGCCGTCTCTGCGGTGTGGCTCTCATCGACGTTGTAGGTGCCGAAACCGATGCAGGGGAGTCCGACTCCGTTTGCGAGGGTGAATGTGTCTTCCGGACTTGTAATGTTCATGGTGCCTGTCCTCCTTTTCGCATGGTCAGTTCTGATCGTTTTGCCCTTATTTTAGCGCTTTTTGATTTGGTGTCAACCTACGCTCTCCTTCGCTGCACTGCACTCCCACGCTTCGCGTGGATCGTGCGCAGCGAAGGGATGGGACTCGAACTGTGTATCGTGGGTTCGACTCCAACTTGGAATTTAGATGGAGGACACCTTCGGTCGCAAAGAAAAGCAAGGCGACCTACGCTCTCCCTCGCTGCACTGCACTCTCACGCTTCGCGTGGATCGTGCGCAGCGACGGGACCTCCGGTCGCAAAGAAAAGCAAGGCGACCTACGCTCTCCTTCGCTGCACTGCACTCCCATGCTTCGCATGGATCGTGCGCAGCGAAGGGATGGGACTCGAACTGTGTGTCGTGGGTTCGACTCCTGCCTAAGTTCCGCCAAACGAAAAAGGGAGGTAAAAACCTCCCTTTTCGTTTGGCGGAGGACATGGGACTCGAACCCACGAGGCTGTTACACCCTACTCGCTTTCCAGGCGAGCTCCTTAGCCACTCGGTCAATCCTCCAAGGCCTCAACTAATTTAACATAAATTTTAAGGCAATGCAAGGATTTTCATGAAAGTCAATAAGTCTTTGGTGGATCTTGCCGGGAAAAATTCTCGGGGGATCCCTTTGTCCCGGGCCGTTATTTCAAGATGTCCGAGACGGTTTTTTCCATGTCAGAGGCTTCAATCACGGTATCGTGCAGGACTTCTTTTTTGTCCAGATCCTTCAGGCCGGACGGGGTCGGTACGCCGGTCTGTTCCGTGAGTTCGTCGATGTAGCGGAAGCCGTTCGGCTGCTCCGGGAGACCGATCGATTTCGCGACGCTCTCCGCGAATTTGAAGCAGCTCGCGGTTGAGGCGATCACGGCCGGGGTCTCGTCGCCGGTATCTTTGCGGTACTGCTGGTAGACGCTGTAGGCGACCGCGGTGTGCGTGTCGATCAGGTAGTGGTTTTCGCGGTACATGCGGCCGATGGTCTCATTTGTCATTTCGACGTCGGCGTAGGCGCCGTAGAAGTCCTTCATGCCTTCACGGATGCGGGCCGGCACCTTGTACGATTTTTTCTCATCGAGGTCCTTCATCAGCCGGCGGATCTCAAACGCGTTACTGCCGCTCAGATAGAAGAGCAGGCGTTCCAGGTTGCTCGAGATCAGGATATCCATGGAAGGCGAGTTCGTCATGTAGAACGGCCGGTCTGTGTTGTAGACGCCCGTGTTGATGAAGTCCGTCAGGATCTTGTTTTTGTTCGATGCACAGATCAGGCGGTTGACCGGCAGGCCGATCTCCTTCGCATAGTAGGCGGCGAGGATGTTCCCGAAGTTTCCTGTCGGGACGACAATGTTGATTTTTTCTCCGTCGGAGATGACGCCGCGCTCCAGCAGTTTGATGTACGCATAGACATAATACGCGATCTGCGGGACGAGGCGGCCGATGTTGATCGAGTTTGCGGAGGAAAGCTTATAGCCGCGGCTGAGCAGCTCGTCGTTGAATGCGCGGTTGTCAAAGATGTTTTTGACCGCCGTCTGAGCGTCGTCGAAGTTTCCTTTGATGGCAAAAACATGTGTGTTGGCGCCGGTCTGTGTGATCATCTGGCGTTCCTGGACCTCGCTCACGCCGCTGTCCGGGTAGAACACGATGATTTCCGTCCCCGGGACGTCGGCAAACCCGGCAAGCGCGGCTTTTCCGGTATCGCCGGAGGTCGCGGTCAGGATGCAGATCCGGTTGTCTTCGTGCTCTTTTTTCATCGCGGTCGTCAAAAGGTAAGGGAGGATCGACAGGGCCATGTCTTTGAACGCGGAGGTCTTCCCGTGATAGAGCTCGATGAAGTGAGCGCCGCCGGCCTCGGTGATCGGGACGATCTCCTCCGTATCGAATTTGCTGTCGTACGCGCTGTTTACGCAGCGGGTGAGTTCTTCATCCGTAAAGTCGTCGAAAAAAGCGGCAAGGATCGGCTTCGCGATCTCCTGATACTTTTTCCCGACCATGTCCTTCAGCCGGAACGGCATTTCCGGGAGCGATACCGGGACGTAGAGGCCGCGGTCCGGTGCGATCCCGCGGATGATCGCCTGTGCGCCTGTGAGACGGGCTTCGTCCCCGCGCGTGCTCTGATAATACATCATATTCAGTTCTCCTTTTTATCGATTAAGATCAAGCCTTCGGGATGCTGCCGGAAGGCCTCTGTTCGATGCGAAAATCAATATTCAGTATAGCGTAAAGGGCGCGTGTTTTCAAGGGCGGAGCGGGGCGGCGATCCGGAAAGAACGAAGACTCGTCGCGTCCGTCTGACGCCGGCTGTAGGACAAAAAAAGACATTAAAAAATCAGAAACCCCGTTATGAAAAACAGTGTGCTAGAAAAAGGAAAAACAATATTGCATCGATTCGGACAAATGGTTAACATAGGATTATAAAGGACGATTTACTGCTGGTATGATATGGAGAAAAAATATGAAACGAATCGAAATACTGATCGAAGCGGAGCAGTTCCGGGATTACGGCGGATGGACACTGGAATCTCAGTTCTATGATGAAATGGGCTCAGCCTATCTTCTGGCAAACGGCATCGGGATCCCCGTAGAGGATGCCGTTACGGAGATCGAGATCCCGGAAGCCGGTGAATACCGGGTCTGGGTGAGGACCAAGGACTGGGTCCCGAACGCACATCCGGGAACGTTCCAGGTTCTGATCAATGATGCCCCGCTGGACCGGACCTTCGGTGCGGATGGCAAAGGCTGGTCCTGGGAGCTCGTGGAGCACGTTGATCTGCCGGCGGGAAGCGTCCGCCTCGCGCTGCACGATCTGACCGGGTTTGCCGGCCGGTGTGATGCCATCTACATCACGAACACAACGATCGTGCCGATCGACAAGCCGGATCCTGCCGGGAGGAGATGGAGGAAACGGCTCCTCGGCTATCCGGAAGAACCGGAAGATGCGGGAGAATATGATGTTGTCGTCGTCGGGGGCGGCATCGCAGGATGCTGCGCGGCGTACACCGCGGCGAAATCAGGATGCCGCGTCGCGCTGCTCCATGAAATGGAGTACCTCGGCGGGAACGCGAGTGCGGAAGTCGGACTGACGCCGGAAGGCCTCCGGGGCGAGACCGTGGACCTCCTGTCCGAACGACTGGAAGACGGCGACATCGCCGCGAAGCGCATCCTGACCGAGATGGACGGATGCGACGTGCTCCTGAGCAAACACGTCATTGATGTGCACTGCGAGGACAAAAAGATCACATCAGTAGATGCCGTCGACCTGAAATCGGGACGGGAAAACCGGTACTATGGCAAACAGTTCATCGACTGCTCCGGAAGCGCCATCCTCGCCGTCCTGAGCGGAGCGGCAACCTTGTTCGGTCAGGAGTCCTCCTCCGATTTCGGTGAGACCCACGCACCAAAAAAAGCGGACGCGATGCATCACGGGGACACCGTCCTGTTCCGCACGGAAGAACAGGATGAACCGGTCGATTTCCCGGAGGTCCCGTGGGCCGTCAGGGTCGCGAAAGATTTTTCGGACCTGAACGGACAGACCGGGCGCGTGACCTGCCTCTGCGGCAGAGGACCGTATGAAAACCAGCCGGGACCATATGTCGGCCCGAAGAAGATCGTGCCGTTCAAAAAGAAGGACGGCAGCTGGGAGCATGCGTTGAACCTTCCGAAATCGCATTTCTGGGAATACGGCCAGTGGCTCGATCCATACATGAGCAAGGAAGAAATCCGGGACCATCTGTTCTGCGCGATCATCGGGACGTATGTCAATGTCCGGACGAAAGCGCCGGAAAAATATCGCAATCTGAAGCTCGTCCACCTCGGGAATGTTCTGGCGACCGGCGCGTTCCGGAACTATGTCGGGGACTATATCCTTTCGGAAAACGATGTCCTCGAGCACAGAGAGTACCCGGATTCGATCGTTTCCAACACGGGTGCGTTCTGCCTGCATTATCCGGGCAACCCGAAATACGATTTCCGCCTTGGGAACTGGCTGTGGCTGGAGCGTGACTACATGCCGTATAACATTCCGTTCCGCAGTCTGTACTCCGCGGATATCGACAACCTGCTGTGCGCCGGAAAGCATATCAGCGCGACGCATGTTGTGAGCTCCAACGTCAAGCTCATGGGGAACGCGGGCCATCACGGCGTCGCCGTCGGCCTCGGTGCAGCACTCTGCGTGAAATACGGCATCTCCCCGAGAACGCTGGGCAAAGAGCATATGGCCGAATTCAAACAGGAGGCGGAGCGCCTCGGAGAACGGACTGATATCAAGGAGAAGATCCCGGGCCGTTGATTGAATGAAGGGGAAAAAATAACTGAAGGGGGAATCAATACCTGTCTGTCTTCGCGGCAGACAGGTATTTTAATATGAAAATTGTTTGCATGATCGTGGAACGGGAATTTTACCAGCGTGTAAATGCGCTCTTTTCCGGGTAAAAGTATACTACCGCATAATATGTTTATTTTGTGAAATAAAAAAACCTGAAGTATACAAAAAAAGATGTTATAATACTGTAGTTTAAAAAGGTAAATAAAGGTAAAAAGAGGGGACGATCTGATTTGCGATATATCACAAGAATTACGGATACAGTAAAACGCCGGCCGAAGGAAGTCGTAGCCGTTTTAGCTGCCGCCGCAGTCCTTTTCGGAGCAGCGGCAGGCGTTATGCTGTCACACGGGGAGGAATCCTCTGACGTGACGGAGACCGGACAGACAGTAATGACAGCACCGCTTTCCGGTTCTTACGCTGTGCTGAACCGGACTGTTGTTTCCCAGAAGGGGAGCAGTGAAACAGGAAGCGTCAGCGGAACGACTGCGCAGCAGACTACAGTGGCCGGTACCGTGAAAAAAGTCAAAACAAAGAAGCTCAAGGGATCTTCTGCATCGACATCACCGACCGGGGAAAAGGCAGACCGAACCGTTCTGAGCGGGAATGGAAGTTCGGGTCAGGAAAGCGCGACCTACCACTATTCGAAAGCCGCCTCAATCTATGGAAAAAAATATGATGTGACGATGACGATCGAAAGCATTTCCAATCAGGGAGAATCTTCTTCCCTCTATGTTGGAAGTAAGAGCCCTGAGATCACGATCGCTCCGACCGTGAAAACGAGCGATAAAGGAGATGAGATCGCGGATCTCGCTGAGAAATACGCAAGCCATGATCCGAAATACCGTTATGTGCTCGGCGGCCGGGAGCTTTCCACGACGACCGGCGGGATCGACTGTGCTCATTTTGTCGGACGGGTCTACAAGGACTGCGGCGTCGACATCACGTCGAACGGCGCAGACGCTAACGTTAAGTCACTGCGTACTGTTTTGAAGGATGACATCGTCGAATCTTACAGTGAAGGAAATCCGATCCGCCTTTCGGACATGAAGCGCGGGGACATCATCATTTTCTTCTCGAACGGGAGCGATTCGCACACCGCGATCTACATCGGCGACGGGAAGATCGCGCATGCCGGGGATCCGTCGCTCGGCGTCACGGTGACGGACCTGCAGTACAATGAATCGACCGGAGTCGCCGGCTATAACGGAAAGACGATCCAGTACATCATCCGTCCGGATACAAAGACGACGAAAACGACGGCCGGAAGCGTGAAGATGCAGGCGGTGATCCGCGTGACAGATCCTGACACAGGCCTTCCGGTATCACTGTCAGATGCGAAGATCCAGATCTGGAACGGAGTCCGGAAGGGCAGTTATGAGTTCTATGATTTGAAGACGGACGAGGAGTCCGACACGATCGAAGGCGTGCAGAGCAGCAGCAAGAATGATCCGATCACGAATTATTACAAGTCGGTTTCATTCAGTGGAGATACGATGGTCGATGCGTCGGATAGCGGGGCAGGTGTGCTCCGTTTGACGATGTCCGGCGATGCAGCCGAAAAACTCTCCTGGAAAATCTCAATTGAATGACCTAACCCGGCGGGGAGACTTGTCCTGACGAACGCAGTGAGTCGTTGGTAGGTCCCCTGCCAGGCTCACCGGCGATGCGAAGCGAGCCGCTGTGAGCTACGGCAAGCGCGTGGCACTAGTCCTATCATGACGAATGACGAGAAACCTGAAGTTCATTTTGAACTTCAGGTTTTTTAGTATGTAATCACCTAAGGAAGTTACGCAGATCTCCGTATTGCAGGGGAGAAGATCTGCCGTCCTGCGCCTCCCCGTTCGGTCGGCTTGGACCGCCGCCTATTCGTGGCTCCACCGGAGCCACTTACTTACGGCAGCGCCCTTTCGGGTTCGACTCCCTTAAGCTTCAAAAACAGCAAAGAGACAGTACCGCTGGTACTGTCTCTTTGCTTGGTATCGCCTAAGGGAGTCGAACCCTTGACTCAGCCGTGAGAGGGCTACGTCTTGACCACTTGACCAAGGCGACACAATCGTTCAATTTTCAATGGTTTCAGCCGTTTTACTTTGGTCCAAAATTCCGGTTTTTTCTTGCATGGGCTGCGGCTCTGCCCAAAAACTGTACTCAAGCACGCTTTTTTCGTTTTTACTTAGCCCACTTGGATGCTCACTCAGCCCATTTCTCTTTACTCAGCCCCGAAGTGGGCTGCGGTAGATTTTCTGCTGTCCGCTGACATGTAAAATCAAGTCCACCTTTATTTTGCATGAAATTGTCACATTCGTCAAGTATTTTTTGGCAATTATGTTTATGCATTTGCTCCCATCCTTTCTTCGCTTGTCATCTCTCCGTTTTTCTTCTTCTGTGGGACTGGCTTTTCCATCAGTTCCGCCGCTTCTTCCAGCATCTCGTCGTCCACATGGGTATAGATATTGCTTGTGATGGTGATAGAGGAGTGCCCCATGAGCCGCTGCACGACCCGGACGTCGATCCCTTTCTTCGCGCAGTCCGTCGCGAACGTATGCCGGAGGCAGTAGGGGGTGAAGTCACTCGCCAATGGATAAGGTGGCATGAGCTGACGTCCATCCATCTTACATCCCATTACGATATTGAGCTGTTTCCAGAAACGTTTCCATAGATTGTTCCGCCCATTCTCATCAAGATAGTTCCCGGCGTGGTTCGTGAAGAGATAGTCTTCATCCGGGACGTCGGGGACCTTCTCCAAAAGAGTGCCTGGGATCGGGACATACCGGAGCGCATTCTCAGTCTTTGTCCCTCTCACATGGAGCATCCGGGTCTTCCGGTTGATATCGCCGCCCTTGATCCCTGCGGCTTCGGATGGCCTGAGCCCGCATTCCAGCATAAACAGGAAGTACAGGAACTCCTGCCTTTTCCCAGCGGCGATATAAACTGCTTTCCGCTCCTCTTCGGTGATGCTCCGCTTGGTCATCTTCGTCCCCTTCGGCACGACGATGCTCTCTGCGGGGCTTTTCTCGATCAGTTCGTTCTCGACTGCCATGGAAAATGCGAACTTGAGCATCTGCATGACCTTTCGGTACATGTCCTTCGAGTTCACATAAGGAGACTTCGCCATGTTGTTCATGACTTCCTGACAGTCTATCGCCCGGAACTCACGGATGTCTCTTCCTTCCAGGAATGGCTTGATCCATTTGTTCGCCCGGTACATGTTGTTCCGATAGGTGATTGGCTGGACTATCGGCTTCTTGTAGGTCTCGTAACTGGTCATGAACCATTCCCATGCGTCCTGTTTCTTCTGCTGTTGCTCTTGCTCTTGCTTCTTAGAGTTTTTCCCAAAGTTAAATAAATTCATCTTGCTTTCCTCCTTTGCTATCTAATAGTATAGCTAAAAATCGATTGGATGAAAACTGTGTATATTAAAAGAGCCATATAATCGTTATGAATCAAGGAATAAACCGAAATAATGCGTATTTGTATTGATGTATTATAAATATATTGATATAAAAATGATATCGAAATCGAAAAACAGCCAAAAGCTCCGTCGCTGGAGCCATTGCGATCAATCGTCCGCTCAAGAAGGATGGCAGTGATGGAGGCGCTGATTTCCCGCGCATCACTGTGTTTGGGAAGGCGGCAGAGAACTGCCTGAAGGTGCGACTTGTTTCCGAGTCAGTCGAAGGCTAAAGCCGAATAAAGCTCGGACGGCCTAGCAATAGGTCGAAGTAATCCCGAGAAGAGAGGAATGATGGAGTAACGCCCTGAAACTCTCTCGCTGATACTGCGGCATGCGCTTGCGGGATAGCCTCCGCAAAAGTATGAAGCCCGCTAAAGTCGGTTGAAAATAGCCTAAGTCTTCTCACGAAGATATGGCTGCCGATAGGCCGGGTGGTGATCAAATACGGTGAGAATGTCCAAAGGGACTGACGAACTTTTGAATGTACAGGTCTAAAGCAGTGGCCGTCAGAAATGGCGGTTGGTGGATGCACTAGCAACCGGCGTAGAGTAAGAATCTTCTGTATGAAATACGCTGCAACGTACAGGCGTTGATGAGGTTGCAGGCTCAAAGAAAGCACCTAAGTCTGATCGATACTATCGGGAGTGCAACAAGGAAAGCCTTGAAACACCACTCAGAAATGAGTAAAAGGCGGGCTAAAGCCTGTGTTCGCTAAGGAAAACAGCGGATCTGAGGCTGATATGTATAACTTAGCCTGATCAAGGTGAAAAGTAGTGATCGAAGCGTTGATCATAGCTGTAATGGCTATGGGAGTAATGGTCACAAGTCATTAGAGCAAAATCACGAGTTTCACGGAATGGATGAATCACCCTGAGTCGAGTAAGACAAAATATCCCGAGGGGGGAAACAAAACAGAGGTGAACGAACAGCAGAGAGTCTATGAAATAGCCGAAATGGGAGACATCCACAGAGAGGAACTAATCATAGAATCGCTAGTATGCCAACAGTAATCCAGAAATGAAGAGATCGAACGGTCTAACGATGGAACGCCGTATGCATTGAAAGGCGCATGTACGGTGTTGAGTGGGGGAAAAGGTGGAGATCACATCAAAGCCTTACCTATCGCTATAAATTGTTCTCAAACCGAAGAAGGAAGCTGTGGGATTATTTCCCGCAGCTTGAGCCTGTGAAATTCTTTCTGTAAATAGCTTGTTTCCTGGCTTTCTTCGATGACATGTTGAAATCACAGGGCCGGATCCGATCGTCAAGTTCTGTTTAATAGATAGCAAAAACCATGAGGCTTGTCAAGTGCGCCCAGAACGACTGCGTGCATGACATGCCTTGATTTTTAGTGGTCCAGTGGATCACTCCGGCATCCGGTCGGGGTACATGATCGCCAGTTCTCCACGCACGGTCGGCCAGTTCCGGATCGGGATCGTCCATTTCTTCGATGCTTCCATCGTAGAAAGATAGAGGGCTTTCATCAGTGCCTGATCACTCGGGAAAACACTCCGTTGCTTGTTCAGACGGCGGTAGGTCGCGTTCAGGGATTCGATCGCGTTCGTCGTGTAGAATGCGGTTCGGACCGTCTTCGAAAACTTGAAGATCGGTGCGATCACGTCCCAGTTCTCTTCCCAGCGCTTCGTCGCGTATGGGTAGTTCGGCGACCATTTCTTTGTGATCCACTCCAGCTGTGTCAGAGCGGTCTTCTCATCGACCGCGGTGTAGATGCCCTTAAGATCGTTCGAGGAACTCCTTCATGTCTTTGTATGGCACGTATTTGAGCGTGTTCCGGACCATATGGACGATGCAGCGCTGTTGTTCCACCTTCGGATAGGCAGCGGAGATCGAATCTTTGATCCCGGTGAGACCGTCGGAGCAGAGGATCAGGATATCCTTGACGCCGCGGTTTTTCAGTCCATTCAGGGCGCCGAGCCAGTATTTGCTGCTCTCATTCTCTCCGATCTCGATCGTCAGGACCTCCTTGTAACCTTCGGAATCGATCCCGAGGATCACGTAGGCGGCCAGTTTTTCGATCACATTGTCTTTTCGTACGGAGAAATGCATCGCATCGATGAAGACGATCGGATAAACAGCAGCAAGCGGTCGGTCCTGCCACTCTTCGATCTTCGGGAGCAGTTTGTCCGTGATGTCAGAGATCATCCCTTCACTGACCTGGGATCCGTAGATATCGTCGATCGTATCGGAGATCTGGCGTGTCGTCATCCCCTTTGCGTACATCGAGATGATCTTATATCGAGGATTTCATCATCTCTTCGATCGTTCCGGAAAGCAGATCCTTCAGCGCTTCCTGGATATCGTCCGCGCCCCTGGCTCGAAAGATGCTGTGGGATTTATTTCCCGCAGCTCTTTCTTATGCCTTTTTGTTAGTTTCCTTAATCACTCATTCCGGAATTTATCCATTATCCTTTGCTTTTCGGCGTCTTTTTCCTCCGGATACACATCAAGGTAAGCCGCACGCTGCTTTTTCATCTCTTTATCCATTTCCCAGCGAGCGTCATCAAAATCGAATCCGTACAACTGCTCAGCCTTGCGGTCGAACTCGGCTCCGCAGTATTTGCAGAAATGTCCTTGGTTGTCTTCGCCCAGCGGACGTTCGCACTCCGGACAGTAGTAGACTACTTCGCCGTTGAGCAGTTCTACCTTTTCCGGCATGACCGGTTCCCGGAACGGAACCCGGCGGGCTTTTGCTGCAACAAGGTCGTCATTGACCAGCGCTCTCGTTGAAATACCGAAAAACCCGGACACCGCATAGATCAGTTTTACCGGAATCTTTTTCTGTGGATCATTCTCCATTTTGGAGATCGTCCACTTGTCGATCCCGATGAGTTCTGCAAACATGTCCTGCGTCAGCTTTTCCTGCTTTCTAAGGAACTTGAGGTTCTTATTGAACCTTGTCCTTTTCTTCTTACTCTTCGATTTATTTCCCATAAGTTTCTTCCTTTTCTTCCCTTCCCTTTTGAAACAACACCGTTGTTTTTTACAGTCTTTCCTTATTTTCAAATATTATATCTCATTAAAACGCAAAAAGGTGATGAATGGCAAAAGAAAAACTGTTCCTGAGCAGCGCCGAAAACCCCGAAGAAGCTAGGCAAGATGTGTTATCAAAGAATGAGCGATTTCTGCGAAACCCTTGGATCCCGCAAAGAAGCTCTTTGATCCACATCAAATGTTTGGTCTGAGGGCGGAAGACGTTCCACATCAACTTTCGTTGGAACGTCTTCAACTGCCCGCGATGTCGGACGCATGGAGACCCGATCGAGTTCTGGGGGGTGTGAAACTCTTTTCTGAGTAAAACATAATTAACTGAAGCGTGTGAAATCCGTAGGTAGTGATCCAGAGACGGAGAAGTTGAACTTGGCAAGACGCGGGAACGCCGTGTGTAGTGGAAGTCGCATGCACAATGTGGACCGGAGGAAAAGGCTAAGATCACATCAAAACCTAACCTATCGGTATCTCATTCTGGCATCCTGTCTAGAACCAGACTTTGATTTTTTTTCGGGATTCGGAATTCGAGTCCGATCTCATTGAGATCGTAGTCTTTCGGGCTCTCTTCTCCGAAGACTATCCTTTCCCAGCAGACGAGAAGACGATATCCTTCGGACGGTTCGCGCCGGAGATGATCTAGGCTGGGACTAGGGTGATCCGACTGTTGTCGGCTTTCCATTTTGCCACCCTGATGATAAGGGTGGTTTTCTTGTCCGAGTTCTGGATGAACACTTCGTATTCATTGCTGTTATCATATTCATAATCTAGCTCGATTAGCGAGCCTTTCGGCGCAAGGATCCGGAACAGCCCTGCATTCATCAGCTCTGTTTCTTCTGCCAAGAGGCATGTCGCGCTCCACATACCGCTATATTCATTAAGCGAGGAGTAACTTTTACTTGTTCGTAAGGATTCACTTAAGATAGACTAAGCCGCGTTGACTTCTCTGAAAGGATGATGATACCTGTAGTACTGATAGAAAAAAATCTCTAAATGAGTCGGAAAAAGATGGCTTTTGCTTTCATCGCTAAAATGGTATCATAATGACATGTGGGAGAATATGTAAAAATTTTCCTGTCATTATTATGATATTTGTTTATGTATTACTATCGCCTTTCTGTGATTGGGATGCATATCTTGACGGAAAAGGCGAAGAAAAGCGGAAAGGAGAAAGAACAAATGAGATACTGCAAATACTGTGGTAAGCCTTTGAAGGATGATTACAAATTTTGCATGGAATGCGGGCATTTGGTTGATGATTGGATCGAGAGGCCAGATCCAATGCATCAGGAGGCGAAAAATGACCTTTCTATCCGTCATGCCGTCGGATATGATGCGGCTCAATATAGCGGTACCCATAACCAGACTGAGAAAGATCTCACGAAAACCAAAGAGAGAAAAAAGGAAAATACTGGAAATAAAATCAGTGAAACGCAAGATACTTTTGTTTCGAAAGATGAAAATCGTTTAAAGGGAAATCCGTCTTCCTCGACTGGCAACACGGATAACGCAGGCGATATGGATGACAGGAAAAACATTACAGCCGAAGAAAGGAAAAGAAAAGAAAAAGCGAAGCAAGAGAAGGGGAAGAAAAAGCAGGAGCACATAGTCTGTGCAGTCTGTACAAGAAAAGGGAAAGAAAAAATTTCTTTCCGCAGCAACGAAGGGAGATATTTCGCACAGAGTGTAAAATATCTGGAAGACAAGAATGAAGATATCCAGAAGGGGGATATCGCTTGGTTCTCAAAAATAAACGAATATAAGTACCATTATCTGGGGAAAACTATTATAAATAATCCGAAAAACTCCGGATGGCATCTTTCTCGCGAAGCAGAGTCCTTTGAAAATACGTATCACGAAGGAGATATCATCAATCTCCCTGTGATCAAAAATAGCCGGAACTCACTCCAGATTGCGCTCGGGCAGGTATTGTATACCTTCATCAATGCAGAAGAGCTCCCAGAAGGGAAAGATTTCTTTGGGATGGAATGCGGGAAGCTCTATCCTTTCGAAGTCAAATCGATCACAAAAAATAAAAAAGGCAATTTGAAGGTCAAACTGCTTCCAGCTGAGATTTCAGAAGATAATCTGTATTCACAGCTTCCGGAATCTCTCAGCGACATCCCGATCTCGGATATGACAGTGAACAGGATTCGGAAAAGCGCGGGGGCGAAAACGCTCGAGACCATCTTTGGCGGAGAGATCACTGCTCAAAAGATCCGGAAATACGTGGAAAAAGAATATCAGAAACAGAAAAACGAAAAGACGCTCGTATTCCGTAAGAGGAAAGAACAGCTACGGATCGATGTCGATATGGAAGCGAGAGATCAGAACAACGCAATGCTCAAAGCGATGGTCACTCAGAATGCGAACAGAAAAGAACCGTATCTCAGCTATATCGGCGTAGTCAGCCCGGGACCGGAGATCGAACGTTATGTCTACATTCCGAGTTGGGATCATGTGACAAAAGTCCTTGCTGAGATTGCACTGCCGGAAGACTGGGGTGAATATAATGGGATCGAAGACCGTCCGATCCTTGCGCATTATCTTCGCTTAGCATTTTATAAAGCTCTTCTAGATGATCTCCTCGTTGTGGAAAACGGGGAAGCGATCTTCAATACAGGGCTTGTGGATAAATCATATGACGCTATCTACTGTTACCTTAAGAAAAACACTTCGTCCGGTCCATTTTCGTACAAACGCTGGATGATTGGGTATTTCGCATGCCGGGGCAAAGGTAGAGACGGGAAAGATCTGAATCGGAAGTTTACCAATTTCCCTGAACCTCCTAAATATATCAATCCGGAACGTCTGGGGGATGTGTTCTTTGATACGTCAAAAGATCTTTACTGTGATTACGAACATATCATTGAGGATAATTTCAACCGCATTCCATTGGAGTTCGTGAAAAACTGCCTCACAGGTCCGGACAAGGAGGTGCGTAATCTGTTCATCCAGCTCGAAAGTGATCCACAGAATGGACATCTCATCAAAACGATCCATGATTATGTGCTCAACTCCCCGGATTTGAAGAGGATCCTAGAAGATAACCTTGAAACGGCCGTTAAAACGGCGGTGAAATACTGTCGGTGGAATTACAAAACCGCTGTGCCAATCTATTATCCGAAAATCAACAATATCAGTCTTCTTCTTCCACTGCAGCTTCTGCAAACCGGAGTCGCGGATCTCGCTCTGGTCGTGGAACGACTCGAAAACGGGAATTATCAGGGGCAGACGATTCTGACTCTTTCCATGGCATATAATGACGCCCGCCAGATCTGCCGTCCGAACAGTGAATGGCTGACTTCAGATCTCTTTTCCTCAGATGAGGACGAGGATGATTCCGAGGAAAATGAGGAGAACAATGATGATGAATTAGATTAGGGAATATTTTTTGTTAGCTACCTATCACATAATGGTCGTGGGCTTCTGTCAAATAATTCAAAAGACGAAGCGGTGAGATATCACAGTAATGATAGTAAGTCTATTGATTGATTCAACAGACTGCCGCTCTATCGCACATGCAATCGAATGACGTGTTGTCAGAGATTGATATAAATTCCGTTGGAGTAAGCTATCCAGCAATCAACGCATCGCAAGTTGCCAACATAAAAATTACCATGCCTCGTGACTTGGAAGTTCAAGAACGTATTGCAACTTATCTCGACCAAAAATGCACTTCCATTGACTCTGCCATTTCCAACATCCAGAAGCAGATCGACAATCTGGAAGAATACAAGAAGTCTATCATCACGCAGGCGGTTACAAAGGGACTTGATCCGAACGTCGAAATGAAGGACAGCGGCGTGGAATGGATTGGGGAGGTCCCAATTTCATGGCTTGTGATTCCAACAAAGCAAGTTGTTATCATCTCTCATGGAAGCGATCCAAAGACAGAAGGGACCATTCCTGTTTATGGCAGTGGTAATGGGAGTTTCAAAACGTGCGGAGAATACAAAGAAGGCCCTTGTGTTCTTCTTGGGCGTAAAGGGGCTACGCTTCATATTCCTCATTATATTGAAGGGAAATACTGGAACGTAGATACGGCATTCGATGTAAAACCTCGAAAAGAAACATATAGTCTGAAATACTTCTACTACCTTGCGACTTGAAGAGCAATACCTGGCTCAGCGGGACGCAAAGCAAAGTAGAAACCCTTGGTGGTCTTTTGGTTCGCAGGTGCCTCATTGTGTAGAGGCATCTGCGAGGGATAGATAAACCAGTAGCTTTAGATAGCCACGGTCTGAGCCTTGCTGAGAAGAACCTTTCCCAAAGCAGGAGTGTGAAGAAAGATATTGCTGCGTTATCCTTCAAGGGGAAACCAAACTAAAATAGAAAACCGAAAATGAAGCCTAGAGTCCCTATGTCAAGAACGGAAACTATAATACACTGGTCTTATCGATTGACTATATTAGCCCAGACACCTGCACTCCAGATGAATGCCTGTCAGAAGACACGAATGATCAGACCGATAATCGGTTCGAAGATGGGCAAGGGTTCTTTTGGTGGACGACGACAGGCTCTGACGGGAAACCAAAGACTTCGATCTGGACGACTCTATTCCGACGGTAACAAAGAAGCGCCCGCTGGTCGCGATCTCGAATTCGGATACGACCTTCGAAGACCGGTTCACTCTCCAGAAGTATTTGAACCTCGGTTACACGATCAGGCGCAAGGTCACGATTGGAGCCAGCAAGAAGGGGATATATCTTCAGCAGTCTGACTCGAAAGATGGGAGAGAGATAGCAGGGATCGTTGACAGCAATAACCTTGATGAAACAGTGCAGGTCAGGGTGATCAATAATGACACCGATCTTCCACTGTCGAACATCGACCGGGAATCCAGCATTCTGCATGAGCCCGAAAAGAACAAGTATTATAAGTTCTTCGTCTATCTCGGGAAGCAGCTTTCGACGATCACAGTGAAGGCAGGCATTCACGCATTCAAAGAGACGAGCGAGACCACTCTCGCCGACCCGCTTATCCAGACGGACAACTCGTATTTCCGGATCAAACTTCCGGAGAACTTGGAGAACGGCATATACCGGATCCCGGGATTTAGGATCTTCCGCGTGAGATACTAAGCGTCAAGAATATTGAAACTGCAATAAGGAAAGGGGACAAGATGTCTCTTCCTTAATTTTTTTGATTTTTTTTAAAATGCTGTTGAACCGTTGCGATCAGCGACTTCTGGCCGAAAAATTGGGATATAACCAACTTTAAAACTCGCATCCGCCATTCTCATTTGATAACATGGAAGTAGAAAAAGAAAACGAAACGAAAGAACGCATAACGAAAGGAGAACAATCTATGTTTGAAACTACTGTCACAATGAAAACCATCCTTATCTGCGGAGTGCTCGCGCTCGGAGTTGTCTTCCTGATCAACAGGATCAGCCAGATGAGAGAGAAGAAAAAGATCGTCCCGCCATCGGGCTCGGAATCGAATTTATCTCTCCTCTTAGGAAAAGTCATCAACGACCCGATCATCATCCAGACACCGGCCACACCGGCGCTTATGATTCGCATCGCCGTCGCATATGATGAAGAGGGAGGCAGCGATGAGATCCCAGTCCTCATCCCAACTACGGATGCACAGGAGATGGCGCGGAAGATCAAGAAAGGCACGCTCCTTTCTGTCCGCGGGCAGCTCGTAACAGGACTCAACCCGGACATCATGACAACGAATTACACAGTATTCGCTGAGAACGCGTCGTTCCTTCGATGAGTCACGTTAGAATAATTGGTAAATTTTAGCATAATCTGAATGTGCGTTTAAAGATCGAAAGAAAGGAAGAGAAAACTATGATGAAAACTAACGTAATGAGAAAAGCAGGAGCAGCCGTTCTGGCGGCAGCACTTGTAACGACCATGATGCCGATGGTAAGCGGCACGGCCAGTGCATCAACCAAACGTCCGGCGAAGGTCACGGGAGTCAAATGTTCTGTGACTCGGACGACCACTAAAAACACCGCGAAGCTGACCTGGAAGAAAGCGAAGCGGGCAAAAAGGTATAAGGTCTATATGAGGAAGGCTGGAGCAAAGCACTATAAACTGATCGCCTTCACGAAGAAGACCAGCTACTCGAAGAAGATCACGAAGACTTCGTATTTCAAAATCAAGGGCTACAACGGCAAGACCGGCACAGCGTCCAAAACGGTGAAAGCGAAGTATAAGCTCAAGAGCGTAAGCACGAGCACGACGACCGACACCATGACACTCCACAAGAGCGCTGGAACGGGAACCAATACTTCAACGGCTGAAGCGCTCACCACTTTGTCGAATGGGCTGGAAGTTTATGAGGGTGAAACGTACTCGATGTCAGAGATGGGGCTCCCTAAAGGAAGTCGTAGTATCAAAGTTGGTATGGTGATCGATGGTGATGATGATGGTAATTATAGCTTGACATCCGTATTTGGACATGACGCAGACACAGGTGCATATCTTAGCCTCGGAATCTCCAACACGAACTTTTCAACAACAAGCGGGTTTATGACGTATGACGCGCTGTCCACTTATGACTCTGATTATAACAGAGACGACAGCAAGACGAACCAGGAAGATTACTTCGACTTCCTGGGTAACGGCAATAACAGTTGCTATGTCAACATCAAGGACCCGAGTATCACGATCTATGAAACAATCGATGGTACGGAACCGACGCCGGATAACTACTACAAGAAGTTCACGAAAGCGGACGGCGAATCGAACGGCTACGAATGGGGCTATTATAAGACCGGTTACGACTGGGTCAGAGCCTATAAGGACGGCGAGATCGTTTATGAATCGCTCAGGAACATCGTGTCCTGGTAGCAGCAACCAAATGAAATCAAAAGAAAGGACAGAAAGCTATGATGAACACTAACGTAATGAGAAAAGCAGGGGCAGCCATTCTGGCGACTGCAATTGTAACGACCATGATGCCAATGGTAAGCGGATCGGTCGACGCATCAACTAAACGTCCAGCGAAAGTCACGGGAGTCAAATGTTCTGTGACTCGGACGACCACTAAGAACACCGCGAAGCTGACCTGGAAGAAAGCGAAGCGGGCAAAGAGGTATAAGGTCTATATGAGGAAGGCGGGAGCGAAGCACTACAAACTGATCGCCCTCACGAAGAAGACCAGCTACTCGAAGAAGATCTCGAAGACTTCGTACTTCAAGATCAAGGGCTACAACGGCAAGACCGGTACAGCGTCCAAAACGGTGAAAGCGAAGTATAAGCTCAAGAGCGCAAGCACGAGCACGACAACCGATACCACGACACTCCACAAGAGCGCAGGAACGGACACCACTACAGCTTCGAGCGAGCCGCTCGCCACGCTGTCGAATGGATTGGAGATCTATGACGGCAAAACATACTCCATGTCAGAGATGGGGCTCCCGCTTGGGAACCGCAGTATCAAGGCCGATATGGTGATCGACGGAGATGTTGATGGGGATTACAGTATGACGTCTGTATTCGGACATGATGCAGACACGGGTGCTTATCTTAATGTTTCCACATCTAACACGAATTTCTCAAAAAGTATTCGTTTTATGGAGTATGATGCATTATCAACTTATGACTCCGACTATAACGTAGATACGAGCAAGAAATGGCAGGAAGACTATTTCGAAATTCGTGGTAATGGAGACAACAGTTCAGTTATCACTGTAAAGGATTCGGACATCACGATTTATGAAACGATCGACGGGACCGAACCGACACCGGACAACTACTACAAGAAGTTCACAAAAGCGGACGGGACATCAAGTGGTTATGCATGGGGATATTACACAAACGGATATGATTGGATCAGAGCCTATAAGGACGGCGAGGTCGTCTATGAATCGCTCTCTCGTCTGGTATCCTGGAAATAATCACAAACAATGAGAAGCTTGCGGCTGATCAGCCGATAAACCAAGTTAACTCCTTTCTTCCCGAAGAGCATCGCAAAGAGCGGTGCTCTTCTTTTTTTATAGTTTTTCTTTCTGCCAATGTGATGAAATAGTTCCGACTGAAGGATGGTGATACCATTGTCTGATTCGAGCGCGTCGCTTATCAGGGAACTCTCGTCGCGATATACGAAAACATCAAGGACAAGGCCAAGTCTGTGATCATGACGAAAGAGGACGTCTCATCAGTCAAATTGAACCCGAAGACCGAGTCCTTGACGCACATACCAGTCATCAGCGGACACATACTTATCGCACTCGCTGCTGGAGCTTTGAACAAGCGTAGAGGGTTGAAAAAGCCAAAATAACCAGCATTAGGAAAGCTTATACCATCGTTTTGTTATGCGGTAACGACGAACAGATGTTCTGCGTGTGTGTGAATGTTTGGGAGGTGCGCAAACATCCGTAAGAGGGCCATTTTGAGCTCTCTGCGGGCGGTTCCAGAGCATAAAAAGAGCACCGGCAAATCTGCCTGATGCTCTTTTTTATTTTCCATTTCGAACCAGATCACTTTGCGGTCAGCGCCGTGACCATCGAAGAATCGTTCACATCGAACTTCGTGACAGTATCCGGATCGATCAATCCGGTGTCGTCTGACGGACAGGCCGAGAGATATTCTGTCGTTCCGTTGTAAGTCAGCTTCACCTTTGAATGATAGGCCGCCCAGAGATCATACTGTGTTGTTGCGTTATAAACGCCGTACATATCCTGGACTTCATCGAACCCGCCAATCTTATTCGCGATCTTCGCCAGATAATGCGGGGAAATTGAAGACTCCCAGCTTTCTGAGATGAACCATGGGTTGCAATCCGCTGCCAGATATAGATAATCCGTTGGGTCATTTACATTATGATATGTGTATTTGAAGTCGTTCTTCAGCCCAGCGCTGATGCTTTCCATCTTTTCGAGCGGGTTTTGGCTCGATGTCGTATATTTTGCGATCACTTCATCCATCCACTGATCTTTTGCTGCATGAGTATCGTCGAATGTAACAGTGAAATCCTTTTCGGCTCTGACTTCATCCTCTTCGTCGAGTTCGCAGACACGGATCGTATAAGTCCCGGCATCTTCAAAGGTAAACGACTGCTCATAAGCTCCACCTTTGATTTTCTTTAATTTCGGATAGAGTATGACGCCGTCTCCGATATCGATCAGATCGGATTCCTCAATGTATTCAAAGTCTGTATAATCCAGATCTGGCCCTTCCATGGAATCGCCGCCGGAGATCTTGATCTCAAAGTTGTATCCGCTTGGGTTGTCCGTTTTGACGATGATCGGATAAGTGTAGCCGGAGTAGTATTTCCCGTCTTTCGTCGTCGGGAGATAAGCCTCATAATCGTATTTCAGCTTAGAAACGTTAGAGTCCGATGATTTCGGCTTCTTGTACTTGATCGTGTAGGTACTTGAATACGACCCGTAGCGGTTCCCACGATACCCGCGGATGCGATACTTCGCCGTCTTTTTGACAGTGAACGTATACTTCCGGGATTTCGTTGTCTTGATCCGCTTCCAGGTCTTGCTGTACTTCCGATAGACCTTGTAACCTTTTGCATTCTTTGCGCTCTTCCAGGTCAGTGTGACCCGGTTCGCATTCGAGCTGGAGCGCTTATATTTCACTCCTGTTACTTTCCCGACCTTTTTCGATGAAGCGAATGCCTCATCCACGGACGTCGCCGCGAGGAACGAGAAGGCGACGAAGAACGAAAGAAGCGCGACTGCGATTTTCTTTCCTGCACTTGTCATGATGAATGTCCTTTCTAAAAATATTCTAATAATATATCTTAATAAAGCTCAACTGACGGTCTAACGGGAAAAGACCTTTTGAGTTTAGTTTCGAATGCTTTCCTCCATGAATTAGTTTTTTCGCGTCGGATCATTTGGCCTCATCCAGTTTAACGACCATTGACGAGTCATTTACATCGAACTTTGGAATGGTATCGGGATAGAGTGCTCCGGTCGAATCATCCGGGCAAGCTTCAACGTATTCTGTCTTTCCATGATAGGTCAGCTTTACTGTCGCATGATAAGAAAGCCATAAGTCATGCTGAGTTACCGAATCGTAAGCGTCATACATATTCTCGACATCATCAAATCCGCCGATCTTGTTCGCGATATCTGTCAAATAAGCCGGGGACATGGAAGACTCCCACCTCTTTGAGATGAAGAATGGATCACGTTCTGCCGCCAAGAAGAGATAAGTTGACGAGCTCGTGCTGTCATAATATGAATACTTAAATTCGCTCTTCAACCCGGCACTTATGCTCTCCATCTTTTCGAGTGGAGTTTGACTCGATGTGGAGTATTTTGCGATCACTTCATCCATCCACCGTTCATCTGCTGCATGAGAATCGCTGATCCTGACTTTGAAGTCTTTCTCTGCTGTTGGTTCATCCTCTTCATCGAGTTCGCGGACGCGGATCGTATAAGTTCTGGCCTCTTCAAAAGTAAATGACTGCTCGTAAGCTCCCCCTTTGATCTTCTTCAGTTTTGGATAGAGTATGACGCTGTCCCCGATATCGATCAGATCATCCTCTTTGACATATTCGAAATCAGCATAATCCATGTCAGGCTCCTCCATAGACTCACCGTCCGAGATCTTGATATCAAATTTATATCCGCTTGGGCAATTTGTCTTGATAATGATCGGATAAGTATATCCCGTGTAATATTTCCCGTCTTTCGTCTTCGGGAGGTAGGCCTCATAATCGTATTTCAGCTTAGAAACGTTAGAGTCCGATGATTTCGGCTTCCTGTATTTGATCGTGTAGGTGCTTGAATATGACCCATAGCGGCTTCCGTGATAGCCGCGGACGCGGTACTTCGCCGTCTTTTTGACAGTGAACGTATACTTCCGGGATTTTGTCGTCTTGATCCGCTTCCAGGTCTTGCTGTACTTCCGATAGACCTTGTAACCTTTTGCGTTCTTTGCGCTCTTCCAGGTCAACGTGACCCGGTTCGCATTCGAGCTGGAGCGCCTATATTTCACTCCTGTTACTTTCCCGACCTTTTTCGATGAAGCGAATGCCTCATCCACGGACGTCGCCGCGAGGAACGAGAAGGCGACGAAGAACGAAAGAAGCGCAACTGTGATTTTCTTTCCTGTGCTTTTTGCCATTACAACCATCCTTTCAAAAAATAAACCTTGCTATAATTTTTATTATATACCATTTTGCCTGCTACAGGGGGAAGAGTTTCTTCCAGAACTTTGACTCTCGATTCACCTTCTGATGTTTCCAGAAAATACCAGATAGAGGCTGATCTCGGGCGGTTTTGCCGGGGCGGGCGATGCATCTTTTTTCCATTTCCTGATGTGAATTCTTTGAAGTCAACGTGCTGCTGTGATAGACTGGTTGGGAGAAAGTTGATGACGGGGGGATCACTATGGCGAAGCGAAAAAAACGCATAATCATTCACTGGGCGAGATTTTTGACTTTCCTTGTGATCGTCGTCCTGATCCTCGCGATGGGCATCTTTTTGATCAATCTGAAGGACGCGGGCGCATCCGGCAACGGGAGCAGCGCTTCGAACTCTGCAAAAACGGTGCAGCTGAAAGACCGGAACGTGATCCGCGGGATCCGGAAGATCCCGGCCGGCTATCAGAAGCCGGCGAAGAAGCAGGGGAAGGTCCGCCTCATCCATTACGATACGACGCTGATCGACGGGACCGGAAGGACCGTCCGGAAGACCGCACGCGTTTACCTGCCATACGGTTATAAAAAAAGCAAGAAGTATAACATCGTCTATCTGGTGCACGGATACGGCGGTCACGATTACACATATCTCGGGACGAATGATGACCCGAGGCCGTTTCGGAACATCCTCGATCATATGATACAGGAGGGTGACATCGAACCGATCATTCTTGTGACGCCGACGCTGACGCTGGAATACACGGATTACTATACCGAGCTCAACGGCATGGATCACGAGATCGCTCATGAACTGATGGAAGCGGTGGAGTCAAAATACAGCACGTATGCAGAAGACACTTCAGAAGAAGGCTACCGGGCGTCGCGGAATCATCGGGCGTTCGCGGGCTTTTCGATGGGGAGCAGCGTCACGTGGCGGCTTCTCCGTGACCACGCGGATTATGCGAAATATTATCTGAACATGAGCATGCCACTCTATTATACCGAAAGCGGATACGACGAGCAGCTGAACACGCAGTCAGCGCAGGCGATCGTCAACGGTATCGAGGCCTCCGGCGTGACGGCGAAAGACTATAAAGTGTTCGCGGCATCGGGAACAAAAGACTTCATGTGCAAAGGCACGGAGCAGCAGGTGGAAGCGCTCGCCGGCTATACGAAGTGGTTTACGAAGACCAGCAAAGGCTTTGACAAAGGGAACATCATGTTCCACGCCTGGAAGGGGCGGGAGCACCATTATTACGAAGGCTATCCGTATCTTTACAACGCGCTGATCCGCTTTTTCAAAGACGATTCGAAAGGTTCGAACTGATGAAGAAAGGCAGGATCCGCTACGAACTTTATATCCTGATTCAGAGTGTGGTCTATGGGTTCGGAAATCCGTTGACGAAGGTGGCATATCAGTCGATCACGCCGCTGTATCTTCTGGCCGTCCGGTTCGGACTCGCTGCGCTGGTTCTTTTTGTTCCGTTTCACAAAAGGATCCTCGCGGCGGCCCGGAAGACGCCGGTCAGGATCTGGCTCCCGTCGTCGCTCTGCTGCGCGGGCGCGTATATTTCGTGCAACTTCGCGCTGAATCTGACGACAGCGACGAATGTGGGATTCATCATGTCGCTTCCGGTATTGTTCACACCGGTGCTGTCGGCATTTGTGCTCGGCCGGCGATATGAGATTCGCCGGCTCCCGATCCAGCTCTTCGCGATCCTAGGGGTGTTCCTGCTCTGCTGCAACGGCGGGGTCTTCCGTTTTGGAGCGGGGGAGCTCCTGGCTCTCGTGGATGCGTGCTGCCTCGCGGGGCAGCTGGTGTTTGGAGAGCGGGCGATGAAGGAGATGGACGTGTTCGACATCACGGCACTCCAGATCCTTATTACAGCAGTCATCAGTATCGTGTCCGCACCGCTCACGGGAAGTCCGCTGACGCTTGCTGAGGCGGAGCCTGCCGCCTGGATGACGGCCGTTTATCTGGCGCTCGTCTGTACGATCTTTGCCTATTTGATCCAGAACAGCGCGGTGACGCATCTTTCCTCTCAGACGGTTTCGATGCTGCAGTGCACGCAGCCGATCCTTACCGCCGTGTTTTCTTTTTTCCTGCTCCACGAGACGCTGAGCCTGATCGGATTTGCGGGCGGCGTGGTGATCGTCGGATCGCTCCTTCTTGACAGCAGAGCGGAAGGGGCACAGCAGGAAGCGTTACAGGAAGCCGATTCCAAGAATGACAAAAGGAACTGAAATGAGTTTTGACCCGAATTATCTTTTTTATATCATTCCCGCCGCGGTCGTCGTGGATCTTCTGATCGGGGATCCGAGGGGGATCCCGCATCCGGTCGTCCTGATGGGAAAATGCATCCGCTTCCTGGAGCGGCATCTACGAGCGGCGCTTCCGAAGACGGCTTCGGGCGAACGGCGGGCGGGACGGCTCATGGCACTGATCCTGCTGGCGGGGACGGCGGCGGTGACGATCGGGATCCTCGCTCTGGGATACCGGATCCACCCGGTGCTCGGCTGCGTGCTGGAAACGGTCATGTGCTGGCAGGCGCTCGCGATCCGGGACCTCCGGGTCGAAAGCATGCGTGTCTACCGGTTGCTGAAGGAACCGGCGGACCTTCCCGCGGCGCGGAAGGCGGTCTCCCGCATCGTCGGGCGTGATACGGAGAGGCTGGATGAGGACGGCGTGACGCGGGCCGCGGTGGAAACGGTCGCGGAGAATTTTTCCGATGGCGTCACGGCACCGCTTTTTTATATGGCGATCGCGGGCGGGCCGCTTGCGATGATCTATAAAGCGGTGAACACGATGGATTCGATGGTGGGATATAAGAATGAACGGTATCTGAACTTCGGGCGGGCCGGTGCGAAACTGGATGATTTTTTCGGCTGGCTGCCGTCCCGGATCGGAGCGCTCCTCTGGATCGCGGCATCGCTTTTTACGGGGCAGAGTGCGCGCGGCGCGTTCCGGATCTGGCGGAGGGATTCTTCGAAGCATGCGAGCCCGAACTCGGCGCAGACAGAGTCGGCGTGTGCGGGTTCTCTCGGGGTGCAGCTCGCGGGCCCGGCGTGGTATTTCGGAGAGTACGTCGACAAGCAGACGATCGGGGATGCGACGAGGCCGATCGAGCCGTATGACATCGTCAGAGCGAACCGCGTGATGACGACCGCGAGCCTGCTCGGTGCAGCTGCGTTTCTCGGGATCCGGTTCCTGGTCCTTTGGCTTATCGGGCTCATCTGACCGGTACTCCTCCGACAGGACTCATCTGACCGGACTCATCCGGCAGGGCATCCGGTCGGTCATCCGGCAGAGCATCCGGCAGGGCATCCGGTTGAATTCGCATCCGCCAGCGGTTATAATGTCATTGAATCAAAAGGAAGGACGGAACACGATGGTTACAGAGTTTCTTCATAAAATCAGATATCTGATCCTCATCTGCGTGATCTTTTTGATCGGCTATACGATCTATCAGGTGTCGACGTACCGGGTCTACTATAACAGCAGTGTGAAGACGGTCCTGGAGCATCCGAGCGAACGTTTTTTCCTCTGGTGCTCGACCGATGATACGGCGCACAAGACGGTGTTCAAGTACACGAAGCTGATCGGGAACGACCGCTCCTATGTTACCCTGAAGAAAGGGACGATGAAGTTCAGCTGCTCGCCGAGAAGCGGGGACTGCAAGGTCACCGTGGCAGACAGCCGGACGAAGAAGGTCTATCTTCACCGGGAGCTCGGCTTCAACGCGGTCAAAAAGTCATTCCCGAAGAACCGGAAGCTGATGATCATCTTTACCGGGAACGGCTACAGCGGGAGTGTCACGGTGAACTATCACTGATGCGGAAAGAAAACTGCAGGAGGCCTGCCGCGGGACCTTTTTCCCAAGCAGGGAAGGCGGCGGAGCTTCTTTTTTCATTAATAATCGTAACGACAAAAGGGGAAGACTATGAAGTATGTAAATGAATACCTGGTAAATAGTCATTCGGTGGACTGCAACAACAACATCAAGCCGACCTGGCTCATCCGTTACCTGCAGGAAACGGCGAACCATCAGATGCGTGACCGGAAACCGACGTACGGTGAGTTTTTCCGTGCCGGGAAGTCGTTCATACTGACGAGGATCGCGGTCGATGTCCTGGATCAGATCCATGAGTACGACCCGATCCGGGTATTGACCTGGAGCAGCGGCGGCAAGGCGGCAACATTCGATCGCTGCTATTCGGTGGAACGCGAAGGAGAGGAGATCATCCGGGCGTACAGCGAATGGGCGGTGACGGATCTTTTCACCGGGAAACTCCACACAAGATCCGAGATCGATCTTTCGAACTATGAAAGTGATGAGGAGATCGATCTGACGATCCCGAAGCGTTTCCGCTTCGCAAAGGGCACGGATTTCAAGGAGATCCGGGTGAAGCACGTCTATTACTCCGAAGTCGATCTGAACCGGCATATGACGAATACGATCTATCCGGACATGCTGTGGGAGAACATCCCGGGAGTGGAAGAAAAAAAGGTCACCTCGGTCAACATGCGGTTCCGCCGGGAAGCGGCGTACGGCAAGGATATCCACATCGGCATGACGAAGATGGACGGAAATCCGGCGAAGGATCCGAGAGCGGAGGAAGTCTGGGGGTTCCGGACGACCGTCGATGGCAGAACGAATGTGGAAGCGATGTTCGGTCTCGCGAAGACCGGGCCGAACTGGAAGTAACCTTGGATGATCCGGAAGGGGAAACCGTTGATAAGAACTACCCTGAAAATCTTTATCACAGTCCTTTTGTTCCTGCTGATCCTCACGATCGGATGCGGGACGGTTTTCGCTGCCGGAAAGGGATCGGACAAGCCGAAGGAGATCACGATCGATTTTACCGGGAACACGAATGGCATGGCCGATGAGTTCGATGCGGTCGGCGGGTACGTCAAGGCGCAGAAAGACACGGGTCATACCGTGTTCTATCTGGACACCGGGAATTTCGAGAATTCGGCCCCGTACCGACTGGTCAGCACGAAAGACGCGCCGGGGATACAGATCCTCCGAAGCGCGGGATGTGACGCGATCGCACCCGGAAAGACGGAACTCGGGAAAGGTGCCGTTCATTTTACTTCAATGGTCCGGGCGGCCGGCAAGAATCTGGACGAAAACAGCGGGATCCTGCTGCCGAATGCGAAGGTCTCTGCCCGGGCGAACAAGACGCTCGCGGAAAACGGGGCCCGGGACTATTTTGTCGTGGAACGCGGCGGCGTGAAACTCGGTGTGACTCTGGTTCTCGGGAAAAGCGTCTTTAAAGGTGCGGACGGGTTTCGCTATTCTGATTATCTGAAGCACCTGAAAACAGTCCTCGCGGAGATGGAGGAAGAAGATCCGGATTTCGTCGTCGTACTCGCGGATCTTTCTGATGCCGAGCTGAAAAGAGTGGTGCAGAATATAGACGGCATCGATCTGATCATCAATAACAGCGATCATTCTGAGACCGCGGAGGTGAATGGCATCCGCATCGCGACGAACGGAGAGTCCGGAGAACTCAATCAGATCACCTTCCGGAAAACAGGCGAAGAATGGACGTATCGCTCGTTCAAGGCCACGTCCATCAGCGGCATCACATTGACAGACCGCCGCGTGAGCACGGTCATTCGGAAAATGAAGGCGGCGTGTGACGAGGGATACTTTGAAAAAAGCGGGCTCCGCTATTCGGAGATCCTGACAGAGAACAATGTTCTGAATGGGAAAAAAAGCGACATCGGCGCGAAGGAGACGGATGATCCGTACGGGAATCTGATCGCGGATTCGTACCGCTGGGCGTTCCGGCGTCTTTCGAACGGAAGCCGGGAAAAAGCACCGGTGATCGCCGCGGTATCTCCGGATGCGGTCTACGGCTCGATCGCGCACGGCAATCTGACGACTGCGGACACATTCTGGCTGATGGCGGGAAAGAATGGCGAGGGAGAGGCGAAAAGCCGTCTCGTTACCTGCTACCTGACCGGCAAGGAAATGAAGAGCCTCGCGGAGCTGAATTCCGACAACCGCCGTAAGGAGGAGGGAAAACGATTCTGTTTCAGCGGACTCCGCTACCGGTATAACGTTCACCGCGTTGTCGGCGCCCGGGTGTTCGATGTCACAGTCAAGGATCGGGACGGCAGCTGGCACAAGATCGATGAAGACCGTTTGTACTGCATCGTCGCGGACGCGAAGACCATGAAGCAGATCGCGGAAGTGTCGTTCAACAGCAGCTCGGTGCTCAAGATCCTGCCGAAGGACAGCAGCGGGAAGCAGTCGCAGGTTTACCGCCGGCTCGTGATCCGGAAGAGCGGTACGCCGCTCAGAGCGTGGGCGGCGCTCGGGAATTACCTGAACTCGTTCGGCGGGAGCGGGATCCCTTCGAAATACCACCGGCGCGACGGCAGGATCATCAGTGAGAGCTCATTTTCGCTTTCGGTCCTGCTGGAAGAGCCGAACAAGACCATGTGGTTCGGGTTTGGTCTGGCCGCGGTGATCCTCCTGATCATTGTCGTGTTCGTGGTTCTTGTCTTCAAGCTTGTGAAGGGAGAAAACATCAAGAGAAAATAGTATTTCAGGGAGCCGATGAGCTCCCTTTTTTCCTTTCGGGAAGAGGTGCGTGCGTACGCCTCTTCTTTTTTTTTGCATTTTTTGAACGAGGGAAAAGACCATGTGGAAGCGGGTGGGAAGTGGTGGGGATTATAATCCAAAATAGGCCATTTTTTATTGAAAAGTGGTGAAAAGTGGGGTATAATGAGAGAAACATTGGTCGTACCGGCGATTCGGGAGGGACGAATATCGATGTTTATGGGCACGTATTACAACTCCATAGATGCCAAGAACAGGATGATCGTGCCGGCAAAGCACCGTCTCCAGCTGGGAGAACGCTGCGTCCTGACGAAGGGTCTTGATCCGTGCCTGAACATCTATTCGGTCGACGCCTGGGAACAGCAGATGGAGAAGATGGAGAAGCTTCCTGAGTCCGACCGGCGGATCCGGAGTTTTATCCGTCTGATCTACGCGAACGCGGTCGAGTGCGAGTTCGACAAACAGGGGAGGATCGTCATCCCTGCGAAACTGAAGGAAGACGCCGGGATCACCCGGGAGCTCGTGACGATGGGCGTGATGAAGAAGATCGAGGTCTGGAGCCGGGAGGTCTGGGAATCCCCGGACAACGAAGGCAGCATGAACACGGATGAATTTGCAGAGGCCCTTTCCAAGTACGATTTTTAACACCCGGAAGACTGGGGCGGCGGATGTGAACTGAGGTGCTTTTGTCAGGATGAAATACAGCCATGTACCGGTACTCCTCGAGGAGTGCCTGGAAAATCTGAATATCCGCCCGGACGGTATTTACGTCGATGGAACGATCGGCGGCGCCGGACACGCGGCGGAGATCTGCGGGAAGCTGTCAGAAAGCGGAACGCTGATCGGGATCGACCGGGATCAGGATGCACTGGATGCTTCGGAGGAACGGCTTGCCGCCTTTCCCTGCAGGAAATATTTTGTCAAAAGCAACTACTCGGAAATCCGGAGCGTGCTGGAGCAGCTCGGGATCAGCGGCATCGACGGAGCGCTTCTGGACCTGGGGGTCTCCTCGTTTCAACTGGACAATGTGGAGCGGGGGTTCTCATACATGCACGACGCGCCGCTCGACATGAGGATGAATCAGGACGACCCGGTCACCGCCAGGGACGTTGTCAACGAATACAGTCAGAACGAACTCGCGAATGTGATCTCGAAATACGGTGAGGAACGCTTCGCGGCGAGGATCGCTTCGTTCATTGTACGGGAACGGCAGAAGAAACCGATCGAAACGACCGGAGAACTCGTGGATATTATCAAATCCGCGATCCCGGCCAAAGCGAGGAGGAGCGGACCGCACCCGGCGAAGAGGACGTTTCAGGCGATCCGGATCGAAGTGAACGATGAGCTCGGACGGCTCGAGCGTGCGGTGGACGAGTTCATCGCCGCGCTGAACCCGGGTGGAAGACTTGCGATCATCACGTTCCATTCGCTGGAGGACCGGATCGTCAAACAGAAATTCAACAAGCATGCGGATCCGTGCACCTGCCCGCCGGAGTTTCCGGTCTGTGTCTGCGGGAAGCGGCCCGATATCCGAAAAATCACAAGAAAGCCGATCACGGCGGAAGGGAAAGAGCTCGAGGTCAATCCGAGAGCGAGAAGTGCGAAGCTCAGGGTCGTTGAAAAACTGGACCCGAAACTTGTCGAGTAGGAAGGACGTAAATCATGGGCAAAAGTGAAAAGAGAAGAATTCTTGCTTCGGTCATCATCATGGGCGCGATCTGCATCCTCATCGTGATGCTCTCCGCGTACGCGGCGGAGCTCAAGGCTCAGAACAACAAGATCACGGCGAATAACGAGGCGCTGAACGGGGAAGTCGAGAGCCTGAACGTTGAGATCAAGACGGCGAACAGCATCGATCACATCGAGAAGGTCGCGCTGGGAGATCTCGGGATGGTCAGTTCGAATTCGGAAGACTGTATCACGATCACGAAGAAGGACAAGAAGAAAAACAATCTTGCCGCAGCACTCCGGGAAGAGGCTTATAATTAATCGAAATCAGTATTCTCTTCTTTATTATGGGAGAGATTTATACTATAATTTAATAAGTTTGTTTGCCGGGCGAAGAATTTCATAGACAATGCATCGTCCGGCTGTTTATTTAGGAGAATCATTTCATGACATCTAGGAAAAAAGGTCTGAAACGTTTTTATAAAAAGCGGATCGGCATCATTTTTCTCCTGATCGCGCTGATGATGACCGTTCTTGTCGTCCGCGTCGCCTGGATCCAGGTCGTCAAAGCGGATGAGTACACGGACAAGGCTGTGGATCAGCAGGTCAGTGATATCCCGCTGGAAGCGAAGCGGGGGAACATCTACGATCGCACCGGGAAGGAGCTCGCGACGAGCGCGACCGTGTATTCCGTCTGGATCCGGCCGACCACGATGCAGAAGACCTACAAGAAGGCGCGGCGTGACGAGCTGAGTGAGAAGCTTGCCGTCATCCTGGGGAAATCGACAAAATCGATCAGCCGTCAGATCGAATCAAACAAGGCGATCGTCCAGATCGCGAAATATCTGGACAAGGATACCCGGGACAAGGTCCGGGCGCTGAAGATCCAGGGCCTGGAGATCGTACAGGGGAACAAGCGGTATTACCCTCAGGGCACGTCCGCGGCAAAACTTCTGGGGAGTGTCGACGATGAAAACCAGGGCAGGACCGGGATCGAGTCGCAGTTCGACGGTCTGCTCAGCGGCGTCGCAGGACGCTGGCTGCAGGAAACGGATGTTCAGGGGAATTCTCTTTCTTACGGAAGCAAAAAGTATTATCAGGCAAAGGACGGATACAATCTGACGCTGACGATCGATGAAGTGATCCAGCATTACGTCGACAAGGCATTGAAGAAGAGCCTGAAGAAGACGGATGCGGACAAGATCATGTGCATCGTGATGCAGCCGAAGACCGGAAAGATCCTTGCGATGGAGACGTATCCGTCGTTCGATCCGAATAACGCGACGGAACCGGTCGGAAAAGCGGAGAAGGCAAAATTCAATAAGCTGTCTGACAGGGAAAAAGCAAAATACTTAAGTAAAATGTGGCGGAATCCGATCGTGAGCGATCTGTATGAACCGGGATCGACGTTCAAGACGCTGACGATCGCGGCAGCGCTGGAATCGGGAGCTGCCGTTCCGCAGTCGCAGTTCAACGATCCGGGTTACCGGATCGTGAGCGGGACACGCGTCAACTGCTGGAATCATTCGGGTCATGGTCAGCAGAATCTGATCGAAGCGTACGGGAACTCCTGCAACCCGGTGATGATCGATCTCGCTCTCCGGATGGGGACCAAAACATACTACAGTTATCTGCAGATGTTCGGGATCACGCAGAAGACAAATGTCGATCTTCCGGCGGAAACATCCGCGATCGTTCCGACTCCGGAGAACACGAGCAAGCTGCAGCTCGCGACGATGTCGTTCGGACAGGGCGTTGCGGTGACACCGATCCAGCTCCTGACAGCGACGTGCGCCGCGTGCAACGGCGGGAAACTGATGAAGCCGCAGATCGTTGAGAAGGTAACGGATTCCAACGGGAAAACGGTGAAAAACTACAAACCGCAGCTCGTCCGGAAGGTACTGTCGAAAAAGACATCCGCCGAAGTCCGGGACGCGATGCTCTATGATGTGACCGACGGCGGCGGCAGCAAAGCGGCGATCGAAGGGTACAGCATCGGCGGGAAAACCGGAACCGCGGAGAAGGCGACGTCAAGCGGCGGCTACGGGGACAGTTACTATGCGTCTTTTGTCGGCGTCGCGCCGATGGACGATCCGCAGATCGCGGTCCTTGTGGTCATCGACAACCCGAAACACGGGAAGTACGGTGGGGATATCGCGACCCCGGTGGTCCGAAGCATTCTGAAGAACTCGCTTCCGTACCTGGGCGTCAAGCCGGACTACAGCACCGGAGAAAACAGCAAGAACGTCACGTACGTGCCGGATGTGACCGGTATGTCATTCGAGAAGGCAAAGAAGACACTGAAGAAGCAGAATCTGAAATGGAACGTCAGCCCGGAGACGAAGGACAAGACATTTACAATCAAGGATCAGTTCCCGAAGGCTGGAAAGCAGGTAAAGACAGGCTCGACCGTTTATCTTTATAAAAAATAACTGAAGGAGGAAACGGGAAATGTATGAAATCAGCATGAAGCAGGCGGCGGAAGCGGCCGGCGGGCGCCTTATCAAGGGTGATCCGGACGCGGTGATCCGCGGCGTCGGTATCGATTCCAGGACCGTCAAGGAGGATGAGATCTTTGTCGCGGTCACCGGCGAAAACCAGGACGCGCACAAGTTCATCCCGATGGCGGTGGAACGCGGCTGCCGGGCGGTCATGGCATCGAGAAAAGAAGCAGTAGAAAATCTCGAAGGCGTGAATGTCATCCTGGTGGACGATACGCTGGACGGCCTGCAGGAGATGGCAAAATGGTACCTCGGGACGCTGAACGTGAAGAAGATCGCGGTGACCGGGAGCATCGGCAAGACCACGACCCGGGACATGCTGTACTTTACATTGAAGCAGAAATATCGGACGGGAAAACCGGAAAACAATCTGAACAACCAGTTTGGCGTCCCTCTCACGATTTTTACTTTTGACAAAGACCTTGAGGTCGCGGTACTGGAAGCCGGGATGGAGCATTTCGGCGAGATGCATCGGCTGGCCAATGTGATCCGCCCGGATGTCGCCGTGATCACGATGATCGGCATTTCCCACATGGAAAACCTCGGGTCGCGCGAAAAGATCTTCGAGTCCAAGATGCAGATCACGGATTTCTTCAATGAAGACAGTGTGCTGGTGATCAATGACGATAACGATATTCTGAGCAAGGAAGCCTGCAAGGGAAATTATAAAGTCCTGTCGATCGGAACAGGAGAAGGAGAAGACGTCGTCGTGTCCGGCATCGTCGACCACGCGCTTGACGGGATCGAGTTCGATCTCACAGACGGAGACGAAACGCGTCACATCACGTTCGGGATCCCGGGAGCGCACAACGCGCTGAACGGGGCGCTCGCGTATCTCGGCGCGAAGCAGTTCGGGGCGACGCTGGATGACTTCCAGGCGGGCCTCGATGAGATGGCCGGAGTCGGCCTGACCGGCCGCCGCCTTATGATAAAGGAAGGAAACGGCTTCAAGGTCATCGACGATTCCTATAATGCGGCGCCGGATTCAATGAAATCCGCGCTGAACACGCTTTCGCTGACGGAAGGCAAAAGGCGCATCGCGATCATGGCGAACATGAACGAGCTCGGTGTGAATTCCGTGCAGGAACATTTCGACTGCGGTGCGTACGCGGTGGACAAAGGGATCGACCTCGTGATCGGTGTCGCCGACAAGGGGATCGACTATAAACGGGGAGCAGAAAGCCGTGGAGGAGCGGCGATGTGGTTCGCGACGAAGGAAGATCTGATCCGGGAGCTTCCGAACATCCTTCAGGAAGGCGACGTGATCCTGACCAAGGCGTCCATGACGCTCCACTTAGGGGAGGTCGCGGACTGGATCGTCGACGAAAACAGAACGAAAGCTGGGAGATAGAGGCAAATGGTGATTGATATCCTGATCGTTGCCGTCGCGGCTCTGCTGGCGGCGGTGTTCACAAAAATCGAGATTCCGATCCTGAAGAAAAAACAGTTCGGACAGTATATCCGCGAGCTCGGGCCGGAGTCCCATAAATCCAAGGAAGGGACGCCGACGATGGGCGGTGTCGCGATCTATCTCGCGATCATCATCGCTTCGCTCATTTTTTCCAGAAGTACCGACATGATCGTCATGATCGTATCCGGCGCGGCGTTCGCTCTGATCGGGTTCATCGATGACTATACGAAAGTCGCGAAGAAAAACAACCTCGGACTGAGGGCGTGGCAGAAGCTGCTCCTGCAGATCATTTTTTCCGTGCTGCTGTCCGTCTACGCGATCAAGATGGGAGAAGGGACCGATGTCTGGATCCCGTTCATCAACCGGGAGGTCGACTTCGGGATCTGGTTCATTCCGTTTGTCGTCTTCGTGATGGTCGCGATGACGAACAGTGTGAACCTGACCGACGGCCTGGACGGCCTGTGCTCGGGCGTCACGGCGATCGTCTCGGTGTTCTTCGCGATCGCGGCCGCGTATTTCGGGTATCGTGACAGCGAGATCTTCTGTCTCGTTCTGACCGGAGCGTGCCTGGGATTCCTCGTCTTCAACCGGAATCCGGCGAAGATCTTCATGGGAGACACCGGTTCGCTCGCGCTCGGCGGTGCACTGACCGCGGCGGCGGTCCTCTGCAAAGCGGAGCTCCTGATCCCGTTCGCGGGGTTCGTCTATGTCATGGAGAGCGCGTCGGTGATCATCCAGGTCATCTCATTCCAGACGACCGGGAAGCGGGTATTCCGCATGTCACCGATCCACCACCATTTCGAGCTGGGCGGGATGAGCGAACGAAAGGTCGTCGCGATGTTCTGGGTCATGGCAGCGGTTTTCTGCCTGATCGCATATGGCATCATGATGATCGGCGCATAAACAGGGCCCCGCTGCAGGCGGGATCCCGTGACGGAATACAGCTGAAGGAACACTGACGGAAGGAAGGCAGGAAGAATGAGTATGAACGCAGAAAACATGAAGGGCAAAAAGATTCTGGTCATCGGATTCGGAAAATCCGGGATCGCTGCCGCGCAGGCGATGAGCAATCTCGGCGCGATCGTCAGTGTGCAGGACTCCAAGACGAAGGACCAGTTCGATCCGAGCCTGATGAGTGTGTTTCAGGACGCGGGCGTCAAGTTTTATCTCGGCGAGACGCCGCAGGATTTTTCACAGTTTGACATGATCATCCTGAGTCCGGGTGTGAGTCCGGAGCTCCCGTTTATCCAGGAAGCGCAGGCGCAGGGTGTGGAGATCACCGGAGAGCTGGAGATCGCGTACCGGATCGGAAGCGGGAATTACGTTGCAATTACCGGAACGAACGGGAAAACAACGACGACGACCCTCGTCGGAGAAATCTTCCGCCGGGCCGGGAAGCCGACGCATGTCGTCGGGAATATCGGTGTCGCCGTGATCACGGAGTCCGTGCATTCAAAGGAAGAGGACTGGCTCATCACAGAGTGCAGCAGCTTCCAGCTGGAAACGACCCGCTACTTCAAGCCGGTCATCTCCGCGATCCTCAATCTGACACCGGATCATCTGAACCGCCACCATACGATGGAGGCATACGGGGCCGCGAAGGCAAAAGTTTTTGCCAACCAGACGAGCGACGGATATCTCGTGATCAACAGTGATGACAAGGTCTGCTATGCGCTGGCGGACGGCTGCCGGGCGAAGGTGGTGCCGTTCAGCATGGAACAGGAACATACCCCGGGTGCTTTTGTCAAAGACGGACGGATCGTCGTCCGGGATGAAGACGGCAGAGACCATGACATCCTCGGACGGGACGAGATCAGGATCATCGGGGATCACAACGTCATGAACGTCCTCGCAGCGGCGGCGATCTCCTTCTTCGCGGGGATCGAACCGAGAGTGATCGGCGACGCGATCCGGGAATTCAACGGGGTAGCGCACCGGATCGAGTACTGCGGCGAGATCGACGGCGTCCGTTATTACAATGATTCCAAGGGGACGAACACGGATGCGGCAATCACCGCGATCCACGCCCTGAAGAAGAATATCATCCTGATCGCAGGAGGGGACGCGAAGGGCCAGTCTTTCGACGGATTCCTGAAGGAGTTCCCGGGCCGTGTCAAAAAGATGATCCTTCTCGGACGCGACGCCAAAATGATACAGGAAGCGGCAGACCGGGCGGGTTTCCGGGACTACTGTTTTGAAAAAGATATGAATGACTGCGTGAAAAAAGCGTATGAACTCGCGGAGCCGGGAGACGTCGTACTCCTCTCGCCGGCGTGTGCGAGCTGGGATATGTATGATAACTTTGAGCAGCGGGGCGACCACTTCAAGATGTGTGTCGAGGAACTCGCTCGGTAAGGACAGGGATTTCGACAATGATCGAAAAAGTTCGCAGCAAAATCAAACATGCGGCGCCGTGTGATTTCTGGATGCTGATCCTCGTGACGATGCTGGCCGTGTTCAGCGTCATCATGGTGTTCAGCGCCAGTTACTATAAATCACTGAACGAGAGCGGTTCGCCGTATTCCTATCTGAAAAAGCAGATCTTCTTCGTCGGGGTCGGCTTTCTTCTGATGTATGCGGCGTCCTACATTGATTATCATTTCTGGCGAAGGTGGTCGATCCTCATCCTCGGGCTGTCGTTCGCGCTCCTCCTCGCGGTGCTCGCGATCGGGTCCACTGCGAACGGCGCCCAGCGATGGATCGCGGTCGGACCGCTCACCATCATGCCGGGTGAGATCGCAAAACCGGCGATGATCCTGTTCACCGCTGCGTACTTCGCGGCGGACATGAAAAGGGCCAGGCGATTTACGGGCCTGCTCTTCATCGCCGCGGTCACCGCTATGGCAGCCGGTCTGATCGTCCTGCAGCCGAACCTGTCCACCGCGATCACGATCTGTCTGATCGTACTGGGCATGGCGCTTCTCGCGGGGATGAGCTGGAAGATCCTGATCGCCCTGATCGGTGTCGGAGCGGGAGGCTTTGTGTTCATTGCAAGTCTGGGCAACTACATGTCCAGGAGGATCCTGAGCTTCACGAATCCGTTCAAGGATCCGTCCGGCGACGGATTCCAGGCAGTGCAATCCCTTCTGGCGCTCGGCACGGGCGGCCTGTTCGGCCTGGGCCTCGGAAAAAGCGTCCAGAAAAACCTTTATCTGCCGGAGCCACAGAATGACTTCATCCTGGCGATCATCGGCGAGGAGCTGGGGTTTGTCGGCGTGCTGCTGCTCCTCATCGTGTTCCTGCTTCTCGTCTGGAGAGGCTTCCGCGCGGCGATGGACGCACCGGATAATTTCGGCATGCTGCTCGCAGGTGGGATCACGCTCATGATCGGCATTCAGGTCGTACTGAATGTCGCGGTCGTCACGTCATCGATGCCGCCGACCGGTATCGCGCTGCCGTTCATCAGCTACGGAGGAAACGCGACCTGGATCTTCATGGGCTCCGCGGGGATCATGCTGAACATTTCGCGGCAGGGGATGCATCCGCAGGAAGAGAAGCCGGAACGCCACACGCCGCAGCGACTGTCTGAACGGCGGAAACAGCGCTCCCGCAGGATATCAGGAGGAAGAGTATGAGAGTCATCGTGACCGGCGGCGGAAGCGGCGGACACATCTATCCGGCGCTTGCGATCGCAGATAAATTCAAGGAGCGGGATCCGAACACGGAGATCCTGTACATCGGAAATGACGTGGGGCTGGAAAAGGATATCGTCCCGAAGAGCGGGTATCCGCTGGAGATGGTCGACGCGATGTGGGTCGAACGGGGGAATCCGATCTATCTTATCCGGACCGCTGTCGTTTCGCACCGCGGCGTTCGTCAGGCGCTTCGGATCATGAAAAAGTTCAAGCCGGATGTCGTCGTCGGGACCGGAGGTTTCGTCTGCTTCCCCGTCGTGATCGCCGGACATAAATACGGCGCCAGAACGTACATCCATGAGCAGAACGCGTTCCCGGGAATGGCGAACCGATCCCTTGAGCGTTTTGTCGACCGGGTGCTCCTGGGATTCGGTGCGGCATCACAGTATTTTAAAGAACCGAAGAAGCACGTCGTTGTCGGGAATCCCGTCAGAGACATCTTCTTTGATCTGGACCGCAAAGAATGCCGGAAGGCGCTGAACCTGAACGAGGACGATTTTGTCGTCTTCGCTGTCGCGGGAAGTCAGGGTGCGAACCGGATCACGGATGTCATGTACGAGATCGCGAAGAAGCTGAACGGCAAAAAGAATATCGTGCTGATTTTCGGCGCGGGATATTTCCACTACGAAACGATCCAGAAGCTCATCCGTTCAGAAGGCTTCGAGTTCGCGGAAAACATCCGGATCATGCCGTATATCCACGATATGCAGCATTATCTCGGAGCTTCCGATCTGATCATCAGCCGCGCCGGCGCGCTCGCCGTCACGGAGTTCAGTGTCGCCGGATGTGCGACGATTCTGATCCCGTCGCCGAATGTACCAGGGAATCACCAGTTTTATAACGCAAAGGCGATGGCTGACACCGGCGGTGCGATTCTGATGGAAGAAAAAGATCTGACCGTGGATTCGTTAATGGAACGGATCAGCTATTATCGGGACCATCCGGAGGAGCTCCGTGAAATGGAGAAAAAGGTTCGAAAGGCGGTACCGCACAACGCGGCAGAGCTGATCTGCGACACGATCGAGCTCGACGTTCGGGCAAAGGACAGGAAGCGGAAAAAGAAAACACGCTGAGATCCTGACGACAGGTCTTTCAGAAGCGGGTAGCGAGACATAGAGAAGTGAGTTCGGATGAAACAGGATGATTTCACGAAAACTGAATTTGAAGAAGGGTCGTCCCCTGTGGAGCAGCCCGATCCGGATGAAACTGCTTCGGAGGCAGCAGGCGTCTCTGATCCGGTGGAAACACCGGATGCGGGCGATGCGGCGGGATCGGTCGATGCTTCCGGGCCCGGCGAGATATCGGATTCCGGTGAGCCATCGGATCCCGGTGAGGCATCGGATCCCGGTGAGCCATCAGATCCCGGTGAGGCATCGGATATTGATGCGGGATCGGATCTTGATGAGGCATCGGGACCTGAAGAATCGGGGCCTGTCGAAACGCAGGATTCTGTGGAAGCATCGGGTCCCGGCGAGCGGTCCGGTCCGGAGGACACTCTGGAGCCGTATGACTTTTCCGGGGCAGAGGATCCTGCGGAACTTGAAGAGGAGTCCGTGTCGTCAGATGACCGGAACGGGGAAGTTTCCCGGACAGAGGAAACGGAAGAGACGGAAGAACCTTTTGACAGGGAAGAAGAATCGTCTTATTATGAGGAGGATCATTACTACGACGAATCTTCCTATTATAATGAGCCGTATTATGACGACGAAGACTTTCGGGATATCCCGATCCGGAAGAAAAAACGACGGAAGCACCATCCGTTCTTCGATTTTCTCATCGCCGTCGCTGCTGTCATCCTCCTCATCGTCCTGCTGAGTTCGGATCTGTTCGCGATCCGGAACATCGAGGTCGAGGGGAATCATTACTACACCGACCGGGAAGTCATCACGATGGCGAATGCGGTGACCGGACGAAACCTGATTTTTCATCCGCACGCATCGGAGATCCGGAAGAACCTGATGAAGAATCCGTACTTCGAGGATGTCAAGGTCAGGAGAAAGCTCCCGTCCACGCAGGTGATCGAAGTCACGGAGCGAAAACAGGTAGCAGCGGTAGTTTACGGAAACAAATATATCGTAATTGACGGCAACGGGAAGATCTTACGCATCGCTGAGAGCGACCCGAAGGTCACGTTGATCGAGGGACTGACGCTGACCCGGATCAACGAAGGACAAAAAATCGGTGTCGAACAGAAGCACACACTGAAGACGACATTGTCGATGCTGAAGTCGATGAGGAAAGGCGACCTGTACTTCAAGAAGATCCGTGTTTCCAACGTCTTCATCAAAGCTTACGTGTATGACAATCTCGTCGTGAAAGGAAGCCCATCACTGATGAAGCAGTTCATCGACGAGGGGAAACTCCAGAAAGTATTGACAAAACTGTATTCACAGAAGATCAAGAGAGGGACTCTGACGATCGATAACGATAATATGATTTCCTTCTCGGCAAAAGTTGACAAATAAAAAATATTTAAAACTCAAATCGGCAAGTTTCTGTAAAAATAGTGCTAAATATCGCAAATGATATAGAAAAAGCACTAAATGTATGATAAAATACTGATTAATATATAGCGAGGAGGCAATAGGATGCTGCAGTTTGAAAATGCACAGACAAATAACGCTGTCATCAAAGTGATCGGCGTTGGCGGCGGCGGGTGCAACGCTGTGAATCGTATGCTGGATGCGAACATGCAGAATATCGATTACATTGGAGTCAACACTGACAGGCAGGCATTGAACCGATGCAATGCAGAGACCAAAGTTCAAATCGGTGAAAAGCTCACCAGAGGGCTGGGAGCGGGCGGAAATCCGGAGATCGGACAGCGCTCCGCGGAAGAAACTCTGGATTCTATCGTAGATCTTCTGGAAGGAACGGATATGGTATTTGTTACCGCCGGTATGGGCGGTGGAACCGGGACCGGTGCTGCGCCGATCATTGCGAAAGCGGCGAAGGACATGGGTATCCTGACCGTCGGAGTCGTAACGAAGCCTTTCTCATTCGAAGGGAACAAGAGAATGCAGCAGGCAGAATTAGGACTCGATTTCCTGAAGAAATATGTAGATTCACTGGTCGTTGTACCGAATGACAAGCTTCTCGATAACTGTGAGAAGAATACGACGATGCTGGAAGCGTTCGCAATGGCGGATGACGTCCTGAGACAGGGCGTGCAGGGCATTTCCGATCTGATCCGGACCGATGCGCTGATGAACGTCGACTTCGCGGATGTCCGTTCCGTCATGACGGACCGCGGAATCGCTCATATGGGCGTCGGACACGGCAAGGGCGAGAACCGCGCCAAGGATGCCGTTCAGGAAGCGGTTGCAAGTCCGCTGCTTGAGACGACGATCGACGGCGCCAAGGCGATCCTGCTTTACGTCTGCGGCGGATATGATCTCGGCATGATGGAAGTCAACGAGATGGCCGGAATCGTTCAGGAACAGGCGGATAAAGACGCGATCCTGATCTTCGGAGCTTCCGTTGATGAGAACATGGAAGATGAAGTTTCCATGACCGTCATCGCGACCGGATTTGATGACAAATCCAAAAACAAGGGAATTGAAGAGCCAGCAGCCGATCAGTACAAGACCGTGACGACGCCGGAAGGCCTGACCGGGAAGGAAATGACGCTGGATGACATCTTCAAGGAAACGAAGGACGAAGACAAAAAGGATTCTCAGTTTGATATACCAGCATTTTTAAACAAATAACATAGAAAAACAAGTTCGAAAAAAGCCGGTATAGATCTGCCGGCTTTTTCATCGTATTCGGGGTAATGAGAAAGAGAATCACGTCGAAGAACAATCCGGTGCTGAAAGAATGCATCCGCCTGTCACAGAAAAAGTACCGAGACCGGGAAGGGAAATATCTGATCGAAGGAGAAAACCTGATCCGGGAAGCGGTGCTGAGCGGAGTCACACCGGAGACCATCCTGATTTGTGAGGGATCCCGCTTTGAGAGGGAAATGCCTGATGGCGTACCGCCTGATCCGGATACCGAGATCTGTCTTCTGCCGCCGGAGCTGTTCCGGAAAGCGGCGGATACGGTCACGAGCCAGGGCATTCTCGGCGTGGTGCGGAAGAGATCCGATGCAAGGGAGCAGATCCTCGAGGCGAATTCGCCGGAGAGCCGTTATGTCGTCCTGGACCGTCTTCAGGATCCGGGGAACATCGGAACGATCATCCGGACAGCAGAGGCAGCGGGATTTAGCTGTGTCATTTTTGTCCGGGGGACCGGCGATCCGTTCGCACCGAAGGTCGTGCGCGCGGCAGCCGGAGCACTGTTCCGGGTGCCAATGCTCTTCGTGGAGGATACAGAGGATCTGATCGCGTTCGTACGGAAGCTCGGGAAACGCCTTGTCGTCACGTGTCTTGATGATGCGGTGCCGTATGAGGAGGCCGGCCTCGGCGCAGGGGACGCGATCGTGATCGGAAACGAAGGGAACGGCTGCGACAGGGAGCTGATCCGGCAGGCGGATCTCAGGATCACGATTCCGATGCAGGGAAAGATCGAATCGCTGAACGCGTCTGTCGCGGCGGGCATTCTCCTATATGAGACCTGCCGGGCGGGGAACCACAGAAAACAGAGGTAAAAACAAGATGCAGGAAGAAAACAAGCTCAAAAAGCTGCTGGAAGAAGCAAAGGAGCAGCTGAACAATGCGGAATCCCTGAAGGAGACCGATGAGATCCGTGTCAAAATGCTCGGCAAAAAGGGACAGCTGAAGGAAATCATGAAGGGCATGGGAAAGCTGGACCCGGAAGAGCGGAAGAAACTCGGAAAAGCCGCGAACGACGCAAAGAAAGAGTTTGAAAAAATGCTGAATGACCGCAAGGAAACGGTCATGAGCAAGGCGAAAAACACGCGGCTGAAAGCGGAAACCATCGACGTTACGGAGCCGGGAGAGTCGTTTACGTTCGGCGTGGAGCATCCGATCACACAGACGATCAATGAGATCGTTTCCATTTTCCAGTCGATGGGATATCAGGTGTACGAGACGCCGAATGTGGATACCGTGTTCAATGCGTTCGACGGCCTGAACGCACCGGAGAACCATCCGGCGAGAGACAAGACGGATACGTTCTATCTGAACGATGACATCGTGCTCCGGCCGCATACCTCGACTTCCGAGCCGCGCGCGGTCAAGGAGCTTGGACTTCCATATAAATTCATCTCACCGGGACGCTGCTTCCGCTGTGACACGCCGGACGCGATGCATTCCCACACGTTCCATCAGGTGGAAATGATGGTCGTCGGAGAAGGCATCACGATGGCGGATCTCAAGGGATCGCTGGACTACATGGCAAAGCAGCTCTTCGGACCGGAGACAAAAACGAAATTCCGTCCGCATCACTTCCCGTTTACAGAACCGAGTGCGGAAATGGATGTTTCCTGCTTCAAGTGCGGCGGGAAAGGCTGCAACGTCTGCAAGGGAAGCGGCTGGATCGAGATCCTCGGCTGTGGGATGACACATCCGCACGTCCATGAGTTCGGCGGGATCGATACCGAGAAGTACACCGGATTCGCCGTCGGCATGGGTGTAGAACGGATCGCGATGCTGAAATACGGAATTGATGATATCAGACTCCTCTATGAGAATGATATGAGATTCATCAATCAGTTCAAATAGGGGGAGGTCACAGATGCTTTTATCAGTAGAATGGTTGAAAGACTATGTCGACATTGACGTACCTGTTGAGGAATTCTGCAGCAGGATGATCATGTCGGGATCGAATATCGAGACGGTGGAAGAGATCGGTACCGGGATGAGCGGTGTTAAGCTCGGGCGGATCGACAAGATCGAGAAACATCCGAACGCGGATCATCTGACCGTCCTCGCAGTGAATGTCGGAGAAGAACAGCCGCTTCAGATCGTGACGAGCGCGGAGAATATCTACGTCGGCGCGTATGTTCCGGTCGCGGTCCACAACAGCCGGATCCCGGGCCCGCTTCACGGTCAGCCGAAGACAGAAGGCGGCGTCAAGATCAAAAAGAGCAAGATGCGCGGGATCGAGAGCGAAGGCATGCTCTGCGGACCGCAGGAACTGGGATACGACGACAAAGTCGCGCCGTATATTTCCAAAGACGGCATCTGGCTGGTGCCGGGGAACTGGGACGACCATCTCGGGGAACCGTTTGATGCGGCGCTCGGCCTGGAAGATCACGTCGTCGACTTCGAGATCACACCGAACCGCCCTGACTGCCTCTGCATGCTCGGCATGGCGAGAGAAGCCGCGGCGACCTTCGGGAAAAAGATGAGATATCCGGATACGGACGTGAAGGAGACTGGAGAGAAGGCCTCCGACCACATCAAAGTGGAAGTCCGCTCCGACCTCTGCCGGCGTTATACCGCAAGAGTTATCAAGGACGTCAAGATCGAGCAGTCGCCGTGGTGGCTCCAGAAGCGTCTGATGGCAGCAGGGATGCGGCCGATCAACAACATCGTCGACATCACGAACTTCGTCATGCTGGAATACGGTCAGCCGCTCCACGCGTTTGATATCCGTCACCTGAGAGGCCAGCAGATCATCGTCGATACGGCGGAAAAGGGAACAAAGTTCACGACCCTGGACGGCGTAGAGCGCACTCTGGATGACGATATGCTGATGATCAACGACGCGGAAGGTCCGGTCGCGATCGCCGGTGTCATGGGCGGTCTCGATTCCGAGATTGAGGATGATACGAACACGGTCGTTCTGGAATCTGCGAGTTTCGTGGGATCGAGCGTCCGTCTGACGGCGAAGAAGCTCGGCATGCGGACCGAAGCGTCCAGCCGTCTGGAAAAGGGCATCGACGCGAACAACTGCAAAGCCGCTGCCGACCGGTTCTGCAAACTGGTAGAAATGCTCGGCTGCGGAACCGTTCTGGATGGATCCGTAGACGTTTATAAAAAGCCGGAAAAGGCGCCGACTGTTACAGCCCGTGTCAGCCGGATCAACAAGGTCCTCGGCACAGACATCCCGAGAGAGCAGATGGTCAGCTATCTCGAAAGCCTGGAGATGAAAGTGGAAGGAGAGGGCGATGACCTGATCGTGACTCCTCCGACCGTCCGGATCGACCTTCTGGAAGAAGTGGACTATGTCGAGGAAGTCGCAAGAATGTACGGTTACGACAACCTTCCGATGACGCTTCCGGAGTGTGCGACCCAGTCGACCAGTTCCGACAGCTGGAAGATGCGCGCGAAGATCCGGAATACACTGTGCGGATTCGGACTGAACGAGATCCAGACGTATTCTTTTGCCAGCGACAAAATGATGGATGCCGCCGGGATCGCAAAGGATGCCTGGGAGCGGGATTCCGTGAAGATCATCAACCCGATGGGCGAGGACACTTCCGCGCTCCGCACCTGTCTCATCCCGTCGATGCTGGAAGTCCTCGGGCGGAACGCTTCCCGGAACATCGAGAAGGTCATGGCATTCGAGATCGGTGACACGTATGCACCGAACGTCGTGGATCCGGATGGTGCTCCGTATGAATCGTACAACATTTCTGTCGGGATGTATGGCAAAAAGATCAACTTCTATACTCTGAAAGGTGTCCTGGTGGGACTTCTTGACCATGTCGGGATCCGGAACCTGAGATTCACGGCGGAATCGGAGATCGGAACGTATCATCCGGGCCGCTGCGCGAGGATCCAGCAGATGACTCCGGACGGAGAGGTCGAGATCGGCATCATGGGAGAAGTGCATCCGGACGTGATCGAGAATTACGGCATCGGGACCCGGGCTTACGCTGCGGAGCTGATGCTGAACCCGATCCTGGAATTCTCGGATACGGGAGTGCAGTACGAACGGCCGCCGATCTTCCCGTCGACATCCCGGGATGTCGCGATGATCGTCTCCGAATCCACCGAGGTCGGTGCGATTGAGCAGGCGGTACGCGAAGTGGACGAGCCGCTGCTGAAAGACGTTCAGCTGTTCGATATCTTCCGCGGCGAACAGGTCGGGGAAGGCAAAAAGAGTGTGGCATTCAGCATGACGTATCGGAACGACGAGCATACGATCACCGATAAGGAAGCGGATGAAGCCCATAAGAAAGTGCTTGAGATGCTGACGGAAAAATTCGACGCCGTCATTCGTGACGCGTAGCGCTCCGCCAGAGTCAAGATAAATGTAGGTTTCGGGAAGGAACAAAATAAATCAGAAAGGTGAAAACTATGGACGAAAAGGCACAGGTCAGTATCTACGGTCAGAACTACATTATCGCCGGTGATGAAAGTCCGGAAGAGATCCAGAAGATCGCAGAGTATGTCGATAACAAGATGCGCCTCGTGGCGAAAATGACTGGAAAGACGAGCGGATCCAGTATCGCTGTGCTCACATCGGTGAATGTCGCAGAAGAATATTTCCAGTCTCTCGACGAAATCGAAAAGCTGAAGGCGGAAAAAGAGCACGCGGAAGAAGAGTGCGAGAAATACGAACGTCAGCTGGAAGAGTCGAAGAAGAGCTTCGAGCAGAACAAGGAAAGCCTCCAGAAACTGAAAGACGAAAAGAAGGAACAGGACGACCGCTTCAAGGACGTCGACAAGAAATGCTCGGAATATGAAAACACGATCTTCGATCTGCAGATGGAGAACATCCAGCTAAAGAGCGAGCTCGAAAAATACAAGAAGAGCGCCGAGTAAGACTCTTCATGTAATCTCATACGGGGCGCGGCGCGGTGATCATCGCACCGGGTCAGAGGTTTGCATTGCTTATGAATCAAAAAGCGATCGATGTTTTAGAGTACAAAAAAATAACGGAACTCCTGTGCGAGGAGACCAGCTGCGAGCTGTCGCGAAAGCTGGCGGAAGATCTGACGCCGGGAAGCGACATCCGCGCAATCAGGGAGGATTTGAGGTCGACCAGCGAAGCGGTCGACCTTATTGTGCGTAAGGGGCCGCTTCCGACCGAAGGGATCTACGACATCTCCCGGGCCGCCGGCCTCGCCAGAAAAGGCGGTGTGCTGACACCGAAGCAGCTTCTGGAAGTCCGTTTTGACCTTGCGGCAGCCGGCCGTACGGTTTCTTTTATGAAGGGCGACCTTCCGGAGCTCCCGGTGATCCGGCAGATGACGGATCTGCTGCGTCCGCACGAGCATCTCGAGAAGGAGATCGACCGCTGCATCCTGTCGGAAGACGAGATCGCGGATACGGCGTCTGCCGAGCTTTCCCGGATCCGCCGTGCGATCGTGCGTCAGAATGAGGCGGTGCGGAGCCGCCTGAACCGCATGGTCACGAGTGCGGACAACAAATCGTATCTCCAGGACAGCATCGTCACGATGCGCGACGGCAGGTACGTGATCCCGGTACGGGCCGAGCACCGGGCACGCTTTCCGGGCATCGTCCACGACCAGTCCCGGGCCGGATCGACGCTTTTCATCGAGCCGCAGGTCATCGTGGACATGAACAACGAGCTGAAAGAGCTCGCGCTGAAGGAAGAAGCGGAGATCGCCAGGATCCTGAAGAAGCTTTCGGACGGCGTCGGCGAGTGCTACTATGACCTTCTGAACAACCAGAAGTTCCTGGTACAGCTGGACTTCATCATGGCAAAGGGGAAGCTCTCGGTCCGGATGAAGGGAGAGGAACCGAAGATCAGCGAAAACGGATCGCTTCAGATCCGGGAAGGACGCCATCCGCTGCTGAACGCGAAGACGGTGGTGCCGATCACGGTCTCGCTGGGCGGAAGCTATCAGACGCTGGTGATCACCGGGCCGAACACCGGCGGGAAGACCGTCACGCTCAAGACGATCGGTCTCCTTTCGATGATGGCGATGAGCGGACTCCATATCCCGGCCTCTTCCGAGAGCCGGATCCCGGTCTATCGGGAGATCTTCGCGGACATCGGAGACGAACAGAGCATTGAACAGAGTCTGTCGACGTTCTCTTCGCATATGAAGAACATCGTTTCGATTCTGAAGGAATCCGGGGAAGGGACGCTGGTCCTGCTCGATGAGCTGGGGGCGGGGACCGACCCGACGGAAGGCGCCGCGCTCGCGATCGCCGTGCTCGAGTTCCTTTTGTCCTCCGGCGCGCAGACGGCCGCGACGACGCATTATAACGAACTGAAGAAATACGCGCTTTCGACGGAAAATGTCGAGAACGCGTCGATGGAATTCAATGTCGAGACGCTGTCCCCGACGTACCGGCTGCTTGTCGGGACGCCGGGCCGTTCGAACGCGTTTGAGATCTCGAAGAAGCTCGGACTCCCTGAGCCGATCATCGACCGCGCGGGAGAATTGATCGAACGCGGGGATCTCGAGTTCGAGGACGTCATCCGGGCGATCGAATCGGACCGTCAGAAGGCGGAAGAAGAGCGGGAATCCGCGCGAGCCGCTGCGGAGCAGGCCCGGGCGGAAGAACAGCGGATCCGGGAAGAGCTCTCCGGACTCGAAGCAAAGAAGGAAAAAATGATGCAGGATGCCCGGGCGGAAGCCCGTGCGGTCCTGAAAGACGCCGAAGATACGGCGGATGAGGTCCGTAAGGAGCTGAAGAATCTGGCGAAGGAAGAAAGCCTCGGACGCCGGAACAAGACGATCGCGGACGGCAAAACCCGCCTTCGCGAGAAGGAAAAACAGTATGAAGAGCGGATCGTCCGTCAGGTGAACAGTGAGCCGGTCCGGGCAGACAGCCTGAAGGTCGGCGATACGGTCCGCGTCATGACGCTGGATCAGAAAGGAGAAGTCCTTTCGCTCCCGGACGAACGGGGCGAGCTGAACGTTCAGGTCGGGGCGCTGAAGATGAAGGTGAAGCTCGAGGATATTGTGCTGATTAACGACGGGTCGAAGAGCAGCCGGAAGCGCCAGAAGGCGAGATCGAGCTACACCGGGGTCCTGCAGAACAAGTCGCTGAATGTCCGCCGCGAGATCGACGTCCGGGGCGAGAATTATGACAGCGCGGCGATGGATGTGTCGAAGTATCTGGATGACGCGGCGATCGCAGGCCTCGAGGAGGTCACGATCATCCACGGCCGCGGAGAAGGGGTCCTGAAAAACGGGATCCGGCAGATGCTCCGGAAAAACGTGCATGTTGCATCTTTCCGGCCCGGCCGATATAATGAAGGCGGCCAGGGCGTCACGATCGTGAAGATGAAGAAAAACTGAGGAAAGCGAACAGCCGGATGGCCGGCTTTCCGGAAGAGGGAGAAGATGTATCTGATCAGCCGGTGCCTGCTCGGAGAAAACTGTAAATACAACGGAGGAAACAACCGGAACGAAGCGGTGATCCGTTTTGCCGAGCGGTGTTCGGTGTTCGGGGTCTGCCCGGAATGTGCGGCAGGTCTTCCGGCGCCCCGGGAGCCCGCAGAGCAGCGGGACGGCCGGGTCGTGGACCGGAGCGGGCGCGACCTTACCGAAGCGTTCCGGCGCGGCGCAGAGTTGTCACTGGAAAACGCGGTTCGGGCTTCCGAACAGGCGGGTGAACCGATCGAGGGCGCTGTGCTCAAGGCGAACAGCCCGTCGTGCGGAGCGGGAAAAATCTATGACGGCACGTTCACCGGACGGCTCACGGACGGCGACGGATGCTTTGTTCGTCTTCTCAGGGAGAAGAAGATACCAGTAAGAACGGAAAAGGAGATCGAGGAAAATGGAAAATTTTAAGAAGCTGATCGCGGAGCGGATCTCTGCGGAAGTCGAAGGGCTTGAAACGAAGGACATCGAGGAGATCATCGAAGTGCCGCAGGATGAATCGATGGGCGATTACGCATTTCCCTGTTTCCGTCTGGCAAAAATCCTGAGAAAATCGCCTCCGCTGATCGCGCAGGATCTCGCCGGAAAGATCGCCGACGATCCGATGTTCGAGAAAGTCGAACCGGTAAAGGCGTATGTCAATATGTTCCTTTCGAAGGAGCAGGTCGCGCGTCCGACGCTCGGCCAGGCATTCGATGCGGATCATTACGGTGAAACGGATCTCGGACAAGGCCGGACCGTCATCGTCGAATTCTCCTCGCCGAACATCGCGAAGCCGTTTCACATCGGGCACATCCGCAGCACCGTCATCGGCAACTCGATCTACAAGATCTACGACGCACTCGGCTACAAGGTGATCCGAATGAACCATCTGGGGGACTACGGGACCCAGTTCGGGAAGATGATCACGGCGTACCGTCACTGGGGAAACGAAGAAGACGTCCGGCGTGAGCCGATCAAGACGCTCCTCAGCTACTATACGAAATTCCATGTGGAAGCAGAAGAGCATCCGGAGCTGGATGAAGAGGCGAGAAAGGCCTTCTATAACCTGGAACACGGGGAAAAAGAAGAGACGGAACTCTGGAAGTGGTTCCGCGACGAATCGCTCCGCGAGTTTTCCCGCGTCTACGATATGCTCGGGATCTCATTCGATGTCTACGACGGAGAAAGCTTTTTCTCAGACAAAATGCAGCGTTTCATCGATGAACTGAAGGACAAAGGGCTCCTTCAGATCTCGGAAGGCGCGGGAATCGTGGACCTGTCGGAATTCGATCTGCCGCCGGCCCTCATCACGAAGTCCGACGGTTCGTCTCTCTACTGCACGAGAGATATCGCGACGGCGGTCTATCGGAAAGAACACTATGATTTTTACAAAAATATCTACGTTGTGGCATCGCAGCAGAACCTGTATTTCAAGCAGCTGAAATGCGTGCTGAAGCTCCTTGGCTATGACTGGGCGGACGACTGCATCCATGTGCCGTTCGGCATGGTCAGCCTGGAAGAGGGAACGATGTCCACCCGGGAAGGGCGCGTCGTGTTCCTCGAGGATGTGCTGAAGAAAGCGATCGCGAAGACCGCGGAGATCATCCGGGAAAAGAATCCGGATGCGAGCGACGAATTCATTGACAGCGTATCTCAGGACGTCGGCGTCGGTGCCGTCATGTTCAACGAGCTTTCGAACAACAAGATCAAGGACTATGTCTTTAAGTGGGATCAGGTCCTGAATTTCGACGGCGAGACCGGTCCGTACGTTCAGTACACGCATGCCCGCTGCTCGAGCGTGCTTCGGAAAGCGGGAGATGCAACGGTCCGGGCTGCACAGGATCTGGACAAGCTGAATCTTTCCTATCTGACGACGGAAAGCGCGTATAAGCTGATCAAACTGATCTACGCGTTCCCGCAGGCCGTGATCGATGCCGGCGAACGCTACGAGCCGTCGATCATCACCCGCCACATCGTCGATATCGCTCAGGCTTACAACAAGTTCTACCACGATGAGCATATCCTCGTAGAGAATGAAGAGGAAAAGAACGCCAAGGTCGCACTGACGATCGCGGCGAAGAACACCATTGCCCGCGGCCTGTCCCTGCTCGGGATCAAGGCGCCGGAACGGATGTAGAGAGGAAAATGCATGCGCTACGAAGGCGATATTTATCGGCCGCCGAGCGAGGCGTACAGCCTGCTCGTTCAGGTCACGATCGGCTGCACGAATAACAAATGCACATTCTGCAGCATGTTCAAAGACAAAAAGTTTCGCGTCAGAGACGTGAATGAAGTATTGGAAGATCTGGAAGACGCCCGGCGACGCTACGCGTACGTCGAGCGCTTCTTCCTATGCGACGGAGACGCCCTTTGTCTCGCTGACAAAAAGATCATGGTCATCCTCGACAAGATCAATGAGCTGTTCCCGGAGCGCCGTCAGATCAATGTGTACGGCAACGCGCGCGACGTGCTGAGCAAAAAGCCGGGCGATCTCGAGCGCCTGCATGAAAACGGCGTCGAGATCATCTACATCGGCGCGGAGTCCGGGAGCGACAAGGTGCTGAAGGACGTGAAAAAAGGCGTGACCCGCGATCAGATCGTGGAAGCGGTCCATCGGATCGAGGACGCCGGGATCAAGGCCTCCGTCACCTTTATTTCCGGCCTTGCCGGCCGTGACGGCTGGAAGGAGCACGCGGTCGAGACCGGAAAGATGATCACCGAGCTGAACGCGACGTATGTGGCGCTCCTGACGCTGATCCTGGAGCCGTCCGCACCGATGTATCAGGATGTGAAGGACGGGAAATTCCAGCTTCTCCGGCCGGATGAGGTCCTGAAGGAGACTCATCTGCTCCTGGAACACGCGAATCCGGAGAAATCCTGTATTTTCCGAAGCAATCATGCCTCAAACTACCTGAATCTCAGGGGGAACCTGCCAGAAGACCGCGACGCGATGCTGCGGCAGATCGAGATGGCGATGGAACATCAGGATATGCTGAAGGGCGAGATTTTCCGGGCGCTCTGATTGTCTGAAGGGGGAAGATCATGACCGAAAACAAACAATCCAAAGACCGGATCCGGGAATACCTGGTGCCGAAGCTGGATGAGTATCTTTTTGACGAACTCTCCGAAGATTTTCTGAGACGGGCCGGGATCTACGACATCATGCATCATGTGCCGGTCCCGATCCGCGCATCGGATTTCGAAGGCGGCGAGATCTCATCCGTCAGGATCGCGCGGAACATGGTTTTCGTCATCGGATGTGACAACGAGTTCCCGCATGTGGAGGCTTACCGGGCCTGCATCTTAAGGATGTATAAGAAGGATTTCGCGAAACCGATGATCAACGAGGGCGTTGAAGCCGCGCAGAACGGGGATTTTGAAGAGGCCTGCATCGATTTCCGCGGGGCGCTCCAGATCGACCCGGAATCGAAGGACGCCATGTTCTGTTATGGAAGAGCCTGCAAGGACGCTTATGAGAACAGTGAAGACGAGGAGTATATCGCCCGCTTCAAGAGCCAGGCGCTGAACTGCTTCGAACGTCTGACGCTGATGGCGCCTGATTTTGACATGGGATTCTATTATCTCGGCTTTTCCTATCTGAACCTCGGGCTCTATCTGAAGGCGAAGCTGACGTTCGAGTCGTTCATGAAGCTGTCCGAGGACGAAGATCTCCGGAAGGAGGTCTCCGGATTCCTTATCAAGCTCCAGGAGCCTGTGAAGATCGAAAGCGGCTGCAACGAGATCCTGCGTGGTGACTTCCGGCGGGGCGTTGACAAGCTCAGCGTCTACCGGGATGACAAAAGGTTCAACACCTGGTGGCCGCTCTGGTACTATCTCGGCATCGGATACGAAGGCCTCGGTGACGCGGAGCAGAGCGAGGCCTGTTTCCTCGAAGTGCTGAAGCTTTCACCGAGCAACGAAGAGGCGATGAAAGAGCTGATCGAGATCTACCAGGTGACCGGGCAGCCTCAGAAGGTGGAAAAATACAAAAAGAAGATCGAGACGGTGCGGCGAAATAAGGAGCTGGACCGTGAGGAGCGGCGCGCCGGAGAAAAGGGCGGACCTGTGTCGTAGACACAAGCCCGCCGGTCCTTCCCGGGCGGCTCCGGAGCGAAGATCCTGCCCGGGATCCGGGGCCGGTTTCCTTTGGAAAAAAGGCTTGACAAAGGACTGCCTAATGAGTATAATTTTATTTGTTGCCGCTGATAGGCAGCTGATTATTCCGAGGTAGCTCAATGGTGGAGCAACCGGCTGTTAACCGGTAGGCTGTGGGTTCGAGCCCCACCCTCGGAGCCAATTTTTTTCTGCCGGCGTGGCGGAATTGGCAGACGCCCGGGACTTAAAATCCCGTGAGCAGCGATGCTCGTACCGGTTCGACCCCGGTCGCCGGCATTTGCCGAGGCATCGGTCAACAGAATATCGCGGAGTAGAGCAGTTGGTAGCTCGTCGGGCTCATAACCCGGAGGTCGAAGGTTCAAGTCCTTCCTCCGCAACCAGTAAAAAAGAAGCCGTAAGCCATTGGAATTTAAAAGCTTACGGCTTCTCTTTGTTTTCTATTTTCAGCTCTTACCTCTTCTTTGAATGGTGCTTTTTTGCCTTTTGTGTGCAGCCCTGTGTGCGACCGGATGTGCGACCCGCATCAAGGACAGAGGTAACGTTCTGCATCATTTGACGCTTAACATGAGTATGGTGTTAATTTGTTGCCGAGACTTGTTTTTTTTAGCATCAAAGTTTCACGATACTGTTCTGCATCAGGTACTGTTTTAAACTCGACCGTTTTATCAAAGTTTTTCTTTACCACATCTTTTATTTCATCCAGAGTAACATTAAAGAATTCTCTGCGCGTGTTGATCATATTTAATTTTCTGTCCTCAAAAGCCCTGTGAAGAGATGCTTCTAGAGCTGGTGCATCATCAGAGAAGATCATTGCATGAACATCAAAGTTGAAAGGGACTGATGCGTCACCCAGTTCTTTAATACGATCAAGAGGTTCAAGTCTTCTGGTCATGCCTATTTTGTAAACATTTTCGCCAAAACTACCTATGTTTGAAATTACGTATACATAACCCGCTCGTTTGTTCGCTTCACGGTAGTCAATGTCGCGTAAATTTCCTTCGATTTTTTCGACGTGTTTCTGAAGTTCCTCTTTCTTATTAATCAAATCCGGATTATCAGGATTCTGTTCGAGCTGCAAAAGAACTGTTTGGAGTGCTTGTTCATAGTGTCGCTGTTCTTTTTTCGCTGCTGCTCTCGCCTCTTCGATTTCTTTTTGCAGTTTTGCTTCTTCACGAAGTCTGGCTTTTTCTTCCTTTTTAGCTTCCTTTTCTTCCTGCTTCTTTAAAGCGTATTCATAGGCAAGATTCAGCTCATCTAGTTTCAAACTTAAATATTCAGGAACCAGACTAATTCCCATGCGGGAATTCATTTTATTCAGTTGCTCGAAAGACTTTTCAATCTTTTTACGCGTGCCTTCGACTGTATTAAACTTCACATTATTAATTAAAACATCGCACTCATTGTTGAACGATCTAAGAATTTGCTTTACGTTGTCATTAACAAGAGCTCGTCCTTTAGAAAGGCTGTCGTTAAATGTAAAGTTAGTCGGAAATGTGACAGCACGTTTTTCCTTTATCATTTGCTTTTGTTTCTGCCTTATCGTTGATAGCCTGTCCTTGTACTGCTCGGAATTTGCGAATTTATATACTGGATGATATAGTCCAAATTCCTGTAGCGAGACCTCGTCGCTCAATTCAACAAGGTCATCTTTCAAATGCTTAAGCTGAATTTGGCTGGAATTTATTTCATTAGTTAGTTGCGTTAGCTGCTGTGTTAGCTGTGCTCTTTTAACCTGTAGTGGCTCTTCCATTTCTGCCATTATCTTTTCTTTTTCGGCATTTCTTTGAGTAGTTAATGTGTTGATTTCAGCTCCCAGGGCTCGTATTTTATTCTCTTGCGCAGAAATCTCAGCTTTGTATTCAGGAGAAATCGTAATATCCGCTTTACGCTGCTTTACAAGCAAGACGATTCCAATTATAGGAGGGATGATAAAAATCCAGAGTGCACAAAGTAATGCGATAAACCAAGTATTGTAATACCATTTTTTATATGTCATTTTTTTACCTCTTAATTGTTGTCATAGAATACATCTGAAAATACTGAAGCATACTCAACAGCTGTCGAACAGATTCATGCGCCTATCCTCCTTATTGAATACTAGTAGTAATTTCTTCTCATCGAAAAGTTTCTTACTATATGAGTTGGAGGGCATATATTTATCCCTGCTTTGAAACAAAGTTTTGTTTGGAGCATATGATTGCTACGAAGATTTGACCTAATATATTAGTTCAAATGCCCATACGAATTTTTTCTATTTCTCATTATAGCTGCATTTTATTGAAAATCAATAAATGTGCATTCGAAAGCAGGAAATCGATATTTTTGTTTATTTAATAAGTTGATAAACAGAGAGGTTCATTGTGCAATATGTCATATTATTAAGGGAAATTGAAGGAAAAGAGTATGGAAAAATAGCATATTTTCAGCGTTTGCAACGAGTTGGGCTCTATCTAAGATAAAAGCAATACGAAATGATCGCAAGATAGCATTATGTATGGCTTCAGTATTTACCAGGAGCTTCTGATTTTTTGAAATAATTTTTCTTCTATGCTATCCTACTATAAGTGGCAATTAACTAATATGCAGTATGCAGGGATAGTCTTGAAAAATAGCCTTTTTTCGAACTTTGCAAATCGAATGCTTCCGGAGGCTCTCATGGATGATGAAATCAGAAAAATGAAAGATACGTTGTCTGCTCTCCGGGAGTATCAGGAGAAGGCGGATCACATCGTTTCCTACGCGGAGAATCATACGCCGTGCGGATTTTCATGGAATGAGATGAACTGCCGCGGCTGCCTTCACAAGGCGGACTGCGACGAGAGCAGGGAGCGTTCGGTCCACACCGCATGGAACATGAGGATGCGGGCGCTCCGGGAATACAGCAGACTGGAGGAAAAAGCCCGTAAGATGCTGAAAGAAAGCGGGAAGACTGCCGCAGGAAGCGTCGATTCGGTAGAGCTCCAGGTCCTTCTGGCGAAGGTCCTGCGGAACCTCGCGGACAATGATCTGATCCTGGGAGAGGACTCCGGCGCGCGATTTCGTGAGGCGGAGCAGCTTTTTCTCGAATTATATTATCAGACCGGGAGCCCGGGGTATAAAGAGGAGGCGGAGAGCTGCCGCCTGCTGGCGATGCGTCGTCAGGGATCCCGATGAGGAAAGGATCCCTGACGTTTTTTATGATGATTTCCCGGCCGCGGAATGCCTCTTAAAACATTTGTAAAGTTCTGGGATTTCAGAATATTTTCAAAAAAATCTTGACAAACCCGTTTTTTATGCTAGAATTAAGACAACAGAAAGAGATACTCCCCCAAGGGAAGATCTCATCTGGACAAAGCTTTCGGGGTGATTCCCGGAGGTGGAGAGAAGGAAGGTGATTCCACCAGAAGTGTATGGAATCAAAGAAAGTGAAGATGCCGACCAGTGATTGATGGATCGCAGGCTTCCCGACGGAAGGGGAGTCACGGATCTGGGTTAAAGCGGAAAGTTATGATAATCCGCCGGATGTAGTGGCGGATGTGAGATAAGACGGAAGCTTTGGAGAGAATGACAGATCACTGGTCGGTAGTCTTTTTTTGTTTAAAGGCCGAAAGGCTTCTTTTTTGGCTTATAGGACAAAACGCGTTGGTAAAAACCGCTGTAACCATTGAAATATCAATGGCTGCGGCGGTTTTATCTTTTTTCGATCAACTTACAGGGTGGACAAAACGCGTTAGTAATAAGTCTTTTGAACGTTGAATTTTCAACTCGGATCAGTATTGTATCTTTCCCTGAGAGCAGATTTCGTTCAAAGACATGAAAAAGCCGGACCAGTAATTACTGCAATCCGGCTTCTAGTTACCATTTCTATTATTCAGTTTTCTGATGAAGATATATCGTAATCTATATGAACACAGGATATCGTCTTACCAGATCTGTGGACCTGTCCGATCCTGCTATATTACGATAACTTTTCCGGGCTTCCAACCTCACTCTTCCGGAGCCATTCGCAATCAGTTCCTAGATTGCTTACTCGCTTGGAAGGGGAACTCCCGCTTCTCTCCAATCAGTCCGAATTCTGTGTATCATGCGATCCTACTGATCTGACTCCTTGAAGATGAGGCTAAGCCCCGATATATCTCCTGGTCCGTGCCTAAATCTCTGCAATGGCCTCAACTCCTTTCTTTAATTGTTGTATATATAATAATCGAAGAATTAGAGAAAGTCAATAGATTTTTTAAAATTTTCTAATAATTCTGAGGTTCTATTTTTCCGCTCCATCTATGTTATAATAGGTGCATTGAATTTAACGGGGGAAGCGAAGCTGCAAGCCCGAAATCAGTTCAGGAGGGCAATTTGGACGTAACTAAGAAAAAGAAGAAACTTCGTGAGATGATGGAGAAGCTCCAGAAGGAGCTGGATCCGGAATACTGCAGCAAGGCGAGCGAGACGATATGTCAGAAGGTCATCGACCTTCCCGAATACCGGCAGGCAGACACGATATTCTGTTTTGTCGGAATGAAGGACAAGGGCGAGCCGCAGACGAAGGCGATCATCGAGGACGCGCTGAAGCAGGGGAAAAAGGTGGCTGTGCCGCTCTGCATCGACAAGACAACGATGAATGCGATCGAGATCCAGGATTATGAAAGCGATCTCGTACCGGGGTTCTATGGGATCCTGGAACCGATCGACGGGAGCCAGGTCATCGAGCCGTCAAAGATCGATTTTGTCGTCGTGCCGTGTGTGACCTGCGACCACGCGGGACACCGTCTCGGGCACGGGAACGGATATTACGACCGGTATCTCAGCCAGGGGGACATGAAGACGGCAATGATCTGTTTTGAGAAGCTCACAGTGGCAAACGGAGCGATCCCGACGGAAGATCATGACCTTGTGATCGATCAGGTGATCACGGATGCTGAGTAATTTTATCATCTGCTTCAAAGCAGTGCTTCCGATCTATATCCTGCTGGCCGTCGGATACGGCGTGCGGAAGTTCAAGGTGCTGACAGAAAAGGAAATCAAGGATGTCAACCATATGATCTTTGTTGTCTTTTTCCCGGTGCTGATGTTCGATAACATTTACGGTGCGGACTTTTCGGAAGCGTTCCATGGGAAAATGGTGGCTTTTGCGGTCGTATATCTGATGGCGGTCTATCTGGTGACGACGGTCGTCGTGCTGGCGATCGAAAAGCGGCCGAAAAGCAGGGGAGCGCTGATCCAGGCGATCTATCGGAGCAATATCGTCATCCTGGGGCTCCCGCTTACGCAGAATCTGTTCGGAGATGAGAAGCTGACCAAGACGGCGGTGCTGATCACGATCATCGTGCCGCTCTATAATATCCTGGCGGTCTTCACGCTGGAGATCTACCGCGGCGGCAAGGTCCGGATCGGCAAGATGCTGCTCAATGTGCTGAAGAACCCGATCATCATCGGGGCGATCGCCGCGATCGCGGCAACGCTCGTCGGATTGAAAGTCCCTGTGGTCATTGACCAGCTGATCGGAGAAATGGCCGATACGACGACGATCATGGCACTCGTCATCCTTGGCGCGTCGTTTGATATCCATTCGGTCTCGGGAGAGCTCCGGAATCTCACGATTGGCGTGGCCGGAAGGCTGCTCGTCGTGCCGGGGATCGGGCTCACGCTTGCGATGCTGATCGGACTCCGGGGCGTGGAATTTGTCTCGCTTTTGACGATGCTCGCGACGCCGACGGCGATCTCGTCGTTCACTATGGCGCAGTCCATGGACAGCGACAGCGAGCTTGCGGGGAACTGTGTGATTTTTTCCAGTCTCTTTTCGCTCGCAACCATGCTGCTGTGGATGTTCCTGTTTAAAAATTTAGGGATGTTCTGACGGGCAGCATCCGGCGCTGCGGAAGGATTTAACAAGTCAATTTTTTTATTAAAGATAAAAGGAGAGTAGAAATGGCAGATTGCAATCATGACTGCAGCTCCTGCGGGGAAAGCTGCAGCGAAAGAACGGAACCTCAGAAGGCGCCGATGAACCCGACGTCGAATGTGAAAAAGGTGATCGGGGTCGTCAGCGGAAAAGGCGGCGTCGGAAAATCTTCGGTGACATCGATGCTCGCTGCCGCTGCGGCGAAGCAGGGGAAGCAGGTCGCGGTAATGGATGCCGATATCACCGGCCCGTCGATCCCGAGAACGTTCGGAATCACGGAACGGGCAAAAGGAAATGACGAGGAGCTCCTGCCGGAGCCGACGAAGAGCGGGATCCGCATCATGTCGATCAACCTGCTGCTGGAAAACCAGACCGACCCGGTCGTGTGGAGAGGTCCGATCCTCGGAAATGTCGTGCAGCAGTTCTGGAGCAACGTCAGCTGGGGCGACGTCGATGTCATGTTTGTGGATATGCCGCCGGGCACCGGAGATGTTGCTCTGACAGTCTATCAGATGCTCCCGGTCGACGGGATCGTGATCGTGACGTCACCGCAGGAACTCGTGGAGATGATCGTGGAAAAAGCGGTCAACATGGCGCAGATGATGAATATCCCGGTTCTCGGGATCGTGGAAAATATGTCGTATTTCAAGTGTCCGGACTGCGGCGCGGAGCACAAGATCTTCGGTGAGAGTCACATCGATGAGATCGCGAAGAAATTCGGCATCGCGAATATCGCGAAGCTCCCGATTGATGCCGATCTGGCGTCTTCCTGCGATAACGGGACGATAGAAGATTATGAGAGCCCGGCGATGGAGGAGCTCGTAAAGAAGCTCGTATAGCCGAAGGCAAGAGGAAAAAAGTACGCTCTACCGGAAAATCCCGGCAGAGCGTTAAGTTTTTTTGTCCGGATCCTGCTTCTCGCGGGAATGAGGTGAGGGGGGCTCAGCCTTCCGATCCCGATAGTTCCGGGTGCTCCTTTAAACAGGATTTGATCGCCTCAAAACTTTCATCGCTCAAGCAGTGTTCGATGTGGCAGGAATCCTCGCAGGCCGTCTTTTTACTGACGCCGAGCCGCATCAGGAGATCGGCGATGACGGTGTGCTTCTCATAGGTCTTCTGAGCGACGGCAAGACCCTGCTCCGTGAGTGTGACGTTCCCGGAGCGGTCGACCGTGACATTCCCGTTTTCCCGGAGTTTCTTCAGTGCGATGCTGATCGTCGGCTTGGAGTAATTCATGCTCCTCGCGATATCGATCGCCCGGACCTGCTCCAGTTCCTTATGAAGGATGAGGATCCGCTCAAGATAATCCTCGGTCGATTCCTGTATTTTCATTCGGTTCCTCCGATTGCCTGTTTGCCGTATGGCAGAGTTTTACTAAGCTAACCGCATTCTAACATAACACGGAAGTTTTATCAAACTAACCGGGGGGATCCTTTGTTTCTTTTTTCTCAAATGGGTGTGAAGAATGGGAAGATCCTTTTACCCTTGAAATGTTCAGGCGATGCATTGCAGCGCTTTGTTGTCGGAACGCAAGCGAAGGCTCCTGAATATATTATAGTACCAAAATAATATAAATAAATTTCACAAACGACTTGACAACTTTGCACAAAGGCGTTATATTATGAATCGCAACAGGTACTCGATTGGTACTATATTAAACCGGCAGGGAGTGGGGGCTCCCTGCCGTAGTTCCAGGGAGCCGGGTCCGATATTTTTTTGGGAAAAAATTGAGGGGGTAAAAATGAAAAAGAAGGTCTATGCAGTCATTATGAGTTTTTTCATGATGGTCGTCATGATGCCGTCTGCTGCGCTGGCAGACAGTGTTTCGTCAACGCAGGGGACGGGGACCGTCGCGTATTCCGCGGAATGGGGAACGGATACGATCACACTGAAAGCAAAAGTAACGAACTTAAAAGGCGGGACGGTCTATTACATCGTAAGAGACCAGAATGAAGCAGCGCCGTCTGAAGAGGAAGTGGCAGAAAACGGGGAGCAGCTTTCGGTGAAGACCGCATTCATGAATTATTCTGCGAAAATCACAGTTTCGGATGCGTCGTCGAAGGTGATCTACCTGAGATATAAGGAAACAGAAAAACGTGATTTCCATGACGGAATGGCAGTCCTGCGGCCTTCCTCCGGGACGACGGAAACTTACGCTGCGAAAGTCGAAAGCTATGAAGGTGACTTCGGCACGGAAACGGAAGGGTATGAAGCACCGGCGGCCAGAAAGTATCAGGTCGTAAACACCGGCGATGGCAGCATCAGGATCGCAGCAGATGACACGGAACATTTCAACGTTAACGTTGAGAATGAAAGCGTGTTTGCTTCTGAAGGCAAAGCGGGAATCTCGGTCTCACCGAAAACGGGACTTTCCGCAGGGGTCTATAATGATGTGATCCCGGTCAGTGTTCTGTCGGAAAGCGGCAGCAAGCTTTTTACGCTGAATCTCAATGTCAGCTTCGAGGTCATATCGAAGAGCGATGACGCCGGGTATGATTACCGTTATACAGATTATGACAAAATGATCGACGGGGATAAAGTCAATATCCCTTCCACAATCTATCATAAAGATACGCCGAACGAGAAAAGCATTGTATACTGCATCAATTATCAGCACTCGATCGGTGCGAAAACCGATAACGAGCCGGAATTCCGCAAGATCTCGGATGCATCTGCTAGCAACATCTATAAATACAGCGGCTGCAGCCAGGTGGACAGGGGATACACCGCGGAAGAACTCAGTGGAAGCCTAAAATATATCCTTTATCATGGATATCCGAATAACAAATCCGGGCTTCAGTCGGAATACAATTTGAATGATAAAGAGTTCTTTGCGGTCACGCAGTGCGCGATCTGGTATTTTACGGATCATAATGTAGCCGCAACGACACCTCTCAGAAATCTCGTGAGTGCGGCGAGCGGTTCCTTCTTGACAACACAGGATATGGTCGATGCGTATAACGCACTGATCAACGGTGCGGAGAGCAGCAAGGATTTTGATGGCACGACGGTGAATCTTTTTGTCCAGAAAGATAAGCTGAACAATGATCCGACGCACAGCGGAGAGCTCCGCCAGAACTTCATCAACGGCACCGTGTCTGATGAGAGCAAAACGATCGATATCCCGGTCACGAAAGTCTGGAAGGGATATGCTTCCGATGAGGAACGTGGTGACGTAACGTTCAAGCTTACACGCACGGTGAATGGAGAAAAAGATACGAGCTTCGAAAAGACTCTGACGTTAAAGGAAAAGGAACAGAGCGAAAACGAGTGGAGCGGGAAGTTTGAAGGACTTCCGGTCACGGATGAGAACGGGAACAAGTATTCCTATGACGTGACAGAAGTGACAAAAGGGGACTTCACGATGACGAAAGTGGCTTCCGGTTCCGACTGTCCGTCGTTCACGTTCACGAACACAAAAAATGAAACGACGAAGCCTGTCGAAGTCACGCTCAAAGCGTCCAAGAAACTGGATAACCAGACGCCGGAGAAAGGAAAATTCCGGTTCGCGGTCGACCAGTATCAGAAGAATGACAGCGGCGAGCATGAGTTGGTAAAGGAAAACGCAGCGACCGGGACGAATGATGCGGAAGGAAATGTCACGTTCACGCCGTCTTTCCAGTACAGCGAGGCGGGAGAGTATTACTACGTGATCCGTGAAATCAAAGGCACCGATTCTGATATCAATTATGACAGCACGGAATACGCCGCTACCGTGAAAGTCACAGAGGAGAGCGGCGAGCTCAAGGCTGATGTGACGTACTGCGATCTGGAGAAAGGAACTGCCGTTTCGACACCGGTATTCTGCAATACAACGGTAAACTCGATCAACAGCAGAAGCGATGCGAGCCTTACCGTCGTCAAGAAAGACGCCGATGACAGCAGCAAGACGCTGAAAGGTGCAGAGTTCAAGCTTTACGACGGGGACACCGAAGTCGCGTCGTATACGACGGATGAAAATGGGCAGTTTGTCATCAGCACGAAAGACAACGCCCTGGAAAGCTATCTTCCGGCGGATGGACAGACAAAAGAACTGAAGCTGAAAGAAACGAAGGCGCCGGAAGGCTACAAGCTGAACCAGGAGGATACCGTCATCGTTCTGGGGACAGATGTGGAAACGACGTACTCCAGCGATCATATGCAGAAATTCATCAAGACCACATACAGCATCTCAGCGAAAGATGCGGAGGAGACGAACGGTGAACTGACCATTACCGATGAGAAGATCGGTGAAGAAACGAAAGACAGCAGCCTCGTCCTGAAGAAGACCGACGAGGACGGCAGGAACGTCCTGGCAGGCGCAGAGTTCACACTCTATGAGGACCGGGACGGCACAAAGAAAGTCGGCAGTGCGTATACGACGGGAGCGGACGGAACGCTGAAAATCACCACAGATTCTCTTCGTTCGCTTCTCGATGATCAGAGTGAAAAAACACTCTACCTGAAAGAGACGAAAGCGCCGGAAGGCTATCAGACTCTGGAAAGCCCGATCGAAGTCACGCTGAAAAAGTCCGTCGAGACAAAGGACGGCGTGAAGACGACCGCATACAGCATCGCATGTGACAAGGCGGAGGAAGTTGAAGGGCAGCTGACCCTGACAGTCGCTGACAAGAAGGAGGAAGAGAAACAGGAAGAAAAGATCGACATCCCGGTCGAGAAACAATGGGCTGACGGTGTCGACAAAGAAGCTGTCACGATCATCCTGAACCGGGATGGTGAGGAAGCCGGCCGCGTCGAGCTGAACGAAGGGAACAACTGGAAGCATACGTTCCGGGATCTTGATAAAATAGCAGAAGACGGCCATGAATACAAGTATACGTTCACCGAGGCAGGAAACAAGTTCACGTACACAGTCACGGAAGACGGGAATGGCGGTTATATCATCACGAATTATGAGACGCCGATCCATGAAGAAGGGAGTGACGAGGTCACTGTACCGCTGATCGCGAAGAAGACGCTGGACGGAAGTGCGCCGGAGGACAATACGTTCACCTTTGAACTGCTGGACAGCGACGGAAATCTTGTTCAAACAAAAGAAAATGACGAGACCGGACTTGTTGCGTTTGATGACCTCAGCTTCACGGAAGAAGGAACGTATGAGTATACCCTGAGCGAAGTGGACGGCGGACTTTCGAACATCCGCTACGATGACACGGAATATCAGATCCGGATCACCGTGACGAAGAACGCGGAAGGGAAGCTGGAAGCGGCAGTCACGTATACGGCGGACGGAAGCGAGGTCAGCGAACTGAGCTTCGAAAACGAAACGACCAGCGTAGACAAACCACACACGGATACGCCGGAAGATGAGAACAGCAATACTACGCATAAAACCGGCACGTCTCATAAGTCATCCGGATCGAACAATGTTTCCTCCGGAACCGGCGTGAAGACCGGTGACAATGCGCCGGTCGCGGCAGTCATCGTACTCCTTGCGGCAGCAGCGGCACTCGCTGTGATGGCGGCAGCAAGACGCCGGAAGAATCGCGAGTGAATCGTGAGTGGATAGAGACCTGAGCGTTTCAGACAGCGGCTGATCCGGCCGGAACAAAAGTATGTTAAGATGCGCGCGGAGAGCTTCCCGGCAGTCGGGAGCAGCCGCGCGCATTCTTTTGTTGGAGCTTTTTGTGAGACGTGCTATAATGGGAAAACGTGAATTACGGCTCCGGAAATCAGGGAGTTGATGCATCAATAACAGGGAGTTCTGCATGACAAATTTCGAAATCATCCTGGTGGCATTCAGCCTGGCGATGGACGCACTGGCCGTGTCGGTCGGCAAAGGCCTGTCGCTTCGGGAGATCCGGCCGAAACCTATGCTGATCTGCGGGATCTGGTTCGGCGGATCCCAGCTTTTGATGTCGCTCATCGGATTTTATCTCGGGACTTTTTTGTCCTCATACATAAGTCAATATAACTACTGGGCGGCTTTCATCCTGCTCGTGCTGATCGGCGGGAACATGATCCGGAAGGCGCGGAACAAAAAGCAGGACGCAGATCCGGATGTGGATCCGTCGGAGATGTTCCGGCCGGCGGTCGAAACGGGCATCGGTGCACTGGCGGCCGGTGCCGCGTACGCGTTTCTGTACGCAGGGAGCTGGCGCACCTCGGTGCTGATCGGTGTCCTCGCATTCTTTTTATCGATGGCGGGTGTCAGGCTGGGCAGTGCCTTCGGGAACAAGTACCGTCCGAGGGCGGAGCTGGCCGGCGGGCTGATCCTGTGCGTGATCGGCCTCAGGATCCTGCTTTCGGAACTCGGGGTCGCGTATTTCTGACCGGGGATGTTCGCAGGGAAACAGGAGGCTGCGGCGTGCATTCCGGTCTGGCAGGGTCGTGAAGATTCCGTGCACTTTAACCCGTGGTCAGGATATGATATAATAATTTATTATAGTTTAATTTGACAGTGAAGAAACAGGCATGGAAAAAATCATCGTTGCGGCATCAGGAAATGTGAATAAGATCCGGGAAATCGAGACGATCCTCGGCGCGTTCGGACTTCATGTGATCTCCAGAGACGAAGCGGGCGTTCCGAAGGATTTTGATGTCGTGGAGGACGGCAGAACCTTTGAAGAAAATTCACGGAAAAAGGCGGAAGAGATTATGAAGCTCTGCGGCAAGATCTCGATCGCGGACGATTCCGGCCTGATGGTGGATGCGCTCGGAGGAGACCCGGGCGTATATTCCGCACGCTTTGCCGGGGAGCCGACGGATGACCGGAAGAACAATCAGAAGCTGCTGCGGTTGATGGAGGATGTGCCGGATGAGAAGCGGTCGGCGAAATTCGTTTCGGTCGTCACGATGGTCTGGCCGGACGGGAACGTTCTCACCGCGAGGGGAGAATGCCCGGGGACGATCCTCCGGACTCCGAGAGGCAGCAACGGTTTCGGTTATGATCCGCTGTTTGTTCCGGACGGATTCGATCAGACGTTCGCAGAGCTCGGTGCGGATACGAAGAACCGGATCAGCCACAGGGCGAGGGCGCTCAAAGTGCTGGAAGCGCAGCTGAAGGACAGGAAAATTTAATGATGAACAAGGAACGTTTCAAGGCGCGCCTCCGCAAGATGTTGATCCTTGGGATCAAGCAGTTCAGCGACCCTTATTACCAGGGGTTTGCCGCGCAGATCGCGTTTTTCATGATGCTGTCTCTGGTGCCGCTGATGATCGTCGTTTCCCAGCTCCTGGGGATCCTGGATGTATCGCTGAATCTGATGAATCAGACGATCGATAAGTACCTCGCTCCCGGTGTTGCGGACACGCTCAAGGGGATCCTGAACAGCGGAGCGACGTCGACCGGAAATAACATTTTCTTCATCTTGATGGCGCTGTGGGCAGCATCGCGCGCGCAGTTCGCCATGATGAGGATCGCGAACTACACGTATACCAGCGGGCGGAGGACCGGAAATTTCTGGACGGAGCGTTTCCGTTCCTGGAGAACGATGTTCCTGTCCGTGTTCACATACGCTTTTGTCATCATCATCCTCGTTTACGGGAAAATGATCCTGACGCTGATGTTCGGACAGATCGTCCATGGGTCGATGATCGACCTGGCGTGGACGTACCTCCGCTGGCCGCTCGCCGCGATCCTTTTTTTCCTGATGGTGTTCTACACATATTATGTGCTGCCGCAGGAGAAGCTGGAGCCGAGGGATGTCGTGCCGGGGAGCATCGGGGCATCGATCGGCCTGTTGGTCGTGACGTTCTTCTACTCGATCTATGTGAACTATATTGCAAATTTCAATATCATTTACGGAACGATGGCATCGGTCGTGGCGCTGATGTTCTGGTTCTATTTTCTGTCCTGGGTCATGGTGCTCGGGATCCTGTTTAATAAAGTCTGGCGGGATACAAGAGGTGAATATTGATGGATTACAATGAAGAAATCGGCGAAGTGTTTTATGATTACGGACGCGGTCTGTACGCGAACATCACGAATCGCTGCACGAACCGCTGTGAGTTCTGCATCCGCAATATGACGGACGGTCTCGGCACGGCGGATTCGCTGTGGCTGAAGAGGGAGCCGACGGTCGAGGAATGCATTGAGATGCTGAAGGACTGGGATCTGAGCCAGTACGAGGAACTTGTCTTCTGCGGCTACGGAGAGCCGACGGAACGTCTGGACGATCTTCTTGAGATCGCGAAGTACGTCAAGTCAACGACGCCGCTCACGATCCGGATCAATACGAACGGCCTTTCGGATCTGATCAATCAGAAGAAAACGGTGCCGATGATGAAAGGGATCATCGACAGCGTCTCCGTCAGCCTGAATCAGTGCAGTGCGGAAAAATATGACGCGCTGTGCCATCCGGTCTTCGGCACGAAGTCCTACGACGCGATACTTCAGTTCACAAAAGAAGCGAAGGAAGCGCTGCCGCACGCCGCGATGTCCGTCGTCGGCGTCATCCCGAATGAAGATATCGAAGCCTGCGCGAAGATCGCGGAATCCATCGGCGTTCCGTTCCGGGTCCGCTGACGTCGGAGAGAAAGAGAAGAATCTATGGAAAAAATGAAAAAAGTGTTGATCATCATGAATCCGTGTTCCGGCACGATGCGCGCGAACAAGTCGCTTACGGAGATCCTGCAGGAGTTCTGCCGCGGCGGCTATGAAACGGTGATCGCCATGACGCAGAAACGGGGCGACGGGACCGTGATCGCCCGGGAGCGGGCGGCGGATGCCGATCTTCTCGTTGCGATCGGAGGAGACGGTACGTTCAACGAAGTGGCGGCCGGCCTTCTGGAATCGGGGACGAAAAAACCGCTCGGCTATATCCCGGCCGGCTCGACGAACGACTTTGCCTCCGGACTGGGCCTGTCTAAAGGCCTCGTGAAAGCGGCGAGGGACATCGTCAACGGGACGCCGCGTCCGCTCGACATGGGAAGCTTCAACGGACGGACGTTTTCCTATGTCGCGTCGTTCGGTGCGTTCACCAATACGTCGTACAGTGTCTCCCAGTCGATGAAGAACATGCTGGGCCATATGGCGTATATCCTGAGCGGGATCAAGGACGTGTTCTCGCTGGGGTCCTACGCGTACGCGATCGACATGGTGAACGAAAGCGACGGAACGAAGTTCTCCGGGAAATACATTTTCGGCGCGGTCTGCAATTCGACATCGATGGGCGGAGTGCTCACACTGTCAAAGGATCAGGTGGATTACAACGATGGTCTGTTCGAAGTCCTGATGATCGAGTACCCGACGAATCTGATCAAGCTGAATCAGATCGTGACCGCGCTGACGACGCAGAAATATGAAGAATGCGATGCGATCTCCTTCTTCCGTTCGTCCTGTCTCCGGATCAACGCGTCGGAAGACATGGACTGGACGCTCGACGGCGAGTATCAGAAGGGGAACGGGGAGATCGTGATCCGCAATGAAAGAAGCGCGCTCGATCTCGTCATGCCGCCGAGAGACTGACGCTGCGCATTACAGGCCCGACCGGGGCCTTTTTCTTTTTGACAAAAAAATCCCTGCACCGCAGCACCGGTGCAGGGAAGAATTATCGTTCGGTTCCTACAGAACTCTGACGCGGACCGCTCCGTCGATCGACGGAACGTCTCCGACCTTGGATCCCGCCTGGACCAGGACATAGCCATGGCCGTTCCGGTCTCCGCCGGCGATATTCTTGATATCGATGCCGGACAGCGCGCTCTTGACGGCTGCGACCGGATCCGCGACATCCTTGGTGATGACTGCGATCCTTGTTCCTTCTCCGTCCGACGGACCGAGATCGGTGCGAGGGAAGTTGACGGAGTTGATGACATTTCCGTTCTCAATGAAGTTCATGATCTCTTCGACGGCGATCGTCGCGCAGTTGTCTTCTGCTTCTGCTGTGGACGCACCGAGGTGCGGGATGCAGATGACGTTCGGCTTGTTCAGGATATCATCCGTTCCGAAGTCGGTGACATAAGTGCCGACCTTGCCGGATTCCAGTGCGGCGAGGAGATCGGTGCTGTTTACGAGCTTGTCGCGGGAGAAGTTCAGAACGACAGCGCCGTCCTTCATCTTCGCGAAGAAGTCCTTGTTCATGGTACCCTTGGTTGCGTCATTTGCCGGGATATGGATCGACAGGTAGTCTGCCGCTGCGAGGACCTCATCCTGCGAGGATGCGATCTTGATGCCGTCGTTCAGGCTGGCCTTCATCTGATCGTTCAGGAACGCATCATAGCCGATGACGTTCATGCCGAGCGCCTGCGCTGCGTTGCAGACCTTGGCGCCGATCGCGCCGAGTCCGATGACGCCGAGCGTCTTTCCGGCGATTTCTGTTCCCGCAAACTGCTTTTTGCCCTTCTCAACCTTCTTGAGGACATCGGTGTCCAGACCGGAGACCCAGGTGAGTGCTCCCGGAAGATTTCTGGCAGCGAGCAGCATGCCGGCGATGACGAGTTCTTTGACGGCGTTTGCGTTGGCACCCGGTGTGTTGAAAACAACGATTCCCTGATCAGCGCATTCATCCAGCGGGATGTTGTTGACGCCGGCTCCGGCTCTTGCGATCGCGAGCAGATCGGATCCGAACTTCATGTCATGCATGTCCTGACTGCGTACCAGGATCCCGGAAGCGGAATCGGTATCGTCCACGACCTGATAATTGTCTGTCAGGTGGGCAAGTCCTACCGGTGAAATTTTGTTCAGGGTTGCAATGTTATACATACGGTACCTCCATTTGTTTTAATAGATGACTTTCCAGGCGGTGCCAGAACCGCCAAAAATCCACTTGATTGAAAGTTTTCGTACATCCAGCATACCACTAAAGTTAGAACGTTTCAATAAACGAAATATTGAAAAAATATAGTTTTCGACTATGACTGTCATAACTCCAGCTCGCTTTACTTTGAGTTTTCCGGATGATATAATATTTTCATTGAATGTAACGGTTTCTTTAATGAATGGAGGAGTAAAAATGCAGAAATATAACAGAGTCTGGAACTTTTCGGCCGGCCCTTCCGTCCTGCCGATCGAAGTACTGGAAAATGTTCATGAGGACTTGTTCAACTACAAAGGAACAGGCGAATCCGTCATGGAAATGAGCCATCGCTCCAAGGAATACGGTGCGATCATCGAAGCTGCAGAGGCAGATCTGAGAGATCTTCTGCATATCCCGGACAACTACAAGGTATTGTTCCTTCAGGGCGGCGGCACGCTGCAGTTCTCCATGGTTCCGCTGAATCTGCTGAGAAATTCGAAGAAGGCAGATTACATCGTTACCGGTAACTGGGGAAAGAAAGCTTATCAGGAAGCACAGAAGTTCGGTGACATCAAGTGCGTCGCGAGCTCCGAGGACAAGAACTTCTCCTATATCCCGAAGGTCGGCAAGGATGACTTCAGACCTGACGCGGATTACGTTTACTACTGCTGCAACAACACGATCTACGGAAGCCACTTCAACTATGTCCCGGAGACCGGAGATATTCCGCTGGTTTCCGACATGTCTTCCTGCTTCCTGAGCGAAGAAGTCGATGTGAACAAGTTCGGGATCATCTGGGCCGGTGCGCAGAAGAACGTCGCTCCGGCAGGCGTCACGATCGTCATCATCCGGGACGACCTGCTCGGCTATGCACCGGAGAACTGCCCGGTCTATCTGGACTACAAGACACATGCGGACAAGGATTCCATGTACAATACTCCGCCGTGCTGGTCGATTTATGTAGCGGGCGAAGTCTTCAAGTATCTGAAGAGCATCGGCGGCGTTCCGGAAATGCATAAACGTGTTGTACGCAAGGCCGATAAGCTGTATAATTATCTTGATTCCACCGACTTCTACAAGACGCCGGTGGTGAAGGAAGACCGTTCTCTGATGAACGTTGACTTCGTGACCGGAGACAAGGATCTCGATGCGAAGTTCGTCGCAGAGGCGAAAGAGCAGGGGATGATCAATCTGAAGGGCCACAGAAGTGTCGGCGGCATCAGAGCGAGCATCTACAACGCGATGCCGGAAGAAGGCGTCGATGCTCTGGTCGACTTCATGAAGAAATTTGAGGCAGAAAATAAATAATTTCTGCTGAAGACGGGAGTCAGCTGAAATTTGAACGGGAGCAGGAGCAGAAAAGCAATATCATTCTTGATCATGGTAAGTGTGGTGTTCCTTTTCTGCGCTCCCGTTTTTTCGTGCGCTCAGGCGGCGGAGAAGAGCGTCTCGAAGCCGGAGATCTCGGCGGAATCCGCCTATGTTTACTGCGACAACACCGGTGATACCGTCTATCGTCTGAACTCTACGACAAAAGTGGATCCGAATGGGGCGGCACGTCTGATGACGGCGCTCCTCGCGATCCAGGGCCTTTCGCTGGATAAAACGATCACGGTTTCGAAGACCGCGGCTGCGCAGCCGGGAGACGTTCTCAAGGAAGGAGAGAAGATCACGACCGAGCAGCTGCTGTATCTTCTTTTGAAACGCTCGTCGAGCGACGCTGCGTACGCGCTCGCGGAGAATACGGCCGGGTCTGAGGCAAAATTCGTCGATCAGATGAACCGGACGGCGAAGGACATCGGCTGCACCAGTACAAAATTCAAGTCTCCGTCCGCGGGTAGGGTCACGGACTCCGGCGGGAAGACGCATCGCGTCCACAGCAGGACGACCGCGTCTGATTTTCTGCTGATCACCCGGGTCGCTTTTTCCAATAATACGATCTGCCGCATGTCGAACGGGAGCGCGTACGAGATGCCGGCGACGAACAAGCACGAGGCGAAGAAGCTGGACAGCGTGAACCGCGGGCTCGTCCGGGAAATGCCGGGGATCTACGCGGCGGTCCAGTCCTCTTCGGCGCAAGTGGATGGGGAAAAGATGACGGTCGTGGCGTTCCGCAACAAAGGGATGCGGCTCTATATCATTCTTTTCGGCGAACCGAAGAAGGATCAGACGGAGGACATCCGGAGCCTGGTCGAGTACGCGGAGCAGACCGTCAAGGGTGTCAAAGCCGTAAACGCCGGACAGAAAGAAGGAAAGGTCCGGATCCGTCACGGAAAGAAAACGAGTGTCGAGGTCTACGCGGAATCAGACGGATACGCGTATATCCCGAAAGAGGGATCCAAGTCCCTCGTGTCGACGAAAACATCGCTTCGAAAGGATCTTGAGGCGCCGATCCGGCGCGGAACGGCAGCCGGTTATGTGAAGATCTATGTCGGGAATGAGGAAGTTAACAGAGTAAAGCTTATTGTTAACGAAGATGTCGGGACAGGGCTGCTGCCTTCATATCTCGGGATCTCGGATACGACGACGTATGTCTTCCTCATCGTCCTGCTTATTTTTGTCCTCTTTGTCATTTACGTCCGCGCGAAACGTGCGGCAGCGCGCCGGAGACGGCGCAGAAAGCGTCAGGAGAAGATCCGCCGCCTCGCGGAGAAACAGCTCGAGGAGGAAGAAGACCGACGGCGCCGGGGGTGGGATTTTTAGTTATGTTTGATATTCAGGAAAATTTGAAAAAGCTCCCGGAGACCCCGGGAGTTTATCTTCATAAAGACCGGCTCGGGCAAGTCATCTATGTCGGGAAGGCCGTGAATCTGAAAAATCGTGTGCGGCAGTATTTCCAGAGTTCGTACCAGAATTCCAACCCGAAGGTCCGCGCGATGGTATCGCATATCGCGGAGTTCGAATACATCCGCTGCGGAAGTGAGATGGAGGCGCTCATCCTGGAGTGCAACCTGATCAAGAAATACCAGCCGCGGTATAACGTTCTGCTCCGGGACGACAAAACGTATCCGTACATCATGGTCACGACATCAGAAGAATTCCCGCGGGTCGTGAAGACGCGCGTGATCCGAAAGGACGGGAACCGCTACTTCGGTCCGTTCAGCGATGTGGGTGCCGTGAACCAGATCGTCGACCTTCTGCCGTCGATCTTCCGGCTGAAGCGCTGCCCGGCGCTGACGTTCCGGAAAAATCACCGCCCGTGCCTCAATTACTATATCAACGCGTGCCGCGGCATCTGTCTGGGCGGCTGCGACAAAGAAGAATATGACCGGGACGTCCAGCAGATCCTTCAATTCCTGTCCGGGAAAGACCGCCCGCTGATCCGTACGCTGACGGAAAAAATGGAAGCGGCTTCGGACGCGATGAACTATGAGGAAGCGGCAAAATGGCGGGATGCGATCCAGGCGCTGGAGGCGCTGAAGGAGACACAGCGCGTCACGATGGTGCGCGATCAGGATCTCGATATGGTGCTTGCGGTCAAAGATCAGGAGAATTCTTTTGTCGTCCTCTTTCAGGTGAGAGAGGGGAAGCTCTCCGGCCGTGAAACGTTTTCGATCCAGACGGATGAGACGGATTCGCGCCGCAGCATGATCTCGGAGTTCATCAAGCAGTATTACAGCCAGTGGGCCGTCGTGCCGCCGGAGATCCTGGTAGAGGAAGAGCCGGAGGAAAAAGAACTCCTGGAAGAGTTCCTCAGCCGCGGGCCGCACAAGGTGAAGATCGACGTGCCGAAGCGCGGCGACCGGCGGGCGCTCCTCAGCATGGCCCGGCAGGACGTCACGGAGATGACGCGCACGATCTCGGAGCGGCAGGCGGAGCGCGATGCGAGGGAAAAAACGGTGCAGGGAGAGATGGAGAGCGTCATCCGGGATGCCGGATACTCCCGCCGCCCGGAGCGGGAAGGGCTCCCGGTCCGGGTCGAGTCCTACGACATTTCGAACACGAACGGCGTCGATTCCGTCGGTGTCATGGTCGTGTTCCGGGGGCTTTCTCCGATCAAAAAAGACTATCGGCGGTTCAAAATCCGGACGATCGAGGGGCCGAACGATGTCGGGAGCCTTCAGGAAGTGCTGTACCGCAGATACCGGAGGGTCAAAAATGGAGATGAGACGGCGGTCCCTGTCCCGGATCTGATTCTGATGGACGGCGGTCAGGGCCAGGTGAACGCGGCAAAAAAGGTGCTGGACGCGCTCGGCCTTCCGATCCCGGTCGTCGGCATGGCGAAGGATGACCGGCACCGGACGAGGGCCCTCGTGTTCTCAGATGGCCGCGAGATCGATCTGAAAAACCGCCTCACGCTGTACCAGTATACCGGCACCGTACAGGAGGAAGTCCACCGGTTCGCGATCGCGTATCACCACAAGCTGCACGGGAAGCGGGCGATCCGTTCGATGCTGGATAACATCGAGGGCGTCGGGGAAAAAAGAAGGAATGAGCTTCTTTATCATTTCAAGACGATCGACCGGATCCGCGACGCATCGGTCCCGGAACTGACCGAGGTGCCGTCCATTACGGAAGCCGTTGCGGAGAATATTTACCGGTATTTTCACCCGGACCGGACCGAAAAAGAAATTCCGAAAAATTGACGGCGACGGTTGCTAACCAAAGTCGAGTTTGCTATTATTAAGCCAAGATTTTCGACGTTTGCTCGATTAGAATGGAGGATATCGATATGGCTGACGAGAAATACGTTCAGGATGAAGAAGACATCATTACGCTGGAATTTGAGGACGGTTCTTCGATCCAATGTGAGATCATGGGCGTTTTTGATTGTGATGATCATGATTACATCGCGCTGATTCCGGAGGACGGATCGGATGACGTCTATATCTACGCGTATCAGGAATATGATGACGGGACGTTCGAGATCAACGATATCGAGGACGACAAGGTCTTCGAGAAGGCGGTCCGGGAGTTCGAGAAGATCATGGAGGAAAATGAAGAGGAAGAGGAGGAAGAAGAGGACGAGTAGTCCGGCATCTCCATGAAAGGAACCCGCCGGGAACGGCGGGAGACAATCGTTCATTCAGGCGCACCTTGTTTCCGCTGCATCGGTGGAGACAGGGTGCGTTTTTCGATCTCATATGGATGAAAAAAATATACCGGGAGAGACGCAGCCTCCCGGTGTTTCATCCTTTGACCCGTGCTTTGTTTTTTTCAGCAGGATCCTGTTATTTATTCTCTGAGCTGTTTGCCATGTCTTCTTTTTTCACGATGTCATCTTCCGGCGGATTTTCCAGCTCTTCTTTCCGGCTCTTGAAGGAGCGGCGCATGAACGCGGCGCCGAGCGCGAAGAAGATGATGATCGCGACGACCATGGAGCTCGTCTTCATCGTGCCGCGGATCAGCCAGAACACGGACAGGATGCCGAGAGCAAAAAAGAGGATCGAGGTCAGAAATAATTTATCAGTATTCATAATCATGCTCCTTATCGTGTGAACGTTCTTACTAATGTCATATTGTAACACAATGAGAATGGACAGGAAAGAGAATTTTCCACTTGCAATATTTTCCCGTTTGTGTATAATATTACTTGCGTTGATTTTTTCAGCGTCGCCATGCGGTTGTGGCGGAACTGGCAGACGCGCACGGTTCAGGTCCGTGTGATGAACAGTCATGGGGGTTCGAATCCCCCCAACCGCACCAGCAAGCCCGACGGAACAGATCTGTCGGGCTGTTCTTTTGTCTGAGGCGGAAAGGAGAGTCCTCATGAACGATTATGATATCATCGTCATCGGCTCCGGTGCAGGCGGAGCGTTTCTGGCGTATGAGCTGACCCGGCTCGAGACCCCGGCGAAGGTCCTGGTCCTGGATAAGGGAGCGGAGCTTCAGCAGCGGATCTGCCCGATCAAGGCAGGGAAGACGAAGCAGTGCATCAAATGCGATCCGTGCCATATCATGAACGGATACGGCGGGGCGGGGACGCTTTCAGACGGGAAATACAATATCACGACGCAGTTCGGCGGAGACCTCCATCATTACATCGGCGAGGATCAGGCGATGGATCTGATGGAATACGTGGACTCCGTGCTCTGCGGGCTGGGAGGAGAAGGGGCAAAACTCTACTCGACGGCGGACAGCGACCTGAAGACCCTGGCGCTCCGATACGATCTCCATCTCCTCGACGCGAAGGTCCGCCACTTCGGAACCGACCGGAATGTGCAGATCCTTGCGAAGATGTATGACATCGTGAAAGACCGGATCGAGATCCGCTTCCGCACCGCGGCGGTCTCCGTGACAAAGGAGAACGGGATCTTCCGGGTGACAGATAATAAAGGAAATGAATATACCGCGAAGCAGGTCGTCCTCGCGACCGGGCGTTCGGGATCCCGCTGGATCTCGGACATCTGCCAGCAGTTCGGCATCAAGCAGATCAGCAACCGTGTCGACATCGGCGTCCGTGTCGAACTTCCGGCTGAGGTGTTTCGTCATATCACCGACAAGGTCTACGAGAGCAAGATCGTCTATCAGACGAAGCAGTATAACGATCTCGTCCGGACGTTCTGCATGAATCCGTACGGGGAAGTCGTTTCCGAAAACACGAACGGCATCATTACGGTGAACGGCCACAGCTACGCGGATCCGGCGCTGCACACGGAGAACACGAATTTCGCGCTCCTCGTCTCGAACCGTTTCACGGAGCCGTTCCACGACAGCAATGAGTACGGCGAATCCATCGCCCGGCTCTCCAATCTGCTGGGAGGCGGCGTTCTGATGCAGCGGTTCGGGGACCTCGTGAAAGGACGCAGGAGCAGCGAGCGGCGCATGAAGAAGTCGTTCATCCGGCCGACGCTGAATGCGACGCCGGGCGATCTGAGCCTTGTCATCCCGAAGCGTCAGCTCGACGACATCATCGAGATGATCTATGCGCTCGATCACATCGCGCCGGGCACCGCGAACGAAGATACCCTGCTTTACGGCGTCGAAGTCAAGTTTTACAATTCGGATGTGGAGGTGGACGGGAATCTGGAGACTTCCGTGGAAGGTCTGTACGCGATCGGAGACGGCGCCGGCGTGACGCATTCTCTTTCTCAGGCATCCGCGAGCGGTGTCTATGTCGCCCGCCTTCTGGACAAAAAATACCGATAGGAACTCAGTCAGGGATCCCTTGATGTACGAGCTTTTCCACCGCGAACTCACGGAATGTCCGCGCGGCAGGGGAAAGCTCGTTTTCTTTTGTCACGGCGATCCCGACGCCGACCTTGATCGGCGGATCCGGCTTCAGACTGCGGATGAGAGGGGAGGTCCGCTCTTTGACATAAAGGGAATTTACCATCGTCACACCGAGGCCGGCTTCGATCATCTTCATCGCGGCAAAGGTGGCGACGACGGAATAGCGGGTATTCGGCGTGATGTGGAGACGTTCAAAGATGATGGAGTTGTCGGTGATCTGATTCGGGTAGATTTCGATGAACGGGTCCTTCTCGAAATCCGTCAGAGGGTAGGTCTCCTGATCCGCCCGCGGATGGTCATGCGGGACCCAGACGGTCATCTCGTCTTCCAGAAGAGGGATCCAGTCAAAGCGTCCGTCCCGTTTTGTGATGATGCAGAAATCGGCCTCGTGATCGCTGACCATGCCGGCGAGCTCGCTGCTCCGCCCCTCGATCAGACCGACGCGGATCCCGGGATAGCGGCGGCTGAACTCCGCGATGATCCGGGAGAGGGGGCCATAGTAATTGATGTAGGCGGTCCCGGCGTTCAGGCTGCCGATGTCGAGGCCGCGGATCTTCGCGGTCTCCTGGTCGTACTGGTCGCCGAGGCGGTCGAGCTCCCGGATGAGCGGAAGGAGTCTCCGGCATTCTTCGGTCGGGCGGACACCGCTCCGGCTCCGGAGGAGGAGAGGGAATCCCGCTTCCTGCTCCAGGGAAGCCATCATCCGGCTGATGCCGGAGGCGGTGTAGCCGAGTTCCTGCGCGGCTCTGGTCAGATTCCCGATGCGCAGGGTCTCCAGCAGTGCGTGACATTTTTCGGTATCCATGATGCACTCCTTTTCTGAAGAGGCGGGCTGCTGTGACGCAGATCGTCCTCATTTTTTCTAAGTAACAGGATTCCGGGTGTCCGGCGGTCCGGCGAAGCGCCGGCGCCTCTTTTTATATTGCGAAAAAATCAACGAAACATTGATTTAGTGTCGCTTTACTCAATAATAAAGAGGTGCTACCTTTTTGTCAAGGAAAAAGAGATAACGTGAAATGGGGAAAGGAGAAGGGTATGTCGGTACGGAATGCGGAGATTTTACTGGTCGCGGTGATCACGGCGAGGAGCACATCGTTTCTCTTTACCAAGCTGCTCCTCCGGACGATGGATCCGTTCAATCTGATGGGGATCCGGTTCCTGATCGCGTTTTTCATCCTGGCGCTCATCTTCTGGAAGCGGATGGTGAAGATCGACCGCGATTCGCTCTTCGGCGGGATCAAGGTCGGGATCGTGTTCTTCGTGGTCATGGCGTTTGAATTCCATGCGCTCCGGTATACCGAATCGATGACGACGTCGTTCATCGAAAATACGGCGATCGTCCTCGTACCGCTGTTCGAAGCGGCCATCGCGAAAAAACTCCCGAGCCGTCCGGTGCTCGCGGGCTCTCTTCTTGCGATCGGCGGGGTGGGCCTCCTGAGTTTCCGAACAGGGAGCTTCTCGCTCGGGATCGGGGAAGTGTTCGCGGCAGGCTCCGCCGTTACCTACGCGGCGGCGATCATGGTGACCGCGCGAGTCTCGAAAAAAGGCGATTCGCTCGTTCTCGGCATCGTCCAGCTCGGAACGATCGGCGTGCTCGGCACCGCCGCGTCATTTCTCACAGAGAGCCCGGTGCTTCCGCAGCGTCCAATCGAATGGGGTTTCCTGCTGATGCTCGCACTCTGCTGCAGCGGGTTCGGCTTCACACTCCAGCCGGTCGCCCAGCGCTACGTCTCGTCCGAAAAAGCAGGACTGTTCTGTGCGGTGAGCCCTGTCGCGTCCGGCATCCTCGGATGGGTCTTCCTCGGCGAAAATCTCGGAGCAATCGGGATCACCGGCGCGGTCATGGTCATCGCGAGCATCTTCCTGGAGGGTTTGATGGAAAAAAGAGAAAAAGAAAGAAGGCAGAACGCCGTTTCCGCGTCTTCGGTAACCGGGCGCCGGCGTTTCGCATAGGATCAGAAGAAGCAAATAGCCATAAAAAGAACCCGGAGATTCGAAATCTCCGGGCTTTCTCATGGTCGGAGTACTGGGACTTGAACCCAGGGCCTCTGCGTCCCGAACGCAGCGCGCTACCAACTGCGCTATACCCCGCCGACCAATCCATTATACCACGGGTGCATTTTTTTTCAAGAACGAATTTCACGGAACTTACATTAAAATTTTTTGTCTGTGCTCACCAATCGCCGCATCGAGTCGGGAAACCCCGGGCTGCTCAGAGCTTCCGGACGATCAGAAAGAAAAAAAGCGGCCCGGGGCAATCCGCCCCCGGCCGCGGGAATGTCTCCTGCAAACCCGGCTATTTTTTGATGGTCAGGATCTCGTCGACCGTTTTGCGCGGACGGGCATCCGGTACCTTCGCCGGATAACCGAGGGAAATGAAGGCCGTGACCTTCTGATCTTCCGGAAGGCCGATCAGTTCCGCCGTCTTCTTGCTGTCGATGATTCCCTGGATGACGGTGCCGAGGCCTTTGGCGTTCGCGGCGAGGCAGAACGCCATCGCGGACAGGCCGCCGTCGAACGACTGCCAGTGCGATCCGTCCGGTGTGGTCGGTGTGCCGTCCTTTTCGTAGCCGGAAATCCCGGTCACGATCGACTGCACCATCAGGACCGGTGCCGCGTGGATCGTCTTGGTGTTGTATGGATAACCGAGCACAGCTTCCTCTGCGATCTTGTCCTTGAGCTCTTTGTCCATCACCGCCGTGTAGCGTACGACCTGAGTATTTTTCCAGGACGGCGCCTTTCCCGCCATGGTGACGAGTTCGCGGATCGTTTCTTCCGATACCGGCTGTTCGGTGAATTTGCGTATGCTTCTCCTAGAATCAATGCATTCAAATGCTTCCATAATATCCCTTTTATCTCCTTCTCTTTTTGAATGAAAAAATCCCTCCTGCAGGACCTGCCGTAAAAAGGCGGCTTTACAGGCAGGGATGCGGCGTTTCGAAGCCGTTCTCCGAAACGATAACATTGAAATTATTATAGCATTAATCAGAAATATATGTTATCTTTTTTTCGCGCAGAAAGATGCGCAGCATGCTTTTGGAGAAACGGGCAGGAAAATCAACTATTTCTGTTATATTTTACGATTTCGGAGTATAATTAAGGTATGTTAGAGGCGTTAAAAGTAATTCGGTGGTTCTGTCTTGTTTTTGGAGCCGCGATATTCATTTTCACCAGAGACGGCTTTGGCACGGCTGCCGCGACCTGTCTGGGTGTTTTTTTCGCTTTTTGGTTCTGGAGGATCTGTCAGCGGGAAAGGAAGCTTGAGATCCACCTGGAGATCGCGAGGATGTGCCGGGAAGCGGTCAGCAGCGCGGGCGGAGCGGACAATCTCATCGAGATCCAGAAGGTCCGGAGCAGGCTCGTCGCGAGGATCTACGTGATCGACGCCGGGAGCGGGCAGGACAGGCTCCTGATGCGTATCCAGCGGTCTCTTCAGGAGGCGCTCCGCGGAAACGGCATCCGGAAATATCTCTGGGCGATTCAGATGACCGGCGTGAACGCGGCGGATGATTACGCACGAGTGCGGAAGCAGCTGGATGAGTCGCTCTCTCAGGCTGCGAGCCGGTTTGACAAAAAGTAACAGGAGGATTTATGGAAATCGAACTGAAATATCGAATGAAGGAAGGGATCGGCGCCGGGATTCTCGACGATGAAATGGTGGCATCGATCAGTGACCGGAATCGGGAAGTGCTCGACATGGATTCCACCTATTACGATACGGAAGACCGCAGACTCAGCCAGGATGGGATCGCGTTGCGTGTCCGGCGTGAGAATGAGAATTATATGGCGACACTGAAATGGAGCGGCGAAAGCGAGGACGGTCTGCATCGCCGCCAGGAGATCAACATCCCGCTCGGGGAGCAGTTTTCCAGGCCGGTGACGGCAGCGATCTTCGAGCAGAGCGAAATGTACGACCGGCTGATGGAGCTGACCGGAGGAGCGCAGCTTACGGGATTCCTGAAGACGAGATTTGTCCGGAAACAGGAGCGTCTGGACAGCGGCACGTTCATCTGCATGATCTCGGTCGATGAAGGGCGGACGCTGGCAGGCGGCAGAGAGGAACCGTTCAGCGAGCTGGAGATCGAACTGTATTCCGGAAGTGAGAGTGATATGAAGGCGTTCGGCAGGAGACTCGCGGAGAAATTCGGACTGGAGCCGGAAAACACCAGCAAATACGCACGGGGGCTCGCGCTGCTGGAGAAATAGGAGCAGGCAGGCCGGAACGCCTCCGGCTGAACAGCGACGGAGTGTGAAAAAACAGCGCTTTCAGGGCGGTCTGTGAGGTTTACTTTGAAGGCAAAAGCGTGTATAATGATTAAGTTCGTATTTACGGGATCATGACAGCTGAAATAGAACGTCAATACATAGTAGGAGGATAAATATCAAATGAAAGCTACACTTGTTTCGAGGGACAATACCGACGCAAAACTCACGATGGATTTTACTGCCGACGAGTTCGATCAGGCGGTCAATCAGGTTTATCGCAGGCAGAAGAATCGTTTCCTGATTGACGGATTCCGCAAGGGGAAGGCCCCGAGAAGCATTATCGAGAGGCATTACGGAGAAGGGATTTTCTTCGAGGATGCCATCAATGATCTGTTTTCACAGAATTATCCGGACGCGCTGAAGGAACTGGATCTGGAGCCGATCGACAGACCGAATGTCGATTTTTCCGAGATCGGAAAGAACAAACCGCTTACGATGACGGTGGATCTTGCGATCTACCCGGTCGTCGATATGGACGAGAAAGACTATATGGGAATCGATGTCGAGCAGATCAAGAGCGACGTGACCGATGAGGACGTCGACCGCGAGATCGAATCCCTGCAGAAGAGAAATGCGAGAATGGTTCCGGTAGACCGTCCGATCCAGGACGGCGACACCGTACTTCTTGACTATAAAGGATTTATCGGTGACGATCAGTTTGAGGGCGGAACAGCAGAGCGCTATGAGCTGAAGATCGGCTCTAAGACGTTCATCCCGGGATTCGAGGATCAGCTGATCGGGAAGAGCAAGGGCGACAAGCCGGATGTCAATGTGACGTTCCCGGAAGATTACAATGCGAAGGACCTCGCCGGCAAAGACGCGGTGTTCCACTGTGAGATCCATGATGTCAAGGAAGAACAGCTTCCGGAACTCGACGATGACTTCGCGATGGATGTCAGCGATTTCGACACGCTGGACGAACTGAAGAAGAATAAGAAGGAAGAACTCCAGAAGTCGAGAGACGAATGGGCGGCGAACAGCGCCAAGGACAAGATGGTCGATCAGATCTACGAGAAGTCCGGGTACGAACCGCCGGAAGTCATGGTCTCCGATGAAGTGAACCAGATGCTCCGTGAGATGGATCAGCAGCTCCAGGGCTCCGGCGTCACACTGGAACAGTACATGCAGATGACCGGTCAGGACTTCAACAAGATGAGAGAAGAGATGCATGATGACGCGAAGAAGAGGACGGGATCGAGAGTTCTGATCCGTTCGATCGCGGCGCAGCAGAACGTTGAGGTGACCGACGAGGATCTGGATAAAGAAATCACACGCATGAGCGAGAGCTACGGACTTCCGGAGGAAGAACTCCGCAAGAGCTTCAATGACGACATGAAGGAATACATGTCGAAGGAGCTGGAAGTCCGCAAGACGATCGATTATATCTACGACCACGCGAATGTTGTGAAGGTCGATCCGCCGAAGCCGGAAGAAAAAGAAGAGTCTGAGAAGGCTGAGGATGCGGCAGCGGAACCGGAGAGCGAAGCTCCGGAGACGAAGTCAGAAGAAGCGAAAGAAGAAGAGTAGCACAGGACATCCGGAGCCGGGTTTTTGGCTCCGGATTCTGAACTATGCGGAAAGGGGAAAGGACCATGGCATTAGTACCTTATGTAGTTGAGCAGACGAGCGCCGGTGAGCGTTCCTACGATATTTATTCAAGACTTCTGAAGGATCGGATCATCATTCTGAGTGAAGAAGTGACCGATCAGGTCGCAAGTCTGATCGTGGCTCAGCTCCTTTTCCTCGAGGCGGAAGATCCGGACAAGGACATCAGTCTTTACATCAACAGTCCGGGCGGTTCCGTCACAGCGGGAATGGCGATCTATGATACCATTCAGTATATCAAGCCGGATGTTTCCACGATCTGCGTCGGACTGGCCGCGAGCATGGGCGCGCTGCTTCTTTCCTCCGGGACAAAAGGAAAACGGTATGCGCTTCCGAATGCGGAAGTCATGATCCATCAGCCGCTGATCGGAGGCGGCGGCCTTCAGGGTCAGGCGACAGATATCCAGATCCATTCCGAATGGCTGATGAAGACCAAAGCGAATTTGAATCGTATCTTATCGGAAAATACCGGAAAAGATCTTAAGACGATCGAAGTCGATACCGAGCGTGATAATTTCATGAGCGCGGAAGATGCCTGCGAATACGGGCTGATCGACAAAGTGATCGCTTCAAGGTAAGGAGTGAGGGATTAATATGCCGAAAAGAGAAGATATGACGGGCGAATTAAGATGCTCGTTCTGCGGAAAAACGCAGAGTCAGGTGAGACGCCTGGTCGCAGGACCGAACGTCTATATCTGTGATGAATGCATCGAACTTTTTTCGGGCGTGATCGAAAGCTCGGTCCGCGAAAACGTTGACCGTGACGTCCGTAAGAAGAGCGGCCATCCGCTGCCGACACCGAAGCGGATCTACGACAAACTTTCCGAATACGTCATCGGTCAGGACGAGGCGAAGAAAGCCCTGTCCGTCGCGGTCTACAACCATTACAAGCGGATCGACGGCATGCGGAAGGCAGAATTCAACAATGTCGAGCTGCAGAAGAGCAACATCGTCATGATCGGACCGACCGGTTCCGGAAAGACACTGCTCGCGCAGACGCTGGCGAAGATCCTGGACGTCCCGTTCGCGATCGCGGACGCGACAGCGCTGACCGAGGCCGGCTATGTCGGAGAGGACGTCGAGAACATCCTGCTCCGCCTGCTTCAGGCGGCGGATTACGATGTGGAACGGGCGCAGCGCGGGATCGTCTATGTCGATGAGATCGACAAGATCTCCCGTAAAGGCGAGAATGTTTCGATCACGAGAGATGTCAGCGGCGAAGGTGTCCAGCAGGCACTTTTGAAGATCCTGGAAGGAACGGTCGCGAATGTCCCGCCGCAGGGCGGACGCAAGCATCCGCATCAGGAATTCATCCAGATCGATACAACGAATATCCTGTTCATCTGCGGAGGCGCTTTCGACGGCCTCGATCAGATCATTCAGAGAAGGATCGGAGAAAAAGTCATCGGCTTCAATTCTGACATGGTGCGCAGCACCGTCAAGGAAGAAGACCTTTTGTCAAAGGTCCAGCCGGAGGATCTCCTGCGGTTCGGACTGATCCCGGAATTCATCGGACGTCTTCCGATCATCACGACGCTGAGCTACCTGGATGAGGAAGCGCTGATCCGGATCATGACAGAACCGAAGAACGCACTGGTCAAGCAGTACAAGAAGCTGCTCGAACTGGATGGCGTGGAGCTGGAGATCGAGGATGGAGCGATCCGGGAGATCGCGAAGAAGGCGATCGCGCGCAAGACCGGCGCCCGGGGACTCAGGAGCATCTTCGAAAAATCGATGATGAACATCATGTTCGATATCCCTTCCCGAAAGGACATCACGAAGTGCATCGTGACGGAAGAGACGATCCTGGAAGGGAAGGAACCGACACTGGTGTTCGGCGAACGGCCGGATGAGCGCCAGAAACTAAAGAAATCGGATGACAACGGAAACAACGAGGCAGATGCCTCATAATAAGCAGGGCGACGTTTCATGTCGCCTTGTTCTTTAACAGACTGCTTATAAAAGCCGGCATCCGGCCGGCAGATGTCAGAAGGGTAAGGTGTATATATGAGCGGAACAAAAGGCAATAAGGACGATCGGCTCCTGGACCGGCTGAGCTTCAAGAATGAAGATAGTGCCGCGGATAGAGCCGGGATCCCTGATGATTCTGCTTTTGATGAGGGAAGTGACAGCGAGATCCGGGAGGTGCTCCCGTGCGTCCCGCTTCGCGGCGTTACGATTTTTCCGAATACCGTCGTCCACTTCGACGTCGGACGCGAAAAATCGATCCGTGCGCTGGAATCGGCGATGGAGACGGACAAGCTCATGTTCGTTTCGTCGCAGAAAGATGATAATGTCCTGATCCCGACGGTGGATGATATCTATCCTGTCGGAACGGTGGTCTATGTCAAACAGATGCTCCGGATCCAGGGAGATGCCGTTCGTGTCCTTGTCGAGGGGATCTGCCGCGCGTCGATCGTGGAATGTGTAACCGATACGAAATACCTCTCCTGTGCGATCGACCGGATCGAGGAGAAGATCACGATGGATTCGCTCAGCGTCCGGGACAAGGCGCAGATCCAGTTCATCGAACAGCTGTTCCAGGACTACGCGACCATCACGACGCATGTCAGCGAGGATGTCGTGGACAAGATCCTGACCTCAGAAGGGCCGGGAGAACTGGTCGACCGGATCGCGAATGAACTTTTTGTCTCGACGCAGAAAAAACAGCAGGTGCTGAGCGCACTCGATTTTTCGGAGCGTCTCTCCATCCTCTCGGGGATCATCGCAGAGGAGAACGAGATCGCGTCGATCGAGAAGGATCTCTCGAAGAAGGTCAAAGAGAATATCGACAACGGCCAGAAGGAATATTATCTGCGTGAGAAGATCAAGGCGATCCAGAACGAACTCGGTGTAGAGGAGGACGCGTCAACGGAAGCGGCGGAGTGGCTCCAGAAACTGGATGAACTCCAGCTGGATGAAGACATCGATCAGAAGGTCCGCAAGGAGATCAACAAGTTCTCACGGATGCTTCCGTCTTCCGCGGAAAGCGCGGTCATCCGGAATTACGTGGAGACGATCCTGGATCTGCCATGGAACACTTCATCCGAGGTCAATTCGGACCTGAAGCTGGCGGAGAAGATCCTGAACGAAGATCATTACGGACTCGACAAGGTCAAGGAACGCGTACTGGAATACCTTGCGGTCACCCATCTCTCCAAGGAGATCAAGGGGCCGATCCTCTGCCTCGTCGGTCCTCCGGGAGTCGGGAAAACTTCGATCGCGCGTTCAATCGCGAGAGCGACAGGACGGAAATTTGTCCGTATGTCCCTCGGCGGCGTGCGGGATGAAGCGGAGATCCGCGGACACCGCCGGACGTATATCGGTGCGATCCCGGGCCGCGTGATCAACAGCATCAAGGAATCGAAGGTGAACAACCCGCTGTTCCTGTTCGATGAAGTCGACAAGATCGGGACCGAATTCCGCGGAGACCCGGCATCGGCGCTCCTGGAAGTGCTCGATCCGGAGCAGAACAACACCTTCACGGATCACTTCCTCGAGATCCCGTTCGATCTTTCGAAGGTCATGTTCATCACCACGGCGAATACGACCGAGACGATCCCGGGACCGCTGCTCGACCGTATGGAGATCATCGAAGTACCGGGCTACACAGAAGAAGAAAAAGTCAAGATCGGACGGAAATATCTGCTCCCGAAGCAGATCCGCGAGAACGGCCTCAGCAAGGACAACATCCGCATCACGGACCGCGCGCTGCACGATCTTGTGAATTACTATACCAGAGAATCGGGCGTCCGGAACCTGGAACGCGAGATCGCGAACCTGTGCCGGAAAGTCGCGAGACAGGTCGTCACCGAGGACAAAAAGACCTACAGCATCTCGCACCGCAACCTCGAAAAATATCTGGGGAAGCACCGCTTCCACTATGATGTCGTGACCGACAACAACAAGGTCGGGGTCACGACGGGACTTGCGTGGACCGCGGTCGGGGGCGTGACGCTGCAGATCGAAACGGCGGTCCTGCCAGGGAGCGGCAAGATCGAACTGACCGGTCAACTGGGTGACGTCATGCAGGAATCCGCGAAGACGGGGATCAGCTACATCCGTTCCGTCGCGGACAAATACGGCGTCGAGTCCGATTTTTACAAGAAATACGATCTTCACATCCATATCCCGGAAGGAGCGGTCCCGAAGGACGGGCCTTCCGCCGGCGTGACGATGGCGACGGCGGTGATGTCTGCACTGACGGATACGCCGGTCAGGAGCGATGTCGCGATGACCGGAGAGATCACGCTCCGCGGGAACGTCCTGCCGGTCGGAGGGATCCGGGAAAAAGTCCTTGCCGCGCACCGCGCGGGGATCAAGACCGTGCTGCTCCCGAAGGAGAACGAGCCGGACATCGACGAGATCCCGGATGCGGTCAGGAAAGAGCTGAAGTTCGTTTTGATCGAGAATGCCGGCGAGGCAATGAAGGAAGCTTTTGTCAAATAACAGCCTCAGGCAAGAGAAAACTGGGAATTTGGCAGCCGCCGGTGCTGTCAGGAGGTAGAGACGGATGCTACGAGTCATAAAGTCAGAGATTGTCGCGACGGCAGTCAAACCTTCGCAGTATCCGGAGGACGATCTGCCGGAGATCGCGTTCTGCGGGCGTTCCAACGTCGGGAAATCCTCGCTGCTGAACCTGATCACGGGGCGGAAAAAACTGGCGAAGGTGAGTGCGTCTCCGGGCAAGACCCGGACGATCAACTTCTATCTGATCAATGACGCATTCCGCATCGTGGATCTCCCGGGCTACGGCTATGCCAAAGTTTCAAAGAAGGAATCCGAGCGCTGGGGCGAGATGATCGAACGCTATCTGACGGGCCGCCACGGTCTTCGGACCGTATTCCAGCTTGTCGACTCGCGCCATGAGCCGACGGCGCAGGACCGGCAGATGTACAAGTACCTCTGCTATTACGGCCTGAACGGACCGGTCATCGCGACGAAATCGGACAAGCTTTCGAAGAGTCAGCTGGAGAAGAATCTCCGGATGATCCGGAAAACGCTCGATATGGAAGAACGCGACCGGCTGATCCCGGTATCCGCGTTGAAAAAGACCGGCCAGGAGGAACTCCTTGCCGCGGTCGAAGAATTCATAGAGGTGTGAGCATGCAGTTTGTGGGATTCAGAGTCATCCTGAAACGGATCCAGGCGATCCCGTTCCTGTTGCGGGATAAGACCGTTCCTTTCCGGAAAAAACTACTCATCATCCTCGGGATCGTCTACCTGTTTGTGCCGATCGATCTGATCCCGTTCATCCCGCTGGACGATGTCATTCTGCTGGGTGTCATCATCTGGTATCTGAGGAAGGAGCTGGACAAATACTGGCTCGGGGATGACAGCGGCGATCTTTCGAAGAAATTCAAAAGGAGCAAAATGGTCGATGGCGTCGATTTCAAAGTCTATGAAGGCGGCGCAGAGGAAAATGATCCGAAGCACTCCCGGAAGGGAGAGCATGAGAATCCTGAAGGTTCCGGAGACCATCCGGAAGGACAGGATCCGGGTCCGGAAGAGGACTGAACATCGTTACGCAGGATCTGGTGAACAGCCCGTTTCAGGGCAGGGAGGGACAGCATGGCAGATTCGAACACCAAAGGGAAAGTGCTTTTTACAGAAAAAGAGATCCGCGCACGCGCGAAGGAACTCGGCCGGCAGATCACCCGCGATTACGCCGGGCAGGAACTGATCGTGGTCGGCACGCTGAAGGGTGCGGTCATGTGGATGAGTGAACTGATCAAGTACATCGATCTCGACGTGAAGATCGATTTCATCCAGGCGAGCAGCTATGGTTCGAGTTCCACGACGTCCGGCGTCGTCAAGATCAAAAAAGACATCAGCATGGACATCTACAACAAAAATGTCCTGATCGTGGAAGATATCATCGACACCGGGACCACCCTCCGGTTCATGAAGGAATATCTGGCGGACCGGAACCCGAAGTCCGTCGCGATCTGCACGATGCTCGACAAGCCGTCCCGCCGCACCAAGGCAGTGGAAGCGGAGTATGTCGGATACACAGTAGAAGATCTTTTTGTGATCGGATACGGGCTGGACTACGATCAGCATTACCGGAACCTGCCATACATCAGCTATCTCGAGCCGACGGACCTGAATTCGGTGAAGTAAGGATTTCGGAGCCGGAGATACAGAAAACGTCGGAAATAAGAATAACAAAAAGAAAAACGGAGAGAACCGCCGGGATCCCGGCATCCTCTCCGTTATTTTTTGTCCGGTCTGAATCAACAGAAGCCCTGCAACAGGCTTAGCTGAGGGCTGCTGTGATCAGCGCCATCTTATAGACTTCATCCGCGTTGCAGCCGCGGGACAGGTCGTTGATCGGCGCGTTCAGTCCCTGCAGGATCGGGCCGTAAGCCGCGTATCCGCCGAGGCGCTGAGCGATCTTGTAGCCGATGTTTCCGGCTTCGATGTTCGGGAAGATGAAGGTGTTCGCCTGTCCGGCGACCTTGGATCCCTTGCACTTCGTCTCCGCGACGACCGGGGATACCGCTGCGTCGAACTGCAGCTCGCCGTCGATCGCGAGATCCGGAGCCATCTCCTGTGCTTTGATGGTCGCATCGTGGGACAGCTGTACGGTGCCGCCTTTGCCGGATCCCTTCGTGGAGAAGTTCAGGAAGGCGATCTTCGGATCGATGTCAAACGCTTTGGCGGTCTCCGCTGTTTGCAGAGCGACCTCCGCCAGTTTTTCCGCCGCGGTGACCACGACGTTGCCCTGTTTGTCAACGGTATCCTGATAGTCGATGTTGATCGCGCAGTCTGCCATGGCGATCTTCTCGTCGCCTCTGGTCAGAATAAAGCAGGAGCTTACGAGGTGAGCGCCTTTCTTCGTCTTGACCAGCTGGAGTGCCGGGCGTACGGTGTCTGCTGTCGAATACGTCGCACCGCCGAGCAGGCAGTCGGCCTTGCCCATTTTCACGAGCATCGTCCCGAAGTAGTTCCCGTGGGAAACCGCATTGCGGACTTCGTCTTCTGTCATCTTTCCTTTTCTCAGCTCGACCATCGTCTGAACCATCTCGTCGAGCTTGTCGTAGTTTGCCGGATCAATGATCTCGCAGCCGTCGATGTTGAAGCCGCCGTCCTTTGCGGCTGCCTTGACGGACGCTTCCGGTCCTAGCAGGATGATGTTCAGTACTTTCTCCGCCGCGAGTTTGGAAGCGGCGTCCAGGATCCTGGCATCTTCGCCTTCCGTGAAGACGATCGTGCGAGGATTCGCAATGAGCTGTGATTTCAGTTTGTCAAACATGTTCATAGTCAGTTCCTCCTAAATTATGACCAGCGCCGGTTCCGGCCGGCGGCACGGAGTTTTTCTCTCATCTCTATTTCCGTGCTTGAATAGTTTAACACGATAAATCAGAGATTAAAAGGGCTGTGAGCGTTGTTTTTTGATGGAAAGGGGCAAAAAAATCCTGTTTTGGAGTTCGAATAAATATTATTATCTTTTTGCGAATATTCAAATCAGCTTTGGTCGTTACCCTTGTTACGATCTTGGAACTTTGTTATAATTGAAACGATTCTAGGGTGTGTTCGGAATCCTGAACCGGACGCACCGGATGAATTGATTATAACGTCATAACGACGGATTACTTTTCTGAATTACTAGTTGGATCGACATAATCAGAGACGGGAAGGACAATATGGAAGTAACGGAATTTATGAAACATCCAATCGTTGCAGCGATTCGCACGAGAGAGGATTTTGACAAAGCGATGAAGTCTGATGTGGATATGGTGTTTCTGCTGCATTCGAACATCATGACGCTGAAAAGCGATATCGACAAGAGCCATGACGCAGGGAAGAAGGCGTTTGTTCATATCGATTTCGCGGAGGGTGTCGGACGTGACCGGGCGGGGATGAAATTCCTGAAAGAGCTCGGCGCGGACGGGATCGGGACGACCCGGACGAATCTGGTCCGGATGGCCAAAGAGAATGGCCTGATCACGGTGCAGCGCTTCTTCATGATCGATTCGCACTCGGTCACTACGTCCATTGATTCCATGAAAATTTCAAAACCGGACGTCGTTGAGATGATGCCGGCGATCGTCACGAAAAAGATCCACGAGTTCGCGGATCTCGTTGATGTGCCGATCATCGCCGGAGGACTTGTCGAGACGATCGATGAAGTCCGCGCCGCACTGGAGGCGGGCGCGACCGTCGTTTCAACCAGTGATCCGGATCTCTGGACGTTATCGAAAGAAGATCTGTAGATTCTGTTAGGCATGAAGGAGGCATTATGAAGATCAGATTCTGCGGCGCGACATCAGGCGTTACCGGGTCCTGTCATCTGCTGATTTCCGATGGCCATCAGGTCCTGCTGGACTGCGGCCAGTTCCAGGGTGGAAAGGCTCAGGAAGCGATGAATGCTGAGCCGTTTCCTTTTGACCCGAAAGAGATAGAGTGCGTGGTTCTGAGCCATGCGCACATTGACCACTGCGGCCGGCTCCCGCTTCTTGTGAAGCGCGGATTCACCGGCCCGATCTACTGTACGGACGCGACAGCGGATCTTCTGAACGTGATGCTGCTCGACAGCGCGTTTATCCATGAGAAAGACGCTGAATGGCAGAGCAAGAGGAACGCCCGCGCCGGGAAGGAGCCGGTCGAACCTTTGTATACGCAGAAAGATGCGGAGGATACCTTAAAACTGCTGAAGCCGGTCCTTTACGATCAGCTCGTCGATCTGAACGACGACATGCACATCGTTTTCAACGATGCCGGACACATCCTGGGCTCTGCGATCATCGAGATCTGGGTCCGCGAGCATGAGAAAGAATCCAAGATCGTGTTCTCCGGCGACCTCGGAATGAACAATCGTCCGATTCTGAGGGATCCGACGATCATCCGGAAAGCCGACTGCGTGATCATGGAGACGACGTACGGCAGCCGGAATCATCCGGATAACTCGATGGACATCAGTAAGCTGATCGAGATCGTTCTGAAGACGGCAAAACGCGGAGGAACGACCGTCATCCCGTCGTTCGCGGTCGGCAGGACGCAGGAACTGATCTATCAGTTCAACCGATTCTATGAAACAGAAAACGAATATCGGGACGCACTCGATAAGATCAATATCTATATCGACAGCCCGATGGCGACATCCGCGACAGAGGTCTTCCGCAGGAACGCGCAGGTCTTTGACGACGAGACCAAAGAGCTGATCCTGAAAGGGGACAATCCGCTCGATTTCAAGAATCTGAAGTTCACACGGAGCACGGAGGAGTCACAGGCGCTGAACTTTGATGATTCCCCGAAGGTCATCATCTCAGCGAGCGGGATGTGCGACGCCGGACGGATCCGCCATCATCTGAAGCATAACCTCTGGAACGCGAAATCCAGCGTCATTTTTGTCGGATATCAGGCGGAAGGAACGCTCGGAAGGCGCCTCCTGAATGGAGAAAAGGAAGTGACGCTGTTCGGCGAGGAGATCCATGTCGCAGCGGAGATCTACAACCTGGAGGGATTTTCCGGTCATGCGGATCAGAACGCACTCTTTACCTGGCTCTCCGGATTCGAGCAGAAGCCGAAACAGCTGTTCCTCGTCCATGGAGAAGAGGAGTCCAAGGAAGTGTTCGCGGAGCTGATCCACGAGAAGCTCGGGTACGACCCGATCGTCCTGAAGGGGAACTCCGAATATGAGATCGACATGAACGAGGTCACGCTGCTGAACCGGGAAGAAGCAACGCAGCGTGGTGCCGAGCAGGAAGAGATCCAGGATGTGCGGAATCATGTCGCAAAGATCCATGATGAGATCGAAGACATCCTGTATAACACGAACCTCGCGATGGCAGGCTCCATGTCGCAGGCACGTCTTGTGAAAATCAATAATATCATTCAGGAACTGGAAAAAGCCACGATCCAGCTCGGAAGCACAGTGAATGAGAAGGATGTGGAAAGCAGCGGTGCAGAAGTTGGGGAATAGGAAAGGGATGACATTTGTCCTGGTCATGGTCACAGCAACAGGCTGGGGACTTTCCTTCGTTGCCATGGACAGGCTTCTTATGAAAATCGGACCGATGCAGGTGCTGGCAGAGCGATGGCTGCTGTCAGCGCTTGTTTTTCTTTTGGTATTCGCGGTAAAAGGAATGCGGATCGATGTCCGGAAAAAGAATTTTAAATATCTGATCCTGACGGCGGTGCTGGAACCGGCGTTTTATTCTGTGTTCGAGGTCTACGGGCTGAAGTATACCTCTCCGTCCATCAGCTCGATCTTCATCGCCACGATCCCATGCATGGCGCTTCTGCTCGGCATCCTGCTGTTTCACCGGAAATCGACCGGTACAGGTATTCTCGGCATCGCACTTGCGTTCCTCGGCGTCCTCTGCTGTACGATTTTTTCTCCTGAATTTTCGGTCAGCGGAAGCATGAAAGGGTACCTTTTGATGTCGCTCGCGGTGATTTTCGGAGCCTTCTATTCTTATGCGAGCGCGAAGGCAGGGGAAGATTACAGTCCGATGGAGATCACAGCGGTGATGGCGATCCTCGGTGCTGTCGTGTATAACATTATCTGCCTGTTCATGGGATACGGATCTTCCACGTTCACGATCCCGGCACGGAACGGGATCCTTCTCCTCTGTGTCGTTTTCCTCGGTGTTTTCTGCTCCACCATCTGCTACATGTTCTTCAACAAGGTGCTGGGGTACATCGAGCCGGCTGCTGCGAACAATATGATTGGCAGCATGACGACGGTGATCGGCGTCATTGCGGGCATCCTGATCAGCGGCGATCCGTGGGGAATCTATACTGTGGTCGGGCTTGTTCTCACGATTTCCGGCGTGCTGCTCTCGTCGCGTTCCGAGTAAAGATTCTTTTTCAGATGATTTCAGCAGGTCAGCGGAGCGGCTCGCATCTGCAGCAGGCCTCTGTAGAGTGCTGTTACTCAACTTCGATTTCTATTTCGATGATCTCGGAGATCCGGACCGGGCTCTCAATGGTGAGCCGCCGGATCTTTTTGTTTTCTTTGTTCGCACCGGCGTGGATCGTACCGGCGGGCTGGATCAGATCGACGGAAAGCGCCTCTTTCTGTGAACGCAGGATCAGTGCCGCTGCCGCTGCTGTCGTTCCGGAGCCGCAGCTTCCTTCCCAGTAGATGCTGTCGACATCCCGGACATAAACAGCCGGTGTGAGGTGGAGCGCATCAGGATCTTTTTGCTTCGGATCGAGGAACATCACGCCGAGTGCCGGAGGGTCAAATGTCCGGCTCATCCAGCGGCGGATCGTTTCAAACGCTTTCTCCGTCGGTGGGATCTTGTCCGTCACAAGATGCATGATTCCGCCGAAATCGACGATCGGTTCCCCTTCGATCTCCGGAAGAGGCGTCGAAACAGCCGGAAAGATCCGGCGAGGGAGCGGCATCTCGATGCGGGCAGTTTCTCTCTCCGGATCGACGTCGACCGGAAGAGGCTGATCCCAGCCGCTCGTCCGGATAAGGAGCCTTGCCGGCGATGTTATCCCTTCTTCTTTTGCCCTCAAAAGCGCGAACGACCGTGTCGCATTCCCGCAGAACTCGAGGCCGCTCATTTCCATGCTCCGGGGACCGGTCAGAAAGGCGACCTGTTCGGCAGCGTAATTATTATCTGAAAGGATCTCCTGCGCAATCCGGCGGTACCGGGAGCGGGGGATGGGATCCCTGACAAATGCGGTGATGTTCCCGGCGGGATCCGCAATCTGGATTTGAATGTTCTGTTTCATGATTTCCTCCGTGTTTATCTTATCATATCGAAGAGCAAAAGTAAGGTAATACAGAAAAGTACGGAAATTAAACATAAAAATACGGAATTTCGACAATTCGTAAAAATTTTTATTGACGTTCATTCCCGGATGTGAGATAAAAGGATTACATTATCGAATTTTGCGGGGATATAAGCACTCTAAATAGCAGATCAGGTGGGGGATGATTTGCGAAAAGAATAATCTAAAGGACGAACATATGATTACTAAAAGAAAAAAGCAAGATGAATGGATGATTACTATGGTTTTCGACAGAAAACAGATAGAAAAGGAGGTGTCGCTATGAGAGAATGGCAGCAGACGAGATTTCGGGAGCTTGTCATGCCCGATGCGGTATATTATCAGACGATCTGGGCGGTCCGGGATCTGGAAAGGATGAGAGCGAGAGTGAAGGAGCTGGAGCATGATGAACGGTCGGGAAACATCCAATCATACAACGCGCTTAATGTAAATGATACGAATCGGGATTACGGAAGCATCCGTCCGACCGAGCGACATGCGGTGGAAAAAGCGACGCTGGAGTCCAGGATCGAAGCGATCGACAAAGCGATCCAGACCGTGCCTCCGGTATACCGTAACTTTATTCTTGAAAATATAGTTATGAGGAAGAGCGTCAAGACCTACCCGAACAAACTCTGGCGCGTCTGGAAGCAGCGTTTTCTCTATAATGTCGCAGTAAATCTGAACCTGATGTAGACCGCAGGGAGGAAAAAATGATTCTGAATTATAATGAATTCAAAGAGCAGATGGCGGAGAACATTCTCCACTGGCTGCCGGAGCAGTATCAGAACTCTGAAGTAAGGATCGAACAGATCCCGAAGATCAACGGGAGCCGGGAGTCCCTCGGGATCCATAACGGCACTGCATTCGTGCCGAACCTTTATCTTGAGGAGTGCTACAAAAGCTATCTGAAGAGTCTGGATCTCGACCGGACCATCGAAGAAGCGGCGGAATACTACCTTCAGGCAAGTACATCCGGGACAGCGATTACCGGGAACCTCGCCGTCGTCGGAGCACTGGACCGGATCATCCTCGTTCTCGTCGAAACGGAGCGGAACCGGGATCTTCTGGCAGGTGTCCCTCACCGGGAGTTTCTAGATCTTTCGATCTTTTACCGCTGGCTGCTTCCTTCCGGTGATGGATCCGGCATGCAGCTCATGACGGTGACGAACGAGATGGCGGAACAGAACCGCCTTACGGAAGGGGATCTGTTCTCGCTCGCGTATGTCAATTCCCGGCGGCTTCTCCCGGAACGTTCGGATGAACTGGGAGAGGGGATCATCGTCATCAGCAATCGGGAAGGGCTTCTCGGTGCTTCCGTGATGGTGTACGGAGATAGGATCGGGGAGATCGCGGAAGAACTCCGGAGTGACCTCTTTATCCTGCCGACGAGTCTTCATGAGCTGATTGTGATCCCTGTAGAGCAGCATTCCCCGAAGCGTCTGCTCTCTTTGATCCGGGATGCGAATCGGACCGTGCTGAAACCGGAGGACATCCTGTCTGACAGTCTGTACCGGTATGACCGATACGACGGGAGGATCTCACGTATCCTGCGGGAAGAGGAAGGGACAGTAGAAGGCATGACCGTAACGGTCGAGGAGAAAGGGACCTTGCTGCATTAACAAAGCGTGAGAAGAAAGGACGGAAAGAGCGCTTGCGCTCAAGGGAAGAGGCTGCCGGAATGGCGGTACAACATAGGGCCTTAAACTCTCAAAGAAGGCGGCATAGTGATGCAGGCTATGCCGTTTTATTTTGGCGTTTCGAATTTTCCAATCGTTTTTATCGACGCGATGATGAAGATTTCTTCGACCGTGGTCATGGGCTTGCTGCTGATGCTAATCGTTGGAAAATCCGGCTTCTTAAAAGTTAATATGCCTTTGGAAAGCTGATTTTTATTCTTGTAGTTGTCTCCTTAGATTTGCTAGGGATTTTAACCATCGTACCTGGCCCGCACCCTATTCTTACATATGGAATAATTCATAATGAGTGAAAAGTTTAGGAAAATCAGAAAGAAAACGGAGATATACAATAATAGTGATCGAAAAACTTGACTTGTGAAAAGATATTATTGCCATGTGTGAAACAAAAAAGAAAATACTAGTCTTTGAAAGTCTTGATTATTTGACTGGATGCTCGGATGACAATTCGTTACAAAAACTCAGTGACACAGATATTGATCAGCTTGGTAGATAATAGATTTCTGTCGATAGTTCGAAGATACGTGCTATGATAGAGAAGTAAATGATGCAGGGAGATGTTATTATAGGAATTTTTTTCACGATATGAAATATCAATTATATATTAATCCAAATATGCATAAGATAAGGCAGATGAATATTGGTAACTTATTATTAAAGTTTTTGTAGGATTCCTTGAGAATTCATGGAGGTAAAAATGAAGAACACATCTTTTCGGCATTCGGCTGGATTTGGTAAAAGGATGGAATACAATCTTATAGGGAAGATGTTAATGGAGGATTTAGATGTATATCTACCCCTGGTAGACGATCACGGAGTGGATGCCGTGATAAAAAGAGAGGATGGTACATTTATCGAAATCCAGATCAAGGCTCGTTCTAATGAAGTGAAACAAGGTGAGGCTGCCCTATTTTCTGCAATCACGCACCAATTAACTGCTAACTTCTATTTTGTCTTTTATTCCGACCGATTAAAAACCATGTGGGTCCTCTCCTCTGAAGAATTTTTGAATGAATGTTCAACCAACAAAAGCGGTAAGAATATTGGAAAACACAGTATTTGTTTCAATGGTTGTAAGACAAATAAAGAGACAGGAAATAAGGAAGAATATTGTTTTCCAAAGTTTGATAAATATATTGCAACTGACTTCTCTCGTTTTCATTGATGCTGAAGAGTCCTTGTCATTGAACGTGGTAGACAAATGAATATATTATGAATAATAGAAAGATAAATATCAAGCAATCCGTGTTTGATCTCATAGATTCTTGAATTACCGGTTTAATATTTGATTCTATAATTCCTATGTCGCTAATAAATGAGTATCCATTTTTGTGCTGCATAGGGGAAACGATTTCCGTCCGGCACCTCACCCCGGAATACGCCGTTTCTGCCCGGCGTCCCGCCCGCGGAAAGCTACTGCCGGTATCCGCCCATCATCAGATAGTTCCCGTCGTTGACCCCGCCTTCGATCGGATCATACGGCGTGTTCGCGAAACAGCCGCGTTCGATCGCACGGGGGCCGAAGCGCCCGCGGATCCGGTCGACGGCCCGGTTCAGGGCTTCGCTTTTTTTCAGCGAATCGATATCGAAGATGGAGAGCTGATAGCCTTTCCGGTCGATGAGTCCGCCGGCCCGGACCGAAAGCTTCCGGAGCGGCTCGTGCTTCCAGCATTCCCGGAACAGACGGGCGGCGAGGCGGTAGATCGTCGTTGTGTCGTCCGTATAAAACGGCAGCTGCAGCTGGTGCGTGTAATAAAAAAATCCGCTGCTGCAGATCCCAACGGCGATCAGGGAGGATTTCAGTCCATGCCGCCGGAGACGCATGCCGACCCGCTCGCAGAGCGAGAGCAGGTAGAGATCCGCTTCCTCCGCGGTATAGACGTCTCCCGGCATCGTCATTCCGTTCCCGACGCTCTTCCGGAGGAGGGCATCCGAGGTCGTGACCGGGTCATGATCGATCCCGTTCGCGTAGTTCCAGATCAGCTTCCCGTGGCTCTTCAGAAGGGCCTGCAGCATGCCGGGGTCCGCCTGCGCGAGATCGCCGATCGTGTTGATATTGATCCGTTTCAGCCGGCGTGTCGTGCTGCGTCCGACCATGAAGAGCTCGCTGACCGGGAGCGGCCAGATTTTTTCCCGCATCTCGGATTCCGTGAGGACCGTGTGCACCCGATCCGGCTTTTCAAGCTCGCAGGCCATTTTGGCCAGGACCTTGTTCGGAGCAACACCGACATTGACGGTGAAGCCCAGTTCCCTGCGGATTCGATCCCGGATCTCGAAGGCCGCGTCGACCGGGCTCAGCGGATGGAGCGCGCTCCGGCGGTAATCGAGGAAGGATTCATCGATGCTGTAGCGCTGGATCCGGGGCGTGTATTCACTGAGGATGTCCTGCATGGCGTCGCTGCAGGCGAGAAAGAGGTCGTAATCCGGCGGGAAGATCAGAAGCTCCGGGCAGGCTTCCTTCGCCTCCATGAGGCTGCATCCGGTCTTGACGCCGCGTTTTTTCGCGGGGATCGACTTCGCGAGGATGATCCCGTGGCGGTTGTTCGGATCGCCGGCGATCACCGCGGGGATCCGGCGGATGTCGACCGGGTAGCCCTGTTCCAGGAGTGCGGCTGCGGTCCAGCTGAGATAGGCAGAGTTCGCATCGACCTGCAGGATCGTCATCGGGATCACCTCCTTTTCTTCTTCGATTCCGCTCCTCTATATAAAAAGAACATATGTTCTTTTTAGAGTATATCGCTTTCCGGAGAAAAAATCAAGGAGGGCGGACCTTCCGCTCTTGTCTTTCCGGCGGGTATCGCCAAATTCTTCAACCTGTGATAAGATAAGGAAAGCAAACGCAAACGGGAAAGACGAAAGAGAAGCAGCGGAAAGGGGGAATCCAGGGGAGATGAAAGCGCCTGATCCAGTGGCATTTCATGTGTTCGGAGTCGATATCATGTGGTACGGCATTCTGATCGCGACCGGCTTCCTGCTGGCGATCCTCATCTGCTATGTGAGGGCGCCGAAGCACGGGATCGAAAGCGACCGCATCCTGGATTTCGCGATCTGGATGATCCCGATCTCCGTAGTCGGGGCCCGGCTCTATTATGTGATCTTCCGCTGGGATCTGTATCAGGGTGACATCGCCTCGATCCTGGACATCCGCTCCGGCGGGCTCGCGATCCATGGCGGTCTGATCGCCGGCATCCTCACCGCGATCGTCTTCTGCCGGCGAAAGCACATCTCGTTCCTCGAACTCGCGGATCTGATCCTTCCCGCGGTCGCTCTGGCGCAGTCCATCGGGCGGTGGGGGAACTTCTTCAACTCCGAGGCGCACGGGACCCCGACGGATCTTCCGTGGGCGATCCTGGTCGACGGGCAGTACGTCCATCCGACGTTCCTGTACGAGTCGATCTGGTGCTTTTTCCTGTTCTGGCTGCTGCTTTTCATTGACCGCAGGCGTCGGTTCCCCGGGCAGATCGCATGCCTTTACGGGATACTGTACTCACTGGAGCGGTTTTTTGTCGAACACCTCCGGACGGACAGCCTGATGCTCGGGCCGTTCAAGCAGGCACAGCTGTTGAGCGCGACGGTCTTTATCGTCTGTATCGTCCTGTATATTGTTCTGGATCGGAAAGGAAAAAAGGAGAAATCAGCATGAAACTAGGTATCATCGGGCTTCCGAATGTCGGAAAGAGCACACTGTTCAACGCGATCACCAATGCGGGTGCGGAAGCGGCGAATTATCCGTTCTGCACGATCGAGCCGAACGTCGGCGTCGTGACGGTGAACGATGAGCGTGTGACGAAGCTGCACGAGATCTACAACTCCAAGCGGACGATCTACACGACGATCGAATTCTGCGACATCGCCGGCCTTGTCAAGGGCGCGTCGCAGGGGGAAGGCCTGGGGAACAAATTCCTCGGCCACATCCGTGAGGTCGCGGCGATCGTTCACGTCGTGCGCTGCTTCGAGAACGACAACATCGTCCACGTCGCCGGGAAGATCGATCCGGTCTCCGACATCGAAACGGTCAATACCGAACTCATCCTTGCGGATATGGAGATGCTGGAGAAGAGGATCTCCAAGACGTCCAAGGTCGCGCGGAACGAAAAATCCGCGGCGAAAGAGCTCGAACTTCTGAAGAAGGTCAATGATTTTCTTGGCGAGGGGAAATCCGCGCGCGCGATGGAGCTCGATGACGAGGAAGCGGAGTTCGTTAAAACCCTCAACCTTTTGTCCTATAAGCCGATCATCTATGTCGCCAATGTATCAGAGGACGACATCGGCGGCGAGAACGAGTATACGAAGGCTGTCGAGGAGTACGCGGCGAAAGAAGGCGCGGAGTGTGTCGTGATCTGTGCGGAGATGGAGGAAGAGATCTCGGAACTGGAGGACGATGAGAAAAAAGAGTTCCTCGCGGAGCTCGGCCTGGAGGAGTCCGGCCTCGACAAGCTCGTCAAGGCGTCGTACAAGCTGCTGAATCTCATTTCGTTCCTGACGTGCGGGGAAGATGAATGCCGTGCATGGACGATCACGAACGGGACGAAGGCACCGCAGGCGGCGGGCAAGATCCACACGGATTTTGAGCGGGGATTTATCCGCGCCGAGACGATCGCTTACGACAAGCTGATGGAGGCGGGCGGCAGCATCGCGAAAGCGAAGGAAAAGGGCTGGGTCCGCGCGGAAGGAAAGGATTATGTCGTGCAGGACGGCGATGTCATCACGTTCCTGTTCAACGTGTGATGACGGAACGGTGCGGATCGACGGCGTTGATCGACCGTGAAAATCAAAAGCAGAACGGAGCCCCGAAGGACTCCGTTTTTTCGTTCCGGATCCGGACCGCCGGGTCCGGCTTATGAAACAGGCGATATGCCTCCCGTTGTCAGCGCCGGAATCCCCGGACGCAGTACTCGGAGAAATCTCCGCCGGTCACTTCGAAGAGCTTTTCCAGCGCTTCGTGGCACGTCTCGTAGAGGCCGAACTCATCGACGGCGGCCTTCGCGGCTTCGAAGTCACGCGGGCTTGTGTCGACGCCGATCACGTAATAGGCGTGGCGGAACCCGAACGGGCGCTCGCGGTTGATGTAGGCATTAAAAAGACGTTCGTTCTGGCTGATGAAATCGCGGAGCTCAAGATAGCCTTTTTTCTCGGCGATCTCCGCGGTTTCCAGAACGGATGTGACCGCCTTCGGGAATTCCTGCTCGATCTCGTCGATCTGCGCCTTCAGTTCATCAGGGACCTCGTCACGGTAGTCGTTCCGGACGAGTTCGACGTACTGTTCTGTATGGTCGGCCACGAGCTCGAACGCTTCGCGGTAGCCGCGGGTGAAGAGCTCATAGGTGACGCGCTGGATGTCCTTCATATCGGTGCCGGCGTCGCGGACTTCGATGATCTGGTTGATGATGGAATCTTTCATTTTTTGTCCCCCTCGATTAAAGTGATGCGGTGAAAATGTCGGCGATGTCCTGCTCTGTCAGCGGTACATACGCTTCGTCAAGGCCTTCGTTTTCGGCGACGTGGTGTGCCATCTCTCCGATGCAGGATCCGTCGATGCCGACGTCCTTCAGGTGCATCGGGAGGCCGATGGATTCAAAGAACCGGTACAGCGCATCGATCCCGCGGCGGGCGGTCTCCATGTCGTCCGCGCCGGGTTCGACTTCCATAGCGTTCTTCGCGAATTTGACAAAACGAGGAAGCGTTTTGTCGCTCAGGATATGCTCCATCCAGCGCGGGGTGATGATGGCGAGCCCGACGCCGTGCGTGATGTCGTAGTAAGCGCTCAGCGCGTGCTCCATCCCGTGGCACGGCCAGCCGGAGTAGCTGTTCCCCAGCGCCAGGATGCCGTTGCAGCCGTAACTGCAGTCCAGCATGAACTCGGCTCGGGCGGTATAGTTCTCCGGATCCTTCATCAGGATCTTCGTGTTCGCCATCAGGCTCCTCAGATTTGCCTCGCAGATGCCGTCGTTCAGAAGCGTCGTGTCCGCGGTGAAGTACTGCTCGATCGTGTGGTTCATCGCGTCCGCGCAGCCGGCAGCGGTCTGCATCGGCGGGACTGTGAACGTGTATTCCGGATCCATCAGCGAGCAGACCGGGTAGAGGAATCGGCTCCCGTAACCGACCTTGTCGTTCGTCTCTGTGCGGGAGATCACGCATCCGCTGTCGAATTCACTGCCCGCTGCAGCGAGCGTGAGGATATCCACAAGCGGGAGCGCGCCTGTCGTTTTCGCTTTGTATGTGATCAGGTCCCACGGCTCACCGTTATATTTCGCACCGGCTGCGATCGCCTTGGAGCAGTCGATGACGCTGCCGCCGCCGACCGCGAGGATCACGTCGATGGATTCTTTTTTGCAAAGCTCGACGCCCGGTACGACGCTCGTCGTGTATTTCGGATTCGGCTCGATACCGCTGAGTTCAAAAATCGTAAAGTCTTTCAGAAGTTCTTTTACCTTGTCATAAAGCCCGGACCGGTGGATGCTGCCGCCGCCGTAGGTCAGCAGGATCCGGTTTCCGAGCGGCTTCATGACGCCCGGGAGTTTCTCGACCGCGCCTTTCCCGAATATGAGGCGGGTCGGGGTTTCGTAGCTGAAATTCTGCATGTCCTCTCCTTTCCCAACGGCCCTGTTCGGAGGGCCGGAACACAATGATAATATTCTAACACAGGCGCGCCGTTTTTTGAACTGTCGGCCGGGGCAAAAGGACGTACTTCCGGACAAAAGAAAACGGGGCGCCGTGGCACCCCGCGGGCTGGACAAAAGGGAAAGCCGCTTATGATTCGTTGACCAGCTTCCCAGTCATATGGTCGATCTCGAGCTCCAGGATCAGCGGCTGGACTGGGGCTGCCAGTTCTTTTTCCACTTGTTCCGGCGGCAGGTACTTCAGCCCGAGCTTCCGTGTTTCTTCACGGGAGAGCTCCGGATCGTCGATGAAATGGATATGCCCGAAAAGGATGACGCTCTTGATATTCAGCCCGAGTTTTCCCTCGATCAGGTAGCCTTCATCATAGATCGCAAAGGAGGCCCGGTTGTCTTTCCGGAGCGCGTCGATCTTGTGGCCTTCCTTCGCGCAGTGGAAGTAGAGCTTCCCGTTGTCGTAGACGAAATTGATCGGCAGGCCGTACGGATAGCCGTCCTCGCCGTGAACGGACAAAACGCCGCGCGGCTCCTTCTTCAGAATCTCGATGCACTCTTCTTCTGAGAGCTGCTGTTTGAATCTCCTCATCTTTCTGAACATCTTTTTTCTCCTTCATTCTTCAAACTCGTGCCCCGCCAGGTCGTTCCCTCATGCCGGCGGGCCCCGCGTTCCGGCTTAATGATAACGTGAATCAACGGATTTGTAAAATGAAACGATGTGATATAATCGGGTATAGATGGAAAAATAAAATTAATAAGGGGGAATTTATGAGCATGATCGTAAAAATGCACCACGTCGCGCTTCGGGCGCAGGGAGAAGAGCGCATGGAAGAAGCGATCCGCTTCTACCGGGATGTGCTCGGGCTGAAGCTGATCCGCCGATGGGGCGAAGGGAAAAAAGCAGGCTGCATGATGGACGCCGGGAACGCGATCGTCGAGATGTTCGCGGACGCAGAGCCGGGAAGGACCGACGGGCCGGTCGACCATTTCGCTTTTCAAGTCGATGATGTCGACCGCTGTGCGCAGGCGGCAGCAGCTGCCGGATATGGGATCACAGAAGGGCCGAAGGATTCCACGATCCCGACCGAGCCGAAGCCGGTTTCGATCCGGTTTGCGTTCTGCAGAGGACCGGTGGGGGAGAGCATCGAGTTTTACCACGAATATTAAAGAATTGAAAAACCGGAGCTCTGAATTCCAGAGTTCCGGTTTTTCTGTGGAGGCGACACCCAGATTCGAACTGGGGCATAAAGGTTTTGCAGACCTCTGCCTTACCACTTGGCTATGTCGCCGTTGGCTAGGGTAGCAGGATTCGAACCTGCGCATGATGGAATCAGAATCCATTGCCTTACCACTTGGCGATACCCCATCATCGGAGGGTGGGTAGTGGGATTTGAACCCACGCATGCAGGAATCACAATCCTGTGTCTTAACCACTTGACGACACCCACCATATTATGGCGACACCCACCTTTAAGCTACTAAATTATAGCACTTCGGTGTGCAGTTGTAAACATAAAATGGCGACCAAGACGGGGCTCGAACCCGTGACCTCCAGCGTGACAGGCTGGCATTCTAACCAACTGAACTACTTGGCCATATATCCGGGGAAGCGATCGCTTACCGGAGCAGAATGGGCGTTACAGGGCTCGAACCTGTGACCCCCTGCTTGTAAGGCAGATGCTCTCCCAGCTGAGCTAAACGCCCAAAAAATAGCGGCGAGTGGAGTCGAACCACCGACCTTCCGGGTATGAACCGGACGCTCTAGCCAGCTAAGCTACACCGCCACAACGCAGTTCTTTTCAGTGACTGCAATGAAAATAGTATCAAAAAAGGCGGAACGTGTCAAGGAAATTTTACCGAAAGCAGGGGCTTTTTCTTCCTGCGGCCGGAACGCCCTGACACTGCGCTCCGCCTTTTTTCATTTTTCCCTTTACAGCAGGATCACTGCTCCAGAATATCATCCATATTATAGAGGCCTGCCGGCTTGCCGGCGAGGAATTTCGCTGCGGAAATCGCGCCTTCCGCGAACAGCGCACGGTCATGCGCTTCGTGCTTCAGCGTAATCGTCTGACTGTTCGTCGAGAAGAAGACTTCGTGCATGCCGACGACGTTTCCCATGCGGATCGCGTTGATCCCGATGTCGCCGGGCTCGCGCTTCTGCATCCCGGAGCGGCCTTCTACATACACCGATTCCGGCCGGACTTCCTTGACCGCGTCCGCCAGCATCAGAGCCGTGCCGCTCGGGGCATCCGCTTTCCGATTGTGGTGCGCCTCGACGATCTCCACGTCGCAGTTCGGGAACGCCTTTGCGGCGGTCTTCACGAGGTGGGTGAGGAGCGCGATGCCGAGCGACATGTTCGCTGAGCGGAAGAGCGGAAGTTCCTTCGCGGCTTCCTGCACCATCTGCGTCTCTTCTTCGGTATACCCGGTCGTCGCGAGTACGGCAGGGATCTTTTTGTCCCTGCAGAACGCGAGGATCCCCGAGCAGGCGGAGTGATGCGAAAAATCGATCAGCATGTCGGCCGATCCGTTAAAATCGGAGAGGGACGTCAGAATGCCGTCTCCTCCGGCCGGATCGACTTTCCCCGCGACGCTGAGGTCCGGATCCTCCTCGATGATATTTGTCAGGATCTTTCCCATATGCCCGGCGGCGCCGGTGATCAGAATGTTAAGCATTCACTTCCACCCCCGCGTCTTTCATCGCCTGGATCAGGCGCTGATGGTTCGATTCTTCCATCGGGTAGAGCGGTGAACGGAGGATGTTCTTGCATCTTCCGAGGGCTGCGACGGCGGCCTTGACCGGGATCGGGTTGACTTCGCAGAACAGAGCCTTGACGAGATCCATGTATTTGAACTGCATCTGGGCAGCGCCCTTGAAATCTCCTTCGAGAGCCTTCATGCACATCTCGTGCGTCTCCTTCGGGACGACGTTCGCCAGGACGGAGATGACGCCGATCGCGCCGACGGACATCAGCGGGACGATCTGGTCATCGTTCCCGGAGTACATGTCGAGCTGGCCCTGGATCTTGCCCGCGGTCTCGGTGATCTTCGGGATGTTGCTGTTCGCTTCCTTGATGCCGACGATCTTTTCGTTCTTCGCGAGTTCGACGTACGTGTCCGGCTCGATGTTGACGCCGGTCCGGGACGGGACGTTGTACATGATGATCGGCTTCGTGCTGACTTCGGCGATCTCATTGTACAGCTTCACCAGGCCCTTCTGGGTCGCTTTGTTATAGTAAGGGGTCACGACCAGCATCGCGTCTGCGCCGAAATCACAGCAGGCTTTCGTCAGCTGCTTTGCGTAGGCGGTGTCGTTGCTTCCGGTGCCCGCGATGATCGGAACGCGTCCGTTCGCGCGCTTCACCGCGTATTTCACGACTTCCTTGTGCTCCTGGTCGGAAAGGGTGGAGCCTTCTCCGGATGTCGCCGCGATCACCAGGGCGTCGATCCCCTGGTCGATCTGCCAGTCGATCAGCGGTCCGAAGCTGTCGTAGTCCACCGACATGTCCTCGTTCATCGGAGTGACAAGTGCTGTTGCCGCGCCTTTAAATACTGTGTTCTTCATTGGTTACCTCCATTCGGTTCTGTGAAAAAATCCGGTAAAGAATCGAGGCGGAATACGAAAAAACGGAAACTCCCGCAGGGAAGCTTCCGTCGAGAACATCATCAGCAAGCAGATTCTTGCTCATCTTCGGCTGAAGACAGTTGATGTCATTCGTATCAAGGATAGCGCCCCGCAATTTCGATTGCGACAGTCGCATGCCTCTTGTTGCATGCGCCCAGCTCAGAGCGGTCGGTGCAGCCCGCGTCCGGCTTCGGCACCCGTGCCTTTCCGTCGGTCCGCCCTGCACAGGCTCCTTCCGGCATACTGATCACGAAGTGCATCCTCTATCTCAATTTATGTGTATCATAAACTTTTACCAAAGAAGTGTCAAGCACTTTTGTCTTTTTTAACAAAAAAGCAGTCGGCTTAACAAAAAGCAAAGCCCCCTTGCGGGGGCCCTGCCGTGTCAATAGAACTATTGGCTGGTCGGTTCTTCCGTCGATCCGTTTGGCTCATCATCTTCGTTCATGTATTTTGCATACGCTTCGAAGATCGCGTCTCTGATCCGGTTGCGGGTTTCTGACTTCAGAGGATGTGCGATGTCTCTGAAATCTCCATCTCCCATTTTCCGGCTGGGCATCGCGATGAACGGTCCGTCCCGCCCGTCGATGATCTTGATGTCATGAACGACAAATTCATCATCGAACGTAACGGAGGCGATCGCTTTCAACTTGCCATCAGAGGTAATAGGACGGATCCTTACATCTGTGATTTTCATGTTGACCGCCTTTCATAAACCATTGTTTTTAGTAATTATAAGTCATAATTTTTAGTAATGCAATAAAATTTTGCTAAAAATACTGAATATTAAAATGAATTTATAGGAAGAAGAAAAAGAAAATAGGACAGTTGTGAGAGAGAAAAACGGCTTCTCCGCTGAAATTCAGCCATTTTTTAACAGCTCTGGGGAAAAGAGAGGCTTCGCACAGAATTGCACAGAATTTACGTTTCTTTTTTCGCAGTAGAAGCATTTTTCATTTGTTTATGATATAATGGGTTCGTTATCAACCGGCCCGGCAGAGGCCGACGAAGAAAAGAGGAATTAAGACATGATGCTTGATCTGGCAGGTCATAAGAATATTCACTGTATTGGAATTGGTGGCATTGGAGTATCCGCAATCGCCGCCATTTTAGTTTCCAGAGGATACTGCGTTTCGGGATCGGACATGCGGCAGTCAGAGATCACGGATCAGCTGGCGGCGGAGGGTGTCAGGATCTATATCGGTCATGACGCGAAGAACGTCGAAGGGGCGGATCTCGTCGTCTATTCGGCGGCGATCGCGGACAGCAATCCGGAGATGGTCCGGGCGAAGGAACTCGGGATCCCGACGGCGAGCCGGGCGGAGCTGCTCGGGACGCTGATGGAGGAATACCCGAACAGTATCGCGATCAGCGGAACGCACGGAAAGACAACGACGACGTCCATGGTCTCGCTCATCCTGAAGGATGCGGGGCTTGATCCGACGATCCTCGTCGGAGGCGAGCTGGATGAGATCGGCGGAAATGTAGAGATCGGCACCGGAGACTATTTTGTCACGGAAGCCTGCGAGTACAGAGACAGCTTCCTTCAGCTCCGGCCGAAGATCGAGATCATCCTGAACATCGATTCCGATCATCTGGATTATTTCAAGGATATCGAGCATATCGTCCGCTCGTTCGACCGCTTTGCTTCTTTTGTCCCGAAGGACGGGATGATCATCGCGTACGACGCGAATCCTTTTGTCAGCGAGGTGGTCAAAGGGCATTCGAACGTGTTCACGTACGGCTACAACATGAATTCCACGTATTTTATCAATAAAGTGCGGTTCCGTCAGGGAATGCCGGTGTTCCACCTGAATTACAACGGGAAGGATCTGGGCGAGATCGCACTCCGCATTCCGGGAGAGCACAACATCCTGAACTCCGCGGCCGCATTTGTCTGCTGTCATCAGCTCGGGGTCGCGCCGGAACAGATCATCCGGACGCTGGAATCGTTCACCGGGATCCAGAGGCGGTTTGATATCAAAGGGACGTTCGGCCGGGGGACGAAGCTGGTGGATGACTATGCGCATCATCCGACGGAGATCCGGGCGACGCTCGCCGCGGCGGACGAGATGCCGCACCGGAAGCTGTGGTGCGTGTTCCAGCCGCACACATACACCAGGACACTCGCGCTGTTCGACGGATTTGTCGACGCGTTCGACAAGGCGGATGTGCTGATCCTGGCGGACATTTACGCTGCCCGCGAAAAGGATATCTACAATATTTCATCGGCGAAGCTCGCGGACGCGATCCGGAGAGCGCACCCGGAGAAGGAAGTCCTGTGCATGAGCGATTTTCAGGAGATCGCGGATTATGTCCGGAAGAATGCAGGACCGGAAGACCTTGTCCTCACGATGGGTGCGGGAGATATTTATAAAGTCGGCGATAAGATTATGGAGAAGAAATGACTTACGAAGAATATAAAAAACAGGAGAAGGAGAGGATCGAGAGAGCGATCCGTTTTATGGAGGCAGGTGTCACGTTCGCGGATATCAACACCGTGTTCATCGGAGACGAGGTGGAGATCGGCGAGGGAACGAGCATCGGGCCTTGTGTTACGCTGGAAGGAAGTACGAAGATCGGAAAAGACTGCAGGATCTATCAGAACACGAGGATCGTTTCCGCGGAGATCGGAGACGGGGTGGAGATCACGAGTTCTGTGATCCTGGAGAGTTCGATCGGAGACGGGACGAAAGTGGGCCCGTTTGCGTATGTCCGCCCGAACTCCTGCATTGGCAGAAACTGCAAGATCGGCGATTTTGTGGAGATCAAGAATTCTAATTTCGGCGACGGTTCCAAGTCGGCTCATCTGACGTACATCGGCGATGCGGATGTCGGTTCGGGGGTCAACCTGGGATGCGGCGTCGTTTTTGTTAATTACGACGGGAGCAGGAAGTACCGGACGGAGGTCGGTGATGACGCGTTCATCGGCTGCAACAGCAACCTGATCTCACCTGTGAAGGTGGATGACGGGACGTACATCGCCGCGGGGAGCACCGTGACGGATGACGTACCGGAGGGGGCGCTCTGCATCGCGCGGGCCCGTCAGAAGAACATCGAAGGCTGGATGGAGCGAAGCGGCCTTTATCAGAAGAAAAAATAATGACTTCGCTGCATGAGGGAGATTGACAGGGTCGGCTAACCGGTCTGTTGATAAATTTAAACGGGGAATCATACGTACTTGAAAGTAGGAGGTCTTTTATGAAAAACGGTTCGTATTCAGAGTACAAGATTTTTGCGGGAAATTCACACCCGGAACTTGCCAATGAAATCTCTTCGATTCTGAATAAGCCATTAGGGAAGTCGACGGTCACAAAGTTCAGCGACGGAGAAGTCTCAGTCAGCCTTTGGGAGACCGTTCGCGGTGCGGACATCTATATCATCCAGTCGACATGCGATCCGGTAAATGACAATCTGATGGAGCTTCTGATCATGATCGATGCGATGAAGCGTGCTTCCGCGGGAAGGATCAACGCGGTCATCCCGTATTACGGCTACGCGCGTCAGGACCGGAAGGCGAAGGCGAGAGATCCGATCTCGGCGAAGCTCGTCGCCAATCTGATCGTCGCCGCAGGCGCGGACCGCGTGCTCACGATGGATCTGCACGCGAACCAGATCCAGGGTTATTTTGACATCCCGGTCGATCACCTCGTCGGACTTCCGATCCTTGCGAAGTACTTTAAGGATAAGAACCTGGACGATGTCTGCATCGTCTCACCGGATCACGGCAGTGCGACGAGAGCACGCAACATGGCGCAGTATCTCGACTGTCCGATCGCAATCGTCGACAAGCGCCGTCCGGAACCGAACAAGAGCGAGATCATGAACATCATCGGAGATATCGAGGACAAGAACTGCATCATCCTGGACGATATGATCGATACGGCCGGCACGATCAGCAATGCGGCGAACGCGATCAAATCGCTCGGAGCCAGGAACGTTTTCGCCTGTGCGACGCACGCGGTCCTCTCGGGCCCGGCGATCGACCGCCTGCAGGAAAGTGCGATCAGTGAACTCGTTCTCCTGAACACCGTTTCGATCCCGGAAGAGAAACGGATCGACAAGATGACGATCCTTTCCGTCGCGCCGCTGTTCGCGGAAGCGATCACGAGAGTGTTCACGAACGGTTCGATCAGCAAGCTGTTCGTTTAGTTCCTGACAGGTCAGATCATCCATTTTCTGTGCAGTAAGGAATTGACATTTGACCGCCAACGCAGTAAAGTATCCCGTATCGGTTGGAGTCCGGACGATTCCCGCTATATCAGCGGAGTCCGCACCGGCCGGTACGGTTTTTTTCAAAATCCAGAAAGGGGGCGGGTGCATCCATGTACATCATAGCCGGCCTGGGGAACCCGGGGAGAAAATACGAAAACACGAGGCACAATCTCGGATTCATCACGCTGGATCAGCTGGCAGAGAAACACGGGATCCGCATCTCAAAGTCCCGCTTTCAGGCGCTGACCGGAGAAGGAAGGATCGGCGGAGAAAAGATCCTCCTCATGAAACCGCAGACCTACATGAATCTGAGCGGCCGTGCGGTCCGGGAAGCGATGCAGTTTTACAAAGAAGAGCCGTCGCACCTGATCGTGATCTACGACGACTTTGACATCCCGCTCGGGCATATCCGGATCCGCGCGTTCGGGAGCGCCGGGACGCATAACGGCATGCGTTCCGTCGTCCAGGAACTGGGATCGGACCGGTTCCCCCGGATCCGCATCGGGACGGGACGGGAGGAAAAAGGAGACCTGATCGGCTTCGTGATCGGCGGCTTCACCAAAGAAGAAGTCCCGGTGCTGGAGGACGCGGTTCTGACAGCGGTCCGCGCCGCCGAATGCATCGTAGAGAACAATGTCGATCTGGCGATGAACCGTTATAACACCAGAAAGTCCGCAGGGAAATGATGGAAAACAGGGGAATATACCGGGTCGTCGGCGTCTCTGACAGCCGGACGGCGCTGGTGATCTCAGAACTGATGAAGAAAAACGGCGGCCGGACGCTGATCCTCACCGCGACAGGGGGGAGGGCCAACTCGCTGGCCGACGATCTTTCATTTTTTGAAAAAGAAAAAAAGATCACCATCATGCCGGAGGAAGATCAGGTGTTCCTGCAGTTTGAGGCAAAGAGCAACAAAAGCTCCAACGACCGGCTGCGCGCTCTGAGTGAGCTGCGGCGGAACCCGGAGGCGGTCGTCATCGCGCCGGTCTCTGCCGCGGTCAAAAAGGTCATCCCGCATACGGTCTTCGACGGCCGTCTGATCCGGCTCAGTGTCGGTGACGATACGGATCTGACGGCGCTCCGGGAAGATCTTGTCGAGCTCGGCTACATCCGGAGGACGATGGTGGAAGTCCCGGGGGACTTCAGTTTCCGCGGCGGGATCCTCGATATTTATCCGGCGGACCGGGAGCAGCCGTGCCGGATCGAGTTTTTTGACACCGAAGTCGATTCGATCCGTTCGTTTGATATCGACACGCAGCGCTCGACCGGGAACCTCCGGGAGATCGAGATCGGACCGGCATCGCAGATGCTCGTCGATCCGGATCTCTTCCGCAGGGCTGCGGACAAGATCAACCGGGAGTACACGAAGCAGGCGGAGCGTCTCCTGAAGAAAGGGGAGGAATTCAGCGAGGCGGCGGAGTCGCTGGAAAAACGGAGGGACAGTCTGATCGAATATGTGGAAAGCCAGACGAATGTCCAGCTCCTGGAGAACTATCTCCATTATTTCTATGATTCCACCGAATATCTGTGGGACTACATGGAAAAAGGGAATATCTTCGTGGAAGATCCGGATCGTATCACAGAATATCTGGAAGTGCGCCGAAAGGAGCTCCGGGAGGATTTCACCGTGATGATCGAAAAGGGCCAAGTCGTCCCGAAGGACACGGCGCTCATCACCGGGCCGGAGGATTTCCGCAAGGTCTATGAGAGGCGGCCTCTCTGGATCATCACCCCGTTCATGAAGGCCGTCCGGGGGATCGAACGGTGCGATCAGATCCATGATTTCCGGACGCGTCAGATGGCGTCATTCAACGGGAAGCTGGACGTCCTCGAGCAGGAGATCGCTTCCTATATCAATAAGGATTACGAGATCCATATCACCGCATCCTCTGAGGACCGGCTCCGCAGTCTGAGAGACGAGATCGAGCGGGCGGGGCTCCGGGGGAAGATCTATTATGATCAGGGCGTGCTGTCCCAGGGGATGGATTTCCCCGAGCAGAAACTCTGCTATATCAGCGAGAACGATATCTTCACCGGGCAGAAAAAAACGCGCCGCAGAAAAAAGCACCGCATCAAGGGCGGACAGGCGATCGACAATTTCACCGACCTCAAAGAAGGCGATTTTGTCGTCCATGAAAATCACGGCATCGGAAAGTTCCTCGGGATCCGTCAGGTAGATGTCGACGGGCAGAAGAAAGACTATCTGAAAATCAAGTATGCCGGCTCGGATCTTCTGTATGTCCCGGTTGAGCAGTTCGATATCGTCCAGAAATATATCGGGAACGAAGAGCGCGCTCCGAAACTCAACAAGCTCTCCGGAACAGAATGGCAGACCGCGAAGGCGAAAGCCCGCGGCGCGATCCGCGAGATGGCCGGAGATCTGATCCGTCTGTATGCCGAACGGAAGATGAACCACGGCTACGCGTTCTCCCCGGATTCGGTCTGGCAGAAGGAATTCGAGGACAGTTTCCCGTATGAGGAGACCGATGATCAGCTGACGGCCGCGGCGGAGATCAAGCGCGATATGGAAAAACCGGTGCCGATGGACCGGCTGCTCTGCGGGGACGTCGGCTTCGGCAAGACCGAGGTCGCCGCGCGGGCGCTGTTCAAATGCCTGATCGAAGGGAAGCAGGCCGCCGTCCTGGTGCCGACGACGCTGCTCGCGAACCAGCATTATCTCACGCTGCAGGAGCGCTTTCGCGGCTATCCGTTCCGCGTCGAGATGCTGTCCCGCTTCCGGAGCACGGTGGAGCAGAAGAAGATCGTGAAGGAACTGTCGGAAGGGACTCTCGACCTCGTCATCGGGACGCACCGGCTCCTGTCCGACGATGTGAGTTTCCGGGATCTCGGACTTCTTGTCGTGGATGAAGAACAGCGGTTCGGCGTCGAGCATAAGGAAAAGATCAAGAAGTTCCGGAAGAATGTCGACGTGCTGACGTTGTCCGCGACGCCGATCCCGAGGACGCTGAACATGTCGCTGACGGGGATCCGGGACATGAGCCTGATCACAGAGCCTCCGGAAGACCGCTATCCGATCCAGACCTATGTGATGGAGCAGGACGACGCGGTGATCCGGGAGGCGATCCTGCGGGAGATCGACCGCGGCGGGCAGGTCTTCGTCGTATATAACCGGGTCCGCGGGATCAGCCAGGCCGCGCAGCACATCCGGACGCTCGTCCCGGAAGCTTCCGTCATCGTCGGCCACGGCCGGATGAACGAGCACACGCTCGAAGACGTCATGCTCAGTTTTGTCAACAAAGAGAGTGACGTCCTCGTCGCGACGACCATCATCGAAAACGGTCTGGACATCCGGAATGCGAATACGATGATCGTCCTGGACGCCGACCGGTTCGGCCTGTCCCAGCTTTACCAGATCCGCGGCCGCGTCGGACGTTCGAACCGCATGGCGTACGCGTACCTCATGTATCAGAAGGACAAGGTCCTGACCGATGTCGCGCAGAAACGGCTGTCCGCGATCCGGGAGTTCACCGAGTTCGGTTCCGGCTTCAAAGTCGCGATGCGGGATCTGGAGATCCGCGGAGCGGGGAACCTGCTCGGAAGCGAGCAGAGCGGCTATATCATGAACATCGGCTATGAGCTGTACTGCAAGCTGGTCGATGAAGAGGTCAAAAAGCTGCAGGGGGTCGCTGTCAACGAAAATCCGGAGGATTCTTCCGTCGAGCTCACCGTGTCCGCGAACATCCCGAACTGGTACATCGACGATCAGACCGTGAAGCTCGATATGTATAAAAAGATTTCCGGCATCCGGAGCGAAGCACAGGAAGACGAGATGCTGGATGAACTCGTCGACCGTTTCGGCGATGTGCCGAAGGAGACCATGAACCTGATCAAGGTCTCCCGCATCCGCGGGCTCGCGGAAGATCTGTCCATCCAGAGGATCTACGAGCAGTCGGACCGGATCGTGTTCACGTTCGCGGAAAAGAACGGCATGACACCGGAAGGCATCCTCCGCGCGAGCGACGCGTTCGGCGGCCGGCTGTTCGTCCATGGCGGAACGCCGCCTTTTGTCCGCATCCCGCTCGTACCGAAACGGAAACTGGAAGATTCGATAAAACTGCTGGTAGCCATGAAAGGAGATCAAAATGCTGTTCAGACAAATCACCCTTCTTGATGAGAACTTTAAGATCCGGGAGAACATGTACGTCGGGACAAAAGGAGACCGGATCGCGTATATCGGAGAGGAGCCCCCGAAAGAGGACTTCGGCGAGACGTACGACGGGACCGGCCGCCTTCTGATGTGCGGGTTCTACAATGCACACGCCCATTCGCCGATGGCGCTGATGCGCGGTTACGGGGAGAACATGGTCCTTCAGGACTGGCTCACAAAGAAGATCTTCCCGTTTGAGGCACTCCTCGATTCCAACGCTGTCTATCAGGGGACGATGCTCTGCATGGCGGAGTCTCTCCGCTTCGGGATCGTGTCCACCTCCGACATGTACTATTTTGTCTCCGACATCGCCCGCGCGGCGGCAGACAGCGGATGCAAGGAAAACATTTCCCGCTCCATCACCTGTTTCGATGACACGCCGCTCGAAAAAATGGACGCATTCCACGAGCTGGAGACCGCCTGCCGCGACCTGAACGGAGCGGAAAACGGCAGGATCATCATGGAATCGAGCCTCCACGCCGAATACACCTCGAACGAACGCATCGCCCGCGATCTCGCTTCGTGGACAAAAGACGCCGGCGTCCGCATGCACGTCCATGTCTCGGAGACGAAGACCGAGCACGAGGAATGCAAGGAGCGTCATGACGGGAAGACGCCGGTGCAGTATCTGAACGACTGCGGGATCTTCGATTCGCCGGCCATCGCGGCGCACTGCGTCTGGATCGAGGGAGAGGACTACGATATATTGAAGGAAAAAGGCGTGACCGTCGCGGTGAACCCGACGAGCAATCTGAAGCTGGCGAGCGGGATCTGCGACAGCGCGGCCATTCTGAAGAAGGGCATCAACCTCGGCATCGGGACCGACAGCGTATCGAGCAACAACAGCCTGAACTTCCTGTCCGAGATCAAGCTTCTCGCGATGCTCGCCAAAACGAAGGCGGGGGATCCGACGGTCGTTACACCGGAGCAGGCACTGTACGCGGCGACAAGGGGCGGCGCGCTCGCACAGGGCAGGACCGACTGCGGCCTGATGAAGGAAGGATATAAAGCGGATCTCATCGTCATGAGGACGGATGTGCCGAACATGGCACCGGTTCATGACATGGTGAGCAGCATCGTCTATTCGGCCTGCGGGAGCGATATCGTCCTGACGATGGTCGATGGAAAAGTTCTTTACAAGGATGGCGAATATGCTACAATAGACATCGACCGCACGATCCGGGAGACCGAAGCGGCCACGGAAAAGATTTTAAAACAGCTGTAGGAAATAGGTTTTTCAATGGCAAAAGATAATCGATTTGTAAAGGGTGCCGCGATCCTCGCGGGCGCGGGACTCGTGATCAAAGTACTCGGAGCGGTATTCCGGATCCCGCTCAACAACTGGATCGGCGCGCTCGGCATGTCGTACTACAGTGCAGCGTACTCCGTGTATGGAGCGCTGCTCGTGCTGGCGACAGCCGGGATCCCGGTCGCGATCTCGCGCATGGTCTCAGAGCGGATCGCGGTGAAGCAGTACCGGAACGCACACCAGGTGTTCCGCTCGGCGCTGCTCCTGCTGTTCGTGATCGGACTCATCGGGTTCTGCATCTGTTTCTTCGGCGGAGATCTGATCGCGCGCTATTTCGCGAAGAATCCGGGATCAGGACCGGCGCTGAAAGCGATCTCGCCCGCGCTCCTTTTTGTGCCGCTCTTCTCGGCGTTCCGGGGATATTTTAACGGACAGCAGAATATGACGCCGCAGGCGCTGTCGGAGATCTCCGAGCAGCTGACCCGTGTCGTCGTCGGACTCACACTCGCGTACATTCTCCTTGACGTCGGGAAAGTCGAAGCGGCTGCCGGCGCGTCATTCGGCGCGTCCGCGGGATCGATCATGGGACTTTTTGTCATTTTCCTCATCTATCTCGCGAATCGCCGCAGGATCAAAAGGCGGATGAAGAGAGGAGATCAGACCGTTGAATCAACAGGCTCACTGATTCGCCAGATCGCGATCATCGCGATTCCGATCATCATCGGGACGGAAATGTATCCGATGATGAATCTGATCGATACCGGGCTTGTGACGCGCGTTCTCCAGAACACGGGGTGGAGTGTCACGAAATCGGAATATCTTTACGGTCTGATCGGAGGGTTCTGCAGTCCGCTGATCGCCTTCCCGCAGATCATGACGCAAGCGGTCTCTGTCAGTCTGGTGCCGGCGCTTTCCGGAAAGCATCAGATCGGCGACACCGAAGCCCTTCGTGATACGATCCGGACGGGCTATCGCACGACGCTCATCATGGCGTTCCCTTGCGCGCTCGGGCTGTTCTCGCTCGCGGAGCCGATCCTGAAGCTTCTGTATTTTACCCGGGCGAAGAGCTGTGAAGATGCCGCTCCGATCCTGATGATCATGGCGGTCGGCGTTGTGTTCCTCGCGATCATGCAGACTTCGACCAGCGTCCTTCAGGCGGTCGGGAAGCAGATGCTCCCAGTTCGCAATCTTGCAATCGGATGTGTCGGTAAGATCATTCTGACCTATACGCTCGTCGGCGTCCATCCGATCAATGTCAAGGGTGCCGCCATCGGGACCGTCACAGCATACGTGATCGCGATGTTCCTGAATGCGAGGGATGTCCGGAAGTATACCGGTGTAACTTTTGACTACGGTCTGACTTATGTCCGCCCGCTGATCTCGTCACTGATCATGGCGGTTTGTGCCTATGGGATCTACCAGCTCATATATCTGCTTTTCGCAGGTCACTCACCGATGCTGGTCAATGCACTCGCGGTCGTTGTCGCAATCCTGGCGGCGATCATCATCTACGCGGTGCTCGTTCTCGTTACGAAAACCGTTACGCTCGAAGAGCTGGAAGAAAATCCGAAAGGTGCGAAGCTCGCCAGATTCATTCGCCGGCTAGTTGATTAAATTATGAATTTTTGGCGAACAGGGCGAAAACTATTGACAAGAACGTTGAAAAATGCGAAAATGACGGATGTAAGGCCAGAGGGAGAAACATTCAGGAGCGATTGATTCGGGCAGGATGATTTGTTCCTGATTTGGTTCCCAAGTTGAATTGAAGGAGGATATTGATAATGAATAAAGCTGAACTTGTAGCGGCAGTTGCAGAAAGAACGAATTTTACGAAGAAGGATGCTGAGACAGCAATCAATGCATTCCTGGATGCAGTAGAAGATGCGATGGTAAAAGGCGAAAAGGTACAGCTGATCGGATTCGGAACATTTGAAACAAGAGAGAGAAAAGCTCGCCAGGGCAGAAACCCTAGGAAACCGGAAGAGGTCATCAGCATTCCGGCGTCCAAGGCACCGGTATTCAAGGCTGGCAAGGCTCTGAAGGATGCTGTGAATAAATAGTTTCAAATTCTAAAGAAGAGAATTGAGATGACGAGGCAGTTGACCGGCTGCCTCTTTCTATTGTTCCGGTTATTATCTATCCCGGCTTCTGTCCGGACCCTGACAGGGATCCGCTGGAACGGCCGGATCTGTTCCGGAGGGAGGATGCCTTCCGGAAGCCCGTAAACGGAAGAGGGTTTATGAGACTCGATAAATACCTTAAGAATTCAAGACTGATCAAGCGGCGGACTGTGGCAAAAGAAGCATGTGAGCAGGAACGCGTCCGTGTGAACGGCAAAGTCGCCAAGCCCGGTGCGGAACTCTCGGAAGGCGATATCGTAGAGATCGAATTCGGCAGCGGTTCCGTCCGTGTGAAGGTGCTGGACCTCTCAGAGAACGTCCGCAAGGAGAACGCCGCTTCGATGTATGAAGTACTTGAATGACCGCGCAGTACCAAGTGATCTTGAACGGATTTTTGTACAAAAAAATGCCTTGACAGAGACGGGAAAAGCGGGTATAGTATAGAACGTTGCCGCCGGGAAGAAACCGCGGGCGGAAAGCTTCGAAAACCTGGGATCAGGACGTGGGAAACGGGCCTGGAGAGAGGAAAAAAGAAGTTGACAAGAACGCGGTCAGGTGGTAATATATTAAATGCTCGCTACGGCGGGCGGAGCCCGGAGACGGGCAGAACCTAGAAAACTTCATAGACAGGAAATCAAAGTCAAACAGACA
>JBMNVA010000002.1:0-322324 GCA_050946555.1 Anaerovoracaceae bacterium | reverse complement strand
CACGCTCCGGTCGACGATCAGAACGAAGCGGGAGCCGGAGTCTTCGATATTCCGGAGCGCCGACATCCATTTCTTCTGATTTCCGGAATCCTCCGTGATCCACGGGAGATACGGCGCGTCGCGGAAGCAGTACAGCGTCTGGACCGTATCGGACTGGATCACGTCCTGGCACAGCTGCAGGATCGCTTCCCATTTTCCGTCATCACCGTAATAGATCCTGGTCGCGGAAGATCCGGGCAGCACTGTGGCAGAGGTCCCTTCCGCCGCGGAATCGAGATCGTCCGGAAGGATCCCGAGGTACGCGTCGATATTCCCGTGGTCCAGCCAGATCCGGATCAGTTCGGTCTGCTCCGGAGCGTCCGGCGGGAAAAACGGGATCTGCATTTCCCGGCAGAGATCCTTTTTCTGTTCCGGTGTCCGGATCTTCGACGCGAAAAAAGCGGAAGAAGAATCCAGAAAGGTGGAATTGCGCGGGATCGGGCGCTTTCCGTTACGGAGCCTGCTGATGTAGGACGGCGCGAATACAGTGACTTCTCCGAGTTCTTTGTTCCCGGTATCCGTTAAATGCATCAAAAAATCAAGTCGGGTCTGAAACATGGATCGATACTCCTCTGCATAAACATGAGATGTGCTTCGGAACTGGTATCGGTGTTCCGCATGCGTGACTTTACATTTAATAACATAAACATAGCAAAACGGGAAATCGTGTTCAAGAACTTGTTTTATTTAATTGTATAAAAAATCTTTTTTTGTCAAATTATGACCATTTAACTGGCACGAACGTGACAGTTCTGCGGGTGGCACTAAGTTGACAAAAGACTGGTATGCCCGGGGCCGGTTTGTACATTGAGAGATGCGGCAGATGATTTATACAATATGTTTAGAAAAAAGAAATCGTCCCGCAAAGCCGCTATCTGCATCGAACCGGCAGACAGGGAAACGGGGATCAATTCATCACGAAAGGAGGAATCCATGAAACCAGTACCTGGACCGCTGAACGGCTACGTCGGCATCGAGTGTGCGAGTTACATGGCCGGGCCGGTCGCTACGAAATTCCTCGCGGACATGGGGATGCGCGTCATCCGGATCGAACCGGTGACAGGGGATCCGAGCCGCACGTTTCCCGCGATCTACGGACCGGACTGTCCGTTGACGGATAACGTCATGGACGTGACGCTGCACGGGAACAAGGAGGACATCTCACTCGATCTGAAAACCGAAGAAGGCCAGAAGATCCTTCATCAGATGTGCGAAAAGGCAGATGTGTTTTTGACGAATTACACGCTTCATACGCTGAAAAATCTCCACATCACATATGATGAGCTTCACACCCTGAACCCGCGCCTGATCTGCGCGTATGTGAGCGGACTCGGGGAAAAAGGGAAGGACGCCGGCCGTCCGGGATTCGATATCACGTCCTATTGGTCACGCGGCGGCACGTTCGCGCAGATGGGAGATCCGGGAAGTGAGCCGATGGCGATCCTGACCGGGCAGGGAGACAATCCGACGGGCATGGCGGTCACGATCGGCATCATCGCCGCGCTGCTGGACCGTGAAAAGACCGGAAAAGGCTGCAAGGTGACGGGCTCGCTGTACGCTACCGCGATCTGGATCAACAATCTCGAGCTCTGCGCGTCCAATTACGTGAAGATCAACAGAGGATCGCGGAGGCTCCCGAAGAGCGCGTTTACCAACACGTACTGCGGATCGGACGGCCTGTGGTTCACGATCGCGCTCCTGCAGCCGCCGCAGCAGTTCCCTGTGCTGTGCGAGGCGCTCGGCAATCCGGATCTCGCGAAGGATCCGCGGTTCAAAGATACGAAGAGCATGTATGATAACCGCGCCGAGCTGGTGGAGGAGATCGAAAAGATGTTCTCGAAATACACGCGTCCCGAGATCGAAAAGATCCTGACGGCCGCACGGCTCCCGTACGAGGTCCATCAGACATTCGACGATATCCTGCATGATCAGCAGGCGCTGGATAACGAGTATCTGGTCCCGGTGGAATACCCTTACGGGACGGTGCTCTCGCCGACGATCCCGGTCAAGATCGACCGTTACGGAACGACGACGGCGAACAACAAAGCGGTCGCGCAGGGAGCACAGACAGTAGAGATCCTGAAAGATCTCGGCTACAGCGATGCGGAGATCGCGGAGATGGAAGCAGACAAAATAATCGTAGCGGCACACGAAGCGTAACAGAAAGGAGTAACTATGGCTTTTATATTGAACGAAGAGCAGCAGTCTCTGCTCGATATGGTAGATGATTTTCTGACGAACGAACTGGATCCGATCGTTGAGGAGTACGACGACAAGAGTGAGATGCCGATGCAGGTGCTCGAGCAGGCGACAGAGATGGGGCTCCATATGCTGTCCGCTCCGGAAAGCTGCGGCGGCATGGAGCTTGACATGATGACGGTCTACGCGATGGAAGAGCAGATGGGGATGCACGATGCGGCGCTCACCTACACCCTGATGAACACATCCACGATGTTTGACTCGATCGTCAAAGCAGGAACGCCGGAGCAGCGGGAGAAATATACAAAGGTCGTTCAGGACGGCGGCATGCTCGGCTTCTGTCTGACCGAGACGACCGGCAGCTCCGATGCCGCGAACATGCGGACGACCGCGGTAAAAGACGGGGATGACTACATCATCAACGGAAACAAGATCTTTATCACCAGCGGCAGCATCGCCAAAGCGTTCGTTGTCTTCGCTGTGACGGACAAGGAAAAAGGACCGCACGGGATCAGCTGCTTCATTGTAGACGCGGACAACCCGGGACTTTCCGTCGGAAAGCATGAGAATAAGCTGGGACTCAGAATGTCGCCGACGAATGAGATCATCTTCCAGGACTGCAGGGTCCCTGCCAGCATGATGCTCGGGCCGGAGAACAAGGGCTTCATCACGGCGATGATCGGTCTGGATACCGGCAGACTCACGACTTCCGCGATCGCCATGGGGATCACGAAGCGCGCGCTGAAAGAGGCGATGAAATACACGAACGAGAGAGTCGTCGCCGGCAGACCGATCTACAAAAATCAGTACATCGCCTATACACTGGCGGAGTACTCCGCGCGGCTCGACGCCTGCGAAGCACTGCTGCAGAACGCGGTGGCAGCGAAAGAGAGCGGCGCCTCCATCAACAAACTCGCGGCGGAATGCAAGCTCCTCTCCACTGATCTGGCGGCGGAAGCGTCCTGCACCGCGGTCCAGTACTTCGGCGGCTATGGCGTCTGCAAGGACTATCCGGTCGAGAAACTGTACCGTGACGCGAAGATCCTGCAGATCGTAGAAGGCGCGAATGAAGTCATGCGGCTCGTCATCTCAAGAGCGATGACAAAAGAATACGGAGTGAAATGAGCGGAATAATATTCTGCCCATCAGATAAAGGCCGGGATGCCGGGATCGCGCACCGCGGCAGATATTGAAGGAGGTTCTGAAATGGCGATGGATTTAACATGCATAGGGAAAAAACATGATCCGGTAGTGACTCCGTATACCTGGAGAGATGTGGCGCTGTACGCGCTCGGAATCGGATCCGGAAAAGATGAGCTGCAGTATGTGTATGAAAAGAACATGAAGGTCTTTCCGACATGGGGCTTCCAGCCGGCGTCGGACGTGCGGCTGATGAACGCCGATCTGGAGCCGAAAGGCGCGCATCAGGAAGGCATGCTGAGCATGGAAAACGATCTGACGATCTACCGTCCGATCCCTCTGGAAGGGGAATTCCACACGACAGCGTGGATCAGCCATATCTATGACAGAGGGAAAGAACACGGCGCGCTGATCGTTGATGAGATGGATACGACAGACGCGAACGGCGAGCTGCTGTTCCACAACAAGCACATCATGTACGCCGGGATGGACGGCGGTTTCGGCGGGGAACAGCCGCCGTATAACAAAGTCGAGTATCCGGACCGGGATCCGGACTTCGTCTTTGATGACTTCATCGGAGAATCCCAGAATTACATTTACCGTCTGAACGGTGACTATGAGAAGGTCCACTGTGATCCGGACGTCGCAAAAGCGGTCGGGCTCAAGGGACCGATCATGCACGGACTCTGCACGACCGGCTTCGCGGCGAGAGCGTGCGTGAACTCGCTGTTCGGGGACAGACCGGAAGCGATGAAGCACATCCGCGCGGCGTACAAGAAACCGGTGTATCCGGGCACGAAGATCCAGACACAGATCTGGAAGGACCGTCCGGGTCATGCGGTGTTCAAGACCTTTGACGCGGCAGGGAATCTGCTCCTCGGGAATTGTGAGATCGACTGGGAAGAGTAGGATCAAAAGGAGGCGGGCGGGCCCCGCAGGCCCGCCCGGGTGCTGTCAGGAGAAAAGATCCGCGGAAGGAGGAAGCCGTTATGCCGAAAACTGCAATTGTGACCGGATCCGGAGCCGGGATAGGAAAAGCGATCGCGCTTCGTCTGGCAAAAGAAGGCTACGATGTCACGGTGAACGCGAGACACGAGGAAACCATCCGAAAGGTCGCGGAAGAAATCGAGCGGATGGGCCGGAAGGCACTCGTCATCCCGGGGGATGTGTCGGATTACCGCATCTGCCGGATGATCGTCGACCGGACTGCCAATGAACTGGGAGGGCCGGATGTCCTGATCAATAACGCGGGCACCTGTCCCGTCCGCATGATCCGTGACGTGGATCCGGAGATGTTCGATCAGACGATGCGGACGAACGTCACCTCGATGTATGCCTGCTCCAGGTATGCGGCACGATATATGGCGAAGGCGGGAGGCGGCGTGATCGTGAACGCCGCCAGCCAGGCGAGTTTCTCGCAGAACGCCGGGAGTGTCGAATACAGTGCCTCCAAGTGGGCGGTCCGCGGCCTGACGAGAGAGATGGCAGCTGAGTTTGCCCCGGCGCACATCCGGGTGGTAGCGTATGCACCCGGTGTTGTCTGGACGAATATGATGGAGGGGATCGCGGAAGGCGCCAAACGAGAACTCGGTGTCTCAAAGGAGCGCTACATTGCCGCCGGAAAGAGGCGGATTCCGCTGGGAGAATTCCAGACCCCGGAGGATGTCGCGGCGCTCGTCGCGTTCCTGGTATCGGATGAAGCAGCCCACATCACCGGACAGAATATCATGATCAACGGCGGGGACGTTATGTGCTGAAGAGGCTTTCAGCACCCAGTGAAACGAGAACGAGTTCATGGAGGGATTCTGCTATGGAGTTCAGTTTGAAGGGGAAAAACGCTCTGATCACAGGCATCTACGGCGGGATCGGATCAGCTATCGCAAAAGAAATGCTTGAAACGGGCGCAGTGGTGATCGGTCTGGGGCGACGCCCCTATGAAAATGAGGACATCGATTACTACCAGTGCGACGTGGGAGATACCGGGCGATGTGATGCCGTGATCGGGCATATCATCGAAAAATACGGGCGGATCGATGTGCTGGTAAACAACGCGGGGATCACCAGAGATGCGTTTACGACGCATATGACACCGGAGCAGTTCGACGAAGTGATCCGGGTCAATCTGAAAGGGGCATGGAATGTGACCCGAAAGATCGGACCGCTCATGAAGAAGAATAACAGCGGATCCATTATCAGCATTTCGAGCTCCGTCGGGCTTTACGGAAATGCCGGCCAGTCAAACTACGCGGCGTCCAAAGCCGGTCTGATCGGGATGAGCAGATCCTGGGCCAAAGAGTTCGGGTATAACGGGACGAATGTAAGGGTCAACGTCGTGGTTCCGGGCGTAACAGAGACAAAAATGCTGAACGGTCTTACGGACAAATGTCTGGACACATTTGAATCGAAAACGCTGATGAAACGTTTTGCAAAGCCGGAGGAAATCGCGAACGCGGTGCTGTTCCTGGCGTCGGATTTTGCCAGTTACATCACGGGAACGGAGCTCTGCGTTGACGGGGGACTGAGATTATGACGGGAAGGAGTCAAAATGAATATACTTGTGTGCATTAAACAGGTGCCGGACACGACGGAGATCAAGATCGATCCGGTGAACAAAACGCTGATACGGGAAGGGGTTCCCAATATCGTGAACACCTATGATACGTATGCGCTGGAGAATGCCGCCCGGATCAAGGATGAGGATCCTTCCTCAAAGATCGTGGTCCTTTCCATGGGGCCGGAGCAGGCTTCCAAAGCGCTGAAGGAATGCCTCGCCATCGCGGCGGACAAAGCGTATCTGGTGACGGATCCGCAGTTCGGCGGTTCCGATACCCTTGCGACGAGCTATATCCTCGCGACCGCGATCCGGAAGATCGAAGAGATGGAGGGAGCCCCGTTCGACGCGATCTTCTGCGGACGGCAGGCGATCGACGGAGATACCGCGCAGGTCGGACCGCAGATCGCCGAGCATCTTGATCTGCCGCAGGTGACATGCGCGCTGGAGCTTGAGCGGACAGACGGCGGGTTCCATGTCGTGCAGCGCGGACCGGAAGACTCTCTGGTCATTGACATCGCGACGCCGTGTGTCATCACGTTCACGCAGCCGAAATTCGATGTCCGGTACCCGACGATCAAGAGGAAGATGGCGGCGAACAAGGCCGTAGTGCCGAAGATCACCGCGGCGGATCTGGAAGGTGAAATCGATTTGGCGCGGTGCGGACTGAACGGTTCCCCGACGCACGTGGTCTCTACCTATGTACCCGTGCATGATTCCCACATTCAGTTTATTGAAGGGGAGACGCCGGAAGAAGCCGGCGTGAAACTCGCGGACGTGCTGAATGACGCGCATATCATCTGACAACGGACAGGAGGGAATCATGGAAGCAAAGACAAAAGATCTCTGGGTATTTATCGAGACAAAAGAAGACGGCTCCGCCAGGAATGTCGGGCTGGAGCTGTTGAATCCGGGAAGAGAACTGGCGGAAAAGCAGGGCGGCAGCCTGATGGCCGTTGTGATCGGACAGAATATCGACGAAGCCGTCCGCCAGGCCGGCGAACAGGGAGCGGACAAGATCTATGTCATCGAAGGAGAAGAGTTCGCACGCTATACGACCGACGCCTATACTAACGCGCTGGAATATCTGATCGAAAAATACGGCCCGAAAACACTTTTGATCGGTGCGACGACGTTCGGACGGGATCTCGGACCGCGTCTCTCGTGCCGGCTGCAGAGCGGGCTGACCGCGGACTGCACCGGGCTTGCTGTAGGGGATGACGGGATCATGCAGTGGACGCGTCCGGCGTTCGGCGGCAATCTGATGGCGACGATCGTCTGTCCGAACGGAGTCCCGCAGGTCGGCACGGTGCGTCCGGGGGTCTTCAAAAAACAGCCTCCGGTGGAGAGCCACGCGGAGATCATCCGGGAAGATTTTCATGTACCGCCGGAAAAGATCCGTACACATCTGATCGAAGTCATCAAGGACGCCGCGGAAGAGATCGTCGATCTCGAAGGTGCTGATATCATCGTCTCCGGAGGCAGGGGAACCGGCGGCCCGGAAGGGTTCAAACCGGTCTACGAGCTTGCGGAGGCGCTGGGTGCGACCGTCGGTGCTTCCCGCGCCGCGGTCGACAGCGGGTGGATCTCCTACGCGCATCAGGTCGGGCAGACGGGAAAAACCGTCGCACCGAAGCTCTATATCGCCTGCGGCATCTCCGGCGCGATCCAGCATCTCGCCGGAATGAGCGGATCGGACTACATTGTGGCGATCAACCGCGATCCCGACGCACCGATCTTCGAGGTCGCGAATTACGGGATCGTCGGGAACATGTTCAATGTACTCCCGGCGCTGACGGAAGAGGTCCGAAAACTGAAGGGATAGCGTGCGGCGGATGCAGAGCGCCGCGAAGCCCATGGGATGCCTTTTGTTCCTGACCGTTCTGTGATCACAAAGCGCAGGGAAGCGGCATCCCGTATTTCTTAAATGAGGAGGGAAACCATGGATTTTATACAGGATGAAATGCATCAGGATCTGATCAGCATGTACCGGGATTTCGCGGAAAACGCCGTGAAACCTCTCGCCGCGGAGATCGATAAGGAGGAGCGGTTCCCGGAAGAAACCGTTTCGCAGATGGCGGAGATGGGGCTCCTCGGGATCCCGTTCCCGGAGGAGTACGGCGGAACGGGAATGGATAATCTTTCCTACGCGCAGTGCGTGGAGGAACTGAGCAAAGTCTGCGCGTCGACCGGCGTCATCGTGTCCGCGCACACCTCGCTCTGTGCGACGCCGATCTATCTGTTCGGAACGGAAGAGCAGAAACAGAAATATCTGACGCCGCTCGCTGCCGGCGAGAAGCTCGGAGCGTTCGGACTCACGGAACCCGGCGCCGGGACGGATGCCGCCGGGCAGAAGACCACCGCAGAAGACGCGGGCGATCACTGGGTCCTGAACGGTACAAAATGCTTTATCACAAACGCGGGGCCGGCCGAGACCTACATCATTTTCGCGATGACCGATAAGGAGGCCGGGAATCACGGGATCTCCGCGTTTATCGTCGAGAAAGACTTCCCGGGATTTTCTGTCGGGAAGCACGAAGAAAAAATGGGGATCCGCGGCTCCGTCACCAGTGAGCTGATCATGGAGGACTGCATCGTCCCGAAGGAGAATCTCCTCGGGGAGTTGAACAAAGGGTTCAAGGTCGCGATGATCACTCTGGACGGAGGCCGGATCGGCATCGCCGCGCAGGCTCTCGGGATCGCGGAAGGCGCGATCGAGGAGACGGTAAAATACGTCGGCGAGCGGAAGCAGTTCGGGAAAACGCTGTCGCAGTTCCAGAACACGCAGTTTGAGCTCGCTTCCATGAAAGCCCGGACGGAGGGCGCGAAGCTCCTCGTCTATCAGGCCGCCTGCGCGAAGGATGCGGGCGAGGATTACGCGCATCTGGCTGCGATGGCGAAGCTCGTGGCGAGTGAAAACGCGAGCGATGTTACGAGACGCTGTCTCCAGCTGTTCGGGGGATACGGGTATACCAGGGACTATCCGATCGAGCGCATGATGCGCGACGCGAAGATCACGGAGATCTACGAAGGCACCTCGGAAGTGCAGAAAATGGTGATCTCTTCCTGGCTCGGCGTGAAATAGGCTGAGCGCGAAACTGACTGTGAAACAGGCCGGCTGTGCAGGCCGGGCGTGAAACGGACTATGAAACAGGCCGGCTGTGCAGGCCGGGCGTGGAACTGATTATGAAACAGGCCGGCTGTGAAATATGCCGGATGCGGGGGAGCGGCCGGGACGCCGCCCTCCCCCACCTTCGCGTTTCTTTTTTACTTGTTTATTTCTTCCATGCGTAATAAAAAAGCGCTCCGCCGGAGCCCGTGGACATCGGGCCCCTGGCGGAGCGTCTTCTATGGGGTATATCTAAACGGCGAGGGATTCTTCTTCCGGATCCTCCCGCTCGTTCTCCAGATCCTCTTCTTCTTTTTCCTCTTCTATTTCGGTTCCGTGACTCGTTTCCCAGAGGCGATCCGCGGTCGGCTGCCACCTTCGCGCGTAATCTTTTGTCTTCGCCGTCAGATCCTCCACGCTTTCCGGCTGCTCCGGATCTGTCGAATGCGCGCCGGACTTGTGGACCATTTCAACGATCTTCTCCGGGTTCTCCAGCATCGGGCACGGACGGAGATGGTTGTCGTTGAACGGCTGGCCGTCGTGATACGCCATGAACAGCGGCGAGGTCAGCACTTCAAGGAGCGTCTTCTCGTGGATGTTGGAATCCGAGTAGTGGATGAAGACGCACGGATCGGCGTCACCGGCCGCGTTGATGTGCATGTAGCGTTTCCCGCCCGCGATGCAGCCGCCGATGTATTCTCCGTCGTTCTGGAAGTCGATCTCCATGATCGGCTTTTTGCCGCGATAGCTGCGGAGCTTATGGTAGACCGTTTCGCGCTGTTCCGGTGTGAGCAGCAGGCTCGTGTCGGCGCCGGCGCCCACGGGCATATAATGGAAAAACCAGACGAACAGAGCGCCCCAGTCGACCATTTTGTCGATGTAAGCCTCCGACGTGACGGTATCCACGTTCTGGCTGGTGTAGCAGCACGAGATCCCGAACGGCAGATGCCGCTCCTTCAGCAGGGCCATCGCGTGCTCCACCTTTTGATACGTCCCCTTCCCGCGGCGGAGGTCCGTCGTTTCTTCAAAACCTTCCACGCTGATCGCAGGGACAAAATTTTTCACCCGGAGGAGCTCGTCCGCGAATTCTTCATCGATCAGGGTTCCGTTCGTGAACGACAGGAACACGCAGTCGCTGTGCTTTTCACAGAGCTTGATCAGATCCTTTTTCCGGACGAGCGGCTCCCCGCCGGTGTAGATATACATGAAGATCCCGAGCTGCTTCCCCTGGCGGATGATGCTGTCGATGTCCTCAAAGGTCAGGTTCAGCCTGTTCCCGTATTCCGCCGCCCAGCAGCCCGTGCAGTGCAGGTTGCAGGCGCTCGTCGGGTCGAGCAGCACCGCCCACGGCACATTGCATCCGTATTTTTCACGATAATAGCACTGACGCTTCCACCCGATCAGGTTCGCGTTCAGGAAAAAATTGTCGAACAGCTTTTTTACGACGCCGTAATCGACCCCGCCGCCGAGCACGTCCATCATCATCTTGTGCCATGGCGAGCTCTTGTCGTTGGCCCATTTGGTGAAATACATGCGCTGCTTCTCCAGCGTGTTTTCACCGCGCCCCATGATGCTGTTGATACGGTCCATCAGCTTCGGCACCCGCGTTTCCGGATCCTTGTGCGTCCAGTTCAGCACCGAATTCAAAACCGCCTTTTCCACTCCAGCCTTGACCGACATGTTGATCACCGTCCTAAATATTAACAAAATGTAAAATTTTTCTTTGAATGAAATGGTATCATGGAAAAAAAGAAATATCTATGAACAAAATGAGGAAAATGGCTAAAAAATGCTTAAAAAATATTTAGGTTTCTGGTTATTTTAACAAAAAACGAGAATGTGTTGCGGTCCGGGGGCGGCGCCGGGGCTTCCGGCGCAGGCCATGAGCGGGGCCCGCCCGGTGCTGGGGCGGGCATGGCCAGCCTGGCGATGGGCGGGGGCTGAACGGCAAAGAAGAGCATAAAAGTACCCCGGCCGGCCTAGTGCCGGTCGGGGTAGGTATGAGCAAGTTGATGCCGGGCAGAGTGACGCCGGACGGAATGGTGCCCGGGTGGCTCTGATCGGTTGGGATGGCATCCGGGCGGATGGGGGTGTCAATCCGGCGTGATGTTGGATTCGGCGATGCCGGGTGGGGTGACGCCGGACGGAATGGTGCCCGGGTGGCTCTGATCGGTTGGGGTGGCATCCGGGCGGATGGGTTGACCTCCGAGCGGCTCTGGGCCTGCCTCCGGGCCGGGCGATACTCGGGCGATTCTGGTCGCCTGGGTGACGCTAATACCCGAACGTCTCTTTCGCTTTCTTCATGTTTTCGATGATCGGCACCTCAAACGGGCAGTTCTTCTCGCAGGAACCGCATTGGATGCAGTCGCCTGCGTGGTGCTCCAGTGCCCGGTAGTGCTCACGGACGGTCTCCGGGACGCTGCCCTGCGCCGCGGCCAGGTTATAGAATTTGGTCACGGCCGCGATGTCGATGTGCGACGGACACGGGAGACAGTGGTTGCAGTACATGCAGTGACCGGACCAGCTGATTTTCGGGAAGCTGGCGAAGGCGGCGGCGTAGTCGCGTTCGGCCGGCGATGCGGTCTCGTAGGCTGCACAGCGGCGGAGTTCTTCCGGGCTGTGGGCGCCGCAGTGGACGGACGCGACGGCGGGGCGGCTCAGGGCGTACGCGATGCACTGGGTCGGCGTGAGAGCCGCGCCGGCCGGCGAGAGCGAAGCGTCGAGCAGGTCGCCGCCGCCGAAGCATTTCATGACCGAGATCCCGACGCCTCGTTTTTCACATTCTTCATAGAGCATCCGGCGCTCCGGGTCCATGTTCGTCAGCTGATGCGCATAGGCTTCGTCCGCCCAGATGTCTTCCACGTTTTCGCTTGCCGGCTGGAGGTCATAGCACGGATTGACGCTGAACATCAGGACGTCGATCTTTCCGCTTCGGACCGCGGCGAGCGCGGGCTCGGGGTTGTGGGAGCTGAGGCCGATAAAGCGCGTGCGGCCCTCTTTTTTCAGGTCGAGGGCGTAGTCCAGGATGCCGCCGTTAACGATGTTTTCCCAGTCGCTCATCGCGTCGCAGTAATGGATCATCGCGATGTCAAGATGATCCGTCTGAAGAAGTTTCAGAGAATCCTCGAACGCCTGGCGGGTCTCGGCGAGATCCCGGCTCCGTAAGTACTGCCCGTTTTTCCAGACCGCGCAAAGATGCGCCTGGATGACAAAGCGGTCCCTGCGGCCCCGGAGCGCGTTCCCGACCGCCTGCCGGACCGCCGGATCCGGCGAGTAAAGGTCAAAATAGTTGATGCCGTATTCGTCCGCGACATCGAACAGCTTTTCCGTCATCCGGGTCCCGTCCTCGAGGAACCCTTCGCAGCCCATGCCGATCTCGCTCACTTTGAGCCCGGTCTTTCCAAGTGTTCTGTATTTCATGATCTCCTCCCGTGCCTCTTTTTTATCAAATCTCTTTTTGTCTCTTTGCCACCCATTATAGCATGACGGACAAAAAGATCCTTCAAGATTAAGGCCGGCTCCCCGAAACCGCTCCGGCGGGTGTACAATGGAAGAGCGCCCGGCAGATCGCCGCCGGGCGGGATCATACGAAAGGGGAGGACAGCGAAATGAAGAAAACAGCGGTATTTTTTCCGGGGATCGGATATACGAACGATCGCTCGCTCCTGTATTATTCCAGGCGGATCGCGGAGGCAAAAGGCTATGAGACGATCCGGATCGCGTACCACGATCTGCCGTTTGGAAAAAAGAGCGATGATGACGTAATGAAAAAAGCGTACCGCATGGCGCGGGAGCAGGCGCTGAAGCAGCTGAAAAAAGCAGGCATCGAAAAATCGGACCGGGTCGTGTTCGTCTCCAAGAGCATCGGGACGACAGTCGCCGCCTGGATCGCGGCGAAACAGGGACTCTCTGTGCAGCAGATTTTTTTCACCCCGCTCGAAAAAACCTATAAGGTGCTCCGGCCGGGCGAGGACGCGCTGGCGTTCTACGGCCTCCGCGATCCGTACACTGATCGTGACAGGATCTTCTCTCTGAGCCGGGAGTGCGGCACGGTGCTGCTCCTGTTTGAGGGCGCGAACCACTCGCTGGAAACCGGTGATGCGGCGCGGGACGCCCGGACGGTCAGTGAGATCATGGAGCTCCTGGAGCGGGTCCTCGGGGAAGACGGTCGCCTGACGCTGCGCTGGACCGCGGCCGTGTGGCAGACGCGGCGTCTCCTCTGCCGGAGCGATGATGTGGCCCGAACGCTTCTTCGCCCGTGCGTCGATCTTTGGCTGGAGACGGCAGAAGAATTGGAGAATGCATCGGAGGACGACCTCTGCAAAGCGGCAGCGGTCCCGCTGCCTCAGCCGGAGCCGTTCCTTGCAGAGCATGCCGCTCCGCCGGAAGGAGAGGAGAAACGCATCGCAGCGCTTCTTGGACAGACAAAGAATGAACTCCAGGGAATCGGATCCGAAGGCGAACGAGTCCGGGCGGTGATCCGCACCGTGCTCGCCGCGCTCCTGCCGGAAGACGAAGCCGCCGCCGGGCGCGGGGCGGACCGGCTGTTCACGCTGCTGAATGGCTGATCGGACCAGCTGATCAAGTTGCTGAATGGCTGATCGGACCAGCTGATCAAGTTGCTGAGAGAGTGATCGGACCACCTGATCACACTGCTGAATAGTTGAATGGTCCCTGGTTTTCTCATAAAACTTGAATGTCACCTGCCGGGCAATTATAATAGGGAGAGCGGCTTGCCGGCAGGATCCCAAAGCCTGCCTTTTGTCCGCCAAAAAATATTGAGAACGATCGGAGACAGAACATGGAAGCGAAAGACGCAGAGAAAAAAATCATTTTGACGGGTGACCGTCCGACAGGGAAGCTCCATCTGGGGCATTACGTAGGCTCCCTTCAGGGCCGCGTGAAACTCCAGAATTCCGGCCGGTTCGACGAGATCTACATCCTCGTCGCCGACGACCAGGCGCTGACCGACAACTGGGACAACCCGAAGAAGATCCGCGACAACATCATCGAGGTCGCGCTCGACTACCTGTCGGTGGGGCTCGATCCGGACAAGATCAGCATCTGCATCCAGTCGGGGATCCCTGCGCTCCACGCGCTGACATTCTACTATATGAACCTCGTGACGACGCAGCGTCTGAGCCGCAACCCGACGGTCAAGAGCGAGATGGCGATGCGCGGCTACTCGGACGAAGAAGGGACAAATGACAACGCAGCCGGCCTTCCGGCGGGTTTCTTTACTTACCCGGTCTCCCAGGCGGCGGACATCACCGCGTTCAAGGCGACTACGGTCCCGGCCGGGGAAGACCAGGAACCGATGCTGGAGCAGACGCGCGAGATCTGCCGCAGGTTCAATCAGACCTATGACTGCGACGTGCTGGTCGAGCCGGAGATCCTGCTCCCGGAGAACGAAGCGCAGCGGCGCCTCCCGGGGATCGACGGCCGGGCGAAGATGTCCAAGTCGCTCGGGAACTGCATCTACCTGTCCGATGACGCGAAGACCGTGAAGCAGAAAGTCATGAGCATGTACACCGATCCGGAGCATGTCAACATCGCGGATCCGGGCCATGTCGAGGGCAACATGGTGTTCACCTATCTGGACGCGTTCTGCCGCAATGAGCAGTTTGCGGAGTACCTGCCGGACTACAGCAGCCTCGACGAGATGAAGGATCATTACCGACGCGGAGGCCTCGGAGATGTGAAGTGCAAAAAATTCCTCATCAAGGTCATGGAAGAGATGCTCGCGCCGATCCGTGCGGAGCGGGCAAAGTGGGAAAGCCGTATCCCGGACGTGTACGATATCCTTTTCGATGGGACGGAAAAAGCGCGCAAGGTCACCGGCGAGACGCTCGATGAAGTGCGCCGCGCGATGCGGATCGACTATTTCGATGACAAACAGGCGATGGTCCGCGACTGGGAAAGCTGGATCAGGGAAAAATAATATTTGTAAGATGTTCAGAAGACGCCGGAGCTCCGTGGGGAAACGGAAGGCCGACGTCTTTTCTTTTGCCAAAAAACAAAAAAGAAAAAGCGGCTGCTTTGGGGGAGCGGCCGTACTTTTTCGGATCCGATATGTTCCGGCAAAGGGGATGCCGGTTTTGCAATTTATTGGGGATAAATCGTGATTATATTATGCGTCAAGGGGGCCCCTGTTTGTTGTGCTGACAGCACGAAATTGAAAAAAATGTTAATTTTTTTTCAGTGTTCCTGCCTATCTGGGGAAACGGAAGGCCGGCGTCTTTTCTCCTGCCAAAAAACAAAAAAGAAAAAGCGGCTGCTTTGGGGGAGCGGCCGTACTTTTTCGGATCCGATATGTTCCGGCAAAGGGGGTGCCGGTTTTGCAATTTATTGGGGATAAATCGTGATTATATTATGTGTCAAAGTGCCCTATATTTGTTGTGCTGGCAGCACGAAATTCAAAAAATGTTAATTTTTTTCTCTTCCTGCCCTTTCTGGGGGAAACGGAAGGCCGGCGTTTCTTCTCCTGCCAAAAAACAAAAAAGAAAAAGCGGCTGCTTTGGGGGGAGCGGCCGTACTTTTTCGGATCCGATATGTTCCGGCAAAGGGGGTGCCGGTTTTGCAATTTATTGGGGATAAATCGTGATTATATTATGCGTCAAGGGGGGCCCATGTTTGTTGTGCTGGCAGCACGAAATTCAAAAAATGTTAATTTTTTTTCTCTTCTCTCCATTACGAAGTATTTTTTTGTCCCCTTCTAAGCATAAAATCACAAAGGGCTTCCGGACCGGCGTATAATAGAGCCATAAGCGGTTGCGTTTTAACAAGGAGGTTTTTTATGCTGCATGAAATTACCTACCCGTCATTCAACGAACGGGACAAGATCTACGCATGGGTCTACGTGCCGGCGGCCAGGCCGAAGGGCGTGATCCAGCTCGTCCACGGGTTCGGCGAGCACGCGCGGCGCTATCTGCACATGATCAGCGCGTTTGTGGAACAGGATTATATCGTCTGTGCGGACGACCATGTCGGTCACGGGAAGACCGCGGTGGAAAACGACAGCTGGGGCGACTGGGGAGACAAAGGCTTCGAAACGATGGTCGAGGACGAAAAAAAGCTGCACGATGAGGTCGTGAAGCTCTACCCGGATGTTCCGTATTTCATGTTCGGCCACAGCATGGGTTCGATCATCACCCGTCAGTACATGGCGAAGTACGGCTCGGATCTGACGGCGGCGACGCTCTGCGGCACCTGCGGACTGTTCCCGGGGCTCCGCGACGACATCAAACTGCTCGAACAGGCGGAGGCGGCGGGACTCGGTGACCAGGCGGATCCGGAAGCCGGTGCGAAGCTGCTCGGCTGGATGTTCGCGAGGACGGGTGCGCCGACGATCGGGAACGAGTGGATCTGCCATGATCCGTACGTGCAGAAGGACCATGCGCAGGATCCGTTCAACGCGTTTACGAAACCGACGCCGAACCGGACGTATCTCTATTTCCTGCAGATGATCGAGGACGTCGACAGCGTCGAGTGGGCGGAAAAGGTCCCGAAAGAGCTCCCGATCTACAGCATCGCGGGCGATCAGGATCCGTTCGGGTATTACGGTGAGGGCGTGATGCGCGTCAGCAACTGGCTGACCGATACCGGACATGACGTCACGACGAAGCTGTATTCCGGTAAGCGGCATGAGATCCATAATTACCGTGAGATCCGGGATGAGGTTGAAGAGGGCATCACGGACTTCTTTGACGCTTGCCTGGATAAGTAAGACGCGCTGAGATGCGCTGACGGGCGCTTTCCGGAGAAAGACAAAAAAGAAAAAGCGGCTGCTTTGGGGGAGCGGCCGTACTTTTTCGGATCCGATATGTTCCGGCAAAGGGGGTGCCGGTTTTGCAATTTATTGGGGATAAATCGTGATTATATTATGCGTCAAGGGGCCCCTTGTTTGTTGTGCTGGCAGCACGAAATTTAAAAAATGTTAATTTTTTTCTAAAAAAAGCGATCGCGCGGCTGGAAAACCCGTTCCGGCCGCGTTTTTATGCAGGGCTTTAGAGCTTCGTATACCTCCCAGAGGTTTTTTATATAGCAACCTATATATTGTTTGTATAAACAAAAAAATTGACAAATCGTTGTCTGTGATGTACTATAAAACCGTTAGATGAACTGGACGTTACTGACAAGGATCGGATAGCGTTCCTCGTTTAACGGTGAGATTACGAAGCGGGATCGAGGCAGTAGGAATCGTGGTGCTGCCGGCGGACTTTATTGTTGCAGGGTATTGGGTTTCCGGTCCGCAGATCCGTTTCGGGTCTCGCAGTTTTAAGCGGCAGATGGCGTTCAGCCTGCCTGTGTACCGACTCGCACAGAATGGCGCGCCTATGGCGCTTTTTTTTATTGTTTTTCCCCCGGGGTTTAAGAAAAACGGCGAGGGATTCTACTTTGCATATATCCGAGCAGTTCATCGGCACTTCCAGAGCCGAAACCGCTTTCCATACAGCAAAATGGTGTTAAGTTCACAATAACAAGGCAATTGTAAGGTTTTGTAGTTTCCTTTTTGGGAGCGGACGGCCGGAACCATTGGCTTCACCTTATCGGCGGCTCGGCCGGAAACTCCGATCGATTTCATAATTACAAGGCACCTTCCTCATTCTGACGGTTTTTAACCGGATAATAACGGAATGTTAACTCCCTGTCCGTTGTTCTGCCGCGGCACCGGTTTATACAATAGTGCCGGGCGGATACGCCTGATAGAGATCGTTTTGGGGATAAAATCAAAAAAGGAGGGGCAGTTTATGAGGATGAAAAAACTGCTGGTCGGTCTGATGTCCGCGGTAGTGGCAGTGTCCGGCGTAACGCTGAGCAGCACTGTTTTTGCCGCGGATCAGGGCGGACAGGAAAAGCCGGTTGCTTTGACGCAGGAGATGGTGGACAAGGCGAACGACGCGTACAATAACGACTCGAACGCGAAGCTGGAGTTCATCAGCATGTCCGACACACATGTCGTGAGCTATGAACAGAAACACTGGGCATTCGAGAACATCAGAAAGTGGAATGAAAAAACAGGCTTCAACACGGCGACCGTCATGGTCGGCGGCGATGTCGAGGCCAATGAGAGAGAAGAGCAGGCAGGGAACAGTGTCCGTTTTTATACGGCGGTCCAGCAGCTCATGAAAGAGACGTTCGGGAATACGCCGATCCAGTTCTGCAGAGGGAACCACGACATCCAGAGCAACATGGAGCGCGTATTCGACGAGTATGGATGGGCGGACCACTGGTACTACAAAGGACAGAACGGAAGCAGCTACAATAACTTCCACATCAAAGTGAACGGATATGATTTCATCACGCTCGACTATCACTATTACAGGTCATTCCTGGACAGTACGCTGGATGAGATCAAGAACGCATCGGACTACGATCCGAAGAAGCCGATTTTCGTCCAGATCCACAGCGGACTCGCCGGTACCACAACGGGGAGCTATCAGGATATCGGAAGCGGGTATCTCCAGCAGAAGCTGAAAGACTGGCCGCAGGCGATCGTCATGACGGCGCACTCCCATTCCGGAGCGGAAGAAGAAACCGGGATCTATCAGAAATATTTCACCGTCGTGAACAACGGATCCATGGACTACCTCGAAGTCGCCAGCGACGGATTCCTTGAGAACGCCGTTCTGAACTGGATCCAGGGGGATCTCGAGAACAAGCACAACGAACTCACCTGCAACTACATCACGGTCCGGGAAGACGGAACGACGATCATCCGCCGCTTCGACGTCACGAATCAGCGCTGGATGGGCATGCCGTGGATCATCGACACGAAGAGCGGAACGAGCGGGTTTCGGTACACGCCGGATCAGCGCGACAAGACCGCGCCATGGTTCGAGGACAGCGCCAAAGCGAAGATGGAGAACGTGACGGAAACCAGTGCGGACCTCGTCTTTGATCAGGCCGTCGACAACCAGCTCGTCCAGTACTACAAAATCAGCGTGAAGAAGGCCCGCACGAATGAAGACGCGTCCTATACCGTCGTTCCGGAGAAGTTCGACTATGATATGGATCCGAAGGGCGTCACCGGATCGTTCAAGTCGTATTCGCGCTTCTACATCCGGCCGTATCCGAAGCAGCTCAAGTACTACTTCACGAAGCTCAAGAAAAATACTACATACCGCATCAGCATCACCGCTGTTGATTCCTTTGGCAATGAGTCCGAGGAACAGGAGCTGAAGTTCAAGACGGCCGGCGAAAGCGAGCAGCCTGTTACGACACTCCCGGAATCCCTCAAGAACGGGAAGTTCCTCGATATGAATTTCGACAACGGAGACCTGACGGACAGCGAGAACCAGATCAATGCCAGTGCGAGCGGAAACGTCAGCTACACCGACGGGATCAAAGGGAAAGGCGTCCACATCCCGGCTGGGAACGGGAATTACGTCAGCCTCGGAGACGATGACCGGATGTCCGGGGACTCGAATCTCACGATGAATTTCTGGATCAACGCTGACAGCGTCAGCAGCGATGCGACGATCATCAGCAACAAATCCTGGTACAGCGGCGGGAATACCGGATGGTATGTCGGGTTCCGCCTGAGCAATCTTGATTCGGTCGGCTTCAACGCGGCCAGCAATCGCATCAGAATGGACTTCGATGCGAGCGCATCGTTCCACAGCAACTGGAAAATGGTGACCGTGGTCATCGACCGCGACACGAAAAAAGTCACATTCTATATCGACGGAGCAGAAAGCTCTTCCAGTGACAAGCTCGCGCAGATCCCGGGATCGCTCAAAACAGAGTATCCGGTGAACATCGGAGTCGACGGTTCCGCCGGGAACGGTGGAGCGGAATTCACGATGGATAATCTCCAGATGTGGAATCGTGTCCTGACCGATTCCGAGATCAAGGCGATGTATGACGTCGCGACATACAAGGAAGACACGACAGATTACGCGGAAAAGCTCGCAGGTCTGATCAAGGACGCCGAATCGCTCCTCAAGGAGTATCAGAACGGAGACGGCAGCATCACCTACAGCGACAAAGCCGCGGAAAAACTGAAGACAGCGCTGGAAGAGGCAAAAAAGGCAAAGACAAAAGACGAGCAGCAGGACGCGTGCGGAGAGCTTGCCTATCGGATCGAAAAAATGAACGCGTCCCGAAAAGTCAACACACTCAAGAATACCGACTTCTCGGTCGCGTACTGCGACAGCTGGCACGGTGACCACGATGAAGGAGACTACGGAACGAGCCGCCTCTACGCGCCGGAGAAGGCCATCGATGACGACAACGCAACCGCATGGCATACGAACTGGAGCTCCGATGCAGGCATCGCGAGATACAAGTTCCCGCACACGATCATCATCGACCTGAAGAAAACACATGAGATCACCGGGATCCTCAGGACAGGGCGCTCGAACCGCGACTACATCCGCCGCTTCACCGTCGATGCGTCAGACGATCTCGAGAAGCTGAAGGCGGACAGCGATCCGGACTATTCCGGTACGTTCGCCGATCAGGAGACAGATTACCAGTCGTTCGGCAAAACACTGGAAGGCCGCTACGTCAAAGTGACGATTCTCGACACCTGGATGATGCAGGATGACGGGAACCAGGACAAGCAGTGGGCTTACACCGCCGAGATCGCTTTCACCGGCGCTGTGAAGCAGCAGAAGGCGAACGTCACGTTGAATGGAAACGGCGGGACCGGCACGGCTCTGACCGAGTATACGCAGGGCGTGGAGACGAAGCTCCCGACCGACTGGAAACGCGACGGATATACCTTTGAAGGCTGGTATGACAATGCGGAGTTTACAGGGTCTGCCGTGACAGTGATCCCGAAGGACGCGACCGGAGACAAAGTCTTCTATGCGAAGTGGAAAAAAGACTCCTCGGTCAACCCGGACAACCCGAGCAACCCGGATAACCCGAATAATCCGGACAATCCGAGCAACCCGGACAACCCGGATAATCCGGATAATCCGGACAACCCGAGCACTCCGGATAATCCGCATCAAGACGACGGCAGCGTGAATACCGGCGCTGTGCGCCTGCTGAACCTGAAAGTCGTCGCGAACGGAAGCCACTCGCAGAAACTGACCTGGAAAAAAGTGAGCGGAGCGAGCCGCTACACCGTTTACTTCGGCCGTCCGGGAAGAAGCTACAAGGCATACAGAACTGTGAAAGGGACGAAGCTGACGAAAAAGGGCCTGAAAAAAGGTAAAGTCTACAAATATTACGTCCGTGCGTATAAGATCGTGAACGGGAAGAAGAAAACTGTCGCGAAGAGCCTGAAGTGCTACTCGATCGCGGGAGGGAAAAACAAGAAATACACCGATGCCGCGAAAGTCCTGGTGACAAAAAAATCGGTGACCCTCAATGCCGGATCGTCGAAGACACTGCATGCGAAACTTCGCAAGGTGAAGACACACCGTAATTTCCTGAAGAAAACGACCGTGCCGCGCCTGCGTTACGCGAGCTCGAACACCAGCATCTGCCGGGTGAACAAAAACGGGAAGATCCGGGCGAAGAAAGCCGGCACCTGCCGTGTCTACATCTACGCACCGAACGGCGTGTACACCTCGGTGAAAGTCAAGGTAAAATAACAGGATCCGATTCCCCGAGGGGCTCAGGGAACGCAACGGATCAGAGGAAGGCTGCTGCTCGTATGATGGGCGGCAGTCTTTTTTTCTGCAGGAAAACTCGAATGAGACCGCGATCTGTGGTATACTGTCCGTATTCCCTTGAAGGGGACAAAAGAATATTGAGATTTACCGCCGGGTAAAAGGGTTATGGTACCGGGATCTGCATCGTTAGGCCGTAGAAGATGCAGACCTGCGGTACTTTTTTTGTCAATGGAGGTTTTCTATGAAATGGTTTTATCTGCTGCTCGCCGGCGTTTCGGAAGTGACGTGGGCGGTTTCGATGAAGTATTCGGAGGGGTTTTCCAGGCTTGTCCCGAGCCTCGTCACGATCGCGGGCTATATCATCAGCGCGGTGTTTTTATCGCTGGCCCTGAAGAAGCTTCCTCTCGGGACGGCGTACGCGATGTGGACCGGGTTCGGCATCATCGGGACGTCGATCCTCGGCATCTTTTTGTTCAAGGAGACGCTGAACGTCTGCCAGGTGATCTGCGTGCTGCTGATCGCGGGCGGGATCGTCGGGCTGAAGCTGGCCGGATAGGCCGGCTTTTGCCGCGGCGGATTCAGGTATGCTGCTCCATGATGTCCTTCAGGGCGTGCATGGAGCTTGAGTGGCTGCGGACGACGACGGTGTCCGACCCTTTGACCTTGCTCAGGGCGCATTTCACCATTTTGTGTGACACAGTGCTCGTGAAGAGGACCATCAGGTCCGGATCGCCGATGCCGCGCTGCATCGCGCCGCTGTATTTCGCGAATACCTTCGCCTTGCAGTGGTACTGCTTGCAGAGTTTTTTATATTGACATTCCATGCATTCGTTTCCGCCGATGATGACGACACTCACAGGAGCCTCCTTTCGAGTTTGCGTTAACTAACTGTACGTAGTTTAATACCTCTAACTAAAAATGTCAAGCGGATTTGCGGAAAAACAGAGGCGCGGACCCGGTTTTCCCGGCTGAAGAGAAGCTGTCTTTTTCCTTTTGTCCCGTTGCAAACTGACGGGCGGGATGATAATATATTCATAAATCATTATAAATAATCACCCTATGCAGTGCGGATCGGAGGGAAAAATGAAGATCAAGCCGTTTCTCGTCGAAGAATGGATGAATGAATATGAGGTCGGGGCAAAATACAACATCGCGGAGACCTGCGTGGACTCGGTCTCATTGAATGAACTGTTCGAGCTGACCGGAGAAGACCGGGACGCGTTTCTCGACGCGTTCTGCGAGCGCCGGCTGACTTATGGCGACATCGAAGGGAAGCCGGATCTCCTTCAGGGGATCTGCGGTCTTTACCACACGATCCGGCCGGAGCACATCGTCACGACGCACGGCGGCGCCGGCGCGAACCATCACGTTTTTTACTCGCTGATCGAGCCGGGAGATGTCGTGGTCAGCATCATGCCGACGTACCAGCAGCTGTACTCCATCCCCGCGTCGCTCGGCGCGGAGGTCCGGATGCTCACGCTGCAGGAAGAGAACGGCTACCTTCCGGACCTCAGGGAGCTGAAAAAGCTTGTGACGCCGGGCACGAAGGCGATCTGCATCAATAACCCGAACAATCCGACGGGAGCGCTGATGTCGGAGCAGCTCCTGAAGGAGATCATCGCGATCGCGGAGGAGGCCGGCGCGTATGTGGTGTGCGACGAGGTGTACCGTCATCTGACGCAGGACGGGTCGTGGCAGCCGTCGGTCGCGGATCTTTATGACAAAGGGGTCTCCGTCAGCAGCATGTCCAAGGTGTTTTCGCTCGCCGGACTCCGGCTCGGATGGATCGCGACGAAGGACAAAACGCTGCTTCGTTCGCTGTGGTCGCACCGGGATTACGATCTCGTGAGCTGCGGGATGTTCGACGAGGCGGTCGGTGCGCTCGCACTGAAGCATAAGGATAAGATCCTGGAGAGGAACCGCGGGATCATCCGGACGAACCTCGCGATCCTGGACGAGTGGGTCGCGGAGGAACCGCATGTTCACTATGTCAGGCCGTCCGCGGGAACGACCGCGCTCGTTTTTTACGACTTCGATATCCCGTCCCGCACGCTCTGCGAGGAGTTGTACCATACGTGCGGCGCGTTCGTCACGCCGGGCGACTGCTTTGAGCAGGAGCACTGCTTCCGGATCGGATATGCGAGCGAAACGGAGGTCCTGAAGGACGGACTGTCCGCGATGAGTTCGTATTTCCTCGGGCTGTAGCATGCCCCGCCCCCGATGAAAATCAAATGCCGCCGAGACCCCGGGAAGGATTCCGTGGCCGCGGCGGCGTTTTTCGTATGGTTCCTCAGTAATATTTTTTCAGATACTTTTTCAGCGGTATTCGATATTCATTCCCCTCGTTGTCATAGCGGGTGACGAAGACCCTGGCGTATTTCGAGATCGTCTTCAGTTCCTGAACGGAGAGGGCGGATCGGACCAATGTGTATTCATGATAACGCCCTGTCGATCCCGGCTGCTCGAACGTGAGGGAGCTGCCGGTATATCTGAATTTGAAGTAGCTTCTCCCGTAAAATTCGCGGATCGCTTTTTTCCTAAAGCGCTCAAGGATCTGAGCCGCCTCGTTTTCCTCCTGCTCGCTTTCAGGGAGATAGAAGGAGAACGTGACTTCCCTGAAGCCGGATCCTGAACTGATTTTTTCCAGGTCATTTTTTTTCACCTGCGCGCTGTAGGAATAATAGATGGTTTTGCCGGGTGACCATTTCATCGGGCGGTCTCCGAGACCGAAGCCGTGCGTCTGCCAGCCGGTGAAGGTGAACAGCGCGGCGATCGCGAAGCAGGCGGCAAAGGACAGCAGCATTTTCGCGTTCGGCCGGATCGTCCGCCGCCAGACGAAGCTGGCGATGGAATAGGCGCAGAAGATCGCGAGGATCAGCAGCGCGGAAGTCGCGATGTCGGCCTGGGTCGTGATCAGGATCAGGGTCAGCGACAGCACCGCATAGAGCGGGATGATCAGAGGATACGCCAGTTTTCCCGCGGAAAGCTGCTCCGCCCGTTCCAGATCACGGCGTACGAAATTCCGGTGAAGGAGCAGCACGCCGATCCCGGCATAAACCAGAAGGGCCAGGATCCTCGGCCAGTCGACCGCGATCTCCTCCCGAGCGACGGGTAAGCCGTTTTCGAAGAGCCTCGAAAGATCCATTGCCTGCGTGCAGGTGAACGGAGACAGCCAGGATACAAGCTGACTCCCCTGGTCCCAGTCCTGGGATCCCGCGACGAGATAGTTGAAAAATGTGTGGTCCAGGATGAGGATCAGGGCTGGCACAAAGTAGTAGGCAGCGGTGATCACCACGCCGTCGAATATGTTGTTCCCGATCAGATACAGACCGGAAGTCAGAATCAGTATCGTCAGCAGGGTGATTGCGACACAGAACAGCTCCCGGGTCATGATGCCCGCACCGAGGACACCGAACTCCGTATGCGTCGCCGGAATCATCAGGAGGAGCCACATCACGAAATAGCAGCCGAACGTGCTCAGAAAAAGGAAGCCGAGCGTCGCGCGGAGCTGCCCCTTCCGTGAGATCGGGAGCGCCCCGTAGACGTCCGCGCTTTTCCTCCGGTGGACAAAGGAGAAAAAGAAAAGCGGAAGGACGACGCAGGCTCCGGCGCTGAGCAGGAACGCGATGTCGAGGGAAAGCGTGAGGTCAAAGCGTTCGCCGGAGCTCAGATCTGCAAGACCCGGCGTCATCACGGCGAGGGCATAGACGCAGAAGAAAAAGATCAGAGGGATCCTGTACTGCCGGAAAAGGTATTTCAGGTAATTCTTACTCATGGTCTTCACCGCCTTTCTCGACTTCGTAAATAAAGAGTTCTTCAAAATTCACCGGAAGCACGTCCAGGATCAGCGGGTCCATCGCCCGGAGCGACTCCGTGACAGCGTCCCGGTCACCGCGGATCACGAGCTGGATGACGCGGCCTTCCGCTTTGTATCGAAGGACGTCGAGCCCGTCAAAGTCTTCTTTTGTCTTGTCTTCCGCGAACGCGACCTGGTATTTGTTCACGTTTTCCCGTGCGGTGATCAAGTCGCCGCTCATCGTGATCTTCCCGTCTTCCAGGATGCCGTATGTGTCGCAGATGTCCTCGAGTTCCTTCAGGTTGTGCGACGAAATGACGACGATGATGTCTTCGTCTTCGACCAGATCGGCGAGGATCTGCTTTAAGTGCAGGCGCGCGATCGGCTCGAGCCCGTCGTAGGCTTCGTCGAGCAGAAGGACCTTCGGGTGGATCGACAGCGCGAACAGGATGGCGCAGCGCCGGCGCATGCCCTTGGACAGGTTGTTGATCACCATGTCATCGGAAAGGTCGAAGACCTTCAGATAGCGGGCAAACGCGTCCTCGTCGAAGTCATACAGCGAGCGATAGAGATTCCCGTAGCTGCGGATGGTGCTCCGCTGCGGGTAGTACGGCTCGTCGCTGACGAACGCGATTTTTCTGCGGACAGCAGGCTCCCGGAACGTATCGATGCCGTCCAGAAGGATCTCGCCCTCGTCACAGGAGTAGACGCCGGCGATCATGCGAAGGAGCGTGCTTTTGCCCGCACCGTTGACGCCGACGAGCCCGAAGATCGAGCCGTCCGGGATCGTGAGATTCAGGTCTTTCAGGACTTCGTTCTCGCCGAAGTTCTTGGATACGTTTTCTGCGTGGATCATTCTTGTCCTCCTTCGTAGATGTCGTTGAGGCAGTCGAGGATCTCCTGCTTTGTGATGCCGTTTTCCTTCAGGGCTTCGAGCACCGACAGGATGCGGTCCCGGCGGGCCGGCTCGTCGCCGGTTCCCGCGATGTAGTAGCCTTTTTTCGGAACATTGCTGAGGACCCCTTTGTCTGCCAGCAGGGAAAACGCCTTGGCGACGGTGTTCGGGTTGATACCGTTGTCCTTGGCCAGCTGCCGGATGGAGGGCAGGCGGTCGCCGGGTGCGAGGACGCCGGCGTTGATGAACTTCAGGATCTGTGTCTGGATCTGTTCATAGATCGGCACTTTGCTCTGCATGTCAAGTAAAAACACGTTGCTCACTCTCTCAATCTGTATTAACTGTACTATCTGTACTAACTGTACTACTCGCTATAGGACATGTCAAGCGAATTTTTTTTTGTGCTGCTGCGGGATGTCTGTCCTCCGCGGAACCGGAGACGCGCGGAGAGCGGCGGCTTTGTGATATAATGGCGGAAGCAGTGGTATGAGGATCATCGAAAGGAGGAGCAGATGAAGATCGATCGGAACCCGACGGAAATGGAAGCCATGCGCCTTTATCATGAAGGGAAGCCGGAGGAAGCGAGAAAAGTCCAGGAGGAATTTCTCCAGGAGTTCCGGAAGGAGTTCGCGGAGCGCGACCACTGCTCCTGCACCGAGCCCTGCCGTTATCACGGGAACTGCAGGGAGTGCGTCGCGATGCACCGCGGCCATCAGGAGCACCTGCCGTACTGCCTGCGCCCGCTCCTGAACGAGAAGCTGAAGCCGCTGATCGGCCTGACGGAGAATTCGATCATCGAAGAACTGGAGGAGGAGAAATGAGCAGACGCCTGAAGAGCGACGTTCTCCTTTTTCTCACGGCACTGATCTGGGGCTCCGCGCTCGTCGCCCAGAAGGTCGGCAGCGATGTCGGCGCGTTCACCTTCAACGGGATCCGCATTTTCCTGGGCGGACTGTTTCTGATCCCGATCCTCCTGATCCGTGATTCCCGCGCGGCGCGGCGAGGGGATGCGGAAGAACGGAGTCTCGAACAGAAGACCGCGGACCGGCGGCTGCTCCTGCGGGGCGGCACGATCTGCGGCGTCGCTTTTTTCTGCGGCACGATCCTGCAGCAGTACGGCGTCCATTTCACGACCGCCGGGAACGCCGGCTTCATCACGACGCTGTACACCGTCATCGTCCCGTTCCTCTCTATCGCGGTCGGGAAAAAGGTCCGCCGGATCATGTGGCTCTGCGTCCCGCTGAGCGTGGTCGGGCTTTACCTTTTGACGATGACGCCGGGCGAGCCGTTCCATCTGCGGCGGGGCGACTTCTTCGTGCTCATCAGCGCGTTCGCGTTTTCCGGTCAGATCATGCTGGTCGATTATTTCTCCGAGCGGATCGAGCCGGTCCGCCTGTCGTGCGTGCAGTTCCTGGTCGCCGGCGCGATCGGTATCGTCGGTATGTTCCTGTTCGAAGATCCGGAGCTCAGCGTGATCATGAAATATCCGGGGCCGATCCTCTACGCGGGCATCGTTTCGTGCGGCATCGGCTGCACCATGCAGGTGATGGGACAAAAGGATGCGAATCCGACGGAAGCGTCCCTGATCCTCTGTCTGGAATCCGTGTTCTCTGCCTTGTCGGGTGCGCTGTTCCTGCAGGAAAAGATGAGCGGGCCGGCGCTGATCGGATGCGCGATGATCTTCGGCGCGACGCTTTTGTCACAGCTTCCGGCGCCCGCAGCATCCCCCGAAAAGAGATCCTGAAGAAATCCCGGAGAGCGGCCATGCCGCTCTTTTTTCTGCCATTTTTACTGTTTTTTAACCAAGATTAACCCGCCTGTGATAGAGAGGCATCGCCTGCCGGCTTAATATGAACGTGGAAAGGGAAGGGATGCTATATGATCGCAGTGAAAAAAATATCTTTTCTTGTTGCGGCAGGGATCCTGATCACAGCGGCGTTTCTGCTGGCGCCGATGACGGCTCACGCAGCGGCGACACCGCAGGTCGTGATCTACGAAGTCCGGGCGGATGATTCGAACGGCGGGAACGGCTGGATCGAGATCGCCAACCTGGGAGCCGAGGAACAGGACGTTTCGGGGATGATCCTGGAAACAAAAGGGGAAAACGGGCGCTTCGTGATCCCTTCCGGGACAACGATCCCCATGTATGGATTCCTCGTTCTGAAACACGGCCGCGATTTTGATTTTTCTCTGGATCAAAGCGATTCGATCCGCCTCCTCGCATCAGACGGGAAGACGCTCGTATCCAAGACGACATGGACCGCCGGTGACCGCCCTTCCTGGGGCCTTGATACCAATGCGGGCATGCATTACCGCTCGAGCAGCGAAGCGACACCGGGAGCGGAAAACCGTTTCGAGGAGAAGACTTCTCAGAAAGCGGCGGGATCCGGATCGGCCAGCCGGGCAAAGCGCACCGGAGACAGCGAAGCGGCGTCGGTGAGCACGGCGGAGCGCGTTCGCGGTTCGGAAAAAATGGGCCTCCGCTCTCTCGGGAATCTGATCGGAACCTGCAGCATGACCGGGAGCCGTTAACAGACGGAATCCCCTGAGACAAAAGAATAACCTTGCTAAATACGCGTGTGACTCACCGGCGCTGAACTCTCCCTCATGCAGCAATAGCGCTCACCTCCGGGCCGCGCGCGTGACCAACGCGCAATGCGTGAGATGTACTTCAATCCCCCTGAAGTGCATCTCCCGTCAGTTGCGCGATAGAATTCTCCCAAGGGCTGTCGGCATCTGCCGGGCAGCCTGTTTTTTTCTGCCGGAAAACGCCGGGGAGCCGAGGGACAAAAGAAAACGGTCCGCGTATTTTGGCTTACGCGGACCGCTCGGGCAGTGTTACGATTTATAGTTGTTGTCATTCTCTAAGGATGCGCAGTTCATGCCGTCTGATACAGGATGGCACATCCCAGGATCGTGATCATCGCGAAGTAATACATCAGCATGTTCTGCCTCCTTTCTTTTCTTCTTTTTCTTCCCGTTCTTTCCTTTTTTCAAGTATAAGATAACAATTCCTGTACCTAAAGTAAATCTGCAATCCGTTAAAGAACGGTTTAGTGATACTTAATAAAAAAGAAGATGCAGGCAGGCGACTGCGAGACGCGTATTTTCGAAAATATGACAGTAAGCGGGCGACTGTGCGGCGAATGGTTCCGAAAATTTGGAAATCCTGTTGAACGGGCGGACGCGAATTATTAAAATAGAGGCAAGGGGTATCGGTCTGGAAAGGATCGTCTATGATCGATGATAAAGTAATGCAGCTTCTTTATGAGGAGACAGAAGCAGAACGGAAACAGCGGTCCAGCAGCAAATTCTATGAGGACATGCCGGAAGGCGTTGTCGAGACCGGGAGCCGGCCCGGACGCATCGGCTCGAAAAGCGGTGTTGAGACAAAACGGATCCTCAACAATTTCTTTTTCCAAAACCGCAGTATCCGGATCAGCAAGCATACCCGGTTCGCGCCGTACCCCGCGCATACGCACACGTTCCTGGAAATGAACTACATGCTGAAGGGGACGGTCGACGAGATCGTGAACGGGACGCCGATCACGCTTCAGCAGGGGGATCTCCTCATCATGGACCGCGGCACGGTCCATTCGCTCGGCTATACAGGAGAGGACGATCTCCTGATCAATATCCTGTTCCGGGACGATCTTTTGAACATCGATTTCCTGAAGGGACTTCGGAAAAGCCGGAACGTGCTGTACCAGTTCCTGCTCCGCGGCGCGACGGGGCGGGATGACGGCCGGGGCAGCGATTACCTGCTGTTCCGCACGGCAGCGAACCCGGAGATCACGGCGACGGTCGACCACATGATCAATGAGTATTATCTGAACGAGGAGTTTTCGGATTCGATCCTCGAGGCAGAGCTTCAGATCCTGATCGTCCAGCTCGTCCGCGGATTCCAGGTCGAGACAGAGGGCGAGACGTCCTCCTCGCGGCGGCTCGTGCTGCAGATGCTCAGTGAGATCACCGAGGAATACCGCACGATCTCGCTTCAGGAACTCGCGGGGCGGCATGGCTACAGCCGGAATTACCTCGGGAATCTTTTCAAAAAAGAAGTCGGGCGGACGTTTTCCGAAACGCTGAACCGGCAGCGGATGATGAAGGCGCACAGTCTGATTCTGTCGACGAAGCTTCCGGTCGACGAGATCATGGAAGATGTCGGCATCACGAACAAAAACTTTTTTTACAGCAAGTATCGGGAGTATTACGGAGACACTCCGGGAAGCGAACGAAAATCGGAACATCAGAACGAGATCGCAGCGGTCCGGAATCTTCAGGACGCGCTGTAAGAAGAGAAGTCCCCGGCGGCCGCGCGTGTGGCGGGCCTCCGGGGACTCCTGCGCTTATTTTTTTGTGCTGCAGATTTCTGACGACTACTCGTTTTCTTTTGTCGGTCCTTCGCTCGGGGCATCTGCAGCGCTCTCTTCTTCTTCGAACGTGTTGTAGCGTTTGTTATGGAAGCAGAGGATCGCGGCGAGGAAGCCGATCGCGCAGAAGATCGCGAGCAGGACGAACGCGAACACGACGTTGTACGCGATGATCGACGCGGTGAACAGGCCGAACGCTGCGCAGCAGAGACGCGAGGAGAAGACGATCGCGCCGTTTGCCGTCGTGCGGAGCAGAGTTGGGAAGCATTCCTGCATCCAGACTTTCAGCATACTCTCAAAGGCGAACGCTGCGCCGCAGCAGTACAGGAGCTGCGTGAGGAGGAACGTGACGTTCGAGAATCCGAAGATCGGGAACATCAGGAAGCCGGCGAGATACAGGGCGGCGCCCAGGTAGAACAGCGGCATTCTTTTGTCCGTGTCGACGAATTTCATGAAGACGAAGTCCAGCAGCGCGCGGGCCGGATAGACGGCCATGCAGATGATGGAAGCCGTCGCGACTTTCATGTCGATGACGTTCATCGCGACCCAGGTGGAGAACTGGCCCAGTGTGTTCGCCGGGACGTTCGTGCCGATGTAGAAGATGATCAGTGCGATGAACGGGACGGAGTAGCGCTTGTCGGAGAAAAGCTGTTTGATGCTGGCGTTGCTCTGCTCGGTGATCTTTCCGGCGAGACGGTCTTCGTGGGCTTTCAGCCAGGTCTCGGATTCCGGGATCGTCATCCGGAGCGCCAGGACGATTGCGGCGACGATTCCGAGAACGGCGTACATGATCTGGCCGCTGTGGATGTTGTCATCACCGAGCGTGGTGCTGACGAGTGTGCCGGTGGCGTAGGCGGCCAGGATGCCGACGACCCAGAGGATGTCGGAGAACCCGAGCATTTTGCCGCGCTTTCCTTCCGGGGCGGCTTCCGCGATGGTGGCGAGTGAGACCGGGAGGTCTGCGCCGATGCCGCAGCCGATCAGGATCTGGCCGCACAGCAGGACCGGAAAGGCTTTTCCGATGACGACGAGCGCGGCGCCGGCGATGATGAAGCACATCGTGACGGCGAAGACTTTTTTCCGTCCGTAATTGTCTCCGAGGCGCCCGCCGATGATGGAGGCGATCGCGATGCACAGAGTCAGTGAAGATTCCAGCGCTCCGAACTGGAGGTTCGAAAGAGCGTTTGCGGTGTGAGCCAGTGCGGCCTGATAAATCGCGAGTGCGGTCCCTGAGGTGATGATCCCGCAGGAATCGATGTAAGAGGCCATGCCGCTGACGACGGCGATGTACCAGGGATTGATTTTTTTCTTTGTAGTCATTTTATACTCTCCTTTTTTCAGATAAAGATTCAGCCGAGATAGTCTTTCCGGTAATCGACACCGAAGTACTCGGCGAGTTCGATGAGGTTTTCGTCCAGGATCGTGTTCTTCTGCGGGAGCCCGGCGGTCATCATGTAGATCTGAGCGGCTTTTTCGACGGTCTCGATCAGGCCGAACGTCTCATCCAGATCTTTTCCGCTGCCGTAGATCCCATGCATCGCCCAGATGACGAGGCGGTGGTCCTTCATTTTCTCTGCTGTCGCTTCCCCGATCGAGTTCGTTCCGCACAGCATCCATGGGAGGACGCCGACTCCTTCCGGGAAGACGACGATGCATTCGGTGCTCATCTGCCAGAGCGTGTGCGAGAATTCTTTGTCGTCCAGCGGATGGACATAGGTCATCGCCAGTGTGGCGGTCGGATGGGAATGCATGACGACGCGGCTTTCCGGGTCCTGCTCCAGGCGGGCCATGTGGCTCATCAGATGGGCCGGCAGCTCGCTCGTGAATTTCCCGCCGTCTTTGTAGCCCCACAGGAGTTCCGCAGTCTTCCCGTCCTGACCGATCCGGAAGAGCCCGAGGTTCGTCTCCGGATCGCGTTTGACATTTTTGAAATATTTGCCGGTCCCGGTAACCAGGAAATACTGCCCGGCGAGCGGGGCGGCTTCGAAGCCGATCGGGATCTCCCGAATGACGTGATCGGGATCCAGGTACTCCGCCACGTCGCTCTCGTCGAGCCGGAGACTGATGTTGCCGCCGTTCCGCTCGTCCCAGCCGAGCCGGTACATGTTCGCGGTCGTGTCTTCCATTCCGATGAGGAACGGGGCACTGAAAATATCCTTTGCCATTACTGTCTCACCTCCAGGATCTTTTTTTCATAGTCTTTGATTTCCGGCATATATTCTGCCGGGATGCCCTGCTTCTTCAAATATTCGTCCCAGACGGCGCCGAACGGTGCCGTTTTCAGATCTTCCTGAATAGCCATCAGCTCGGTGAACCGGCTCTGATCCTGCAGCTGTTTCAGCTTCTCGTTCGGCTGAAGGAGTGCGTAGAGCAGCGCTTTCTGCACGTTGCGGAACCCGGTGACCCAGGCGGCGATGCGGTTGATCGATGCGTCGAAGTAATCGAGCGCGATGTGGACCGAACCGTCCAGGCCGTGGCAGCGGACGATCTCCCGCATGATCTCTTTTGTCTCATCGTCGAACAGAACGACGTGGTCGGAGTCCCAGCGCACCGGCCGGGTGACGTGCAGCGCGATCTCCGGGAAGAACGTCAGGAGCGAGGAGATCTTGTCGCTGACGACTTCGGTCGGGTGATAGTGGCCGTTGTCCATCAGCGGGATGCAGCGGTCTTTGTTCGCCGCGGCATACAGCAGGGAGAATTCGGCGCTCCCGGCGGTGTACGATTCGACGCCGATCCCGAAGACCTTCGATTCGACGCATGGCTTGACCTTATTGAAGTCAAAAGGTTCCGCGAGGATCTGGTCGATGGAGTCGCGGTAGCGCTCGCGCGGCCCTTTGCGGTCGCCCGGCACGTCCTTGAAGCCGTCGCCGGTCCAGATGTTCATGACGCACGGTTCGCCCAGCTCTTCGGCGAGGTACTGAGAGATCCGGATGCAGGCCTTCCCGTGGTCGATCCAGAATTTCCGCGTGTCCTCATTCGGAGAGGCCAGTGTCAGCGGATCGCATTTCGGGTGGGAGAAGAACGTCGGGTTGAAATCACAGCCGAGATGTCGTTCCTTGCAGAAGCGGACCCATTTTTCGAAGTGCTTCGGCTCCAGACGGTCCCGGTCGACCCAGCCGCCGTTTTCGCTGTCGAAGATCGCGTAGCTCGCGTGGAGGTTCATCTTCACTTTTCCCGGCACGAGCTTCAGGACTTCGTCGATGTCCGCCATCAGCTCCTCCGGCGTGCGGGCCCTGCCCGGATAGTTCCCCGTCGTCTGGATGCCGCCGGTCAGCGGTTTGTCTGGGTCGGTGTCGAAGCCGCGGACGTCATCGCCCTGCCAGCAGTGCAGGGAGACGGGAACGGCGGCGAGTGTCTCCATCGCCTTGTCGGTATCGATGCCATATTTTTCTTTGTAGAGTTCTCTGGCGTTTTCATAAAGATTCATGCGATCTCCTCCTTTTCCATGGTGAATGTATTTTTGATGATGTTTCTCGCTTCTGTAAGGCTGAGTCCGTCCGCGTACATGATCTGCGAGAGCAGATTGCCGACGGCTGTCGCTTCCTTGATGCCGGTCAGGACAGGAAGACCGGTATAGAGTGACGTCATGCGGTTGAGATAGCGGTCCTGACTGCCGCCTCCGACGATGAGGATCTGCTTCGGCGTTCGGCCGGACGTTTCCTCGATCTCCCGGACCGCGTCGGCGTATGCGCGGCCGAGCGAGTGGTACACGCTGTTCAGGACTTCCGGGAGCCCGGCGTCCGGATCCCGGATCATCGTGCGCACCGCGAGGATCATGTTTTCCGGCGCGAGGAGCAGCTCGTCGTTGACATCGAACTCCGTGAAGGAATCCGTGCTCTCCGCCATCGCGATCAGATCCGGGAACGAATACTTTTTGTCGAGATCCTTTCGGATGTTCTGCAGGATCCAGGTCCCCATGATGTTTTTCAGATAGCGGAAGCGGTGCTCGACCCCGCCTTCGTTCGTGAAATTAAAGGCCTGACTCTGTTCGGTGATGACCGGCTCCGGGTTTTCGACGCCGATCAGGCTCCACGTGCCGGAAGAGAGATAGACGGTGCCGTCGGTCAGCGGGCAGGCGGCGACGGCGGAAGCGGTGTCGTGGCTCGGCGCGAGCACAACGTCCGCGTCGTAGCCGGCGTATTTCCGGATCTCCTCCGTGAACCGGCCGACGAATGTCCCCGGCATTGCAGGCTCCGTGAAAAGCCGTTCCGGGATGTCAAATGCCCGGAAGATCTCGGCATCCCAGGTCCCGGTGCGGGCGCTGACCATCGAGGTGGTCGTCGCGTTCGTATATTCATTGACCGCATTCCCGGTCAGGATATAGCTCAGATAGTCCGGGATCATCAGGAATCGGCCGGCCTTGTCCAGCTTCCCGCTGACGACGTCGCTGAACAGCTGATAGACGGTGTTGAAATTCTGCTTCTGAATGCCGGTCCTGCGGTAGAGTTCGCGGAACGGCATCCGTTCCTCGGCTTCGTCCAGGACCTTCAGCGTCCGGGCATCGCGGTACGCGTACACCGGATCGAGCACTTCGCCGCTCGGATCCAGCAGGACGTAGTCGCATCCCCAGGTGTCGATGGCGACGGAAACCGGGACCTTCCCGATCGTTTTCGCCTGGCGGATGCCGGCCAGGACCTCCTTCCGCAGGCGGTCGATGTCCCAGCAGAGGCTCCCTCCCTCACCGGTGTTCGCGTTTTCGAACCGGTAGATCTCTTCCAGCTGCAGTTTCCCGTTTTCAACGGCCCCCAGGATGTGCCGCCCGCTGGAAGCGCCGATGTCGATGGCCATGAAATATTTCATGCTGCATTCCTCCGATAAAATGTTACAGATTGAAAGATTGTTTTTTGTACAGAAGTTCTTTTTTATAAATGGTTTTGTGTTTGAAATCGGCTGTATTTCAGCTTCTAATAGTATTTAAAACTTTTTGAATATTTCACACAATGTCAAAATGAAAGATGAAGAGTATCAAATATACAGATTCTCTTAACAAAGGTTACATTTGGTTTTACAAAGACAAAAAGAGAGACAGCTGGCTCCGATGCCCGGTATTCAGAATATGAAATCCAGATGTCGCAAACGATATTGTACTTTTTGCCCTCCCTGCAGTATTCTGAGCATGTAAGAAAGAGATCTATCGGAAGGAGGATCTGAGATGCAGAGATTTCAGTATTCAGGAATGCCGAAGGTGTATTTCGGCGAAGGCGCGCTTCAGGACGCGCTGGATCAGGAGCTTCCGGCTGTCGGGGAGAACGTGCTCCTCGCGTACGGCGGCGGATCGATCCGGAAGAACGGCGTCTATGATGAAGTCCTGGCGCTGCTCGGAAAATACGGGAAAAACGTGGTCGAATTCACCGGGATCATGGCGAATCCGACGTATGAAAAGGTGCAGGAGGGCGCGAAGCTCGCAAAAGAAAACGAGATCGATTTCATCCTCGCGGTCGGCGGCGGCTCGGTGATCGACTGCTGCAAGATCGTGTCCGCACAGGCGAAGATGGACCGTGACATCTGGAAGGCGGAGTTTGAAGAACACGTATTCCCGACGGAGTTCATCCCGATGGGCGCGGTGACGACGGCGTCCGGGACCGGGGCGGAAATGAACGCGGGCGCCGTGATCACGAACACGGCTGCGAAGCAGAAAAACGGGATGGGCGGCGCGCTTTCGTCATTCGTCGTGCTCGACCCGGCGTACACGCTGAGCGTCCCGAAGATGCAGGCGGTGTCCGGCGCGTTCGATACGCTGTCGCACTGTATGGAGACATATTTCGGCCGGCCGGCGGAAAACAATGTTTCCGACGAGATGAACGAAGCGGTGATGCGGAACACGATCCGGAACATCCGGGCGATGATCCGCGACCCGAAGGACGTCGGCGCGCGCGCCGAACTCATGTGGGATTCCTCCATGGCGGAGAACGGGATCCTGAAGCTCGGAAAGACGACGGACTTCCAGGTCCACATGCTGGAGCATCAGCTCGGTGCGTACACCGACTGCAGTCACGGGCAGGGTCTCGCGGTCCTGCATCCGGCTGTGTATCGTCATCTGCTGAAAGACAACACCGCGAAATTCGCACGGTTCGCCCGGGAAGTCTGGGGCGTCGGGAACAGCGATCCGGACGAAAAAGCGGCGGAAGCTGGGATCGATGCGCTCGCAGGCTTCATCCGGGAGATCGGTCTTCCGACGACGCTTCGTGAACTGAAGAAGAACATGGGGGATGACCAGCCGGATCCGACGGACGTAGAGCTGCTCCGGAAGGTCGCGGACTCGACGATCGTGACAGCGGGCTGCGCCAGAAAGATCGGAGCGGACGAGTTTTTCGAGATCCTGACGGAGTGCGTCGGCTGAGAAGGCCGCAGGAGAAAAAGGGGGAAGCGATGGTTTTTTACTTCACCGGTACGGGAAACAGCATGTACGCGGCGCAGGCGCTGGAGGATGACGCGCGCAGCATCCCACAGGTGATGCGGGGGAATGAACGGAGCTTCCGGGCGGAGACGATCGGGATCGTGAGCCCGATCTACGGGCACGAGCTCCCGGGAATGGTACGCCGGTTCATCCGGGAGGCGGCGTTCCAGACGGAGTACTTTTATCTGATCCTGACATATGGCCGGCGCCACGCGAATGCGGTAGAGCTCGCGGAAGCGGAGCTCCGTGCTGCCGGGAAACAGGCGGACTACATCGCGACGCTCTGGATGGTCGATAATTTCCTTCCGGTCTTCGATATGGAAAAAGAACGGTCGCTGGAGCGCCCCGTCGATGCGCGCCTTCGAGAGATCCGAAGTGACATCGCGAAGCGGCGCCGCCGGATCGAGCCGGTCACGGCGGAAGACCGCGCCCAGCACCGGGAATTCCTCCGCCGGATGAAAGACAGGACCGGCGGGAAGCCGTTCGAGCAGTACTGGAGCGATTTCCGGGTGACAGACGCCTGCATCGGCTGCGGGATCTGCGTCGGGGTCTGCCCGGCCGGCTGCATCACGCTGGACGGACAGCGGGCCGTCCACATCGGGAGCGGCTGTCAGGCCTGCTACGCGTGTGTGCACGCCTGCCCGGAGATGGCGATCCGATTCAACTACCCGGAGAAAAATCCGAATGCCCGGTATCGGAACGAGCACATTTCGCTGTCGCAGATCGTCCGGGCGAATCATCAGAATTAAATTTTGTCAAAAAAATAATATTTTGTCGAAAATCGAGGAGGTACCAAAAGATGGAATATGCTACACTGAATAATGGAATCAAAATGCCGATGGAAGGATTCGGAGTTTTTCAGGTGCCGGATCCGGCGGAATGCGAGCAGTCGGTCCTGGACGCGATCGGAGCGGGATACCGTCTGATCGATACGGCGGCGGCCTACATGAACGAGAAGGCGGTCGGCGAGGCGATCCGGAAGTCCGGCGTGCCGCGCGAGGAGCTGTTCATCACGACAAAGCTCTGGGTGCAGGACGCGAGCTATGAAGGCGCGAAAAAAGCGATCCGGACGTCGCTGGACAACCTCGGCCTCGACACGCTCGATCTGTATCTGATCCACCAGCCGATGGGCGACTACATCGGAGCTTACCGCGCGATGGAGGAAGCGTATCAGGAAGGGCTGCTGCGCGCGATCGGCGTCAGCAACTTTTATCCGCATCGCCTCGCGGATCTCTGCGAGACAGTGGACGTGACACCGGCGGTGAATCAGATCGAGATCCATCCGTTCTTCCAGCAGGGGAAGGCGCTGGATCTGATGAAGGACTACGGCGTCGTGCCGGAAGCATGGGGCCCGTTCGCGGAAGGAAATCACGATTTCTTCCGGCAGCCGGTGCTGACGAAGATCGGCGAGAAATACGGGAAGTCCGCGGCGCAGGTCGCGCTCCGCTGGAACATCCAGCGCGGAGTCGTCGTCATCCCGAAGTCCGTCCATAAAGAGCGCATCGAGCAGAATTTCGATGTCTGGGATTTTCAGCTGAGCGACGAAGATATGAAAGAGATCGCCGGACTCGACATCGGTCACAGCGAGATCGTCGATCACAACGATCCGGCATTCGTCAAAATGCTCCACGGCATGAAGATCCACGACTGACAGGCTTCCCCGGCGGGAGCCGGCACGGGAGGGAAAAAAGAATGCTGACGTATGAGGAAATGCAGTATTTCGCGGCGTTTGCCGAGCTCGGGACGCTGACGGAAGTGGCGGAAAAATATCACATTTCACAGCCGACGATCACGCGGGCGATGAAAAGAGCGGAACAGGAATTTGATGTTCCGCTTTTTCAGCGTACAAGGAACCGGATCTTTCTGAATGACAACGGGAAACTGGCCGCGGAAGAAGTCCGCCGGATCCTGGACGAAACGGAGGAGATGATCCGCCGGGTCCGGGCCTATGACCGATCCTGCCGCACCATCACGGTCGGGTCGGCGGCTGCCGTGCAGCTTCCCGGTCTGATCACCCGGATCAGCGCGGTGTATCCGGACAAGGCGATCTATACGGAGCTGAAGCTCCCGGACGAACTGGTCGAAGGGTTTCGACGCGGGGAATACCGGTTCATCATCCTGCCGTGGGATCCGTCCGGAAAAGAAGGGATGGAGCCATTCTGCTCCCGGAAGATCGGCGAGGAGCACCTGATGTTCCTGCTCCCGAAAGGGCACCGGTTCGCCCGGCGGCGTTCCCTTTCTCTGCAGGAAATGAACGGCGAAAACATGCTGCTGTTCTCCGAGATCGGTTTCTGGGCGGACATCGTCCGGAGGAAAATGCCGGATTCCCGCTTCCTCGTCCAGAATGAACGGTACTCGTTCCGCGAACTCGTCGCGAATTCCGTCCTGCCGTGCTTCACGACAGACCTCGCGGAAGAAGACCCGAGCCAGCAGATCGACCAGGATGTCCTGAAAGGGCGCGTCTCGGTCCCGATCCGCGACCCGGAGGTCAATGTCGAATATTTTCTCGTCTGCCGGAAGGAGGACAAAAAGATCCTGAGCGTGAAGGGCTGAAAACGGACTCGGAGGCCGGATTTTCGTCACTTTGAGATCCATATGGTTGAGTGCCTTAATTTGTGTTAGAATAGCAACATAAAAAACCAGTTTTGGTCCGTATGCGGTTTTAAGAAAGAAGCTCAGGAGCGTCAGAATGGAAAAATTTCAAGGGTTCGACGAAAAATATGAAGCAGAACAGGATGCGCGCGTGGACGAGATCCTTGCGGAAGCGTTTTCGCTTGCGATGAAGGAAGAGGATCCGGAGCGTGCGATCAACCTGCTCCTCAATCGTACCGGAGAGGCGTTCGAAAGCAGCAGTGTATATATTTTTGAAGACAATCAGGACGGCACGTTCAGCAATACCTATACCTGGCGTCAGAACGGGCAGCCCCCGGTACAGGAAGACCGGAAGGTGCTCCTGGTCGACAGCTGGCTCCGGGCATATGACCTGGACGAGGAAGGCATCCTGATGATCCGCAACCGCGAAGAGGCCGGGGCCCTTGACGACGCGATCCTTCAGATGATGATCCGCCACGACACACATTCTTTTGCCGGCATGCAGCTGATCTACAACGGGCAGCGCATCGGTCTGTTCGGGATGAATGATCCGTCCTTTGAGCGGATCGGAAAGGGCCGGTACCGCATCGGCATGCTCGGCGCGTTCCTTGCGTCCCTTCTCCAGCGGCGCGATGAGGAGCGGCGATGGAGCCGGTCCGTCGAGCTCCTCCGAAGCACAGAAGACATCGTCGACCGCGCGTTCGAGATCGCGATGAACGAAGACAAGCCGGATCTTTCGATCTCCCTTCTCCTGCAGTACACCGGCGAACATCTGAACTGTGACCGCACCTATATCTTTGAGGACAACGGCGACGGCACGTTCAGCAAGACGTATGAGTGGTGCCGGCCGGGCGTGCGCTCCTATAAAGATCAGTTCCAGAACATCTCATATAAAGGGATCATCGAGGTCTGGTACAGCGAGTTCGACAAAAAGCACAATGTCCTGCTCGATGACGTGGAGAGCGTGCGGGAAAACACGCCGATGATCTACAACCGCCTGCTCGAAAAAAATGTCCAGACGATGGCGGCAGGGCCGCTCGTCGTGAACCGGAAGCGGATCGGCTTCTTCGGAGTCGATAACCTGCCGAAAGAATACCTCGAGAGCTTCACGAGCCTGTTCGACGCGATGGGATGTTTTCTCGCCGCGATGCTGCGCCACCGCGACAACGAGGTCACGGTGCGCATCGACCCGCTGACCGGCGTCAACAACCGGAACGCGCTGCAGTACCGCCTGAAGGAGCTCGATCCGGACAAGAGCGTCGTCTATATTTTCTGCGACATCAACAGTCTGAAGAGGACGAACGATATCGAAGGCCATGAAGAGGGAGACCGTCTGATCTCCGCAACGGCGCACATCATGTCCGAGTATTTCCATCCGGATCCGGTCTTCCGGATGGGAGGAGACGAGTTCCTGGTGATCCGGTCCGGCGTGACACAGGAGGAGGCGGAGCGTCTGGAGAGTGGGCTCCGGCAGATCTTCCAGGATAAAGATATGAGTATCGCGGTCGGCGCTGTCTGGCGCGAAACCGCGACGGAGCCGTTCGAATCGATGTTCCGGGAAGCCGACAAAAAGATGTACTCCAATAAAATGGAGATGCATCGGACCGTCGTTGACCGCACGATGGATTACACGATCCAGATCGCCGAGCGCATCCCGGCTGCCTGCATCGTCCGGAGCATGGAGGGGGATGAGCGGATCCTGTACATGAACCGCCGCGCCCTGTCGCTCCTCGAGTGCCGTACGTATGAAGAGGCAGACGAGCTGTCCGGCGGCACCTTCATCGGCCTGATCCATCCGCAGGACCGGGAGGCATTCGAGCGCCGCGCGAAACGGTACCAGTCGACCGACATCAATATCGCCGAGCGTGAAAAGGACGGTGAAGAATCGGATCTCCAGATGGAGAGCCATCAGTACCGGATCCGCATCATAACACGCTCATGGAAGTCAAAATATATCTTCGGATTCGTCCAGTACTACAATGACCCGGTGCTCGGCAACATCTCCTACAACCTGATGTATCCGTTCGGCGAGGTCTCCGTCATCAGCCGGGATCTTCTGACCGATCTTCCGGGGATGCGGCTGTTCGTCGACAACGCGGAGCGCATGATGTCATCGGATGAGCAGAAAGGGATCCACGAGTGGGATTTTGTCTATATCAATCTCGTGGAATTCCGTCACTATAACAATGTCTTCGGTTACGAGGACGGCGATCAGTTCCTCCGCAAGACGGCGGAGACGCTGGAAGACTGCTTCCCGGGCGATTTCGTCGCCAGGATCGCGGCAGACCGGTTCGCGGTGTTCTCGCGGGCGGGCGACCTGTTCCGGCGCATCCGTTCGGCGCACGATCAGATCGAAAGCATCCAGGAAGATGCCGGGATCCGGATCCGGGTCGGAGTGTTCATCAACACCAGCCGGCAGATGGTTTCCGCGGACCGGGCGCTGGAATACGCAAAGGCGGCGTGCGAGTCGATCCGAGAGGAAAGCGGAGATTATGTCGCGGTGTACAATGAAACGATCGCGGCATCCCGCGAAAAAGAGCAGTACATCATCGACAACATCGACCGGGCGATCGAGGACGGAGAGATCCGGGTCTGCTACCAGCCGATCGTCCGGGTGACGACCGGGAATGTCTGCAGCCTGGAAGCGCTGTCCCGCTGGGACGACCCGAAGTACGGCATGATGAACCCGTCGGATTTTATCGGGGTGCTGGAAGAAAAGCGGATCATCTACAAACTGGATCGTTTCGTCATCCGCGAGATCTGCCGGCAGATCTCGGAGGAACGGAAGAACGGCCGGGCAGCTGCGATCATCTCGTTCAACCTGTCGCGTCAGGACATCATGAGCACTGACATCGATATCTTTGAGGAGATCGAGAACACGCTGAAGGAATACGGCATTTCGCGGGACATGATCCGGATCGAGGTGACGGAGAGCACGATCATCGATGAACCGGAGATCATGCGGAAGAAGCTGATGCGCTTTCATAACGCGGGCTATCTGATCGGGATGGACGACTTCGGGACAGGCTACTCATCACTGAACCTCCTTGAAGAGTATCCTTTTGACATCCTGAAACTCGACCGGGGATTCATGATGGACCTTTCGGAGAAAAACCGGAAGATCCTGACGTCGATCGTGAAGATGGCGAAGAGCCTCGGGATCTTTCCGATAGTCGAAGGGGTCGAAACAGAAGAGCAGTTCGAATTCCTCCGCCAGATCGGCTGTGACCGTGCGCAGGGCTACCTGTTCGGTCAGCCGGCGGCGTACCGGGAGTGCGTGGAGCGATGCCGCGAGCAGGGCCGGGAGATCGAGCGGATGGACTGGCGAAGCTACTACGACGCGATCGGGATGCTGGATCTCATGGTCGGAACGCCGATGTACATCATAGAGTATGACGGTGAGAAATGGAGCATTCTGAAGTTCAACCAGGAAGCGGAAAAGCTCCTCCGGAATGTCGGTTATGATACTTCGTCGGAAACTTTGAAGCGGGCGCCGAACACAGGGAATCACGAGGTGTATCACGAGATCCTCTCGTTTCTGCACCGAAACGAGTGGCACATCGGTGACAAACCGAGGCTGCTGGCGACGCCGGACACGGGACACATCATTTATAACAGCCTGTCTCTGATCGCGAAAAAGGAGAATACGATGGCGCTCCTCGATGTCCTGAATGATATCACGGACGATGAGACCGGCAGAGTCGGTGTCCTCGCGCAGGAGGACGCCGCGATGGCGCAGGCGCTGCAGGCATCCCTGCTCCTTTATGACAACATCTACATCTCTTACATCGACCGGGACTATACCGTGACGCTGTATGAGGACATGTACTTTTCTGATCCGCCCGGGACGAAGTACCCGGATGTCCTCCGGTGCGGAGAGGAACTCTGCGAAAAAACCGTGCACCCTAAGGACCGAAGCCGTTTCCTGGAGGATCTGGTCCTGACGATGCATGGAAACAACATCCGGGAAAGTGAAAAACACGCATTAATGGGGCATTATCGCCTGCTCGGAAAGGATGGAGAGTATCACTGGAAGCTGTACACGCTGATGCTGCTGCCGAATGTCGAAGAGAAGATCGTGCTCACGACGATCCGCGACTTCACGGTGCAGCCGCAGGGCGAGACCACCAGCATCATGAACTTTTTCTTCAACCTTTCCGAAGAGGACCGGCGCAAAGCGATCGCTTCGCTCGAGTCCTTACGGCAAGAAGGGAGATTATGAGAATGAAAATCAATGAGAGACAAATCGCGGATGTCAACCGGCAGCTGGATCGGATTCTCCAGTCGGATCATTTTTACGCGGAGCGGCTGAAAAAAGCCGGGATCACGAAGATCAGCAGCGCTTCGGAGTTTGAACAGCTTCCGTTTTCCGAGAAGGATGATCTTCGCGAGGCGTATCCGCTCGGCCTGTCCGTCGTGCCGGAAGAGCAGGTCGTCAAGATCCATTCCTCGTCGGGAACGACCGGAACGCCGGTCATCGTCCCTTACACGCAGAAGGACCTGGATGACTGGTGCGAGCAGTTCCGGCGCTGCTATGAGCTCGCCGGCGTCACGGACCGGGACCGCGTGCAGGTCATGGTGGGATACGGCCTGTGGACGGCGGGGACCGGCTTCGAGGGCGGTGCGGAGAAACTCGGCGCGATGGTCGTCCCGATGGGACCGGGCAACACCCAGAAGCAGCTCCGCTTTATGCAGGATATGAACACGACAGTCATCGGCGCGACATCTTCGTACGCGCTGCTGCTCGCGGAGGAAGTGGAAAAAGAAGGCCTGAAAGGGAAGCTGAACCTTAAGAAGGGCGTCATCGGTTCGGAGCGCTGGAGCGCGAACATGCGGAAGCGCATCAAGGAAGGCCTCGGCATCCAGATCTATGACATCTACGGCCTGACGGAAGTGTACGGGCCGGGCATCGGCATCAGCTGCGACTACGAATGCGGCATGCACTACTGGGATGACTATAACTATCTGGAGATCGTCGACCCGAAGACCGGAGAACCGGTCCCGGACGGCGAATGGGGCGAGATCGTCATCACGACGCTCGTCAAGGAGGGCGCACCGCTCATCCGTTTCCGCACGCACGACATCTCCCGCATCATCCCGGGCGAATGTGAATGCGGCTGCCATTACCCGCGCATCGACTCCCTGATGGGCCGCTCGGACGATATGATGAAGATCAAAGGCGTCAACGTCTTCCCGAAGCAGATCGAAGAGATCCTCGCTTCGTTCCCGGAACTCTCTTCAGAGTACCAGATCCGGATCTCCCACCTCGACGGGAAGGACACGATGCGAATCTACGTTGAAACGAACGGGCATGTGGATTTCCTGAAGATGGCGGGCCGCGTCGCGGAAGCCGTCAAGAGCAGGATCGGCTTCACGCCGCTCGTCAAGGTCGTCGAACTCGGCGTCCTGCCGCGGAGCGAGAAAAAGACGAAGCGCGTGATCGATGAGCGTTTTGAGTAAGGACAAAAAGGAATGAAGTGGAATTCGATCAGTGAGACATACCGGCTGGACGACCCGAAGCAGGACTACCGGTCGGCGGGCCGGATCGAGCAGTACCGGATCAGCGAAAACGCGCTCTACCTGATCCGCGGGAGGTACATCCCGTTCGAAGCGGTGAAGAGGGCATGGATCCAGAGGACGGAGCTCCACACGACCGGCTGCTGCGGAAAAGGAGTCCCGGCGTTCGCGCTCGGGATCGTCTACGAGGCAGGCCCGGCGGATCCGGCATCAGGCGGCAGCGCGCCTACCGGTGTACGGAACATCGGCCCGGACGGTCCGGTCGAGAAAGTCGTCTTTGAAAAGAGGAAGAACGCGGAGGAAGTCCTCCGCCGGCTTTCGGAAAGTGAATATCAGATCCCGGTCGAGGACCGGATCGGATGAAAAAAGGGGCGGTGCCGTGCGGCACCGCCTTAACTATTTCTGTGAGGAACAGTTCCTGTAAAGCGTTCGATTGCAGCCCTTTCGAGTGGGATTCTATCGGCTGCGCGGACAGCATTGCTGCCGCGGTCTCCTCTGCTGCGGTGACAGCAGTGCGGCCGCAGTCCTCTCTGCTATGCCGACAGCATTGCCGCTGCGGTCCTTGCCGCCTCGGCGGCATCGTCCGTGTAGGCGTCCGCATGGATCGCATCGCAGTAATCCTGCGTGACCGGAGCCCCGCCGATCATGATCTTGATCCTGTCCCGGATCCCGCGGGAATCCGCCAGCTTTACGACTTCCTCCATCCCCGCCATCGAGGTCGTGAGGAGGGAGGAGCAGGCGACGATGTCGCAGTCCTCGTCGATCGCCGTATCGATGAATTTTTCCGGCGAGACGTCGACGCCGAGGTCGATGACGGTGAGGCCGCTGCCTTCCATCATGATCTTCACCAGGTTTTTCCCGATGTCGTGGAGGTCGCCCTGCATCGTGCCGAGCGCGACTTTTCCGCTGGCCTTCTGCGCGGTGCTGGTGAGATGCGGCTTCAGGACATCCATCGCCGCAGTCATGCAGCGGGCTGCCATCAGCATCTCCGGGACGAACGCGCGGCCGGCAGAGAAGTCATCGCCGAGCTCGGCCATGCCCTTCATCAGACCGCCCGAAAGGATCTCAGCCGCCTCCGTTCCTTCCGAGAGCGCCTGCTCACAGAGGGAAGCGACCTTCTTTTTGCGGCCGCGGCGGAGCGCTTCGGCGAGGCTGCTGAGCGTTCCGGCGCCTTCTCCGGCTGTTTCTTTTGTCCCTTCTTCCTGCGGGGCGGATGCCCGGACGCGGCGCGGGACTTTCGGGAGCGGCTGTTTCGGGACGTGCGGCTCGGCGTTGTATTTTGCGATCTCATCGTCGATGATCGGGTCGACGTGCGGGTAGACCGTGCCGGCAAGCCCGTACGTGATGCACGGGATGAAGTGGCCGCCCGGGCAGTCTTCTTCCAGGACGCCGCGCACGTACTTCCGGATCTCCTCTTCGGTCGAATCCGCCCGGTCGATCGCCGCGCCGATCCCGCCCATCAGGACGAGCTCCCCCTGAAGGTGCTCCTGGAGGGCCGGGATGTTGTTTTCCGGCAGGGTCCCCTGCCAGACCTGGATCCCGATCTCCACCATGTCGTCCACGATCGGAGCGAGATAGGAGTCCGCGTGGTGGATCGCGATGACGCCGCGGTCCCGGATCGTGCCATAGAACCGGCGGTACGGTTCTTTGAAGAATTCACGCCACATTTCCGGCTTCATAAACAGGGCGTCTTTTGTCCCCCAGTCGTCATGCGAAAAGATCACATCGGGATGGAGGCCGTCGATGAGCATTTCCACGTACGAGATGCGGTAGTCGGTGATGTAGTCGATGAGCTCGTGCATCTCGGCGGGGTGTTCGTACAGGTTCGCGAGCGTGTCCTCAAAACCCATCAGGAAGTGACACTGCTCGAAGATGCCGGTCCCCATGAACCCGGCGAGCAGGCGGTCCGGACCGCACTGTTTTCGCGATTCCTCCGCGAATTCCTCCCAGCCGTCGCTGCAGTTCGCTTTGAGGTCCGGCGCTTTGGCAAAATCGCGCCAGTGGGTGATGTCCTTCAGGACCTTGCGGTCTCCGGTCGTGTCCGGCATCGGGCCCGGGGCGTCTTCCGGGAACAGGATCGTCGTGCCCCAGCGGTCTTTGCTCGTTGTGCCGCGCACGCGGTTGCCGCGGAGATAGGTATTGATCGGATCGCCGAGCGCCATGTACAGCGCTTCGTACTGATCCAGCTGGCGGTCCGGCTGCCCGTCTTCCTTCAGCAGCTCCAGCATGATTTCTTTGGGTGTCATCATAGCAGATCAACTCCTTTTTTCAACAAAATGCAGGATGAGAACGTGATGGTGCCCGGTCCGTAGTAGTAGCCGAGTCCCGCGTCCCGGCACACGTCGCTCACAAGCAGGCCGAACGCCTCCATCGATGAGAGCCGCTTTTTCGGGAAGCGGCACGGGCGGTCCGGGCAGGTGCACGATTCGCACAGCGTGCAGGTGCCCGCCGACAGCGGCAGACAATCGGGGTCCAGAATGCGGACCTGGCGGACGAGCGTGGAAAACGATTTTTTGTGGCGGCGCTCCGCCTCGTGGATGCCGTCCGCGTCAAACTCGCCCTCGAGCTCGCCGGTGGTCTGAACGAGGATCCCTTTGACGTAACGGCGGATCCTCTGCTCGCAGTGCTCGAGGGTGCCGCAGGCAGGCGGGCAGGCCCAGTTTTTCCCGTACTCGCGGCACCGGTCGGCCCGGCACATCTCGCGCACCTCCGGGATCGGCCGGAGGATGGCGGTGTCAAAAACGGCATGGCGCGTGAAGCCGGCGCTCTGTGCGAGCTCGGTGATGCGCGGCGCAGCGGGCGTGTTTTGTCTGTCTGCAGTCGGGTTCATTGACGAAAGCTTCCTCAGTGGTTATAATTTCTTTATAACCGAAGTAAAATAATAGGTATTATAATTCTACGTTAGCATAAACGGAACGGTTTTTAAAGGTTTTTTCATGGCAAAAAGCATAGGAAAAAAGAATGACAGGACGGTTTCCGCCGGCCGGCCGCGGGAAAAGGGGCCGGCGGGGCGCGTTGACGATAGCGGTGCGGCTAGGCAGGACAGCGTCGGTGAGCCGGCTCGGAAGAGCCAGCGTGAAGATGTCGGAGCCGGTGCCGAGCCGGCACAGAAGGGTTCAAGTGCGGATGTCGATGCCGGCGCCGGGCTGGCTCAGAAGAGCTCGTGTGCAGATGCCGGTGCCGGCGGGCACGCTGCCGAAAGCCATGCGGCGCAGTCGGGCAGCAGCGCCGGGTGCTGCGTCCTGATCGAGGGCGAAAGCCGCCGCGAGGCCGTTTTCTTCGAAGGTGAGACGTACCTCGACTTCCTTCGCCGTGAAGGGGTCCCGGTGAACGCTGTCTGCGGCGGACAGGGTACCTGCGGAAAGTGCCGGATCACGATCGAGAAAAGCGGCCGGGAAAAAACGGTCCTGGCGTGCCGTACACCGGTGGACCCGAATGCCGCTATACTGGTCGACCGGCAGGGTGCGACCGGGGTGCTGACAGGGTCGTCGGACGATCACGGAGTTCCGGACGTCGGTGAAGAAGCCGCCGTGCGCCGGTGCGTCGTCGCCGTCGACCTGGGGACGACCACCGTCGCGGCCCGCGCGCTCGACCCGGAAACAGGACAGATCGTCGGGTCGGCGGCGGGCTGGAACGCGCAGCGTTCCTACGGCGGCGACGTGATCACCCGGATTCAGTACATCATTGACCATCCCGGCGGTCTCGAAGAACTTTCAAAAATCATCCGTGCGCAGATCCTCGAGCTGAGCCGGCGAGCGGCGCCGGGCGGGAAGACGCCGGAGCGGATCTTCCTTGCGGGAAATACCGTCATGGAGCATATCGCGGCGGGCATCTCACCGGTCGGGATCGCGAGCGCGCCGTTCACCCCGGAAAGCCTTTTTAATGAAAGATCGCAGGACGGGACGCCGGCTTCATATTTTGAGATCGAAGGGATCCCGGTGTGGTGCTCGCCCTGCGTGGCGGGATACGTCGGCGGCGATATCACGGCAGGACTGTACGCGTCCGGGATCTGCGGCAAAAAAGGAACATATCTGTACGTCGATATCGGGACAAATGGAGAAATGGCGCTGATCCGGGACGGCAGGATCACCTGCTGCGCTGTCGCGTCCGGACCGGCATTCGAGGGCGCGGGGATATCCTGCGGGATGCCCGGTGTCAGCGGTGCAGTGGATCACGTTGCAAGGTGCGGAGCGCGCTGGGACGTCCATGTGATCCGGGGATCGTCGGACGAGACGGGCGGAAAGGCAGCAGCACCGAAAGGGATCTGCGGATCCGGCCTCATCGACCTGCTGGCGGAGCTCCTTCGGAGCCATATCGTCGATGGTTACGGCAGGCTGCTGCCGCCCGATGAGCTGGAACAGGAGCAGGGCAGCCCCGCGGCGGCAGGCACTGACGGTGCATCCGCGTCGTCCACAAACGGGGATCTGGAAACCGCAATTTATCCTTTTGTCGATGAAGACGAAAACGGAAATGGCGTGTTTCACCTCGCCGAAGACGTTTCGTTTACCGCAAAAGACGTGCGACAGCTGCAGCTTGCCAAGGCAGCCGTCGCGGCGGGGATCGATGTGCTTTTGAACGAGGAAGGCATCGCGGCGGAGGACGTCGATGAGCTGATCCTAGCGGGCGGTTTCGGAACGCGCCTGGATCCGCACAGTGCGGCGGAAATCGGGATGTTCCCGGCGGCGCTGGAATCGAAAGCGCGGGCAGTCGGGAACGCTTCGCTCGACGGCGTCGCCCGTGCGGCGGCAGATCCGGAGTCTGCGGATTCGATCCTGGCGATCCGGGACCGGTGCCGGTATCTCGAACTTTCGGCGAACGAGGAGTTCGATGAGAGGTATCCGGAGCAGATGATTTTTTACGAGGAAGACGAAGAGGACGAATGACGACAGCTCAAAGGACAAATGGATAAAAGGACAAAAGGAGCCAGGGCCTGTGATGAGTGAAATCAGAAGAACGTTCCGGTCCGCGCGGGGAAGCGCGCCGGAAACAGGAACGGCAGACCGGCCGGAAGGAGGTAATTGAATGGAGATCAGATTTCCGCTCCTGCTTGATGGAGCGATGGGGACGGAGCTGCAGAAACGAGGATTTACGGGCGATATCCCATCCGAAAAATGGGCGATTGATCACCCGGATGATGTGATTGATATCCAGAGAAAGTACATCGACGCGGGGAGTGAAGTCATCTACGCGCCGACCTTTTCGGCGAACCGCGCGAAGCTGGAAGCGAGCCATATCTTCGGCCAGGTCGAGGAGTACAACAAAACGCTCGTTGAGATCTCGCGGGAAGCCGCGCAGGGCCGTGCGCTCGTCGCCGGTGACATGTCGCCGATCGGAGCGATGATCTATCCGCTCGGGGATGCGCGTTTTGAGGAACTCGTCGAGATCTACACTGAGCAGGCCGCGGCGCTGGAAAAAGCCGGCGTGGATCTTTTTGTCCTGGAAACGATGACGACGCTCCCGGAGGCAAGAGCCGCACTGCTGGCAGTCAAAAGTGTGAGCACGAAGCCGGTCCTGGTCTCGTTTACGTGCGACGAAACGGGGCGCACGATGACGGGGACGGACGTGACGGCGGCGCTCCAGGTGATCCAGGGAATGGGCGCCGATCTGTTCGGGCTCAACTGCTCGGTCGGACCGGATCTGATGCTGGAGCAGATCCGACGCCTCCGCTCGATCGCCCGGATCCCGCTCGCCGCCAAGCCGAATGCGGGGCTTCCGGTCACGGTCGACGGGAAGCTGGTCTACCCGTGCCAGGCGGCGGAGTTCGCGTCCTATACGGTGCCTTTCGCCGAGGCGGGCGTCGAGATCTTCGGCGGCTGCTGCGGAACGGATGCGAGTCACATCCGGGCGCTTGCGGATGCGCTCCGGGGCGTTCCGATGCGGGACCCGGCGCCGGAGAATACCGATCTGCTGCCGTGTGCGACGGAAAAACAGGCGGTGTTCCTCCCGGCTGACACGGCTCCTGGGGAAGTCCTCGCCTGTGATGAGGAACTGGAGGATGCGCTGGACGAAGAAGAGGACCGCGATGCGCCTGTCACAACGATCGACATCCGCTCGCGCGAAGAACTCTCGAACTTCGAGGATGCCCAGGTCATGATCACAAAGCCGCTCGTGATCCGCTGCAGCGATGCGGGGATCCTGGAGAAGGCGCTCCGCCTGTATCAGGGCCGGGCGCTGTACGACGGGCTGCTTTCAGAGGAAGAGCTCGCGCCGCTCGTGAAGAAGTACGGCCTGATCATTTAAGACCGCATTTTATATAGTGGTAATTCTACCTGATGATTCTGATATTAACGGCCGTCTCGCTTAACTGGTTGCGGGGCGGCTGATTAGTAGTTTGCTCTTTCATCGGGAGAATTTCAATGATATTAATTTCTCATGTCAGTACTATCACCACAGCCCGAAGATCAAACTTTACAAGGAAAAGGCAGTTGTCCTCCCTGCCCGCTGGTGTTAGAATCGGGGAGGTCCCCCGGCAGGAGCCCGCAAGTGGCGTGCAGCCGGCGGGGCCAAAACCGATAAGGCAGAAAAGAACAGGCCGGCGGCACTTGTTTAGCACGCCGGGAGGAGGCATGATGTCGAAACTGAAACTCACGTCACTGACGAAGCATTACGAGACCCCGTTCATCTCGGTGTACGACGCGAATTACGAAAACGAACACACGGGGTACGTCAAGCAGTATGATTTCATCTCGCGGAGCAGCGGACTCACCGCGGACAACCTCGGGAGCGTCCTGCCGGTGAACGCCGTGGCGATCCTCGCCGTCGACCCGGAGCGGCATCGGATCCTTTTGACGAAGGAGTTTCGGATGACGATCAACCAGTACCTGCTCTCGATTCCGGCCGGGCTGATGAACGGCAGCGAGACGCAGGAAGAGACGGTGCGCCGCGAGCTCCGGGAGGAAACGGGCTATACGGCAGACCGGGTCAGGATCCTGCCGGCGGCGTTTTCGTGCATCGGGCTCACGGATGAGCAGGTCGCGGCGTCCGTCGTGACGGTGAAGCCGGGGCGTGTGGAACCGAAGCTGGAAGAGGCGGAGGACATCTCATCAGAATGGTACTCGTATGAAGAGGCGTATCGGCTGGTGATGGATCCGCAGGCGAAGATCGGCGTGCGGGCGCAGCTGCTGGTGCTGCTGTGGCTGGCATCGGAAGGAATGAACGTGCTCGGGATCCGCGGTTGAACCGCCGGACCGGGCGCAGGAAAAGGGGAAACTTGGGTCGGATCGACAGGAGACAAAAAAATACGGATGTACTGACCAGGATGGCGGTGGTGTGGACGCTGGCGCTGACGTGCTGTGCGCTCTGGGGGAGCGCGTTTGCCTGCATCAAGACGGGGTACAAATTATTTCGGGTCGCGGAGAACGATCCGGCATCGCAGATCCTCTTCGCCGGATGCAGGTTTTTCCTGGCGGGCGTGCTGGTCACATTGATCGGGAGCGTCATGGCGCGCAAGGTCCTACGGCCGCGGCGGGGCGAGATGCACCGGGTCTTTGTCCTCAGCCTGTTCCAGACGATCGGGCAGTATGTCTGCTTCTACATCGGCCTCGCGCACCTCTCAGGCGTCGAAGGCACCATCATCAACGGCGCGGTCCCGATCTTCTCGGTGCTGACGGCATCGCTCGTCGTACGGCAGGAGAAACTGACGGGGGCGAAGGCGGCAGGCTGCCTGATCGGGTTCGCCGGGCTCGTGCTCGTCACGCTGGACGGATCCGCGTTGGATTTTTCGTTCCGATGGAGCGGAGAGGGGCTGATGCTTTTAGCAGCCGTCTCCACGGCGTTTTCGAACGTGTACATCCGCAGGTTTTCGCAGTATTCGGACCCGGTGATGCTCAGCGGGTGGCAGTTCATGACGGGAGGACTTGTGATGGCGGGCATCGGGCTCGCGCTGGGCGGGTCGCTGACCCTCACGACGCCATGGGGGCTTCTGCTCCTTTTTTACCTGGCGGTCATTTCGAGTGTGGCGTATACGCTTTGGTCGGTGCTGCTCAAGCACAACCCGGTCTCGCGGATCGCGGTGTTCGGCTTCATGACGCAGGTGTTCGGGGTGCTGATCTCGGCGGTCGTGCTGAACGAGTTTGATCGATTAGATTGGAGTACGCTTTTGTCTCTTGTCCTGGTGTGCAGCGGGATTTACCTGACGACACAGGAGAGGACGGGCTTTAAGAAAGAACAAAAGGAGATTGTGAGTAATGGAAGAGAAGAATAACAGTCATGCCGTCGGATCCGGACGCGGGGCGCGCCCGCCTCTGGATCCTGCGGCGCGTGAAAAAAAGATCATCCGGACGAGCGTCATCGGGATCCTGGTGAACGTGCTCCTCGCCGGATTCAAGGCGGCGGTCGGTCTGATCGCCGGATCCGTCGCGATCGTTCTGGACGCGGTGAATAACCTGAGCGACGCGATGTCGTCGCTGATCACGATCATCGGCACGAAGCTGGCGGCGAAGGCCCCGGACAAAAAGCATCCGCTGGGCCATGGGCGCGTCGAATATCTCAGCGCGTCTGTCATCGCGCTGATCGTGCTGTACGCCGGCATTTCCGCGCTGGTGGAGTCGGTGAAGAAGATCCTGCATCCGACGCGGCCGGAGTATACATATGTCGCGCTCATCATCGTCGCGGTGGCGGTCGTCGTCAAGATCCTGCTCGGGCAGTTCGTGAAAAAAACGGGAGAAGCCGTCGATTCCGGCTCATTGATCGCCTCCGGGAAGGACGCGATGTTCGACTCGATCATCTCCGCGTCCACGCTCCTCGCGGCGGTCATCTTCATGACGACCGGGATCAGTCTCGAGGCATGGCTCGGCGCGGTGATCGCGCTCGTCATCATTAAGGCCGGACTGGAGATGCTGCGCGATGCGGTCAGCGAGATTCTGGGCGAACGGATCGATCCGGAGCTTTCCCGGAGAGTCAAGCAGGCGGCCTGTGAGATCCCGCCGGTCATCGGTGCGTACGACCTTGTCATCCACGCCTACGGTCCGAACCGGCTGGTCGGCTCGATGCACATCGAAGTGCCGGACACCATGACTGTCCGCGAGCTCGACAGCGTGGAGCGGAAGATCATCCGGAATGTTTTTGAGAAAACGCGTGTCATCATGACGGGCATTTCGATCTATTCCCAGAACACATCAGACGACCGCTCAGCGCAGATCGAGCGTAGGATCCGGGACGTCCTGGACGGGTACGAGCACGTCCTGCAGATGCACGGATTCTACGTGAATGAAGAGGAAAAATGGATCATGTTCGATATCATCATCGATTTCAATTTCTCGGATGCGGAGGGCCGGCGGAAGCTGTACCGGGAGATCCGGGAGGAGATCCAGAAGATGTTCCCGGATTATGAGCTTTCGATCACATTGGATTTTGATATCTCCGACTAGAGAGCGGAATCCGGATGGAAAAAATTATTTAAGAATGCAAAAGGCCTTGGAAGCTGCAGCGGATCATTTCAGACCCTCAGGGAAAATATTCCCCGGGTTCAGCAGCAGCTCCGGGTCGAACGCTTTCTTGATCTCAAACATGGCGCGAAGGTCTGCTTCAGAATACAGGATCTGGAGCAGGCCTGTTTTCATTTTGCCGATGCCGTGTTCGGCGGACACGGAGCCGCCCATCGCGGTGATTTTTTCTGCCCATTCTGAGATGAGGCGGGTGCCGCGTTCATAGTCGTCCATATCGCGCGAAAGGATGTTGACATGGAGATGGCTGCTTCCGATGTGCCCGTAGATCGCGGAGCGGAGATGCTCGCGGCGGAGGCCTTCGCGGTACATCGAGAAGACTTCCTCGAGCCGGTCGTCCGGGACGGACATGTCGGACGCGAGCTTGGTGATGCCGGGATGGGTCTGACGCACGGCGCTGATGCGTTCGTTGACGCTGACCGGGGCGTCGTGGCGGAACTCTTTGAGACGCTCCAGAACGGATGCGTCCAGCGCGGCCCAGGTCATTTTCGGATCGCCGCCGCATTTGGACACGATGTCGGCGAGACGCCGGAGTTCTTCCCGGAGCCGTTCCTCGCTGTCGGACGCGTATTCGACGTACACCGCACAGGCGGCGCGTTCCGGGATCGGTACGGAATCGGTCAGCATCGTCCCGGCGTTCTGATTTTCCTTCATGAGCGAAAGCGTGTCTTCCCCGAAAAACTCGATGGCTTCGACCGGCGCTCCCTCCTGCATGCGTTTTACGAAGTAGAGTGATTTTTGTTCCGAATCAAAAAAGATCAAAACGCCCCAGGTCCTGGCGGGCTGCGGCAAAAGGCGGACTGTGATCGATGTGACGATCCCGAGCGTTCCTTCGGAGCCGATCATGAGGTCGATGAGGTCCATGTCCGGGCGGATGTAATAGCCGGCGGTGTGTTTTTTGACGGCAGGCATCCGGATGTCCGGGAGGGTCCCCGCGATCTCACGTCCTTCTTCTGTGCGGAGTGAGAAGTCGAGACCGGACGTTTTCTCCCGCCCGCGTTCCAGTGTGATTTTTTCCCCGTCCCGAAGGAGCATCGTGAGTCCGAGGATGTGGCCGCGGACGGCGCCGTACCGGTAGCTCCTCGCACCGGAGGAGTTGTTGGCGACGAGGCCTCCGAGGGAGGCGGTCGGCTCGGTCGGATCCGGCGCGAACATCAGGTGGTACGGCTTCAGGGCCTGGCGGAGTGTCTGGAGCAGCACGCCGGGCTGGACGACGGCAAAAGGGACCTCGGCATCGGGCTCGATCCGGAGGATCCGGTCCATCCGGGTCAGACTGAGCACGCTGCCGCCGAATGGGACGGAGCCCGCGGTGAGGCCGGTCCGTGCGCCCTGGACGGTGAGCGGGACGCCGGAGGAATGCCGGAGGATGTCGATGATCTCTTCCTCGTTTTCGGGCAGCAGAACAGCATCGGCGGATCCGGTCTTCCGGGATTCGTCGTGCAGGTAATCTGCCATATCGAAAGAGGAAGTGATTGTTTTCATCGGGAGTCCTTTCTCCGGGGGTCGGTGCCGCGCGGGCGGCTTCAAAGGCGATGCGCTACTAAGGTATTTGCGGCTTGCGGCTGCAGGGCCGGCGCGCTAAGGCTTGGTGCCGGGCTGCCGGCGCAGGGTAATCATGTCGACGTGCCGGGGAGTTTGCGGCTGTAGGGCCGGCGCGTTTCTACAGCCGACGTGCCGGCGCAGGTGTGGTTCTTTTTGTCCCTTAATCTACGATGATGCCGCGCTTTTTATATTCCTCGTTGATGACCGGGGTCAGGAGCTCCAGCAGGTTTTCGCGGTATTCTGCGCCGGCGCTCAAATACATGACGGTGCGGAGCTGGTCGATGACCTCCTCCAGGTCGACGTCAAAATAGTCCGGGTAGGTGCCGACGAGCTCGATCAGGCTCTCTTCGATGAGGCGCTCGAGGCGCTGGTCGTAGTTTTCCATCAGGTACTGGGTGATGATCCGGCTCAGGATTTCGTCCGTCTTCGTTTTCAGGTCCGCGTCGGATTTGTAAAGGTCTGCGATAGCTTCCACTTTTTTCAGGGTCTGCATAATGTGTCCTTTCTGTATGCCGGGCCGAGCGGCTCAGTGCCGCTCTGTTTCCCGGCGGTTGTTCTCTTTTACGGTTTCTCATTATACCACAACAGAGGCCTGGCGCGGACTGGGAATCCGGAATTCCGAAAGGGGAGATTGGATCTCGGGAATCGGCGGGACAGGAGATGGGATCCGGGGAATCGGCGAGACAGGATGCCGGGGAAGGCGGCGGGAAGCGGCATGCGCTATGCAGCTGCACAACGTCATCCGCCGATGGTTTAGATAACGGCCCGAACCGGCTCCCCATCTGATTGACGGCTGTTTTGTAATATGGTAAATTTATAGAGTATTCATACAGGCGTTTGCGGACGGTGCGGAGCAGAATGCTCCGATAATAGGGAAACAGGTGAAAGACCTGTGCGAACTCGTCACTGTATGCAGTCGGCGGAAACGATTGCCACTGGGGGAGATCCTCTGGGAAGGCGTTTCGGCAGGAGGCTGCGAGCCAGGAGACCTGCCGTCCGTGCGGGAGGCAGCAGCCTCAGGCCGCGAGTGTCAGGCCCCGCATCAGGAACAGCAGTCGGACGCGGCCTCTGCTCTCGCGGGCAGGGGCCGTTCTTTATGAAAGAGGTGAAACGCGGATTGGCATTTGAGGAATACTCGAGAAAGGGCAAAAAAATGCTTCGCCGCGGGTATACGACCGGAACGTGCGCCGCGCTCGCGTCCGCTGCGGCGGCAGAGCTCCTCCTGACCGGGAAGGCGCCGGATCAGGTCCGCGTGAGGACCGGCAAGGGCATCGAGATCGTGCAGACACCGGTGGAATCCGGATATACGGAAGAGAGCGGCGGAAATACGGCGTTTTCTCTGATCGAAAAGGACGCCGGAGACGACAGTGACATCACGGACGGCATGAAGATCCGAGCGGATGTGTCGAAGCTGCCGGAAGGCGGTTGCGGCACGGGAAATGTCGAAGAGCCCAGAGGTCAGAAAGGTGCAGGCGAAGATGAAGAGCCCGGAGACACCGAAGACTCGGGCGAAGATGGAAAGTCCGGAGATCCGGAAGACGCGGGCGCAGACCGGATCGTGATCGACGGCGGAGAAGGCGTCGGCCGGGTTACGAAGCCGGGGCTCGATCAGCCGGTCGGAAACGCGGCGATCAACTCCGTGCCGCGGAAAATGATCCGAAGCGCGGTCCTCGACGTCTGCGAACGCGCGGGATACGACGGGCGGCTTCAGGTCATCATCTCCGTTCCGGGCGGACGGGAGGCGGCAGAGCGGACATTCAACCCGATGCTCGGGATCGAAGGAGGACTTTCGATCCTCGGGACGAGCGGCATCGTGGAACCGATGAGCGAACAGGCGCTGGTCGATACCATTGAGGTCGAACTGCGCCAGGACAGCCTGACGTCGAAACGTCTCATTTTGACGCCGGGGAATTACGGGAGCGATTTCATCGGCGAGAACGGACTGGACCGGCTCGGCATCCCGGTACTGAAGTGCTCCAACTTTCTCGGGGAGACGCTGGATATGATGGCGGTCTACGGGATCGAAGAAGTCCTGTTTGTTTCGCACGTCGGAAAACTGGTCAAGGTCGCCGGCGGGATCATGAACACCCACTCGAAATGGGCGGACTGCCGGAATGAGATCTTTACGGCGCATACGGCGATCGCCGGCGGGAGCACAGAGCTGTGCCGGAGCGTCATGCACGCGGCGACGACGGATGCCTGCATCGAGCTGCTCGACGGCGCCGGGCTCCGGGAGCAGGTGATATCCAGCATCCTGGAGAGCGTTCAGGCGAAACTCGAACACCGTTCAGGCGGTGATTTCCGGATCGGCGCGGTGATGTTCTCCAACGTCTACGGGCTGCTCGGGATGACGCCGGAAGCGGAAACGATTCTGAAGGAATGGAAAGGAAAAAAGAAATGATTCATTTTGTCGGAGCAGGGCCGGGTGCGGTCGATCTGATCACGGTCCGGGGTGCGGAGCTGCTGAAAAAAACGGACTCGATCATCTATGCAGGAAGCCTCGTGAACCCGCAGCTTCTCGACTACGCAAAGCCGGGAACGGACATCTACAACAGCGCAAAGATGACGCTGGAAGAAGTCATTGATGTGATGAAGAAAAACGAGGCCGCCGGAAAGGATACGGTCCGCCTGCACACCGGAGACGCGAGCCTCTACGGCGCGATCCGCGAACAGATGGATCTTCTGGACGAAGCCGGGATCGCATATGAGGATGTCCCGGGCGTTTCGAGCTTCTCGGGCGCGGCGGCCGCGCTGAACGCGGAGTACACGCTGCCTTCTGTCAGCCAGAGCGTCGTAATCACGCGGATGGCGGGGCGCACACCGGTGCCGGAGAAAGAAGGCGTTGCCGCTTTCGCGCAGCACGGTTCGACGATGGTCATCTTCCTGTCGACCGGCCTTCTGGAGAATGTCCAGAAAGAGCTTTTGAGCGGCGCGTACACGGAGGACACGCCGGCGGCGATCGTGTATAAGGCGACATGGCCGGATGAAAAAGTGGTGCGCTGCACGGTGGGGACGCTCGCGGAGAGCGCGAAGAAGGAAAATATCGCCAAGACGGCGCTGATCCTGGTCGGCGGTTTCCTGGGATCGTCCTACGACCGCAGCAAGCTTTACGATCCGTCGTTTACGACGGAGTTCCGCAAGGCGAGTAAATAAGTCCGGCAGGAGCCGGCCCGGAGGGATCTCATGACAGTTTTGAAAAAAAAGAAAACAGCCGGTGCGGCACCGGCATCCTCTTCTTTGAAGGCCGGCGCCGTGAAACGCGGAAAGAGCGGAACCGGAAACCGCGGTGCTTCGAAAGCCGCTTCCGGGAAGAACCGGATCACGGACATCCGGCTCATCGCGTTCACGGACCGCGGGAAAAAACTCGCGGACCGGATCGCGAAAGGGCTGGAACGTTCCCAGGGCGCGGCCGGATCCGTCCGCGCCGCCGCATCCCGCTGCGGTTCGCAGGAACGCCCGGGCAGCGGGCCGACCCTCGCGGCGTGGACGGATCGCGGCTTCGCGGAAGCCGACGCGCTCGTCTATGTGGGAGCGTGCGGGATCGCCGTGCGCGCGGCCGCGCCCCATGTCACCCGGAAAGACCATGACCCGGCGATCGTCGTTGTCGACGAAAAGGCGAATTTTGCGATCTCCCTTTTGTCCGGCCATCTCGGCGGAGCGAATGACCTGACGCGGAAAATCGCAAAGATCACCGGCGCGACCGCTGTCATCACGACCGCGACCGATGTGAACGAACGGTTCGCCGTCGACGAATGGGCGAAGCGGCAGAACGCTGCTGTATTGGAAGTCTCGAAGATCAAGCTCGTCTCCGGCGCACTTCTCGCCGGGAAAAACGTCACCGTCAGGAGCGCGTGGGACATCGAAGGCGAGATCCCGCGCGGTCTCGTCGTGACCACCGAGGAAGAATCCGATGTCGCGCTCGACATCCGGGTCCGCGGCAAAAAGCCGCTCCATCTTGTGCCGCGGATCGTAGCGCTCGGGATCGGCTGCCGGAAGGGCGCGAAAGAAGAAGACATCGAAAACGCGTTCCGGGAGTTCCTTGCCGGATGCGGCGTCGCGGAAGAAGCGATCTTCTGCGTCGCGAGCATCGACATCAAGAAAGAGGAACCGGGGCTCCTCGCGTTCTGCAAAAAGCACGGATGGCCGTTTCAGACCTACACCGCGGAACAGCTCCGGGAAGCGCCGGGGTCCTTCACCCCGTCCGATTTTGTCCGTGACGTAACCGGCGTCGACAATGTGTGTGAGCGGAGCGCGGTCCTCGCGGCGGAAGGCGGCGAGTTGATCGTCCGGAAGACGGCAGGGTCCGGCGTTACGTTCGCGCTCGCGGAAGCGCCGTTCGCGCCGGACTGGAACTGGAAGGCGTAACGGAGGACGCGGGACCGGCCAGCGCGGCAAACCCTAAGATGCGACGCCTGTCTCCCGCCCGCAATACGGCGCCAGACTGTGACCGGCCAGCCCTGCGATGCGGCGCGCCGGCCGGCGGGCACCGCAATATGGCGCCGGACCTAGCGGGAACCGTATGAACTTTGTCGGTCCGCCGGAGAATGCGGACGCCCCGGTGAAACAACGAATCAGGAGTACGAGACATGAACACAGTATATGCCGTCGGGATCGGACCCGGCGGGAAAGACTATTTTACCGGAGAAGCCATGAAGGCGCTCCAGAATGCAGACGTGATCTGCGGCTACACCGTCTACGTGGACCTCGTGAAGGATCTTTTTCCGGACAAGGAGTATTTTTCCACCCCGATGACACACGAGATCGACCGGTGCCGCCAGGCGATCGAGACCGCACAGACCGGGAAGAATGTCGCGATGGTCTGCAGCGGAGACGCGGGTGTCTACGGGATGGCCGGCCTTCTGCTCGAGCTTTCCGAGCAGTATGACGGGGTCGCGATCGAGGTCGTGAGCGGCGTGACGGCGGCGCTTTCCGGCGGGGCGGTGCTCGGCGCACCGATCGGCCACGACTTCTGCGTGATCTCGCTCTCCGATCTCCTGACCCCGTGGGAGCTGATCGAAAAACGGCTCCGCTTAGCCGGCGAGGGCGATTTTGCCATTGCGATCTACAACCCGCGCTCGAAGAAACGGAGCGACTATCTGGATCGGGCGTGCCGGATCCTGATGGAATCGAAGAGCCCGGACACCGTCTGCGGCTGGGTGAAAAACATCGGCCGCGAGGGCGAAACGTCCCGGGTCGTGAAGCTCCGGGATCTCGCGGACGAGCCGGTCGATATGTTCACGACCGTGTTCATCGGCACGCGCACGACGCGTGAGATCGCCGGGAAAATGGTCACACCGAGAGGATACGAAAGACATGAAGATCGTTATTTTCAGCGGAACGACTGAGGGCCGGGAGCTTTCCCGGCGGCTCGCCGGGGACGGGCATCACGTCCTCGTTTCCGTCGCGTCGGGCTACGGGAGCGAGGAACAGGGCCGGATCCCCGGTGTTGACGTTACGGTCGGGAAAAAGGATACCGCGGGGATCCGCGAACTGATCCGGGGCGCGGATCTCGTCGTCGATGCGACGCATCCGTATGCCGTCCTGGTGACATCGAGCGTCCGGGAGGCAGCCGAAGCGGAACAAATCCCGCGTCTGCGCCTGCTCCGTGCGGCCGGCGAGGTCCCGGAAGGGAGCGGGCAGGAGATCATCCACGCGGACTCCGCGGAAGATGCGGCGGAAAAACTTCAGAATGTGCCGGGCCGGATCCTGCTCACGACCGGGGCCAAGGAGCTTTCGATCTTTGCCGGGCGGCTCGATCCGGAGCGCCTGATCCCGCGCGTGCTCCCGACGGCATCTTCCATCGAGGCCTGTGAAGAAGCCGGCATCCCGCACCGGAACATCATCGCGGTCCAGGGACCGTTTTCAGAAGATCTGAACCGGGTCCTGATCCGGGACTATGATATCGCCTGCCTCGTGACGAAGGACGGCGGGGCAGTCGGCGGATTTGAGCCGAAGATCGCGGCGTGCCGGGCGGAGAACATTCCTGCTGTCGTGATCCGGAGGCCGGGCGAGGCTGGGATGACGATGGAGCAGGTGCTGGAAGAAGTACGGAGGCGGTCGCAGGAGACCGAACGCTGAGAGCCGGACTGCAGGAACGCCGAGACCGTTTTGCGGCTGGTCCCGACAGTGCAGAACCGGCCGGGCTTTCCGGTACGGCTGGTCCCGACAGTGCAGAACCGGCCGGCCTTTCCGGTGCAGATCCGGCGGACTCTACCGCTGAGATCCAGCTGAGGAATATTTTGTCAGAACAGGGGGGAACGAATGAAGATAATGCTGATTGGTATGGGCGGAGGTGACTGCTCGTCACTGACGCTGGATGCGGCACTCAACTTGAAGAGGGCGGACCGGATCATCGGGGCGCGCCGGCTGCTGGAGTCGATCCCGGAGCAGTACGGTGCCGAACGGGTCGACGAGATCTACGCGAAAAAAATCGTCGAGGTCATCAAAGCGGAGCCGGAAAAAAAGACCGCGGTGGTCTACAGCGGCGACACCGGATTTTATTCCGGCGCGATGTCCATCGTGCCGCTGCTCGAGGAAGAAGGGATTCCGTATGAGATCGTGCCCGGCATCTCCAGCGTGCAGCTGATGTCTGCCCGCCTCGGGAGATCCTGGGAAAACTGGAATCTCGTCTCCGCGCACGGCCGTGAGATCGATCCGGTCCGCGAGGTCATGCGGGGGAAAGAGACGTTTTTCCTGACCGGCGGCGCGCTGACACCGGATGTCATCTGCCAGAGGCTCGTGGATGCCGGGCTCGGCGATCTGAACGTCGTCGCGGGCGAGAACCTGTCGTATGACGATGAGCAGGTCCTCCGGGGGACGGCGGCGGAATTCGCAAAAAAGACGTTCCGGCCGCTGACGGCGATGGTCGTGGAACCCGCGCCGAAAAGCCGGTTCTTCTGCGCCTGGATCTCCGACCGGGACTTCATCCGGGGCGATGTCCCGATGACGAAAGAGGACGTCCGCTCGGCGATCCTCGGAAAGCTCAAGCTCCGGAGCGATGAGACCGTCTGGGACGTCGGCGCCGGGACGGGGAGCGTTTCTGTCGAGATGGCGCTCTCCGCGCGCGAGGGAAAAGTCTATTCGATCGAGGTCAACCCGGAGGCTGTGGATCTCATCCATGCGAACCGCAGGAAGTTCGGGGCCTGGAACATCGTTCCCGTTCCGGGATCCGCACCGGAAGCCTTCGAGGATCTTCCGGCACCGGATGCGGTCTTCATCGGAGGGACAAAAGGAAACATGAAGGAGGTCGTGCGCGGGATCCTCGCGAAAAACCCGAACGCCCGGATCGTGGCGAGCGCGATCGTGACCGAGACGCTGAGCGAAGCCATCGATGAGATGCAGGCCCGCGGCCTCTGCGTGGACGTGACGCAGATCAGCTCCGCCGGGAGCCGCCGTATCGGAAACAAGCACATGATGACGGCGAACAACCCGATTTTTCTGATCGAAGGAGAGTCGCATGTTTAAGATCCTGATCACCGCCGCTTCCTCGAACAGCGGGAAGACCGCCGTGACGTGCGGCCTTTTGTCCCTGCTCAAATCGATGGGGAAAAACCCGGAAGCGATGAAGTGCGGTCCGGACTATATCGATCCGATGTTCCACCGCTCGGTGCTCGGCGTAAGGAGCTCGAACATCGACCTGTTCCTGAGCTCACCGGAGCAGGCGAAAGCGCGGTTCGAAAAGCGCGCGGCCGGTGCGGGGAGCATCGTCGTCGAAGGCGTGATGGGATATTATGACGGATCCTCCCGCTATACCGCCGAGGCGAGCGCGTATCATGTGGCGGATCTTCTGGGTCTTCCCGCGCTCCTTGTCGTACGCCCGAAAGGGACGGCCCTGACGCTGGCCGCCGTGATCCGCGGGATCGCAGAGTTCCGCCCGGACAGCCACATCGCCGGGGTCCTTCTGAACGACTGCTCGAAAGCATATTACGACATGTATCGTTCGGTCCTGGAACAGGAAAGCGGCGTCCCTGTGTTAGGGTATTTGCCGCACATGGAAGAGGCCGTGTTCGAGAGCCGACACCTCGGCCTGTACACTGCAGAGGAGATCACGGGCCTCAGTGAGCGGATCGGCCGGATCGCGGATACGATGAAAGAAACCGTCGATCTCGAGCGCCTGTTCGCGATCGGGGGAACGGATTGCGGGATGGCCGACGCAATGCCCGATGCGGAAAAAAGCGGGCCTGCGGCCCCGGACGGGGAGGCCGTATCGACGGAGACCGGAGACGCTTTGAAGCGCCCCGCCCGCATCGCGGTCGCGCGGGACGAAGCGTTCAACTTCATCTATCAGGAAACGCTGGACGTGCTCGAGGAAAACGGTGCGGAGCTTGTTTTTTTCAGCCCGCTCCATGATGAAACGCTGCCGGAACACATCGGAGGTCTGTACCTCCCGGGCGGCTATCCGGAGCTCCACGCGGAAGCGCTCTCCGGGAACGAGAGCATGCGCCGTTCCGTCCGCGAGGCGGTGAACGGAGGCCTTCCGACCGTGGCGGAATGCGGAGGGTTCCTCTATCTCGGGACATCGCTGAAGGACGAAGAAGGACAGGAGTACCCGATGGCGGGCGTCCTTCCGGGACGCGCGGCGGGGCAGGATCATCTCGTCCGATTCGGCTACGGACATGTCACATGCGACCGGCCGAGCCTGCTGTTCCGGCCGGGCGAGTCGATCCCGGTGCACGAATTCCACTACTGGGATTCCAGCGAGATCGGCTGCGATCTCACGCTGACGAAGTTTTCCAACGGGAAAACGTGGCGGTTCGGGTACGCGAACGAGAACCTGTACGCCGGTTTCCCGCACCTCTATTTCTCCGGATCGCCCGCGCTCGCAGAGCGGTTTGTCCGGGCGGCAGAAAAGAAGGATTGATACATGACAGAACAGAACAATGCCCTGACCCATGGCGGGGACTGGGCAGGATTTCGAAAAGAATACGGGAAGGATCCGCTGGATTTTTCGATGAACGTGAATCCGTTCGGGATCTCCGGGAAGGCCGCGGAAGCGATCCGCACTGCAGCGGGATCGGCGGAGCGGTATCCGGATCCGCTGACACGGAGCCTCCGGGAGGCGCTCGGAGCGGCGATGGATCTTCCGGCGGACTGTTTCCTCTGCGGATGCGGCGCCGCGGATCTGATCTTTCGCTACGCGCTAGCGGAGAAGCCGAAGACCGCCCTCCTCACGCAGCCGACCTTTTCCGAGTACGAGGCTGCGCTCCTGGAAGCCGGCTGTCAGATCCGGCGCTTCCCTCTGGAGGCGGAGCGAGGATTCCGCCTGACCGAAGAATTTTTGGATGCGATCGATGAGGACACGGACTGCGTGTTCCTCTGCGAGCCGAACAATCCGACGGGCGTCGCGACGGACCCGGAGCTCCTCCGGAGGATCCTCGCGCGCTGCCGGAAAACCGGGACCCGGCTCGTCGTCGACGAGTGCTTCAACGGATTTCTGGATGAACCGGAACAGCACTCCCTCCGGGGTGAAGTCCCGGGATCGCCGGAGCTTCTGATCCTGAACGCGTTCACTAAAATGTACGGGATGGCGGGCGTCCGTCTCGGCTTTGTCATCGGAAGCGATGTCGATCTGCTTTACCGCATGCGGAACGCGGGGCCGCCGTGGAGCGTTTCCTATCTTGCAGAACAGGCGGGGGTCGCGGCGCTTTCGGACCGGCGCTTTGTGGAAGAGGCGCGGCAGCTGATCCGGGAGGAGCGGCCGAAGCTCGCCCGGGCGCTCCGGGAGCTCGGCGCCGGGTTCGTGACGGGCGAAGCGAATTACCTTTTGTTCCATCATGAGCCGGGGCTCGAGGAAGCGATGCGGAGGCACGGGATCCTGATCCGGGACTGCTCGAATTTCGAAGGACTCGAGCGCGGATGGTACCGGGTCGCCGTGAAGCGGCCGGAGGAAAATGAGGCGCTGATTCGGGCGCTGAGAGAAGAGTGGAAGTGAGGTCAGCTATGGCAAAAAGCATCATGGTGCAGGGGACGATGTCGGATGCGGGAAAAAGTGTCCTGGCAGCCGCGCTCTGCCGCATTTTCACACAGGACGGATACCGCGTCGCACCGTTCAAGGGACAGAACATGGCGCTGAACAGCTATGTCACCCGCGACGGGCTCGAAATGGGGCGCGCGCAGGTGATGCAGGCGGAGGCCTGCCGGATCGAGCCGGATGTCCGGATGAACCCGGTCCTTCTGAAGCCGTCGAGCGATACCGGGAGCCAGCTCATCGTCATGGGTGAGATCCGCGGACAGATGACGGCGGAGGAATACTATCAGTTCAAGGGGAAGCTCCTGCCGGAGGTGAAGGCCGCATATGACAGCCTGGCGGCGGAAAACGACATCATCGTCATCGAAGGCGCGGGGAGCCCGGCGGAGATCAATCTGATGGATCACGATCTCGCGAACATGGGCATCGCGGAAATGGCGGACGCGCCGGTGATCCTGGTCGGCGACATCGACCGCGGCGGCGTGTTCGCGCAGCTGTACGGCACATCGGAACTCCTGCCGCCTGAGCAGAAGGACCGGATCCGCGCGTTCATCATCAACAAGTTCCGGGGGGATGTCGGGATCCTCGAGCCCGGACTGAAAATGCTGGAGGAGAAATCCGGAAAGCCGGTCCTCGGCGTGATCCCGATGCTCGACGTCGACCTGGACGATGAGGATTCTCTCGCGAGCAGGCTGAAGCAGGACGATACCGGAAAACCGATCGACATCTGCGTCATCCGCCTCCCGCGTCTTTCCAATTTCACGGATTTCAACGCGCTGACGAACGAGCTGATGGGCGTGCGGTACGCAAGAAAAGCGGCAGAAGTCGGCGATCCGGATCTCATCATCATCCCGGGTACGAAAAACACGGTCGACGATCTCGTCTGGATGCGTGAAAACGGGATCGAATCCGAGGTCCTGAAGCACGCTGTCCGCGGGAAACCGGTCCTCGGCGTCTGCGGAGGATACCAGATGCTGGGGGAGACTCTGAAAAATCCGGAGCATCTCGAGGGGGACATCCCGGAGCTCCGCGGCATGGGACTTCTCCCGTGCTCCACGGTCTTCACGCCGGACAAAAGGAGGACCCGTGTGCAGGGGACCGTCACCTACGGACCGTTTGCCGGCGCGAGGATCGACGGCTACGAGATCCATATGGGCCGGACCGAGGTCGCCGGAGAACCGTTCTGCCGCCTGGACAACGGGACCGATGACGGCTGCTGCCAGGGGAAGATCTTCGGCACGTATCTTCACGGCCTGTTCGATACCGGCGAACTCGTCGAACGCATGACCCGATGGCTCGCCGCAGAAAAAGGGATCGAAGCGGGAGATATCCCGACCGTTTCCCACGAGGTGTATGTCCAGCAGCAGTACAACATCCTGGCCGAAGGCGTCCGTCGCGCACTGGACATGGAAAAAATCTACGAAATACTGAATTCCGGAGGGAAAACACGATGAGCTATATTTACGTAAAACCGGCGGACATCGAAGCCGAGAGCATGAAGACGATCTCGCGGGAACTCGCGGAAAAAAAGATCACGATCCCGGAGGAAGAACTCCCGGTCGTCCGCCGCGTCATCCACACGACCGCGGACTTCGACTACGCGGAGAATCTGTATTTCACAAAAGGTGTGGTCCCGAAGGCCGTCGCCCTCCTGAAGCAGGGAGGGTTCACGATCATTACCGACACGAATATGGCAAAATCCGGGATCAGCCGCCCGTCACTCAAAAAGCTGAACGGAAGCGCGGTCTGCTATATGGCGGATCCGGCGATCATGAGAGCGGCGAAAGAAGAAGGGACGACCCGCGCCGCCGTGTCGATGCGGCACGGCGCGGAAGAGCATCCGGACGCGATTTTCGCGGTCGGCAACGCCCCGACGGCGCTGATCGAGCTTTCCCGCAGGATCCGGGAAGGTCTCCGGCCGTCTCTCATCGTCGGCGTCCCTGTCGGGTTCGTCAATGTGTGTGAGAGCAAGGAAGAGCTGATCGAAACGTGTGAAGAGGCCGGCGTCCCGGCGATCGTCGCGCGCGGAAGAAAAGGCGGGAGCAATGTCGCCGCCTCGATCATGAACGCACTCCTCTATTCTGCGACAGGGATGCTCGACCCGAAAAAACGGGACTGGATGAAGTAGGGACCGGACAGGAGGGAAAAAGTATGACAGGAATCGTTTACGGCATCGGCGTCGGACCGGGAGACCCGGAGCTCATGACGTTGAAAGCCGTTCGCCGGATCCGCGAATCCGATGTCATCGCGGTGCCGGGAGAAGACGCGGAAAAAAGCGTCGCCTACCGCATCGCGCGGCAGGCCTTGCCGGAGATCGAGAAGAAACCGCTCCTCGGCATCGCGTCCCCGATGGTGACAGACCGGGAGGAGCTGGCCGAGGTCTATCGAAAAAACGCGGAGAAGATCATCCCGTTTCTCCGGAAAGGAGAATGTGTCGCCTTTCTGACCCTCGGCGATCCCGCCGTATACAGCACGTTCTTTTACCTCGCGGAAGCGATCCGCGCCGCCGGATATTCGTATGAGGTGGTGAGCGGAGTCCCGTCCTTCTGTGCTGCCGCGGCGGCAGCCAGCGTACCTCTCGTTCTGGGAGAGGAATCGCTTCGCGTCGTCCCGGCATCCCGCGGGGAAGCCGCAGAGCAGAAAGAAGTGACCGTCCTGATGAAGTCCGGACACCGGATCGGGGAAGTCAGGCAGGAGCTCATAGACTCCGGGAAAGACGTGATCCTGGTCGAAAACTGCGGTATGCCGGACGAACGGATCTTCCGGAGCGCCGAAGCGATCCCGGAAGACGCCGGGTATTTCTCCCTGATCATCACAAAGGACAGACGCTAGACAAAAAAAGAAAATGGGGGCTGCATGGCGCAGCCCCTGCCGTTATTCCCGGATCGTCCGAACCACTACCGGTTCGGCTTTTTTCTTTGCCTGTTCTGTCAGCTCCGCGGTCCTCCGGTTCAGGAAGGAGGAGAACGCCTCCGGATTCATCAGAAGGATCGACGAAAGCACCAGCAGCATGCCGATGAGGTTCATCACTCCGAAGCTGTCGTGGTAGACGAGCACGCCGATCAGCGTCGCGACGACAGGCTCGGTCGAGGTCAGCACCGGCACCCGGCTCGACTCCGTGATCCGGCTGAGTCCGAAATAGTAGATCAGGTAGGCCAGCGATGTCGGAACAAAGGCGTATCCGAGGATGGTCAGGAAATAGATCCCGCTTACGGAAGCGACATCGTTGACCGGACGGGTGACGACCATGAGAAAAACGGTCGCGAAGCAGAACGTCCAGGTCGTTGAGATCAGCGGCTCGGTATCGGAGACCGCGAAGCGCCCGAAGATCGGAGCGAGCGAGTACGCTGCCGCGGCGCCGACTCCGAACAGGATCCCGAGTACCGGCAGGTTCCCGCTGCCGCTGAACCCGCCGCCGGTCACTGTCAGGACGCAGCCCGCGATGTTGATGAGAAGGGCAAGTGCCTTCCAGCGGGTCAGTTTTTCCTGAAAGATCACGGCGGAGGTGAGCGCGGTCATCACCGGGGCCAGGTAGAGGAGGATCGCACCCGTCGACATACCGACGAGTTCGATGGCCCTGGTGTAGCACATGTTGTAAACGGCCTGGCAGAAAATACCGGTCAGTGCGCAGAAGACAAGCGTCCGGGCGCTGACCTGGAAAAGCTTCCGCCCGTATTTGCAGCTCGCGACGACGAGCAGGATCAGAAATGCCGGTGCGACGCGGCAGAAACTGATAAAATCCGATCCCGCGCCAAGCGCGGTCAGTTGGTTCACGAAAATTCCCGCAAGACCCCAAAGCATGCCTGCGGTCAGAAGATATCCCATTCCTTTTGTTTCGTTCTTTTTCATCGCGGCGTCGCCTCCTCTCCAGTCGCTGCCTGCGATCGGGTCTCTCGAACGGACCCTTGCCTTTTTTCTGATTTGATTATAGAATGAGAATGATAAAAAGAAAATCTACAATTAGTTAACCTTTTTTTAAGAAAGGCTTAAGGAAGTTCTATGGACAGTGTGAGATGCCGCGCCCTGCTTGCGGCGGTGGATGAGGGAACAATATCGAAAGCAGCGGAGAAGCTCGGCTACACGCCGTCCGGTGTCAGCCAGCTGATCACTGCGCTTGAGGATGACCTGGGCTTTCCGGTCGTCGACCGGGGACGCCGAGGTGTGCGCCCGACGGAAGCCGGACGCAAGATGCTGCCGGCGATGCGGGAGTTCGTCGAGCGCGAGGAGAACATCTATCAGCTCGCCGGGGAGATCAACGGTCTCGAGATCGGAAGTGTCACGATCGGGACGTATCCGAGTGTTTCCGCCCAATGGCTCCCGGATGTTATCCGTGAGTTTGAAAAGAAATATCCCGGCATCGAGATCCGCCTCCTCGAGGGGATTCGGCAGGAAATCTGCACCTGGCTGGATGAGCGGACCTGTGACCTCGGGTTCATCACGTACTGGGAACCGATGGAGTATGACTGGTTCCCGCTGGCAGAGGACCCGATGATCGCCGTCCTCCCGAAGGATCACCCGCGCGCGGAAGACCGGAGCTACCCGGTCCGGGAATGCAGCAGGGAAGATTTCATCATGCCGGCGATGGGCCATGACGTCGACGTGGAGCGGCTGATGGAGAAATACGACGTGGACCTGAACGTCAAATACCAGACGTTCGAGAACGGTGCGACGATCGCGCTGATCGAGAAGGGTCTCGGCATGAGCGTGATGAACGAACTCTGTACGCTGTCCTGGCTGACCGATGCCGTAAAGCTGCCGCTCGATCCGCCGGAGTCTGTGACGCTGGGGATCGCGCTTCCGTCGTACGATCACGCGACGCCGGCGGTTCGGAAATTCGTCGACCTCGCGGCGATGGCGCTGACGAAAGAGGAGTAACAAGGTAGAGAATAAGAAAACGGGCTTCATCGCCCGTTTCTTAAGATTTATTCTTCGTCTTTCTGCGAGGTGGCATTTTCTATTCAATCGCTATTTGTTCGCCGCCTTATTAACGATCCCCATGAATCCGAGGCTGGCTGCGAGTGCGATGATTCCGATCAGTGCGTACATCATGATATGCTCCTTTCTGTCCGTTCGGACATTTGACTTGAGTTTGATCCTTCTCTTTTGGATGGTTCGTTTCCTATCTGGCCGCTGCCCTATTGACGATCTCCATGAATCCGAGGCTGGCTGCGAGTGCGATGATTCCGATCAGTGCGTACATCATGATGTTCTCCTTTCTGTCCGTCCGGACGTTTGATTTTATTTGATTCATCCCTTTCGGGTGTTTCCTTTCTTCTTTCTGGTTATAGTATAGGGTAGAAGGTTAAGAAAGTAAATCTACATTTATTTAAGCAATGTTTAAGTAATGCTTAATAAAAGAAAAGGCGTCCGATGCGTCGTGATGAGGAGTCAGAGAATAAGAAAACGGGCTTTTCAGCCCGTTTCTTAAGATTTATTCTTCGTCTTTCTGCGAGGTGGCATTTTCTATTCGATCGCTATTTATTCGCCGCCTTATTAACGATCCCCATGAATCCGAGGCTTACAGCGAGAGCGATGATTCCGATCAGTGCGTACATCATGATGTCCTCCTTTCTGTCCTTCCGGACATTTGACTTGAGTTTCTTTATCCCTGCTGGATCTCTTTTTCCCTATTCGTTCGCTGCCTTATTGACGATTCCCATGAATCCGAGGCTGGCTGCGAGAGCGATGATTCCGATCAGTGCGTACATCATGATGTTCTCCTTTCTGTCCGTCCGGACGTTTGATTTTATTTGATTCATCCCTTTCGGGTGTTTCCTTTCTTCTTTCTGGTTATAGTATAGGGTAGAAAGTTAAGAAAGTAAATCTACATTTATTTAAATAAAATTTAAGTAAAACTTAATAAAAAGGAGCGCCTGCTTCACCACTGCGAGGCCTCGGAAACTGCCATATCCAACGGAGCTCACAAGGTCATCCGCCGCTGTGCCACAGAAAAACCGCCCCGAAGGGGGCGGCTCTGAGAATTCTTTTTGTCCATCCGGTTACTCAGACTCCGATGCGGAATTGACGATCCATTTGCCACTCTTGTTCTTTTTGAAGGTGAGCTTCCAGGTGACGGTCTTTGTCTTCATCTTGCCGATGTAATCTGTTTTTGCGGTCTCGAACATCTTCGGCGCGAGATCGTTCATCAGCTTTTTCTGAAGGGCCGTCTGGCCGCCTGACTGGTAGACTTTGACCAGGGCGCTCTGGTGCTTCTTATAGTAGTTTGTTGCCATCTTCTGGATCTCTGACTGGAACGTAGAAGAAGAAGCAGAATCCTTGTCCAGGATCTTGACCTTCGCGCTGATGCTCTTTTTGTCGTTGTCGTAGTCGTCGTTCAGCTTGTAGGAACTGATCATCTTTTTCAAGGTGTAATCGATGAAGTCATTATAGGCTTCCTGGGTCGCCTTGTTGTAGCTCGAGATGCTGGTGCCGGAGCTCGAAGAGAATCCGAGGTCGAACTGCGATTCCAGGGTCGAGCGGATATCCTTGATGCCGAGCGAGGTCGCCGCACTCGAGGAACAGAGCTTCTCAGCTGCGTCGAAGTCGCCGTCGACGCATTTGTCCAGGAACGTCGTCGCGGCGGATTTGACGTCTTTCTCGTCTGAGCACGCGGTCAGGCTGAATACCATGACCAGTGCAAAGATAAGGATCAGGATCTTAGTTAGTTTATTTTTTTTCATATGATTTCCTCCTCCAATAAATTTTCCCATTAAATTATACCGTGAAGCGGCGAATGTCTCAAGGCGGAGAAATGTAAAAAGTAGGTAAGGAGAGGCAGCGGCACTGGTGTTCGGCTGAGGGTTTCTTCTTGAAAGAAGCTGCTCTGCGGGAAGTTCTCCCGATATTTTCCAGGCTGTACTTGACTTTAAATTCTGAAATGCGATAATAATTTTTGAAATATGGCAGGGAGGTTAAGACTTATGGAAGATTTCAGAAACAAACCGATCCCGATCCTTCCGGATCCGGAGCAATATACCGACACCGCGTTCATCGATTCGCCGCTCGTCGAGCTGCATGAGACGGACCGGATCGAGCTCGCGATGCAGTACCCGGTCCGCGGGTGCCGGAACGCGGAGACGAGAAGCTTTTTGAGAAAAGAAGTTGCGGAGATGCTGGAGAAGGCGTCGCTGCTTCTGCCGGACGGATACCGTTTCCGGATCTGGGACGTGTGGCGCCCGTTCGCTCTTCAGGAGGAGCTTTTTGAGTCATACAGCGAGATGATCACAAAGGAGTTCCATCTGGAGAACCTGAGTCAGGAGGAGCGCGAAGCGGAGATCGGGAAATTCGTCGCGAACCCGGTGGACGATGTGAACCTGCCGCCGGCCCACACGACGGGAGGCTCGATCGATCTGACGATCGTCGGTCCGGACGATCAGGAGCTCGAATTCGGCACCGCATTCGACGAGTTCACGATCAAGACGAGAGCGGCGTATTTTGAGACAAAAGAAGCAGAGAAGGAAAAGGACGCGGAGATCATCCGCGGGAACCGCCGTTTTCTGTACCATACCATGCTGGAGGCCGGGTTCACGAACCTGCCGTCGGAATGGTGGCACTATGAATACGGAGACAAGAACTGGGCGTACGCGGTGAAGAAGCCGGCGCTGTACAAAGGGATCTTCAAGCTCGAAGACGCGGGGCTGTGACCCGGTCGGGAGATATCATGAAAGGGACAGAACTTCTTAAAAACACGGAATACCGTCTGCTCCGGGGAAGCGCCGAACAGGAGATTTCGGCCGTGATCGTCGACAACCGGAAGATCGTTCCGGGATGCCTGTTCATCTGCATCCGCGGAGTCAATTTCGATGCGCACGAACACATCGAAGAGATCGCCCGTGCCGGCGCGGCTGTGATCGTGATCGAGGAATCCTGGCTGGAAAAAAACAGCCTTCCGGATACCGGGGACGCTGCCGTCCTTTCGGTGCATAACACGCGCGAAGCCAAGGCGTATGCGTTTTCCGCCTGGTACGGCGAACCGTCGAAAAAGATGACCTGCATCGGCATCACCGGGTCCAAGGGCAAAACGACGACGGCGGCGCTGATGATGTCCATCCTGGAGGAAGCCGGTCGGAAAGCCGGGATCATCGGCACGAACGGCGTTCAGATCGGCGGGGAGCAGCACGACCTCGCCAACACGACGCCGGATTCCGACGACATGCAGAAGTACCTCGCGGAAATGGTCGAAGCGGGCTGTGAATACGCGGTGATTGAGTGCTCCTCGCAGGGCCTGATGCTGCACCGCCCGGACGCGATCGACTTCGACTACGGGATCTTTACGAACATTGAAGAAGGCGATCACGTCGGGCCGAACGAGCACCGCTCCTTTGAAGAATATCTTTACTGCAAAAGCCTGATGCTCCGCTGGAGCCGGGTCGGGATCGTCAATCGGGACGACATCCATGTGGACCAGCTGCTGGACGGCGTCGACACCCCGATCCTCTTCTACGGGCATGAGGGGCGCTTCGACGTGAACAGCCGGAGCGGCGCGGTCGGCGGATACGAGCAGGGCGCGTCCCGCGAGGGCGAAGACCCCCGCAAGATCGAGAACAAGCCGCTCTCATACATCATCAGTGGGGAGACAAAAGAAACAAGAGATGGGGACCCGGGGATCCGTTTCCGTGTCGCCGGGAAGCTTCAGGGAGAATTCTTTGTCGGCCTTCCGGGCATCTTCAATGCAGAGAACGCGCTCGCGGCACTCGCGGTGATGAACGAATGCGGGATCCCGGAAGACGCGATGCGAAAAGCGATCGAGCACGTCCACATCAAAGGGCGCATCGACATGGTGTACCGTTCAAAGGATTTCAACGTGTGCGTCGATTTCGCGCACAACGGCTACAGCACCCGGAACCTGCTTCAGGCGCTCCGTGAATACGAACCGAAGCGGCTGATCTGCATCTTCGGCGCGGACGGGAACCGGGCGCGCTCCCGCAGGACCGAGATGGGCGAAGCCTCGGGGAACGGTGCGGATCTCAGCATCGTGACCTCCGGGCACAACCGCTGGGAAACGTTCGAACAGATCCTGCCAGCGATCGAGGAGGGCCTCGCGAAGACCGACGGAGACTACATCGTGATCCCGAACCGGAAAGACGCGATCCGCTACGCGGTGGAAAACAGAAAGCCCGGCGACCTCATCACGATCATCGGGCTCGGCCATGAGAATTATCAGGAGGAAAAAGGCGTCAAGTACCCTTACAGCGATACGGATTTCGTGCGTTCCGTCCTGAAAGAACAGGGCCTGATCAAATAAAGAAACAATAAACGGCGAAGACGTCCCGGAAGATCCGGAGGCCTTCGCCGGATTTTTTTCGGCAGGGGCAGGAGCTAATCCTGACGTCCTCCTTTTGTCCTTCCCGCCGGATCGAAACCGGTCAGCTCCCGGACGACGACGGAGGCGATCAAGAGCCCCGCGGCCGGCGGAACGAACGCGGTCGAGCCGGGAACGGAGCGCCGGGGCGTCGTCTCCTCGGATTTTCCTTCCTCTTCGAGCGGACGGATCGCAGGCTCGGTCGAATAGACGACGGCCAGATCCGGGATCCCGCGCTTCCGGAGCTCGCGCCGCATGACGCGGGCGAGCGGATCGGTGTTCGTCTGATAGATGTCGGTGAGAGTGAGCTTCGACGGATCGACGCGGTTCCCGCAGCCCATCGCCGAGATCACCGGGATCCCGCGCTCCTTGGCGTTCTGGATGATCGTGAGCTTCGCCTTTACGGTATCGACCGCGTCCACGACGTAGTCAAAAGGAGAAAAGTCGATCGCGTCGGCGGTCTCCGGGAGATAAAAAAGTTTGTGTTTTGTCACCCGGGTATCCGGTGAGATCGTGTACACCCGGGCCTCGGCGGCATCGACTTTGTCGAGTCCGATCGTTTCTGTCGTCGCGATGATCTGGCGATTGAGGTTCGTTTCATCGACCTGATCGCTGTCGATGAGATCGAGACTCCCGATCCCGCTCCGGGCGAGCGCCTCGACGACATAGCCGCCGACGCCGCCGATTCCAAAGACGGCGACACGGGAACGGGCGAGTTTTTTCATGGATTCCTCACCGAGGATTCGTTTTGTTCTGCTAAAATATTCTCTGGTCATTCAGGCCACCTCGTTTTCATAAAGTCACAGTATTAAGATACCACAAGCCCGGCAGGATTTTCCAAAATGCGCGGGATTTTGTGATTTTTCCGCACTGTGCTATACTGACAATACCCTGAAAAGTTATCCGATTTTACATGGGGAGTGTGAGATTGATGGATAAAACTGAACGAAACGATCGATTCGCTCCGGACGCACCGGATTCGGACAAGGCGATGAAGGCGCTGGAGGATCTCGTCGGGAATTTTGAAAACCGGACCAAGGAGCGGAGCAGCTCCGTGGTGGATGAAAACTCTGTGGATGCAGGGGGCACGGCGGCTTCCGGAGCCGCAACGTCCTCGGGCGGCATGGCTTCCTCGGGAGGCAGCGCAGCGTCTTCCGGAGGCATGGCGTCTTCGGGAGGCGGTGCAGCGTCTTCAGGCGGCATGGCTTCCTCAGGAGGCACAGCGTCTCCGGGCGGCGGTCCGGGAGGAACGGGATCGGGGCCGAGCCCCGCGGGAAGCGGGGAGCCGGAAGCGGTCCGCTGCCTGAGGGAAGGCGTCCGCGCACTTCCGAAAAACCGCGCATACGACCCGGATGGACGCGCAAAGGCGTTCAAGAATCTGCGCCGCGCGCTGGAACTCGGCGCTACGGACGCGAACCTGTATCTGGGCGATCTGTATAACCCGCGCCTGATGGTCTCGGCGCCGGGGAGCGATGAACCGGACTACCGGAAGGCCGTCCTCTACTACAGCAGCGTGCCGCCGACATCGCGCCACTACGCAGAAGCGCTGAACAGCATCGGCGTCTATTACGCTGATTATGACAACAACTATCCGAAGGCATACGCGTATGCTCTGCTGGCGTCCCGCATGAACCAGGATCCGGATCTGACCCGCGCGTTCAATTCCAAGGCAGACGAATACCGCAAAAAGGTCTCGGAGTGGGACCCGAAGCACAAGAAGGTCTGGATCGGCTACATCGACGGGATCCGCGACGAAAAGGACATCGACCGCGCGATCGACGCGGCGCAGCGCGATGCGAACAGCGGGAAACGGAAGGCCCCGGATACCGGAAAGTCACGGAAGTCTCCGAAGCTTCCGAAGAAGAAAAATAAAAAGTCCGGCGGGAATTTCTTCCGTGATCACAAAAAACTCCTGCTCACGATCGCCGCGCTCGCGGTTGCTGCCATCGCACTCGGTCTCCTTTTGTCCAGCGGCCTTTTGACGAATAACAGCAGCAGCTCGTCGTCCGGTGTGCCGTCGTACTTCAAGGGACCGTACAAGGAGTACACGTGGAAGGGATGCTTCCACTACAAGATCCCGGAATCCTGGGAGCAGGTCGCAGGCTCGAGTTCGTCGAACCCGATCTATCAGTACACGAATGATTCCGGGGAGGTCGTCGCGAAGATCGAGATCCTGTACCAGTATGACAAGTCCGGTGATCAGATCTCAGACAGCGATCTTTCCAAGGCGACCGGCGTTTCGTCTTCCAGCCTCACCACGAGGGGGATCTCGATCGACGGCTCCAGCGATTCCGTGATAGCACAGTACAGTTCGGACAGCGAATATTTCTACCTCGTCACGGCGCCGGAAGGCCAGGATGAAATGGTCCGTGTGCGCCTGACCCGCCCGTCCGGATCGAAGAACAACATCACGAAGATCAAGAATCTGTTCCGCACGATGTACTTCACGCCGGAAGACTATGACGCGACGGACTGGGGCAAAACGGACGACACGACGACGAACAGCGATGAGGACTCCGGAAGCAGCAGCGACAGCACGGACCAGAGCCAGGACAGCAGCACCGACACGTATGACAGCGGACAAAATTCGAGCAGCGGCTCGGGGAGCTCGAGCGGCAGTTCCGACAGCTCGAGCGGAAGTTCTGACAGTTCCGGCAGCGGCTCAGGGAGCTCCGGCGGAAGTTCGGACAGCTCGGGCAGCAGCTCAGGAAGCTCGGGCGGCAGTTCGGGAAGCTCGGGCGGTTCGAGCGGAAGTTCCGGAGGCTCGAGCGGAAGCTCGGGGAGTTCGGGCAGCAGCTCGGGAAGCTCCAGCGGGAGCAGCTCTTCCGGGCAGTAGGATATTTTGGAAGGAAACCGCAGCGTGTGCGGCAAAAGGATGATAAGGATGATGAGGAGGGGAGTGCATGGATCCGCTTGAGGAAGCGCGGGAGCGCATGACAGAACGGCATGGATCAGATTTGAGCCCGTTCTTCCGTGTAGACGCGGAGTGCCGGCCGATCCGGCAGTTTCCGGGCATCCGGACGCTGACGGATCTCCTCGCCGTCCTCGAACAGACGTGGTGCCGGGAGACAGCGACCCCGTCGCGTCAGAACGAGTGGATCGAAGAGGATCCTTCGTTCGCCCAGAGCGCGATCACGTCGATGCTGACAGCGGATCTGTTCGGCGCCACGATATGGAGGGTCCGGACAGAAGAAGGCAGCATCCATTATTTCAACCGCCTCGCCGGCTCGGTCGTTGACCTGACGCGCGAGCAGTACGACCTCTACGACATGCCGATCCATTACGGCGCCGGCCGGGAGGTGCCGCGCGAAGCCTGCGACCGGAATCCGGAGACCGTCCGGCGGTATCGGCTCCTGCAAAAAAGGATCATGGACTATCTCGCCGGAAGAGCAGAAAGGAAATGAGCCATGCTGGCAGTGACGATTCTCATGACCTGCGGGATGGCGATCGGCCAGCCCCTGGAAAATCCAGCGGGCGACGGACTGCTGGCTCCGACCGCGGCGGTCGTGTATCAGCTTCCGGTGGAGAAAGCCATCAAAAAGCCCGATCATCCGAAGAAATATTTCCGGATCTACAAGATCCGGAAAGGCGACAAGGTCTACCGGAGGATCAGCGGGAAGTCCTATCAGCCGTCCGGAAGCGTGCCGCTCAGCAGCCTGCGCTATATCCGTGTGCTTCACTACGACTTTAAAGGAAAGATCCGGACCGGAGAGATCATCGTTAATGAGAAGATCGCCGGATCCGTGAAGTCGATCTTCTATCAGCTTTATCAGGAGAAATACCAGATCCGCTCGATGCGTCTCGTCGACCACTACTGGGTCAAAGGAAAGGACGGGAACGCGGCGGACTACCGGTCGGTCGAGGCCGACAACACCTCGGCGTTCAACTACCGGACGATTTCGCACAGGAGCACGTTGTCGAATCACGCGGAGGGGCTCGCGATCGACCTGAACCCGAGAGAAAATCCGTACGTCGGATACCGGAACGGAACGGCGTACGCGATCGACCATCCGAATCTGGACCAGTACGCATCGGGGCGTTCTTCGTCCCGGGCGCATATGATCACGACAGAAGACAAGGCGTACCGCCTGTTCACTTCCTACGGTTTTACCTGGGGAGGGAGCTGGTCCGGGACGCCGGACTACCAGCATTTTGAACATCCGTAAGACCGGGGCCTTCGGCTCATCCGGGGTTTTATCGGACAAAAAAAGCGGAGCGCAATGTCGCGCTCCGCCCGTTTTTTGCGTTTTGAAGCCTGGTGACCGGACTATGCAGTTCGGTGACCGGCCTGTCCGGTCTGGTGACCGGCCGTGTGATCGATCGGGTTTATTTTCCGATGTACCGGCTCTCGATGTAGTAACGCTTCTCGTTCGCTTCGCCCATGGAGAACGTTTTTCTCGGGAGTGCGCCGTCCGCTGCGACAGCAGGGAACAGCATGGATTTATCCATCGCCGGCAGATAGAATCCGGCGTTCCCCGGTTTCGAAGACAGGGATTCGACCGCCTTGCTCCCGTGGATATAGTCGATGTCCGCATCTTCACGTTCCTTGACGATGACGTCGAGAGCGTTCTGCAGCGCGCCGACTTCCAGCTTGTTCGCCGGCTTCTCGATCAGGATCGTGCCCTTCTGATCCGCGGTGACGTACGGGATCGCGAAGCCGCCTTCCGGTGCAGGGGTTCCCTCTGCTGCGAGGGACGCGCCGCCGTTCTGCTGTTTCAGAAGGTCCACGGTCTCATTGACGAGGTCCATGCCGCTCTGGCCCTTTTTCGCGAAGATCACACGGTGGATCGGCTCGAACACGATGCCGTCGTCGTGGATGTTCTCGATCTCGCAGAGAGCGTAGCGGGCCGGATGGTTCTTCGCCTCTTCCGGCGTCAGGGTCTTCTTCAGGTTCTCCCAGTTCGTCTTTGCGGTCGCGAGGGAGTGGTTCCCGTCGCCCATCGCCTGGAAGATGACCTTCCCTTTTCCGTATTTCGCTTCCGCTTTGTCATACAGTGCGGACAGGGCTTCTTTCATTCCTTCCAGATCTTTTTCCGCGATGAACGCGCCGGTGATGTGGCCGCCGTTCTTCATCAGGTCGGTGTCATAGATCTTCTTCTGCGGTGCGTTGACGAGCGGTTCGATGACGGTCTTCTCCGGATCGTCGATGAGGATCATGATGTGCGGCATTTCGATCGGAGCGCCTTCCCGGATGCGCAGACGCGGCGGGATCCGTTCCACAACGGTCCCTTCCGTCGCTCTCGTCAGGGTTGTGGAGCCCTTGTTGAAATCATAGCTCTCGAGGTCGGTCGCGATGACGAGGCCCAGGCGGCTTCTGCCTTCCGCGGTGCGCTTGATCAGCATGCAGCCCGGAGGCAGCTTCTGCAGCGTGCCGTCTGCCATATAGTCTTCCATCGTCTGATTGATCTTTTTGATCCGTTCCGCTTCGCCTTCTTTGCCCAGATAGATTTCCGGCAGCATCATGCGGAGTGTGGACGGAGCGTCGCCGACGATCTTCTCGACATCGTCCCAGTATTCCGGTTCGGATGTGTACTGGTCGCACGCCACGACGGCCCATTTCTCATAGTCGGTGCCGTCTTTTGGGATCATGATTTCAGGAATATGAAACCCGAACTTTTCCCAGTCGTATTTTGCCATAATAGATCCTCCTTTAATTATCATTGATAAACTGCCCGGATTTTGAAGACTTCGCGGGGTTTGGCGTATCGTCTTCTCTGCCAGACAATTTAGAAAACACGCTGATTTTATTATAATTTGGAACCCCGGGGTTTGCAATAGGCAAGAATGTATATGAGGTATCGGAGCCGGCCTCTAAAAGGCGTGAAATTCACGGATGTCTGCGGTATAATAGTTTTATCAGATGCCGGTCCGAACAGGGGAGGGAATCATGAAAAAAATCATTCATTTCATTTTATATTTTGTCGTATTCTTCGCGATCGTCACGTTCATTGACTATTCCACGAACGGAAATGATGTCCGCTTCACCTGGGTCGCCGCGATCATCGCCGCCGTTGTCGCCGTCCTTATTCTGATTTTCGAGATTCGTCACGGGATGAAGAAAAAAGCGGTGCGCGAGCAGAAGCGCGAGGAACGGAAGGAAAAAAGGAGACTGGAGGCGCAGAAGGAGAAGATCGACCGCATCCACCGGAGCGAAGAGTAGATCCCAGTGGAGCGAAGATTCGGTCACGTTTCGGGGGCTCTGCCCCCGTTTTTATTTTTCCTTTTCCTTGATGATGATCTGGCGCAGAACGTCTTCGTGGGCTTTTCGGGTCAGTGGGTAGAAGTGCATGACGACCGCAGCGAGCAGGAGAAAGATCACCGGGATGACTGTCGTGCAGTTCAGGATCCACTTCATCGCGAGTGCGGACTGGACCTTCGCGCTGCCGTTGAAGCCGGCCGCCTGGAGGATCAGGCCAAGCAGCAGTGAGCCGATGCCCCCGGAGATCGCTTCGATAAGGCCCTGCAGGGAGACGACGGTGCTCTCGCGCCGCTTCCCGGTCACCAGGAAGTCGTAGTCGCAGATGTCGTAATACATCGACGGGATGATGGACCAGTACGAACAGGTAGAGATGCTGTTGATCAGGATGTAGATCCAGAGGCTCGGGCCGCTGCCGGAGATCCCCGTGATCCGGAGGAGGACCATGCCGGCGAATGCCGCGGCGAAGCAGACGATCGCTGTCCATGTCTTGTCGATCTTTCTCGTCATGGCGCCGATCAGCGGGATGAAGAGGAGCCCGAACAGCGTCCGCACGACCAGGCAGAAGGAGATTTTTTCCGAACTGAAGTTCAGGTTGTACGTCATCATGTAGACCATGTCGTTCATGACGAAGGAGTAGCAGATGAGCGACAGCACGCTGACGAGCGCGAGCCGGCGTGTCGGCCGGAGGCGCAGGACGGACAGATACTCCCGGAAGATGGAAATGAGGAGCGGCGGGGCTGTTTCCATGTCCTCCTCCGCGCGCGGCAGGATGCGTGTTTTCGGGCAGGGCGGATCGGCTTCGCCGGAGAACAGCGCGGTGACCAGGATCGTGAAGGCCGCGATGATCCCGATGACGAGCGCGGTCCGGGACCAGGACTGGCCGAGAGAAAGACCGGTCCCACGGAAAAACTGCACGAGCAGCGTCGGGCAGACGATGCTCACGATATTCCCGAGCATATTGAAAAAGCTGGCGCTGAGACGGAGCGTCACCCGGTCCTGGTAATCTGTCGTATAGTCGACGCCGAGCGCCGTGTACGGGACAAAATAGCCTGTGTAGCTGGTCCAGAACAGCATCAGAATGAAGGCGTACCAGAGCGGCTTGACGGATGCTGAGAACGGGACATCGGTGAACAAGAGAAAGATCATAAAGCAGAGCGGGATGGAGAATGCCGCGATCAGAGGGCGGCGCTTCCCGTGCCGGGTCTCAAGATGATCGGCAGCATAGCCGATGATCGGATTGAACAGGGAATTCCAGACGGCGCCGACCGCGGTGATGACGCCGGCGGCGGCCGGGCGGATCCCGGCGACCGTCGTCAGGAAGAACATCAGGAAAAGGTTGATGAGGACATAGGACGTCGAGTCCCCGGTCGATCCCGATCCGTAGACGATATAGTCTTTTAAAGTCAGCTTTCTACCCACTTCCGCTCCTTTCCTGAGGTCCTGCCGTGCATTTTTTGTCCGGCCCTGGCCCTGTTGATAACAGCATTATAGCCGCGGCCGTGGTGGAAAATCAAGGGGGGCTGCCTTCCGTTGTGAAGAGGCTCGGTTCTTTTGGGGGGTGAGCAGAGGGCCGTTGTTTTATTCCGGCCGCTCCGGGGCTCAGAGGGGTCCGGGTGGGATTCGTCGTGAGCATGATCCATTGCTTTGTTCCGGCTGCCCTGGGATCCTGATGCGGCCGGATGCACTGCAGGGGACATCGACAGATTCTCTCCGATCGCCTTCCCGGGCCCTGGCGTTTCCTGCAAACAAAAAAATCCGGAATAAATTGTATCCGGTTAACAATACTCTTGACAAGGCATCGGAAACGGTGTTACTCTTTATTTTAATCAGACTGCTCATTCGGGAGAGTCTGCCACGATTTACCGGATATGGAAAGGCCGTCAGTATGTTTCAGATCGGTTTCAGCATGAACAGCATCGCCATTATCAAGGCGTGTTAGCCGCGCCTAAAATTGTGCTACCGAAACCGCAATGGATGTCATGCCCCACAATGTGTTATGATGGATCTGCTGAAACGATTGGCGACGCCGCCCGGGAGATTCCCGGCCGGTCTATGCTTTGATCGCTGTGCCTGCGGGGTTTGATATCAGAAACCCTGACAGGTTTTTTTATGTGAAAAACAGGCGTGCGGCCTCCCGGCCCCTGCCTGAAGAAGGAGGAAAATATATGGAAATCACGGGAGCGAAGATCGTTATTCAGTGTCTTCTCGAACAGGGCGTCGATACCGTGTTCGGGTATCCGGGAGGAACGATCCTGAATATTTATGATGAACTCTACAAGGCGTCGGATAAGATCACTCATTATCTTACATCGCACGAGCAGGGTGCGGCACATGCGGCGGACGGATACGCACGTTCGACCGGAAAGGTCGGCGTCTGCATGGCGACGTCCGGTCCGGGGGCGACGAACCTGACGACGGGGATCGCGACGGCCTATATGGACTCTTCGCCGGTCGTGTTCATCTGCTGCAATGTCGGACAGAAGATGCTCGGGAAGGACGCGTTCCAGGAAGTCGACATCACGGGAGTCGCGATGCCGATCACAAAATCGACGTTCCTGGTCCGGGACGTGAACGAGCTCGCGGACACCGTCCGTGTCGCTTTTGCCCTTGCCCGCTCCGGCCGGCCGGGACCGGTCCTGATCGACATCACGAAGGACGTGACGGCCGCAAAGGCGGAATATGAATTTTTGCCGCGGGAGGAGCACACGCACACCGGGGCGCTGCACGGCCTGATGCGCCGCGCGACGTCGAGCAGCCTGCTGCTGCCGGAACCGGATCCGGAGGACATCGACATCCTGGTCGACATGATCAAGGAGTCGGAGCGCCCGATGCTGATCTGCGGCGGCGGCGTGACGAGGAGCCGGGCGCATGAGGAATTCCGCGAATTTGCGAGGAAGCTAGACGCACCGGTCGCGATCACGCTGATGGGCGGCGGCTCGATGGACGGAGCGGATCCGCTCGCGACGGGGATGATTGGCATGCACGGTTCCCAGGCATCGAACCGCGGAGTGGATAAATGCGATCTCCTGATCGCCGTCGGCTGCCGGTTTTCTGATCGTGTCGCCCTCAAACCGGATACTTTTGCCCATCAGGCGAAAATCGTCCATATCGATATCGACCGGGCGGAGATCAACAAGAACGTCCAGACGGATCACCACATCATCGGCAACGCGAAGGATGTCCTGAAACGGCTGAATGAAAAGATCCCGCAGTACGATCACACGAAGTGGAAGGAATATGTATTCTCGTTCCCGACGGAAACGAGTTATGACGATGATATCAACGGCGCGATGACGCCGAAGCAGATTTTGTCGAACATGGTAGAGCTCCTGCCGGATGACACGATCGTCGCCACGGACGTCGGCGAGCATCAGATGTGGGCGATTCAGCATTTCCACTTCTCCTATCCGGGGCAGCTGATCACATCAGGCGGTTTCGGCTCGATGGGATTCGGGCTCGGCGCGGCGATCGGCTCCAAGGTCGGGAACCCGGACAAGACGGTCATCCACATCACCGGCGACGGTTCGTTCCGGATGAACTGCAACGAGCTCGCGACGGAGGAATATTACAAGATGCCGGTCATTACGTTCATCTTTAACAACGGCGTGCTCGGGATGGTCCACCAGTGGCAGGATCTGATGTACGGAAAGCGCTACAGCCAGACGATCCTCGACCGCGGGCCGGACTTTGTGAAGCTCGCGAACGCGTACGGTTTGAAGGGCCGCCGGGTGGACAACGTCGACGATCTCCGGGACGCGATAAAGGATGCGCTCGAGGAACAGAAAAAAGGACTCGGCTATGTGATCGACTGTGCGGTCTCGGCGGACGAAATGGTCCGGCCGATGGTGAACGGCGGAACGCATATCACGGAGTTCCTGCTTGACTGATGCGCCGAAGGCCGGCTGCCGGGCAGGATGTGTCCGGGAAGGCCGGGGTGCGGCTTATGAAGAGGAACCAGCCGGAAGGCCGGGCGACCGGCCGCCGGAACAGATAGACGGGGGCTCTCCGAAGTGCCGGGGAGCTGCCATGGAGGAGCAGAAAATGGGAGAAAACAAAATGACATCGGAGAAAGAACGGCGCACGTTATCGATCCTTGTCGAGAACCGACCGGGGGTCCTGTCGATCATTGCCCGTCTGTTCAGCCGGAACGGCTTTAATATCGAGTCGTTCTGCGCCGGCGCGACGGCGGATCCGCATCTGACCCGCATCACGATCGAGGTGACCGCGGACGATAACCACACGAACCTTCTCGTGGCGCAGCTGAACAAAATGATCCCGGTGTATTCCGCGAAGACACTGGATAAGGAAAAAACGATCCGCCGCGAGTTCGTGCTGTTCAAGTGCAGCGCGACGACGTCGGAGAAGCGGAACGAGATCATTCAGATCGGGAATATCTTCCGCGCATCCGTCATCGATATCTCCAAGGAAACGCTGACACTGTCAGTCATCGGAGACGAGACGAAGATCGACGGGATCCGCGACATGCTGGAGCCGTTCGGGATCCTGGAGCTCGCGCGCACGGGAATCCTCGCGGTGGAACGCGGTAAGTATACGATCGACGAGGAATCGAAGGACAGCAAGGAGTTCGATTACGGAAAGAATCTGGAGTGATCCGGAGTGGAAAAAGGGTGGCCGCGGCTGCCCTTGATTTTTTACGGCGGGGCGAGGCGGTGAAGCGATGTTACTGCCGTTGTTATAGGGGCCCAGCCCGGGAGCAGCGGACCGGGATGTTATCGTTGACAAGACGGCAGCCCGGGCGCTCTTCGCCGTAATCAGTGGCAGGGCGGTTTCCCGATAAAGCGGGCAGGAACTCGGCGAAGTGTTACCACAGCCAGGGCGGACTGCCAGGGCGAGCAGATTGGGGTGTGATCGGCGCCTGCCAGTTCCGTCCGGGGGAAGCAGGGCCGGGCGGTTCGTGATGTCATCGGTGTCAGTGTAGCGTGTCCCGGTGAAGCGGACCGGGGAGGTGGGGTACGTGATCATTGCCAAGGGGCCCGCACAGTTCGCACATCCATGGATGGGCTTGGGCAAGCTCTGCGACGGCGTCCAACCCCGTATAAATATATATATAATAGAAAAGGAGAACGATTGGATATCACATCTGTAATTACCGAAGAGTTGTCACTCAAACGCTGGCAGAGCGAAGCGGTGATCCGCCTGATCGATGAAGGCTGCACGATCCCGTTCATCGCGCGTTACCGCAAGGAAGCCCATGGAGCGATGACAGACGAGGCGCTGCGCACGTTCGATGAGCGTCTTCGCTACCTACGGACGCTGGAGGAACGGAAAAACGTGATCTCGTCATCGATCCGCGAGCAGGGGAAGATGACAGAGGAACTGGAGAAAAAGATCGAGGAAGCCGAGACTGCTTCCGCTCTCGAGGACCTTTACCGGCCGTACAAGCCGAAACGGCGCACCCGCGCGATGATTGCGAGAGAAAAAGGTCTCGTGGGGCTCGCGGACTACCTCCTGTCAAAAAAGGCCTCTGTCCCGGTCGAACAGGAAGCGGAGCATTACCTGACCGGCGTGATGGAGACGACGGAAGAGGAAAAAGAAAAAGGTATCAAAAAGGGCGCGCCGGATGTTGAATCGGCGATTCGGATGGCGCAGGACATCATCGCCGGCGATCTTTCCGAAAACGCCGACTACCGCAGCTGGATCCGGGAGAAGACGCTTCGCGAAGGCCGTCTGGTCTCCTCGGAAAAACCGGCGAAGGAGGGGCAGGATCCCGCATCCCGCCGCACCTACGAGCAGTATTTCGACTACAGCGAGCCGGTCTCCCGTGTCCCGGGCCACCGGGTCCTCGCGATCAACCGCGGGGAAAAGGAAGGCGTGCTGTCGGTCCGCATCGAGGCGCCGGAAGAAAAGATCCTGCGCTACCTGGAGCGGAAACTCCATGTCGACCGGCATCCTGTCAACGGGGAATATCTCAGGGCGGCTGCCGCAGACGCCTACCGGCGTCTGCTCGCGCCGTCCATCGAGACGGAGGTCCGCGGCAGCCTGACGGACCAGGCGGAGGACGGCGCGCTCAGCATATTCCGCAGCAACCTCAGGCAGCTGCTGATGCAGCCGCCCATCGCCGGAAAAACCGTGCTCGGCTGGGACCCGGCGTTCCGCACCGGCTGCAAGCTCGCCGTCTGCGATGCCACCGGAAAGATCCTCAAAACAGCCGTGATTTACCCGACCGCGCCGCATAACAAAGTGCGGGAAGCGAAGGCCGCGCTTTTGAAGCTGTACCAGAGCTATCACTACGAACTCATCGCCGTCGGCAACGGCACCGCGTCCCGCGAGTCCGAGCAGGTCATCGCCGATTTCCTCCGGGAGACGAAGGTTCCCGTAAAATATGTGATCGTCAACGAAGCCGGCGCGTCCGTCTATTCCGCGAGTAAGCTCGCAACCAAAGAATACCCGGATCTCGACGTCGGCGAGCGCAGCGCCGCCAGTATCGCGAGGCGGCTGCAGGATCCGCTCGCCGAGCTCGTAAAAATCGATCCGCGCTCGATCGGTGTCGGGCAGTACCAGCACGACATGAACCAGAAGCGCCTCGGCGAGGCGTTGAGCGGCGTCGTCGAGGACTGCGTCAACGGCGTCGGCGTCGACCTGAACACCGCATCCCCGTCGCTGCTCGGCTATGTTTCCGGCATCAGCTCGGCCGTTGCGAAAAACATCGTGAAGTACCGGGAAGAAAACGGCCGCTTCCAAAGCCGCCGCGAGCTTTTGAACGTCGCGAAACTCGGACCCAAAGCGTTCGAGCAGTGCGCGGGATTCCTGCGGATCCGCGGCGGCAGCGAACCACTCGATCAGACCGCCGTACATCCGGAGAGCTATAAAGCGGCGAAGGACCTTTTGTCCGTCCTCGGCTACCGCGAAGAGGATCTGACCTCAGCGGGACTCCGGGGGATCCGGCGGAAGGCGGGATCAGCCGCGGATTTGAAAGCGCTCGGCGAAAAGACCGGCCTCGGGGAGTATACGCTCCGCGACATCCTCGAAGAACTGGAAAAGCCGGGGCGGGATCCGCGGGAAAACATCCGGGGGCCTGTGCTCCGCAGCGATGTGCTGAGCCTGAACGACCTCAAGCCGGGCATGATCCTGAAAGGGACCGTACGGAACATCGTCGACTTTGGCGCTTTTGTCGATATCGGAGTGCACCAGGACGGGCTTGTGCACATTTCGGAAATGTCCGACCGGTTTGTCAGGCATCCGCTGGATGTCGTCAAGGTCGGGGATATCGTCGACGTCCGGGTCCTCTCGGTAGATCCGGAGCGGAAAAAAATCTCACTCAGTATGAAGAAGGATCGTTCGTAACCGAAAAACCCGAAGATTCCAACGGATACAAGGATCGTCAAAATACGATTTAAAGAGCCGGCCGGCCGCCGGTCAGGCTCCGAACAGCGTGTGCCGGCGCCTGATAGGGCAAAAAAATATTTTGAAAGGAGGGACGCCGCATGGCGCAGAAAAAATTCCATACCGTCATCGTCGGCGGCGGCCTGGCCGGGATGCTGCTGGCCGCGATCCTTCCGGCACCGGAAGAGAGCGGTCTGCTGCTGGAAGAGGGCCCTTCGGTCCTCCAAGGTCTGCGCCCGGAGGATCTTCGCCTCATGCTGAAATCGCCCGAAGATCTCGCCGAACAGTATAACGCTCCGCAGGAAAAGGTCCTTTCGATCCTGCGCCGCTTTGACAGCACCCGGATCCGCGTCTTACTAAAAGAAAAAGGGATTGAGATGGTGCCGGCAGAACCGGATCCCGCCGAAGAAACTCTCCTCAAGCCGCTCGAAACCGATCCGAACATCCTCCGCGAAGCCCTGATCCGTGCCGTGAAGGAAAACGGCTGGGAGATCCGCGTGGGCCGGCGCGTTTCCTCGATCCGGCCGGCAGCAGGCAGCGCGGACAGCTCGTCCTTCAGGACCTCCGTTTCACCCGCGTATCCGAAGGAGAGCGGTGAGGCCACAGAACACGTCAGCAGGAAAGAGAACGTCCGCTGCCTTCTGATGCGGCCACGCTGGAACCTGGATGCGGACTTCACAGCGCATAACGTCGTGATCGCGGCGGGAGAAGGTGCGATCGCCGGCTTTTTCCCGGGAAAGATCCGTCGGAGCGAAAGCGCACTCGCATCGGCAGATCCCGATACGCTCCAGCTGGCAGAACCGCCCGGTCTTTACGCGGTCGGCGCTGCGCTCGGCGTACGGGGAGGCGATCCGATGGCCGATCTTCGCTTCACAGCAGCTTCTTCCGAAGTCTCCGCGGAAAGCATCGCAGATCTCGAGCCGGAGAGTGTGGACCGGGAACCGCCGGAGCCGTACCACAGTGAGGACGCGCAGGAGCTCCTCGCAGTCGCCGAAACGTATTACGAAAATCGCGACCGTCTGATCTATATCGGACACGGCGAGACATTTCTGAACGGCGGATCGGTTTTTGACGATGAACTCGCGGGCCGCGGAAATATCGACTGTTCGACGTATCTCTACCTGGTCCTGACCGGCGTCCCGTATGAAGAAAGTCCGTATGCTGAAGCGCCGAAGCCGCGGCAGCTCCGCCGGTTTTCCGACCGCGGTCTCGAGACCGGGAATGCCGGAAAGCCCGTCACGACCGCTGCCGGGCTCGCCCGCTATTACTTCGACCGGGGGCGCTGCTTCCTCGATCCGGACGCCGCGCGGCCGGGCGACATCGTGTTTTTCCGCTCCGAGCGCTACGCGTCCTATTACATCCGCCACGGGCGATTCCTCGCCATCAGCCATGTGGGGATCCTCGCGGGCGGCGGCCGGATGCTGAACGCGCGGGGCTATGTCAACAAGGAAGTCAATCTGGAAAAAGGACGGGATGCGGTCGACAAAACACCGCTTTCCGGGCGGAACGCCCCGCCGATTCTTTACGCAAGGCCGATTTACGGAAAAAGAAAAAAGTAACCTTTTGTCTGCCCCGGCGCAGGTCGCCGCCAGGCAGTGTGAACAAATAGAAAGGAGTTGTCATGGTACATAAAGAGCGCATCGCGCACGAAGAGAATTTCAAGGGCGGGAAGGGCCCGATCACGTTTTATCACATTCTGGAAAAAGAGGATTTCTACGGCCACGCCCGCCTGTATGCGAGGATAGTGCTGCCGCCGGGATCCAGCATCGGCTGGCATGTCCACGAGCATGAGACCGAGCCGTTCTACATTCTCTCCGGGGCGGGAGACTTCATCGAAGCAAGCGGTCGTACCCGGGTCGGCCCGGGGGATGTCTGCACGATCAAACCGGGCGAAGGCCATTCGATCGAGAACACCGGGAGCGAGGATCTCGTCTTCATGGCACTAGTCTATAACGACTGAGGGCTGAGCATCATCGGGAGGAAAATAAGCCAGGGGAAAAAATTAGAGGGAAAGCTGCCATCGGCTTTCCCTCTTTTCGTGCGTTCTGCGAACTGTATCCTATTTTTCACTCTGGCCCGGAAGCAGGCGGACGACGCCGCGGCGGCAGTCCATCGTGACGACCGTGCCGTCGGTCAGGTACTGCATCGCGTGGATCGCGTCGATGATCACCGGCTTGTTCAGCGTGATGCCGATCGTCACCGCGTTTCCGTCCGGGCTCGCGTCCTCTGTGATGAGGCCGGCCGCGTCCTTGATGGCCGGGATCATATCGCGTGAAACGTAAGGCACGACCAGGATGTCCCCGGCGTGGAATTTTTTGTCGATCTCCTCCTGGTTATGGCAGATGCAGAGGCTTCCGCTCGTGACCTGATCGCCGATCCCGATCGCGTTGATGAGTGAGCCGCCGACCTGGGTGACCCGGATCATGTTGGTGGTCCCGGAGACGCCGACCGGGACGCCGGCGGTTGTGACGACGAGATCGCCGTGGTGGACCAGACCCGCGTCCTCCGCGGTCTGGATCGCGAGGTCCACGAGTTCATCGGAGTCGTTGGCGTTCGGCATGATGAGCGGAGTGATGCCCCAGTAAAGCGACATTTTCCGGCGGACACGTTCGTCAATCATCAGCGCGACGATCGGGGTCTGCGGCCGGAAGCTGCTGACGGACTGTGCTGTGGATCCGCCTTTGCTGACTGTCAGGATCGCATCGGCGCCGATGTCTTCCGCTGCCTGGCAGGCGGCGTGGGCGGTCGCCTGTGTGATCGAAACCTGGCCGTTATTCGCTTTGATCCGGTGGACGTTGTTTACGATATTCGATTCGGTCTTTTTCGCGATCGCGTCCATCGTCTGGACCGCTTCGACCGGGAATTTCCCCGCGGCAGTCTCGCCGGAAAGCATGATCGCGGATGTTCCGTCATAGATCGCGTTCGCGACGTCCGTGATCTCCGCACGGGTCGGGCGAGGGTTCTCAATCATGGAGTCCAGCATCTGTGTCGCTGTGATGACCGGCTTCCCGCGTTTCGCGCACTGGTCGATGATGCTCTTCTGGATCGCCGGGATGTCGGTGAAGTCGATCTCAACTCCCATGTCGCCCCGCGCGACCATGATCCCGTCGGAGATATCCAGAATGGAAGCGATGTTCGCGATGCCGGTGCGGTTTTCGATCTTGGAGATGATCCGGATGTCCGAATGGTGTTCGTTCAGAAGGTCCCGGATCTCACGGACGTCGGCTGCACTCCGGACGAAGCTCGCGGAGATGAAGTCAAATCCCTCTTCGATCCCGAACAGGATATCACTCCGGTCCTGCGGGCTCATATACGGCATGTTCAGTGTGACGTTCGGAACGTTGACCCCTTTATGATTTTTCATCACGCCGTCGTTCTCGACGTTGCAGACGATATTTTTCTCGTCCGTATCGAGAACGGTGAGTTTCACCAGGCCGTCGTCCAAAAGGATGGTGTCTCCTTTTGTCACATCGGCCGGAAGGTTCTCGTAAGTGATCGAGCAGCGCGTTTCGTCGCCTTCGATTTTGTCGGTCGTCAGCGTGAAGTTCTGACCGGCCTTCAGTTCGACTTCGCCGTTTTGAAAATCGCGGAGACGGATCTCCGGGCCCTTCGTGTCGAGCATCGTCGCGACCGGGAGGTCAAGCTCCCGGCGCAGTTTGTCGAGCTCAGTGAGCCGCTGTTTATGTTCTTCATGTGTGCCGTGAGAAAAATTGAATCTCGCGACGTTCATGCCGGCAAGCATGATCTCCCGAAGATTATCGTTCCGATCCGTCGCCGGGCCGAGTGTGCATACAATTTTTGTTTTTCTCATAATACTAATACACCCCTTTTTTCATTCCTGCGAGTCTGATTCAGCAGGGTAGAAAGCAGACCGGCCGGCCTCGCTGTCTTTCAGGCAGTTCCGTCCAGTCTTATTCGTTCATACCATATCACAGATCAACAGGTATATCCTCGCATTTTACAGAAAAATAACCGTTTGTCAATCCTTTTAACGGAATTTCCTTTTTATTAACTGGCGGATTTTCTGCTCTGCCTACAATCAAATATACCCCGAGCGGAACGCTGACCGCCTGGGGCATTATTTATTTGTCTTTCTTGTACCTTCTATCGGTATAAGGTTCTTCTGAGTCTATGACCCAGTTCCTCCCTATCTTCTGGGCGGTCTTGAATCCGCCGCGCTCTGCTTTCTGTCTGACACTTGAATGGTCTTTATTGTGCATTTTTGCATACGCTGCTAAACTGATCAACATTAGTCTGCCCTCCGCATTTCGATCTCGAGTGTAGTCGTGCCGCCGAAGCCATCATCATAAGTGTAAACTCCTTCGAACTGCTCTTTCGCACCTGCTTCCTGCAATCTGTCGCGAATGCTTTCGATGTAGGCGGTCAGAGCTTCCTTTTCGCTTGCAGCTTCCGTGTAATGATTCTGCTCATTCATGACTTCTGCCTCCTGCTAGTCGCCGCCGTCCAGCCTTGTGTATGCGATGTACTTCATCGTCTTTGTTCCATCCTCAATTTTCTTTTTATTTTTCTTTTCATCTCTAATGTTCAAGATCATTGTCACAGCTACAGCAACGACGATTGCTACGATGATATAAATCTTCATAATTGATTTTCAATGGATAACTGTATATAATTATATTGAGGTTGGGGGCGGTTTTCCGCCCCGCGTATTACTGGTCATTTTAAGGTAAGCCAGTAAACGATCAAACCGGAAACTACTCAGGAGGTAACGCCTTCGACTATTCTCAGGATTGAGGATGGCAGGCGTTGCCGCTTTTTTTCGTTATCCATTGTTCTCACCTCCTTCCTATAATTATATATAGCCACGATATAAGGGTATCGTAAAGGTTTTCCTGTTGCTTTTTCGATAAAGCTTTCACTTTCGCGCTTTAGTGCAAGTGGGCGCACAGTAGGGTGCCCACCTTTCACGACATTTTCCGGCACTTTTCATCATTTTTCCGACAGGCATCCAGAAAAAACAGGCAAAAGAAAAAGCGCGGAACTTATTGAAATTCCACGCTTTTCAAGGGTTTGAAGTCTGGTGGTCTGTGCGGGGCTCGAACCCACGACAACCTGGTTGTGACCCAGGTGCTCTCCCAGCTGAGCTAACAGACCTCACAGCCTATTTTACAGCAAATCCAGAAAATTGCAAGAGAAACCGCCGCGGGCCCGGAACGGAGATCTGTCTGAAATGTTCCGGGCGCATCGCGGCAGGAATTTTTACTGCAGCCGGTGCAGGCGAGTTCCGAGGGCCCTACTCGATCCCGAATTTCTCCCGGCAGGTCTCAAGCACATCGGGGAATGGGCAGAACGGAGCGGGGTCGTCCGGGTGCGGACCGAGCATCTTCTCCATCCAGACCATGTCATACCAGCGGCCGAATTTATAGCCGCAGTCGTGGAAGCGGCCGACCCAGTCGTAGCCGAGATGCCGGTGGAAATCCACGCTGTTCGTCGTCACATACGGATCTTCCCCTTTCGGATAGCCGATGCAGGCGTTCAGGTTCAGGACGCCCATTTCTTTGAGGCAGCCCTCGAGCACGTCGTACAGCCGGCCGCCGATACCGCCTTTCCTCGCGTCACGGCGGATGTAGATCGACGTTTCACAGGAGCGGTCGTACGCGGTCCTCCCGACGAATGCGCCGGCATACGCGTATCCGACGATGCTGTCATCCCGAACGGCAGCGAGGTACGGGTATTTTTTCAGCGTTTCTTCGATCCGTCCCCGGAATTCCTGTACGGACGGTACTTCGTATTCAAAGGAGATGGCGGTCTCGCGTACATACGGGGCGTAAATCTCAACGAGTTCCTCTGCGTCATCGGGCGATGCGACGCGGATCGAAACAGCAGAGTTTTCTTTTGTCATTTGGAATTCTCCTTTCCATTATCTGTATGGATCCAGTATATCACAGAGGAGGCACTCTGTCGGGTGAATAATATTAACAAATGGTGCATATTTTTACAAAAACCTCTTGCAAAGCGTTCTGGAGAGTGTTATTATCCATAATAAATTATAAATATACATAATCAAAGGGGGGCATTATGAAAGGAAGTAAACGGATCGCTCTGACGATCGCTGCGGCAGCGCTCGCAGGACTGGTCGCTGTTTCTCTGACCGCATGCGGAAGTGATTCCTCATCCGAGTCGACTACCAAGACGTATACCGTCGCGACGGAGCCGACATATCCGCCGTTTGAATCGACGAATGATGACGGCGAGATCGTCGGATTCGATGTCGATCTGATGAAGGCGATCGCGAAGGATCAGGGATTCAAGGTCAAGTTCAAGAATGAGGAATTCGACTCGCTGATCCCGTCGCTCAAGTCAGGGGACAGCGATATCGTCATCGCCTGCATGCAGATCAACGATGAACGGAAAAAGCAAGTTGACTTTTCTGATCCTTACTATTCTTCTGGGACGTATCTGTTGGTCAAAAAGGACAACAATGAGATCACGAACTGGAGCAGTTTCAAGAAAGGCAGCAGCTATAGCATTGCCGCGCAGAGCGGCACGACCTGCCAGGACATCTGTGAGAAACTGAAGAAACAGGGAAAAGTAAAGAAAGTCGTTCTGCTGAACCAGTTCACGACGTGTGTGGAGCAGCTTGACACGGGCGTCGTTGATGCGGTCGTCGTCGACAAGCCGATCGGCGACGAATTCGTGAATAAATATCCTGACAAGTTCAAGCTCACCGGTGATGCAGAGCCGAGCAGCGACGCACCATGCGGGATCGCGGTCAAGAAAGGAAACAGCAAACTGCTGAAGAAGATCAACGCCGGGCTGAAATCGGTGAAAAAAGACGGGACATACGATAAGCTGCTGAAAAAGTGGAATATCGACAGCTCGAATTAGTGAGACCGATATACGTGAAGCCGGTTCCCGGATCCGGCCGGAGTAAAATCTGTGTAGCAAGACATCAAAAGGAGGCATTTATGAAACCTGAAATCTTATTCCTGAAGCAGGAGAACGTGATCAAAGCCGGTGTGCTGGATATGAAAACGATCCTGAAAGTAGAAGAGAACACTTTCAAGAAGCTGGGAGAAGGCAAGGTGATCCAGCCGAGCAAGATCTTCCTGGGCGTCCCGGACACCGATCACTGGACATCGTACGGCATGTCGATGCCGGCGTACATCGGCGGAGAGGATCCGGTCATCGGCTTCAAGTGGGCGGCTGAAGCGGTGAATAACTCCAAGCTGGAGGGTGTTCCGTACGGGATCGACATTGTTATCCTGAGTAATCCGGAGACCATGTTCCCGAAGGCGATCCTCGACGGCACGATTACAACGGCGATGAGAACGGCAGGCTGCGCCGCGCTGATGGCAAAATACAACGCGAGAAAGAATTCGAGCGTGATCGGCCTCGTCGGCGCCGGCGTCATCGGGAGAACGATGATCATGGCGATGAACGAGGTCCTGCCGGAGCTCACGACGGTAAAGATCTTCGACCTCGACAAGAGCAAGGCGGACGGTCTGGCAGCGGAATTTGAGGGGAAAGTCCATGTCGTTCCGATGGACACTCTGAAAGAGACCGTGGAGGATTCAGATGTCGTCGTGACGGAGACCACATCGAGAAAACCGTTCATCGATAAAAACCTGATCAAGAAGAACGCGACGGTGATCCAGATGGAATCCAAGGCGTACGATCCGGAACTCGCGCTCGAGGCGGATCAGATCGTCGTGGACAGCTGGGCGCAGACGAGTCATTTGAAGAATTCGCTGATCTGCAGTCTCTACGAGGCGGGAAAAATCACACAGGACGATGTTATCCAGCTCCAGGAGCAGGCCGCCGGACAGAAGCCGGGCAGAACCTCTGACGATCAGTTCATCTTCTGTGCGTCTCTCGGAATGGGATCGGTCGACATCGCGATTGCAAACGAGATGTATAAAAATGCGAAAAAGATGGGGATCGGCGAGCAGCTGACCCTGTGGGACAAGCCGCTCTGGATCTAGCAGGCAAAAGGGGTCCGGCCCGGGAGGGCCGGGCTGGACGTACCGGCCGCCCGGCCGGTACGTTTTTATTTGCCGGGGACGGGAGCATCAGCGGAGTATCTTTTTGTCAAACCCATTGAAATTCCAAGATGCGCGGCGCGAAAAGAATATATATTCAAAAAAATATAAAAAAATACTTGCATAAATATAGATGTTGACGTATAATAACAACTGTCAAACAGAGGTGCATAACCATTACTTACAAAGCGCCGGAAAAATGGCGCATTCGTTAGGAGGGGGAAAAGATGAAATTCAACAAGAAACTGGCACTGACCATCGCGACCGTCGCGATGTGCGTACTTGTGACCGTGGCGTTCACAGCATGCGGGAGCAGCGAAAGCAGCAGCTCATCCTCGAAAAAGCCGACGTATACTGTCGCGACGGAACCGACATACCCGCCGTTCGACACGACGAATGATGACGGCGAGATCGACGGATTCGACATGGATCTGATCACGGCGATCGGAAAGGATCAGGGATTCAAGGTCAAATTCAAGAACGAAGAGTTCGACGCGCTGATCCCGTCCCTGAAATCAGGAGACAGCGACATCGTCATCGCGGCGATGAAGGCGACGCCGGAAAGAAAGAAGCAGGTCGATTTTTCGGATACGTATTACACTTCGGGTTCCTACCTGATGGTCATGAAGGATAACGACTACATCACAGACTGGAGCAGCTTCAAGAAGGGTGGAGATTATGTCGTCGCCGCCCAGACGGGAACGACCTGCCAGGATGCGTGTGACAAACTGAAGGAAGAAGGCAAGATCAAGAAGGAAGTCCTGCTGAACCAGTTCACGACCTGTGTGCAGCAGCTCAAGACGGGCGAGGTCGACGCGGTCGTCGTGGATAAGCCGGTCGGAGATCAGCTGATCGCAAAGCATCCGAACACATATAAGATCGTCGGCAGCGGGGTCAACAAAGGGAAGTTCGGTATCGCGGTCAAGAAAGGCAACAGTGAACTCCTGGACAAGATCAACGCAGGACTGAAGAACGTCAAGGAGGACGGAACGTTCGATAAGCTTCTGAAGAAGTGGGATATCGAAAGTCAGGATAGCTAAGGTTATCAGTGCCTCTGATAATTGAAATATGAAATCGCTTGATTTCAAGGAAGCGCACGGTCGGAAACGGTCGTGCGTTTTCTATGGCAAGCGCCCGGTCCGCGTCGGGGTTCGAATTCGCACTTTACGAGCGGGCGAAAATGGTGTTAACTATGGTTATCGGACAAAATACGACTTGAGGAGGATCTTGAATGGCAGTCACGGAAAAAGACTTAAGAGCGATCGAAGAGATCGTCGGCGCGGAAAATGTGTTAACGGAAAAAGAAGATGTCGAAGCGTATCTCTATGACGAGATCGAGAAGAACTTCCGGCCGGAAGCGGCGGCGGGATGCATCGTCGTAAAACCGGCGGATACGGAGGAAGTCTCCGCGGTCTGTTGCCTGGCGTATGAGCAGGAGATCCCTGTCACCGTCCGCGGCGGCGGGACCGGGCTCGCCGGCGGCTGCACTCCGGCAGAGACCGGCATCATTCTGTCCATGGAACGGATGAAGAACATCATCGAGATCGACGAAGAGAACATGGTCGCGGTGCTGGAAGCCGGCGTCACCCTCGCCGAATTTCTGGAAGAACTCGAGCATCACGACGGCATCAGTTTCCCGCTCCATCCCGGCGATGAGGGCGCCGAGATCGGCGGCATGGCGGCGACGAACGCCGGCGGTGCGAGAGCAGTGCGTCACGGTGTCATGCGGAAAAACATCCTCGGGATCGAGGTGGTCCTCCCTGCCGGCGACGTCCTTCAGCTCGGCGGAAAGACCATCAAGAACAACGCCGGCTACAACCTCTGCCAGCTGATCCTGGGAAGTGAAGGCACCCTCGCCGTCATCACCCGGGTCATCGTCAGGATCTTCCCGGAAGAAAAATACACCGCGACGCTGGTCCTCCCGTTCGAGGAGATCCGCGACGCGTGCGAAGCCGTCTCGGATATCATGAAGAGCGGCGTGAACCCGCTCGCCGTGGAATACATGGACAAAAAGCTCTTTGTCGGGACGGCGGAAATGCTCGGTCTGGAGTGGCAGGCGAAAAAAGGAAACGCGGATCTGATGGTCATCCTGTCGGAACAGACGGAAGACCGCCTGTATGACGCGGCGGCTGCGATCGAGGAGATCGGCGACGCTCACGGCTGCTACGAGGCGCTGATCGCCGATAAGAAATCGGAGCAGGAAAAGCTCCTTCGGATCCGGAGCGAGCATTATTCCTATATTGTGGATTCGATCTGCGACAGCTTCGACTACGCGGTCCCGCCGTCCGCGATCCCGGATTTCGTCACCGGGCTGAAGGAGCTCGCGGCGGATTACGGAAACGAATGCAACATCGTCGCCCACCTCGCCGACGGGAACGTGCACGGCGATATGGCGTACGTGGACGGAAAGGTCCCGGAGTACGCTGAAGAGTATAAGAAAAAAATATACGAGCTGGTGTTCTCGTTCGGTGGAACGATCACCGGCGAGCACGGCATTGGGAAATCCAGAGTGCAGGATCTCAAGATGCAGCTCCCGGAAAAGGAACTCGAACTGATGCGCGGCATCAAGAAAGTGTTTGACCCGAAAGGACTTCTGAATCCGGGGTCGGTCCTGGACGAGCCGGAACCGGAAGATTAAAGCGTCCGGATCCGGGTGCTTTCGTCATCCGGATCCGGGCAGGCTGCCGGCGGATCGTCATTTCTTTTTTCCGCTCGAGGTGCCGCTGCCGGCCGTCAGAAGGATGATCATGCCGAGTCCGCCGACGATCGCTTCTTCGATGCACATCGCGAGGCAGACGCCGTTCAGCTCGCCGCCCGCGATGAACGCGCCGGCGACCGCGGCGATCACGAGCGCCATCGCGGAATAGTGCTGGCCGTTGCTGAAGCCGTTCAGCGCGTCGACAGCGGCCGCGGCCGCGCCGAGATAGGTGAGATAGAACATGGATTTAAAATATCCGACGATCCCGAGCACTGAGAACGCCAGAGCGATGATTCCGACTAACATAAAATTCCTCCTGAAAAAAAACTGTTTTCATTATAGCATAGCACAGCGCGCGGGGCATCCCGCGCGTTTCCTTTTACCGCTCTTCCCCCGTCAGCGAGTTTTTTGTATAATAGTAAAAAGAAAGGGGAAAACTGATGGAACGAAACACGACCGGTAACAACAGAAGAAAACGATGGAAACAGGTGGGAGCGCTGCTGCTTGCGGCCGCACTCTGTCTTTCGATGAGTGCCTGCAGTCAGGGAGGGGGCAGTGGTGCGGTTCAGAATCTGCAGAAATCCGCTGCAAAAGCCGCAAAGCAGGCCGCGGGAGTTTCTACCGGCGCCGCCGGGAAAAGCAGCCTCCGAAAGGCGTATGCCGCGGCCAAAGTGCATCTGGCGAAGAAATCCTACTCCGGCCGTCCGTACATCGCGGTCAACGGAGGAAAGCCGTACTTCACGAGCGCGGAGATCCACCGGGCGAAAAAAAGCTATCTGAAGTTCAGCAGTCTGGACCGCTATTACCGCTGCGGCGCGGCGAAGGCGAGCCTGACTCTGAGTAAGATGCCGGGAGAAGACGAGGAACGCGGCGATATCAGTTCGGTCCACCCGTCGGGCTGGCGGTCCGGCATGGGCTGGGAGCGCTGCCATCTGGTCGGCTGGCAGCTCAGCGGAGTGAACGCGGAGCCGCGGAACCTGATCACCGGAACGCAGTATTTCAACGTGACCGGGATGCTTCCGTTTGAGAATTCGGTCGCCCATTATCTGGAAAGCAATCCGGGGCATCATGTGCTGTATCGTGTCACACCGGTGTACCGCGGGAAGGAACTGATCGCGCGGGGCGTCCTGATGGAAGGGAAATCTGTCGAGGACAAAAAGATCAGCTTTAATATTTTCGTCTTCAACGTCCAGCCGGGCGAATCGATCAACTACAAAACCGGGGTCGTCCGGGACAAGTCCGGATCCTCAGAATCGACCGATTCCAAACACGCCGCCGGTTCGGCGAAGCGGACATACGTGGTGAATACCAACACAGGGAAATTTCATTATCCGTCCTGCTCGGCGGCGAAGCGGACGCTTCCTAAGAACAAAGAAACCGTGAAAGCGAGCCGCCGCGAGCTGATACAGGAAGGGTATGACCCGTGCGGGATCTGCGAACCGTAGCGGCTCGGACCTCATTAGACTATTTGTTATAGTATTCGTGATAAGATAGGGTACGGTCGATTCCCGTCCTGAGATCGACTGCAGCAGACCAGCCGAGTGATTTCAATTTACTGTCATCGAGCGCAATAAAACTGGCAGGGTTGTACATGCCGGTTTTTTTGTCGGATGCCTTCACATGGAGATGAAGGTTTTTCTCAGGGCGGGCGGCGATAAACGCCTCGGCAAGTTCTCTGATCGATACGATTCCGCCGCTGTCCGCAACATTGCAGGCGGTTTCATCGCTGTTTAGAAGAAGATAAAACATTCCCGAAACGGCATCGGCAACGTAGGTATAGGCTCGTACGGAACTTCCGTCACTGTTCAGCACGATGTCCTGGTCATGGATTACGCAGGAAGCGAATTCTGCCTGGACCCGGCCATCGTCCAGAGCCATGCCAGGCCCATAGATATGGGCAAAGCGCGGCATTACGCAGCGCATCCCGTATTGTGCAGTATAGCAGGCGCAGATGGTCTCTGCGGCACGTTTTCCTTCTGAATAGCAGGAACGCGGATTCAGGATATCAATAAATCCGTACATATCTTCCGTAATGTTGTGATCCGCTGAAGTCACAGAACCATATACCTCTGAAGAGGAAAAGAGAACAAACCCGGCTGCTTTTTTCCGTACGGCAAGATCCAGAAGATTGAAGGTCCCGATCGTATTTGCCCGAATGGTTTCGACAGGCGCCGTTTTGTGGGATGCCGGCCGCGCCGCGCTTCCTCCGTGGAAAATATAATCGATATTCTCTTCAGGATCGAACGGAGTGCAGACATCCTGGATGATGAGGTCAAAATCATCCCGACCCATGAGCGGACCGAGGATTTTCTGCGCCTTTTCTCTGTTTCGCGCCATCCCAAGCACCCGGAGATGCATGTCGCGGCAGTCATTCAACTGAAGGAGAGTGTAAACGACATATGACGGAATCATTCCGCTGGCACCGGTGACCAGTATCGTTTTGCCATACAGTGTTTCCCATGGGATGTCGCAGCGGATAATCTCTTCAATATCTTCGGTGATGACCGGATTCAGAATATTTTTCAGAAGTTTTGCCATTGTCCTGCCCTTTACACATCTTGAGCCTTCTTTTGCTAACAGATAATTATTCAGATGATCATTCCTCTTTCAGGAGATCGATTGTGCTCTCGACTCCCTGACGGAGAGAAAAGCGCGGAACCCAGCCAAGGGCTTCCAGTTTTTCGGAGTTCAGGGAGGAATTATCCATCAGGTTGTAGCTCTTTTTTTCTACTTCTGTCGGAACGTCAAAAATCACCTGTACACCGGCAGCATCGGCCATGGCTTCTGCGATCTCCCGGATCGTGCAGATAGAATTCGGATTGGAAATATTATATGCCTGCCGTGATTTCCCGTTCAGGAGAACGGTCAGGATCGCGGTCGCGCAGTCCAGCGTGTAGCAATAGGAACGAAGCTGAGTTCCCGCGCTCTTCATAATAATGTTTTCGCCTGCTGCCGCCCGCCGGCTGAATTCAGCCGATGCGCGGTTATCAGATGGCTGGATTGACGGCCCGTAGATATGGCCCGGGCGAACGGTAACGGCGTCTACATCGTATTCCATGCAGTAAGCGATGCAGAGGGATTCGCCGGCACGTTTGGAAGAAGGATAGCTGGCCCTTTCATTCAGGATGTCAAGAAAACCGTAATCATCCTCCCGATAGGCATTCTGGCCGGAGTGCCTGCCGTAAACTTCACTGGATGAGACATACAGAATCCGCCGGATTGATTTTTCGGCGGCGAAGCGCAGCATGCTGTTCAGTCCGGTGATATTGGCGAGCATCGTTTCTACGGGCTCCCTCATATATATACCGGGGTTAGCGTTGCTCGCGCCGTGGATGATGTAATCCGGGGAATCCGGAATGTCGATCGGATCCGGCGACGTCGCGTCATAGAAGGAAAAACAGATTCCGTCATCCTCTGTAAAGCCCTCGAAACGGCCCACGATTTTTTCTTTGTTCCGCCCTGCCGCAATAATGCGGATCCCGGCCTGCTGTGTCCGGTTCAGGTGCAGCAGCAGATCGATGATCGTGGAACAGATCATGCCGGACGCACCGGTGATCAGAATGCTTTTTCCATAAAGACGGCGGTAATCCGGGATGCTGTCCAGCGCATTCTCAACATCGTTCCAATATTGCTTCGTATATTTCATTGCTACTTCCCGCTGTTTTCTAAATTCACAAGCGCTTCGAATATCTTCAGGTCGTCCTGGGTCGTCACCTTGAGATTCAGCTCAGATCCCTTGGAAAAATATACGGGTTCACCGAGTTCGTACATCAGAGTGCATGTTGCTGCGGATCCGGTGATATTCTTTTCTTTTGCCATCTGGTGTGCCCAGAGGAGCTTTTTTAACGTGTATGTGTGCGGAGTCTGTGTGCGGAACAACTGCTCCCGCGGAATCGATGTCCTTGACGAGAGGCCGTTATCATTACTGCGGAATACTGCTTCTACGCATGGAATCGCAGCGACGGCACTTCCTTTTTCGTGGAAGACCGCAAGGCTGTCGGAGATGATCTCTGATGAAACCATGCAGCGGTTTCCGTCGTGGATCATGACGATCTCATCAGGGGAACATTCTTCTTCCAGTTTTTTCAGTCCTTTATAGATGGATTCCTGACCGGTGCTGCCGCCCGGGATGACCCATTTCAGCTTGTCGATCTTATACTGCGCCGCATAGGCCTTCACGACATCGATCCAGGATTCCAATGTCACCACAAGAATTTGATCGATGTTTGGATTCGACTGGAATTTCTGCATTGTGTACGTGATCAGTGGAATATTGTTCACGTGGACAAACTGCTTTGGAATGTCCATGTGCATCCGACTTCCGATCCCTGCTGCCGTTAATAAGGCTGTGACCATAATTGTCCTCCTTTACTCCTGATCAATAAAAATCATCTTTTATTTGCATATTGCAAAATAAGGTCTCTGTAGTCATCGACGCTCTCCTGAGCAAGGCGTTTCATTGTGTCCACGTGATCCTGGGAGACGCCTTCGTGGAGCGCTTCTTCAAAGCGATCCACAATATAGTCCGCAGAAAACTTGGTGTTCGGGATCGCCCGATTCGGATACCCGATGTTATCCATCAGCTTTTCTACTTTATCATTCCAGGATAAAATCACGGACGGGATGCGCTGCGTGAAAGCGGCGATCGACGAATGCATCCGGCATGTGATGAGCCCTTTATATTGGCTGATGGTGTTATAAAGCTCGATGTCGCTGACCGGTCGAACAACCATTTTCGTTGTTGGAAGTCCCATCAGTTTCAGTACGTTGAGGCCGAGTTCAATATCGCCCGGGAGTCCGTTCGTGAAAAATTCGTAGTCATATCCGCGTTCCTCCAGACAGTTCGCGATATCGGCAAAAAGCTGGAACCAGGCTTCGTTGTCAAAGTCAACGCCATAGCCAAGGAGAGAATTTCCGCGGATCAGACCGATCCCGACTTTTTGTCTGTCCTGTGGCGGATCGATATGGTATGTTTCTTTCATCCAGAATGCCGCGTCAGCCAGCAGTTTTACCTTGTGCTTTGTTCCGACACAGTCTTGCACAGTTTCGAGGCTGTCCCGGGCAGACACATATTTTACGGAAGGAGAGCGGAGCGCTTTGTGAAGGATACTGCTGCGGAAATCCTTCGGATCATAATCTCCTGCTCTGCCGATCGCGTTATAAACGACAGGGAGATGGTGCTTTTCGGCATATTCGCTGATCAACAGCAGTGACCAGGCGTATTCGTTATAGCTGTATTCCAAAAGCCCTGCTCCATCGACGACGATAAAGTCTGCATCCTTCAGACGTTTGGCAAAATAATTCTCCAGTCTTTTGCGGTAATTCGGGCTGTGGTTCCAAATCGCGTTACGCCGTTTATAAATGGTATTTCGAACAAGATAGGAATCAGAGGTTTCGGCCTGCAGCCGAAGCTGTTCCATCTTTATTGTTGTCATGTAGTCACTGGTTTTGAACCCTTCATAGTTCGCCGCCATTCTTGAAATTTTTCCGGGCAGATACTCGATTTCGGAATCGTTTCTGCCGAGGAGATCGACTTCCCTGAATTTGATGTTCAGATCCGGTCTTTTCTCGCGGCATTCCGTGCCGATCAGGTATTCCAGGCTTCTCGCGATAAACTGCTCTCCGATATTCTCGCTTTTGATCAGACCGCAGATGGCGATCCGGATGTCCGGCTTCCCCGGGCACCATTTTTTCTGCCATGCATCCCAGTCAAAACCTTTTCCGAGGTTTTCTTCTCTGATCTTGGAATGGAATGGGATCAGACTATGTTTCCCGACCTGTTCATAAACAGGGAGCAGATTCATATAGTTATCCCCGTAAAGCTGACGAAGATAGGTGTCGTATGATTTCGGCGCTCGATATTTCCTGCCTTCAAAGTCGACCTCGATCGCCTGCATATAGTCGGCTTTCCGGACACGTTCTTCCTCGAAGTGAACATTGGTAGACATGACTCCAATATAATCAGCTTCGTCAAAAGGAATCATTTTCTGGATCGCAACGACGTTATTGAAGAGTTTGACTTTGCCCTTCTTCTCTGCTTCCTGAAGCTGCTTGCGCCTCCGCTCTTTGCGAACAGGATCCCGGCCGCCATACGGACGAAAATCCCAGATAAGCGCTGCTTCGTCTTTTGCTGCCCGGAGTCTGTCATAATGAGCGATGGTGGCTTCTTCTGTTGAAGGAAGCCCCTCGATCGGGAAAATATCGATGAACGCCGGGTATATTTTCCTCCCCAGCCCGTTCTTTCGAATTTTGCCGACTAAAAGTGTCGGATCATAAAGCTTCCAGTGATAAGCATGATATTTCTGAGAAAAATTTGGTGGAACCAGGATATAATCCCCGATCCTTCCGTTGGTCAGTCCCATCAATTTTTCACAGTCCGGACGCGGCATATTGATGTCGACATCATCGTCCCACGGTATGAATCCTTTGTGACGAATGGCGCCGAGCAGTGTGCCGCCGGAAAGAAAATACCGAAGGCCATGCTCTGCGCAGAACGCGTCGATCGTGTCCATCATTTTCAGCAGATGCTCTTTATGTTCATCATCCGTTGCCATTTGTGTTAAATCTGCATAGTCAAAATCTCTCACTTTGCTACTCCCCACCTCAGAACAGCGATATCATAGTTATCTCACCATATTATTAAATCATTTTTGGCCAGAAGATAACAGAAATAATATATTGCTTTTGTAAAATTTTTATGTTTAATGTATGATAGATGTAAAATTTACAGTCTAAATACTATATCATAGTTGAAACGGCATTTCAAGGAAGGTACCGGGCCTGTATCTCCTGTTGTTTTCAGCATTACAGACGGAGGAAGTGCCAGCGGAAACGAAAAGGACAGTCACCCGATGTGCGGAACTTTGATTTGTGTTCACTGATTATAGCGTTATTTTCCATCATTTGTTACAATAGTGTCGGCAAATTTCGTAAAGAAGGAGTTTTAAGCACGTGAAAAAAATTGCACTTGTTGGTTTATACAGCATCCCTAATATGGGAGATCAGATCCTGTGCGATGTGACACATTATCTGATCCGGGATATCTGCGGAAGTGATGCTGAGATCGTTCCTGTTGATGTTTGTCCGCGGTACAAAGAGGATTATAAAGGGCTGGAATATATCAAGTACCGGATCTCGAGAAAAATGAAAACGATCGGGGAGAGGAATTTTGAGTATAAAAATTCCAGTAAGTTTCGGTATCGGTACGAATATTTTTACTGGTGGCTCCGGCTTAACCGATACTACCGGAAGATTCTCAAGGGCGTTGATGCCATCGTGTTCGCGGGCGGAGGGTTTCTGAAATTCCGTACGCAGGGGCTCAATTATTATGTGGAGCAGATCGTCAAAATCGCTTCGAAACGAAAGATCCCTGTGATGATGAACGGCGTCGGTGTCGAAGGATTCGATCTCAATGATATCCGCTGTCGAAATCTGAGGAAAGTCGTTAATTCTGACTGCGTGAAGGTAATCACTACACGGGATGACATACAGACTGTCCGGGAAGGATATGTAACAAATCCGTCGATCAAAACAGACCGGGTAGGAGATCCGGCGCTGTGGATCCCGGAGTGTTATCACGTTCAAAGAAGCAGTTCTCCGGAGAAGATCGGTATCAACGTGATTCGCGGCAAGGTATATCAGGATTATGGAAATAAATCTTCCCCGGATGAACTGACAGAGTTCTATATGAAGCTGATTCGCACCGCACAGGACAAAAAGATGGACTGGGTGCTGTTTTCCAACGGGATGAAGGGAGATCAGAAATTCGGGATCGAACTCCTCGAAAAGATGGATCTTCCGGTGGAAGGGAACCTGCTTCCTGCACCGAAAAGGCCTGAAGATCTGATCGAAATGATCCGCGGATTCAAAGGGGTGTTCGGTGCCAGACTCCATGCCTGCATCACCGCATATTCGCTCGGTGTTCCGGTTGTTGGTCTGATCTGGAATGAGAAAGCTCGTTTCTTTGCGGAAATCACAAATAAATCATCGCTTTTCTTCGAGGAAGGAGAAATGGATCCGGAGAAAATACTGGACCGCCTGAATGAGAGTCTGAGTGAAAAGGATGATCAAGCGACGCGGGATCGTTTGAAAGGCAAGACACGGGCGTATCTGAGTGATTTTTTACAGAGCCTGTAAAGAGGGGGAGCAATTGGGAATCATAAGGAAAAAGCTGGTTGAAGGACAGATCTTTCAGATCATCAACGGAAAACTCCACAGGGCATTGTTCCCAAAGAACACATTTCTTTTCCGGTGTATCAATCGCCCGATGAAGCAGCTTGACCGGATCCTTCGATATTTTCCACGGAAATCTCTTTCAAACGCAGTCCCGACTTCTGATAATGTGATCATGTTTCTGACGTATCAGGGGGATTATACCTGCAATCCGAAAGCGATCGCGGATGAAATGATCCGCCGTGCGCTGCCATACGAACTGATATGGGTCGTCCGGAAGGATCTCCGGGAAGTCCGTCAGGGAGAGTACCCGGAGCAGCTGCATCTGGTAAAGCGCGGGACGTATGAATTCTTTGAAGCGGCAGCCAGGGCGAAGGTGTTTGTCGATAACGCGCATAACCTGGCGAGGATCGGTGTGCACAAGAAGAAGGATCAGTATCTGCTCCAGACATGGCACGGTTCCCTGGGCATAAAGCGCCTGGACGGAAGTGTTGTCATGAATCGGAAATGGAAACGCCTGGCGAAGTTCAGCAGAGAAGAGACCGATTACTGCATCTCAAACAGCCGGTTTGAGACGGAGGTGTTTCATTCCAGCTATTGGAAGGGAGTCCCGGTCCTATATTACGGACACGCGAGGAATGATATTCTTTTTGCTCCCGAGGAGGAAAAGGAAACGATCCGGGAAAAGGTACGTACTTTTCTCGGGATATCATCGGATCAGAACATCCTGCTGTATGCGCCGACGCACAGGGATAATCAGGGGGAAGGTTATGATCCCCTCGACTATGAGGAGATTCGAAAGGCGCTGGAAGAACGATTCGGAGGGGAATGGGTCATCGCTCTGAGATTCCACAGCCGTCTCCGGAAAATCTATCGTCAGTGGATCGAGGGTATCCCTCCTTTTGTTGTTGACGCGACGGATTACGCGGACATGCAGGAACTGATGATCGCTGCGGACGTGGGCGTGACAGACTATTCCAGCTGGCTGTTTGACTATATTTTGATGAAAAAACCGGGCTTCATTCTGGCGGATGATCAGGACATTTTTTCAAAGCGCAGGGATTTCTATTATCCTCTGGAGTCGACTCCGTTTCCGATTGCTGCGAATAACGAGGCCCTGGCAGAAAATATTCGCCGCTTCGATGAGGAACGATACCTTCAGGATGTCGACGCGTTTTTAGAAGAAAAAGGATGCATAGAAGATGGAAACGCCAGCAGGAGAATCGCAGATAAAATCATAGAACTGACAAAATAGGGGCCTCCATGCGGTTTATACTTTTAAGAAAAGAAATAAATACGGGGGGATTTATGATTCTCATCATGAAAATCGGGATTGCTTTTTTCCAGGTGATATATTCTGTGCTGAAGCTCTTCCCGACAAAAAATAAAATGTTGTTTCTGAGTCGACAGATGAATCATCCTTCGGTAGATTTTTCTATGCTCGGTGAGGTCATGGCGAAGGAACATCCGGACTGGGATGTCGTTATGCTGTGCAGAAAAATCGAACCCGGTCTGAAGTCAAAAATCAGTTATGTTTTTCATATGTTCCGGCAGGCGTATGAACTGGCTACATCGCGCGTCTTGATCCTGGATTCCTATGCGATTCTGCCATGCTGTCTCCACCATAAGAAAAGCTTGCTGATCATACAGATCTGGCATTCTGTGGGCACGATGAAAAAAGCCGGATATAGTTCTCTCGATTCGAAGGAAGGGAGATCATCGAAGGTCGCCCATGCACTGCATATGCATGAACAGTATGATTATGTGCTTGCGGCCTCCGACGCGTATAAACAGAATCTTGCAGATCAGTTCCATCAGGATCCGGAGCGGATAGTGACTCTGGCACTGCCCAGGATACAGCTTTTGAAGGATCCGGAATACGCTTCCGGAAAACGGGAAGAAATAATAAAACGCCATCCCAAGCTTGCAAATCCGGGTAAAAAGAATATTCTTTACTGTCCGACGTTTCGAAAAAACGAGGATGAAACGATAGAATTTCAGCACGCAATCGAGGGACTCCTGCAGTCGATTGACTTGACGAAATACAATCTGATCGTGAAACTGCACCCGCTCACGAATTATAAAATCCCGAAGCAGAATGGCGTGATTCGTGCCAGAAAGTTTACGACGTTTGAGATGCTGTTTGTATCGGACATCGTAATCAGTGATTATTCCTGCATAATTTATGAGGCAGCGGTCCGAAATATCCCGCTTTATTTCTATGCCTATGATTACGAGAAATATATCGAAACGCGCGGGCTGTTTATTGATTATCTGAACGAAGTCCCGGGACCGGTCTGCTACACAGCAGAAGAGATCGCAGATGCGTTGGAAAAGCCATACGATATGGAAAGGCTCAAGATGTTCGCGGATAAATATGTGTCACCGGAAAATCACGATGAAGCGAAATCCATCATTGATTTCGCATTGTCACATTTGAAGTCATAATGGGAAAGGAAGGGATCGGAATGAAGCGGGATGGATGCTGTGTAGTCGGACTTGAATGGGAGAATGTGTTTCTACATATCCGTGTGGAATCCGATAAAAATGATTTGCAGTTTTTCCTGATTCGCAGGGGAGGGGCGCCGGAAGCCTGCATTCCTCTCCGTCCGGATTCCCTTCAGGACGGAGTATATCATTTTCAGGTGAATATCTGTCAGTTGAACGGACGAAGCTTTCTGGACAACGGTGACTGGTATCTCGTCTCTGATGATGGCGCAGCACGCCGAAAAGCGGTCGTTTCCCTGGATGTCGGCGAGCGCTTTGACGAGCTCAGCCGGGTTTTTCCGTATGAAGAGGGGAAAGCATATCTTGTCACGTTTCCGCCTTATACGGATGAGAAGGAAAGTTCGCTGATCTTTGCACTCCACAGCAGCTTTGTCAAGCGGAATGACAACTGGAAACGGCGTCACACCGGCGCCGCAGGGGCGTTTCTCTATTTATCAAAAGACATCTACCAGACGTTTTTCTCAAAGGGCGGACAAGGGAAAAACGTTCTGTTTCTGAGCCAGACGTCGGACCGGCCGGGAGCGAATCTCTCTGCCCTGATTCAGCGGATGACGGAGCGTGGACTGGATCAGGACTTCCATGTGACGTGTCGCTTTCATGATGATGTTACTAATGGGGTGAGCAAATTGGAGCTGATAAAACTCGCCCGTCTGATCGGAAAGCAGGATTTTATTTTTGTCGATAACTATATCCCAATTCTGTCTCTGATCGATCTTCCGAAAGGGACAAAAATGATCCAGGTCTGGCACGCGGGCATTGGTTTCAAGGCAGTGGGGTACTGCCGCTTTGGGAAAAGCGGTTCACCGCACCCTTCTGAATCATCTCATCGTAAATATACGACTGCCGCGGTGCCGTCGGAAGAGGCAATCCCAGTCTTCAGAGAGGTTTTTGCGATTGAGGAGGAGGCGTTTCTGCCGACCGGAATGCCGCGCCTTGACGGGTATTATAATCCGAAAAGAGTGGCAGCTTCGCGGAATGCCTTTTTCCTTTCTCATCCGGAATGGAGAGATAAAAAAATCATCCTTTTTGCTCCGACATATCGTGGAAGCGGGCAGGCGGAAGCGTATTATGACTATGGTCATCTGAATTTTCAACAGATCCGGGAGGTCTGCGGTGACAAATGGATCTTCCTTATTAAAATGCATCCTTTTGTAAAGGAGGCTCCGCCGATTCCGGACGATTGCAGGGATGTGATTTTTGACATGAGTGATGTTCCGGATATCAATGACCTGTTCTATGTGACTGATCTGTTGATTACAGATTATTCCTCGGCGTTTTATGACTATGCCGGATTCGGGCGGCCGATTTTGTTCTATACATATGATCGACGGATGTACCAGCTTGTGCGAGGAGTTCATCGTGGGGTGAAGGAAACGGCCCCGGGAAAAGTCTGTGATACGTTTGAAGAACTGATCCGAGCTATCCGCGAGGAGGATTTTGAGCTGGAAAAAACAAAAGCGCTGCAGAGCAGTCTTCTCAGGAAAGCCGCAAACGGATCACATAGCGCGTCGGACGCAGTGCTGGAATGTCTCTTCAGAAAATGATATACTGTTTTCCAGGTGGCGAACAGGCCGCTGAATTGCTGACCGCGAGGTGTTGATAATGGAAATGAAAGAAAAAGAGATCCGGAAAGCGATGAACGATTCGGATTACTTTAAGACGCTGGAACCGGCGGAAATGCTCCACGTACTGGTGCGGGACGTCGTCCTGCACGGAGACTGCAAGAAGAAGAACTTCGAGATCTTCAACGCCGAAAACCGGGTGAAAGAGATCACACAGGAACAGAAGACGGACGAGCTCGTCGACGTCATCATGCTGGCGAAGCCGCAGCAGCCGCTGCGCGACCTGCAGCGCATGGGATTCATCCGCTTCCTGATCGACCGCTGCTTCTATTCGATGAAGATGTTCGATAAGCGGACGTACTACGCGATGATCGACAACTTCGACAAGCTCGAACAGCGCGATCCGGCGTTCCGCGTCAATTTTTTCTTTTTCCCGTTCGATCCGAAGATCAGCTACGAGACGTTCCAGGAATCGAATTTTGATCCGGACACCTCGAAGTGGATGTTCGATATCATCGACAATTACGAAGAGTTCAAGCTGCTTCGCAGCGAGGTCAAGCTGAAGCGCTTCATCACGAAGTGGGGGCTCGAATTCTATTACTATATGGACGAGTACGCGGACGCGGTGCTGAATGTCACCGGGCTGAAGAAGGATTTCGGGAGATACACGAGCCGGAGCTATGTCGACCGCTGGGTCAGCAAAGGGCATCCGCTGTTCGTGAAGGATCTGAAGGTCACAGACGAGGAACTGATCGCGGCGGGCGTGCCGGAGCCGGAACTCACGGACACGAAGAAGATCCTGCTCGAACACTGTTATACTCACCCTTCGGACAACAACCGCGGGATGCTGATCAAGGTCGCGCAGAATGTCGGGGTGTTTGATAAACTCAAAATGAAGCTTCATTGAAGCGGTTGATGCGGACCGAACGTTGGACGGCTCCGCTGGCATACAGGAGAATATTGCATGGAAATGACGGAAAACGAACTGCTGAAGGCAATGGATGACTCGGAGTATTTTCATACACTGACACCGGCGCAGAAACTCCACACGCTCATCCAGGATGTCATGAGAAACGGCAGTGTCAAAAAGAAAAATTACAATGACTGGCTGAAGACGCCGGACAAGTCCGAGAGCATCTCGCAGGAAGAGAAGCTGGACGAGATCCTGGACGTACTGCAGATGGAACAGCCCGGGAGGACGCTCGTCCTGCTCGACCGGATGAACTTCATGCAGTTCTGCCTGCCGAAGTGCTTTCCTCTGATCCGCGGCAAAAGGACCTACTCTGCGATCCTCCGGAATTTTGATGCCTGCACGCAGACAGATCTGAGTTATCGCGTCAATGTCTTCTTTTTCCCATTCGATACGATCTACAGCAAGCAGACGATGCTCGAGGCGAACTTCGATCCGGAAACGGTAGACTGGATGATCCGCGCGATCGAGAAACATCCGGAGTTCATTCAGATCAAGAGCGTGGAGCGCCTGAAGGAGTTCCTGAACCAGAACGGCATCGAGTTTTACTACTACATCAACGAGTTCGCGACGTCGATCTTTGAGATCACGATGATGCGGGAATTCTCCCGGCTCGATACGAAGCAGGTCGTCGATATCATCATCAACCGCGGCGATCCGCTGTTCCTCCGCGATCTCAAGATCTCGAAGGAGGATCTGCTCGAAGCGGGGATCAAGGAAGCGGATATCGAGAACACGATGAACCTGCTGATGGAACACTGTTTGAAAAAGCCGGCGGACAATACCCGCGAGCAGCTGCTCAAGTACGCGATGACGTTCAACCGCGGACTGTTCAAGAATCGTATGACAAAAGGGATCTCCCGCTTTTTCTAAGAAGAAAAATAATGGCGCACCCTCTGGACTGATCCGCCTGCCCGGCGGAACTTCAGGATGATGCGCCTTCTTGTTTTGTTATTTCATCCAGCTCTCATCGGACGGATCATCCCGGAACGCGAGGATCTTCGCTTCATCCTCCGGCTTGATGTACCCGGTCTCGACGGCGACCGGAAGCAGGTCGTCCAGCGCGAGGAGGCTATGGTTTTCAACTTTGGCTTCCGCAAGTCGTGTCACGCTTTTCTTCATCCCGTACGTAAAGATGCTGACGATGCCGAGAACGTCGGCGCCGGCTTCCCGGAGGGCGGCAACGGTGTCGAGGACGGAGCCGCCGGTCGAGATCAGATCTTCCACGACGACGGTCTTTTCCCCCGGCGTCAGTTTTCCTTCGATCTGGTTCGTGCGGCCGTGGTCTTTTTTGGATCCGCGGACATAGCCCATCGGGAGATCGAGTTTGTATCCGGTGATCGCGGCGTGGGCGATCCCCGCGGTGCTGGTCCCCATCAGGACCTGCGCGTCCGGATAATACTCGCGCACCAGTTCCGCGAGCCCGGACTCGATGAGTTCGCGGACGTCCGGTGCGGTCAGCGTCAGGCGGTTGTCGCAGTAGATCGGGCTTTTGATCCCGCTGGCCCAGGTGAACGGATCATCCGGCTTCAGGAACACCGCTTCGATGGAGAGCAGCCCTTCTGCGATTTTCTTTTTGTCTGTCATAGTCCTTCTCCTTTCTGACGTTTTTCGGCTTCAGCCGACGAACTCGCGCAGGCAGCGCTCGTAGGCCTCGACCGGATCCTCTGCTTTGGTGATCGAACGGCCGACGACGATGTAGTCGGAACCGATTTCTTTCGCCTGCGCCGGCGTGGTCACGCGCTTCTGATCGTCCTTTGAGCCTTCGGCAAAGCGGATCCCCGGTGTGATGGTCAGGAAATCGTTTCCGCACGCCTCGTGGATCATGCCGGCTTCCAGAGCGGAACAGACGACCCCGCCGAGTCCGGCGGCTTTCGCGTTCTTCGCGTACTGCGTGACGACCTTCGGAAGATCTTCACGGATCAAAAGCTCGCGTTGCATCATCTCCTGGCTGGTCGAAGTCAGCTGTGTGACCGCGATCAGAACCGGATCTCCGCCGGCGGTCTCCAGGCCTTTTTTAGCCGCTGCCATCATGTCGATGCCGCCTGCCGCGTGCACGTTCGTCATGTCGACGCCGAGGCCGGCGAGGCGCTCCATCGCTTTTTCAACGGTGTTCGGGATGTCATGGAGCTTCAGGTCGAGGAAGATGCGGTGGCCGAGGCGCTTGAGCTCGCGGACGATGTCCGGACCCTCGGCGTAGAACAGCTCCATGCCGATCTTGACAAAAGGTTTCTTTTCTGTGAATTTCCCGAGGAAATCCAGCGTAGCCTTTCCGGAAGGAAAGTCGCAGGCGATGATGACGTCTTTTCCCATGGTTTCTCCTTTTCTGACGGATGACGGTGATTCCTGTTATTTGTAAGATACTTTGACGATCCTGCCGCCGACAGCGATCTTACAGTAGCGGGTATGGAATGACCGGACCAGGATCTGCGAGTATCTGCTCTTAGCTTTGAACGTCCGGATCTTCCTGATGTTCCGGATGCTGCCGTTCGAGAGTGTTCCTTTATATAGCGACGCTCTCTTTGTCAGACTGCGATTGGCGCCGCGGAGGAAATAGACCTTGTTCCCGATGATCTTCGCAGAGGTCTCACAGCTGTATGCCGCGAGTCGTTTGACTTTGATGAGCTTTCCGGATCCCGTCAGACGGTACAGCGTGACCGGAACACCGGACACATCGGAATGGTATTTGTTCTCTCCGAGTGCATACTCGCCGCTCTGCTGATAGAGACTGCAGTGTTTCTTTGCCAGGCGAGCCGTTTCGTTTTCCGGATCGAACCGGTACGTACTGCAGGACCAGCTTTTTTCACTCCAGCGGGTCCAGTAAAAATAATCTCCACGCGCCGCGCTGATGTCATAGCTGACATGGCCGTCATCGAGGGAGTATTTTTTGATCGAAGCCATTTCGCCGGTATCCAGCGAAAGTTCCTTCAGTCTGCAAACAGTGCAGCTGCTGTTGGTGCGGAAGTAGTACGCGCTGCTCCCATCCGTCGCGACGGACCACGCGCCGGAGATTTTCTCATAGCCGCTCCCTTTGCTGGTGCTGTAGTAGATGTTCTCCGAGGTCGTCTTGAAATAGTAGTTTCCGATCTTCCGGATCTTTTTGGAGCCGGCAGTCACGACCCGGTATCCGGCCCCCGATGCTGTCCGGATCGACGTTCCCGCAGAAAAAGTGCTTCCTGCGAAAGAGAGATCCGGCGTCATCGTGAACGCTGCCGCCAGGATGACGGACAGCGCGAGGAGGATCGGTCTCCTGAGTTTTCCCTTACTGTCTGTGTTCATTTCACTGCCTCCGCTCTTTCTTGAATTTTATGGATTCTCGTATCTGAAGCCGCATCCCGGCTTCCTCAGCTGTGGCGCCCGGGATCGTTACTGCGCCGCCCCGATGATGTCCGACAGGCGGTCGATCCCGAGCGCTTCCATCGCCGCCGGCAGCTGCTCGATGATCGTTTTGCAGGCAAACGGATCCACCAGGTTCGCCGCGCCGATCTGGACCGCTGTCGCGCCGGCCATCATCATCTCGATCACGTCCTCCGGCGTGCTGATCCCTCCCATGCCGATGACCGGGATGTCCACCGTCTGGCAGACCTGATACACCATCCGGAGCGCGACCGGGAAGACGCCCGGACCCGAGTAGCCGCCGACCTTGTTCGCCAGGACCGGCTTCCGGGTACGGATGTCGATCCGCATGCCGAGCAGCGTGTTGATCAGGCTGAGCCCGTCCGCTCCGGCATCTGCGCAGGCCTGTGCGATCTCCGTGATGTCCGTGACATTCGGAGAGAGCTTCATGAAGACCGGTTTCTTCGTCACGCTCTTCACCGCGTGCGTGACAGAAGCCGCCGCGTCCGGATCCGTGCCGAACGCCATCCCGCCGGCGTGGACGTTCGGGCAGCTGATGTTGACCTCGATGATGCCGACATTCGGCTGGCGGTCCATCGCCCGGGCGCATGTCTTGTATTCGTCTATGGAAAATCCGCTGATGTTCGCGATGAGCGGCTTATGAAAAACCTTCGCGAGCTCCGGGATCTCAAAGTCGCAGACGGCATCCAGCCCCGGGTTCTGCAGACCGACCGAGTTCAGCATGCCGGAGCCGCACTCCGCGATGCGCGGGAGTTCGTTCCCGTACCGGGCATCCCGCGTCGTCCCTTTGAAGGAGATCGAACCGAGGATGTTCAGATCATACAGGTCGGCGAATTCCTTTCCGAATCCGAAGGTCCCACTCGCCGGGATCACCGGATTATCGAGCTTGATGCCGCAGAGTTCAACGTTCAAATCTCGCATTTTGTCCTCCTTCCTGCTGCCAGAGGATCTCGTCCCGGTCGAGCACCGGGCCGTCTTTGCAGATGCGTTTGTATCCGTAGCGGGTCTTCATGCTGCAGCCCATGCAAGCGCCGAAGCCGCAGCCCATCCGTTCCTCAAAGCTGAACTGTCCGTTTTTTGACTGGTCGTAGACTGCCCGGAGCATCGGCATCGGCCCGCAGGCGAATACATAGTCAAAAGAAAACTCCGTCATGGCGTCGGTCACCATGCCGCGCGTCCCGACGCTGCCGTCGACCGTGGTGATGATCGGCTCAATCCCGAGTTTCCGGAAGCGGTCCAGCGGGAGAAGATCGTCTTTTCCGTTAAAGCCGAGGATGACCGGGACCCGGGTCCCCTCTGCCGCGAACTGCTTCGCCAGAAGGAAGATCGGCGGCATCCCGATCCCGCCCGCGACAAGGAGCGGCCGCTCCGCCGGCGTCGCCATGTGGAATCCGTTCCCGAGCGGGAGCAGGACATCCAGCGTGTCGCCGGGTTTCGCGAGGGACAGATCTTCTGTGCCGGATCCGACCACCTTGTACAGGATCGAAAGCGTATTTTTTCTTTTGTCAAAATCATAAATGGAGATCGGGCGGCGGAGGTAATGCCCGGGCAGCCGGATGTCGATGAACTGGCCTGCGCCGCGGATCTCGCTCATATCACCGGAAAGCTCCATGTACCAGGAATCCGGGTTTACTTTTTCCGTCTGTGTCACGGTCAAAAGCTGCTGTTTCATCTGGGATCCTTTCCTTATTTTTCTCTTTCAAAATTCATCCGTTTTCACTCCGGAATGCAGGGGTGCCGTCGACGAATGTCATTTGGACCCGTCCCTGCACTTCCCAGCCGTCGAACGGTGTCGCGCGTCCCATGCTGGCGAAGGCTTCCGGGTCGATCCGGAACGTCTCGCCGGGGTCGATCAGTGTGACGTCGAATCCTTCTCTCGGGCAGGTGATTTCACCGTCCGCCGGATCCGGGATGAGGCTGCCCGGAAGCCGGAACCGCCGGCGCGGGGCGAGCGCCAGAAGATCGATCAGCTTCTCGATCGTGATCGTACCGGGAAGGACGAGGCGGGAATACAGGACCGGGAACGCGGTCTCCAGCCCGACGACGCCGAACGGACTTCCCTTCAGGCCGCGGGATTTTTCTTCCCGGCTGTGCGGCGCGTGGTCGGTCGCGATCATATCGATCGTCCCGTCCTGGATCCCCCGGATCAGGGCGTCGCGGTCTTCGCTGCTGCGGAGCGGCGGATTCATCTTGAACCGGCCGTCTTCCTGCAGATCTTCGTCGCAGAGCGTCAGATAGTGCGGCGCGGTCTCGCAGGTGATATCGACGCCGGAGGCCTTGGCCCGGCGGATGATCTCCACGGACTCTTTGGTCGAGACATGGCAGACGTGGTACGCGCAGCCGGTCTCCTCTGCCAGAGCCGCGTCGCGCTTCACCTGGGCCCACTCACTTTCCGACGGGATCCCCTTGTATCCGTGCTGCGCCGCGTAAGTTCCGTCGTGGATCGGGCCGCCGGTCAGAAGGCGTTCGTCTTCACAGTGGGCGACGATGATCTTCCCGAGTGACTTCGCGCGCTGCATCGCCTCTTTCATCAGCTCCGGTGTCTGCACGCCCTTCCCGTCATCGGAAAACGCGACGACATCGGGTGCGAGCTCTTCCATGTCCGAAAGCGTGCCGCGGCCGGACTGCTCTTTTGTGATCGCACCGTACGGGATCACGTGGCAGACGGCGTCGCGGCGGATGATGTCCAGCTGCGCCTGAAGTCCTTCGCGTGAAGACGGGGCAGGGCGGACGTTCGGCATCGTGCAGACCGTCGTGTAGCCGCCGCGGACGGCAGCTTCACTTCCCGTCCGGATCGTTTCCTTATAGGAAAAACCGGGCTCGCGGAAGTGCACATGGACGTCAGCGAATCCCGGAAGCAGCCATTTTCCGGACGCTTCGACCGGGGTCGTCCCCGCCGGGAGCGCCGCTTCGGAACCGGTCGGGAACAGGCGGACGCCGCCTTCCGAAATCAGGATGTTGAGAGGGCGGAAGCCGTTTTCCGTATAGACGGATGCGTTTTTAATAAAGTAGTTCATCGATGCCACCTTTTGTCACAGCCCCGCACGGGCTATGATCCAGTTCGTCAGGATCAGAAGGAAATTGTCATCATAGAGCAGTTTGCAGATGACCGATTCGTTCAGCTGGCTCTGGAGCGCCTGCGATGCCGCGTCCGGCAGGATGACGACCAGCGGGACAGCGAGCGCCATCAGGATCAGGGTGTACACGAATCCGAGCCCGGCGCCGAGGATCGCGCCGGCGATCGTGCTCAGCGTGCCGAGCACAGTATGGCGGGTCGCGTCGCGGTGGCGTCTGAGCCCTGCGATGATGAGCAGGAACACCAGGCGGCAGGCGAGCAGAATGACGAGGAACGCGATGATCGAGAGCACGATGGATGTCGCGCCGGAGATGATCGTATCCGCGTACTGCACTGAAGATTCTTTTGTCATATTCCCGAACAGTTCCGGGATAAAATGATATTTTGACGTGTCGCTCTGTTTGCTGAGCAGGTCCGTCACGGCGTGATCGAGGTTCTGGCCGATGTCGGTGGACCCGGCGAGGAACGCTTTGAAGTCGCTGCAGAAGTAGATGGCCAGTGCGAAACTGATGATCCACTGCAGCAGATTGACGATCGAAAGCAGGAGTCCCCGCCTCGCGCAGTGCACGATGCTGAGCAGAAGAACGAGCAGCCAGATGATGTCAAGGATCATAGCAGGTCCCTCACTTTCCGGCGCGGACGCGTCCGGGACGCTGTCACGCTCAAGCCTCGCTTTCCGGCTTCAGATCGGCGGTCACGAGCGGCTGGATCTCAGAGGTGCAGTTCGGGCAGCGGGTCGCTTCGACCGAGATCTCGGAGCGGCAGTATGGGCAGACCCTTGTCGTCGGCTCTTCTTCGGCTTTTTCTTTTGTCACCGAATCGCGCATTTTGTTCAGGCCCTTGACGATCAGGAACACGACGAACGCCATGATCAGGAAGTTGATCAGCGCGGAGATGAACGAGCCGTATTTGATCACGGCAGCACCGGCGTCTTCTGCCGCTTTCAGGGAAGCATAGTGCTTTCCGTCGAGGGCGATGAAGAGGGACGAGAAGTCGAGTTTTCCGGCGAAGAGCCCGATGATCGGGTTCAGGATGTCATCGACGAGAGACTGCACGATCGCGGTGAATGCCGCGCCGATGATCATGCCGACGGCAAGGTCCATCATGCTGCCTTTGAGTGCAAATTCCTTAAATTCTTTCCACATACAATACCTCTGTTTCTGTTGCTTCATAGTTGCCAGGTAATGGCGCCGGCGCCTTGCCGGCATCTGAAATAATTATATCCGCCCTGTCTTTCCATTTCAATCATATGGGGAAGGTTTTTCGGCGGCGGCTTTTTCGCTATCAGCGTTTTTGATATAATATAGCGAAAGGATCGTTACAAAATGTTAATTTGATGAAAAGAGGATCTCACTTGCTGAATGAAGAAAAATACTCTGATTTTCTGATGATCGATCGGCATCACCGGATCGTCTTTGCCGATATGGGGAACCCCCGGTTCCTCAGGGACGGTCCCGAAGATCTGAAAGGCCTCGAATTGAATGAAGTGCTTGTCGATATCGATGAAAACTATCCGCTGCTGAAGGCGATCGACCAGGGAGTGGCAACCGAGCATTTTGAAACGAGGATCACAAATGCGAACGGATTCCGATTCCATCTGATCGGATCCGCGTATCCGGTGACCTGCGCCGGAACGCCGGTTCTGGCGATCCAGTTCAGCAATCTTTATTATCAGAAAAAAGATATCAATCAGATCCATGATCAGGCGGAAAGTGTGTTCACCCGGATCAACGGGACGAAATACATTTTGAGTGATATCATCACACAGGATCCTGCCATGAATCAGATCAAAAAGCAGATCCCGGAGATCGCCTCGCTCGGGATCAATGTGCTGATCTGCGGTGAAACAGGGACGGGGAAAGAGCTTGTCGCGCAGGCGATCCATAACAGCAGCCGCGCTTTTCTGGGACCGTTCATCTCGCAGAACTGCGGCGCGATCCCGGAGAATCTGCTTGAAGGGATCCTGTTCGGAACGACAAAAGGCAGCTTCACCGGGGCGGAAGACCGTGAGGGATTATTTGAGATGGCGGAGGGTGGCACGATCTTTCTGGATGAGATCAATTCCCTGAGTCTTAATATGCAGACGAAGATCCTGCGGGCGGTCGAAAACAAAGTGGTCAGCCGTGTCGGAGAGATGAAAGAACGGAAGATCCATGTCCGTGTGATCGCAGCGACCAATGAATCCCTGGAGGATCTGATCCGAGAAGGCCGTTTTAAATCTGATCTGTATTATCGCCTGGCAGGGATCCGGATCGACCTGCCGCCGCTTGCAGAAAGAAAAGGCGATGTGCCGCTTCTTGTCTCGCATTTTATCAATTATTTTAATCGCTGGACCCGCTCCCATGTTGAAATGCCGGATCAAAAGGTCCTCGATATGCTGGATGCGTATTCCTGGCCGGGCAATGTACGGGAACTCAGGAATCTGATCGAAGGGGCGTTTGCCCTGAATGAAGACAATGTGATCGGAATGGATGAGATCCCCGATTATATCATCGAAGCGGTACAGGGGGATGCGGCAGTGCAGAGCGGCGGAAGTCTGAAACGCCGATTAGATACATTGGAACGCAGTATCGTGGAAGAACAGCTGCGCAGAGATGATGGGAGCCTGAAAGCGGCAGCGGCACATCTGGGAATCAGCAAGCAGCTGCTGCATTACAAGCTGAATAAAGGAAAGAGCAGCAGATGATCAAGTTTGACGGGAAAATTGTAAATGATATTACGATCGTCAATAAGGAAGGCCGACTCGTTTATGTTTTTATCACGCGTCCTGAGCTTTTCGACCTGGATCCGATCGAGATGATCGGCCATTCGGTCCCGGATCTTTATCCGAACCTGGATGAGACCACCAGCACTCTTGAAATCGCCGTGAAGCAGAAAAAAGAAACGCTGGGGGCGAAACAGAAGCTTCATACTCAGGGCGGGAAAATGGTTCAGCAGACGAGCGATACGTTTCTGGTCCGGGGAGAGCACGGGCTCGCCGGCGCCCTGGAACTGACGTATTATTATGATCTTGATCGTGATCTGCTTACAGATAGTGTCGGAGCCGATGCCGTTAATGCGATCGATATGAGTCACAGTACATGTCAGGATATCATTGGGGAATCAGAGAAAATCAGAGATATCAAAGAAAAGATCCCTAAAATCGCGGATATCAGTACTCCGGTCCTGATCACAGGGGAAACGGGGACAGGAAAGGAACTGACAGCACGAGTCATACATAATACCGGGAATCGAAAAAAGCATCCTTTTGTCTATTTGAACTGCAATGCGATCCCGGAGACGCTGCTCGAGGGGGCGCTTTTCGGAGTGGAAAAAGGCAGCTTTACGGATGCACGGGAGAGTGTCGGGCTGTTTCGGATGGCAGACAAAGGGACGCTTTTCATTGACGAGATCGATGCCATGCCGAAAGAGGTGCAGGGGAAGCTCCTGAAAGCGATCGAAGAGAAAAAAGTCAGGCCGATCGGAGGTCGTCAGGAGTATCGGTTTGATACCCGAATCATCGCCTCCTGCAATAAACCGGTCCGTGAACTGATTCAATCTCCCGGTTTGCGAAAAGACTTCTTCTATCGCATCGCTGTGATACAGATCGAGCTGCCGCCGCTCCGCCGAAGGGGAGGAGATGCCTTTCGGATCGCGAAATATTATCTGAAGAGATGCAATGAACTCGGCAGTAAACCGCAGATGGAGTTTGCAGATGATGCGGCGTCTTTTTTCTCAGAAAATCAATGGGACGGGAATATCCGGGAACTCCGGAATTTCGTGGAGCGGCTTTATCTTACCTGCGATTTTCGAGTCATCATGAATCGTGATATCGTGGAGCTTCAGCGGCAAATGACCCGGCGAAAGAATATGGATAAAATCGAGAACGGATCAGAGAAAGCATATCAGGATTTCGCCTGCAGCGGGATGGATTTGAAGGAGTATCTGCGAAAAAAGGAAGCGGAGATGATTCGAGCTGCGCTGAAACGGTCTGACGGGTCGATGTCGCGAGCGGCGGAAGAGCTTTGCATTTCAAGGCAGATTCTGCGTCAGAAAATGGCGCGGTACGATATCCGAAACGACAGGAAAGATCCATGATCATGCCGTGATGCGACGGAAAAATATTTTTACGTAAAAAAATAAATTTTTATTTTTTGAAGGCAGTGCTGAAAAAGCCTGTCTTTTCGTATATTTTTGTTAAGAAAATGTTGGCACAATTTTTGCCAATTATTGTATGAGTAGAGCGAAAGGAGGTCGACTATGAAAGTGTTCATCAGTTCGGATCTTGAGGGAGTTACAGGAGTCACGCGCTGGGAGGAGACAAGATTTGGCGGGCAGGGATATGAAGAGGCCTGTGCGAGGATGACCCGTGAAACCGCTGCGGCGTGTGAAGCGGCTCAAAGCATGGGAGCTTCTGTAATCGTAAAAGATGGACATGAGGACGCTGTCAATATCGATATTGACGGCCTGCCTCGCGGCGTGGAGCTCATTCGGGGATGGCGCAGTTCTCCTGCCGCGATGATGGGAGGACTGGACGAAACATTTGATGCCGCTCTATATATCGGATATCATTCACCGGCAGGATCGGATACGAATCCGCTTGCCCATACAACAGAATACGAATGGTTCCATAAAATCATCCTGAATGGCAGGCTTGCATCCGAGTTCTCTTTGAACGCTCTGTGGGCCGCCGCTTATCATGTGCCTTCGGTTTTTCTTTCGGGAGACCAGGGGATGTGTGATCTGGCAAAAGAGTCTGCCGGAGAGATCGTGACGGTGCCGACAAAAACCTGCGTCGGGGGGTCGACATGGAATCGGCATCCGGATGATGTCCTGGATGAGATCTATAAGGGAGTAAAAGAATCATTGTCAAAGAAGCAGGAGTCGATACCGCTTGAAGAACAGTATCGGATGGAGATCGAATTTCGCAGTCACCAGTCTGCCAGAGCGGCTTCCTGGTATCCCGGCGCCGTGCAGAAAGATGCGAATACTGTCATCTACACGGCGAAAGATCCAATTGAGCTGATCACGGCCAAAATGTTCATGACCGAGATCATATAGAAATTATTTTCACATTTTTTATTATTCACTATTTTTTCAGAGGAGGAAATTATGGGGGAGAAAAAAACATCAATTGAGCGTGTGATGGAGCGAAGTCAGGGCCTCCAGCGCACGATGTCAACGAAGGCCGCTGTCATGACAGGGGTCGGAGGGACCATTGGAACCGGTCTTTTCCTGAGCTCCGGTGACGTTCTCCATACCGCCGGGCCGGGCGGAGCGATCATCATGTATCTGATCGGCGGATTCATCGCGTACCTGATGTCGACATGTCTCGGAGAGATGTCCGCGGCGATGCCGGTATCCGGAAGTCTGCAGGCATTTTCAACGGAATTTATCAATCCTGCGATGGGATTCACGATTGGCTGGGTCAACTGGATCGGCGGTGCGATGACGATCACCGCACAGGTCGTTGCATCAGCGATCATCATGAAGGATATCATCCCGAATTCAAAAACGTGGGTATGGATCGTACTGTTTTCTGTCCTGCTGTTCGGGGTCAATCTGCTGGACGCGAAAATATTCGGGAATATTTCGTTCTGGTGTTCCTCTATCAAAATCATCATGGTCGTCGCGTTTATCATCGTGGGCGCCGGTATGATGGGCGGACTCGGCACAGGGGAGGCCGTAGGCTTTTCGCACTTTTCCGATAACGCGTTTCCGAACGGGATCTCCGGCATGATGGCAGTTGCCCTTACTTCTTCCTACGCGTATGCCGGAACGGAGATCGTCGCGTCGACAGCCGGGGAACTGAAAGATGAAAACAAAATGGGATTTGCGATCAACATGATGCTGCTCGTTCTGATCGGGGCGACCGTTCTCAGTATGGCGATCGTCGCAGCACTTCTTCCGTGGGAGCAGGCGGACGTTCTCGGAAGCCCGTTTGTCTATGTGTTCCGCAATGCGGGGATGAATAACGCCGCGCTGATCGTCAATATCGTTGTTCTGAGTTCTGCACTGACATCCGGCAACTACTTTACTTATGCCTGCGCAAGATACCTCTGGTCCATGTCAAAGTTCGGGCAGGCACCGAAGTACTTCGCGAAAACCAGCAAGAACGGCGTGCCGGCCCGTGCCCTTATCGTCAGCATGCTTTTCGCGATGGTAGCCATCGTGGCGCAGTTTGTCGCTGAAGATACTGTGTACCTGTTTATCGTCTATTTCATCGGCGGTGCAAATATTTTCATGTACACTGTTATCTGCATTTCAGAATATCGCTTCCGCAAGCGTTACGTGGCGGAAGGCGGAAAGGTAGAAGATCTGAAATTCAAGGTCGCAGCGTTCCCGCTGATCCCGATCCTGGGTGTAGCGGCATATATGCTGATGCTTGTAGCATCGCTGATGGATGCCAGTCAGCGGACCGGTATTCTTGTTGGAGCACCGTGCTATCTTCTGATCTATATCTACGCAACATTTTATGTCAAACGTCATAAAGACGCGACCGCTGCGAATGTTGAACTTTAAACCGGATAACTTCTTCCTGCCGGCTCAGGCGGGCAGGAAGAACATCGTTATCTGTTAGGAGACAATGAGATGATCGATAAAAACAGAATTTATGAGAACTTGAAACGACTGATCGAGGTCCCGAGTATCTCCGGTACCGAAGATGAAATCAAAGGCGCCTATAAAATCCGCGATCTCCTGATGGAGATCCCGTATTTTCAGGAGCATCCGGAAAACGTGAAGCTGGTCCCCCTCGTCAACGATCCGCTCGAGCGTTCCATCGTCACGGCGTATCTGGAACGGAATCCGGAAAATCCGGCGACGGTCATTTTGACCGGTCATTATGACGTCGTCGATGTCGAGGAGTACGGCGGATTAAAAGCCGATGCCTTCGACGTTGAGAAAATATCAAAAGAGGTCGGAAGTCTGGCGCTCGATGAGGATGCACAGAAGGATCTGGAAAGCGGAGAATGGATCTGGGGACGCGGCACCGCGGATATGAAGTTCGGACATGCAATGTGTCTTGAACTGCTCCGTTATTTTTCGGAAGAGGGTGAAATCAACGGAAACCTCCTGTATGTTGCTGTCTGCGGTGAAGAAACAAATTCCGAAGGGATGCTCCGTGCCGTTCCGTTTTTCAACCAGCTGAGTGAAGAAAAGGGGATCGATTATAAAGCGCTGCTTCTGACGGAATGCTATACGGTAGATGAAAAGGCACGCCCGGACACGCGGTATATCCATATGGGCGCGTCCGGCAAGATCATGCCGATGTTTTTCTTCGCCGGAGAAGCCACCCATGGAGAGGCTCCGTTTTTAGGCATGGATCCGAATCTGCTATCGGCGGAAGTCATGCGCCGGCTCATCATGGATATCGATTTTTGTCAGTCGGCAAAAGGAGAAGTGACACCGCCTCCGGTCTGTCTGAAAAACCAGGATCTGAAGACGACGTATTCGGTCTCCACACCGATGTACGCGGCTTCGTATTACAATATCATTTCGGTGGATCTTGACCCGGATGCTGCGATGGAGAAACTGAAGAAAATCGCAGCGGACAGTTTCGATGCTGCCAACGCGATTTACGATGAACGCGCGGCGGCTTATCAGGAGAAATATGGGATCTATCCGCAGCGCCATAAACCGGAGACTTCTGTCATGACATTCAAAGAACTGTCTGAGCTGGCCCGGAAAAATTTCAAAGGAGATCTTGACGAAGAGGTAGGAACTTTGATCCGTTCATGCCAGGCGCAGAAGATGGAGATGCAGGAGATTTCGATCCGTGTTGTCAAGCGTGTGTACGAGCTTGCAGGGGTGACCCATCCGACGATCGTGATCTCGATCATCCCGCCGTATTATCCGGACGTGTACCCGGATGCGAACGATCCGAAGGTGATCGAGCTGATGAAGTGCCTGGATGATGTGATCGCGTATGCAAAATCAGACTACGATACGAAACTGGAAATGCGTGATTATTACATGGGACTCTCTGATCTGAGTTATACCGGACTGGACGCTTCGAAAAACTTCGATTCCCTGTTTGAGAACGTCGTCGGTGTCAACCAGATGTATTCACTCCCGGAGGATGATCTGAAGAAATTCGTCGTGCCGGGGATCGTTATGGGAGGATACGGGAAAGATTTTCATAAGAATACCGAGCGCCTGAACCGTCAGTATAACTTTGAAGTGCTGCCGTACCTTTATATTCGTCTTATTCAGGATCTGCTGAAATAGGAGGGGAAAATGGGTGTAGTCAAAAAAGGAACGGGAAGAACCGAAGCGGAGAAAATATTATTATATAATGCGAAGGTCTATGTGACAAAAGGGGTTTTTACCGAAGCGGTTCTCATTGAAAAAGGGTTCATCCTTGCAGTCGGCACCAGCGAGGAGCTTCTGCTCCTTGCGGATGCCGATACGAAGAAAATCAACTGCGAGGGGAAGACCCTGATCCCGGGACTGAACGATTCTCATCTCCATTTTATCCAGTTTGGTGAGACGCTTGCCCAGGCGCCGATCGACGGAGTTTCCTCCATCGATGAAATGATCAGGATCTGCCGGAAGTTTGCAGAAGATCATCCGGAACGAGTCCGGAACGGGATGCATGCGACCGGCTGGAACCAGGATCTTTTTGTCGATGAAAAACGTATGCCGAACCGATTCGATCTGGATAAGATCAGCACGGAATATCCGATTGTACTGGAACGTGTCTGTGGTCATGTCGTCGCCGGAAATACGAAGCTGATCGAAATGCTGGGGATCGACGGAGATTCCCCGCAGTTCCCTGACGGGACATTCACGATCGGGCCGGACGGACATCCGGATGGGATCTTTACGGAAAACGCCTGCAATTACGCAAAGGCGGTCATCCCGGACTTCACAATCGAGGAGCGGCGGGATCTGCTCCTCCAGACGATGGAATACGCGGTCCGGCACGGGCTCACCAGCGTCCAGAGCAATGATATCGGGACGAGCTTTATGGGTGACCCGCAGGAAGCATTTGACATGTACCGTAATGTCTATGACAGCGGAGAGGCGCTCCTTCGATTCCGCCATCAGGTCTGCTTCAATGATTTCAAAAGCTTTGAGGACCATCTTTCCGACTGGAAGGTCGAGAACGAAAAATACGGAAAGGATTCCTGGCTGACGCTGGGACCGCTGAAACTCTTTAAAGACGGGAGCCTGGGCGCGCGGACCTGCCTGATGAAAGACGGGTATGTCGGAGATCGTGACAATCACGGGATCGAATGGATGAGTGACGAAGAAATGGTTCGATTCTGCCAGCTGGCGCGAGATCATGGAATCCAGGTCGTGACCCACTGCATCGGCGATCTTGCCGTAGAAAAAACAATCCGCTGCTATGAGCAGGCATTCGTTGACGGAAAAAATAAACTTCGTCATAGTCTGATCCACTGCCAGATCACGAATCCGGAGCTGCTCGATCGGATCCGGAAGGATGATATCCCGGTCTTTGCCCAGCCGATCTTCCTCGATTACGATATGAAAATCGTTGAGAAGCTCTGCGGAAAAGCTCTCGCCGCGACATCGTACAATTTTGGAACGCTTCATCGAAATGGGGTCCACGTCTCCTATGGTACGGACTGTCCGGTCGAAGACTGCAATCCGTTCCCGAACATCTGTCTCGCCGTTACCCGGAGAGATAAGAACGGATTCCCGGAAGGCGGGTTTTATCCGAAAGAGTGTGTGAGTCCGGCGGACGCCGTCGACTGCTACACGCAGGAGAGCGCGTACTGTGAGTTCCAGGAAGATGTTAAAGGGCGGATCCAAAAGGGATATTACGCCGATCTGGTCCTTCTGGACCGGGATCTCTTTACGGTCGACCCGATGGAGATCCGGGAGATCCTGCCGGTCATGACGATGGTCGGCGGCAGGATCGTCTACGAGAGATAATAAAAAGAGAGACGGCTTTTTGCCTGAGGGTGGCTTCCTGAAGTCGATCGATATCGGCTCTGCGGGGCCGCCCCATTTATTTTTTGCCAAGAAAGTCACGGAGACCGAGGAAAGTCGTATTTCGAATGCCCGTAGTCGTTTCTGCATGGTAAAGAGAGCTTATGATCGCTTCTTCCGTCGCTTCGACCGATGCTTCAAAAATCGGGTCGATCGTATCATCATGGATCATTTTTACATCGAGGATGCTCTTGCTGCTGTAATGCGGTATGCGATTCGCGGTGCTGAATGCGATCGCGATGTCACCGCTCCCGTTCCCGATGAAGGAGCCGGTCCGTCCGAGGGATACTGCGGCACGCTTCGCAACACGGTTCAGCTGGCGGGACGACATTGGAAGATCCGTCGCGAGAATGATGATGCAGGAGCCCTGATCCCGGTCTGGTGGAGTGTCCGTATCCGCCGGAGATTTTTTCCGGGTGTCATAGCTCGTTCCGCCGATCCTGAGGTTTCCCGGCATGCCGAAGTTTGTCATGACGAGGGAACCTATGGTGAATTCTTTTGAGTCAAGCGAAACGATCCGGGATGCGGATCCAATCCCGCCCTTCAGGCCGAGGCAGGTCATCCCGGTCCCGCCGCCGACTGCCCCTTCTTCGAAGTCCTCTCCTGCTTTTTCGAGCGCTTCGAAAATGTCTTTTTCCTCAACGTGAAGTCCTCTGATATCGTTCAGCGGGCCGTCGTTGCATTCCGTAATGATGCAGTTCACCGTACCGGTTTTCACTCCGATATCCGGATTTTCAGCGAGCATATATTTCGTGAGCGCGGTAAATGCCGTGCCGATGCTCAGAGTATTCGTCAGAATGATCGGGGTTTCGATCGTTCCCAGCTCAAGGAGCTGAAGGATCCCGATGCTTTTTCCGAATCCGTTGATGACAGAGGCACCGGCCGTGACTTTGTCGAGAAAAAGGTTGCCGCTGTGCGGCTTGACAGCAGTCACTCCGGTGTTTACGTCACCATGCCGGATCGTTACGCTGCCGATCTTCACACCTTCGACATCAGTAATAAGATTTCGCCTGCCGTGTGCATATTTGGCAGAAAGGTTTAATCCGCTGTTTTTCGGAAGTCCCATTCACAGTCTCTCTTTCTTTCAGTCTCGTTTTTTTCGTTTCGCCGGATTTATTTCCCGGATGGATCGATGCGGGGCTTTCCCATAAAATCCAGTGCCCGCTCTGCCATGACTTCCAGTGGATCGAGATAGAAATCGGACAGGCACAGCTCTTCTTTCAAAACGGATAATTCCGTGCAGGCGAGCAGTGCCCGGTCACAGCCGGCCGTTTTCAGCTCACGGTCGATCTCATTCCAGGTTTCACGGTCGGATGGTTTTCCGGCTTTGACGCAGTCATAGATCTCGTGCATCACACGCTTCTGGCCTTCTTCACTGATAAGGAACGGATCTGCACCGGCCGCGGTCAGTGCATCCTGGTACAGATGAGTATGGATCGTTCCATCTGTCGCTAAGATTCCGATCTTCCCGCCGTGAGTGGATTCTGAAGCGGTCCGGACCGTTTCTTTCACCATATGGATGAATGGGATACGGATCTGATCCCGGATCTGGTCGATGAAGAAGTGCGCGGTATTGCATGGAACGCCGATCGCCTTGCAGCCCAGATTTTCCAGAGTGCGGGCATCTTCCAGGAGCAGCTGTTTTACCCGGTCCATCTGCGCCGGATCCCCTGAGAGGATCGCACCTGTCCGATCCGGCATGGTTGCATGCCCCAGGATGATCGTGTTCAAATGATCCTGATCACAGGACGCATCCGTTTTTTCGATCAGCATTTTATAAAACAGGTCTGTTGCCATAGGCCCCATCCCGCCGATGATTCCGAAGGCGTTTTCCATATGAGTTTCCTTTCGTCAGTTTCTGATCTGCCGGATATAGTATAGCACAGAGCGTTGAATGGGCGGAACATGGAGTTTCTGCCACGTCCGGCTTATACGCTCATTCCTCTTCCGTCGACCGGAATTTTGTCCATTACCCGCCCTCTGCGAACCAGATAAAGAGAATCGTATCCGTTGATTGTGGTACAGCAGTGCCCCGGTATCAGATGATACCGCTGTCCCGCCTGGCAATCCGGGACCGGTATGGTCATATGCTCTTCGCTGAACTCAATCACAGCATCCGGAAATTCAAGGAAGGCTGGCGGCCGTTGATCCATTCCGAATGATTTAACCCCGGCGTCAAATGTTGTATGATCCTGATAAGTATTCATCACGGTCGTGAGGACGCTCAGACTTGGTTCAAATCCGGCACCGACCGCAAGGTAAGATGTGTCCATGAAAGCGAAGCTTCCGCATTGTGCTTCTGTGTAAAGCGTGCCTGGAACGGCCCGCAATTCCAGCGTTCCGGTACTCATTCCTGTGATCCGATCCACGGTTACCCCTTTCTCATTCAGGAATGTGAGAAGCTCGCGAACCTGCTCTTCCGCTTCAGACGACTCTTTATCACGCTGAGTTTGGTTTTCGCAGTGGGCGAGGTGGCCGGCATATGCCTGGATCCCGTCAAATGAAAGATGTTCACAGGAATTGATCAAAGTTACCAGGTCGAAAAAGGCTTCTTTTGTCGTTACTCCACAGCGATTCATTCCGACATCCAGTTCTACCAGGACGTAGATCCGGCTGCCGAAAAATTCTGCTGCCTGTTCCAGTTCGCGAACGACATCCTCGCTGTCGACACAAAGGGAAAGCCGACATTGTCCGGCAAGACGGGCAGCCAGCGCGATTTTAGACTTATCAGTGACCTGATTCGCAATATAAACATCCTCGATCCCGCTTTCAACCAAGACGCGCGCCTCACTGACTTTCGCGCAGCACATCCCGACCGCGCCGGCTTCGATCTCCCGGTGTGCGAGAGCAGTACATTTAACTGTTTTGAAGTGCGGGCGGAGTGCGATCCCGGCTGTACTGCAAATTTGAACTGCTTTTGACAGGTTGCGTTCGAAGATATCCAGATCCAGCACCAATGCAGGTGTTTCGATTTGTTGTTCCAACATGATGATCTCTCCTTCGGTATGATTGTAGTTTCGATGATATTTTTTCTCTGAATGAAGATCAGGGCTTTCTATGTCTTTTATGAATGGAAAAAAGGATCTTTGTGCTGGTCACGATGTTTTGATGCTTCACTCCCGTCGCATCAAAGTGAACGATAGTGAAGTCAAGCTGCATGATCGGTCCGGTGAGGAATGCACAGAGCAGGGTCCCGATCCCGATCGGGCCGTCCATCAGCCATCCGAGTGTTGTCACTGTTACCATGATCCCGACGCTGACCGCTCCGATCGGCACTTTGTGGAAACGTTTGCTCAGTGCGATCAGGAAACCGTCGCGCGGTCCGCATCCGATTGCTGCTCCCATATAGATAAATTGAGAAAATCCTTCAATGAAAAGTCCTGCGATAAGGAGTGTGCACTGAGCAGGGAAAGAATTCGGATAAGGGACGATTTCGAGCCAGTTCAGCAGGTCAACAAATTTTCCTACGATGAGAGTGTCCAGTACCATGCCATAACCGATCGGCTCTTTCATCAGTCCGTTTACCAGAAGAAGAAGGGCTCCGACTCCCATTGTTGCAGTCCCATATTGGATCCCGAATACATGTGCCAGTCCAAGCTGAAATGTGTCCCATGGCGCTACGCCGATCCCGGCATGAAGTGTAAAGCAGACTCCGACGCCAAAGATCATCAACCCGAACGAAGCGCGGATGATGCTGAATAATACATTTTTCCTTGTTTGGTTTTTCTCAGATATCATAGTAACCAGTGGATGCATCGCATCCGCACTGCCTTTCATAATATTCGGGTATGATCAACGTTTTCGATACTAATGTTCTTCAAAATCAATATACTTTAAAATTCCGCGCTGGTAAAGAACTGCCCCGGCAGAATTTGCCGGGGCAGAACTGCATAAGAGGCATCCGGCGAAAGATTCAGCCGGGTGAATTATTTCACGCCGTTCGCAGCGAGTTCTTTTATAACAAAATCTTTGCTCTCGCGGATCTCGTCGCAGATGAACTGGATATCCTGTTCGGATGCACTGGTCATGTGGTTTCTTTGTACGCAGTTCCGAACGTAGGACTTCTTACTGTGCATCAGGTCGAATTCTCTTGCCTTCATCAGCTTCGGATCGGATGGAAGGATAATGTTGGTTCCCGGGATATCATCATCCGGGTTGCCGAACAGAACTTCTACTCCGTTCTTTTTCGCAAAGGTCAGCTGCGGCATCGGGTGCTTGCCGGCACCGGTATATTCGGTCTCGTTTACGACAATGATCTGATCCTGATCCATTTCCTGAGCCAGGGCAAACGCCGCTGCGAGCGCTGTATTTCCTGCCGGCCCGCGCTCATATCCTTCAAGGATCGCCAGTGCCTGTGTGATGTAAAATACTTCTCCCTGCTTGACGATCAGCAGACGGTCCATGTAGCGAAGGACACGTGCCGCATTCCTTGGACAGTCTGAACGATCCGGCCAGGAAATAAACGGGAGACTGAATCCGGTATGTCCTGTAGTGCAGGATTTACGGTTAAAGTCATGATTCGACGCCATGTGAAGCCCTTTCAGATCAATGCATGCGCCGACGATCTCTGTCTTGTCTGCGCCTGCATAGCGCAGTCCGCGGGCTGTACCGGTGAGGTTGCCGCCGCCGGCATCGGTACAGAGCACGACATCCGGATCTTTCCCGAATCGGCTTCTGCATTGCTGTGCGATCTCATTTCCCAGTGTTTCAACACCGGCAATACCAAACGGAGTGTACAGCGATGCGTTGAAATATCCGGTATCTTCCAGCAGGCTCAGATGTGTGGTAAAGAGTTCCGGCCCAACTGTAAGCTGAACGACTTCCGCGCCGTATGCTTCACAGATCCTTTGTTTTTCCAGAATTTCCGGCTGTCCGACCTTATCGTCGTCGTAGCATTCCTGCACGATGATGCATTTCAGTCCATGCATCGCTGCCTGGGCAGCGACGGCTGCACCATAATTGCCGGATGTCGCGGCAATGACGCCTTTATATCCCAGTTTTTTCGCGTGATGTACAGCAATGGAAGCGCGTCTTGCTTTAAAACTGCCGGAAGCATTGGCGGCCTCGTCTTTCACGAGGATCCGGGCGCCTTTCCCCGGAGCGGCGCATTTTCTGGCCAGTTCGGTCAGGTTCCTCAGCTCGAGGAGCGGGGTGTTCCCTACACCATGTGCCAGCTGGATCTCTTCCATTTCTTTCATGGAATAGCCGACTTTTTTCATCATGCCCTCGTAATCAAAACCAACACCGGGATATTCAAACTGATCATAGTCGATCTGCATGGCGTTTTTAATGATTTCATTTTTGCGGGAGTTGATCCCTTCATAAGACTTGTCCAGTGCCATTATTTGTCACCTCCCGACATGATCTCTTTCAGCTGCATTTCGATTTGCAAAAGTTCCGGTTGGAAATTGCCATAATCATGAATGTAACGCGGATTGACCTCGACAAGCGTTCCTTTTGTCTTTCGGCCGGTTACTGTTGTGATTTCAATTTCATCTCCTAGTTCACCGTCAGAATCCGCAATGCCCTTGACCCACATTTTAAGATCGCATTTCTGTGTGTCTTCCGGCACTTGCGGAGCGCGGTGTCCTGCTTTCAGTACGACTTCCTGAACCTGAACCCAGTCTCCTTTTTTTGCTGCACTCATAGTGGTGTACTCCTTTCAAACAGATTTTGATAAGCTTTATCACTATTTGTCTTCATCCAGTGCTTCGATTCCGCCGATATGATCTTCGTGATCGTATTCCGCGCGCATCTCCGGCGGAAGTTTGTCAAGAAGGTCTTTTCTTCCGACTTTCAGCGCGATGGATACGCACATGACGAAGAACATCGCAAAGCAGTAAATAACATTCGGTGTGACTTCAATACCAACTAACGGAGCGTTGGAGTCAGCGGCAAATCCAAGTGTATAGATCATAGCAGGGGCCCAAGGCACGCAGTATGCCAGTGTATTTGACTGTGCATCCATCAGGTTTGCCATGCGGTACGGAGAAATTCCATGCTGTTTACCGAGCGGCTTCGCGAAGGATGCGCCGACAGCCAGGATCGCCGGAGCGTTTAATCCCATGATCCCGGAAAGGATGATGACCATCAGAGATACGGTGATTTCAGCACCTGTTGCTGTCTTTGCAACCTTTCCGAGTGCATTCAGCAGGACCTTATCGCCTTCGCCGTCCTGCATGATTCGGATGGAGCCGAACAGCAGCAGACAGAGAATGATGACCTGGATCATGTTTGCGATACCGTCATAGAGGACACCGCCGACGACACGCTCTAAGCCTTCTCCAGAAACTGTGATGACGGCCGGGGTTTCCGACTTGGAATCGATGTGGACGAAATCAATGAGTCCTGCCGGGATCGCGAACACAAATCCGATCACGATACCCCAGGTGGTAGCGATGATGATGTCGCCGGTTTTTACAGCGATCCAGATCGTGATTGCAACCGGGATCAGCATGATCAGTGTCCAAGGGTTATACTGAGCGACATCCGCAGCCGCACCGTTTGAAGAGGAGCGCATCATGCTGAGAACGATGAAGATCGGAATGGTGATAATCGTTGCCCAGACCGTGTATTTCAGACGACTTCTGACAACGCCCGGGACGTCGACGCCCTGTGTTGTAGCAGAGCAGATCGTTGTATCCGAGATCGGGGCGAGGTTGTCGCCAAACGCGGCTCCGGAAATGATAGCCCCTGCCAGCAGCGGATGATCGCATCCCAGTGCGACGCCTGCAGGATAAAGAACTCCCATGCCGGCTGCGATCGTTCCGAATCCCGTACCGGATGCTGTCGCGAAAACAGCGGAAGCAATGAACGTGATGATCAGGAATGGTGTCGGACCGACGCCGAAGCCCGCTGCGAGCCCCGCGATACCGTCCGCCAGACCGGATTCCCTCAGGACTCTGGAAAACGCTCCCGCGAAAATCCAGCAGACGATCGGAACGAGACATTCCTTACTTGCCATACCGGAAATAATCGTTTGGGAATAATGAAGCTTGTCCTTCGCCAGGAAGAACGGGATGATCAGCGCGACGAATGCCGGCACCCAAAGAGCGCCGTCCGAAATCGACGCCCACACGAATGTGGTGAAGAAAATCATGACGAGGAAAATCAGGAGCGGGAGAAGTGATACTCCGCGGCCGCCGTAAAATTCCAGTCTGCCATTTTGGTTCGTATCCATATTATACCCTCCTTATCTTTATTAAAGATAAAATAATAACGATAATTCAGAGAAAAGCAATGGATGTGCCAAAATTTGATATTGTGACCAAAAAAGAAAAACCGCTGGAAATACAAGATTCCGGCGGTTTGTTCTGACGGGTCGGGAAGGATCGTTGCGGTCAAAGTGAGAAATATATTTCCCAGAAGTTATAAGGTATTGAAAATAACTTCACAAATTAAGTCCACGGTCCAGAAATCGGCAAAAGTTACTTAAAGCCCAAGATCCTTGATTTTGTTGTACAGTTGCCTTCGGCTGATCCCCATCCGCTCTGCAGCTTTCGACACGTTTCCGTTTGCCTTCTGCAGCATTCCTTTGATATAACTTTTTTCAAAAGCGTTCTTCGCTTCCTGGTATGTCGCATCCATAGGAATGATGGTCGAATTATCGGAGTCCGATGGGACTGAGAATGGGATCTCCTGCATCCGAAGAATGCCGTCTTTCCCGGCGAGGATCACCATTCTTTCTACCATGTTTTTCAATTCGCGGATATTTCCGGGGTAATCGTATTGTTTCAGGAAATACATTGTATAATCATCGATGCCGTTGATGATTTTTCCGGTTTCCCTGGAATACTGCCCGACAAAGCAGTTGATGAGGTCCGGAATATCTTCCCGGCGTTCCCGGAGTGGAGGCAGCTTGATTTCAAAGGTATTGATCCGATAAAGAAAGTCTTCGCGGAAATTGCCGTTGCGGACTTCCTGCCTGATATCCTTGTTCGTTGCGGTCACCACGCGAAAATCTACTTTGATCGGTTTACTGGAACCGATCCTTTCGATCGTTTTGTTTTCCAGCACCCGGAGGAGTTTTACCTGAATATCTGTGCTCATTTCCCCGATTTCATCAAGGAAGATCGTTCCGCCATTGCATTCTTCGAGTTTTCCTATATGCTTTTCAGCGGCGCCGGTGAACGCGCCTTTCTCATGGCCGAACAACTCGGACTCGATCAGACTTGGAGGGAAACTCTGGCAGTTGATCGGGAGGAACGGCCGATCTCTGCGGCTGCTCATATTATGAATCTGATGGGCGACGATCTCCTTTCCTGTTCCGCTTTCTCCGGTGATCAATACACTTGCGTTAGATTCCGCCACCGTGTTTACAAGCGACCAGATCTGCTTCATTGCCGGATTCTTGCTGTCGACCAGAAGAGTATCATCGGAGTCCCCTTTATAATAGCGGGTGCGACGGTAAGCAATGTTGTTTGAGGCCTTGACGACCTCTTTCATCAGTTCTCCCGGATCGTGCCCTTTGATAAAATACCCGAAGGCCCCTTTCCTCATTGCTTCGATTGCTGTTTCAACACTGCCGTATCCGGTGACCATTATCACTTCAATGTCATCTCGATACATTTTTTTAAGTTCTCGAAGAAGATCCATGCCATTGATGCCGTCCATCATCATGTCGGTTACAACAATGGAAAAGCTGTCATGATGTGCCATCTCCAGGGCTTCTTCTCCGGTCTCTGCTGCCTGCGTTGTATAACCTTCGGACTGAAACAGACTGCAAAGTGTTTCCCGATAATCGGTTTCGTCATCGACGACGAGAATATCATACAAAATGCTCCCCTCCTTTTGGGAAATGTTACTCACTCGGGATCTCGATCGTGAATTCAGTACCCTCTCCAGGATTGGATCGTACACTGATATCGCCGTTCAGGCGCTTAACTTCATTATATGTAATGAACAGGCCGAGGCCGGTTCCTTTTCCCGGTGGTTTTGTTGTGAAAAAAGGATTGAAAAGACTCTCTATGTTTTCCTTAGGAATACCGGGGCCGTTATCGCGACAGGTGATAACAGCCGTATTTCCTTCCCGCTTTGCTTCAAGTGTGATTTTACCTGTGCGATAATCTACGGCTTCAATCGCATTCTGGAATACGTTGAGGAGAATGTGCTTCAAAGATTCCGTATTGCTTCGTATACTTAAATTATCATCACAGTGAATGATCACTTTGGCATTTTTTTTCGTGATCTGCGACTGATTCAGTTCGACGATCATTTCAATCATCTCGTGCAGGGAGATCGTACTCAGTGTATCATCTGTGATCCGCCAGAAATTCATGACGTTATCGATGATCGTGCTGGCTCGCTGCACATTATCGTCGATGTAATCCAGTGATTTTTTCATGGAATCCGTGAGACCGCGATCTTTCTTCAGCATATATGTCTGCGTCCGGATGACGCCCATCGGATTTCGGAGTTGGTGCGCCATGCCGGCTGCGAGCTGCCCGACGGCAATCATTTTTGAAGATTGAAGCAGCTTATTATTATTTACTTCATCGGTCGTTACGTCTTTGATCGTCATCATATACTGTTCATCGTGTTCGCCGTTAGATTCAATAGGAAAGCAGAGGATCTCATAGAATTTTCGTCCCGCTTCGATTTTCAGACGGTGACGGCCCGGTTCAGACAGTAAACTGCTGATAATATCTCTGCCATACTTTTCTTTTAAAATCGACGCATATTCGTCCATGCTCATCTCATCAGGATGCTCAGCCGGCTGACCGATAAAATCTGCCGCAGTCGTATTCATAGAAACGATCCGGTTATTATTATCATATACGATGACCCCCTCCGGGATCGTGTTCAGCATGAGATTCAGTTCATTCCGGCTCTTGGTGAGTTCGGATGTCCGTTCTGCGACTTTCCTGCGCAGCATTGCGTTATTTGCCTGCTGAAACAGGAAAAACAGAAGCACGATAACAAATAGTATAATAATGACGCGCGCGATCCTTTCCGCGCTTTCATCCACCATGGATACGGAGATCCCGTACCACTTCTGCTGGATGTTTTCGATTTGATTTGTGCTTCGGATTTTTTTATCGCTGCATTCAGCGGTTTGACCAGTTCTTTCTTTTCTTTTGGGATCCCCAGATAAACAGGTTCTTCATAGAGTGCGGTATTGATCGTGTGGATTTTATTAACGGTTCCTTTTTTCTTCGAATAATATTGCAGGACCGGTTCGTCACCGATGACGGCATCCGCTTTCCCCCGGATCATTTTTTCAATGCCTTCGCCGACATCATGTACATAAATAAGTTTCGCTCCCGGATAGTTTTCCTTGAGATATCCGTTTGCGAAATCGCCGGACTGTGTCGCGATGCGGAGATGATTCAGATCTGACAGAGAATAATGTTTATTATTCTTACAAGCCACTACTGTGCGGAGCGTATAGATCGGATCGGTAAAGACGAGTTTTTCTGCTCGGCTGTCGTTCTTGAACAAATCGCACATATCGGTTTCACCGGATTCGACCGCTTTGATCGCATTTTCCCATTTGTACGGCTTACATACGATGCGGACTCCGAGTTCGAGGGAGATCAGATTGATATAGTCCACGCTGACGCCTTTGTACTGTCCATCCTCCGGATCGACATATCGGAGCGGCGGAGCGCTGTCATCTGCGCCGTACACGAGGACACCGTCTTCTGCATATTTTTTTACGATCTTCTTCATTTCCTGCTGCTGGTGATCCTGATAAAGATAATAGGAAACAACGCAGATCCCGATACATGCAGCGAGGATCAGCAGGATGATCGTGGCCCGCTTTCGATTGTTAAATAAGCGCAGATTTTTCAATTCTTTCATGGCTGATTTTCATCAAGGCGATTTATATGCTGGGAACGGATAGCAGGAAATGTCCCGGTATTCCACAAGTCAGCAAAATTATACCATAATTTCTCATGTACGTCATTTAATGCAAAACGCTTGAATACAATATACGATTGTTGTATACTTTAACAGTATGGGTTCAGAAAGAGACGCGCAATCGTATATGAAGGAAGCTCTCCGGGAAGCCGGAAAAGCAGCCGAGCTGGGGGAAGTGCCCGTCGGATGCGTGATCGTTCGCGACGGAGAGATCATTGCGCGAGGTTATAACCGGACGGAGACAGACCGGGATCCGACCGCGCACGCGGAGATGATCGCGATTCGGAAGGCGGCGGAAGCCCTCGGGGGCTGGCGGCTGATCGGATGTTCGATGTACGTCACGTGCGAACCGTGTGCGATGTGCGCCGGTGCGATCGTCTGGTCCCGGATCGAGAACCTCTTTATCGGGACCGATGACCCCAAGGCGGGCGCCTGCGGGTCGGTCTTCAACATCGTGGAAGAGGAACGGCTCAACCACAATCCTGTCGTCGTGCGGGGCGTGCTCCGGGAAGAGTGCGCAGATGTTCTCAGGCAGTTTTTTCGCGAACTCAGAAAAAGACAGAAAGTAAGGAGAAAAACGGAAGATGAAGAAAATTAGCGCTGTGGCATGCCTTGCGATGATGCTGGTGATAATGATGAGCGGGTTTGCTTTTGCTGATGATTTCCATATCACCTCAACATATCCGGTAGACGGGGCGAAGAACACGACCAAAGAAAACATGTGCGTTAAGGTCTATTTCAATACCGCCGTCGGAAATGCCAAGTCCAAGAAGATAAACGCAAACAAGTTCTCCATCCGCGACAAGAAGACGAACAGGAAATACCCGACCCTCATCTACTATAACAAGAAAAACCCGAAGTACGTGCTGTTCCTCGTTGATACGACAAAGGTGCCGACAAAAGGGAAAAAGGCGATCAAGGACAACACGGAGTATGTCCTCGAGATCGATGAGGATTTTGTCAATAATGAAGGGCAGACGCTCGGAAACGATAAGAACCGCATCGTGAATTTCCGCACGCTGAACCAGCAGCGGAACACATCGATCTACATGATCATGATGTTCCTGATGTTCGGCGGAATGTTCCTGTTCGCAGGACTCCAGTCCAAAAAGGAAAAAGAGAAAGATCAGAAGGCCGAGTCGGAAGTCTTCAACCCGTATCGCGAAGCGAAGAAGACGGGGAAGACAGTCGCCGAAGTCCTCGAAGAGCACAATAAAGAGGAAGAGAAGCGAAAAGAACGACAGCGGCGGAAGCAGGAAAAAGAAGAAGAGGTCGACAAGCTCGTCAAAGAAATGGATGAGCGGCGCTACCCTGTGAAACGGCCGCGTCCGATCCGTGAGGCGGGATCGACCTACAAGACCGGCCGCCACGCGGAATATGAGGAAGAACAGGCCCGTCTTGAGAAAGAAAAGGCAGAAAGAAAGGCGAACGGTTATCAGAAGAAAGAACGGAAACCGCAGCAGCAGAATAATAACAGAAACAGGAATAAAAACAGAAAGAAGAAGAAAAAGAGATAGATCTCTGCTCTATGCAGGGATCCGGCCGGCGGGAAAGCCGGATTCGACTGGTTCTGGCAGTATGAAGGGGAGATCATGCCGGAAATTACGATCAAATCATTCGCGAAGATCAATTTGTCCCTGGACGTCGGGAGCGTTCGGGACGGCTATCATGAAGTCGATATGGTAATGCAGCAGCTGGCGTTTCACGATGACGTGAACGTCAGCTTTGAACCGGATCCCGGACCGGAAAAGCGGATCCGCCTAAAGACGAGCCGCAGGTATCTCCCGAACGACGAGAGGAACCTGGCATGGCGCGCGGCAGCGCTGATGGACCGGGAGTATGGGGATCAGATCTCCGGCGGTACGATCGGGATCCGCATTACGAAGCGCATCCCGGTTTCGGCAGGGATGGCCGGGGGATCAGGGAACGGCGCTGCGGTGCTCCATGCGCTCAATGTGCTGTGGGATCTCGACCTGGATCTGCCGACGATCCTCCGTCTCTCAGAGGAACTCGGGTCGGACGTGCCGTTCTGTGCAGCCGGGCAGGCAGCCGGTAATCACGATCTGCCGGAACGGATCACGAAGGATCCCTTTGCCCACCCGCTTGCCCGGGCGACCGGAAGGGGAACAAAGCTCGAGCCGTACAGCGGCATCCGGAAGCCGGTCGTGTTCGCAAAGCCGAAGGGACGTGTTTCAACGAAGGAAGTCTATCAGGGGATCGACAGCTGCCGCATCACGAGCCGGCCGGACAACACACGCCTGATCCGGGCGATCCGGTCGGGTTCGGATGAGATGTACCGCGATTTCATCAATGTTCTGGAGTTCTATACGCTCCGGGCGTATCCGAAGGTCGCGGTGCTGAAAGAACTGATGAAAAACGGCCCGGCGCGGAGGGTTCTGATGACCGGGAGCGGACCGACGGTGTTCGGGGTCTATGACAGCATGGATGAGGCAAAAGCGGATTCGGAACGGATCCGTAACGCCGGGTACGAATCGTATTGGACGCGCACGATCCGGTGAAAATACAGCTTGGACAGAAAGGTGAAAGAACGATGATCAATTTCGATGTACAATCTAGGCGCCCGCTGCGCGAGATCGTCTATGAACAGCTGAAAGTGCAGATCATGACCGGAAAGATCGAGCCGGGCACACGCCTGATGGAAGTCGGTCTCGCGGAGGAGATGGGCGTCTCGAGGACGCCGATCCGCGAAGCGATCCGGAAGCTGGAAAAAGAAGGTCTCGTGATGATCGAGCCGCGGCGCGGAGCTTATGTGACAGACATTTCGGTCGACGATATGATCGACACGCTGATCGTCCGCGAGGATCTGGAAGGGCTCGCGGCGGCGGTCGCCGCGACGAAGATCACGTCGCACGAGGCGCAGGAGCTGGTGAATATCACAAAAGGCTACTCCGAGGCGATCGAGAACGGGGATATGGAAAAAATGATCTCATTCGACGAAACGTTTCACGAGGAGATCATCCGCCTGACCGGGAACAAGACGCTGATCATGATCTCGGAGACGGTCCAGGAGCAGGCGCTCCGGTTCCGGTATCTGTACTACGATGATTTCAACCGGTATCAGAACATGCCGCACGAGCATACGAACATCATCAACGCATTGATGAGCGGGGATGAGGATGAGGCGCGGCGGGTCGCGCAGAAGCATGTCGCGGACCTCAAGACCTTCGTCGAACAGCAGCGGGACGAAGCGTTCCAGCAGCACAGTATCAAATAGCAGGAAAAGAGCTCCGGATGTCCGGAGCTCTTGTTCCTGAATTTTATTGGTAAATAGAGAAAGTTTTGATGGACTGCCGAGCCCCGGCGTAAAGCCCGGGCCGGCGGTCTTTCGCTATTATTGGAGGGGCAAGTTTAGTTGGAGGTGCTCGACTTGCTTGTCAGAGTCACACTCACGGTCGTTTCCTGACCGTTCCGCTCGATGGTGATCCGTGCGCGGTCACCCGGGCTGTATTTCGAAAGTGCGGATGACAGCTCGGAAGAGGTGGAGATCTTAGTGGATCCGATCGCGGTGATGCGGTCTCCGGACTGGAGTCCGGCTTCTTCCGCGTAGGAGCTCGTCACACTGTAGATGTAGACGCCGCCTTCGCTGACTCCGTACTGCTGCGCTTCTTCATCACTGATCTCGGTCACGGTCACGCCGATCGCCGCAGTTCCGCTCGTGGAGGAAGAGCTGCTGCTACTGCTCGAGCCGCCGTTCTTGATCAGGTTTTTCGCGACTTTTGCAACGCGGTTCACCGGGATCGCGAATCCCAGACCTTCGACGTCAGATCCGGTCGACTTCGCTACGACGATGCCGATCAGGTTTCCGGACTGATCGAACAGTCCGCCGCCGGAATTCCCCGGGTTGATGGAAGCATCCGTCTGCAGCAGGTTCATCTTTTTGCCGTCGATCGTCAGGTTGCGGTTCAGCGCGCTGATGATGCCTGTCGTTGCGGTGTTGCTGAGCTGCCCGAGCGGATTTCCGATCGCGACGACGGTGCTCCCGACAACGAGGTCAGAGCTGTCGCCGTAGGTTGCGGCTGTAAGACCGGTCGCGTTGATCTTCAGGACTGCGATATCTTTATCTGAGTTGGTCCCGACGATCTTCGCTGTGTATTTCTTCTTGTTGTTCAGCGTCACGGTGATCTTGGTCGCGTCTTCAATCACGTGATTGCAGGTGACGATGTATCCGTTGGACTGGATGATGACACCGGAACCCGCGCCCTGTGTGACATAGTTCTGCGCCCATTCGTCTGTGGACATGGACTCCGTCGTGATGGAGACCACGGAATCCTGCGCTTTCTTGATGATGCTGTCGAACGTCAGCTTATCCGATGACTTCGTCAGTGTGTAGTTTGTCGCGGACTGACCGGCGTTCGTCTTGTTGAAGTAAAGCGCCGTTAAGCCGAGCGATGCGGCTGCGGTCACGACCATGCAGATGATGATGATCAGAACCAGCGCTTTTTTTGTGATGGTGAGCGGCTGTGCCGCGGCTTTTCCGGAGCGGCGTCCTCCCGGTGCGGATGTGTAGTTGTTCCCGCCGCCGTCGAATCCGCCGTTCCCGCCGTTAAAGGCGCCGCTTCCGCTGTCGAATCCGCCGTTTCCGGTGTTAAAACCGCCGCCGTTGAAGCTTCCGGTCGTGCCGTATCCGCTGCCGCTTTCTGTCGACTGGTAGTAGTTCGAAGCGCCGGTATTTTCCGTGCTGCTCCCTGAGAAGCGGCTGTTGTTGTACGCGCTGTGGTCGTCAAAAGCATTCCCTGTTGAGGCCGGCTCCTTGGTGTACCAGATGCCGGCTCCGGCGGTTTCGTAATGCGGTTCGTCAGATCCGGTGCTCCCGGTCTGGAAACTGTTTCCCGCCTGCGGGCCTTCCGTCTGGAATGAGTTTCCCGTCTGGAATGAGCTACCTGTCTGAGGCTCTTTCATCTGGAATGAGCTCCCCGTCTCAGGCCCTTCCGTCCAGGAATGAGATTCCGTGTTAGATGTGCCGGTCCATGACGGCTGTTCCGCTCCGGTGCCTGCGGTGAACGGTTCCGGCTCCGTCTGTGTTTCGTTGACGGTCATCGTCTCCGGGCTCCGCGTTTCTACCTCAACTGCTGATGGTTCTTTCTGTGCTGCATATGATGCCAGATCGTTTGGTTCTAATTGTTCTGTACGATTATTATCGTTCCAGTCTGCCATTTCATACCTCCTGCTTGAGATATTTTTCCTGCTTTCTTGCGTTCATTATAGTGGCGAAATATGTCTTTTCTGTGAGAAAAATGTATGTGTTACGATAAGAGAGCGTGCTTTTATCATTCATGTTTCTTACAAAAAAGTGTTATTTGGATGGAAAGGATGGCGCGGGATGCCGCCGGAAAACGGGTTTTCTTCCTGATTATCATGATTCCTCATTTTTCCCGCTATATCAATCAATCCGGTTTTATGGTAGAATGACTTACGAACAGCGAAAGGGGTGATCGATGTGAGAGAGATCACAATGAGAATGCTTCACCTGCCGTTTGGTGAGGAAAATCAGGATGATCGGATCGAGTTCGTCACGGACGGGAGACTGTATGAGCGCGCCGGTTCGATTTATCTGATCTACGATGAGACCGAGCTTTCCGGGACCCCGGGGTGCACGACGAGTCTCCGCCTGAAGGACGGGAGCCTCCGCATGAAGCGCTCCGGAAAGGATGTCGGCTACAACACCGAGATTCTTTTTGAGAAGGGAAAGCATTATCTCAGCGAATACGAAACGCCGTACGGCAGTCTGGACGTGGATGTGCTGACGAACGATGTCCGCCATACCAGGGCGGAGGACGGCAGCTTCCGGATCGATGTCGATTATCAGATCAGCCTGGGCGGCGCGGAAACGCAGCGGGATACGCTGGCGATCGAAGTGAATAATGTCTCCGAAGAGAAGTCGGAGGAAGGCGTCCCTGAGTGGGAAAGGACCGTAGGGGAAAAAGAAAATGCAGAAGAAAGGCTTTGACGCGGAGAAATATATCGAGGAACAGTCGCAGTACATCCGTGAACGGATCCATAACGCGGACGGCGACCGCCTGTACATGGAGTTCGGCGGAAAGCTCGTCCACGACAAGCATGCGGCACGGGTGCTCCCGGGGTTCGATGAAAATGCGAAGATCAAGCTCCTGCAGCGGCTGAAGGACGAGGTGGAGATCATCATCTGCATCTACGCCGGCGCGATCACAGGGAACAAGACCCGTCAGGACTTCGGGATCACATACGACCTGGAAGTCCTCCGTATGATCGATATTTTCCGCAAGCATGACCTTTCGATCAACAGCGTCGTGGTGACGCGATATGAGGATGAGCCTGCTGTGAACATGTTCCTGAACCGGCTCCAGCGGCGCGGCATCCGGACGTACGTACATAAAGCAACGAAGGGGTATCCGACGGCGGTCGACCTGATCGTCAGCAGCGAAGGGTACGGGGCGAACCCGTACATCGAGGTCTCCAAGCCGCTTGTCGTCGTGACCGGTCCTGGCGGGGGGAGCGGAAAGCTCGCGACCTGCCTCAGCCAGATGTATCATGAATATATCCGCGGAGGAAGCGCGGATTACGCGAAATTCGAGACGTTCCCGATCTGGAATCTCCCGCTGAAGCACCCGGTCAACATCGCCTATGAAGCGGCGACCGCGGATCTCCGGGATGTGAACCAGATCGATTCCTACCACCTGGAAGCGTACGGTGTCAAGGCCGTGAATTACAACCGGGACATTGAAGCGTTCCCGGTCGTCCGGCGGATCATCGAAAAGATCACCGGGAAGCCGTCGGTCTACAATTCGCCGACGGATATGGGCGTGAACCGCGCGGGCTTTGCGATCACCGATGATGAGGTCTGCCGCGAGGCGGCCTGTCAGGAGATCGTGCGCCGCTTCCTGATCGCGGAGTGCGACTACAAAAAAGGAAAGATCTCGAGAGAGACACTGGAGCGCTCCGAGCTTCTGATGAATGAAGTCGACCGCTCCGTGTCCGACCGCGCTGTCGTCGGAGCGGCGAGGGATTACGCGGAAAAAAAGCGCGCCGAGGACAAACGCTTTGAGAACATCGTCGTCATGGCGATCGAGATGCCGGATGGGACCATGATCACCGGCCGGAGCTCGCGGCGCATGGTCGCCGCAGCGGCAGCGCTTTTGAACAGTATCAAATATCTGTCGGGGATCGCGGACGATATCCCGCTCCTCGCATCGCAGGTGCTGGAATCGACGCAGAAACTCAAGGTGGAGATGCTCGGCTCGGACCGCACCAGCCTGAACTGTGAGGAAGTCCTGATCGCACTCACGGTCTCGAGTGCGCAGAACCCGGTCGCGGAGTACGCGGCGCACAAGCTGCCGGAGCTCCGGGGATGCCGGGCGCACTGCACGGCGATCCTGAGCGATCACGACGAGCAGATCCTGCGGTCGCTCGGCGTGGATGTCACGTGCGATCCGGAGTATGTGACCACAAATCTGTATAATGAATGACCGGCGGAGCATGCCGGGTCCTGCCGGGGAAGGGCGGCGCAATGAAGCAGTGAGACGCCGCCGGGATCCCGATGAAATCAGAAGGGGAGAACGAAGAGCATGAAGAGCAACGCACCGCAGACGGTGAAGAGGGTCGACCGTTTTAAATACGATCTGATCCTGGAAGGCATCCTTGTCGGCGCGCTGACCGGCGCGATCGTCTCCCTGTTCCGAAGTGTGCTGTCCGGACTGGAGCCGATCCGCAGCCGCGTGATCGATTTTGCCGAGTCCGGGACCGGCCCGCTTTTTCTTTCCCTTCTCCTTTTGTTCCTTCTTTATCTCGGAACGGTCCTCTGTCTTAAGTTTGCACCGCTGATCAGCGGATCGGGGATCCCGCAGGTGAAGGGAGAGATCATCGGGCGGATCTCGCATGACTGGCTCCGGACGTTGATCGGAAAGCTTCTCGGCGGCGTCCTCGCGATCGGAGCGGGCCTCTCGCTCGGGCGGGAAGGACCGAGCGTCCAGATCGGCGCGATGGTCGGAAAAGGTCTGTCTCGGGCGGCAAAGCGCCTCAACGCGGAGGAAAAGATCCTGATGAGCAGCGGCGCGGGCGCGGGGCTCGCGGCGGCGTTCAGCGCACCTCTCGCCGGCGTGGTCTTCACGCTGGAAGAACTCCAGAAAAATTTCTCCACGAACCTGCTCCTCGCGACGATGGCGGCGTCCGTCACGTCGGATTTTGTCGCGGTGAATATCTTCGGATTGAAGCCGGTGTTCGATTTGAGCGTCCGGCACGCATTCCCGGTCCGGATGTACTGGCTCCTCATTATCCTCGGCGTCCTCCTCGGCCTGCTCGGCGTATTCTACAACCGCTTTACGGCGTTCATGCAGGATCTTTATGACAACGCGGGGCCGGCACCGGTGAAGATGATTTTCCCGTTCCTGCTCGTCATCGTGTTTGCCCATAATTACCGGTACGTCCTCGGAAGCGGGAACTTCCTCGTCGGGGACATCGCATCGGGGAAATTCATGCTGAACGCGCTTGTGCTTCTCCTTTTGATGAAGTTTATCTTTTCGGTACTGAGCTTCGGTTCGGGCGCACCGGGCGGGATCTTTCTTCCGCTTCTGGTGCTGGGCGCGATCTGCGGCGGGATCTTCTCGGAGTTCGCGTGCGCGAAGGCCGGTCTCGATCCGGAACTGTATCTGCCGAATTTCGTGGTGCTCGGGATGTGCGGTCTGTTCACATCGATCGTCCGCTCGCCGATCACCGGGGTCATCCTCATCACCGAGATGACGGGAAACTTTGAGAACTTCCTGTCGCTCTCGATCGTGTCGCTCTGCGCGTACGTGACGGCGGATCTCCTCGCCGCGAAGCCGATCTATGACCAGCTGCTCGACCGGATGCTGAACAAGCGCTCGTTCTATTACGTCAGCCGTCAGACCCGCCGGAGCAAGATGGTCATCGGAACGACGGTCTATCCCGGGAGCCGCATGGACGGCGAGCCGATCCGGATGCTCGATCTGCCGGACGACTGCCTTGTCGTTTCCGTCCAGCGCGGGGAAACGGAGATGATCCCGAACGGGAATACGGAGCTTCGCGCGGGCGACCAGATGTCGGTCCTGCTCCGCCAGGAAGATATGCTGGAAGTGGATCACCTGCTCGAACGGATGTGCCGGACGGTCCGGGTAAAAAGAAAGTAATGTTTGATTGGAAAAAAAGGGCACTGCTCTTTTTTGGAGGAAATTATGCCTGTTACGGTTGACAGCAGTAAAATCAGCAAAAGCAGAGATCCGGAGGAGCGTGCTTCTCTTCAGAACGCCGCGCTCGACAGCATCTGGGAGAGGAGCTGGATGAAGTCGGTCATTTCCAGAGAGGAAACGGATCGGATCGTTGAGGCGCTGGAAGAAGCCGCAGCCGGGATGCGAGCGGACAGCAGCCGGATCGTGATCGTCTGCGACGGGATCTTTCATGCGATGGTCCGGGCGATGCGGGATGCGCTCGCGGAGGAACGGGCACGGGAGCAGCTGATCCTGACCGGGGATACGCTGTCGGCAAAGGATCTGTCTCAGGTGATCCGCAGGATCAGCGGACGCGACGTGAGCCTGATCGTGCTGGCGGAGGGAGAGGAATCGGTCTCTCTTCTCGCCGCGTATACCTGCATCAAGAAACTGATCGTCGAGCGCGCCGGGAAAAAGAAATCGGGCCGGAGGATCACGATGATCCTCGGGGACGGCGCGGATTACCTGCGCAAGGAAGCACAGGACGAGGGATTGGAGCTGATCTCTCTCCCGGATGGCGTGACATCAGACTGCGCGGCCGGAACGGCGGCGATGATCCTGCCGATCCTTCTGGCCGGGAAAAACGCAGAGGATTATATGACGGGCTTCCGCACGATGGCGGCGGATCCGTGGTGGGACCGGGATGCGGCCGATTACGGGCTGGATTACCGCGAGGCGCTGAAGGGCACCGGCAGCCGGCCGCTTCGTGAGGCGGTCCTGTATTCCCAGTCCGAACTCGCAGGCACCGCGTCGTACATCGCCGCGCTCCATCGCCGGATCGGAGCGGCAGCCGGACCGTATCGGATCCCGGCGGACGTACCGGACCGGGGGATGGACTATGAGACGCATCTGTTTACGCTGGAAGAAGCGGAGGACATCGTTCTCCCGCTGTTCCCGGGAGGGAATCTCGAAGGCTCCCTGAACGGGGAGGCGAAGACCGCGTCGGAAAAGTTGTTTGAGCGGATGGGAGGCCCGCGCCGGATCGCGCTCAGGACAGATTCTCTCGGAGAAGAGGAGTTCGGCCGCCTGATGGCGTATCTCCAGATGTCCGCCGCGATCTCAGCGTTCGATAAATAGTAAGAGGAGATGCGGGAGGCGGCGTCACGGTCAGCGTTCTTGGCTGCGATAAGCGGCCCCGGCGACTGTCAGCGTTCCCGGCGGCGATAAGCCCCCCCTGCTGCCGTCAGCGTTCCCGGCGGCGATAAGCGCCCACCCGATTGCAATAAAAGAGATTTGCATTCGATAAAGGAATGTTGTAAACTTGTCCTAGCAATTCATTTTTGTCAGCGGAAGGGCTGAAGGGGTTCCTTCCGCAGGAGTTTTTTCTGAATTCTGAAGTTGTTTTGATCATATGCCGCAGCACATTTCCAGAGCGGCGTCCTCAACAATAAGCAGGATCAACTATTGCACGAAGTACAGGAAGTTCATGGAACAGGAGGGATAAGGTTTCATGCCGAGGAAAAAAGAGATTTCTGCGGAAGAGCAGGAACGTATTGAACTGCCGGAGAGTTTTGCGGCAGTGGAAGAGGCTGCGCCTGCGGTAGAGAAGACGCCGGCGAAGAAGACCGCCAGGAAGACGACGGCGCGGAAGACGGCTTCTAAGAAGGCATCTGCGAACGCGGAGGAAAGTGAAGAGGCCGCCGCAAAGGGTGCAGAAGCGGAAGAGGCCGCCGCGAAGGAAGCGGAGGCGGAAGAGGCCGCAGAGTCTGCCGTGAAGAAACCGGCGGCAAAGAAAACGACCAGAACGCGGACGACGAAGACGACCACAGCGAGAAAAACGACCGCAAAGACCGCCGCGAAGAAGACCGCCGCGAAAAAGGCTGCGAAGGCAACAGAGGATGCGGAATCCGCAGCGAAGGCAGATGAGAGCGAAGAAGCCGCTGCGGAAAAAGCGGCGAAGGCAGACGGGAGCGAAGAAGCCGCTGCGCCGAAAGCAGCGGAAAGTGAAGAGGCCGCGGCGTCTGCCGTGAAGAAGCCGGCGGCAAAGAAAACGACCAGAACGCGGACGGCGAAGACGACCACGGCAAAGAAGACCGCCGCGAAAGCATCCGTGAATGCGGAACCCGCTGCGAAGGAAGCGGAAGAAAAGGAAGAAGCGGCTGCTGAGAATGCAGGAACGGAAGCGGCAGCATCGGAAGAGAAAAAGCCGGGAACGAAAACGGCGGCCGGGACGCAGACCGCGAGGAAGACTGCCGTAAAAAAGACGGCTGTGAAGAAGACTGCCGCCGTTTCTGATGGGAAGTCCGGAGAGGAAGCGGAGGAAGACAAAAGTGCCGCAGATGCCGGAGCGAAGGAAAAAGCGCCGGCCGTATCGACATCGACGGATCCGATGAGATCCGCGCCGGAGCGGCCTGCCCACCGCCGGACGATCCGGAAGACGGTCCACCGTGTCCAGGTACCGAAAGCCGCCCGTGAGCGGGAAGCCGCACGGGCACTGAGGGAGAGCGAAGAAGAGGCCGCGATGAAAGCCCGCGCCGAGGAAGAGTCCCTGAAGGGCGAGCTCCCGATCAAGGGTTCCGCTGCCGCTCCGCAGAAGGACGAAACACAGGAAGTCAGCGAAGCACAGAAGGAACACGCCGCGGGCGAAGACAACCTGCACCGCCGCCGGAGCGACGGCTATACGCAGGCCGAACGCCCGGAGGTCACCGGGATCCTCGACATTGCCGAAGGAGGGTTCGGATTCCTGCGTTTTGACAATTTCCTGACCAGCGACCGGGATGTTTACGTTTCCCAGACGCAGATCCGCCGCTTCAATCTGAAGACCGGGGACGAGATCAACGGCATCTCCCGTCTCCCGCGGAAAGATGAACGGTTCGGCGCGCTCCTTTACGTCACGACCGTCAACGGAGACGAACCGGGCGTTGCGATCCGCCGGCCGTCGTTCGAATCGCTGACGCCGATCTTCCCGAACAAGCGGTATACGCTGGAAGATCTCCCGATGGACATCTCGACCCGGATGATCGACCTGATCGCACCGGTCGGCCGCGGCCAGCGCGGGCTGATCGTCGCGCCGCCAAAAGCGGGGAAAACAACGCTTCTGAAGAGCGTCGCCGCGAGCATCGAGAAAAAATACGAAGATACGGATCTGATCGTCCTCCTGATCGATGAACGGCCGGAGGAAGTCACCGATATGAAACGGGCGCTGAAGGGCGGTGGGGAAGTCATCTATTCGACGTTCGACGAACGCCCGCAGCATCACGTAAAAGTCGCGGAAATGGTCCTCGCCCGGGCCAAGCGTCTGGCAGAACACAAGCACGATGTGGTTATCCTGCTGGACAGCATTACCCGCCTCGCGCGGGCGTACAACCTTGTGATCCCGGCATCCGGAAGAACGCTGTCCGGCGGTCTCGATCCGGGCGCCTTGTACGGGCCGAAGCGTTTCTTCGGCGCGGCGAGAAACATCGAGGAGGGCGGCAGCGTCACGATCCTCGCAACCGCACTGATCGATACCGGATCCCGCATGGACGATATGATTTATGAAGAATTCAAAGGGACCGGCAACATGGAGCTTCATCTCGACCGCCGGCTCGCTGAGAGGCGGATCTACCCGGCGATCGACATCAATCGTTCCGGAACGAGACGCGAGGAACTCCTTTTGTCCCCGGAAGAGCTGCATGCCGTCTGGGCCGTGCGGCGCGCGTTTTCAAAGAAGCCGGAGCAGGAGGTGACGGAGGAGGTCATCGACAACCTGCGGCACACGAGCAACAATCGCAACTTCATCGAAATCGTCAACCGGGTCTTTGACTCACCGAGTTATTAACACCAGGGAAAGGGAGATGGGAATGGATCTCAGTAAGATATTTCTGAAGGATGCCTGCCCGACGTCGATCGGAGGACAGGCGGTGATGGAAGGCATCATGATGCGGGGGCCGAAGCGCACGGCGATCTGCGTGCGCATCCCGGACGGACGCCTTCATATCAAAACGACGCAGAACGGGAAGCCGAACCGCTTCCTGCGTCTGCCGCTCGTTCGCGGCGTGGTTTCTTTTGTCCGCTCGCTCGTGCTCGGAACGAAGACGCTCACGTACTCCGCGGATGTGCTCGCGTATTTCATGGACGATGACGAAGAGGAGGAAGAAGAGCCGGGGCGCTTTGAAAAATGGGCGACGGAGAAGTTCGGGGAAGAGAAGATCTGGAACTTTCTTGTAGCGCTTTCGACGATTCTGGCGATCGTGTTTTCGATCGTGGTGTTCGTGCTGCTGCCGACGGCGGCGATCGGGTGGATGAGCGCGTTCATTAAAAATGCGGTCGTCCTGAACCTGATCGAAGGCCTGCTCAGGATCGCGCTCCTGATCCTGTATATCGTGCTGATCGCGCAGATGGAAGACATCAAGCGGGTGTTCGAGTATCACGGGGCGGAGCATAAAACGATCCACTGCTTTGAGAACGGGCTCGAGCTGACGCCGGCGAACGCGCAGCAGTTCTACACGCTGCATCCGCGCTGTGGGACGAGTTTCCTGATGTTCGTCGCCGTGATCAGTCTGGTGCTGTTTTCACTGTTCGGCTGGCCGTCGCTTTTCTGGCGGATCGTGTCCCGTCTGCTGCTGCTTCCGGTCGTGGCGGCGCTGTCGTTCGAACTGCTCCGCTGGGCGGGGCGCTCCAATAACAAGCTGGTCGAGATCCTGAGCATGCCGGGGCTCCTGCTGCAGAAACTGACGACGCGGGAACCGGACGATTCGATGCTCGAGGTCGCGATCGCCGCGATGAAGGCGGTCATGGATCCGGAGGACGAGCCGAGCATCGAGGGGATCTGTGACAAGGACGGGCAGTTGATTGAGCCGCTCGTGATCAAGGAAAAAGAAAAGGAAAAGGCATGAAGGTCAGAGAACTGCTTGACAGGGGCAAAAGAAAACTGGAGGAAACGGGCCTTGAATCGGCAGAGCTCGAAAGCCGCCGGCTCTACTGTGCGCTTTCGGGCGACGCGGAGGGCATGCTCTTCATGCGCTACAATGATGAGGCATCGGAGAAAACGGTATCGGACTATGAGTCGTTTCTCCGGCGGCGCAGCGAGGGCGAGCCGCTCCAGTACATCCTCGGCTCCCAGGAATTCATGGGGTTTGATTTTCGTGTTTCTCCGGGCGTCCTGATCCCGCGGCCGGAAACGGAGCTCCTGGTCGAGCAGGCGGTGAGCCTGATCCTGACCGGGCGACTCACGAATTTCGCGGGAACGGAGCTGTCACCAGAGGAAGACGTAGAAGCTTCTGCGGATTCGGGGGCGGAAACGATGGCGGGAGCAGATAGCGATGCGCCGGCAGGTCCGGATGGGAAAGTGTTGGCGGGGCCGGATGAGAAAACGTCGGCAGGCCCGGATGCGAAAACGCCGACGGGGCCGGATGCGAAAGTATTGGAAGGGCCGGATGAGAAAACGCCAGCAGGCCCGGAAGAAAGCGGCATCACGTTCCAAAAGGATGACGGACCGGTGCGCTGTCTGGACCTCGGCTGCGGCAGCGGAGCGATCGGCCTCTCCGTCGCCGCGCTCACGGAATCGGAGGTCACGCTGACCGACGCGTCGGAGGACGCGCTCCAGCTGACATGGGAGAACGCAGAAGGACTCGGCGTTCTGGAGCGGGTGCGGCTCCTACAGGGCGACCTGTTCGGGCCGGTGCGCGGAGAGACGTTTGACATTCTGCTCTCCAATCCGCCGTACATCCCGAGCGATGTGATCCCGACGCTTGACTTGACTGTTCGGGGCTATGAGCCGGTCACCGCACTGGATGGCGGAACGGACGGTCTGGATTTTTATCGGCGGATCGCCGGTGAGGCGCCGGATCTTCTCCTTCCGGGAGGGATCCTGATGATGGAGATCGGATACGATCAGAAAAAAGCGGTCCTTTCGATGCTCCGGGAAACGGGCGCGTTTTCCCGGGCGATCTGCCTGAAGGATCTCGCGGGGCTCGACCGCATGATCATTGCAAAAAAGAAGAATAATAGATAAAAAAGAAGCGGCTTCCCGGCTTTACAGCCCGAGCCGCTCCGAAAGTTCACTGACACTTTCCGGGAAAACGATCTTTTCCCGGTTTTCTTTTGTGAGGAAGCCGGCTTTCACCATCTGATCGAGCATGGCTTTCAGCGGTTCGTAATAGCCGTCCAGGTTCAGGAGGAACACCGGTTTTTCGTGTTTTCCGAGGGTGCGGAGGGACAGGACTTCGACGATCTCGTCAAGTGTGCCCGTGCCGCCCGGGAGCGCGACGAAGGCATCCCCTTTCTCCAGCATGATGCCTTTGCGCTCCCGGACGGTTTCGACGACGATGAGCTCCGTCAGGCCGCTCAGCTCGTAGCCATCGTCGACGAAAAACCGCGGCTCGACGCCGATGACTTCTCCGCCGGCGTCGAGCGCGGCACGGGCCAGCGTTCCCATCGTCCCGGTGCGGCTCCCGCCGTAGACCAGGCGGTTCCCGCTTTCCCCGAGCTTCCGGCCGAACTCGGCCGCCGCGTCATTGAATGCCGGCTCACATCCGAACGTAGAGCCGCAGTATACCGTAATATTCATTCCCTGCCTCCCCGGATCCTTTTGTTCTCAGGATAACACGTTTTTCCCGGGCGCGGAACGGATATTACAGAGCTTTCACACAGGTTCTTTTTTCCTTACCACCAGTCGGCTGTCGGAGCCGGTTCGATCGCCGCGTGTTCCGGCATTCCGGTATCCTTCGCCCCGGGCGTTCATGTCTGACCGCGTCTCAGTCCTCGAACCCGGAGTTCGGGTCTCCCATCGCTTTCCAGCCGAACCGCCAGATGGAGATCAGGATGGAGAGCATCGTGATCGATTCGTTCAGGACGCCCGCGATCGAGTGGAACCAGGAATCATAGATGATCCAGCACGGGCAGGCACAAAACAGGTTCGCGGCGCGGATCAGGCGCGCGTTGTTCGTCCAGTACGCGATCGTGCAGGATGTCATAGCGGCGAAAGGGAGAAGGCTGGTCCAGCCGCGCCAGGTCACCCAGGTGACCGCCGCGTACGCCGCTGTGAAGAGGACCGGCCAGCCTTTCCATCGGATTACGCGGGATTTATTGTAGCCCATCAGCATAATGTTCCGGGCGACACCGAGCGCCAGGTTCAGGCAGCCGCTGTACGCGTGAAGGAGGATGAACTGGATCATGAACGTCAGGTTCCCGCCGGTCTGCGCGGCGAACAGCTTGTGATTCGTCCGGACCTGATAGGAGATCAGAAAAAACAGCAGACCGAGGAAGCCGATCAGCTGGATCAGGATCATGTGCATGTTTTTCCCCCTCCTTTCTCACGGGGCCGCGCGCGGGCCGGCCCGGGAATCAATAACGAATATGCAGTGTGACGATCTCGCTCCGCGACCCGATCCGGATCGGCGGACCGTAGCAGCCCGCGCCGGATGTCACGATCGAGACGGCGCCTGCCGCTTTTTTCCGCCCGTAGGAATTCTCGTTGAACAGGCGGATGATATAGTTCCCCGGGAAGATCTGTCCGCCGTGCGTGTGGCCGGACAGGATCAGGTCCGCGCCGCTTTTGCCGAGCTCGTCCAGATCGAACGGCTCGTGCTCGAGAACGATGACCGGGGTCTCCGGTTCGCTGCCGGAGAGGAGCTCTTGGGCGCTTTTCCTTCCTTTTTTGTCCGTGCCGCTCGTTTCTCCGTCGATCCGGCCGATAAGCCGGATAGCGCCGTCTTCAAGTTCTGCCGAATCATCATCCAGGATCGTGATCCCCGCGCGCTCGACGAAACGGGTCATTCGCGGGCTCCGCCGCGAGTCCTCTTTTTTCTGCAGGGAAAAACCGAACAGGATCGGTTCTTCCACGTCGTGATTCCCGTACACGCCGTAGACGCCCTGCGGCGCCCGGATCCCGCGGAGTGCTTTGATATATCCCGCTTCGTCCTCGATGCCATGCATCGTGCTGGAAAAATAGTCTCCGGCGAACAGGACGACGTCCGGGTCTTCGCGGTTGATTCGGGTGACGATCTTCCGGATCTGGCGGACGGTCGTGTTCGAGCTGATGTGGAGATCGCCGACGAGCACAGCGGTCATCTGGCCGTGCCGGCCGGAGGATGAGGCTTCCGTGAGGTCGACTGTGTATGTTTTGACCGTGATGCGGCGCGCGTTATAGAATCCATAGCCGATGATCGCGGAAATCAGGATCAGGACTGCGAGGAGCACCACGCCGGCCGCGGCCGGCCGGATCACGCTGCCGCTGACATGCCGGTAAACCAGCGCGCCGAGCTGCATGAGGAGGAGCAGCACGCCGCCGGCCATCAGGATGCCGAGCCAGAGGTTCCCGATCAGGAGCAGGTCCCGGGGCAGCGCGTCCTCCCGTCCGAGTTTTGTCTGCGTGAGGAGCGGGATCAGGGAAAGGACGATCACCGCGAAGGCGCTCAGGATGCGAAGCGCCGTGCACACCGAACTCCCCGCGAGCGCGATCCGGATCCAGCTGTCCAGCTGCCCGATCTCATACGCCGCGAGGGCGGTAAATAGTAATAAAAGGATCCATCGAAACATGCCTGTTAGTTCTCCCGAATTGATTAGAAAATTATACAACGGACGAGGCGGCGTGTTCAAGGCATTCCGGCAGCCCGCCGGTGTCTGTAAAATGAATGCGGGCATCATGCCATGCCGCCTGTTTTGAGGTAGAAGATCGAAAGGTTTCTGTTGACGTGCGCGGCGCCGGGTGATATAATCATAAAGCTGCAATTTATTCTGCAGACATTATGCTGGGGCGGGAAGCCTGGGCAGGAAAGAGGTGTAAGCATGAAGGAAGGAATCCATCCTGATTATGTGGAATGTAAAGTAACTTGCGCATGCGGAAATACATTTATGACAAAATCGACCAAGCCGGAACTCCGCTTGGACGTTTGCTCAGCTTGCCATCCGTTCTTTACAGGTCAGCAGAAGTTCGTCAACCGCGGCGGACGTGTCGAGAAGTTCAAGAAGAAATACAACATCGACTAGCGAACATAATCGAAAAGACGAAAACCGGAGATCGTGGGATTTCCGGTTTTTTCGTGCAATTCGGAACAGCCTGTCATTTTATCGGCAGAGAACAGCGAAGTCACCTTTTGTCCATCCACCGGGATATGAGGAGAACGCAGCGCACCTGACTCTTAATCAGGGCGTCCGGGGTCCGCACCCGGGATGCGCGGGAAACGCGGCCGAAAGCCTATGACATGCCGCAGTAAATATGATAAAATGATTGTTTGAGAAAGGAACCGAGAGATGTTTGAAAAACTGGATTCTGTCGTTGATAAATACAACGAGCTGACGAAGCTGGTCGCCGACCCGGATGTCATCGCGAATCAGTCCGTCTGGCAGAAACACATGAAAGAAATGGGCGAGATGGAGCCCGTCGTCAAGAAATACATCGAATACAAGAAGGCGAACGAAGATTACGAATTCGCCAAAGAGATGGTCGAGAACGAGAGCGACGAGGAACTGCGCGAGATGGCAAAGGAGGAGATCTCCGACCAGGAGAAAAACCTGGAGCATCTCACGGAAGAACTGAAGGTGCTTTTGATCCCGAAAGACCCGAACGACGAGAAGAATGTCATCCTTGAAGTCCGCGCCGGGACCGGCGGGGAAGAGGCCGCGCTGTTTGCGTCCGATCTTCTGCGCATGTACACCCGCTATGCGGAGCGCCATCACTGGAAGACCGAGATGATGGATATCAACGAGACCGGGCTCGGCGGCATCAAAGAAGCGGTCGTAATGATCAAGGGCAAAGGTGCGTACTCCCGTCTGAAGTTCGAGAGCGGCGTCCACCGCGTCCAGCGCGTCCCGGAGACCGAGACCTCAGGGCGCATCCATACGTCCGCTGCGACGATCGCCGTCCTGCCGGAGGTCGATGACGTAGAGATCCACATCGATCCGAACGACGTCAAGGTCGACGTGTACCGCGCGTCCGGGAACGGAGGCCAGTGCGTCAACACGACCGACTCCGCTGTCCGGCTGACCCACATCCCGACCGGGATCGTCGTGACCTGCCAGGACGAAAAATCCCAGATCAAGAATCGTGAAAAGGCGATGAAGGTGCTGAAAGCCCGCATTTACGACAAAATGCAGCAGGAACAGGCCGACGCCATCGCGGAAGAGCGCCGCGACCAGATCGGATCCGGCGACCGCAGCGAGCGCATCCGCACGTACAACTTCCCGCAGGGCCGCGTGTCCGACCATCGGATCGGACTGACGCTGTACAAGCTGGACGCGATCCTAGACGGCGATCTCGATGAGATCATCGATGCGCTCATCACCGACGATCAGGCAAAGAAGATGAACGCCGTATGACAAAAAAAGAAATGCAAGGGGCTTCAGAGGCGGCCGGCGCTCAGGAACGCGCCGGTGAAGAGGAGCGCGGAAGGATCCGGACGAAGCGTCTCAGCGATTCGCCGGAGGACCTCCGTGCGGCGGCCCGGATCATCGCGGACGGCGGCCTTGTCGCTTTTCCGACGGAGACCGTCTACGGGCTCGGCGCCGATGCACTGAACCCGGAAGCCGTAAAGAAAATCTATGAAGTCAAGGGGCGTCCGGCCGACAACCCTTCGATCGTCCACATCGCGAAGAACGAGGATCTTCCGAAGCTCACGACCGAGGTGACCCGGGACATGGAGATCCTGAGGGACCGGTTCTGGCCGGGGCCGATGACGATGATCACAAAGCGACGCCCGATCATCCCGGATGTGACGACCGGCGGGCTCGATACTGTCGGCATCCGCATGCCGGAGAGCCGGATCGCCCGGGAGCTCATCGAGCAGTCCGGCTGCGCGATCGCGGCGCCGTCCGCGAATCTTTCCGGAAAACCGAGCCCGACCGAAGCACGCCATGTGCTTCATGATCTGGACGGCCGGATCGATGCGGTCATTGACGGCGGACCCTGCCGGGTCGGGATCGAGTCGACCGTGATCGATATGACGGAAGAGACCCCGATGATCCTCCGGCCGGGGATCCTGACCAGGGAGGACTTCGAAGAGGCGCTCGGAAAACCGGTGCTCCTCGATCCGTCGCTGAACGCGCGCCCGGATCACGGTGCCGCGAAAAAACTGAAGCCGCGGGCGCCCGGCATGAAATACAAGCACTATGCACCCGATGCGAAGATGATCCTGTTCGAAGGTGAGCCTTCCGCCGTCGCGGAGGAGATCGAACGGGAACGCCGCGATCTGGAGAAGCAGGGGCTCTCGGTCATGGTGATCGAGTTCACCGAAGCGCAGGAGAAAGAAGCGGCGCACGAAATCTTCCGCCGGCTCCGGCAGGCCGATGAGGAGGGGGACGACGTGATCCTGGCGGCCGCCCTCCCGGAAGAAGGCGTCGGATTCTCGGTGATGAACCGTATGTTAAAGTCAGCAGGATTCAATATCAGAAAGGTGGAGAAATGAAAATTGTCATTGCCAGCGACCACGGCGGATTCACGCTGAAGAATCAGGTCGCGGAGCATCTGAAAGAAAGAGGGATCGAGGTCGAGGACCTCGGCACATATACCGAAGACTCCGTCGATTACCCGATCTACGGTAAAAAGTGCGCGGAGGCGGTCGCGTCCGGACAGGGCGACCTCGGCATGGTTTTCTGCGGCACCGGCATCGGGATCTCGATCGCGGCGAACAAGGTCCGCGGGATCCGCTGCGCCCTCTGCACCTCCACGGAAATGGCTTCGTTCGCGAAACGCCATAACAACGCGAATATGCTGGCGCTCGGCGGCCGTACGACGCCGGTCGAGCTGGCGAACCGCATCACCGACATCTGGCTTGACGAAGAATTTGAAGGCGGACGCCACGCGCGGCGGGTCGGCGAGCTCGACGAGATGTAATGCGGAAGCGGGGCATGGGATCGAGAGATCTTTTTGGAAGAGAAAAAAGAAAGAAGGAAGTCTATGGGCAAAATCTACGTATTTGATCATCCGCTGATCCAGCATAAAGTTGCGCTGATGCGGCAGAAGGAAACTAACGTCAAGGATTTCCGCGAGCTAGCGAGCGAAGTCGCGATGCTGATGGGATATGAAGCGACGCGGAATCTCCCTTTGGAAGAGGTCGAGATCGAGACACCGATCTGCAAGACAAAGGTCAACATGCTGAAGGGAGAAGACATCGCGATCATCCCGATCCTCCGCGCGGGACTCGGTTTCGTGGACGGGATGCTGGCCCTCGTGCCGAATGCCAAGGTCGGGCACATCGGTCTCTACCGTGATCCGAACACGCATCAGCCGGTCGAATATTACTGCAAGATGCCGGCGGATATCGACAAGCGTCAGATTTTTGTCGTCGACCCGATGCTCGCGACAGGCGGGAGTGCGGTGGCGGCGATCCAGTTCATCAAGGACCGGGGCGGAAAGAACATCACGTTCATGTGTCTGATCGCCGCGCCGGAAGGGATCCAGGCGCTGCAGGAAGCGCACCCGGATGTCGATATCTACATCGCCGCGAAAGATGATCATCTGAACGAAGACGCGTACATCGTGCCGGGACTCGGCGACGCGGGAGATCGTCTGTACGGTACCCGGTAGATCCCGGGAAGGACCGACGACTCCTGCACGTCTTGGAAAATAATGTACAAAATGTAAATATATGTCATTTTATACAAGATTTCACGCACCAATGGCGGCTCGAATAAAGTATCGGAATAAGCGAAATAATTTGATATGATATAAAAATTTATAGACATATTAAATAATGGTTTCATTTTTCCCAAAAATATTGTAAAGTAGAGGTATAAGAATTCGATGAAAAATTTGATACCGGATAACATCAGCCAGTATGACAATGTGTATGACGTTCTGAAAGAACGCGGCTTTATTGAACAGGTGACCGATGAGGAAAAGGTCCGCGACCTTCTCGGAAAAGAGAAGATCCGCTTTTACATCGGCTTTGATCCGACGGCGGATTGTCTCCACGTCGGGCACTTCATGCAGATCATCATCATGATGTATATGATGAAATACGGGCATACACCAGTTGCCCTGATCGGCGGGGGGACCGGGATGGTCGGAGATCCGTCCGGGCGCACCGATATGCGGAAGATGATGGATGTCGAGACGATCGACGAGAACTGCAGACAGTTCAAGAAACTGTTTGATCGCTTTCTTCCTTTTGACGACGAGTGGGAGTACACGGGAAACCGGGGTGTATATGAACCGGGGAAAGAGAACAGAGCTCCACTTCCGGGAAAGGCGATCAGCGTCAACAACGGCAGCTGGCTGAGACCGCTCAATTACATCGAGTTCGTCCGCGCGGTCGGCACGCACTTCAATGTCAACACCATGCTCCGCTCCGAAGCGTTCAAGCAGCGCATGGAACGGGACAGCGGACTGTCGTTCTTTGAATTCAACTACATGCTGATGCAGGCGTATGACTTTATGGTCATGGCGCGGGACATCGGCGTGAAGATGGAATTCGGCGGAAACGACCAGTGGTCCAACATCATCGCCGGGATCGACCTGACGAGAAAGATGTGTGATAAAGAAGTTTACGGAATGACGTTTTCTCTTTTGACCACCAGTGAAGGGAAAAAGATGGGAAAGACTTCCAAAGGGGCCCTGTGGCTGGATGCGCGCCGGACATCACCGTTCGACTTTTTCCAGTACTGGAGAAATGTCGCGGATGCGGATGTGAACAAATGTCTCAGGATGCTGACGTTCCTCCCGATGGACGAAGTGAACCGCCTGTCTTCCCTTAAGGGACAGGAGATCAATAAGGCGAAGGAAGTCCTCGCCTATGAAGTGACAAAGCTCGTGCATGGAGAAGAGGAAGCGCAGAAAGCCCTGGACGGCGCGAGAGCGGCGTTTGGCGGAGGCGGTGCGACGAACAACATCCCGACCCGGGAGCTCACCAGAGAAGAGCTCGGAGAGGGTATCGGCGTGCTGACGCTCATCCGGGAGCTCGGCCTGACGAAGAGCAATGGCGAAGGGCGCCGGACGATCGAACAGGGCGGACTTTCCATCAATGAGGAAAAGGTGGGAGATCCGAAGCTGGTCATCACGGAGGATTCGTTCCGTGACGGCGAACTTCTCATTCGGAAGGGCAAAAAGAAACTCATCAAGGTCGTATTGGACTAGGACCGAGAACCTTTTTTCCCTTTCAGGATCCGTCATTTTCTGCAGAAAAAAAGAATCCTGACACAGCGCGGAATCAAGACAGAGCGAAACACACTGGTGGAACGCCGGTGTGTTTTTGTTTAGAAACGGAAAGCCCCGAAGATAATCGAACGATTTTTGCGGAAAGTCATTGAAATTCTTGCGGAAATATGCAATACTTGAATCGCAGTAAAGTTCAATGAAAACTCTGACATTTCATCGATTTTTCATCGATGGGCACTCGCAGGAGGGGAACTTGTCTGATTTGAAAGAAAGCAAAGAAGAAGTTTCCGATGTGCGTTCGGAGGAAGTCTATCGTCCGGATGCAGAAGAAACGAAGAAGCAAGTCATCAAATTTGTCTTGTTCTCTGCCTCAGCGGGAGTGATCGAAACAGTGACCTTCACGCTTCTGGATCAGCTCACGGGATGGAAGTACTGGCCGTGCTACCTGATCGCGCTGATTCTGTCGGTGCTGTGGAACTTCACGCTGAACCGCGAGTTCACCTTTAAGTCGGCGAACAATGTGCCGCTGGCGATGTTCAAGGTGTTCTGTTTCTACTGCGTTTTCACACCGCTCTCCACATGGTGGGGAAACGCGCTGACAGAATATGTCGGCTGGAATGATTATGCTGTGCTGGCGCTTACGATGGCAGCGAATCTGACGTCGGAGTACCTCTACGACAGATATTTTGTCTATCGGAACAGCATGAACACGAATGAACGAGGTCGGCGGGATCTGGAGAGGAGGAATCGCCGGGATCGGGAAGAGTGACCCGAAAGAGAGGAAGACGATGAACAGAGTTTGGGGAAAAAAGGCCAGGAGCAGGGCGACGATCCTGCACGCCGCGAAGGTGTTGTTTGAGGAAAAAGGGATCAAGGGCGTTACGTTCAATGACATTGCGAAAGAAGCGGACATGTCGAGAACGACGATCTTCAATCATTTTCCGACGATCAATGATCTGATGCTGGCACTGATGGAACAGGAAATGGACGATCTGAAGGATTACTGCGATTTATCACGGCTTTCCGGACGGGAGCTGATCATTTCCATGTTCGCGAAGATCATCGATGATACCGCGAATTACCCGCAGCTGACGACAACGCTGCTGGCGAACAGCATCATCAATGAGGTGGAGCGGAATTCCGTCAAGCAGGTCGAGACGATCATTGAGGACAACCTGGAAGGCGATTATACCGACGAGCAGAAAGAAGAGCTTGTCATCCGCATGACAGGCCTGTATTACGGGCTGGTCAATCACTATTTCATCAACGGCTACGAGTTCGACCGTGAGAAGCTGAAGCGTGAGTTCAACGAGCTCGTGTCCACGCTGATCTGAGCCGATCGCAAGTGCGGATGATGACGCGGAGCAGGCTGTGAGCTTCCCGCTTTCTCCGGCTGCCTTTGCCCCGGAATGGAACTGCAGATCCGATAAAATCTGGTTCAATGGAGGAAAAGGCAATGGAAAATTGTGGTATCAGCCGGTGGGATTCTCCTGCTGAGATCAACGCAAGACTGAGAAATCTGCAGCGAGAACCGATTTGGGAAGTGAGTGAAGATTATTACCAGGATACGATCCTGCGCTACTACCGGGAGAAGTGTAAAGCATCGAGAGCCGTATATGAAGAGGCGAAAAACTATATCCCGGGCGGTGTGCAGCATAACCTGGCGTTCAATCAGCCGTTTCCGCTGACGTTTACAAAGGCAGACGGCGCTTATCTTTACGATAAAGACGGGAATCGATACATCGATTTCCTCCAGGCCGGCGGTCCGACCATTCTGGGAAGCAATTATCCGCCGATCCGCGAGGCTGTCATCGATCTGCTGCAGTCGTGCGGGCCGGTCACCGGACTGCTCCATGAAGCAGAGCTGAAGATCGCAAAGGAAATCAACAAGTGCATGCCGAACGTCGAGCAGTTCCGGATGCTCGGGAGCGGGACCGAATCCGTTATGGCTTCGCTTCGTGTCGCCCGGATCGCGACGGGTAAGAAGAGGATCATCAAGATCGGCGGCGCATATCACGGCTGGAGCGACCAGGTCGTCTACGGCACGAAGATCCCGGGGAGCCGCATGTTCCTCGAATCGCACGGGATTCCGTGGCGCCTGACGTCCCTGATGGACGAGGTCCGTCCGAACGATCTTGATATGCTCGAAAAGACGCTGAAGTTAAACCGCCTCCGCGGCGGTACGGCGGGCGTCCTCGTGGAGCCGGTCGGGCCGGAGAGCGGCACACGGCCGGTCGCGCAGAACTATAACAAGGGGATCCGGGAGCTGTGCGACAAGTACGGTGCGCTCCTGATCTTCGATGAAGTCGTCACCGCGTTCCGCGTCGCGCTGTCCGGAGCGCAGGGATATTTCGATGTGACGCCGGATCTGACAGTGTTCGGAAAGATCGTCGCGGGCGGATATCCGGGCGCGGGCGGCCTCGGCGGCAAGAAGGAATATACGCAGCTGATGGCGGCAGGCCTTCAGACGGGGAAACACCGGGCCTATGTCGGCGGAACGCTGTCGGCAAGTCCGCTGTCATCGCTGGCGGGCTATACCGCGATCTGCGAGATCGAAAAGACCAATGCCTGCGAGATCGCAGGGCGGGCGGGCGACCGCCTGGCGGACGGCCTGAAGATGCTGGTCGACAAATACGGTCTGCCTTTTGTCGTCTACAATCAGGGGAGCATCGTCCACCTCGAGTGCACGGGCGCGATGAGCTACGATTTTTCGTCGATGTGCATGCTGAAGTCCGTCGCCGGCCTTTTGTCGCATAAGGACATGATGATGGAACGGAAGGCGTCGATGGAGCGCATGGGAGCGGCGTACATGGCGAACGGTCTGGTGACGCTGGCGGGGAGCCGGCTGTACACGTCGCTCGCCGATACGGATGACGTGATCGATGACGCGCTGAACCGGTTCGAAGATGTGTTCCGGCATGTCGCGCGCACGAACAAAGGGAAATAGCAGGAAATATCCTGTCGGGGCGCTGGAGAGAGCTCGGCGTCCCGTTTTTTTCGCATCCGGAGGAAGGAAATGGGAGACTATATTTTATCACATGACGTCGGAACGAGTTCGGTCAAAGCGGTCCTTGTCGACTTCCAGGGGAAGGTGATCGGGACGCGGAGCGCGGCGTATCCGACGTATTATCCGGAACCGGCGTGGGTCGAGCAGGATCCATCGGACTACTGGAACGCAATCTGCGAAACGAGCCGGGGGATCCTGGAGCAGTGCGGGATCCGGAAGGAGGAGATCCGGGGGATCGTTTTTTCAACGCAGGCGCAGGGCGTCATCCCGGTCGACAGCGAGGGCGAGCCGCTGTACCGGAACATCACCTGGGTCGACGGCAGAGCGCAGGCGCAGGCGGAGAAGATCATGCGAAAGGTCGGCGGGAAACGGATCTTTACGCTGATCGCCGGCACGCCGATCATGGGCAAGGACTGCATCGCGAAGATCACGTGGCTGAAGGAAGAATGCCCGGAGATCTACGCGAAGACATACAAGATCCTCGATGTGAACGGATATCTGAAGTTCCGGGCGACGGGCCGGATGGTCACGGAGCTTTCCGGGGCGTCGTCCTACGGGCTGGATCTGAAAAAGAAGGAATGGATGTCGGTGTTCCCGCTCGTCGGGATCGATATGGACCGACTGCCGGAACTCGTGAAGAGCACGGATATCGTCGGCGGTCTCACGAAGGAGGCCGCGGAGGAAACGGGTCTTATGGAAGGGATGCCGGTCTTCGGCGGCTGTGATGACGTTCAGGCGGCAGCCGTCGGGAGCGGGATGTGCCGGGACGGCGACATCCACATCTACCTCGGCACGTCCGCCTGGGTCTGCGCGAGCACCCGGACGAAGGACAAGTTCTGTCACGGCGCCGCGGCGATCCAGAGCGCGGATCCGGAGATGAATTTGATCGCCGGCATCACGGAATCGGCCGGCGCGAACATCCAGTGGGTACGCGACCAGTTTTTCCGGCAGGAAAAACTCGAGTACGGCGACAAGGTCTACGACTACATGGATCATATCGTAGAACAGATCCCGCCGGGGAGCGACCACCTGATCTGCACGCCGTGGATGCTCGGCGAACGCTGCCCGGTCTCGTCGGTCGAGACGCGCGCGACGCTGTTCAATATGACACTGGTGCATACGCGGGAACACATGATGCGCGCCGTCTACGAGGGAATCGGCTACAATCTCCGCTGGATCCTGGAGAATTACGAAAAGGATTACGGATTCCGCTGCGACGACTTCCGAATCATCGGCGCCGGGGCGCTCGATCACTCGTGGATGCAGATCATCGCTGATATCACGGGGAAGAGGTTTGACGTCGTCGAGGATCCGAGGAACGCCGGAGCGGTCGGCGCGGCGATGATCGCGCTCATCGGTCTCGGTGAGATCCCGGACTTCGCGTCGACGAAGGATTTCGTACGGGTCGTGGAGCATTACAGCCCGGATCCGAAAAACCGCGCGGTCTACGACAAGCTGTTCCGTGATTACAAAAATATCTATTACTCGCTCCGCGGCGCGTACCGTAAGGCGAACAGCGCCCGCTTCGAGGGAAGCGAGATCGAAGAAGACTTCCCTTCCGGGAGCGGAAGGAAGGGACCGTCGCTCGGGAAGCGGCTCCGTTCTGCTGCCGGAGGTCTCCGGAAGAACGCGAAGGGCGGAGGATCCTCAGCCTCGGATGTTCCTCAGACGGACGGTGCTCCTCAGACGAACGGCGTGCCGGCGCGTGTCACGGAAGTGATCGCGAAGTACGCCCGCATGATGACCGAGCTCGACTATTCTGTCGGCGACTCTCCTTGCATCCTCGTGAAGCATGAGGGCCGATGCTACGCGACGCGGTCGGCTGCGGATTTTCACAGCATCACAGAAAAGGATATCGCCGATATTACGGAGCTTGACATCGCCGAAAAGGATGTACTGATGGCTTCGTCCGGCCGCAGCGCGATGATTTTGTCCCGACCGCCGTACGCGGCGGAATACATCGACCGTGGAGAGGAGATCCCGGTCGCGCTCGACGATCTTGCGCAGATCATCGGACCGAGGGTCCGGAATGTCATCCGGAGCCGGCGCCGAATCGCTGACGCGCTCCGGACATCCGAAGCGGTGCTCGTTTACGGAGGAGACCTCATCACGTGCGGCAGGACGCTGTATGAAGCGTATGTCGCGCTGACCGTGCTGGAAAAATCCGCGGAGGTCACCCGGAAGGCGGATGTGATCGGCGGAGCGAAAGTCCTGCCGTATCCGACCGCCATGCTGATGCATGTCGTTTACCGCCTGAAATATTCGAAAAAAGAGGAGGCGCATAAAGATGCAAGTGAGGGATGAGCAGAGGCTCCGCGAAGAGCTGGTCGAATACGGGAAAAAACTGCTCGCGTCCGGGCTCGTCCAGGGGACGTGGGGGAATCTGTCCACCCGCCTGAGCGACTCGGAAATGCTGGTGACGCCGTCCGGCATGGATTATGAGCGCATCCTCCCGGAGAATATCGTGAAGGTCGACATTGAGACGCTCCAGTATGAAGGGGATCTCAAGCCGACGTCGGAGTGCTCCCTTCACGCCGCGATCTATCAGATGAGTCCGGACGCCGGCGCGGTCATCCACACCCACAGCAAATACTGCTCGATCTTCGCGGCCGCCAGGATGCCGCTCCAGGTGGAATCGAAGGAAAAGCAGAGAGAACTCGGAGAGATCATCCGCTGCGCGGAGTACGGCCTCGCCGGGACGAAAACACTGAGAGACAATACCTGCCGCGCGCTCGGCAGCGCAGCCGGCTGCCTGATGGCGGCGCACGGCATGATCTGCCGCGGGGCGGACCTTGAGGACGCGTTCCGGAAATGCCGTCTGATGGAGGAAGCGGCGGAAGAATCGATCGAGCGCCGAATAAAGCAGAATGCAGGGTGAAGCGGCCCCCGCCGGAAGATCCGGCGGGATTTTTTTGTCCTGCGTCCCGATTCCCGCGAGGAAAGCGGGGGAAACCGAAGGAAAATCACAAAATCTTCGCAGGGCGGCCGGGCGATGGTGTATAATAGTTATAAATTTTTATGTCACAAGGGGAGGAATTAGGTTTATGCCGGGTCTTTCAACACAGGAAGTTCAGGTCCGCATCGATGAGGGCCTCGTGAATGAGGCGGTGGATCCGTCGACGAATTCCGTTGAACAGATCATCAAGGAGAATGTTTTTACATATTTCAATCTGATTTTTACGGTCCTTGCGGTCCTGCTCATTCTGGTCGGATCGTTCAAGGATCTTTCGTTCATGCTGATCATCATCGCGAACACGGGGATCGGGATCTTCCAGGAGATCCGCTCGAAGAATGTGCTGGACAATCTGAAGTTCGACAATATGCCGAATTCCCGGGCGATCCGGAACGGGGTCGAGATCGACGTCCCGTCGACGGAGCTCGTGCTGGATGACATCGTCGTGCTCCGGTCCGGGATGAGGATCCCGGCGGACGCGGAGGTCGTTGCGGGAAGCTGCCAGGTCAACGAATCGATGATCACCGGAGAATCGGATGAGATCCCGAAAAACCCGGGAGACGGCCTCTATTCGGGGAGCTATGTGATCTCCGGGGAGTGCCAGGCGCGGCTCACCGCCGTCGGCCGTGATGCGTATATCAATAAACTGACGATCGAAGCGACGAAGCAGAACAAGAACGACAACCGGTCCCAGATGGTCAAATCACTGGATCACCTCGTTGCGTTCATCGGCGTCCTGATCATTCCAATCGGCATCATTCTTTTTGCCCAGCAGTACGTGATCCTCGGGAGCGCGTTCCGGGCGAGCGTGATCAGCATGGTCGCGGCGGTCCTCGGGATGATCCCGGAAGGGCTGTACATGATGGCGAGCATCGCGATGGTCGTGAGCGCGGTGCGGCTCGCGCAGAACGAGGTCCTTGTGCAGAATATGCGCTGCATCGAGACGCTGGCCCGGGTCGACGTGCTCTGCGTCGACAAGACGGGGACGATCACGGAAAATGAGATGAAGGTGAACGGGATGCAGAACATGATCGAGAACATCCCGGACAGCGATATGCGCGTCTACATCGGCGACCTCTGCCACAGCCTGAGCGCGGACAACGAGACGATGAAGGCGATGCAGGCATACTTCACGGAAACGTCTGACAGGAAGGCGCTGTCGACGTGCCCGTTCTCCTCGAAATACAAGTATTCCGGAGCCACGTTTGAGGACGGGAACTTTGTGCTCGGAGCGCCGGAGTTCGTTCTGGGATCGAGCTTTGAGAAATATGCGCCGAATATCGAACTGATGAGTGCCCGCGGATACCGCGTGATGGCGTTCGCGCTGACGGAGGAGAAACCGGCCGGGCAGACGATCACGGGAAGGGTCCGCCTTCTCGCCGTCGTGTTCCTGAGCAATCCGATCCGCGAATCGGCGAAGGAGACGTTCGAGTACTTTGAGAAGAACGGCGTTGAGGTCAAGGTCATCTCCGGCGACAACCCGGTGACGGTCTCGAATATCGCGCAGCAGGCGGGGATCGCACGGGCGGACCGGGCGATCGACGCGAGGCGCCTGAAGACGCAGGAAGATGTGGACAGCGCGGTCACCAAATACACCGTGTTCGGGCGGGTGACGCCGGAGCAGAAGCGGATGATCGTCCGCAGCCTGAAGGACCTGAAAAAAACGGTCGCGATGACCGGGGACGGCGTCAACGATGTGCTGGCGCTGCGTGACGCGGACTGTTCGATCGCGATGGCGTCCGGGAGCGAAGCGGCATCCAACGCATCGCAGCTCGTCCTGCTCGATTCCAATTTCGGCAGGATGCCGTCCGTCGTCGCGGAGGGCCGGCGTGTCGTCAACAACATCATCAAGACCGCGTCCCTCTATCTGACAAAAAATATCTTTTCGCTGCTCCTCGCGATGTTCTCGATGATCAGCGTGCTGCGGTACCCGCTGCAGCCGTCGCAGATCACCCTGATCAGCATGTTCACGATCGGCATGCCGTCATTCATTTTGTCGCTGGAGCCGAATCATGACCGGATCAAGGGGAGCTTCCTCGGGAATACGTTCAAGACCGCCGCGCCGGCCGGGATCACGATCTTCCTCATGGTCAGCGCGCTGCAGATCTTCGGGCAGATCATGAATATCCGGCAGAGCAGTCTGTCCACGTCGTCGTCGCTTCTCGTTGCGCTCGGCGAGTTCCTGATCCTTGCCCGGGTCGCGAAGCCGTGGGACCGCCTCCATGTCGGCATGATGATCGTCATGGTCGCCGGGTTCTTCTACGCGATCACATTCCACTCGGATCTCTTCGGGATCAGCGGCATGAACGCGGAGTGCCTGCTTCTGACCGCCGTCTTCCTGGTCGCGCTGGAAGCCGTCTTCCGTTATTTCTACAAATTCACTTCCTTCCTCGGCACGATGCTCGAAAAACGGAAGGCCGGCCGGAAGGAGCCGACGCCGACGGAGAAGCGGCGGCAGGAACAGATGGAACTCCAGAAGCGGCGGCAGGCGTCGGCGAAGCAGGCAAGACGCCGTGCAAACCGGGAGCGCAATGCGCAGCGCATCGCGGAGATGAGAGAAAACCGGAAGAAGAAACGCGCGGAGAAAAAGGAAACACGAAAAGCGGAAAAAGAAGCCTCGGAAGCGGAGCAGGCCGAGGCGGAGGAGATGCCGTCCGGTTCGGAACAGGAAACGGCGGGCGCGGCAGAAGGCAGCATGGCGCCGGATGTCCCGGATTTCGCGGGAATGCATGATGCGCCGGCGCATCCGATGACACCGGTCCCGACCGGGTTTGATGATCTGGGGACGCCGACGGCACAGAAGAAATCGTCAGAGGTTCCTCAGCCGGACGGGTCGTCTTCCGCGGCGGAGGTGCCGGAACAGGAAGAACCGGCGCCGGACTCCTCGGATCCGTACAGTGATATCGTGATCCTCCCGGATGACGACGCGGATGAGGACGGGTTTTATTTCAACTGAAGAAAAATATTTGCATTTTCCGTTGACCTGCGGTAAAATCTATGAGTGTATGTTCTGCATGCACCAAATACCGCCGGGCAGGATGCGGGAAGCGTCCGGAGCTCACGGCGGGCTGAAGTTACTTTAGTGATGCTGACCAGGAATCGGGGCGTAAGCCCGGGTTCTCAGTAAGCAGGACCGAAAACGGACCGGTGTTCCTTTTGTCCGCTCATCAGGCGGCATGACCCAAAGGACGCAGGGTACTGAGTAGGTAGAAAGGGAAAGCCATGAAATCTTACATTGCGAAACCGCATGAGGTGGAACGCAAGTGGTATGTAGTTGATGCGGACGGCAAGAATCTCGGCCGCCTGGCGTCGCAGATCGCTTCCGTCCTCAGAGGGAAAAACAAGCCGACGTACACGCCGCATGTCGACTGCGGAGATTATGTCATCGTGATCAACGCGGAGAAGGTCGCGGTGACCGGAAAGAAGATGAAGGACAAGTTGTACGTTACATATTCCGGATATCCGGGCGGCAAGAAGGAGATCCCGCTGAAGGAAATGCTCGAGAAGAAGCCGGAAGAAGTCATCCGCCACGCCGTCAAGGGAATGCTCCCGGAAGGACGTCTCGGAAGACAGATGTTCAAGAAGTTAAAGGTTTATGCCGGACCGGAGCACAAGCATGAGGCTCAGAAGCCGGAACCGCTGGAATTTTAGGAAAGGGGAGAATGAGAAATGGCTAAGACACAGTATCAGGGCACAGGCCGCAGAAAGTCTTCCGTTGCCAGAGTCAGACTGCTCCCTGGAACCGGAAAAGTGATCATCAACAAGAAGGAACTGTCCGAGTATTTCCCGACAGACCTTCTGAGAAATGAAGTTATGAGACCGTTCGGCGTCGCGGGCTGCGAAGGGCAGTTCGACGTGATCGCCAGAGTGAACGGCGGCGGGCTGACCGGACAGGCCGGCGCACTCCGTCACGGCATCTCCAGAGCGCTCTGTGAAGCGGATCGGGAAGCGTACCGCGCACCGCTCAAGGCGGCGGGATTCCTGACCAGAGACTCCAGAGTCAAGGAAAGAAAGAAGTACGGACTGAAGAAAGCGAGAAAAGCTTCCCAGTTCTCGAAGCGATAATCCTTCGAACTTCACGAAGATTCAGCCTCCCGGCATTCCCGGGAGGTTTCTTTTTTCCGGGAAACATGGTAACATATTCGGGTACTATAGAAGTAGAAAAAAGGCAGGTATGGGATGAAGATCCGTGGTGTAATTTTTGATGTGGACGGGGTGCTGCTCGATTCGATGCCGACGTGGCACGACGCGGGCGCGCGCTTTCTGAAGAGGCTCGGGATCGAGGCGGAAGAAGGCCTGGGCGACCGTCTGTTTCAGGAAACGTCCGTATCGGGCGCGGAGTACATGATCCGGCAGTATGACCTCGATCTCACCGTTTCTGAGGTCGCGGACGGCATCAATTCCGAAATGGAAGCGTTTTACGCGCATGAGGCGGATTTCAAGCCGGGTGCGCGGGAGCTCATCGCGACGCTGGAAGAGGAGCAGATACCGATGACCGTCGCGACATCGACGGACCGGATCTACATCGAGACGGTCCTGAAACGGCTCGGCGTTTTCGACCTGTTCAAGGGAGTCTTCTGCTGCACGGATTATCAGACCACGAAGTCGGAGCGCAAAATCTTTGATCTCGCATCCGGGCTCATGGGGACAGAACCGGAGGAGACATGGCTGTTCGAGGACGGCCTCTATTCGATCCGGACGGCGAAAAATGCGGGTTATCGGACGGTCGGAGTGTATGACCGGATCAGCGAACGGGATCAGGCGGACATCCGGACCCTTGCGGATTATTACGTCCGGGATCTCCGGGACATCCGGGTCGGATCGGGAGAGATCACAGCTCTGACGGAAGGAGCAGCGCGGCGCGATGGATAAGCTACTCAATCTTGAATACGGCGCGGTCTTCGGGATCTACTGGATGCTGTACGCTGTCTTCTTCAGCTTTTCGTCCGTGTTCCTGCTGCCGCTCGGCTACAGCAACAGCGAGATCGGCTTCATCATGTCGCTCTCCAGTGTGCTGGCGTTCTTTCTGGAGGCGCCGCTCGCGGACCTCGCAGACCGGTCGAAGCGCTTCACGCTGACCCGGATCACGGAGATCATGACCGTCCTGATCATGATCCTTTCGCTCGAAATGTTTTTTGTCAAAGGGAGGAGCCTGGTCCTCTTTGTGTTTTACATCATATTCCTCGCTCTTCACACCGCGATGCAGCCGCTGTTCAACGCACTGAATTTCAAGCTGGAGCGGTGCGGTGCGCACGTGAACTTCGGCGCGTGCCGGAGCGCGGGGTCGCTGATGTACTCGGCGGCGAGCGCGGTGCTCGGGACAGTCGTCGCGGCGGTCGGAACGACTGTGATCCCGATCTCCGGAGAAGCGGGATGCGCGCTGCTGATCGTGAGCCTCGTTCTCGTTTCGAGGCAGTACCGGAAGATCCTCGCAAAAAACGGCGGGGAAGAACGCGTGGAGGAAAAAAAGGAAAGCGAAACGATCGGCCTTGCTCTTTTTGTCAAAAGGAATAAACTGTTTTTTGTCCTGAATCTCGGGGTGCTCCTGATGTTCTTTTTCAACCAGGTGCTCAACGGGTTCGCGCTCCAGATCCTGCAGAATGTCGGCGGCGGGAGCCGCGAGCTGGGCACGACGCTCGCACTGCTCGCGTTCCTCGAGATCCCGACGATGTTCGCGTATGACTGGCTGAACAAAAAATTTTCGAATACCTTTCTGGTCCGCGTCGGCGCGGTCGGATTCACGCTCAAAGCGGTGACGGTCTGGCTGGCGCGCACGCCGTGGGTAATCGAGGCGGCGCAAGGATTCTCCCTGATCGCGTTCGGGCTGTTCCTGCCGGCGATCGTCCACTATATCAACGAGATCATGGACGAGGGCGAGGCGGTCAAAGGACAGGCGCTCTACGCGATGATGACGATGATCGCGACCGTCATCAGCAGCGCGGTCGGCGGTGTGATCCTCGACGTGAGCGGCGCGGGGATGCTGCTGATGATCACGGCGATCCTGTCCATCTGCGGCACTGTCGTCGTCCTTCTGACCGCAGGCAGAGTGCGGGATCAGAAACTCGCGGCGAGGTCCTGACCGGGTCCGTCAGGCCGCTCTTATTAGGAGGGAAAAAGAATGACAAGTAAAATTCTAATTGTAGATGATGATCCGAATATCCGGGAAGTCCTGAGCGTACTTCTCAGCAGCGAAGGCTACACGGTCATCCAGGCCGAGAACGGCCAGCAGGCGATCGATACAGTCTTCGCGGATAAGACCGGAGCGATCGACCTCGTCATCCTCGACATCATGATGCCGGATATGGACGGCGTCGAGGTCTGCCTGAAGATCCGCACGAAGTCCCAGGTCCCGGTGCTGTTCCTGACCGCGAAGTCGCAGGACCGCGACAAGGTGGCGGCGTACTCGACCGGCGGCGACGACTATCTTGTGAAGCCGTTTTCTCAGACCGAGCTCCTGATGAAGGTAAAATCGCTGATCCGCCGGCGCAAGGAATATGACCGGATCGATTCCAAAGCGTATTCCGCGACGGAAGAAGAACTGACGGAGAACCTCATCGTCGATCTTCGTACGCGCTCTGTCCGGAAGGACGGGAAAAAGATCAACCTGACAGACAAGGAGTTCGATATCCTGCGCTACTTCATGGATCACAAAGGCGAAGTCGTCCACAACAAAGACCTCTATGAAAGCGTGTGGGGCGAAGAATATTTCTCTTCCGCCGGGAACACCATCATGGTGCATGTCCTGAACCTGAGGAAGAAACTCGAGGACGACATCAGCAAACCGAAGATCATCAAAACCGTCTGGGGAAAGGGCTATCGGATTGAGTGAGTTCAAATTCGGAAAGTCCGGGCTGTCGGAATCCGGCCTGTCGGACACAAAGTTTTTTCGCTTTCTGAAGAAAAAGCGTTTCATGTCGCTGAACGTGAAGCTTGCGCTCGTGGTTCTGCTTGCCGTCATACTGACGGTGGTGACATACGGTCTGCTGGCGCTCTTCGAAGACGCGACAACAAACAAGATCTTTTTGTCCCAGTACGCCAAGGAGCGGACTGTAGACGACCGTTATCAGGATCTCGAAAACCTGATCAAGGAGGATCACGTCAAAGGGACGAACAGCGGCGCGCTCAAGCGCTGGATGAAGGACGAGAGCTATACCGAGATCGTGATTTCGGACGGGAAAAAGGATATCTTCTCGGCAGGCGGCTGGGTCGCCAGTACGGGCAGCACGGCGGGCCCGATGGGAAGCACCACGGAGCCGAAGGAACGGAATCTCCGGAAGGATCTGACAAAAGAAAAAGAAGACCTTTACAACCGCAAGGTGAAATTCGCAGATCGGACATATAATGTTTTCATCAACGTCTACCGTGAATATCAATGGCAGATGATCATGGGGATCGTTGAGATCGTCGCCAGCGCGGTCGTGTTCCTGCTGACCCTTTTGTTCTACAGCAAATCCATGACGAACCGGATCATCCGGCTCTCCGATGTCGTGCAGCGCGTCAGCGGCGGAGAACTGAAGGCGGAGATCACGGTGTCTCACAATGATGAGATCGCGAACCTGGCGAAGAACGTCGATCTGATGCGCAACTCGATCCTGGAAAAAATGGACAGCGAAAAGGCCGCGCAGGAGGCGAACGCGGAGCTGATCACTTCGATGTCGCACGACATCCGGACTCCGCTGACCTCGCTCATCGGCTACCTCGACATCATTCGCGGCGGAAAGTACAATTCGCAGGAGGAGCTGGACAGCTTCATCAACTCCAGCGTCGAAAAGGCACTCCAGCTGAAGGATCTGTCGGACAAGCTGTTCCAGTATTTCCTCGTCTTCAGCAGCGAAGAACGCGAGCGTGACATGGAGATCCTCGACGGCGGCATCCTGTTCCAGCAGCTCCTGGCCGAGCATATCTCCGAGGTCATCACGTACGGCTACAAAGTCAACCTACAGTACAGCGTCCCGGAGGGCGTCCTCGTGAACACGGAGATCTCCGCGATGCAGCGTCTGTTCGATAACCTTTTTTCCAATATCATGAAGTACGCGAACACCGAGTTCCAGGTCGAGATCAAGGCGGATCTCCTGCCGGACCGCAGCCGCATCAAGATCGTCATGCAGAACCATATCAGCGAAGACGCCCGCAAGGTGGAAAGCAACAAGATCGGCGTTAAAACCTGCAAGAAGATCTGCGAGGATCTGGACGCGGGATTCCATGTGATGGAGGAGGAAAAAATCTACACGACGGAGATCATCTATCCTTGTCTTACGGAAGAGGAGACGAAGACGTTCTATCAGGAGCAGGAAGAAGCGGAGAAGGCGGAAAAAGAGCGGGCTTCGCAGGAAGTGAAGCAGGAGTTCCAGACGGAAGACAGTATTCTTCAGGAAGAGACTCCCTCCGATACGGTTTCCCCTGACGCGGACGCTTCGACGATTTCAGATGCGCCGGGCGGAGCGGACGGATCGGATCGCGACGCCCCGAAGGCGGCGGACATCCCGGCATCCACAGCGTCCCGTGACACGCTGACGGATATCTATAAAGAAAAGCCGAAACTGGACAAAGTGAAACTCATCACGATCCGCGAGGACGGCGTCCGCATCGACCACGGCCACGCGAACGAGGACAGCGGCGAAAACGAAGAGAACTAAAGACGCAGCCGTATCTTATCGGCAGAGGAAGTCCGGGCGGGCCTTTGAAGGGGGCCGCTCCGGCTGACCTCCGCTGTTTCTCACTTCAAGCACGAACGGGTGAAATATCAGCCCGGGCTGGTGACGAACTTGATTCGATACATGGAAAACCGTGGTTGACAAGTATTTCTCGATGTGATATTATAACGAAGTGCCCGCCGGAAAGGGGGATTTGAACATGCACCATTAGCTCAGCTGGCAGAGCACCTGACTCTTAATCAGGGTGTCCAGGGTTCGAACCCCTGATGGTGTACCAGGAAGACCCGCAAAGCATTTGAAAGGAATGTTTTGCGGGTCTTCATTTACTTTTTTGACTTGCTGCGCTTCCGGTTCTCGATCGATTCACTTGTCGAAGGAGGAGCGGAATCTGTGTTCTGCAGCTCGGCGTTCCGAAAATAATTTTCATTGAACTGGTCGGCAGAAGCATTCCCGTATGGTCCGGTCGCCTGCAGCATTCTGCGCAGAGGCTCTATGAATCCGTTGTTCTTCATACGTTTTCCCTCCTCTTAAGCTTCGGATTGATATTTTTTCTGACAGGCTGCGAAATCGGTGCAGAACTGTTTATACCCCGCACTCCTTTTATATTTTGCTTCGATCTTATCCTGGTATGCTTCCCAGGCTTTCTGGACTTTCTGATCGTGCTCTTCCTGTTCATCTACTGTCATCTGTTCATTTGTTTCGTACGGCTCTGTGAACGCTACATAAACATTTTCGATTGTCTGGGTGACCCGGTATGCGTTGAGATTGCTGCACAGGATCTTCTCATATGTCGTGCCCAGATCCTCGGCGGCCTGTTCGTATTCCGGGTATTCTTCCGATTCCTTGACATTGAGCACCAGCTCATCCATATATTTTTCCATGTCCTTATCGGACGGGATCATGTCATGCTTCCTGGCGTACCAGCATAACGCTGCCGTGCGGGCAAGGTCTTCTTTGATCTGTTTCTCGCTCTTTGAAGTCCCGGAAACTTTCGCATACTGTTTCTTTGCGGCGTAAAAGGCGTACAGGATGTCGTCGTCTGATTTCGAAAACAGATCGCCCTGTTCCTTCTGTATTTTTACTGTGTCGCTGATCGAAAGGCTGGTATCCTGCTCGGAGGCGGAAGATTTTTTATTTGAGTTCAAAAGGAAGCATCCTAAAATGACGATGACCGCGACCAGCGCGATTATCAGGAACAAGACCGGTTTGTTCAGGGATCGTTTCGTTGACATAATGGCGGCCTCCCTCGCTTGCTGTCGATAATATAGTATACAATAATTATTAGTTTGACAACTCTTAATCATTTGATGTTCGGTCAAATCGCGGCAATCATCCGTAAAGAAAAAGTGTCATTTCTATCACCGTTCCTGCTGCATTTTTGACATTTTGTGGTATAGTAATAATCGGATTTACAGTAGTACAAAAATAGAGAAAAGAGTGTTTGGGATGAAAACTATTGTGAGTAGGATCGTTATTGTTTCTTTTGCTGTGATCATGTGTGTTCTGATGCTGCCCGGCATGACGTACGCAGCTTCCACAGCCGGCGGTGTCTCTGATGAATGGGTCTATACTCTGGCGTATCAGAAAAAGCTGGATCTTTCAAAGGCCGGACTGAATATCAAACTGACAGACGACGAGAAGAACGCCCTGAAGGATCAGGCAGAAGAAGAATTCAATGAAGAGGTGGATTATGTGTTCGGCGGTGTCATGAAAGATGCCGAGGAGTTCGAGCAGACGTCCGGAATCCCTCTTAAAAAAGACGGAGAATACAATCCGGAATGGGATGCCGCCTGGAACGAAGCGCATCCTTCTTATCAAAACGAACTCTATCAGTCGTACAGCGATTATTTCAAACTGGATATCAAACCATCTCTGGGGAGGGAACTGTATCAAAAAGTCGGTGGGGGCAGTCTCAGCAAATACAGACTGTATCTGCGCCTGGATCTCATGGCGTATCTTCAGCCGGTAAATTATTCAAAGATCTCGGACTTTGATGCCTGGAAAGAAAAAACATTAAAATATGGACAGCCGGCAGTAAAAACAGGCGACACGCAGGCGACGATCCGATATGGATGGGGCAATGTCGGAACAACGGAGTGGTTCGAACGTATCTACGATTATTACAAATGTGACACCGGCGACGAGAGCCTCACAGAAGCCGTCGAATATATGCGGGATGGGTATATCTACGCACGTTATTCCGAGCTTGAAACGGATCTGCTCAATCAAAAGATCGGGGACAGCCTCAAGAACGTCAAATTTGATTTCTATGTCGAGGAGGTGCCGGAAGGGGAGCAGGATCAGTACGGCATCGGTACGAAATACACGCGGAGCGACGCGGATTACACCGTCGAAGCGGGAGGATTCAAGGAAGGCAGCGACGGGAAGGAACCGGACAAGGTCTTCCTTTCAACAGTCGACTTCGGCAGTGAGGATCAGTTCTACGACGAAGATCTGACGGAGAAGGTGCAGCAGGCACGTTCCGCGACCGGTGCGGACCGGGACAGCGCGATACAAAGCCTGTATACGGACATCGGGGACAGCGACCTCAGTACACACCTCGTGCTATATGATGGGGCATCATATGAATCATTTTCCTATCCGCATCTTACCAGAGCGGGGACTTTCACGAACGACGGCACGATGATATGGCCGTATGCGGCAGGAAGCAGCCCTTTTCAGGGAGGACAGTGGAATTTCGAGAGTCTCGCCAAATATGAGATGTTTGGCGGTAAAAAGAGCAGGACTTCTGATACGAAGAGACGCTTCTCGTTTTATTCGGAAATGGGGTATACAGGCATAAACGGGGCGTCAAGATCAGGATACGATCTTTACTTCCCGGAATTCGACAGCGAAGGGGATCTCATTTCCGTGTCGAAGCCGCTGGTGAACGGGATCGTCACGCCGACGGAATACGCAGAAAAAACCAATCCTGTCTACGACCAGATCACAGAGGGCAAAGCGGACGGCGTTGATCTCGAGAATCTCGAATACGGCGATGATTCCTATGGAAAATTCGACAAGCTGACTCTCAAGAAGCAGTTCGCGGACGCAGAGGATGCGGATCACACGATAAGACGGTATATCGTGAAGGAGGGCAGCGACGAGGTGACGATCAATGGGAAAACGGTCAAAAGCGACACGGATCAGCTGATCCTCGATGTGACGCCTGTCGGCCAGATCATGATCTTCAGCTCCGTCGCCGAGGCAGATGATTTTTACCGTGATTATGACCTCGAGATCAACAAGAAGCGCAGTTACTGGAGCCCGCGATTCACCAAGGTGAAAGCAAACGCCAAGGATAATGCGGTGCTTTCCGTTCCCTCCGCGACGTACAGTAACAGTACAGAAGAGCCCGAGGAACCCGACATCACAGATCCGGTCGTTGACCCGGAGGCGGATGTCAATATCCTCGTAAGGCTCGATGGCTATAACGCGAATAAGAGCCTGATCGATCAAAAGGACATGACCCAGTTCGGCCTCACGCTGTACAATGCGGCGGATTCGCTGCACCAGACAGCAGCCGTGGGGACGACCGGATTCCTCAGAGGAAGCAAAGTGAAGGACCTCTCTGTCGATAAAAACGGCTACGCAAGTCTGGAAGGACTGAAGCCGGGGAAGTACGTGCTCGTCGAAACGAAAAACCCGGACGGTACAAGGTGTGTCAAGACGCAGTATGACCTTGAGATCCGGAACGTCTCCGGCAGGGCGGAGATCCTGTTTGACGGCAAAATCATCAAAGAAGGGGAATATGCCATCGTCAACAATGAGATCTCAAAACTCAGTGTCGAAAAGAAAGACGGATCGGATGGGTACGTCAAGGGCGCCGGCCTGGAGCTCGTGGACGGCGAGACCGGTGAAACCGTCGATTCCTGGACCACGGCGGAACGCCCGCATAAAGTCGCCGCGCTCAAGTTTGATCATCCGTATACGATCAAAGAGAAGAGCGTGCCTTCGGGCTATCAAAAAGCCGACGATGTCAGCTTCCGCATCACCGATGGCAGCGTGAAAGAGATCACGATGATCGACAAGGTCGAATACCAGGGAAGCGACGGCCGCAAATCCTCAAATCATTCTGGTGAAGAAACCGTAAACAGCCCGGGTAATCATGCGGCGAAGGACTCCGCAAAGAATTCCGCAGAGCAGGGACGCTCCGTAAGAACCGGTGACTCATCCGGACTATACAAATATGCGGCACTGCTCATCATAGCAGTGCTCCTCGTGACAGCCTTGATGAGAAAGCATAGAAGATCCGGAGACTGACAGCGATTCCACATACATTGATCCAGGAGCCAAACATAACACATGGATGCTTCTCTGTATTTTGCAGGAGGCATCCATTTTGTTTTATCCGGATCTTTTACGTTACATGGATTTCGATTTGTATTGTAGACCATAATCGATTGCTGTTCGTTATTGGACAATTGGAGTGGATGTGTTATCATTTATATATACAGTAAATTCAAATTTTCTAAAAGTTTGACGAGGAGGGCCATGTTATGGATGACGATAATACGAAACGAAGCATAGGAAATATCAGAGTGCATTCCGGAAAAAACATGCTGACAGCAGCCGTGATCTTACTGCCTGCTCTTTTTCTCTGTCTTGCACTCCCGCAGGAGGTCTTTGCCGACGCCAGCCTCATTATGATCCCCATGGTAAAACCGATCCGGGCATTTCTGATCATTTCCGCAGTCGTTGTCGTGGTCGAGGTGCTGGCGGTCTGGTACCCGGCCCGCGCCGGCAACAAGAAGAAAGCTCTCTTCATCGTGCTGCTGGCCAACATCGTCTCATTCCTCACAGCGTACATCCCGGTTTTCATCGGGCAGAAACTGCATCACAGCCTGAAGAGCCTCCTGGATCAGACCGCGCATCCGCAGCTCTTCATCAGCCTGATTCTGCTCGCCGTGACGATCGCGGTCGAACTGCCGATCGTGGTTCATTTTCTGAAGAATGATGTGCCGAGCAGGAGGAAGCTGTTCTTCATTCTGCTGATTGTCAACCTGCTGACCAGCGCGTTCGTCCTCGTCGCCGCGTTTTACATCCTGCCCGCCGTGAATGAATCCTGGTAAAGCAAAAGCCGAAGCGTTTATTCCGCTTCGGCCGCTTTGTTCACGCACGCGAGCGCGTTCAGACTCCTCGGATAACCGATGTACGGGAGCGCGTTCGAGATCACTTTGATCAGGAACGCCCGGTCATTCCCGACCGCGAAATTCCCGCCGGCATGCGCGGTCAGCTGCGCTTCGCAGCCGCCCTGGGCCGCGATATAGCAGAACGTGACCATCTCACGTTCGCGGAGATCCAGTCCGCCTCTCGTGTAGTAGTCGCCGAAGCAGTTCGCCGCGAGCCAGCGGTTGATGTGCCGCGAGTCCTCCGGGCCGGACTTCCAGAAATCCTTCATCCCGTCGCCGAAAATATCGACCTGTACCTGCGTCCCGGCCTCTCTCCGATCTGCGAGCGTCGTATGCGCCTGACTCTCGAGCGGGAGTGCGATGCCTTCTTCCTCAAAGACCTCATCCATCGCTTTCAGCACCGGATACACTCGTCCGAACCCGAGATAAGCCGTGCCCTGATAGACGATCTCCCGGATCTCGACCGGTGTCACGCCGAAGTTCAGCGCCGCCTTCGCCATTTCACGGAAAAGATCCGCGCCGCCCTGGCAGCCGACCAGCGTCGCCAGGATCACCAGGAACCGGGTCCGATCGTCCAGCTGCTGTCCGTCTTCGTTCACGACCTCATCGAACGCGAAATCAAAGATCCGTTCCGCAAATTCCGGATCAGTCGCAGCCAGCTCCGACTCCCGGCCCGGGAACATTTTTTCATAATACTTCTTTGCATTCTCTGTCCATTCCATAACGCAGTCCTTTCTACTTCACAAACGCGCGGACCGTCCCGGCGTCCACTCTGCCGTTCAGCAGGCTGCCGCGGACAAAATCATACGACGGGAACTGACGGCTGAGGTCGCGGAACGCTTTTTCCACGCCGCTCCCTCCGGAGGTCGCGAAGACATAGATCTTTTTTCCGCTGAAGTCTCCGCTCTCCAGGAACGTGTAGATGATCCGGGGCGCGGTGTACCACCAGATCGGAAATCCGATCACGACGGTGTCATACGGGGTTAGATCCGGGGCAGGCTCCACGAGCTCCGGGCGGCAGTCCGGATCCTGCATTTCGAGCGTGCTGCGGCTCCTTTTGTTCATCCAGTCCAGATCCTGGCCGGAATACTTTTTCTTCGGGCGGATCTCAAACAGATCCGCGTCCAGTACTTCCGCGACGGTCTTCGCCTTTCCGGCGGTCACGCCGCTCGCGGAGAAATAGGCGATCAGTGTCTTCATAACGCATCATACTCCTCATCCGTCACCGGCTCCAGCCATTCGTTGGACGTGTTCTCGCCCGGTACTTCGATCGCGATGTGGCTGAACCAGCTGTCCTTCTTCGCGCCGTGCCAGTGTTTGACCTCGGCCGGGATCGCGACGACGGAGCCCGGCTCAAGGCTGACCGCGTCTTTTCCTTCTTCCTGATACCAGCCGCTCCCCGCAGTGCAGAGCAGGAGCTGGCCGCCGCCCTGATCCGCATGGTGGATGTGCCAGTTGTTCCGGCATCCCGGCTCGAACGTGACGTTCGCCGCGAACAGCGGATACTTTCCCGCCTCGGTCAGCGGGTTCAGGAACGACGCGCCTGAAAAGTACTGTGCGAAGCCGTCGTTTGGCTGTCCGATCCCGAAGACATTTGCTTTATCAAATTCTTTTTTGTCACTCATGTTGCACCTCGATTTCTCCCTTTTCTAAACGGCTCTCTGCAGAGCCTCATTTTTTCTATTTATAAAATAACGCGAATTTGACAAAAAGTACAATATTCGATCTGAAACGTGCTATACTTTAAGCGTATAGTCAAAAACATCCCGCGCCGGGCGCGGGAGAAAGGGAAGCCGCAGTATGCTTGATCTCGAGATTTTGAATCAGCTCATTACATTTTCGGAATGCGGGACGCTTTCGGAAGCCGCAGAGATCCTCCATATTTCACAGCCGTCGCTCAGCCGCTCTATGCAAAAACTGGAAGATGAACTGCAGGTCACGCTCTTTGAGCGAAGAAAGAACCGCCTCACGCTGAATGAGACGGGGAAAATAGCGGTCAGCTATGCCCGGAAGGTCCTGGACGCCGCCAGCCTGATGACGACGTCGGTCCAGCTTTTTGACCGGAACCAGCACACGGTCACGATCGGCTCGATCGCTCCGGCTCCGCTCTGGAAAGTGGTCCCGGCCGCGTACACGGTCTTTCCGGATCTTTCCGTAAGTTCCGAGATCCGCGATGAGACGACGCTCCTTCAGGGGCTGCTCGCGCGGGATTCGTACCAGCTGATCATCCTGCCGTACGAGCTGAAGGATCCGAGGGTGGACAGTGTGTTCTTCGAAAAGGAAAATCTGATGCTCAGCGTCCCGCCGACGCACCCGCTGGCGAAGAAGAAGTCGATCACGTTCCAGGATTTCGACGGGGAGACGCTGCTCGTCCTGAATGAGATCGGGTTCTGGGAGGGGATCCACCAGCGCATGCTGCCGCACAGCCATTTCCTGTATCAGCCGGACGAGGCGGACATCCGGACGCTCGTCGAGCGCTCGAACTTCGCGACGTTCGCGACAGACCTTTCCGCCGCGCGTGTCATCCGGCCGACGAGTGCACGTGTCAACGTCCCGATCACCAATATGGAGGCGCATGCCTCATACTACTGCACGTTTAAAAAAAGCAGGGCAGAAGCCCTTGCGCCTCTGCTCCGCTATCTGAAGATCCGGGTCTGAGCGGCAGGCTCAGATCCCCGTCGTTGATGCTACGGTTCATATTCCCGTCGTTGGCCGGCCGGCTCAGATCCCCGTCGATTTTTTCCAGTCCGGGTATTCACTTCGCAGGATCGAGTAAATGATCTGATCCAGATATCCGCGCTCCGCCAGATAGTTCTGCCTCAGCACGCCGTCCCGGTGCATCCCGAGTGACTCGTAGAGATGGATCCCGACCGGATTGTCCGGGTAAACGTCGAGCCACAGGCGGTTCGTATCGGTTTCTTCGAACGCATACCGGATCAGCCGCTTCATCGACTCTTTTCCATAGCCGTTCCCTTTTTCCACGATCGCGATCCGGCGGATCTCAAAGATGTTCGACTTGAAATCCAGGCGGATCAGAGAGTAGCCGACCACCTTCCCGGTTTCTTTTGTCTTGAACAAAAGGAGAAGATGGTGCGGATCACGGATCTCGTCCCGGTGCTCCTCCGGCGTTCCGATCCAGAGGAAATCCCGGTTCTCCGGGTCGCTTTCGATCTCGATGATCTGATCGATATCCTCGTCTTTCGCATCGACGATCTGAAGCCGTTCCGATTCCATTCTCTGCATTTCCGTCTGCATTTCCGTCCTCCTAACTCTCCCGGCTCGCGTTCACGAGCGCGGTGATGAACTTGCGGATCTTGACGTTCCCGCGCTGCTCCGATTTCCCCTGCTGGTAATTCATCTCCTGCCGCATCTGGTCGGAATCATACAGCATCGTGGAATATTCGACGAACGTATCATTGTAATAATCATCGAGGCCCATGTTCGCGAGATTCGCCATGCCGGCGGATGCCGCGCGCCGGATGCGCTGCTCCATGGATTTCGGCGAATCCGAGAAATGCGAGCACAGTTCCTTGACCGTCATCCGGCCCGGCTCTTCGTCGTTGTCGATGAAGTAATCGCAGGCCGTCAGGATGTCATCGGCGCCGTTTTCGCCCCGGATCCCGATGCGGGACAGGATCCGGCGGAGGTTCTCTTTTTCCTCCGCGTGACGGTCCGGCGGGGCAGACGCGGCGGAACCGGCTGCCGCAGTCCCCGGCAGGATCTTCGTGATCTGGTCCATCGTGCGCTGGAGCTCCTGCTTTTTCGAGACATTCTGGATCACGTTGATCACCTCGATGCTGTTGATCGGCTTCTGGATGAAGACCTCGACGCCGGCCTCATAGGCCGACGCCAGCATGTCCTTGTTCGAGACCTGGGAGAGCATGATAAAAAACGCGTCCGGCAGGATCTCCCGAGCCCGTTTCACGAATTCGATGCCGTCGATCTCCGGCATCAGGAGATCCGCGATCACGAGATCCGGTTCGAGGAACTCGAGGTCCTCGAGCGCTTCCTGTGCGTCCTGCGATACGCCGCAGACCTTTCCCAGCTTTTTCTGTTCGATGATCAGCTTCAGGATCGTCGTCACCGACGGGTCATCATCCAGGAGAAAAATTTTTGTCATGATGAGATCACCTCCAGCCGGCCTGCCGGGATCCGGATCGTAAAGTCCGTCCCGACGCCTTCCTCTGTATGCGACGCCGCCGTGATGGTGCCGTCAAGATCTTTTTCTACGATGTCGCGGACGATCGGGAGGCCGAGGCCCCGCGCGATCACGCCCGTCTCATAGTTGATTTTTGTTGAAAACCGCGGCGAGAAGATCTGCCCGATCGTCTCGTCGTCGATCCCCGGTCCGTCGTCCGTCACGTGAAAAACGAACGCGTCGTCTTCGCGGCGTTCTGTGACCCGGATGCGGGCGAGATTTTTCTCCGAGGCCTCCACCGCGTTCGTGAACAGGTTATGGAAGACCGAGAGGAACTGATACGGATCTTCCGTGTAAAGCCGGTCGCGAAGGTCGAGCCGGACCGACGCCGATTTTCCCTGATCCGCAAATTCCCGGTTCAGGGATTCGCTCAGGATCATCAGAAGATCCCGCATCTCCATTCCTTCCTGCGCGCTCTCTTCCTCCATCGCCTCCGAGATGCCGCGCATGATGAGAAAATATTCCTTCTTGATCTCATGGATGTCCTTCGCCACCTTCAGCGCCTGCTGGGACAGATCACTGTCACCCGACTCATGCAGCCGGTTATAGAGGTCGTAGGAGGTGTTCATCGTGTTCTCGATGAGCGCCGTGTTCTTCTTCATCCAGGTGACCTCGCCGCCGAGTCTGGAGATCATGATGACGAGCCGCTGATACCGCTCCGCGTTGGAACGCTTGAGGAGCGTCAGACGATAGCGGTTGAAGATGAACAAAATGAGCCAGAGCAGGAGCGTGCGGCAGCAGGCGATCAGGATCAGACCGATCTGTGTGCGGGCATCCAGTTCTCCCAGCTGCTGCCGGATCATCAGTTCGCAGAAGTTCGCAAAATAATCGATACAGACGATGAATATCAGATACGATGTCAGGCTGTAACGCTGCCCGGCCGCCCGGCAGAAGATCGCGATCCCGCCGCCGTAGATCAGATAGAATACAAACTCCGGGTAATTCTCAAGCAGGGATTCCCCGATCGGCTGCCCCTGCAGGAACGAGGCGATGAGCCGCGTCAGCAGGATCCCCGCTGCGGAAAGCACCGTCAGCGGGATCACCGCCACGTCTCCCGTGAGGTAGACGCAGGCTGCAAAACAGATGACCGCGATCGAGATCCGGAAATTCGTTGTGAACGGATTCAGATAAAGCTGCGCGGCGACAATGATGACCAGGCTGAGCGCCCCGATTTTTTTGATCTTTTCTTTATTTTTCATTCATTTCCTTTCGCACCGGGAGAACAGAGGGCATTTTTCCCTGTGGAACCTCCACGTGCTCTTTCCTTCATCTTAGAAGAATCCCCGCGCCTCGTCAACGGAGAAAACACGTCCGCTCATAGAAAAAATTCCGGAGGGAAGCGGTATCCCTCCGGAAGTGTTAGGAAGAAGATGTCTATGCGGCTCTGCTGTCGTCGCTCCTTTCGGAAACGCGGACAGCGGTCGGCTTTCTGAGAGTGATCTTTTTGCCCTGCAGTTCGCGGTAGGCGATGAAGCCGAACAGCGCGACTCCCATATACCCGCTGAGCGGATAGATGATGTTGACCAGGACCTTGAAGCTCGTCATGCCGAGCGCGAGTCCGAGCACGGTAGCGCCGAGGGCGATCAGGACAAATTTCTTTGATCCGTCTTCTGCAAAATGACGTGCAACACTCCAGAGCATCGGTACGGTCGTCGTGTAGATCCCGCAGCAGATGATGACGGAGAAGATGAGTGCGAAGATCGGACTGATCTGCTGTGCGAGCGCCAGTGTCGGCACACCCTTCGTATAAACGTCGGTGATGTTGACGATGATCCCGAGGTTGAGAACGAGGATCGCCGCTCCGAACAGGATGCCGCCGAGCACGCCGCCGTACATCGCTTCTTTCGCGCTGTTCGCGGTTCTTCCCATCGCACAGGTCAGGAAGATAACGACGATCGCGTTGAATCCCGGATAAAGGATGCTGGACCAGAGCCAGCCGCCCGCCGTTTTCGTGATATCAAGCGTCGGGATGACGGCTGCGGCCGTGCTGAGGTTCCCGATATGAGAAACGAAGCTGACAAGTCCGATTCCGACGGCGAAGACGATGATCACCGTTCCGAGGTTCCCGAGGATATCCGTCAGTTTGGTAAGGCCGAGGATGACGGTTCCGAACGCGATGGCTGCCATGCCGATCCGTCCGACCATCGGGTTGAGACCGTAATACTCCGACAGAGTCGTGCCGGCGCCGGCGATCATGATGACGAACACGCCGAACAGGAAAATCTGGAAAATCAGCTCGATGGCTTTTCCGAGCTTTTTGCCGAAATAGAAATCGATGATCTGTGCCGGCGATTCCAGCCGGTGTTCATATCCGTGCTTCATGAACATCCCGCCGCACCATGCGAACACGATCGTTGTGATGATCGTACCGACGATGCTCATGATCCCCTGGCCCGAGAAAAACTGCATGACTTCCTGTCCTGTCGCGAAGCCGGACCCGATAGCACACGCGACGAAAGCCCCCGCGAATTTCACCACATTTTTTACACTGACATTATTCATGTTGCTCCCCTTCCTGCTGGATTCCTTTCTTTTATCCAGTTTGATGATTCCAATTTCAACGATTATCTTTTTTGTTAAGTATCCGATCGGCGATTCTAAATTATCTGAATCTTTCAGCATTGTTATGATACCGTCCCGGTTTCATGAAGTATCAAAAAATGACAGGAAGGAAGAAGTTGTCGCCAAAAAGTTTTTTCGGGACTTAAGTACATTTTTTAGGGAAAAATGTGACTTTGCTTTGGAATTAAAACGATTTTCCTGCTTTTTTCAGGACAAAAAAATATCCCGGAAAGTTTCAAAAAAAATCTTTCGAAACTTTCCGGGAGGTGATTTCGTCAGAAAAGGCGAATCGGCTCGCTGCCGAGCCGCTCTGTTATGATCCGCCCGATGCTGCACCAGCTCCGGCAGCGGTCGAGGATCACACTGTCTGATGTGATGACATGCTCCGATTCCGAAAGTGCCGCGTCCACGTCCCGGATGACCTGGAAATCCAGCCCGACCCGGAATCCTTCATGCGCGTCTGCGATCACCGTCTTCAGGCGGCCGGAGTTTGAGACCGGTTTGTCCAGATAGAACACGGCCACGGCGGCGCCGGCTTCGTCCAGGATCCGGAAGATCTCTTCCGCCGCTCGCTTTGTCTGGCGGATCGTATGATACGTCCCGTGGAGCCCCGCGAGATCCCGTACGGCGCCGTCCATCCCGAGAAACAGCGGAGAACCGCAGAGCGCGATCTCAATCGTGATGATCTGATTGAACCCGTCGATCCGGACGGTCTTTCCGGCGAGATCCTCCGGAGATTCTTCTTTTTCCCGTCGGGTTTTAAGGCTGGCTGAAGATGCCAGGCTCCTCGCCAGCGCGAGGCGCTGCCGGGCGCTGAGCTGATAGTGATTCCCGACGAAGTCGCAGACGGAGCGGATCGGATACCCGCGGTCGAGCAGATCGACGATATCGTCCGCCGCTTTCCGAAGAAGCGGGAGCGCCTGTCCGGAAAAATCCCGGCTGTCGGTCGGTGCCTGTCCGCGTTTTTCTCCGCTCATAACGATCCCTCCTGCTGCTGTTCATTGAAGCGGATGGGCTCCTGAGGCGCGGCGTCTCTCAGGAAGCTTCCTCCGTTACATTTCCTAATATGATGAAGTCTATTCTTTTTCCATTATATCATGGGACGGTCGATCCCGCGATGAGGTCGACAAATCGGTTGGAGTAGGATACAATAAAGTAAAGATGTGATTATTGCATTATGTAAAGAAAAGGTTTTTTCTCCGCCTGCAGGGCACATCCGTTCCGTCGGGCGAAACAGCAAGAGGATCCAATATGACTAGACACAAAGAACGTTACCAAATCTTAACAACTGCCGCTCTGGCACTCCTCCTATTTCTCATCGGAGCCTGCGTCAGCGTCCACGCTCAGACTACGAGTACGATCGACGGCGAGACGTACACGCACCCGGCCGAATACCAGGACGACTCCCGTTACCTCGTGTTCGACGGGATCGACGTCTCCAACTGGCAGGGCAGCATCAACTGGAAGAAGGTCAAGGCGGACGGGGTCGACTTCGCGTTCATCCGCTGCGGCTACACGACGAGTGACAAGGAGAAACGCTGTGAAGATTCCAGGGCAGAGGAGTACGTCATCAACGCGAGCAAGGCCGGCGTCAACATCGGTCTTTACTATTTTGCCCTTCCGCGTACCAAGGCCCAGGCCCGGGCGGAGGCTCGCTTCATGGTCAACTTCGCAAAGCGCATGGAGAGCGAACACGGCATCCGCGTCAGCCTCCCGCTCGTTATGGACGACGAGTTTCTGGGCGATTCCAAACTGAACAGCTACTACGACAGACTCGTGAAAAAGAAGGGGAAGGCGTACGCCCGGAAAGTCATGACAAGGAATGCGATGGCGTTCATGAACGTCGTCCGCGATGCCGGCTATCAGCCGATGTTCTACACGTATCTCTACATTGTGAGCCAGAATTCTGCGCGCTTCCAGATCGATGAGATCGTCGAGGACAACCTGTTCTGGCTCGCCGTCTACAATGAATTGACCAACTACTCCGGGAAGATCCATTTCTGGCAGTACTCCTCGCACGGTTCCGTCAGCGGCATCTCCGGCAGGACCGACCGCGACTTCTACTATTATGACAAAAATGGCCAGGGCATGAAGGCCGGAACCAAAGACATCCGGGACTGCACGATCTCCCTGAAATACAATTCTCTCAAATACAACGGAAAACCGCGGACCAATCCGGTCACCGTGATGGACGGAGACACCGTTTTGACAGAAGGCCAGGATTACACCGTCGAATATTACCGCAATACAAAAGGCGGCACAGCATATGCTGTCATCCGCGGCATCGGCAGCTACTCCAGCGATGTCGCGAAGAGCTACACGATCAAAAAGCCTGCCCCGCTCGCGCAGGTCACCGGTCTCAAGGTGTCTCGCTCTGTCAGTCAGGGAAAGGCTACCCTGAGGTTCAATTCCGTCAGCGGGGCGACGTCCTACCGTGTCCGCACGAAGATCCCGGGCAAAAAGGCGACGACGAAAACTTACAAGACTACGACTCCGAAGATCACCGTGACTGGCCTGACAAAAGGCACTCTTGTCTCATTCCAGGTTCGCGCACTCGGCAAGAACACCTCCGGAGACTACAGTGATCCTGCTTACTGCTGGATGCAGAAAGCCTCTGCGAAGATCACACCGTCATTGAAGGCTGGGCGTTTTACGGTCAAAATGACAAACGTCGGACAGACCAGAACCCGGATGTATTACAAGATCCAGACGGCAGGGATGACTCAGAGCGAGTTCAACGCTGCCGCGTATACCGGAAGAACTACATTCGCCGGAACGTCTTACAAGGCGAGGGGTTGGGAATCCGGGACATATTGCGTTAAGTTCAAGCTCATGAAAACTGTGGATGGAAACACATATGTCGGTCCGTATTGCAGTAAACGTATTTTCACCGTAAAATAAACGGCAGGGAGAATCCTCCCTGCCTGCACAATGGCAATTTTTAGCCGGCCGTTTGGCCGGCTTTTTTCTGCTTGCTTTCACCGTGTTATATCGTACTGAACGCCGGCCAGTAGCGGATCAGAAGCCACGCCGTGATCGACATCAGCGCGATCACAATCAGGCTCAGCCAGACTCCTTTTTTCAGCATGAAGCGCGGCTCCAGGCCATAGCCGACCGGGATGGCCCGGATAGACGTCGGCAGCATGTAGGAGAGGTTCACGCCGATCGATGCGGCATAGATGTACGGGATCGGATTCAGTCCGATGCCTTCGACGATGTTGATCACGATCGGGATCGCGACTGCCGCCGTCGCTGTGTTGCTCGTCATATCCGACATGAGGAGCGTCACCGTGACGATGACGAGGACTGTGAGGAACCCGCCTTTTAAGTTCATCGCCGCCATCGCGTTTCCGATGTCCTTCGCTGCTCCGCTTTCATTCATCAGCGTACCGATCGCGAGGCCGCCGGCGAAGATATAGAGGAGGTCCCAGATCACTTTCTTCTCCGCTTCCTTCCAGGTGATCAGGCGGCTGCCGTCATTCCGCGTCACGATGAACGAGAGGATCGCGCAGATGATGAACACGTACGCCGGCTTCAGACCCGGAAGCACATTCTGGTAGAGCTGACGGGTAAAGGAGAGGATCGTCGCGACCGCGAACAGGGCGAGTGCCCATTTTTCCGCGTTGCTCATCGGTCCCATCTCATGGTACTGACGGGTGAAATACTCTTTGGATCCGCCAAGCGATTCGCCTTTCTTGCAGCAGAGGACGAGATAGATCACGTTGCTCACGATCAGGACAATCATGATCGGCAGGAATTTGACGACCCAGTGCCAGTAGATGAATTCACTGCCGGAGATCTTCTGTATGTAGTTGACCGTGACCAGGTTCATCGCGCCGCCGAGCGGTGACGCGAGTCCGCCGACTCCGGCGCCGTAGGCGATCGTCATCAGGATCATCGAGGCCGAATTGTTTTTTCCGATGTCCTTGATCCCGATGTATCTTAACATGGAAACCGCGATCGGTGTGATGGCCGCGCAGACGACCGCGTTCGGCAGCACGGATGACAGGGCTGCGGACAAAAGGAACCAGAAGATGATCTGATGGCGCAGATCGTTCCCGATAAAAATCAGGAACCATGACGCGATCCGGCGGTCCAGGCCGGTGATCTCCCAGGATGCTGTGATGATCGATGCCCCCAGCAGGAGCAGGATGATCTCATCTGCGTAGTTCGCGATGAGAACGGACATATCGCACATCTGGAAGACCGCGTTGATCGCGATCGGAAGGAATCCCGTTACAGCAAAATCGACCGGAGCGGTGATCCACCAGTATGCCATCCACGCTGCTGTGCCGATCGCGCCGCGCGAAGCTTCGGATGTGAACAACGAATGCGGCAGCAGGAACAGACAAAGGAAGAACAGCAGCGGTCCCATCAAAAGATTGATGTTCCGGTATCGGTTTGAGATATGCCCGGTGGCACCATTTTGTGTTTCCAGTTTTTTCTCGCTCATAAATAAATCCTTTCTATAGTTTATTGTGCTCTTTTATTTTTTTGTATTGTCGGTGGTGTCTTCCGTATACACTGACAGGGAATCGGTCACCTGTACGATCTTCAGTTTTTTCGCGAGATTTCCTGCGGCATTGACCCAGCTCTCATAGTCCAGATCGTTCCTGTGATCCTCCAGGTCGACTTCCTTCGCAATCGCCTTTTCCATCCAGCGTGTGAATTTGACGGCGCCGTAATAATTGACGTGCCCGGAGTCGAGAAAATCATGATCCCAGTCGAGATCGATCTTCGCTGCACCTTCCTTCGTATTGAAATCGAGCATCGTGAATCCCGCATCCCGGATCATCTCCGTATAGCTGTTCATCAGCTTCTGCCTTTTCTTAGTCATCGCGAACGGCGAAGATACGAAGATCACTTTTTGGTCCAGCGTGCTGCAGTAGTCCAGCAGATCCTGGAGCACAGCCTTATCCGACGCTTTCGGCTCTGTTTTTTCTGTCGTATACGTCGGCTGTTTGACCGGCACGCTCGTCATGCTGTGGATCGTCGCGAAAAAGCCTTTGTAATGGTTTCCCGACTTCGTTCCCTTCAGATCCCCGAGCCCGAGATCCTCGTTCCAGCGGTTGTGATACAGCAGGAACGGGAAGTAGTAGTACAATTTGTTATAGGATATGTCAGCATTGTTATCCTTGAAGTATCGCAGCCCCCCCTTGATTGCATTGATCCGGTTTTTCGACGGCTTCATCGCGTCCGTGATCCGGCGGATATCCGCCTCGCGGAGATATTTGTCCGATGCCGTAAGATTTCGGATGTCGATGATGATGACTTTCATGTCAGGCTGCGTCTTCAGTGCTTCCTTGATAATATACTTTTCCAGAACGACCGGCTGCGATCCTGTCCCCAGGTCGAAGATCGCCATCCCGCGGTCTTCAAACGCCTTCGTCGGAATGAAGTAGCGGTACACCGCGCTGCTCCCGATGTAGATGCCGTCCAGAGAATTCTCCTTTTGATCGTAGAACGCCTTGAAGACTTTTTCCGAGCTCTTGTCATCCTTCAGATCGAAGACGCGGTTCAGATAGAACAGCAGGCCTGCCGTGAGGACGAAGAACAAAAGGATCCTGGCGATGATCCGATTTTTTGATGTCACAGTAGTCTCTTTCAATTCATGCCTCAATAATTTCTATATACAAAGCTGCTGGCGGAATAGCCTTCTCCGTAGACTCCGAAAATCAGCACGATGGCGAGAAGTCCGAGATACGCGGCGTAGCGCAGCGGAAGCGGCTTTGCTGCAAGCGACTCCCGGACGGGAATCGCTTTCTCCCGCAGTACACTGACCGTAAACAGAAGTGCGATCGCGATCGCGAGCACGAGCACTTCCCGGCCGGAGAGGCCGATCGCCGCGAGTCCGTGCGCTTCTCCCGAAGAACCGGCGAACGTCACAGCTTTTTTCATCATCGAAAATGCGTCCGAAACGCTTGCCGCGCGTGTCAGAGTTTTTCCGAACACCATGATGAGGAACGTCCGCACTATGCAGAAGACCCGCCACCCGAAGGAGTGGTCATTGATGTGGAGCGCGTTTTTCCAGGATGTAAACGCCGGCGTCAGGGCCATACTGGCGATGATGATCAGCGAATTGTACAGTCCGTAAGCGATGAATCCCCATCCGGCGCCGTGCCAGATTCCAATCAGAAGGAAAGTGACGAATGTCGGGAGGTACGCCGGGAACTGCTTTCCGATGTTCCGGAAACGCCTGCGTCCCCACTTTCCGATCCGGTTGGAAAAATGCGACAGCGTCAGAGGAAAGAACACATAGTCCCGCATCCAGTTTGTCAGCGACATATGCCAGCGGCGCCAGTAATCTGCTACACTTGTGCCGAAATACGGCTGACGGAAGTTCTCGATCAGATCGATTCCCATCATCTGCGCAGCGCCCCGCGTCATATCGATCCCGCCGGAAAAGTCCGTGTAGATCTGCACCGCGTAAAGCGCCATTCCCAACAATGTTACTGCGCCGCTCGCGTCCGCGCCGCCGTCGAAAATCTGCGAAACTGCGATCCCCGCGCGGTCCGCGATCACGAGCTTTTTAAAGTAGCCCCACAGCATCAGCTGCGCACCGAACGCAAGATTCTGAAGGGAGGCTTTGTGCTCCGCCTCGAGCTGCGGCGCCAGCTGATCGTATCGGCTGATCGGCCCCTGCGTGACCTGCGGGAAAAAAGAAATGAAGAGTGCGAACCGGAAGAAGTTTTTCTCAGCCCGGATCTTCCCCTTATAGACATCGATCGTGTAGCCGATCGCCTGGAATGTGTAAAATGAGATTCCAAGCGGCAGGATCATGTTCACGAGCGGTGCGTTGATATCCCAGTGGAACAGCCCGAACAGCGATTCGATGTTTTCCGCCGCGAAGTTGTAGTATTTCAGGATCAGAAGGACTCCGAAGTTCGCGAGGAGTTCAAAGAGCAGTACTCCACGGTTTTTTTTCTTTGCCGCCTTCATCCCGTCGGCTGCATCCCGCACGCGCTGCATCTGCCGTCCTCCAAAATAAACGAGGACCGTCGTTCCGACGATGAAAAGAGCCGCCTGCACACCGCCGGCCAGATAGAAGCCCAGGCTCGCGAGAAGCAGAACGCCCCATTGAATGCGTTTCGGAACCAGATAGTAGATCAGCAGGACCGCCGCAAAAAAAACAAGAAACGAGATGGATACAAACGACATATCAGTTCTGCTGCTCCATCAGGCGCGTGATCATTTTCGCCATTGCGGCAACGGAATTGAAATTCTCCGGTGTCATGTCGTCGACCGTGATCTCGATATCGTACTTTTCATTGAGGTCACTGACGATCGCGACCAGATCCAGTGAATCGATCAGCTCATCATCCATGATCGCTTTTTCCGATGCCCAGTCGATGTCACTTCCTGCATCTTCATTTAAAATAGCAAGTATTTCTTTTTCCATAATTCCCCCTGTTCTTTCCAGCTCCCTACTGACACGATGTGGGCGGTAAAAGTAGCTTTCTGTGCGGTGATTTAGTAAAATAAGTATAATTAAGTTAAGTATACACAAGAATTTTAAAATATCGCAATGTATTTGTGAAGAGATTTTAAGAAGTTCATAATATTTTCTTAACTTTTATAAACTACGATAGGAAAAACATAATATCAGGAGGGAAAAAATGGATTCAATTGTGGAAGCTGTCGCATCTTATGCCGGGCGTCCGGATCGGGCAGGACGCCTTCTGCTGGCAGATGCATCGAAAAGTGTGACGTATGAAGAAGGCTGGGCCCGGATCCGGGCAGGGGTATTCCGTCTCCGTAAAGCGGGTCTGAAAAAAGGGGACCGCGCGATGATCGTCTGTACCCAGGACGTCGATTATATGATCGCGATGCTCGCATGCCAGCTCGCGGGTGTCGTCTGCGTGCCGCTGGAAAAAGGGGCTTCTGAGAGCCGGGTCCGGAACATCTTCCGGGAAACCGAAGCCGCTGTTCTGATCGGCCAGAAGCCGGGCCTTCCGGACGGTTTCCTTCGTATGGAGGAGCTTGCTGCGCCGCCGGAAACCGCAGACGCGGCTGCCGCTGACTTCCAGTTCCCGGCGCCGGAAGACCTGTGCGAGATCCTGTTCACGACCGGTACTACCGGAACACCGAAGGGCATTCTCCTCACACATCGCGCGAATACCGCGATCGCGGGAAACGTCATCGACGGCGTACACATGGAAGAAGACAACGTCGAGCTCATCCCGATGCCGCTTTCGCACAGCCACGGACTCCGCCGGACCTACTCGAATCTATACAACGGCAGCTCCGTCGTTCTTTCAAACGGCGTCCTTCAGATGAAGAAGTTCTTTGAGCTGCTCGAAACATACCATGCGCGTTCCATCGATATCTCCCCGGCGATCCTTTCCATGCTGTTCCGTCTCTCCGGAGACCGGATCGCCGATTACCGGGACCAGATCCGCTACGTGCAGCTCGGCAGCGCGCCGCTCCCGGAAGCCGACAAGGAACGCCTTTCCCGCTGCCTGCCGGATTCCCGGCTGTATAATTTCTATGGCACGACGGAAGCCGGCTGCTCCTGCATCCTCGACTTCCAGGCGCACAGCGGGGTAGCTCATTGCATCGGCAGGCCGGCGAAAAACGCTCGTTTCATTTTTACAGACAAGGATCGTCACGAGATCCGGGCGACGAAGGATAACCCCGGATTCATTGCGACCGCCGGTCTTCAGAACATGATCGGCTATCTCAATGACCCGGAGAAGACCGCAGAGGTCTGTCAGAACGGCTACATCTTCACGAATGACCTCGGCTACGAAGATGAAAACGGGAACATCTTCTGTCTCGGCCGTCAGGACGACGTCATCAACTGCGGCGGGATCAAGATCGCACCGGAGGAGATCGAGACCGAGCTCAGACGCTACCCGGGCCTTTCCGACTGTGCGTGCATCCCGATTCCGGACGAACTCCAGGGTCAGGTACCGAAACTCTATATATCCGTCAAAGGCCCCGAAAGTGAATTCGACATGGCTTCGTTCCACCGCTATATGCGGAGCCATCTGGACAGCAACAAGGTCCCTCGTGCGGTCGAGATCATCGACCAGATACCGCGCACTTCCAACGGAAAGATCCGCCATCAGGAGCTGATCAAAAGGAGCCGCGAGGAAGCCTGAATGATCGGATTCCACTCAACGGGACAATAAATCATTCGATGAAGGTACCGTCAGCAGTTGCCAGCTGTTGACGGTTTTCTTTTTGTCCTGTTCTCGTATTCGAAAAATATTTTTTCAAAACTGTGTTGACAGGGGATGTTCCATGTGTTATTGTACTAATTGAATAATACAATAATACATACGGGAGAAGACATATGCCTCCCGGATGATGCGAAGAAATTAACCGATTGGAAGGACTGCTATGGAATGGAAATTCAACAATGGAACGCCCATTTACGCCCAGATCGTGACCCAGCTCAGCCAAAGGATCGCAAGCGGCGCCTACGCACCCGGCGAGCGGCTCCCGTCCGTCCGGGATCTCGCCGCCGACGCCGGGGTGAATCCGAACACCATGCAGCGGGCGCTTGCTGAACTGGAACGGCGAGAACTGGTCCACAGCGAACGGACCAGCGGGCGTTTTATCACAGACGATCAGGACACGCTCCGATCCCTTCACACTCAGCTCGCCGAACGGTACATCAGCGAACTGTTCCAGAAGCTCTACGCGCTCGGCATGACCGATGGAGAGATCATCACCCAGATCATGGAAAGACAAAAGGATATGGAAGGACAAAAGGAGGAATCTCATGGCTCTCATTGAATGCAGAAACCTGACGAAGCAGTACGGGTCCGTCCTGGCGCTGAATCAGGTCAGTCTCAACATTGACCCGGGACGGATCGTCGGTCTGCTCGGCCCGAACGGCTCCGGGAAAACCACATTCATCAAACTCGCGAACGGTCTGCTGACGCCGACTATGGGCTCTATCACGATCGCCGGTCAGCGGCCGGGCGTGGAGACAAAAAGGATCGTATCCTACCTGCCGGACAGAGAATTCCTTCCGCGCGACATGAACATCGGAAATCTGATCCGCATGTATCAGGACTTTTTTCCGGATTTCAACGCGCAGAAAGCGGTCGATATGTTCCGCACCCTGGATTTTCTGCCGGATCAGAAGATCCGTCACATGTCGAAAGGCATGCTGGAAAAAACACAGCTTGTGCTCTGCATGAGCCGGGAAGCGCAGGTCTACTTCCTGGACGAACCGATCGGCGGCGTCGACCCGGCCATGCGTGACTTCATCCTGCGGACGATCATCACGAACTATAACCCCAATGCGGTCGTCCTGATCTCGACGCACCTGATCGCGGATATCGAGAACGTCCTGGACGACGTGATCTTCTTGAAACAGGGGAGCGTCTTCCTCTACGACAGCGCAGAGCATCTTCGCTCCGTGAACGGCAAGAGCATCGATGAATTATTCAGGGAGGTATTCAGATGTTAGGTAAAATGTATAAATACGAATTCCTGGCGATGGGACGCTTTCTTCTGCCGTTCTTCATCGCGGCCGCGGTCTTATCGGGCATAGCGTGCGTAACTACCGTCCTTCAGACCGGACCGGAGCAGATGTATTTCAGCAACATAGTTGTCAGCATCTTTGTCCTTGCGCTGTTTGTGGAATTCGCCGCTGCGCTGATCGCCACGATCCTCCGGTTTCAGAACGGGCTCCTCGGGAGAGAAGGGTATCTGTCGATGATGCTCCCGGTCCGGATGAGTACGCATATCTGGTGCCGGCTGCTGACCGCAATGACCTGGTACGTTTTCTCCTTCCTGGTCATCATCGCGTGCTTCATGCTCCTCCTCTTCGCGTTTTCAACGCAGGATCAGGGGATCGTCCTTCGCGATGCCCTGTCGTCTTTTCGGGATCTCGTGATCCTGAGCCCGTCGACGGGCGTCCTGAGCATCGTGACCCTGCTCACACTGGCCGCCGTCTTCATTCTCCGGATCTACGCCTCGCTGTCAATCGGGCAGCTCGTGGACAGCCACCCGCTGCTGCTCGCGTTCGCGGTCTTCCTCGGTTTCTGCGTTCTGTCGAGCATCATCCGCGGATCCTTCACCTATGACCACATGTACTACATGTACAGCACTGCCACGGCGTGGAGGGAAGCGCTGCTCCCGTTAGGCGAATATCTCGCCGAGTGTGCTGCATACTACGGCATCACCTGGTGGATCCTGAAGAACCGGCTGAATCTGCAGTAACGCTGCCGGACACAGCGTCCGGATCATTTCGAAAATCAAGATATTCCAGAAAGCGCTTCACGGCCCGTGAGGCGCTTTTTTTGCTGCGGAGCGCCAGCCCGATCCGGCGGAAGGCCGGGACATCCAGTTCCCGGGTAACGATCCGGTACGGCGCGCGCTTCAGGATGAGCTCCGGAAGCACACTGATCCCGAGCCCGCTTTCGACCATCGACATGATCGCGTAGTCGTCCCAGGTCGTGAACCGGACGTCCGGCTTCAGGCCGCATCGGTCGAAGATCGGGGTGATCTCCGACTGTCCTCCTTTTTCCAGCAGCAGGAACGGTTCCTCGCAGAGCGCGGCCACCGGGAAACGGTCGTAGCCGGCCAGCGGGTGATCCTCCGGGAGGACGGCCATCAGACGGTCTTCCTCTAGGAAGATCGTCTCCAGCTCGGGATCCGCCGGCAGGACGAGGAAGCCGCAGTCGACCCGGCCCTCGTAGATCCACTTCTCGATCTCGCGGTAGTCTCCGAGCAGCAGCTCGTAGTCGATCGCCGGATAATCCCGCCGGAAAGCCCGTATGATATTCGGCATCCAGTTCGAAGCGACGCTGGAGAAGGTCCCGATCCGGATGAGCCCGGATTCCAGGCCGTTCAGCGCATCCACCTCGTGCTGCAGCGATTCCCAGTCGCTGATCAGATCCTTCGCGAGCGGCAGGAGCCTCATTCCGTCAGACGTGAGCCGGACTCCGCCCTTGCTCCGCTCCAGCAGGACGACGCCCCATTCTTTTTCCAGATCTCCGATCATCCGGCTGATCCCGGACTGCGAGTAATTCAGGATCTCCGCTGCCCGCGTAAAGCTCCCGTACTCCGCCGCCCGGACAAAGGCAAAATATTTCTGCAGGTTCATATCCATCTGATTTCCTCATCTTAATCATGATAAACATTTGCTTTTCAAATCTATATGCTGATGATACAATATGACCATTGAAAAATCAAGCTTTAAGGAGGTCGAACTCATGAATCTTTATCAGAACCGCATCGTCGTCAAAGTCGGGACATCGACGCTGACGAACGAACTCGGACAAAATAATCTTCGCGCGTTTGACCGTCTCGCCCGCGTGTTATCCGACATCCGGAACCGGGGCTATGAAGTCATCCTTGTATCCTCCGGCGCCATCGCGGTCGGTTCCAACAAACTGCATCGCGGCACACGCCCGACCTCACTGAAATACAAGCAGGCGGCCGCCGCCGTCGGCCAGTGCAGCATCATGTTCCTTTATGACAAGTTCTTCAGCGACTACGACCGGACGATCGCCCAGATCCTTTTGAACGAAGAAGACATCCGGGATGAGGAAAAAAGACTGAACCTGACCAATACATTTGACGCGCTGCTCAAGATGGGTGTGATCCCGGTCGTGAACGAAAATGACTCGGTCAGCTACGCCGAGATCCAGTCCGGCGAGCGGCTGTTCGGGGACAATGACATGCTGTCCGCTATCGTCGCCGTACTCTGCCATGCTTCCAGGCTTGTAATCCTGTCCGATATCGACGGCTTCTATGACCGGGATCCCCGCATCGATCCGACGGCGAAACTCATCCGCGAGATCACGACGATCGACGAGCGCGTTTACGCACTTGCCGGAGGTGCCGGATCACGCCGCGGGACAGGCGGCATGAAGACGAAGCTCAAAGCCGCCGAGCTCGCGACCTCGAAAGGGATCGACACGCTCATCACGAACGGGAACAACCCGGCTTCACTCTACGAGATCCTCGATGGAGGCTCGGTCGGCACGCTGTTCAAAGGGAAAAAAGAAAACGCCCGCTTTGCCGCTTCTGCCGCAAGGAAACGACCGCTCCGCACCGCGGCGCCGGAAGCCGCTGCCGCCGTGTTATAACCCTGAGCCTATGATGCCCGCTGACATCGATCGTTGTCCATTGGATTCCGTCTCCCTTTGTGGTAGAATACTCATTGTTATTTAATGAACAAAAGGAGGCGGATCGTGAACGAAGCACTTTTAGTCATCGATATGCAGCAGGGTTTCATCAACCCGGCTTCCCCTTTCTTCGTGAAGGGCGCACTCGACACGGTTCCTTACTGCCGCAAGGCGATCACAACGGCAAGACAGCATCAGATCCCGGTCGTCTGGGTCAAGCGGATCTACCGCTCCGACGGCACGGATGTAGAGAAGATCCGGAAAGACGTCTGGGAGGAAGGAGGAAAGCCGCTGACGCCGGGCTCCGACCAGAGGATCTCGGATGATTTCCCGCCGCTGCTCCAGCCGCAGAAAGGGGAACGGGTCCTCGTCAAGCCTCGGTTCTCGGCATTCTTCGCAACGCCGCTCGATCTTTATCTGAGACGTATGGATATCGAGAATCTTGTCCTGATCGGGACGATGACGCCGAACTGCATCCGTGCGACCTGCTTTGACGGACTTTCACTCGATTATTCTGTCACCATTCTCGAGAACTGCTGCTCCTCGCAGACCGAAACGATCCAGAAGAGCAATATCGAAGATATGCGGAGGATCGGTGCGAAGATCCTCTCTCTGGACACATGGGTGAAATCAAAGGCGGAGAACCGGGAATAACAACAAATAAAAACGGCGCTTTTGATGAAATCCGGCAGATGGAATGCCGGACCCGTCAGAGGCGCTTTTCTCTTCTTTATTTGCAGTGAATCCGTTTCTACTGCTGCGACGCGTTCTACTGCTGCGACGCGTTCTTCTGCTGCGACGCGTTCTATTGCTGCGTCGCGTCCTGACTGCTCAGGCGGTCGATCGCCCACCTGGCGGAGTCTCGGACTTCTTCACAGTCAAATTTCTCCATCGCCTTCTGAAGCGCCGGGATGTGAGACGGATCGCCGGTCGATCCGAGCGCGATGGCCGCATTGCGGCGAAATACGTTCATGTCATGGATGTAGTTATACATGATCGGTCTCACGACTTCCTGATAATAATCGTCATCCATCAGAAGGACTTTCTCCAGATCGAATTTGTCCTTCAGCACTTCGAGGAGCGGATCCCTGCGGTTCGCGCGCTTGAGCACGGCCTGGTTCCGCGGGCAGGCGAGCTGACAGACGTCGCAGCCATGGATATGCAGGCCGAGGGACTCCCGGTGTTCTTTGGGAAGCGACCCGATGGAGCGCATGTTGTCGTTGAGGATACAGTTCTGCGGATGCAGACGGGCAGGCCGGAGGATCGCATGGGTCGGGCAGGCGTCGATGCACAGCGTGCAGTTTTCCGGGCAGTCCTGCCGGATCGTCGGCTCATCGATCGGGAGTTCCGTGTCGACGAGGATCGTGTACAGGATATTAAATGAACCGTCTTCTTTCGTAAAGGCGAAATTGTTTTTGCCATAGGTGATGATCCCCGCACGGGCGCAGCTCAGACGCTGCGGGAGTTCCATCTTTCCTTCGTAGATCCCGATGCCGAGCGATTTGATGTATCGTTTGAACTCCGTGAAGCGGATGCCGGCGGAAGAGTCCGGCAGCGGGTCATAGGCGCGGCAGAGGTAGGCGCGGGCGATGTAGCGGGTCAGTTCTTCCGGAAACAGATACTGGCTGTAGCCGTACGTCGCGCAGATGATGGATTTCGCCTGCGGGTAATAGCTCCTCGGCCGGCTCGCTGCCCTCAGGTAGGCAAATCTCGAATAATCCTCCCGACCGAGCAGCTCCTGCTCATACTCAGGGAAATCATTGGCAGACGTGATGCCGACGTGTGTATAGCCCAGTTCCAGCCCTTTCTGTTTGATCTTTTCTACGAGATCCATATCCATCCCTCCTGCGCTCATGAATTTTTTCGCGGCTTCGCCGGATGATGCTCACTGCTGCGGCGCGTCCTGCCCGCTCAGGCGGTCGATCGCCCACTGTGCGGCGTCGCGGACTTCTTCACAGTCATATTCCTCCATCGCCTTCTGAAGCGCCGGGATGTGAGAAGGATCGCCGGTCGATCCGAGCGCGATGGCCGCATTGCGGCGGAATACGTTCATGTCGTGGATGTAATTGAACATGATCGGCCGGACGACTTCCTGATAATAATCGTCATCCATCAAGAGGACTTTTTCCAGATCGAATTTGTCCTTCAGTACTTCGAGGAGCGGGTCTTTCCGATTTGCGCGCTTAAGCACGGCCTGGTTCCGCGGGCAGGCGAGCTGGCAGACGTCGCAGCCATGGAAATGCAGGCCGAGGAAGTCCCGGCGCTCTTTGGGAAGAAGCCCGATCGGGAGCTGGTTGTTATGGACCATGCAGTTCTGCGGATGCAGGCGGGTCGGCCGGAGGATCGCATGGCTCGGGCAGGCGTCGATGCACAGGGTGCAGTTCTCCGGGCAGTCCTGCCGGATCGTCGGCTCATCGATCGGAAGTTCGGTGTCGACGAGGATCGTGTACAGGATGTTAAATGATCCGTCTTCCTTTGTATAGGCGAAATTGTTTTTGCCATAGGTGATGATCCCCGCGCGGGCGCAGCTCAGACGCTGCGGGAGCTCCATGTCTCCTTCGTAGATCCCGATGCCGAGCGACTTGATGTAGCGTTTGAACTCCGTGAACCGGACGCCGGCGGAAGAGTCCGGCAGAGGACCGTAGGCGCGGCAGAGGTAGGCGCGGGCGACATAGCGGGTCAGCTCTTCCGGATACAGATACTGACTGTAGCCGAACGTTGCGCAGATGATGGACTTCGCCTGCGGGTAATAGCTTCTCGGACGGCTCGCAGCGCTCAGGTCGGAGCGTCCGTAAAACCTGCTGGTCTCCGAATCAGTCCAGATCGAATAATCCTCCCTGCTGAGCAGTTCCTGCTCATACTCCGGAAAATCATCGGCAGACGTGATGCCAACGTGTGTATAGCCCAGTTCCAGTCCTTTCTCTTTGATCTTTTCTGCGAGATCCATATCCATCCCTCCTGCGCTCATACCTTTCATCACGGCTTCCCGTGATGACGCTTGCTGATTTTCCCTTATTTTACAACAGAGTGCCGGGATTTTCTATGCTTCCCGCCCGGAAACACCGGCAGATTCGTCATGAAAAATTTTCAACTTTACTTGAAATACTGTGCAAGGAAGGAGTGAAAAACGTTTTTTATCATGCATTCTGGTAAATCCCGGCTCTTTTCTTATTCTGAGCGCGTCCAGACGGTCTGTCCTTCACGGATACATTCCGTCACTCGGATCTCCCGGAGTTTCATCGGGTCGGTTTCCAGCGGATTTTTGTCTGCCAGGATGAAATCGGCACGCTTTCCCGCTTCAAGCGATCCTTTTTCCTTTTCTTCTCCATATAGATACGCGGCTCCCGTCGTGACGGCGTGGAGCGCTTCCGGAACGGAGACCCGCTGATCCTGTCCGAGCAGGCAGCCGCTCTTTGTAATACGGTTTACCGCGGTCCAGACGGTCTGGAAAAGGTTCGGCCGGATGACCGGGCAATCCGTATGGAAATTGACCGGGATGCCGCGATCCAGGGCTGCGCGTACAGGGCTGATGTGGTTTCCGCGCTTTTCACCGAAATTTTTCAGATGGACATCGCCCCAGTAATATACGTGATCGACGAAGATCGACGCGATCATACCGAGTTCCGCCATACGGTCAAGCTGATCGTCACGCACGGTCTGGCAGTGGATCATGACCGGGCGGATCTCACGGCTCCTGCCGGGGTACTTTTTTTCCGCCCGCTCGCAGGCGTTCAGGAATTGTTCTGACGCGGCGTCCCCGTTGCAGTGCGCGAGGATCTGCCGTGCTTCACGATACGCGAGGTCGACGCACGCCTGAAGTTCCTCATCTGTCATGCGGCCGTAACTCCGGAAATCGCCGCTGTTCTCGTACGGCTCCGACATCCAGGCGGATCGTCCCTGTGGGGAGCCGTCAAGGATGACTTTATATCCGCCGATCCGGAAGCGGCCGTTGTACGGACCGGTATAGTCCTCATTTTCCCGGAACATCCTGTGCGGGTCGCTTCCCGCTGCGAAACACGGATACGCGACCACATCCGGGATCAGTCTTCCCTGCTCCGCCGCTTTCCGGAGAAGTGCGATATTTACTTTGTTTCCGGCACCGTTCTGCGCCGTGAGGATGCCGTTTTCCAGATAGAGAAGCTGCGCCTGCTGAAGATCCTTCAGGTCAGGCATCATTGTCTTCATCGCGACCCGGTACACCGGGAGCATCGCCGTCTCTTCGAAGTATCCGTTCGGTTCGTCGGTTTCTTCAAGGCGGCCGATGACACCGCCTTCAGGATTCTTCGACGAGTCATCGATCCCGATCCGTTCCAGCATTCTGCTGTTGACGGTACACATATGGAGACTGACGTGGAACAGGACCACCGGCACATCCGGAAAGGCATCGTCTAATATCGTTTTGTCCGGATGACGGCCCTCCTTCAGGTTATTGTGATCATATCCCTGTCCGATGAGGAAGTCTCCGCGTTCCGTCGAGTCCTGCTTCGCGGCGTACTCCTTCATGATCGACAGAATTTCATCAAATGATCCAGCGTCTCTCAGATCGGCGGTCCTGATGGACCCCGCGGCATCCGTGATATGGCTGTGCGCGTCGAGGAATGCGGGCATCAATGTCCTGCCGTTCAAGTCGATGTGTTCCGCGAAGCCGCCGGCCATGCGCTCTGCGTCATCTTTTTTCCCTGCGAAAAGGATCCGGCCGTGGTCTTCCAGAACGGTCTCTGCCTGAGGCATGCGGTCGTTCATCGTCAGGATGGGGCCATTAAAATAAAGTTTCATGATTCATACTCCTAACTGCGGGTTCTTTCCCGCACAGACATATTACCGTGATATATGACAAAATCAGCGGTTTCGCCCGTTATTTAACACAAATTTAATATGCAGCAGATGATGGAACTAATTTTTCCTTGGTAGAATACGTCAACAAACATTTATTTATGTAAATACAAATGTGATTGGAGAGTTATTTTGGATATTGTTTTAACGTTTTCCTGGATCGGGATCATGCTTGTTATCGGTGTCGTGCTCCGCGTACTCATCCGCCCTCTCGGCAGCATCCTGATGCCGGCCAGTGTCATCGGCGGACTCATCGGCTTCGTTCTGATGAACGCGGACATCCTTCCGCATCTTGGTGCATCCGCGGACGGCTGCAGTCAGATTGTCAGTATCTTTTTTACATTTTCTTTTATATCCATGGGGCTCACGAACGTCCCGAAGTCGGAAAAAATCAACACCGGCCGGGAGGCAGTCAAAGGTTCGATCGGAATGGGCTGTATCTGGAATATGCTGTATGCGGTCCAGCCTCTCGTCGGCTACGGCGTACTGCTGCTCATCGGCGGTGCGTTTTCCTTCTCGCCGAAATACGGGCTGCTGGTTCCGTTTGCGTTTGACCAGGGCCCGGGTCAGTCGGTCACGTTCGGCACGCAGATCGAGAAAAACGGATTGGAAGGCGCGATGCAGGTTTCGATCACGTTCGCCGTCATCGGTTTCCTGTTCGCGTTCGGTGTGGGTGTCCCGATCGCGCGCTACGGCCTGAAGCATCACCTTGCCTGCTACCCGGAAAAGCTCGGGGATTCGATCCGAAAGGGGATCTATAAAAAGGAAGAACAGACACAGAGTGCCGGAACGATGACGACGTACAATGGCAACATCGATCCGCTGGCGTTCTGCTTTGCGATGACGGGGCTCTGCTATGGCATCACGGTACCGATCTGCAAGCTGCTCCAGCAGATCCCGAACCAGTTCGCCCAGATCTTCGGGGCGATGACGTTTTTCGTCGGGATGTTTGTCGCCTACTTCGTCCGTTTCATCCTGAACCGCCTTGATTTGAAGCAGTATATCGATGACGGTCTGCAGAATCGTGTGACAGGGTTCACGACAGACTTCCTGATCGCGGCAGCGTTCATGTCGGTCAAACTGAGCGTGGTCGGACGCTGGCTCGTGCCGATCCTGATCGTTTCGATCGCCTGCGCGATCGTCACGTTCTTCTTCTGCGTCTTCTTTGCGTCACGGATCGGCGGATACTATGACTTCGAACGCTTCCTCGGAATCTGGGGCTGTGCGACGGGGACCTGCCCGAGCGGGGTCGCCCTGATCCGCATCATCGATCCGAAGATGCGGACGACGGCATCGTCAGAAATGGGTTCAATGAATGCGGTCATGCTGGTGCCGACGTTTATCGCACCGATGATCATCAGTTTCTGTGCAGACGGGATCCGGTTTTCCACACTTCTCCTGTGGTTTGCTGCGATGTTCGCCGTTTCGCTCGTTGGTTCGATCCTGACCGGGAATGTAAAAAAGAAGCCGACGTTCAATTTCGTGCGGGGTGAAAAATATCTGAAACTTCCGGAAGAGGATGCCCGTGAAGACAGAGCTTCGTGATCTGTCAGCAGATGGCCTCGGTGTAAGGGATTCCGAAGGCGGGATCATACGGCAGTCCCTGCTGCCTGCCTGTCAGCTGCGTCCGTTTTTTGTAAGTTTGAAAAAGTCTGCTTTAGTTTACTTCAGAATATCCTTTGAAAAAGGTCCGGCGTGCTGATGTTCTCGGTGCCGGACTTTCGATGTGTCAGCGGGTTGAAACCGACAGAAAACAGGCCACCGTGAAGAATTCTATCCAAGGTGCAGAAAAATGGTCAAGCTGGCTGCGGCAGGGAAACTTGTGAAAAGAGCTCACAAAATGCCCGTTTCTATGCTATGCTATTGGAAGTAGTAAACGGTAATGTTACGGTGAAAGCCGGCGATGCCGGGCAGGCGATCGGCGATGCCGGACAGAAAGCGGGGCGTTCCTGTGCTGAAGACATCCTATAATCAGATCCTGCTGGGGCAGGGGCTCCTGATCATATGCTGCATTTTTTATCTGATCTGGTGGAGCCTGTCGTACCGGCCGGGGGTGGTCGTCGACCGCGTCCAGGGGATCCGGGGGCTGCTGCTCGCGATCACCGCACTCTCCGGGATCGTCGGGATGATCCTGTCTGTCCATGGGGCAGGGAGCATTCCGAAGCAGGGGCCTGCCGTGTCCGGGAGCACGCTGCTTGCGGTGGGCATCGTCCTGTATTTCGTTCTGCTGGTCCTGACCCGCAACTTCATGGGACGGGCGGTCACGACAGAGCTCGCGCTGATCGTCGGGTGGCTCATCCTGGAAGTCACGGTACTGCAGGCGCTCTGGTGCGGCGGCAGGATCGGGAACGCCGGATTTTACCTGATGCTGGCCATCATCGCAGCCGCTTTTGTCATCAGTATGGTGCTGTACGTGCTGTACTACCGGATGCCGGAGGGTCAGGCGTTTTACGCGGCGATGGTGCCGCTCATCACGGAGGCGGTCAGCATGGCGCTGCTCCTTCTCGTGATGCTTTTGTCAAAAAAATAAAAGGAGGTCCCGATGAAAGATTTTGAGAAAAACAGCTGCCGGGCGGCGCTCGTTCAGATGGAGCCGGTGATGTTCCGGAAAAAGGAAACGACGGACAAGGTCGTTGAGAAGATCGAAGAGGCGGCGGCCGAAGGAGCGGAGCTGATCGTATTCCCGGAATCCACGATCCCGTGCTATCCATACGGCATGACGTTCGGATTCGTCGTCGGAGAACGGCGGGATCCGGGGCGCGATGACTGGCAGATCTATTATGAGAACTCGGTCGTGGTGCCGGGACCGGAGACAGACCGGATCGGCGAGGCGGCGAAAAAAGCGGGCGCTTATGTCAGCATCGGCATCACGGAGCGGGACGCGGTGAACGCGACGCTCTACTGCACGAACCTGATCTTCGATCCGGAAGGCCGGATCACGAAGCACCGGAAGCTGATGCCGACCGGCGCGGAGCGCTTCATCTGGGGCGAGGGGCACGACGGATATTTCCCGGTCGTGGAAACGCCCTGGGGAAAGATGGGAAGCCTCATCTGCTGGGAAAATTACATGCCGCTTGCACGGGTCGCGCTGTACGACAAAGGGATCTCGATCTATCTCGCGCCGAACACGAATGACAATCCGGAGTGGCAGGACACTGTCCATCATATCGCGATCGAAGGCCACGTCTACGTGTTCAACGCGGATCAGTATCTGCGCCGAGAGTCCTATCCGAAGAATCTGAACGGAGCGGACGAGATCGCGGTGCTCAACGAAGAGCCGCTTCGGGGCGGAAGCACGATCGTGGATCCGTTCGGGCATGATATCGCCGGGCCGGTCTGGGGGAAGGAAGCGATCCTTTATGCCGACCTCGATATGTCGCAGGTCTACCGGAGCCGGATGGAATTCGACGGATCCGGTCACTACTCACGGCCGGACGTCCTGAAGCTCATGGTTGAAGAGGAGTAGCTGCCGGGCATCCGGGATCCGGCGGAACCTGAGCATCCGGGACCCCTCGGGATCGGCGGAGCAGCGCCGGAGAGAGCTTTGATGATGACAGATCTTCCACCGGAAGATCTTGTTATTGTATATTTTATTATTTGACGAGTTATTTGAAGGAGGAACGTTAAAATGAAAGAGGAAATTCCGGGGAACAATCACAGGTTCCTGTCAGCGGCGGCCCTGCTGACAGGAGTCATTCTTGTGTGTGCAACGGTATTCGGCGATACCGGGGAGGCGTACGCTGCGGTCACCAGTGCGCCGTCATCCGTCCAGGTCTCGTCGATGAGTTCGAGCAAGGCAAACACGAAGGAGCGCTTCCGCGTCCGTACGCCGCTCAGCAAAAAGCATGTCATTTATATTGAAGGGAAAACAAAAGTGCCGACGAAGCTCTACTGCATCCGGCTGACCAGGCATCATACCAGCTCCTATGCAGTCACGGTTTTCGTCCGTCCGACATCCGGCGGCAGGTTCTCGATCCGGATCAACACGAAAAAAGGGAACCGCCATTATCCTTCCGTTATCGCTCGCAAGGGAAAGGTGATCCGGACCCGTCAGTCGACACGCCCGGGAGCGCATGCGGTAGGGACGATGCGCCCGGGGAAATATGAACTCACCATCGCCCGCGCGAAGACAAAAAAGGATGCGGACGTAACGCGCAAAAACTGGTATAAAGGCACACTGGGCGGCCGTAAGGGATACGCCTGCAAAGAGTTCGTTTTGTCCGTAAAAAAAGGCCATAATAATGATCCGAAACTCATCTCGTATCCGTCGGCGGTGAAAAATAACGAATCGTTCCGCACACGGAAAGTCTCAGAGGAGCAGATGGAGGAGTATCGTGATCCGATGATCCGGGACATCCCTCTTTTCTTCGGCAATCCGGAAACCGGCGGACACGATTACATGACAAAGGCACAGGCAGCCTATATCAAGTCGGTCGCGGACAAAGTGACAGCGGGAGCCACTTCAAAGTATCAGAAGCTCCTTAAGATCTATCAATACACCGCGAGCCATTTTTACTATGATACCTATGCGCATGAGCAAAAAGCGAATCAGTACGTGAATCCGTATTTGAATATTTACCATCAGCGCCACAAAAGCAATAGCGCGAACTCGCAGAACGGCAAGGTGGCGACTGTCTGCCACGGTTTCTCCGCGATCGAGATCGCGATGGCAAGGGCAGAAGGGATCCCGGCACGGCTGGCATACGGCAATCACATCCATAAAGTCAGCACGATCTGGGAAGACAGAAAAGGTGCGAATGTGTCGACGCGCAACCATTGGTGGGCAGAAGCGTACGTCGGCGGACGCTGGGTCATCCTCGACGCGGACGCCGGATCGAACAGCACCTGGAACCGGAGCAGCTTTAAAAGTAAAGGCACCTGGACATACAGCGGGATCAACAGCTATATGTACTTCGATCCGACACCGGAACTGATGGCGATGAGCTATCTTTACCTCGGCTATTATGACTGAACGGGAAGTCAAACGTCGATCCGGCCCGGCTCGCGATCAGGGCCGGTGAAGCATGGAATTTCATCGATCGCCATTTTAGTTTCCTGAGAGATCGTGAACGCGAAGAGTTTTTGTTCTCCCCGATCAAAGGGCGTCATGGAGTTCAGGAGGGAAAGATGAGGCTATTTATCGCGATCCCGTTTTCCGAGAAAACGCGGCGGGATCTGGAAGAGGTGATGAAGGATCTCAAACGGCAGGGCATGACCGGGAATTTTACGGATCCCCGGAATCTCCATCTGACGCTCGTTTTCTTCGGGGAAACGGAACGCGCGGACGAGATCCGATCGATCCTCCGGTCCGTGTCGTTCCCGGCGACCCGGTTTTCATTCGACCGGACCGGGCATTTCGGGAATCTTTACTGGATCGGGATCCGGAAAAACGAGGCGCTGGAGGACTATGTAAGGACGCTCCGGGCGGAGCTGGACCGGTATGCGATCCCGTATGACCGGAAGGCGTTCCGGCCGCATATCACGCTGGTCAGGAAGGCGCACTGGAAAGAGGCGCCGCCCCCTGTGCTGCCGAAGCGAAGCTTCCGGGCTCTTGAGCCGGTGCTTTTCCGGTCCGACCGGGTCAACGGCCGGATCCGGTACACGCCGGTCCGGGGCTGAGCCGTATGGGCCGGATATGGCGGGCAGGGGCCGCGCTGCCTCGGTGGATGTACAGAGAGGTCCGGCCCTAATCCAGCGTGTAGCCGGAGAATCCCGGTGAGGCGGATTCCCCATCCTGCGATTTCTCGCGGTATTTCATCAGTGCGCTGAGGATCTCCAGCGCGTAGGCTTCGCGCGCCGCGTCCGCAAGAGCATCGACCTCGCTCTGCGGGATGAGGCCGCGTTCGAGGAGGCGGTACAGCACCGGATAATCGTGCCGCTCCATGGAAAAAAGAAAAACTTTGGGCGCTTCTTCGCGAAGCGCTTTTTCTGTGGCATCGTCGATCGACGATGCCGGGCTGCCATTGTCTGCGGCGCTTCCGGCCGCTGTGCTTTCCGACGGTCCGGCTGCTGCGCTTTCCGCCGGATTGCCCGCCGAACCTTCGGATAAGGCTTCAGATGAAGCAGCTCCGGAGTCCTCACTCATCAAAGCGCCGGCGAGCGCCGGGAACAGCACGTCGCGGGAGATCGAGACCGAAGCGATGTCCGGGATGTGCAGGCGCCGGAGCGAAGGGCAGGTCTGGAACGCATGGCTGTTGATTTTTTTTACGGAGCGCGGGAGGTCGATCGTTTCCAGCTTCTCGCAGTGATCAAAAAACTGCGCGTCGATCTCTGTGATCCCGTCCGGCACGGTGACCGCGGTCAGCATCCGGCAGCCGGAAAACAGGCTGTAGCCCGGAAAGTCCAGATGCTCCGGCAGCTCGATGCTGCGGAGCGAGGTGCATTTCGCGAAACAGCCGCTCCCGATCTTTCTGACGGACGCGGGGATCCGGAGCCCGGTCAGCGCAGTGCAGCCGGAAAAAGCGCGGGCGCCGAGTTCGGTCAGGCCCTCGGGCAGGATCACGCTCTTCAGGGCTTCTGAGCCGCGGAACGCGTCGTCCGCGATCCGGGTGACACCGTCCGGGATGACGGCGGAGGTGAGCGAGGTGTCGGCGCGGTACAGGATGCCGGAGGTGATGGTCAGAGCTTCTTCTTGCATCGCGGGCTCCTTACGCTTCGTCGAGATCCAGTTTGCCGATCTCGTCGTTCAGCCGGATCTCGCGGTCGTTGAATTTCAGGGCGTCGCTGTGGCGGAAATAGTCTTCGCAGTCATAGCGGCTGATGAACGCTGAGGTGTACGGGTTCGCCGTGAGCTCGGTGACGAGGAGCAGCATCTCGTTTTCAGAATGCTCCACGCCTTCGAAGAAGGCGAAGATCGCGGACATCTGGGAGCGGGTCTCCGCGATCCGGTCACCGAGCGCCTTGTTTTCTTTCATGAAGAGGTGCTGGATCGTTTCGTAGTCCTGATCGTTCGGTGTGAAGCCGAGCTCCTGCTGCATCCCGCGGAGCACCTCGATCGCGCGGCGGCAGGCCCGGAGGTCCGCTTCCGAGATCGACGAGGCGTCCTTCGTCCGGGCGACATCGTCCTTCACCGAGTCGATGATCCCCTCGATGCGGTCCTTCCACGGCGCATCGCCCTCCGCGTCACGGGCGGCCTTGAGCTCGCGCTGCAGGAGGCGCATCATGCGGTCTGAGGCCTCGATCTCGAAGCAGGCCTGGTTTACCGGTTCGAGCAGGAGGCCGAGGATCGAGATCCGTTCGTCCATCTTCGCCGCGTTCACGTGTTTTTTCGTTTTGCTGTCCACGTCGCCCGAAAGGATTGCCCGGACCGGGTACTCCTCACGGTACTTCCGGAACAGCATGTAATACGATGCGAAGTTCCGCGCGGCTTCGTCTGTCTGGATGTACTGGCTCAGCAGGTCGTCGTCGACAGGGAACCCTTTTTCCTCATAGAGCGTCAGCATGTCCGAGAGATCTGTCCAGCTCCGGGCGGTGACGAACTCCGTGCCTTCGAGGGTATTTTTGACGATATAAAAATCGTTCCGCCGGATCTTGAGATACGACGTGATCGCCGGGTGGACGCGCGCTCCCGCGGCGTAGCCCAGCCAGGTGTCGAGGTCCGGCTCGACGTCGATGCGCTTCAGGCGGTCCCACGTCGCGATGTCGAATTCGCGGACGGAGCGGTTGTACTCCGGCGGGTTCCCGGCCGTCACGAGGATCCAGCCGTCCGGCAGACGGTGCCGGCCGAAGATCTTGTACTGCAGGAACTGCAGGATCGACGGCGCGAGCGTCTCGGACACGCAGTTGATCTCATCGAGGAAGAGGATGCCTTCCCGGATCCCGGTTTTTTCGATGGTTTCATAGACGGACGCGAGGATCTCGCTCATCGTGTACTCGGTGACGCGCTGCGGCACACCGTCGAACTGCTCCTCCTTGATGTACGGAAGACCGACGGCGCTCTGGCGCGTGTGGTGCGTCATCGAGTAGCTGACCGCCGAGATGCCGAGCTCCTGGGCGATCTGCTCGATGATCGCGGTCTTGCCGATCCCCGGAGGGCCCATCAGAAAAATCGGGCGCTGGCGTTCCGTCTGGATCCGGTATTCCCCATCGTCATCTTTTGTCAGATACGATTCGATCGCGTATTTTACCTGTGTCTTAGCTTGCTTGATATTCATAACGGGCTTTCTCCTGTTCCTCGAGCTCTTCGAGCGAGTCGTCGAGGTCTCCTTCGTTCAGCATCAGTTTCTCGGCCCACGGCGGGACCGGCGGGTCGTCATAGTACTGGCGGATAAAGACAAAAGCGGCTTCGTAGGAAGGCGCCTTCTCCGGGAACGTCCCGTGACCGTCGGTGAAATAGATGATCCCCTTGAGGTCCTGGAATTTTCCCTGGTAGATGAGTTCATCCACGTATTCGAACACGGGCCGGAAGTCGGTCCCGCCGAGCCCGTGGATCTTCATGTTCGCGATGTAGCGCTGGATGTCGCTCCGGCAGGTGATGCGGACAACGTCCTCGATCACCGAGTCGCACTGGATGATGTAGAGGTTGAAGCGGCTCGCGAAGCTTTCCTGCTGCATCAAAATGTTATATGTTTTGTTCAAAAACGTCTGAACAAGGCTTCCCGACGTGGATTCGGACGTGTCGATCGCGATGACGAGGTCGCGGATCTTCGGCGTCTCCTTGTATTCCAGCGGTTCGATCAGCGGCATGTCGCCGTACAGCTCAAGACCGTAGGTATAGAAGATGTTGTCGAATTCGGCGTCGTTGACGCCGATGGTCTCGGTCGGCGTGGACAGGTGCCGCAGGAAATCTTCATAGCTGTACCGCTCGAGGTTCAGCTCACCCGTGTCCTCCGTCAGGTTCAGGCTGCCGTCGCCTTTTTCCTTCCCGGTGAACTCGTGCTTCAGCTGGATCCTCTTTGCGATGCGCTTCCAGGCTTCGTCCATCTCTTCGTCGTCGATCCGGATCTCGATGGTCCCGGACGCCGTCCTCTCTTCCTGTTCGTCTTTGTCGAGATAGAGGAGCCGGGTCTCGGTCGTCTGGTACCACGCGGTGTGGTCGTCGACGCGGAACAGGTCGGCGAGTTCCCGGATCCGTTTCCGCGGAAGGCCGGAACGGATCAGGTACTGATAAAGCGGGTCTGCGGCGAGCGACGGGACCTTTTCCTGAAGCTGCGCCAGCGTTTCACGGCGCAGCACCCTCGGGTCCGGTTCTTCCGGCGGGGTGTCGACCGGGGCGCCGACGGCGATCGGATAGCTGACCTTTTCCGCCGGGATCGGCGGCTCCAGCGGCTGCGGCAGTTCCTGCTCGAGTTCGATCGTCAGGGCCTCGTCTGCGATATCGCACGCGAGATCCCAGTAGGCGGGCAGGCGGCTCCGGCACTGGAACGGGTGGCGGAAAAGGCTGTGGAGCACGGTGTGGAGATACGCCCGTGCGACGCTCACCGGGTCCTTCTGCGCCATCCGGAGAAGTTCCTTCGGATCGTAAAAAAGCGTCAGCCCTGCCGACCGGAGAGGCGGGAAGCCGGTGAGATCCATCGGCTCGGGCTCCAGCGCGAGAAGTGCCGGCGCAAGATAGCGCAGCGAAACAGAGAGCCGGCTCCTCGTCAGCTCTAAGAGTTCCGCCGCCAGGCGGGTTACTTTTTGTTCTTTTGTCTCATTCTGTTCTGTCATAGCTGTTGATATGATACCCGGTGCGGGGCCGGGCAAACTGTGACGGCGGGGGAAAGGGCGCAGAGCGCCCGGCGGTTTAGAAGATGCGGCGCTTATGACGCCAGGTACCGCTTGATCTCGTCGTCATAGATCTTCATGACGCGGCGGAGAAGCGCGTTGTTCACGTCGAACTTCACATCGCCCATCACGGCAATCGGGAGGACCTTCGGCGAAGTGCCGCTGATGAACGCGGCATCGTATTCGGATGCGCGCTCGGCGTCGATCTGCTCTTCGATCGTCTCGATCCCGGCTTCCCGGGTCAGGCGGAGGATCCGCTGCCGTGTCACGCCCAGAAGGACGCCTTCGGCCGGGCAGGTCACCAGGTGGTCTCCCTGGATGAAGAAGATGTTGGATTTGCTCCCCTCCGTGATCTTTCCGTTATCGTCGACCAGGACCGCTTCGAAAAGGCCTTCTTCTTTCATCAGACGGTCCGCGGTGTCGCGCAGGTTCTGGTTGATGATTTTGGCGTGCGGATTGTCCCGCATGATCCGGAGGAAATCGGTCTTGACGCCGTCCCGGTACATCTCTTCTGTCGGATAGGACGTCGGAGTGAAGAAAAGAAAGACCTTTCCCCCATGCTCAAAATCGTTATAGATCAGCTTGACGTTGTAGTTCCGGATCTCATTCTCCTTCGCGAGTGTGCGGATCGCGCTCTCGAGCTCGTCCAGCGTCAGCGGCAGCGGTTTGTCGATGCTCTTCACCGTGCCGGTGAACCGCTCAAAATGTTCGTCAAGGAACAGCGGCCTGCCGTCGATCACGCGGATGACCTCGTAGCAGGACGGCTGGACCGCCTTGTAAAGATTATCGAAGTCCTTCGTGTCGTAAAGCGTGCCGTTCATCATAAATTTTTTCAGCATTGCCTGATCTGCCATAATCTATCACCTCGTTACAAGTATAACACGACTTTATCAGGCGGTGTAAAACTTCTGGTACCGGCTTTTCGGGTGCTCCGGGATCGTCATGCGATTTATTTTATATAAATTTAGGTTATTTTGGTTTTGATTTCGTTTAATTTTATTTGTTTCAGTTCCGATTTCCCTTATTTCCGCTGATTTGCTTCCCCCCGGCCGGCAGTCTCCGCCGCCAGAGAAACAACGCCGGACCGGCGATTTTTGTGTCTCCGCCTATTAACAAATCCTTTTTTTTGTAGCATAATATAAATGATTTCAATTTCGAAAGGAGCAGAATATTATGGCGAAAAATATCGACTGGGCAAACCTCGGTTTTGAGTATTCCGAGGCCGAATATCGTTTTGTCGCAAAATGGAAGGACGGTGTCTGGAGCGAGGGCGAACTCTCGAAGGACCCGACGGTACATATCAACGAGTGCGCAGGCGTGCTGCAGTACGCACAGGCTGTGTTTGAAGGACTGAAGGCATACCGGACCGAGGACGGCAGAGTCGTCACGTTCCGGCCGGATCTGAACGCGGAGCGGATGATCGATTCCGCAAAGCGCCTGGAGATCCCGGCGGTCCCGAAGGAACTGTTCCTGAAGGGCCTCGATCAGGTCGTCAAGGCGAATGAGGATCTGGTCCCGCCGTACGGTTCGGGCGCGACCCTCTACATCCGCCCGTACATCTTCGGAAGCGGCACCGTCATCGGTGTTGCGCCGGCTCCGGAATATGAATTCCGTATGATCGTCATGCCGGTCGGCCCGTACTTCAAAGGCGGTGCGAAGCCGGTCGTCGTCAAGATCTCGGATTACGACAGAGCAGCCCCGGTCGGTACTGGAAATATCAAGGCGTCCCTGAACTACGCGATGTCCCTGTATGCCGGACAGCGTGCGCATGAAGAGGGCTACGCGGAGAACATTTACCTCGATCCGAAGACGCGGACCAAGATCGAAGAAGCCGGCGGCATGAACGTCGTCTTCATCAAGAAGGACGGGACGCTGGTCACGCCGAAATCGAATTCGATCCTGCCGTCCGTCACGCGCCGTTCGCTCGAAGTCGTCGCGAAAGACATCCTCGGCATGAAGGTCGAACATCGTGAAGTGACGCTCGCGGAAGTGCCGGAATTCGCGGAGTGCGGACTCGTCGGGACCGCGGCTGTCATCTGCCCGGTCGGAAAGATCGACGACCACGGACATGTCATCGAGTTCCCGAGCGGCATGGATAACATGGGCCCGGTGCTGCAGAAGCTGTATGATACTCTGACCGGCATCCAGATGGGCCGGATCAAAGGGCCGGAAGGCTGGATCCACGAGATCAAATAGCAGCATAAGGATTTGACAAAAGCAGACTTCGTTGTGGTTCCTGCAACCCAGCGGAGTCTGTTTTTTTATTTTTTTTCGATTGATATTGACAAATGCGGCCTGCTGGGGTATGATGTATATACATCAAAACGAGATGGGATAAGATATGGGTAAAAGGATCGACAATACGAAATGCCATTGTCTGAAGATGCGGCGGAGCGCGGGGAATGTGATCGAGTTCTATGATCATATCCTTTCCCCTTCGGGCGTCACCGTCAGACAATATTCTCTGCTGAATAAAATAGCGGAAAACGAAGGCTGCAGTGTAAAAGAACTTTCCGATGCCACCGTGCTGGATCGTTCGACCCTCGCAAGAAGTCTGAAGCCCTTGATGCAGGCCGGCTATATCGAGGATCGGAAAAAGAAGTCCGCCAGGAACAGCGTTCTATATCTGACGAGGGAGGGCGCGGAGACATGTGACCGCGCCGCGGAATTATGGTCAGAGGCGCAGAAAGCGTTCGAAGACAAAATCGGAAAGGACAAGGTCAGAGAACTGGAAAGCATCCTGGAACTGCTTCAAACTTTATAACGTTTTTTCTACTGGCAGCGGACACGCTGTCAGTAAAAAAATAGTCAAAAGATGTATATACAACAAAAAGGAGGCTGCAGAAATGGCAAAGGTAGGAAAAGAATTAGGGATCTTTACAGCAGGAACAAAAGAGCATCATAACGGCTGCACGGTCATGTACGGTGCGGAAGGGATGATCTGGAGCAAACCGGTCTATTTCGCGTTTATCAAACCGGAACGATACACGTGGGAATTTGTCAAAGAAAGTGACTATTTCACCGTTTCCTATTTTCCGGATGAATGGAACGGGATCCATAAGGTGTACGGATATCAGTCCGGAAGAGATATCGATAAAGCCAAAGAGGCGGGGATCACGACGGAATTCCTCGAGCATGGCATCGGATATAAAGAAGCCCGGGAAATTTATATCTGCAGGATCCTTTACATCGAACAGCTGAAAAAAGAATTGGAGCCTGCGGATGTCGCAGCAAAATATGATGATCCGAACGATATGATCTATGGAGAATGTCACTATATGATCATCGGGGAGATTACAGACCATATTATTCGATGACGATCCTTTTACCAAAACGAAACTTTCGGCTTGGCGAATATGATTTTGTCAAAAAGATAGTTGACAAAGTCCACTAACCAGACTATAATCTCAATTAGTTGATTGAGTCAACTAATATTGCCGGAGGATGCAGCTTAAATGCATCAGGCAGGGGAGGGGATGCAATGTCGGATATCGTACAGAGGATCCGTGCCTTCAACCGTTTTTACATGCCGGCGATGAATCTGCTCGGCGTCCATTACCTCGGATCCGAATATTCCGCGACGGAAGCCCGGGTCATCTTCGAGATTTACGAGGAAGAAGGATGCAATGCCGCGCATATCGCGCAGAAGATGAAGATCGACAAAAGTTATCTGTCGCGGATCATCAACGGATATGTGAAAAAGGGGTACATCGAACGGAAACCGTCCGAGCAGGACCGGCGCTGCCAGTGCCTGTATCTGACAGAGTCCGGAAAGGAAAGGACCGAGGATTTCATCCGGAAATCCAATGCGGATATCCGGAGAGTCATCGGAGATCTTACCCCTGAGGAGGAAGACGAACTGAGGGAAGCGCTGGATCTGATCACAAACATCCTGAGCAGAAATGAAGAACGCCCGCAGTGAGCGTCATTTTTTGTCAAAAATAGAATCAGGATCCCCAAAGGGAAACAGGGAGGTGTGCAGATATGAAATTTGATACAAAGATCAAGATCATTCTTCGTGATGACCTGGAGCCGTGGGAAGAACTGAACGTCACAGCGTTTCTCGCCAGCGGGATCGCCAGCCTGGAAGGAGTGACCGGGGAGCCGTATGAGGATGCCGATGGGAATCAGTATCTCCCCATGAGCAGGCAGCCCGTGATGATTCTGACGGCGTCTAGTGATAAGATCAAGGAAGTCAGACAAAAGGCAATGGACCGGGATATGAACGTCGCCGTCTACACCCGGGAGATCTTCGAAACATATAATGACGAGGACAACCGGGCGGAAGTAAAAAAGCACAAGGCAGAAGACCTGGATCTCGTCGGGATCGGGATCCGCGGGCCGAAGAACCAGCTGGACAGGATCACCAAGGGCATCGAAATGCACAAGTAAGAGGCCGCTCGCGATCGCCGGGCGGGAAACGTTTGATCCCGGATCCGCCCGGGCGCAGCCGATGGTTTGAAATGATATCAGAGAGGGGAAAAATGAATCTCACACTTCAACAGCTCAAATATGTCGTTGCGGTAGCCGAAGCCGGATCGATCAATCAGGCGGCGGAAAAACTGTTCATTTCTCAGCCGAGTTTATCCGCTGCCATCCAGGCGATCGAAAAAAATGTCGGCAGGATGCTGTTCAAAAGATCGCCGCGCGGCATGCAGCTGACCGCGGATGGTGCGGAATTTCTGGGCTACGCGAGGCAGGTCCTTCAGCAGATGGATATGCTGGAAGACAACTACAGATCAGACCAGAAAGCCAGGAAACGTTTTTCTGTTTCTACGCAGCATTACACATTCGCGGCGAACGCGTTTGTGGAACTTGTAAAGCACGCGAACTATTCCAATTACGAATTCTCCTTGATCGAAGGAAGAACGAGTGAAATCATTGAGAATGTCCACAACATGAAAAGTGAACTTGGGATTATATACTTAAGTGATTTTAATGAGTCTGTCATTCGAAAACTCTTATCAGACGACGGCCTGACGTTCACTTCGCTTTTTACCGCGGCGCCGCATGTCTTCCTCTGCAGGACGCATCCGCTCGCGGATCGTGCCATGGTGACACTCGACGATCTGGACGAGTATCCGTATATAACGTATGATCAGGGGATCGATAATTCATTCTATTTTTCCGAGGAACTTCTCAGCACCCGGCAGGTGGAAAAGCACATCATTGTTTCGGACCGGGCCGCGGTGGTGAATTTCCTGATCGGGCTGGATGCCTATACGATCTCCACCGGCGTTTTCCCCGCGTATCTCCACGGAGATGACATCATAGCGGTCCCGCTTAAGGCGGATGAGCATATGGAAGTCGGCTTCATTCAGAACCGGCATGCGGTTGTCAGCCCGCTCGGAGAGCTTTATATAGAAGCACTCCGGAAAATCGCCGACGATATAGATTGAAACTATAAGAACGTATAGAAAAGCGGAAATTTTCAAAGCATCTCTTTCGTGACAAAATGAGAACGACAAAAGGAGTCGCGAAGGAGGTGCGTTTTTATGACAGCAGCAGTACGTGGAGCGTTGATCAGCTATATGCTGGTCAGTTCCTTTACGCCGGGTCCGGGGAACATCCTGACGCTGAATACGATGACGCGTTACGGATGGAACAAAGGGAGACGGCTCTTTGTCGGCATCTGCTTCGGGTATTACTGCGTTCAGATCCTCTGCGCGCTCACCATTTACTGCCTGAGCCGCTGGATGATGCCGGCGCTGTCCGTCCTCCGGTATATCGGGGCAGCTTACCTGATCTGGCTGGCGGTGCAGATCGTCCGCAGCAGGCCGGACTACAGCGGCGAAGAAAAAAGGCCGTCCTTCTGGATCGGCTTCCTGCTGCAGTTCGTGAATGTGAAGATCTGGTTTTACGGCATGACAGCGCTGAGCAGCTATATCGTTCCCTATTATGCCGGTCTGCTGCCGCTCTTCCTTTCGGAGCTCGTCATCGCCACCGTCGGCTCCGCCGCTTCGCTGACATGGGCGTTTCTCGGCGTAAAGATCCGGGACATCTATTCGCTTCATTACCGCATCGTGAACGGGATCCTCTGTGTATTTCTGCTCTACTGCGCCTTGATGATGGTCATATGACGAGAAGACAGGCAGGAGATCCCTGTTGTATTAACTCCCGTATGTGCTATCCTTAGACAAAAGGGGGCAGAAGACAAAAGGAGAGGAATAGAATGGCAGACCGTATCAACGCAGTTGACCATGTAGCACTCACCGTTCCGGATCTGGAGCAGGCCACTTTGTTTTTTCAAAGAGCTTTCGCCGGCGAGATCGTTGTGGAAGGCCTGAGATTGAACCAGCCTCCCTGGGGAGGAAGGGAGGCGGAAATCCGTTTCGGAATGCCGCGGGGCGGAAAAATACGGGCCCGGCGGGTGCTCAACATCGGCGGCAGGACGAATGTCGAATTATTCGTTTTCGAAGGGATGGGACAGCGCGACGCGGCACATACGTATGATCATGGCCTGCAGCATTTTGCCATTTATGTCGACAACCTCTCGGAAACGGCAAAAAATATCCTTGATGCCGGCGGGAAACTGTACGCGGAAGAGGAGCTGATCCGGGCGATAAAACAGGGATACGGTCCGCACAGCGGCTGGATGTACTGTGAAACGCCGTGGGGATCGGTGATCGAGATCGTGACGTTCCAGGAAGGGAAATGAAATAAACCGGAATATTGACAAACTCCTTCGAACCACGTAGAATAATACTGCTCATCGGAGGGCAGTTCGTTCAAGAGGAAACGAAAGGCTGGAGAAGATGCAGGCTGGAATGCCTGATTTCTTTTCCGGCCTTTTTCTATTTGAGGGGGGTCAGATGGAACGAAAAAAACAAACGAGTGATTTTACGCAGGGGCCGATCTTGAAACCGCTTCTTCTTTTTGCCGTGCCGGTGCTCGCCGCGCTGTTCCTGCAGGCGATGTACGGATCGGTGGATCTCATGGTGGTCGGGCTGTTCGGGAACGCGTCGGATCTCTCCGGCGTGTCGACAGGTTCTCAGATCATGCAGACCATCACGAACGTCCTCGCGAGCTTCACGATGGGAACGACCATCCTTCTCGGCCAGCGGATCGGAGAGAGAAGAGGAGAAGAAGGCGGAAGCATCGTCGGTTCCTCGATCCTCCTGTTTGCCGTCATCGCGGCATGCCTTACGGTCGTGCTGGTCATCTTTGCGCCGCAGGTCGCGGTCGTCATGCAGGCGCCGGAGCAGGCATTTGACAAGACCGTTGTGTATCTCCGCATCTGCGGGGGCGGGATGCTCGTTCTTACCGCGTACAATCTCATCAGCTGTATCTTCCGTGGGCTCGGAGATTCCAAAACGCCGCTCATGACTGTCGCCATCGCCTGCGTCTTCAATATCGCGGGGGATCTGATCCTCGTAGGCGGGTTCCATCTCGGCTGTGCCGGCGCCGCTATCGCGACTGTCAGCGCGCAGTTTCTCAGTGTTGTCATTTCTCTCCGCTTTATCCGGAACAAGGATCTGCCATTCGTGATGACGCGGAAGGATGTCTGCTGGAACCGGCAGATCATCGGACGGACCGTTCAGCTGGGATTCCCCATTGCCCTGCAGGATCTTCTTGTCGGCATCTCGTTCCTCATCATCCTTTCCATCGTGAACTCTCTGGGCGTCCTGGCCTCCGCAGGCGTCGGCGTCGCGGAAAAGGTCTGCGCCTTCATTATGCTCGTCTCGTCGTCCTTCATGCAGTCGATGGCGGCATTTGTTTCGCAGAACTACGGCGCGAGGAAGTACAAAAGGGCGCTGAGATCGCTCCGGATCGGCATCCTGATTTCCTTCTCGATCGGGGTCGTCATGTTTTATATCACGTTTTTCCACGGAGATGTCCTTGCAGGCCTGTTCTCGAACGACAGCAAAGTCATTTCCGCCGCATGGGACTATTTGAAATCCTATGCGTTCGACTGCATGCTGACTGCGATCTTCTTCTGCTGCACCGGATTTTTCAACGGCATCGGACTCACGAAGTTCGTCATGGTGCAGGGGATCACAGGCGCGTTCGGGGTGCGGGTCCCGGTATCCTTCATCATGAGCCGGCAGCGCCCGGTATCTCTGTTCCATATCGGACTGGCGACCCCTGCTTCTTCCCTGCTCCAGATGATTCTCTGCTTCGTCCGCCTTGGGGCGGTTTGCAGGAAATGGAAACGGGAAGGGAAGCTGTGACTTATACGATGTTCAGGTCGGGATCCTGGTGCAGCTGGTTCAGGTCGATATTTCAGAGCTGAAGGTTCAGTGCGGCATTTCAGGGCAGGCCGGTTCAGAGCGGCATCCCGGACGTGAACGCGATCAGATACGTCGCAGCGAAGTAGGCGATCAGCACACCTGCCGACAGCCACTTCGGGCTTCCCGGATGGAATGTCCGGAAGGACAGGATGAGGTCTGACGCCCAGAACAGGACGGACGCCACGGCAAAGCGGACCGTGTAGGCGGTGGCGCCGAGCACGACCGGAAGGCCGAGACCGAACCCCAGGAATGCGCCGACGAGAGCGGAGTAGATCAGGACCGGCACGGTGAGAGCCCCCGGATCCAGGACACCTTTTTTTACAAAAGCAAACGCAGCGAGGAATGTCAGCGGCGATGCGATCAGCGTCCACGAGAGGCTGCCTGCCTGAACGAACAGATACCAGCAGAACAGAAGATGTGCGGCGGCGAAGCTGACGACGCCGACGACAAAGAAGCGCTGGTCCACTTCCCGGTACAGTTCGCCTGAGAGCGCAAGGAAGAAATCACCAGACGTGCAGCAGATCAGCCCCAGGAGGACGATCGGAAAGCCCGGGTGCGCGCTTCCGTCAAGGTGAGAAAGGACCGCGGCCAGGATCGCGCCGAGGCTGACGGCGGTTTTGAGTGTCGTATAAAGGATCAGCTGTTTTTTCTTCGAGTCCATGGTTCGTATCTCCGGATGCGGGGCCCCCGCATTTTTTTCAAGTGATCATGCCCATTATACCATACGAGGGATCCGGCCGGCTCAGGGGTTTCCAGAGCCGCAGATCACGGGCGTTCACCGAGAGTTCTTTTTGTCTATTCTCCTGACAAGACAACTATCTTGACAATAGCGTCGGCGGGTGATATATTCTATTCAATGCGCCGACCGGGCGCAGGCAGCAAGACGAAAAAGGAGAAATGACATGGCAGTGAAGCCGCAGGATGCCGAGCGCATCCGTGAATTGAAAAAAGAAAAAGACGCTGTAATACTTGCGCACTATTATGTGCCGGACGAGGTGCAGGAGATCGCGGATTTTGTCGGGGATTCCTACGGGCTCGCGGTGGAGGCGACGAAAGCGCCGCAGAAGGTGATCTGTTTCGCGGGCGTGGAATTCATGTGCGAGAGCGCGAAGATCCTGAACCCGGACAAGACCGTGCTCATCCCGGAGCCGGACGCGGACTGTCCGATGGCCCACATGGCGGATCCGGCGAAGATCCGGGAGATGCGGGAGAAGTACGACGATCTGGCGGTCGTCTGCTACATCAATTCCGCAGCAGAGACGAAGACGTATGCGGATGTCATCGTGACGAGCTCGAACGCGGTGAAGATCGTCCGGCGTCTGCCGAACAAGAATATCTTTTTCATCCCGGACCGGAATCTCGGGCGGTTCGTCGCAGAGCAGTGTCCGGAGAAGAACATCATCCTGAATGACGGATACTGCCATGTGCATGCGGATATCACGAAGCAGAGCGTCGAGCAGGCGAAGGCGGCGCATCCGGGCGTGAAGCTCCTGGCGCATCCGGAGTGTAAGGAAGAGGTCCTCGCGCTCGCGGATTACATCGGGAGCACGGCCGGAATCATCCGTTATGCGACCGAAAGCAGCGATCAGGAATTCCTGATCGGAACGGAGCTCGGCGTGCTGCGCGAGCTGAAGGAGAAGAACCCGGGGAAGACGTTCTACCCTGTCGCAGACAGTCAGTGCTGCGAGGACATGAAGAAGATCACGCTGGACAAGGTGATCCGTTCGCTGGAGCAGATGGGCCCGACGATCGAGGTCGCGGAAGAGCGGAGAGAGAAAGCTTCGCTGCCGCTGCGGAAAATGCTGGAGCTGGCAGAATAACAAAAGGTTGTGGAGGAGACCGGCCGGCCCGCTTACGGAGCCGGACGCAGGGGGAGTGAGAAGCATGAAGCAGGAAAATCTGATCGGCCGAAGATACGATGAGATCATCGTCGGAACGGGAGCAGCCGGGCTGTTCGCGGCGCTGCATCTCCCGGCGGATCACCGCGTTCTGATGATCACGAAGGACGTGGTCGAAAACAGCGATTCCTATCTGGCACAGGGCGGGATCTGCTGCGAACTCAGCGATGAGGACTACCAGAGTTTCTATGACGACACACTGAAAGCCGGGCGGTACGAGAATGACCCGGAAGCCGTGCGGAATATGATCCAGCAGTCGCGCCGCGTCAACCAGGAGCTGGCCGACTACGGGGTCGATTTTGACAAAAAAGAAGACGGGAGGCCGGACTACACCCGCGAGGGCGGCCACTCGAAGTTCCGGATCCTGCACCATCAGGACGTCACCGGGCAGGAAATCTGCAGCAAGCTGATCGAGCGGGCGCGGGAGCGGAGCAACATCGAGATGCGCGAGTTCGTGACGATGGTCGACATCCTCGAGGAGGAGAACCGCTGCCACGGGATCGTGATCCGCGACGCGGAGGGACGGATCGGACCCGTTTACGCGCGGGCGGTCGTGCTCGCGACCGGAGGGCTCGGCGGACTGTTCCGGCGGTCCAGCAATTTCCGGCACATCACCGGGGACAGCTTCGCGATCGCGTCGAAGCACGGCGTGAAGCTGAAAAACATCGAATACATCCAGATCCATCCGACCGTCTTTTATTCCAAAAAGCCGGGCCGGGCGTTTCTGATCTCCGAGTCGGTCCGCGGGGAGGGCGCCGTGCTCCTGAACGAGGACGGAGAGCGCTTCACCGACGAACTTCAGCCGCGCGACGTCGTGTCGCAGGCGATCAAGAAGGAGATGGACAAATACGGGACGGATCATGTTTACCTGAGCCTGCACAATATCCCGGAGAGCGTGATCAAGACCCACTTCCGCCATATCTATGAATACTGTCTGGAAGAGGGCTACGACATCACGAAAGAACCGATCCCGGTCACGCCGGCCCAGCACTACCTGATGGGCGGCATCGAAGCGGATATCTGCGGCAGGACCTCGATGGAGGATCTGTACGCGATCGGCGAGACCGCGTGCAACGGCGTGCACGGCGCGAACCGGCTCGCGAGCAACTCGCTCCTGGAGAGCATCGTGTTCGCGGAGAACGCGGCCCGGACGATCGTGGAAAAAAATGCGCCGCAGTGGGAAAAAGAGGACATAGTCGACGTATCGCTCTATTCCGATCCGGAAAAACTGGCGAAGGAGAACCGCGAGATCGTCATGAAGGAAATCGAGAAAAACGGGGAGGCGTTTTATGCTTTGTGGAGTAACATTTAAAGTGAACATCGACGAATATATCCTGCACGCGCTGAAGGAGGACATCACGAGCGAAGACGTCTCGACGAACGCTGTGATGCCGCAGCCGAAGAAGGGAGAAGTCCGTCTGCTCGCGAAGGAAGACGGGATCCTGTGCGGCCTTCCGGTTTTCGAGCGGACGTTCCGGCTCCTGGATGAGAAGGTCCGCTTCGAGACGCATTTTTCGGACGGAGACCGGGTTCACAGCGGGACGGAGATCGGCGTCCTGACGGGAGACATCCGCGTGCTTCTGTCCGGCGAACGGACGGCGCTCAATTATCTCCAGCGCATGAGCGGGATCGCGACGATGACGTCGGAGTACGCGGAGGCGCTGGCGCCGTATCGGACGCAGCTCCTCGACACGAGAAAGACGACGCCGAATATGCGGCCGTTCGAGAAATATGCCGTCACGGTCGGCGGCGGCAGGAACCACCGCTACAATCTGTCGGACGGCGTGCTGCTGAAGGACAATCATATCGGAGCGGCAGGCGGGGTCCGCGAGGCCGTTCGGATGGCGAAAGAATACGCGCCGTTCGTCCGGAAGATCGAGATCGAGGTCGAAACTCCGGAGATGGCCCGCGAAGCGGCGGACGCCGGAGCGGACATCATCATGCTCGACAACATGAGCGCGGACGAGATGAAGGAAGCGATCGCGCTGATCGACGGGCGCGCGGAGACGGAATGCTCCGGGAACGTCACGATCGAACGGCTGAAGGAGATCGGAGAGATCGGCGTCGATTACGTTTCCTGTGGGGCACTGACGCATTCCGCACCGATCCTGGACCTGTCGCTGAAAAACCTCAGGCCGCTGGAGTAAGACGCCGGGAGCTTCGAAACGCGAAGCGGAGTGCGGCGGGGTCCGCGGGATCCGGCAGGTATCCGACAGATATCCGGCTGGTCCGACAGGGACCGGCAGATCCGACAGAAACACAGAGAGAAACAGGGGAAGACAGACGGAGGATCGAATTGAAAAAATCTGACAGCGAAACAAGAAGGGAAGGGATCCTGAAAACGCTGAGCGCCGTTGCGAGCCCGGTGCCGGGCATGGAGCTCGCGAAGAAATTCGGCGTCAGCCGTCAGGTCATCGTGCAGGATATCGCGCTGATCCGGGCGGAAGGGACTCCGGTGATCTCGACATCGCGGGGCTACCTTTTGTCAGAGGAGAATCCGGGCGCGGTGCGGCGCAGGTTCCGCGTGTCGCATACAGATGAGGAGATGGAGCGGGAACTGAATCTGATCGTCGACTACGGCGGGACGGTCATCGATGTCATCGTAGAGCATCCGCTTTACGGAGAGGTGAGCGGGCGGCTCGATCTTTCCAGCCGCTGGGAGGTCTCCGAATTCATGAAGCGGCGCGAGAAGTATGAAGGCCGTGCGCTGATGACGCTCGCGCGGGGCAATGTCCACATCCACACGGTCGAGGCAGACAGCGTGGATGTTCTGAGCAAAATAGAATATGAATTAAAAAAAGCAGGCTTTCTCGTTCTGAACTGACGAGAAAGCCTAAACTTTTGTTTCCTCAAGGATGTATGTCTTCGTCTTAAATTGCCGCTTTTTCTTTGCGCGATTTGACCGCCTGCTGCGGTGCTGCACACAGATGGCCTCTGCTCTGGAGAATCGTGATCTTCTCGCGTTCCCGCACACTTTCATCCAGCATGCTGGTCAGGATGCCAAGGCGAAACAGCAGCTCGTCGAATGCAAACGGTTTCGTCAGATAGTCACTGGCACCTTCCGGCAGGCCGTGCACCACATCTTCCGTTGGTGATGTCAGGATCAGGACCGGTGTGGATGAGGTTTCCCGGCGGATGCGTTGAAGGAGCTTCGTCCCGGAAACATCGGGGAGCATGATGTCGAGAATAATCGCATCATATTCGGATTTCCCGACCTGCTCAACTGCTGCTCGGCCACCTGCACAGGCGTCGACCTGATATCCTTGTGTTCTGAGGTGTGAACTCAGCACATTCATTAAACTGGTGTCATCTTCTATGATTAGTATCCTCATGATCATTCCCCCTTTCCTCAAAGTTCGCTCATCGATGTGAGTTTTTCATCTATTTAAATTATATACTAAAAAGTTCGGAAAAAACAGGGGTGATTTGTGTAAAATACGTAAATTTTACTAAAAAATCCTGCCATTGTCAACAGAAAAGTTATTAAAAAAATACAATTTTAGAAGTACAGTGTAAGAAGACAGATAACAGGAACGGCGGAAAAATGCAGCCGGAAAATCTTGTTCACTAACGTTCATTCTTTCTGTTTATTGTCAAACGGACGGGGCGCGCTCCTGCCCCATCCTGACTACCGGTTGATCATGATGAGCCCCGCGATGCAGAGGAGGATCCCGATCATCTTGTTCATCGTGATGGCTTCTTTGTAAAAAAGGAACCCGATGAAGACGAGCGAGATCGCGAGTCCGATGTTCGCGACGAGAGACCCTGTGTTGATGTTCCAGCCGGCGCGGTACATGAAGATCGATCCGACTTCCAGCCCGACGATCGTCATCCCGAGGACCCACGAGGTCCAGTTCAGTTTCGAGACCTCGCTGCCGAATGATGTGAAGTGTGTCTGCAGTGCGAACAGGCTCAGGCAGAGCGCCGCCGCCACAAGATAGGTGACAGAAAGCGACAGAAACGCGTTCGCGCTCTGCGGGGTCTGTTTGCACGCGACCTGATAGAGACTGTTGCAGCCGATGATCACGAGGATCGGCCAGATATAGTTCAGCATGTGTGTTCCTCACTTCTGTTTCCATCGTTTCGTTTCAAAAAGGCGGCGCTGTACGCCGGGATCTCAAACGATCCCTGAAGATCCAGCGTCTTCCCGGAGATCAGATCCGTGAATGAGCCGGTGAGCTCTCCGGCGTTCGCGGTGTATGCGTTCTCGTCCATGTTCAGACAGATGAAGAGCGTTTCCTCTCCGGCGCATCGGGAAAAAATGAGCTGGGTGTTCGTCACGACGACGTTCCGGTAATCGCCGTCGGTCAGCGCTTCCGAGCTCTTTCGGATCGCGATCAGGCGGCGGATATAGTCTGACAGGTCGTTTCGGACCGGGGCATCGAAGCACGGGCGCAGGCTGGCGTCCGACCCCGCTTCCTTTTGTCCCTCCGCGCCCCATTCGCTTCCGTAGTAGATGCACGGGATGCCGGGCATGCCCATGAGGAGCGCGTACATCAGCGGCAGATGAGCGGGGTTCTGCAGGATCGAGGCCGCGCGGGTGACGTCGTGGTTGTCGACGAAGGACAAAAGGTGCTTCCCGCGGTACAGGCACCAGTCTTCCGGGCCGAACTGGCGATTCAGCGAGTACGAGATCTCGAAGAAGTTGCGGCTGTTGAAGCTGGAGTAGATGCCTTTATAGCACTCGTAGTTCGTGCAGGAATGGAGCATGCCGTCGTTCACGAACTGGTTGTAGTCGCCGAACAGGACCTCGCCGATCAGGGCGAAATCCGGGCGGATCTGACTTGTGAACTCGCGGAGGCGGTGCATGTAGTCGTGGTCGAGCGTGTAGGCGACGTCGAGGCGGAGGCCGTCGATATCGAACGTGTCGATCCACAGGCGGACGGTTTCCAGCAGGTAGTCGATGAGCGCCGGGTTCCTTAAGTTGAGTTTGACGAGCTCAAAGTGGCCTTCCCAGCCCTCGTACCAGAAGCCGTCGTCGTAGCCGGAATTGCCGTTGAAATCGATATGGAACCAGTCCTTGTACGGGGAGTCCCATTTTTTCTCCCGCACGTCGACAAACGCCGGGAAGTTCCGACCGACATGGTTGAAGACGCCGTCGAGGACGACGCGGATGCCGTGCGCGTGAAGCGTATCGACGACGTACCTCAGGTCGTCGCCTGTGCCGAGGCGGCAGTCGACTTTTCGGAGATCGCGTGTGTCGTAGCCGTGCGTGTCGGACTCAAAGACCGGGTTCAGCAGCACGCAGTCGATGCCGAGCTGCTCCAGGTAGTCTGCCCAGTCCGCGACCTTTCGGATGCGGTGTGCGGGAACGCCGTCGTTGCTCAGCGGCGCGCCGCAGAACCCGAGCGGGTAAATCTGATAAAAAACTGAGTGATCTGTCCACATGATCGTTTCCCCTTTCTCTTTTTTTACATGGTGAATCTCTTTTCCCTTCCCTCGATTATATGGAGGGCGCGAACCTCTGTCAAATCACACGCGAAAGTTTTTTCGGGCCGCTGGCAGTATTGCCGGAGACAAAATAATAAGAGAATGGTATAATAATAAAGCCTTACTGTTCATTGTTCCGGAAGGACAAAAGAGGTTCCAGGGCATCACAGAAAGGAAAGGACGTAAGATGGAGAAGACAGGGAAGAAAAGAGAAGGATTGAAAGTTGCGGCGATCGTTCTCGATGTCATGATGCTGGTGTGGTTTGGTTTGTTTTTCATCTGGGTGTGGATCGACTCGGACAGCCGCTTTCTGGAGGCGGTTATCGTGAACCGGCTGCTGAATCCGTTCACGACCGGTGCGTATCTCATGGGAATCGCGATGATGCTCCACTACGCGGTATTTCGGGGTGTCCCCGGAAGACTTCTGATGTCGATCCTTTATCTCTATATGTTTGTGTTCTCCCTGGTCGGCGTGATGGGAGTGGAGGAGTGGAAGGATCTTCTGATCTATGCGCCGCATCCCGTGATTGTGATCCTCACTGTGATCATCGTCGTGAGGCAGTACCGGAAGGCGAGAGCGGGGGAAAGGGAGAGCGCCGGTGGACAAAAGGAAATAGAGTAAAAAAAGCGGGGTCCCGGGTGGGATCCCGCCGTTTCGTTTTGGCACCGGAAAATTTGTTTCAGCAGCTGCAGATCCGTTTGCTACCGGAAGATCCGCTTTGTCAGCCGCAGATCCGCTCCGCCAGGGCGGCCGCGCGCTGCTCGATGCGGACGGTTTCGAGGATGCTCCCCGGGTCGTTCGCCGTTTCGACGAGCGCGAATTTCCCCGGCAGGATGAAATTCTTGTTAAAGCACATCGCGCCGATGATCTGTTCCGTCACGATGTCGCCGCCGCTGTAGCCGGAGACCACGAGCGCGAAGACGCGCTTCTTCGAGAAGTCGTTCGTACGGAACAGGGCGGTCAGGCGGTTGATGAACGCGGTGATGTTGGCGCTGACGGCGTCGTTGTAATTCGGGCAGAGCAGCACCAGGTCATCGCACGCGAGGATTGCGGGGTAGACTTTTTCCACGATGATGCCGCCGTAAAGACAGCTGCCTTTTTCCCCGAAGTGGACGCAGGTGTTGTAGCTGCAGCCGCTGCAGTCGATGACGCTCCCGTTGCGGAGCGGCACTTCCATGATGTCCGCGCGGTTCCAGATGCCGCGTTTGACCATCTCCCAGAGAAGCACGGTGTTCGACGTCGCGGAGTTGCTGGCATGGACGGCGAGGATGTTCGGATGGTCGATCTTCGGCTCCTGAAAATCCAGAACCTTCTGGACGAGCTCCTCGCAGGCCTGGGCGTAGGCTTCATAGTGGCCGATGTTTTTCACCTTGCTCAGAACGTTGAAGTTATAGAGATTCCCCGTCGCTTCGACGAGGGATTTCCCCGGGAACGTGCAGCCGGCCATGTTGGCCGCGAAAACGAGCTGGCGGGCCTGGCTCTTCGTAAAAAGTTCCCCTTTTCCGTCGACGATGAGGCCGCCGGTCACGCCGCTCAGCGCGCTCTGGTTTTCGATCAGATAGCTGATCATGCGGGTGCAGTCCAGCGACAGCCCGCTGCTGGACAGATTGACGGCAAAAAGGACGCGGTCGCCGTGCCAGCGCTTGTTTTCCAGCGCGCGGACGAATTCGTCCGTTCCGCAGAATGTTTCATATTCAACGTTTTTCAACGCCCGGTTCAGGATGTAGGTGATTCGTTTCGTGTCGCCTTTTTCCTCCCAGCCGAGCCGGATCACAGTCAGCATGGTATCACCAGAAATTCACAGGGTTACAGTTTCAGCAGGTTGTTGTACGCCGCGAGGACGCGGGCAAAAAGAGCATCGCTCACCGCCGGATCCTCGTATTCCGCGCCGCGATCGGTCATGCGGTTCCGGATCCCCAGAAACGCTCCGTTTTCTCCGTCTCCGAAGTACAGCGAGCTGTAGTGCCATTCGCCGCGGAGCGTCAGCAGGATCGAGATCGCGGCGGAGGAAAGCGCCGGGGCGATGTACGGCTTGTAGCCGAGATCCCGGACGGTCATGTTCGCGTGGGCCGCGAGCCGCGTGAGTTCGCGCGACAGGGCGTCATCGTAATGTTCGATGCTGTTCGCGATGACGAGGTCCTCGCCGTGCGGGCCGAACGCGCGGCCTTCGGTGAGGTAGGAGCGGAAACGGCTGTCCCGCTCCGCGTAGTATTCCGCGCGGGCGGACATGACGCCGAGGCCGTAGCCCTGGACCTGAACGGGATCCAGGCCGGAGGCGCCGAGGAACGCTTTCGCGAGCGGGTCGACCGGATCGGAGACGATCGCGCAGAAGCCCCGGTAGTCCGCTTTGCGGGCGAGCTCCGCGAAATGCAGGATCAGGCCCCGGTTCGCGTCGAGCTGGGCCAGACGGACGTCGCCTTTTACTCCGAGAGCGGGGACGCCTTTGCTCGCGGTGAAGATGAACACATCCCCGGTGAAAAGCTCTTCTTCCCCGACCGGACGGACGGGAGGAAGCGGCTGGGCCTCGCCGCAGAACGGATAGCGGATCTGATTGATCTCCATCTCGAGCCGGGAAAGGTTGTCCTGATTGATGTCACAGATTCGGAGCTCTCCGATCCGGTCTCCGCCGAGCAGGCGGAGGCCGATCAGCATGGTGGTCCCGACGTCCCCGAGTGCGAGGATGCTGACGTTCAGCTTCCGGCCCCGCGGGATCGGGGCGCCCTGAAGCGGGAGCGGCGTGATGTCATTTTCTGTTGTGATGTCACTGATGTTTCTCATAGCGTTTCGTTCTCCATATTACCACTTCTGAGACCATCTCAGGCGGATCAGCCGTTCGATCGCGTTGTCGATGCAGGCGGATGGCGAAAGGTTCTCGTCGAGGTCGACGCCGCTTCCGAGGTCCGGGAGACGTCGGTAGGTGATGACCTCGCCGATCCGTTTCAGCGTCAGCTTCCGCTGGTATTTATTCTGATATTCGGTCTCGATTACCTGCCAGATGTTCTTCGCGTTCTGGAGACAGGTCATCGAATACTGCCAGGTCTCCGGGATGCGGCCGCCGGCGATGAAGCCCGGTGTCGTGTACGGCATGATCAGGTTGATCGTCGGGTTGCGGTCGACTTCATCCGGGTCGTCGCGGGCGATGCTGTCTCCGCCGATGAACGGGTAGCAGTCCCGTTCGTTCAGCCAGACCTTGATCGTCGGGATGAAGTAGGCGCATTCCGCCTTGCGTCCGGCCTGGCGCATCCGGTCGCGCGCATTTCCGGTCATGACGCCGACGACGAGTTCCTTGACGTTAACGCCGTTCGAGCTGAGGATCGGATCGACGATATGCATCCGGAATCCCTTGTGCAGGAGGTCATCGATCAGGATGACCGGGCGGTTGAACGAGCGGATCATGCGGGCCTGATACTCGAGCGGGGAGTAGTGCTTGGACTCGCGGACGGTGAACCCGCTCAGGTCGCGCTTGAAGTATTTTTCGGTGTGGAGCGACTTTGTAACGGTGTTCGGCACGAGGACGTCGGCTAAGGCTTTGCCGAACGGAACGGACATGTACGGCCCGCGTTCTACCTTGCGGTCTTCGTACGGCGGGACCCCGTTGATCTCCGCGACCTTGTTGATGATCTTGTTGTGCACCGCGCTCGTGTTGAACGAGAGCACGAGCTTTCCGGGATAGATCGATGTGATCTCCCGGAGGAGGCTTGTGTGCGCGTCGTCGATCGCCTTCAGCACGCGGCTGTTTTTGTTGAACGGGTTCTTGATCACGGTCTCGACGTCCCGGAAGATGATGTTCGGGGAATGCATGTCGACGGCGTAGATCGGCTGGGACCCTTTTTCCTCTGCGATGTTCACGAAGCCCTGGCGGCGCAGCGCTTCGATGATCCTCGGGTTCAGTCCGGCCGGATCGACCGGGTGATAGACCGCGTACGTGAAGTCGCGCGCGATGAGCTCGGTCAGGATCTCGGTGAGCGTGATCTGGATGATGTTCGAGATCGTCCGCTGCTTTCCGGCGAACAGGAATCCGAGCACGGCGATCTTGCCGCCGGCTGCCTCGCGGATATGCTGCGCGATTTCGATGTCTTCGAATTCGTCGAGCAGTTCACGGGTCTCCAGAGGATGTGCGGCAGCGTACGCGACCATCCTCCGGCTGCGGCCGGCCGTTTCGATGAAGATCGAACGGACCTTGGATGCGCTGACGTACATCGACAGCGGTTCGAGGTCGTAGCCGGCTTCCTTCAGCTCGTCCGCGATCGGGTCGATGCTGTCGGCGCTCCGGTCGGCGTAGGAACTGATGTTGATCTCGCGGGCCTGGAGCACATGCTTGTATGCCGGCGCACGGAGATACAGGTTGCGGTCGTAGATGTAGGTCTGCGCGACCGGGTCGATCAGGTTCGAGATGTCCCGGTTCTGGTCGATGTTCTCGCGGATCCGGGTCGACGAGATATCTTCGTAGTATTTTTCCAGCGTCAACGTGATGGTCTTTCCGGTGATCGGGTAGCGCTGCTGGTTGGACGGCGCCTGGTTCGACATGTCGATCGATTCGCGCGCGAAAATGATGTGGTTCATGCCGTGGATCGAGTGCTCCGCCGGCTTCTGGCGGTAGCAGGAGGCGTTCCGGACGACGTCGGATCCGACCGCGATGTAGAGCTCCCGGCCGGCGAACGCGTTCTCGAGCTTCTCGATGTCGGCGTTGTTCGCGATGTTGACGGACATGTCGTCCGGGAACGGGTAGATGTTCTCCTCGTCGGCGACGGACATGTTCATGATCTTGCGCCGCTGCAGGCGCGGCTGGGTATTCTTCGACCAGGAAAATTCGTCGAGGGCGAGATAAACGTCGAAGCCCATGTCGCGGATCTTCTTGGCGACGGCCTTATGGCCGAGGCTGAACGGGTCGAACGTCCCCGGGTAGAACGCGGCTTTTCGCTTCGGAAGGAAGCAGAAGACGCCTTTTTCCGCCCGGTGCTCGGAGATATACCGGTACAGATGGTTCAGGCCGGCGGCGTTGTTGTAGAACTCGAGAGAGTCTTCCGTCTTTTCGTAGATCAGCGCGAGCAGCTTTTTGTAGCAGTGGAGGAACAGGTCGTCCTTCTGGTCGAGCGACATGACGGAGCTCCCGAAGATGCGGGTCCCCATGACCCAGAACGCCTCGCGGCTCGACAGCTTGTCGTAGTATGCGTACCCCTTGATCAGAGCGTACAGCAGGCGGAGTTTGCGTTTTTCGTACGCGGCGTCTGTCTCCTTGAACCGGCCGTGGTATGACGAATAGTTCTCCAGCGTCACGCCGATCGTGTTGATCGTCGCGGACGTGAGCTTGTCGTTTTCCCGGCCGATGACCTGTTCGAGCGAATCGACGAATTCGTCCAGCTCGTTCGGCGGCAGGCGGAGCATGATGATGCCGAGGTAATCCGGGATGTATTTCGAAAACTGATAGTCGCCGATCTCAAGGCCGTTGTACAGTTCGACCGCGAGTTCGTTCCGCTGCTCCGGGTTCATCAGATCGACGATCTCGAGCAGCCCGGCGCCTGCGGTCCGGCGCACGGTGACGGTCTCGCTGACCTTGATCAGGTTCGCGAGGTGGGTCGCGACGTGCAGCAGCTCGGAGCGGTAGCGCGGCCGGGAGACGTGATGCACCATCAGGCGGATGTTCGCGACCTTGACGACCCATGGCGTCCGGGCTTTCAGGTCATCGAGGAACAGGTTCCCCAGCGATTCGCTGAGAAGATCCGGATCCTGCGGGACATCGAGGACCTCCTGGAGGCAGCGGAATTCATTTTTGCCCTGGTATTTCCGGAACAGCACTTTGCCGGCATTGACCGCGGCGACGCGGAGGCTCCGGGATTCGCTGTGGAACGCGTGGTCGGTGAACGCCTCGAACGTGTCCATCATGGACTCGGAGCAGTATTCCGGCCGGATGACCATCATCGCCTTCAGCAGGACGATATAGCGAGACTCGCTGTAGTCGGTCGTCTGATAGTACGTCATCAGCACATCCATGTAGTTGCACTGGCAGCTCGGGCGGCAGTGCGTCAGGACGGCGTCGACGAAATAGCTCATGCTGTTTTCGATCCATTTCCGGTGCTGATCCGTCAGCTTGTAGCTCGGCCGGATGATCTTCGCGAGATACTTGCTGAACAGGGAAACATTCGTGATGTGCTTTGTCGGCAGGGTCTCGCCCTCCGGGAGTTCTTTCTTGAAGTCCTCGTTGAACGTCCCGACCATCTGACCGAGGATGGACGCGGCCTGGCTCCGGATGTCGCTCTCGCGGTGCGCGAGAAATTCGTAGAGGAACTGGATCGTCATCAGCTTCTGGCTTTCTGACATGTAGGTGCAGTACTCGCCGAGGATGCTGATGTACGTCCGGATGTTTTTCCAGTTGTGTTCGCTCCGCGCGGCTTCGAGCAGCGTGCTGAAGTCGGTGTCCGAGTGGAAATGGCTCATCAGGCGGATGTTGTGGTCGACCGCCGCGTATTTCAGCTGGTTCACCGCGTCCTCCCGCTCGAGCAGAACCATCTCGCGGTGGATCGGCTTCTTCGGGACCGGCGGCTCTTCCGGGAAGCCCTCCGGGATCTCCGTGATGACGCCGCGCTCCTGCATGAACTCCTCGAAGTCGACGAGCTTGTCGTAAACTTTCTGATAGCGAAGGCGCTTCGCCTCATCGACATTTTCAAGTTTGTTCAGGATCACATCGAACGCCTCTTTGAGCGAATAGAAATGGATGATCTCCGTGCCGTTCTCATCGCGGGTGCTTTTGACACGGAAATCCGCATAGATCAGGAGCAGGGATTCGGCGGACAGATTCTCGAGCTCGAGATCCCAGGTCGAATGGTTCGCGGCGATGTGGCCGATCGTCGTCAGGCCGAAGCGCGTGCAGCACTGATCTGTATAATAGTAGTGGAGGCGCGGGATGCGGCGTTCCTCGCTCTTTTTGGAGCCGTACTTTCCGATGTCGTGGAAGGCGGCGGAGCCGGAAACGATCGCGAGATCGACCGGGACGTTCGCCTTGCGGAGCTGACGGCCGGCATACATGGCGACGTAATGGACTCCGCTGATATGGCCGAGCGTGTTGAACGGGGTGATGTCGATCCCGATGCGCATGAATTCATAGATGTAGCGGTTTTTGACGAGGCGGCGGAGCTTGAGATATTCCTTCGTGAACCCCTCTTCCTCGACCTCGCTTTCCGAGAGAAACCGCATGTTCTTCGTCGGGTCGAACGGGAGCGTATCACGTTCGTACTGGTACAGGCCGCGCAGGATCTGGAGCAGAAAGATCCGTCCTGTCCGTGCTTCCTGTGACAGCTCGTCTTCGCCGCGCTTCGGGAACAGCTGGTGGAGCAGATAATTGTAGCAGTACTGCAGCCAGCCTTCCTCCGGCTCGCCGGTATTCAGACAGTCGAAATACTTTCGCGATACGGCGAGCACATCGCGGGAGTGGAAACGTCCGTCCGGACCCGCAGTCTCCGCGAGTTCGCCGGCCAGTTTCCGTAAACCGATATCACTAAGGAAATCCTCCATCTGCGCACGGTCCATCCCCGTTTCCTTCCGGAACGTTCGGTCCGTCAACTGCTTCTTCAGGTATTCATAAATCTGCTCTCTGTTATCCATTTTTCTTCCCCCAATCACTGTCTGAAAATATTATACGCCGCCGCGCGCGGCGTGAAAAGCGGGAATCTGACAATTTCCACCATGCCTTCTCCCGGGATCACCTTTTGTATCAATTCCGGAGGATCTGTGGTATATTAAAGGAAAAAAGGAACTCTATGAAACACGAAAAGCCAAAGAAGAAACATCATGTGCTGCGGGTGATCGTCATCCTGCTCATCCTCCTGCTTGTCGCAGGCGTCGTCCTGTATCAGACCGTCTGGAAAAAGGCGGAGGACAAGGCGCTGAGCGCGGTGACGGAAGAGATCGTCGGTCAGCAGGGAGAGACGCTGGATAGTCAGGATCCGGCCGCGGCGAGCACGGCCCAGAAGATCCTGAGTTCGATGAGCGAGAGCGACAAAAATCGCATCATGAAGATCATCCTGAAAAACACCTCAGCGTCTGACCGTCTGAAACTCCTGAAATATTACCGGAACGGCGATACCGAGGCACTGAAGAACTACGCGCTGAACAACCTGAGTGACGAAGATCTGAAAACGATCTATCAGATCTACGGGAAATACTGATTTTGCCGCGGCAGGACTGGAGCAATGATAGAATATTTTATTACGGAACACAGCAAGGTCGAGAGCCTTCCCGGCGTCAAACCGGGATGCTGGGTCAAGATGACCGCACCGTCGGAAGAAGAGATCGCCGCCGTCGCGACCCGGCTCCGCGTCGACGATCATGATATCCGGGCCGCGATCGACCCGGAGGAAACGACCCGGATTGAGCTCCCCGAAGGATACACGCTGATCGTCATCGACATCCCGGTGCTGGAGCGGCGCCACGAACAGGAATTCTACGGGACCGGCTCTCTTGGCATCCTTCTGACCGAGGATGCGATCGTCACGGTCTGCAACGAGGACACGCAGGTGCTGAAGGGATTTCTACAGGAGAAGATCTCTGATTTTTCAACAAAGAAAAAGCTTCGTTTTGTCTACCAGATCATGCTGGAGAACGCGACGCTGTTCCAGTCCCGGCTCCGCGAGATCGACAAACGGCGCCGCGCGATCGAAGAGTTCATCGGCGACAAGACGGATCAGCAGGATCTGATCGAACTGCACGATCTGGAGTCATCCCTCGTGTATTTTGACACCGCCCTCCGCGCGGACGGGAACGTGCTCGAACGCCTCACACGCTATGAACGCATCCCGCAGTACCCGGACGACAAGGACCTGCTCAGCGACGTCATCATCGAAAATCAGCAGGCGGTCGAAATGACGGAGATCTACCGCGGCATCATCGACGGGACGCGCGAGCTGATGTCGACGATCCTCGATCAGCATCTGAACAACGTGATGAAGGTCCTGACCTCGATCACGCTGATCCTGGCGATCCCGACCGTGGTGTCCGGGCTCTATGGAATGAACGTACTGACAAAATTCATGCCGCTGGCAGAGACACCGCACGGCTTCGCGATCATCTGCGTGATCACCGCCGGGCTCTGCCTGCTGGCGATCCCGATCCTGAAGAAGATGAAAATGCTATGATTATTTACTTTACCGCAACCGGAAATTCCAAATACACGGCGGAGCGCCTCGCAAAGGCTCTTGCGGACACGGCCGTGTCCTGCACCTCGCTGATGGAGCGGGGAGAAAAAACGATCCATCTGAAAGAAGGCGAGCGCCTCGGCATCGTCAGCCCGACGTACTGCAGCCTGCTCCCCTCAGTGATGGAGCGCTTTCTGTGTGATCTGAAGATCGAATGGGACGGAGAGGCCGCGCCGTATCTCTATTTCGTCGCGACGTACGCATTGTCACCGGGGATGACGGGGAAGCTCGTCCGCCGGATCCTTCGGGAGAACGGATACCGCCTGTCGGCCGCGTTCGGCGTTCCGATGCAGAACAACTGCACGATGCTGGTGGATGTGACAAAAAAAGAAACAGTCGCGTCTCACAACGCGAAGGGCGATGAAGCGATCGACCGGATCCTTCCGTCGGTCATCCAGTGCGAACCGGGGAACCGGCTCAGGCCGGAGCTCCCGCTCGCGATGGAAAATGTGTTCCGGCGGTTCTACGACGGGATCCGTGCGACCGCCCACTGGAAACTTAAGGAGGACCGCTGCACCGGCTGCGGCCTCTGCCAGAAGATCTGCCCGGAGCAGGCGATCCGGATCGAAAACGGGAAGCCGGTCTGGGTGAAGACCCGCTGCTCGGCGTGCTTCGCCTGCCTGCACCGCTGTCCGGCCTTCGCGATCCAGCACTGGGATTTCACGGAGCATCACGGACAGTACGTCCACCCGGATACCGACCTCTGATGGTTTTAAAACTGCTCGTAAAAAATGCCCGGAGCCCGCTGCTTTTCAGCGGGCTCCGGGCGTTCTTTCTGCCATCCTCAGCGATCACGGCCGCTCCCGTAGTGGCGCCGGATATAGCTCCGGGTGCAGTCCAGGAACGCCTGGACCGACCGCGGGAGATCACTGCCGGAGTGGTACGCGATCCCGAGATCCCGGAATGCCGGCGGATCCAGCGGAACGGTGACGACGCGGCGGGAGAATCCCTCCAGCACGAGCTCCGGGATCAGTCCGACCCCGAGGCCCTGCTCGACCATCGCGATCAGTCCGAGGTCGTCGCTCTCGATGAAGCGCGGCGTCGGCGTGATCCCGTGATTCTTCAGCACCGCGCTGACGTCGTTCGCGAGGCCCTCCTTCAGACAGATATACGGGAGATCGAGGATCTCTTCGACCGGCAGGTTCTCCCTGCCGGCGTGCGGGTCGTCCTCGGCGAAGATGCTGACGATCGGATCGCGGTACAGAAACTCCGTCTCTCCATTGAAGACGAACGGGCTCTTCACGAAGCCGAAGTCGATGCGCTGCTCCGCGAGCCAGCGTCCGATCTCCTGATTCGTCCCGTTCAGGAGTTCGAAGCGATAGCCGGGATGCTCCCCGAGAAATTCCTTGATGATCGGCGGGAGCCACTGCGCGGAGACGCTGTTGAACGAGCCGATCCGGATCAGCCCGCCGTTCAGACCGTTCATCTCCCGGACGCGGGTATCGAGCGCGTACTGGGAATGCAGCGCCTCTCGGATATACGGGAGGAGATATTCGCCGTCGGAAGTCAGGCTGACGCCGGTCCGTCCGCGGCGCAGGAGTTTTGTGCCGAAATTCGATTCGAGCGTGTTCAGCATGCGGGTGATCCCGGACTGCGTGTAGCCGAGTTCCTCCGCGGCGCCGGACAGCGTCCCGGTCTCAATGGCCTTGATCAGGGCTTCGTACTGTGAAATGCTCATCGCGTCTCCTTTTGTTTTCTATGACAATAACTCATATGTCAATTGATTAACAATCGCTTTACATCATATCTCGCTGACGATATTATTATATCAGAAATTCAGAATAATGAGACGTCCAAAGAAATGAATTCAAAGGTTTTTCGGAGGATTTCAGGGAAAAAAGAGAATTTCCCTTTGCAGCGATGGAAGGAGAGAGCAATGAAAGCGGTCAGAACGATCCGTACGATCGAAACACACACCCTCGGGCAGCCGACGCGGAATGTCGTGGGCGGCATCCCGCCGATCCCGGGGAAGACGATGCAGGAAAAATTCGAGTATCTGAAGGCGAATCATGATTCGTTCCGCACGTTCGCGTGCTGGGAGCCGAGAGGGAACGACATCATGTCCGGAACGCTGTTCACCGAGCCGTGCACACCGGGGACCGACATCGGGATCATCTATTTCGAGTCCAGCGACTGGATGCCGATGTGCGGACACGACACGATCGGTGCGACCGTCGCGCTGATCGAGAGCGGGATGATCCCGGCGAAGGAGCCGGTCACGAAGATCGCGCTGGATACGGCGGCCGGCGTCGTGAACGTCGAGGCGGAAGTCAGGGACGGTTCCGTTCAGAGCGTGTCCTTCCTGAACGCCCCGTCCATGGTCCTGCTCCGCGACGCGGAAGTCGAGACGGAGCACTACGGGAAGCTGACGATGGACGTTTCCTGGGGCGGCAACGTGTACGCGATCCTGCCGGCGAGCGCCGTCGGCCTGGAGATCTGCCCGGCGAACTGCCGGAAGTTCATCGAGATCGCGCGGGAGATCGGACGCTGCGGGAACGAGCAGCTTACGATCCGCCATCCGGAGCTTTCTTTTGTCGATCACATCTCCCATGTGGAATTCTACGGTCCGCCGAAGAGTGAAAAAGCGGACGTCCAGAACTGCGTCGTCGCTCTTCCGAGCGTCATCGACCGTTCCCCGTGCGGGACGGGAACATCCGCCAAAGCGGCGCTGCTCCACGAAAAAGGGGAACTCGCCGTCGGGGAATCGTTTGTCCACGAAAGCGTGATCGGAAGCCTGTTCCGCTGCACCTGTGAGGAAGAGCTCGAGGTGGGAGGGAAAACGGCGATCCGGCCGAAAGTCACCGGCAACGCGGCGATCATCGGATTCGCGACATGGCTCCTCGATCCGAAGGACCCGTTCCCGAACGGATTCCAGGTCCTGTAGGAAGACCGCCGGCCACCCGAACATTCAGTGAAAAAGGAAGGTACATCTCATGTCGGATTACATCAACAAAAATTTCAGCGGCGTCCCGGGAGGGTTCCGCCGCGCGGCGTACGGCGGCTGCGGTTATGACATCGACGACATCCAGGGCCGCCCGCACATCGGGATCGCGAACACGTTCAATGAGGCGTCCCCGGGCCACGCGCAGATGAAGACGTTCATCGAGGCGATCAAGGCGGGGATCTGGCAGAGCGGCGGCGTGCCGGTCGAATTCGGCGTTCCGTCGACCTGCGGGAATCACGCGATCGGGACACCGTATCTCCGGAACGAACTCGCGATGCGGGATCTCGTCGCGGGGAGCGTCGAACTCGTCAGTCAGGTGCATCTTTTTGACGGCGTCGTCCTCACGGCGGGGTGCGACAACATCGTGCCGGGTATGCTGCTCGCGGCGGCGCGCCTGAACATCCCGTCGATCCTGTTCGTGACCGGACCGATGATGGCGGGATGCTCCAGAGGCCATCGGATCACTCTTTCCAGCATCAATGAGCTGGTCTATGGCGAAGCGAGCCAGAGCAGAGAAGGCGAGGAACATCTGAAAGAGGACGAACCGCTTGCCTGCCCGACGATGGGAGCGTGCCCGGAGATGGGAACGGCGAACACGATGCAGCTTCTCGCGGAGTCGCTCGGCATGACGCTGACCGGGAACGCGACGATCCCGTCGTATCTGAGCCGCCGGATCGTCAGCGCGCACAGAACCGGCGCCCGCATCGTCGAACTGGTGAAGGAAAACGTCCGGGCCCGCGATATCCTGACCCCTGCCGCGATCCGGAATGCGGCAAAGGTCGACCTCGCGATCGGCGGATCGACGAACGCGGTGATGCATCTCCTCGCGCTGTCCCGCGAAGTCGGCGGCGGACTGGAGCTGGATGATTTCGACCGCTTCAGCGAGCGGATCCCGGTCATCGTCGGGGTCAGCCCGAACGGACCGCACTTCGCGGATGAGATCGACGACGCGGGCGGCGTGCCGGCGATCCTGAAGCGGATCGAAGAAGAACTGGAACCGGACGCGCTGACAGTGAACGGAAACACGATCGGGGAGATCGCGGCGCACGCGAGGATGATCCCGAGCGACGTGATCCGGGAGAAAGAGGATCCGTATTTCAAGACCGGCGGGATCGCCGTTGTGAAAGGAAATCTTTCTCCGGACGGCGCGATCATCCGGACGTCGGCGATGGATGAGAAATGCCTGTTCATGGAAGGGACCGCGCGGGTGTTTGACAGCGATACAGAAGCGACCGAAGCGGTCCAGAGCGGAGCGATCCGGAAAGGGGACATCGTCGTGGTGCGTTATGCGGGGCCTGCCGGCGCTCCGGGCATGGTGGAAGTCCATCAGTGCAACGACGCGATCAACGGCCTCGGCCTGGGGAGCGATGTCGCGATCGTTACGGACGGCCGGTTCTCCGGATTCAACCATGGTGCTTTTGTCGGCCATGTGGTGCCGGAGGCGATGAACGGCGGACCGATCGCGCTGGTCGAAGAAGGCGACCGGATCACGATCGATGTCCGGAATAAATCGATCTCCGTCGATGTTTCAGAGGAAGAGCTCGCGCGGCGCAGAAAGAACTGGAAAAAGCCGGAGCCGCGGGTAAAGAGCGGATTCATGCGGATGTACGCGGACAACGCGCTCCCGGCAAACCTGGGCGCCGCGATGCAGCCGAAATAAAAAAGAAAGCGGCCGGAACGGCTGCGGAAAGGAAGTCACGATGGAAAAGAAAACAGTCGCCGTGCTCGGCGGAGGAAACGGAGCGCACGTTATGGCCGCGGATCTGGCGTTGAAAGGCCATCACGTCCGGATGTTCGAGATGAGCGCATATAAAGGACATATGCAGAAAGTCTTCGACACCGGGGAGATCGTGATCGACGGCGTCATCAACGGGACCGCGAAGCTGGATCTCGTCACGGATGATCTCGAACAGGCCGTGGACGGTGCCGATATCATCTGTCTCGTCACACCTGCCTTTGCCCACCCGTCTTACGCGGAAATGCTGAAGGGGAAAGTCCACAAGGATCAGATCCTCATCACGTTCCCGGGCGCGTTCGGATCGCTCGTCATCAAAAAAGTCTTCGGAGACGCGGAGTGCCCGGTGCTCGCCGACACGAACAACCTGCCGTACACCGCCCGCCTGAAGGGACCGGGACACGTGACCTGCACCGGTAGAAGCCTGGTCAATATCGGTTTCTTCCCGGGCCGCGCGGCGGAAAAATACGCGGACATGCTGCGGGAGGTTCTGTTCCCGTTCCACGTCATCTGCGCGAACGTCCTGGAAGCCGGCCTTTCGCTGATCAATCCGGCATTCCACACCGGGCCGTGCCTGCTCAACATCACGAACATCGAACGCCCGGACGTCCGCTTCTTCGTCTATGAACAGGGGTTCTCCCCGTCGTCGGCGAAAGTGGACAAGGCGCTGGATGACGAACGGAAAGCCGTCGGGAAGGCGCTGGGCGCCGACCTTCATCCGCTGGAGGACTTCCTCGGACTTCCGGTGAACACCTACACCTGGCAGGACCTTTACAAAGCCGGCCACGGCGACATCGCGATGAGCGTGATCGAAGGACCGAATGACATCAACAACCGCTATCTGACCGAGGATACGCCGTTCGGACTCGTGCCGTGGACCCAGATCGGAAAGCAGATCGGCGTGGACATGCCGGTCACGAACGGGATCATCGACATCTACAACGTCATCCATGGAAAGGACTGGAGAAAAGACGGCATCACCGCGGAAGACATGGGGATCGACAAGATGACAAAAGAAGAACTGATGCGTTATGTGGAAACAGGAGAGTAATTCCGATGAGATTTCAGGATAAAGTCGTGATCGTCACGGGATCCGGCGCCGGGATCGGGGAAGCGGCCGCACTCGCGTTTGCCCGAGAAGGAGCGGATGTCGTCGTGAACTCGGTATCGGACAGCGCGGAGCGCGTGCTGGAAGAGGTCCGGGAGATCTACAAAAAACAGGGGGAATTCTGCCGCAAGGGACTTTTTGTCCAGGGCGACGTTTCCAAAATAGAAACGGTTCAGAACATCGTTTCGGAGACGATCCGGGAATACGGCCGGATCGATGTCCTCGTGAACAACGCCGGCATCACGCTCGGCGGCACGCCGGAGGACACGACAGAAGAGGACTGGGACCGGATGATGGACGTCAATGCGAAGAGCGTGTTCCTGATGATCCGGGAGGTGCTCCCGCACATGCTGGAGCGGGAGTACGGGGTGATCGTCAACAATGCCTCGATCGCCGGACAGAAGGGGCTCCACAACCGCTTCGCGTATTCGGCGACGAAGGGGGCGGTCCTGGCGATGACCCGTGCGGTCGCGGCCGAGTACGTCAGCCGGGGGATCCGCTGCAACGCGGTCTGCCCGGGGACGATCCTGACGCCGTCCCTCCAGTACCGGATCGACAGCGCACCGGATCCGGCGGCGCAGAAGGCGGAATTCTTCGCGCGGCAGCCGATCGGACGGCTGGGGAAGCCGGAGGAGATCGCGGAAGGGATCCTGTTCGCGGCAGATGACGCGGCGGGGTTCATGACCGGATCGGTCGTCTCCATGAACGGCGGGATGCTGATGTAGCGGCATCCCGGAACACGGAAGCGAGCTCTGCGATTTGGGCGCGGGAGGTCCTTCCGGGAATCATTTTTCAGAACGCCGGTTTTGTAAAAGCCGGCAGGGTATCATTTTTCCCCTATAAGCAGTATGACTGCAGGAAAAGGAGTAAGGCTATGTCAACTACAACTATCATCATGTTGATTGTCTACATTGTCCTGTTCGGCGGCGGCAGCTTTTTCATGCTGAACAAGTCGCTGGCGAAGGGCTCCGGCAATCAGACAAGCGGAAATCTGAAGGACGGGTTCGGTTCCCGTCTCGGATTCGTTCTTTCGACGATCGGCATGTCCGTCGGCGTCGGCGCGATGTGGCGCTTCCCGATGATGTGCGCGAAGTGGGGCGGCGGTGCGTTCGTGCTCGCGTTCACTCTCGTCTGTATCTTCATCGTCATCCCGGCCGGCTGGGCGGAGATCGCTCTCGGCCGCCACTTCCACAAAGGGACCGTCAGCACGCTCGGTGAAGTCGCGGGAACGCCGGGAAAGATCACCGGCTGGATCGCCAGTATCGAGCAGGGCACGCAGTTCGCGTACTTCCCGGTCATCATGGCGCTCGTCATGGCGTACATGATCCGCACGTTCCGCGGCCTGGACTATGCAGATCAGGCGGAAAAAGTCTATGAGGAGACGAATGACAGCCGTCTGATGATCTACATCTTCGTCGTTCTGCTCCTCGCGCTGGGTGCTGTCGTCTGCATCCGCGGCATCAAGAACGGGATCGAAAAGATCTGCAAGGTGCTGCTCCCGGTCCTGTTCATCGTCCTGGTCATCCTGGCCATCCGTGTCTGCATGATCCCGGGCATCGCCAAAGGGATCGAATATTATATCCATCCGGACTGGTCACAGCTCCTGAATCCGGAGATGTGGGCGCAGGCTGCCGGCATGGTGCTGTTCGCCGTCGGTCTCGGACCGTGCATCCTCCTCGTTTACGGATCGTATGTCGATGACAGCATGGATATCGCGACGGACTTCATCACGGTCAACATCGTACAGCTGTTTGTCTGCCTGCTCGCGGGCTTCTGCGTGATCCCGGCTGTCTATGTGTACGGACTCGACCCGCTGATGGGAAAAGGCATCATGTTCGTCGCGCTGCCGAAAGTCTTCGCAACGATCCCGGGAGGGACATTCTTCATGGAACTGTTCTATCTGGCGCTGATGTTCGCGGGGATCTCCTCCTCCATCAGCCAGCTCGAAGTCGGTACCTCCGCTCTGATGGATGAACAGGGACTCGGCTGGAGCCGGAAGAAAGCGAACATCTTCGTGTTTGTCTATGCATCGATCGTCGCGATCCCGTGCGTCTGGAACGATACGTTCTTCGCGTTCATCGATAACTTCCTGGGCAACATCATCTACACACTCTGTGCGTTCCTGATCGCCGTGATCCTCGCATGGCACGTCGGTGCGAAGAAAGTCCGTGAGGAGTGGTACAACCCGACATCCGCCATCAAGTGGGGAGCCTGGGTCGACTATCTGTACAAGTTCCTCGTCGTCATCGTACTCGGCTACTTCCTGATCGTCGCGGTCATGAGCCTGTTCTAAGCATTCGCCGTAATCCGGAACGAAATGAGGGAGAGTCGGATCATGGATATCGAAATCAAAAGAAGATTCAACGAAAAAGAGCTTCCGGACATGAAGACGATCCGCGACAACGCGAAGAAGATCGCGTCCGGCATCACGATCGGCGAGACGCTGTTCATGAAAAAATACGGCGTCCGTTCGGAATCGGAATACAAGAAAAAAATGATGGCCGAAGGCAAGATCATGAAGCATTCGGTCATCGGATACAATTCCTGGAAAGCCACGGCAGACGGGATGCGGAAGATCTACAACGAACTGAGGGACAGAGGATCCTACATCGACCGGATCGGAACGATCTGCGACTGGATCATGGGTGTCCCGGAGAAGTACCGCTCCATGTTCAGCGCGAGCGGGAGCATGATCCTTCATGATCAGGACGAGTGGAATCAGCTCGGACAGATCGTGCCGGTCCATCCGCACCTCGGCGATCATATGATCGGCTCACTGAACGGCGTCGACAACGTCGTTCACGGGCTGACAGCCGGTGTCACCTCGATCGGGAACCTGGCGCAGTACTTCACGTATGAGTATCCCGGCCTTGATATGGAAAAAGAACGCACCGAGGATTATATCACCTGCATGGGGATTATGGGCGAGTTCAAAGACCAGGGCGTCGTGATGCACTGCAACCTCGACGACGGCTACGGCGCACAGTTCCACGATGTCGCGAACCTGCTCGGATGGGCAAAACTGGAACGTTACATCGCGGAAGAACTGATGGGCGGCCGCGTCGCGCATGCCTACGGCAATCTGTTCAGCGACTCCATGCTGCGCGTCGTCTTCAATCGCGCGATCAGCATGATCGATCCGTACGGTACACCGGGGACGTTCGTCAACGGGAACACGATCGATTACGGACCGGATATGGCGAGGAACTACGGCGTTCTGATGTCGTATGCGATCGCGGACGCTGCCTGTCAGTACCAGTATCCGACCGGCTATGCGATCAACCCGATCCCGTTCACCGAAGCCATCCGGATCCCGTCGCCGGAAGAGATCATCGAAGTGGAGACCACGATCGACGTCGCGATCGAAAAGGCGCCGTACTACGCGCGCTACATCGACTGGGACCGGGTCAACGAAACCGCGGAAAAACTGACGGTCGGAGCGAACATCTTCTTCGAGCGGGTGATCAACTGCCTGGACGATCTCGGCGTCGACATCGAACACGCCGGCCAGATCGCCGCTGTAGTGAAGGCGATCGGTCCGGAGCAGCTGGAGACCGCGTTCGGAGCCGGTCAGCATGTGCCGGGGGCCATGCGGGGACGGATCCCGATCCAGCCGACCAGCATCGTGCAGACGATCGACCGGATCCGCGACGACGCACTGGCGAAGGTGGATACAAAGGGATCGAAAGGACCTCTTGACGGACTCCATATTGTCGTCGCGTCGACGGATGTCCATGAATTCGGGAAAGAAGTCGTGCGGAACGTTCTCAGCAAGGCCGGCGCATCGGTGTTCGATCTGGGGACCGCCGTTTCGATCCCGGAGATTGCGGACGCTCTCATCGAGACAGGAAGCAGCATCCTCTGCGTGAGCACCTACAACGGACTGGCGCTGACGTATGGAAAAAAGATGAAATCCGCTGTCGAGTCCGCGGGCCTGGAAGGCGTCAGGATCCTGATGGGCGGACGCCTGAACGAAGCGGCCGAAGGCGGCGTCCCGGAAGATGTTTCGGAAGATCTTGCCGCGCTCGGGATCAATGTCGATAACGATATCGACACCCTGGTGGACACGATTGCCTCCTACAGGGAGTAATTAATAATACCAAAGGGAAAGAGGAGGGAGCAGCAAACTCCTTCCTCTTTTCTTGTCCTGTTAAGGCACGGGCGGCCCGGCCTTACAGCGGCTGCCGGGAGCGGCGTCCGGTCATCTGCAGCTTTGCAGGTACTTCTGTGTATACGGGCAGACAGCGAAGCACCTGCCGCAGAGATCCTGCTCGATGCCGGTCGCGTCCCGCATCCGCCGGAGCTGCTCCGGCAGGCAGAGCTGCCAGTCGAACAGTCGCTCCCGTTCCATCCCGGCTTCCCACAGCGTCCCGGCCAGCGCACCGGCAGGGCAGCTGTCGACGCAGCGGCGGCATTCGCCGCACTGGCTTTCCGTGAGGGGTTTGTCTGTTTCCAGAGGGGCGTCCGTCAGCAGGCTGGAGATCCGGACGGCGCCGCCATACTGCGGTGTGACGAGGAGGCAGCTTTTGCCGATCCAGCCGAGGCCGGCCCTCGCCGCGATCGTCTTGTGCGGGAGAGGGGAGATGTTTGTCTCCGGCTCGATGGCACGGCTCACCCGGTCTGTCGTCTGGGCGTAAGCCTGATACCCGCACTGCTTCAGAAATGTTTCGCCGCAGGAGACGATGTCGTTCAGCTTTGCGTTCAGTGTATGATATGCGTGATAATATTCCAGCGTCGGCGCAGCCTTCAGATCCTCCACGATGTGTGCGGGGAGCGGTACCGCGACGGCGATGCCGGTCCTCATCTCCCGGAGTGCGCGGGCGGCGTCAGAGCTTTCGTTTTGAGCCTCGATCCCGTCGAGCGTTCCGATCCCGACAAGCTTCGCTCCTTTTTCCATCAGAAGTTTGAGGAGTCCTTCTCTGAGATTCTTTTTTTCCATCCCGCATCACCTCCGGGAGTTTCAGCCGTGTTCTTTTTTCTAATCATAACCGTTTTCCCTGCCGGCTTCCATGAGAAAAAGTCATCCGGGCTATGAAATAATTTAAATTTACAGTTTGAGAAAGATGCGTTATATTATTTCCGGAAAATCAGCGGTTTGGACTTACGGAGGGATGGAAATGACAAAAAAGGAACTTGTTTTGAGGTCGATGCGCGCGCTTCTCGGACTGGCGATCTGCGGTACCGGGACGTATCTGATGCTGCACGCGGCGATCGGTCTGACGCCGTGGGAGACCTTCCGGCTCGGACTGAGCGTGAAGGGCGGGATCAGCTACGGGACCGCGACGACGCTGGTGGGCGCAGTCGTCGTGATCATGGATCTTCTCCTCGGAGAGCGCATCGGACTCGGGACGATTTTCGATGTCTTTTTCACGGGAAGAGTGGTCGACTTTGTCGCCTGGCTGGATCTGGTGCCGGATCCTGTGAATACGGCGATGTCTGTTGTGATGCTCCTTCTCGGCATGTTCATTCTGTCCTTCGGTCAGTTTTTCTATATGAAGGCGGGCCTTTCCTGCGGACCGACGGATTCGTTCGCCGTGGGCGTCGCGCGCCGCTTTAAGAAGCTGCCGTTCGGGCTGGTGAACAACACGATCATGGCGATCGTGCTTCTCCTCGGGGCACTTCTCGGTGCACAGATCGGCATCGGCACGATCATCGGCGTCTGCTCCATCGGAGTGGTGCAGCAGTCCGTGTTTTCAACGCTCCGGTTCGATCCGCGTTCGGTGGATCAGAACGGGATCCGGCTGCAGCTCAGCCCGGTAAGAGGAGCGTAAGAACAGGACAAGGCGCACTTCCCGGGCGGAGTCTGCCGCCGGACAGGATGACCATATCCGGAAATGTACATTTATTCAAAATCGAACAGATGGATGATTTGCTTCTCCTGCATGTAGAAACCTCTTCCGGCCAGTAATTTACGGACTGGAAGAGGTTCTTTCTTTTTCCTTGACGGCGCCGTACAGCAGTGTTAATATGAATAAAATTACATAAAAATAAATAAAATCCTGACGCGGCCGGATCCGTTCGAATGCGCCGCGGAAGACAGGGGGTGGGTTATTTGAAGGAAGAAAAAACCGTGACAAAGGAATCGAAGATCGAAAAGATCACGCTGAACGTAGTGCCGCAGGAGAAGCGAAAATCCTGGCTCGATGTCTCGCTGATCCAGGCCGGCGTATATATCTGCGTCCCGGATCTTCTTCTCGGCGGGATGCTGATCTCCAGCATGTCGATGAAAAACGCCATCATCGCCGGTGCGATCGGGTATCTGATTTCGATCGTCATCACCGCGTTCGACGGGATCATCGGGGAGGATCTCGGTGTTCCGACCTGCGTCGTCGGGCTGGCTTCGTTCGGCAAGAAAGGCGCGAGGATCATTTTGTCCACGCTGTTCGCCTTCTCGATGATCGGCTGGTTCTCGGCGCAGAACGGGGTGTGCGGTCAGGCGTTCACCACGATGATGTCCAAGATGGGCATCCATATCCCGGTCACCGTCTCCATCTGCATCTGGGGGATCATCATGCTGCTCACCGCGGTGTACGGGATCGACGGCCTGAAGGTCCTGAACTGGATCGCGGTCCCGGCACTCGCGCTCATCTTCATCGTCGGGACGGTCATCGCGGTGGACAAATACGGGACGGCAGCGCTCGCATCATCCGGAGACGAGAGTATGTCGATCCTCGGCGGGATCGTTCTGACCGTGAGCTTCATCTCCGTCGGGATGACCTGCGCGTCGGACTTCACCCGTTATCAGAAGTCGCGCGGCGGCGTCTGGACCTCGAGCTTCCTCGGGATCTGGATCCCGGGCATGGTGCTCTGTGTCCTCGGTGCGATCCTGACAAAGCTGACCGGGCAGAATGACCTGAGCCAGATCCTCGCGGACATCGGGTTCCCGATCCTCGGGGCGATCATTCTGATCCTCGCGACCTGGACGACGAACACGACGAACGCGTACAGCGCCGGCATCAATTTTGTCATGCTGTTCCACCTGAAAGATGACAAGCGGGCGATCACGACCATCATCTCCGGTGTGATCGGGACGCTCCTCGCGATGTTCGGGTTCGACAGCTACTTTGAAACGTTCGTCAATCTGCTCGGGACATTTTTCATGCCGTGCGCCGGGGTGTTCCTCGCGGATTACTGGATCACCCGGAAAGGAGATCCGAAAAAATACGCGTACAGCGACGGGTTCCAGCCGAGCGGGATCATCGCGTGGGCCTGCGGCTGCGCCGTCACGTACTACTTCGAGAACTGGGGCCTTTTCCTCGGGTTCTTCGTCTCGATCCTCCTCTATCTGATCCTGAAAAAGCTGATCCCGGGAAACGAAGTGCATGTGATCGATCCGGATCAGGAGATCGAACTGTGACAAAAGGCGGAGGATGGAATGGAGAAAAAATATTTTGACGAACTCGTCCGGCTCGTTTCGATCCCGTCGGTGTTTGACGAGCACGCGGTGGACGGCGGGCCGTTCGGAAAAAATGTGAAGGATGTGCTCGAGGAAGCGCTTTCCTTTGCGGAAAAAGAAGGATACAAAGCAAAGAACTATGACGGATATGCCGGTGAATTCGATATCGGGAGCGGCGAGGACTACATCATCGGGATCCTCGGGCATCTCGATGTCGTCCCGGTCGACAGCGCCTGGGAAACGGATCCGTTCGATCCCGTCCTGAAGGGGACCCGCCTCTACGGGCGCGGGACCTGCGACGACAAAGGTCCGATCATGGCATCGCTCGCCGCGGCCGCGCGCCTGGAACAGGAAGGGAAGATCCCGGACGGAACGAAGATCCGGTTCATCCTCGGGACGAATGAAGAGGAGCTGTGGAAGGGCATCGACTACTATCTGAAAAAAGTCGAGCGCCTGCCGGATGTCTCGCTCGTGCCGGACGGGAGCTTCCCGCTCGTCTACTGCGAGAAAGGGCTTTATGATCACGATGTCTTTTTTCCTTTTGTCCCCGGCGGAGAGGATGCTTCCTCTGCACCGTATGAACTGATTGGGCTTACGGGCGGCACCTCGCGGAGCCTCGTCCCGGCGTCGTGCACCGCGAAGATCCGGACCTTCGACGCGTCCGCGAAAGACAAAGTGGCGGCGTTCACGGCGGAAGCGGGCTACGACGCGGAATGCGCTTATGACGATGGGATCCTTTCGATCGTCGTGCACGGCACGTCGGTCCATGCGATGAATCCGGAAAAAGGGATCAACGCGATCTCCCGGATGATCCATACGCTCGATGCCTGCTTCGGAAGCGCCGGTTCGCACGGCGCGTTCACGGCCGCGTACATGGAGAAGTTCGGCCTGACCTGCAACGGCGAACGCTGCGGGGTCGCTCTGGAGGATGAGGACTCCGGGAAGCTGACGTTGAATATCGGGGAGATCGAGCTGCTGGAAGACGGGACCGTGAAGCTGTACGGGAATCTCCGCTTTCCGACCAGCTTCACGAAAGAGGCGGTCCTTGCCGCGTATAAGGAGTCGCTGCAGGAAGCGGGATTTACCATGGAAGACTATGACTACCTCCGGCCGGTGCACTTCGACCGGAACGGCGAGCTCGTGACGACGCTCCTGCGCGTCTATCAGGAGGTCACCGGGGATCTTGCGTCGCAGCCGATCGCCATGGGCGGTGCGACCTACGCGCGGGCGATCCCGAACGCGGTGAATTACGGCCCGGTTTTCCCGGACGAGCCGGAACTCGCGCACGAACCGAATGAATATGTCGATCTCGAAAGCCTGGACAAGGCGGAGGAGATCTATTACCGGGCGCTGGAAGAACTCATCCGGAAAAAAGAGATCTTCCGGAAGAACTAATGGGGCGGAGCGCCGGAACCGCTGCATGCCATAGGAGGCGCCTGCGGCAGGAATATGACAGACGGCCCGTGGAGGCCGGGAAGGAGTTATAATGTTTACGATAGAGCTTCAGAAATCGACCGATATTTTGATCAAAGAGATCTTCAAGGTGAAAAAAGGAGAATCCGTCGTCATCACAGCGGATACGATCTCCGATGAAGATGTGATCGAAGCGACCGCGAGCAGCGTTTACGCGGCAGGCGGGATCCCGATGATCGTCATCACGCCGACGACGAAGGAGTTCGGTGAGGCGGCGGATCCGGAGCTTCCGGTCGGACCGCTCGCGGCGGCGCTGGAGAACTGCGACGTCTGGATCGAATACAACGGGAAAGGACTGCTGTACTCGACGCCGTTCGTGCGCGCGGAAGCGAACAACAAAAAGATCCGCTACATGGATCTTCAGGGCTACGATCAGGAGCTCATGATCCGGACCGTCGGGTCGCTGGATCTGATCCCGCTCCAAAAGTTCATGAAGGCAGTCGCCCAGAAAACGAGAGAGGCGAAGGAAATGAAGGTGACGAACCCGGCCGGGACGGATGTCTCTTTCCTGATCGAGCCGAAGCACCTCGTCTCCTGCGACTGCGGCGAAGCGGACGTACCGGGGATCCACATGATGATCGGACAGATCAATGTCGTCCCGAAATTCGGATCCATCAACGGCACGATCGTCTTCGACGGCACGCTGACGCCGCCGTACGGAAGAAAAGTCACAGCGCCGGTGAAGCTGACGATCGAAAACAGCGTCATCACGAAGATCGAGGGGAATGAAGACGCGGCGGGATTTGAAAAATGGCTGAAATCCTTTGACGATGAAGGGATGTTCAAGCTCGCGCATCTCGCGTACGGATTCAACCCGGGCGCGAAGCTGACCGGGAACATCGTGGAAGATGAACGGGTATGGGGCTCGACAGAATGGGGCATCGGCTATGTCAGCCCGTATGACGCGCCGCCGGCGGGACAGGCGGCGAAATCCCACACGGACGGGATCTGCCTGGATTCTTCCGTATGGCTCGACGGGAAGCAGATCATGGATCAGGGCGTCATCATCGATCCGGAGCTGAACGCACTGTATCAGAAAAAATAACAAATGTCGACGGAGGGTCAGCCAGGTCACATTTTTCCCCTGATTTAATAATTTAAAAATTGTGAAAACATGGCCGCGGTGCTATACTAATACCGTAGTAAAAGATATCGTCACAGTTTTGATTCGGATAGAATCGGACAGGGGGTTAAAGTGCGATGAATCTGATAACGATTACGGTCCGGACGGAAGAGCACACCCAGATGAAGGATGTTACGGAGGTCATCCGGCGGGTGGTCCGGGAGAGTGGCGTGAAAGACGGGTTCGTCATCGTGTTCGCTCCGCACACGACGGCGGGGATCACGATCAACGAGAACGCGGATCCTGACGTCACGAGGGATTTCATGATGGAACTCAGCAAGATCGTGCCGTGGGAAGACGGCTACCGGCACGGGGAAGGAAACTCCGCGGCGCATCTCAAGTCCAGCCTGACCGGCTGCTCGGAGACGATCCTGATCGAGGACGGGGATCTGGTGCTCGGGATGTGGCAGGGCATCTACTTTACCGAATACGACGGGCCGAGAACGAGGAGGCTGCACCTGAAGATCGTAGAAACAGAATAACCATTCTGCCAGGGAAGATCCCGGGGCTGCTTCGGCGCTTATGAAGGCGCCGGGCGGCCCGTTTTGTTGAGGGGAAAAAAGGGGCGCTTTTCTGACGGCAGAGAAGCATTGTTGTAACCGTTGACGGAACAACAAAAACATGGTAATGTTACTTCGATAGCGAATTCTTGACAGGAGGGATCGTCATGCAGATATCGTCTCGATTCACGATCGCGCTTCATATGTTCGGCTGTATCGAGTATTTTGGAAAAAAACAGAAGGTGACGAGCGAGCTGATGGCAGCGAGTACCGGTGTCAACCCCGTCGTCATCCGGCGGATCATGCAGCAGCTGCGGGAAGCCGGGCTGATCGAGGTCAAGCGGGGGTCCGGCGGGATCCTTTTGACCCGGCCGCTTTCGGAGATCACCTTCCTCGATGTGTTCCGCGCGGTGGATCCGATCAAGAACGACGATCTTTTCAATTTTCATGCCATGCCGAATCCGGAGTGTCCGGTCGGGCGCAACATCCATGCGGTGCTGGATGATCGTCTGCAGGAAGTGCAGCGGGCGATGGAACAGGAGCTCGCGTCGATCACGCTGGAAGAGGTGACGGAAGATCTGGAAGGAAGGATCCGTCATGAGTGAAAAAGGATCTGCCATGAGTGAAAAAGGATCCGCAGGGATGAGCGAAAAAGGATCTGCCATGAGTGAAACCGGACGGGAATTCGAGCGTTTCGCGGAGATCATCGCGAGGCTCCGGGCGGAAGACGGGTGTCCGTGGGACCGGGCGCAGACGCACGAGACGCTGAAGGGCTCCGTCGTCGAGGAAGCCGCGGAAGTCATCGGAGGGATCAACATCCTGCAGGAGACTGGAAGCAGCGGCAATCTGAAGGAAGAACTCGGTGACCTTCTGCTCCAGATCGTGCTCCAGGCGCAGATCGCCGAGGAGGAAGGGCTTTTTGACATCGCGGACGTCATCCGCGGGATCTCGGACAAAATGATCCGCCGCCATCCGCACGTATTCGGGAGCGAAGAGTTTTCGAGCGAAGACGAGCTGATCGCGAGCTGGGAATCGATCAAGAAAAAGGAAAAGGAAGGGCGCGAATGGGAGAAGGCATATCTGCCCGGCGCGATTGACGAATCGGTTCAGCTTCTCGAGCAGGCGAAAGCCCGGAAAGAAGAGAAGAGCCGGAAAAAGTAAAGAAGGCGGGCTGTCCGGAGGGCGCTCCGTTCGGGGCGCACCGCAGGGCTTCCGCCGGGAGGAAAAAAGAGAAACAACATGGATTTTCAGAACCGTGAAAAGAAGATTACAATCGGCCTTCCGAGGGCTTTTTTGTACGCGAGGTATAATGTCCTCTGGAAAGCGTTTTTCCGTGAGCTGGGATGCGATGTCATCGTCAGCCCGCCGACCACGAAGGCGACGCTGGACAACGGGACGCGTTTCGCGATCGACGAGACCTGTCTTTCGACGAAGCTCTACATGGGCCATGTGTACGAGCTCGTCGGGAAGTGCGACTATATCCTCGTGCCGCGGGTCAAGAACTTCGGTCTGTACCGGGAGATGTGCACGAAGTTCGAGTCGCTGTATGACCTGATCCTGAACACGTACCGCGGCCAGCGCATCGACGGGAGCCGCGAGGAGGAAGGATCTTCGTCGCAGCGCCTTCAGGGGCAGAAATGGATCTCGTACAATGTCGATGTGAGGAAAAAGCAGACGGAAGAAAAGGGCTTCCGTGAAATGGGCCGCGAACTCGGCTTCGATCTGAAGACTTCCGCGAAGGCGTACAAGGCCGCGAAGAAGATCGAGCAGGCCGACTGGAAGGAGAAGGTCAGAAAGGAAGAAGAGCGCTACAAGAGCCACCGGATTAAGATCCTCGTGATCGCCCACAGCTATATCCTCGAAGACGCCTACATCGGGCATCCGATCAAAAAGATCCTGGAGAACCTCGGCGTCCTCGTCATCCGCGCCGATTACGTCGACCGGAAGGACGCGCTCGCGAAGAGCCAGAAGGTCTCTCCGACCCTGAAATGGGAACTGAACCGGGAGCTCCTGGGGAGCCTCGAGATGCATAAGAAAAAGATCGACGGCGTCGTCATTTTGTCCGCGTTCCCGTGCGGACCGGATTCCATGGTCAGCGACATGATCATCCGGAAATATCCGGACCTGCCGATCCAGAACATCGTCCTGGACGCGCAGGAAGGGACCGCGGGGCTGGAGACCCGTCTGGAGAGCTTCACCGATTTTCTGAAGCTCCGCCGGGACGAGCTGTAAGGAGGTCTGTGAAATGGCAAGGAAAAACAAGAGTCCGATCGGCGACGATCGAAAAAAGATCTCGTTCCCGCGGATCGCGAACTACAGCCCGGTCCTGAAGTACTTCATCGAAAACGGACTGGGCGCGGAATATATCGAGCCGCCGGCGCTGACGAAACGGACGCTGGAGATCGGGACAAAATACAGCCCGGATAATGTCTGTGCGCCGTTCAAGACGACGCTCGGGAGCCAGATCGAGGCGCTGGAAGCCGGCGCGCAGACGCTCATCATGCCGATGGGGCTCTGCCGCCTCGGCTACTACGGCGAGCTCCAGGAGCAGATCCTGCGGGATCTCGGCTATGAGTTTGAAATGGTCAATCTCGCGGAGTACTCGACCGGGAAGATGAAGGACTACGTCAAAGCGGTCCATCGCATCAACCCGAAGGTGAAAATGGGGAAATTCACCCGGAGCGGATTTGCGGCGCTGAAGATGGTCGAGTACATCGACACGATCGAAGAAGAGTATTACAAGAACTGTGCGTTCGAGACGGAAAAAGGCGCCTACCGGGAAGCCTACCGGAAATTCTTTTTTACCTTGAATATGGTGTCCAGCCTGCGGGAGGCTGAGAATGCGTACCGCACCTGCCGCGAGGCGTTCGACCGCATCCCGCTGGACAAACCGCAGCAGCCGATCCGCGTCGGCGTGCTCGGGGAGTATTACACCATCATGGACGCTTTTTCCAACCTTGATCTCGAGCAGAAGCTGGCCGACCTCGGCGCGGAGGTCCACCGCTGGATGAATCTGTCGCACCGCAATCTCCATTACCAGGGGCAGAAGAATCTCGGCGTGGAGATTCAGGAGTACTGCCGGTATGAGATGGGACCGACGTCGACGGCGAACATCTGGTGCGCCAAAAAATACGCGGAAGCGGGCTTCGACGGGCTGATCCATCTGAAGAGCGCGGGCTGCGTGCCGGAGATCGATGTCATGCCGGTGCTGCAGAACATCAGTCGGGACTACAAGATCCCGGTCCTGTATCTGAGTTACGATTCGCAGACGAGCGACACGGGGCTTTCGACCCGCGTCGAAGCGTTCTACGATCTGATGAGCATGAGAAAGCATGTGAAATAGAGGCCGTATGACGGTCGAGAACTTTTAGAGGGGAAAGGTATGATTTCAGGTAAAAAAGAAGCCTTCATGGGGATCGACATCGGATCGATCTCGACAAAAGGCGTCATCATCGATGAGAACAATGAGATCCTGGCAGACGAATACATCTGGACGGAAGGGGATCCGATCTCGGCGGCGAAAAAGCTGATCTCGCTGCTGGAACCGCAGTTTGACAAGGAGCATTATGAGATCACCGCGATCGGGACGACCGGGAGCGCGCGGAAGCTGGTCGGCACGATGCTCGGCGCTACGATGGTCAAAAACGAGATCACGGCGCACGCGATCGGCACGCTGACGCTGTACCCGGACGTCCGGACGATCCTCGAGATCGGCGGACAGGATTCCAAGATCATCCTCGTGGACAACAGCGTCGTCGTGGACTACGCGATGAACACGCTCTGCGCCGCCGGCACGGGATCGTTCCTGAGCAGCCAGGCGAAGCGCCTCGGCGTGGAGGTCGAAGAATTCGGAGAGATCGCGCTGAAGTCCAACCATCCGACGAACCTCGCGGCGCGCTGCACCGTGTTCGCCGAGTCCGACCTCGTCCACAAGATCCAGATGGGACACACCAAGGAAGATATCATCGCGGGACTCTGCCGCGCCGTCGTGAACAACTATCTGAACAACGTCGGAAAAGGCAAGAAGATCATCGCGCCGATCGTGTTCCAGGGCGGTGTCAGCAAGAACGTCGGTGTCGTCCGCGCGTTTGAAGAGGCGCTCCACCATGATGTGATCGTCGACGAGCGGGGACCTCTGATGGGTGCGCTCGGCATCGCGATCCTCGCGGGAAGAGGCAGCAGCCGGACCCGCTTCGATTTCTCCGTCGAGAACCAGACGTTCCGCACGCGGGAGATCACCTGCGGGAAGTGCCCGAACAACTGCGAGCTCATCTGCGTGTACCGTGAGGATGAACTGATCGATTCCTGGGGCAACCGCTGCGATCGCGGTGCGCTCAAGGCCGGGACCCGGACCGGTGTCAGAGAATATCGTCAGGGCGACGGCACCGTCGGACAGGACACGGAGCAGGAGCCTCTGGCGTAAACTGGAGAAAGGCCGGCCGGACAGAGGCCGGAAACGAGAAAGGGAAGGGAAATCGATGGATTTTACGAAGATCAAAAAGAATCTGGAGAAAAAAGGATATGAAGTCTCCACGTTTTCAAGTAAAGAAGAAGCGGTGGATTATCTTTCCGGAAAGATCGACGGGAAGACCGTCGGGATGGGCGGCTCGGTGACGATCCAGGAGATGGGGCTGTTCGACAAGCTGGCCGATCACAACGATGTGTTCTGGCACTGGCGACTCCCGGAAGGGATGACCGTTGAGGAGGTCCGTCAGCGTCAGATGACGACCGAGATCTTCATCACGTCCGCGAACGGGATCGCGGAGTCCGGAGAGCTGATGAACATCGACGGGAGCGGGAACCGTGTCTCCGCGTCGATCTTCGGCCACGAAAAAGTCTATTTTGTCATCGGCTCGAACAAGATCCGGCCGACGTTCGAAGAGGCGTACGAGCGGATGCGGAACAATGCCGGCCCGAAGAACGCTCATCGGCTCGGCGTGAAAACACCATGCGCGAAGCGCGGGGACAAATGTTATAACTGTCAGAGTCCGGAACGGATCTGCCGCGTGTTCACCTCGTTCTGGTGCTGCCCGAACGGACAGCCGTGCGAGGTGGTCCTGATCGACGAGCCGCTCGGCTATTAACAGAGCCTGGGCGGGGCGCCGGAACGGCATCCTGAGACGGCCCTGACGCGAAGAAATTACAAAATGAAAAGATTGGAGAATGAATGAAGTACATTGAATCGACAAGCCATGACCCGTATTTTAATTTAGCGATGGAGCAGTTCGTTTTTGATGAGATGGACCGCGCGTCGGAATACTTTATGCTCTGGCAGAACGCGAACACCGTCGTCGTCGGGAAATTCCAGAACACCGCGGAAGAGGTCAATCAGGCATATGTGGACGAGCATGATGTCCATGTCGCCCGGCGCCTGTCCGGCGGCGGGGCAGTCTATCATGACCTCGGGAATCTCAACTACACGTTCATCGTGGACCAGGGCGAAGCGATGGACTTTGACTTCAAGCGCTTCGCGGAGCCTGTCGTACGAGCGCTCGCGGATCTCGGCGTCACGGCGGCGTTCACCGGGAGGAACGACCTGACGATCGACGGGAAAAAGTTCTCGGGGAGCTCGCAGTATCTGAAGCACGGGCGCATCATGGATCACGGCTGCATCATGGTCGATTCGGATCTTTCGATCGTCTCCAAAGTCCTCCAGCCGAAGGAGGCCAAATTCATCTCCAAAAAATCAAAGTCGGTCCGGAGCCGTGTCACGACGATCGATTCCAGCGCGGAGAGCCGGATCACGGTGCCGGCGTTCAAAGAGGCTCTTCTTAAGGAGATCCGCCGCTCCGAGCCGCTGGAGAAGGTCGAGCTCACGGAAGAACAGCTCCGGGAAGTCGAACGGATTGCGGAGGAACGCTACCGGACATTCGAATGGAACTACGGAAAAGAAGCGGATTACAGCTATTCGAACAGTGTTAAGTACGACTTCGGCCTCGTCGAGGTCCAGGCAGAGATCCGCAAATCGGTGATCGAAGACATCTCGATCCATGGCGATTTCTTCGGAAACGGCGAGATCGAAGATCTGGAGAACGCGCTGAAAGGCGAGCGGATCGATGAGGATCTGGACCGCCGGATCGAGCAGAAGATCGATATCGATCATTACATCAGCGGGATGACCGCGGCGGATCTGAAGGATCTCCTTCGATAGGATCTGCAGAAAGCGCTGCGGCGCGAAGGGAACGCAAAGGGGAAAAGGGGCATCGGAGATATGGCAGGAGAAAAAACAACGACGATATATATGGTCCGTCACGGCGCGACCGAGTGGAACGAGATCAAACGGTTTCAGGGCATGACGGACATCCCGCTGAATGAACGCGGACGCCGGCAGGCGTCGTACGCCCGGGACGCGCTGAAAGACGCCGGGATCACAGTCTGTTTTTCCAGTCCGCTCCTCCGGGCGCATGAGACCGCGGAGATCATCTGCCGTCCGCTCGGCGTCCCGGTGCAGGATGTCGAGGGCTTTCACGAACACCATCTCGGTGAGTGGGAAGGGCTGACGGCGGAGGAGATCGACCGGAGATTCCCCGGATCGATCGCTGTCTGGCGCGGCCATCCGAAGGATGTCCGGATCGCCGGAGGAGAAACGTTCCAGCAGGTCCGCGAACGCGGCACCAGAGCGTTCTGGGACGTCGTCCGGAAGAACCGGGGCGAGACGATTCTGATCGTTTCGCACATGGTCTGCCTCTGCAGCATCCTGACCGGCCTCGCCGGGATCGACCTGAATGATATCTGGAAGCGGCCGATCGGGAACGCGGCGTGGTGCAGGGTCCGGATCGACGAAAACGATCAGGCGGAGATCCTGGAATGGGATCACGAAGATCACATCCCGCCGGAGGAGCGCAGGAAACCGAAGTTCCTGCCGAAAGAAGGGGAAACGATCACGGCCTGAAACAGGAAAACAGGTTCACGGTTTGAAAGAGAAAGACAGGATCACAGTCTGATCGCGGACGATACGATCACAGCCGGAAGGAGGGATGCCGCATGATTCGAGGAGCGATTCTGGATATCGACGGGACGATCCTGGATTCGATGAAGATCTGGGATGAAGCGGGGCCGCGCTATCTGGCGGGGCTCGGCGTGCAGGCAGAGAAGGGCCTTCCGGAGGTGCTGGCCGCGATGTCCGTTCCGGAGGCGGCAGAGTACATGAAGGACCGGTACGCTCTCCGTCCGTCCCCGGAGGAGATCACGAGCGGCATCGTGCAGACCGTGCACGATTTTTACGTTCAGGAAGTCCGCCTGAAAGACGGAGCGAAAGAATTTCTGGAATCGTTCGCCGAGCGCCGGATCCCGGTCATCGCGGCGACGACGAGCGAGGAAGAGTATCTTCGCCCGGCGTTCCGGCGGCTCGGGATCGCGGACGCGTTCCGGCGGATCATCACCGGGTCGGAAGCCGGGTGCGGCAAGACCGAGCCGCGCATGTATCAGATGGCGGCAGAGGATCTCGGCGCAGAGCCGGGAGAGCTGATCGTCGCGGAAGACGCGCTGTATGCGCTGGAGACCGCGGCGCGGGCGGGATTCCTCACCGCCGGCGTCTACGATCCGTCCTCCGAAGCGGATCAGGAGCGCATCCGGGCGCTTTCGGACGTCTATCTTTCAAGCCTCACAGAGCTGGACCGTTTCTGGGAGTTCGCGGAAAACGCGGGACTCGCGGAAAACGCGGGACCGGCGGCTCAGTCCCGGCCGGTGAGATGATCCCGGATCATCTGAAATTCATCCGGATAGATACAGGAGTCCAGGGCGCCGCTCAGGACTCCTTTTTCACATTCGTCGAGATCCATCCAGCGGACCCCGCTGACTTCGGACGCCTGCAGGACGAAGTCTTCGTCCCGGACCGTTTTCCGGCACAGGAACACGGAAACGTCCTCGTTATCGATGAACGGGCGCCCGTGGAATTCGGCGCGGTAGCGGCCGTAGTGGCGGCCGAGGAACGTGAGATCCTCCGGCTCCGCCCGGATCCCCAGTTCCTCCTCCAGCTCGCGCCGGGCGGATTCCGGTGCGCCGCAGCCGGCCGTGATATGGCCGGCGGCCGAAGCGTCGTACGCCCCGGGGTTGGAATCCTTGGTTTCGCTCCGCTGCTGGATCAGGACGTCAAAGCCGTGGTCCGCCCGTTCCCGGACGAGCCAGATATGGACCGTCCCGTGGAGACTGCCGTCCCGGTGGCAGACGTTCCGTTCGCGGACGATCCCGGTCTTCTCCCCGTTCTCATCGAGGACGTCGAGGAGCTCCAGCGGCTCGCCATCCACAGACGCGGAGACGAGCGTGTCGCCGCCATTGTACACCAGCTTCAGCAGGAACACGTCGTCGCGCTCATCGAGCAGGCGGAAAAAGATGCGGTCGCCCTCCCAGAGGGTGAGATCGCGGATGTCTTTTTTGTCCACCCATTCCAGCACGCCTTCATCGCAGGCATGCGGCGTCCCGGTCCAGCCGGTCGCCGTGAACAGGTGCATGTATTCGTTCAGCCCGGCGCCGGACACGAACGTCACGAGGCCGCGGAAGCGGTAGTCCGTCAGAGTGAAGCCGGTCTCTTCCCGAACCTCGCGGACGATGCATTCCTCGGGGCTTTCGTCCTGTTCGAAGTGTCCGCCGACGCCGATCCATTTATCGTGGTTGATGTCGTTCTTTTTTACGACGCGGTGGAGCATCAGATATTTTCCGTCCTGTTCCATATAGCAGAGGGTGCTGAGTCCGTTCAGCGGGAAGTCGTGTCGCTTGTCCATAGGCTGCTCCTTTCGTACGGAAACTATTCTATCACAAAGCATTTCAGGGCGTACACATTTTCCCGGCAGCATGGTATGATGTTTTTTAACAAAAGGAAAAAGGGAGGCGGCAGCATGTGCGGCAGGTACAATTTCAGTGAGGAAGCGCTCCAGTCGCTCCGGGAGCTTGTGACGCCCGTGGACGATGAGGCGCTCCGGGCGGGAGATATCTCGCCTTCCATGGAAGCGCCGGTCCTTCTGGAGGACAAAGGCGTGTGGCCGACCGCGGCCCGCATGACCTGGGGGTTCCCGCTCCGTGCGGGATCCGGCAGAGCGGGCGAGCGGGGGAAGCTTCTGATCAACTGCCGGTGCGAGACCGCGATGGAGAAGCCGATGTTCCGGGAGTCGATCCGGAAGCGGCGCCTGGTCATCCCGGCGGGGAGTTTTTATGAATGGAACTCGCGCGGAGAAAAGGCGGAGTTCCTGGATCCGGACGGACCGCTCCTGTTTCTGGCCGGCATCTGGCAGGTGTATGACGGGGTGCGGCGTTTTGTGATCCTGACGACGGAGGCGAACCCGTCGGTCCGGCCGGTCCACCCGCGGATGCCGCTCCTCCTGAAGAAAGAGGAACTCCCGCTCTGGGCCGGCAGCGGAGAAGATCCGTCCCGGATCCTGACGGAGCGGCCGCAGGCGCTGACGCGCCGGCAGAAGTATGAACAGCAGACATTTTTCTGATCGGAGGGGAAAAAGAATGAAGCAACGCGTCGTTTTCGCCGGGATCCAGACCGGACCCGCGCTGGGGAGTCCGGAGAAGGAGCTCCGGCGGGCTCTTTCGCTGATCGACCGGGCGTTTGAAGAGGATCCGTCGATCGATCTGATCGCGCTCCCGGAAGGGTTCCTGTTCTACCCGACGTTCCGGACCCGGGATCAGATCCGGGAGCTCCCGGAAGGACTTCTTAAGAACTTTTCGGAGCGCGCCGGGAAATACCATGCCTATCTCGTGACGGGCAGCATCATCTACCGCGACGCGGCGGGGCGCAGGCGGAACACCTCGTTCGTGTTCGACCGGGAAGGGCAGCTCATCGCCGAGTATGACAAGATCCATCTGTTCGATGTGCTCGATCAGGCGGGACTGAAAAAAGAATCCCTGCTGGTCGACCGGGGACAGGAGCTCACCGTGTTCGATGCGGATTTCGGCCGCGTCGCACTCGCGATCTGCTACGATATCCGCTTCCCGGAGATGATCCGCCGTCTGGCGCTCGCCGGTGCGGAATACCTGGTAGTCCCGGCCGCGTTCTACGCGCCGAGAGACGATCAGTGGCGCCTTCTGCTCCGGGCCGCGGCGCTTCAGAACGGTCTCTATGTCATGGGTGTGAACCAGATCGGGCCCGGCGCGGCAGGAAGTGCGCTGTGCGGAGCGAGCCTGATCGCCGGGCCGCAGGGGGAGCTGCTGGCGGAAGCACCGGCATGGAAGGAACCCGGGGAGGGCGATCTTTCCCGGGTGATCCGGGCGGAGCTCGATCCGTCCGAGCCGTCTTCGGTCCGCGAGGCGCTCGGCCTGATCCATAACCGCGTGCCGGGGATCGACACCCTCTGACCAGAAAACAGCCGGTTTCGCCGGCGAAGCCGGACCGGTTTTCTGACCGCGATGCTGAGAGATCATTTTGTCCCCGCTTATTCTAAAGTTGAGACAATCTTCCGCAAGATAGGATATAATGGAAGAAAAGGGGAGAGTAAAAAGGAGGAGCCACATGAACAGGGTGATTACGGATGGATACGCCAACGCCAGACTCCGTGAGCTCGGTGAGGCAAAGATCAATTCATTTTCTGCGAGGTTCAACCGGATCTTCTATCGCCTGAATGAGGAGATCACGGTGACGTATCTGTATCTCATGGAGGACGAGAAAGTCATCGCGCTTTACCGGCTGGATCCGTATCCGATCAATCTCGGCGTGCCGCGGAACGAGGATGAACTGATCCGGTTCGTCAAGAGCGACTACTCCAGATTCCAGAACGCGTACGAACAGGGACGTCTTGCCGAGTATCTCAAGATCTGCAGCGGGATCGGAAAGATCAACGACATCGTGGATACGATGTTCCATGAGAAGCCGTCAGAGGAATTCCTGGATGCGGTGGAAAGCAGCATCCAGAAGACCCTCGATACGCTGAACGGATACAAGGAGGCGGAAGTGGGCCTCGAGTATTTCGAGCGGCGCAGGCAGCCGGAGGACTGACGCGTGGCCGGAGGAGCGATGAAAAAAAGAAACGTAAAGAAAAAACGGATGGCGAAGGTCGTCATCACAGTGCTGATCCTCCTGCTCGGAGCGGTCAGCCTTGTTTCGTGCGGGCAGACCGAGATCATCCAGCCGGATGTGAAGCAGCCGGTCAGCCGCCGCGCGGCGCAGGCTGAGCAGAAGGTCGCGAAGGGGATCGCCGCGCATAAAAAATCGATCAACGTCCTGGACTACGATCTGAAATACAGCGATCTCAAGGAACGGCTGCAGGAATTCACAAACAATCACCCGACGCTGTTCTACATCGGCGGGTTCCGCTACCGCATCCTCGTGAAGGAGACGAAGGACGGGAAAAAGAAAAAGCGTGTGGAAGCGATCGAGCCGTCTTATCTGATCGGGAAAAAGGAGACGCAGGCCGCGAAGAAAAAATTCAACCGGAAGGTCAGTCAGATCGTCCGCGGAGCGAAAAAGCAGAGCGATTTCAAATCGAAGATCCTCTATGTGAACAACGCGATCTGCTATGGCACGAACTACAGCGGCGATACGGGGGTCCCGTTCAACCAGACGGCGTACGGCGTCCTCGTCAAGGGGCGCGGCGCATGCCAGAGCTATGCCCAGGCGTTCAAGGTCATCATGGACCGGCTGGACATCCCCTGTGAATACCGCTATTCGAATGACAAGGAGCACATCTGGAACATCGTGAAGTACAAGGGCAGGTGGTATCACGTCGACGTGACGTGGAACGACAGCTACGGCTATCCGAGGTACCTTTTGTCCAAATCTCATCCGAAGTCGTCGGTCTCCTATTGATCGTCTAAAAGAGCTTTAAATGAGGAACAGCTCGAGCACGAACACGATGCCGCAGCAGGCCGCGGCGACCTGGAACAGGCTGGCGCCGAACCAGGCGCACAGGATGCCCGCCGCGAGGGCGAACGCGCCGGATACCGGCGTCTCTGTCGCGTCGATGATCGCCGGGAACGTCATGACCGCGAGCGTGACGTACGGCACATAATACAGGAATGACTCGAGGAAGCGGTTTTTGATCGGGTGCCGGATCAGCGTCAGCGGGAGTACGCGCATGAAATACGTCGTGAGCGCCATCGCGAGAATATAAATGTAGATATTATGACTCATGCGCCGCCTCCTCCGGATCGCGGTAATCCGCGTTTGCCTTGTCGCTCGAGACCGGGAACAGGATCGCGGCGATCGAGGAGATCACGACGGTCAGAAGGATCGTCCGGTTGCCGGCGGAAAGATCGGAGAGGACCGGGAGCTTTGTCGCGGCGTAGCTCGCGGCGAAGCTGATGATCACGAAGACGAGGATGATCCTGTCCTTCCGTGCCGGCGGGATGATGACCGCGAGGAACATGCCGAACAGCGCGACGCTGAGAGCGCTGACGAGGCGGAGCGGCAGGACGTTTCCCATGGTGATGCCGAGCGCGGTGCCGACAGCCCACATCGGCATGGCGATGAGCAGGGCGCCGAGAGGATAATACGGGTTGAGCTGACCCGGGCGGGCGATCGTGATCCCGAAGATCTCATCAGTGATCGTGATTCCGGTGAGAAGGCGTTTTCCGAACGGGGTGTCTTCCGGGATGCGCTGGTTCAGCGCGAGTCCCATCAGGATGTAGCGGGCGTTCGTGATCACGGTGACGACGATCAGCTGAAGGAGCGTCGCATTGGCGGCGTACAGCGTGAATCCGACGTACTGGCCGGCAGAGGCGTAGACCGTCGCGCTGGCGAGAAAGCCCTGGAACGCGTTGAAGCCGGCGTCCCTCGCCGTGATACCGAGTGCGAATGCGACGGCGAAGTAGCCGAGTCCGATCGGGAGGCCGTCCCTCATTCCTTTGAAAAAAACTGTCTTATTGGATTCCATCTTTTCTCCGAGTTATCTGCCGCCTTTCGAATGTCCGGCGGCAGTATTTTTGCGCCCGAAGGGCGGGCGCGTTAATTATGATATCACGAATAAGGGCGTTTCGGATACTTTTTATAGTAGATTCTTTTTTCCATTGTATTCCGCATCCTGCCCGGAGGGCTTACAAACGAAAAAATACTGTTCATTATAAATAAAAATACCGGCGAATCTGGCGGAACTTTGTTGACAAAAACAAATTACCCGGTTTTATCATGTTTGAATTGACGCTAAATTGTGAACCGGGTATAATTTTGAATTGCGGTTTCACAAGGGGAAGGTTTGATGCTGGAGGAAGGTAACATGGAAGAAACGAATCAAAAAGGACAGTGGGGGAGCCGGTTCGGGTTCCTGATGGCGACGATCGGCTCCGCTGTCGGACTGGGGAATCTCTGGGGTTTCCCTTATAAAATGGGCAAGAACGGCGGGTTTGCTTTTTTGATCATCTACCTCGTCCTGGTGGTCTGCGTCGGCGTGATCATCATGCTGTGCGAACTGTCGTTAGGAAGAAAGAGCGGAAAGGGCGTCATCAGCGCGTACCGGAGCGTCAGCCGGAAATACGCGTTCGTCGGCTGGTTCGGCTGGCTGTCGCCATTGTTTATTCTCGGGTTCTACTGCATGCTCGGCGGCTGGTGCATCAAATATACGTTCGTAAATCTCGGAGATCTGTTCCATGCGTCCTGGGGCATGAACGGGATGGACAGCCTGAAGTATTTCAGCAGCTTCTCGAGCGATCAGCTTCAGTCGGCGATCTTCACAATGATTTTCCTGATCATCACGATCCTGGTCGTGCGCAGCGGCGTTTCGGGAGGGATCGAGCGTTTCTCGACGATTGCGATGCCGATGCTGTTCGTGATCCTTGCGATCATCATCGTCCGTGCCTGTACGCTGCCGGGAGCGGACGCGGGACTGGAATTCGTCTTTAAGCCGAACTTCAAGGTCTTCCACGGGACGGGCTGGATCAATGTGCTCGCCGCGGCGGGCGGCCAGATGTTCTTCTCGCTGTCGCTCGGCATGGGCATCATCGTCACGTACGGGTCCTATATGAGGAAGGAAGAGAGTCTGGAAAAAAGTGCGCTGATCGTACCGCTCGCGGATACGATCGCGGCATTGATGGCCGCTTTGGCGACGATGCCGGCGGTGTTCGCGGCAGGGCTGGATCCGGCGCAGGGGCCGGGGATGCTCTATATCACGCTGCAGACGGTGTTCTCGCATATGGGAACGTTCGGGCCGCTGTTCGGCGTGCTGTTCTATTTCCTCGTTTTCATCGCGGCGGTCACGTCGTCGATCTCGCTCGCGGAGACGGTCACGTCGTCCCTGATCGATCAGTGTGAGGAGAAAGGGAAGCCGATCAGCCGGAACAAAGCGGCGCTGATCACGTTTCTCTTCGTCGCTGCAGAAGGCTGCTTTGTCGCGGCCGACGGGCTCGGTACGGCGGGGTTCCCGCAGATCTTCGGTCAGTCGACGTGGCTGGACACGTTCGATCTGCTGTCGGAAGGCCTGATGATGCCGATCGGTGCGTTCATGACGGCGCTGATCTTCGGCTGGTTCCGTCCGAACTATCTGGATGATGAGATCACGTTGAACGGTGACAAGTTCCGGATCAAGGGCTACTGGAATTTCTGCATGAAATTCATCGTGCCGCCGATCCTGCTGCTCGTGCTGCTCGGTCAGATCGATACATTTTTCGGTCTGCACATCTTCAGCTGAGGGACGATCCGGTGTTCGCTGCACTCTCAGGGGAAAAAAGCTGCTTCGCTGCCAGGAACGGGCGCGGGGCGGCTTTATGTTTTTTTGAAAAAACAAATCGGGCCGGGCGGGACGGTATTTGCGTTCAAAACGCCGAAGGCATCCCGTTTTCAAGCGTTTCGGTTTGCCATACATTAACTTTTATAGTATAATATCTGAAATATAAGGTGGAGAGGTGTTTAATAATGGCTCAAGCAATATTTGACAGTCTGTCGAACAATTTGTGGGTTGTTGTTGTCATCGCCGCCTTGGTTCTGATAATCGTCTTCTGGATCGGATTCGCGACTCTTTCGCAGAAAATCGACGACAGCGAAAGTGAAGAGGATCAGAGTGAAGCGGTCCGCCTGATGATTGCAGATCTGTCTTCGAAGATCGATGAGATCAGCCGGGCTCAGGCACAGCTCCGGGCAACATTGGATGAGCTGAATAAAGCGAGAGGATCGGTGAATGCGCCGGGGCAGCCGGCGGATACGGCTCACGGACGCGCACCCGATGCGCCGTCGGCAGGGAAGGAGCACGAGGCGAATCTGCCTCCACGATCTGCTGTTTCCAATGAACCTGCCAGTGAGTCGGTGCAGCCTTCGGAAGCCGGCAGCCCGAAGCAGGCTCCGGAACGCAGCCGGGAGAGTACCGGGGATTACGATTCGGATCTCGCAGAGCTCAGAGAAATGATCCTGTCGATGCGGAAGGTGACGGAGGAGCAGCAGCACCAGGCGGCGGAGATCGGACGCCGGAGCGGGAACGCACCGGAAGCCGCAGCTCAGGTTCCGCCTGCCCGGAACAATGAACCGAAGCCGGATCAGTCTGCGGTGTCTTCCGGAACACCGGGAAGCGGAATGGAGACATTCTGGACCGCGAAGCCCGGGACGGAGCGGATGCCGAAGAAGGAGACCGTGAGTCGGAGTGCTTCTGCTGGAGGAACGACGCAGAAAGCGGAGAGATTTGCCGGACAGGAAGCAGCAGAACCGTCTGTTCCCCCGAAGAGACCGCCGGTGAGGAAACCGATCGCATCGAAGACGATCATCCGGCTGTCGGATCTCGCGGATCCGTCGGAAGGGTCTTCCGATATGTCAGAGGTTCAGGAAGAAAAATATGACAATAAGGCAGTTTCAGCAGGTCAGCTGACCGGAAAATTCGAGAGCCGCGAAAGTAGCACGGATCGCTACGGCAGGACCTATACCGAGGAAGAATTGCGGGAACTGATTAGATAATAAATATTTCAGGAGGCAAATATGTTTTGTAAAAATTGCGGGCACGTTTTAAGCGAGGCGGATAAATTCTGTCCGAACTGCGGCGCGAGGGTCGTTCTGTCGGAGGACGATGCTGCGGCTGCTGCTTCCACGACAGACGAAAGCCAGGACTCTGAGCAGGGGCTCTCCCGCGCTGAAATGGTGAAGAAGAACTTCAAGATAGAACACATCAACTGGGATCTTGAGGGGTTCCCGAAACCGGAGAAAAAACCGGAAGTTCCACCAAAGGAAGAACCGGTGGAATTCGACTGGAACGCGATCTTGAAAAAACGTGAGGAGGAACGGGAAGAAGTTCCATCCGCCAGAAAAGAAGAGGAGTTCAACTGGACACCGCCTCAGACCCCGGTCCGCCCGGCACCTCAGATGCAGGAAGAAGAGAGCAAAGTCATCCCGGAAGCAGAACAGCCGGGATCGGAAGAAGCCGCATCGGATCTGACAGCGGCGCCGGAAGCCGTATCCGAAGAAACGCCGGAGGCGGAACAGCCGGAAAATGCACCGGCACCGGAAGCCGCTGCAGAATCAGAAAAACCGGAGGAACCGGAAGTCCTGAGTGCGGAAGAAGTTGCCGGCGTGGAAGCAGCGACCGGCATGCCGAAGGTCACCGAACCGGAGGAGCCGGAAACAGCAGAGGCAGCTCCGGAAGCATCGGAAGCAGAGGAACCTGCAGAAGAGCCGGAGCATCCGGAATTTCGGGATCCGGATCTGATCCCGGACAATCAGAGCGCGGTAGAAGATAAAGAACTCCAGGATCTGATCTATCCGGACGGCAAGCCGGAGAATGCGGCGCCTGTCGATAAATTCTATACTTACAGCAGAAAGAACGAAGAATTTCAGTCTCTCCTCGATCAGGAATATAAACGCCTGAAGGATAAGATGGAAGAGACGCAGACGACGGACGTACAGGAAGAAGCGGAAGAAAAGCTGAAAACCCGCGAGAAGCCGAGAGCGGCATTTGATCTCTCGGATCTTGAAGAGCCGGCAGCAAAGGCGGAACAAACCGAACCGCAGCAGCCGTCCGAACCGCGGGCCTTCGCATTCGGAAATGCTGAGCCGGAGGCAGAAGCTGCAGAACAGCCGGAAGCCGCAGCGCCGCAGGAGGCCGCAGTGCCGCCGGAAGCCGCAGCGCCGCAGGAAACACCGGAGGAACCGGCAGCAGCGTTTTCGTCCGCCGGGATCGAAGATAAAGAGACCAGCGAGCTGATCGAAGAGACAAAGAAGACGATGTCCAAACCGAGCGACGCCGAGAACGCGGAGTGGCTCCAGCAGCAGCTCAATGAGATCCGTTCAGAATATGATTCTAAGGCGAAGGCCGCACAGGCAGCCGTCGGGACTGCTTCGTTCTCTCAGGTAGCGGAGACCGCATCCGGAGAACCGAAGGCCGTCGATTTTGCTTCGGCGTTCACACCGAACGGCTATAATGCCTTTGATACCGCAGATGCTGCATCGGCAGCGGCAGCAGAAGCGGAAGAAGTCGTCGTCCTTCCGGAGGAAGAAGCCGCGCCGGAACCGGCAGAAGCGGAAAGTGACGTGGACATCGATAAGATCCTTGCGGAAGTGACTGCCGATAACAATCTGGGAACGACCCGTTACAGCGAGAGCGGACGGGCGGCCGTGCCGAGCCAGGCGCAGCCGGCATCCCGGAGCGATGAGAACGAGAACCTCTCGTTCAATGACGTGTTCTCCGAAGAGGAAGAACCAGCAGAAAAGCCGAAGAAGCATACAGGGCTGAAGGTCGCGGCGATCATCCTCTGCATCCTGATCGTCCTCGAGATCTGCATCATCTGCATCCGACAGTTTGCACCGGACAGCGCGATCGGGACACAGATCCTGTCGATCTATAACAGCATCTTCGGCGGCATCACCGGGTACATCATCAGCTGACCGCTGGATGACCGGATCACACTATTATTTGGAGGTATTTTAATTTGAAAGCATCAGATGGCAGCATCAGCAAGGGCAGAAGGAGGACCGGGGTCATTGTTCTGTTTATCCTAGCGATCATTCTGATCCTTGTTCTGCTTGTTGACTTTATCACGGACTGGATGTGGTTCGATGAAATGAACTACGTCAGTGTGTTCTTCACGAAATTATTCACGCAGATGAAGATCGGCATCCCCGAGTTCATCATACTCGCACTTCTGATCGATCTTTATCTGAGCCGCATCAGGAAAAACTATTTTACGCATATCGCGTCGCATGAAGCGACGGATATGAAGAAGCTCGGACGATATACCAAGATCACCGCGGTGGTGTTCTCGCTGATCGTAACGGTGATCACCATCACGAAGATCTGGTTCCTCGGACTGCAGTTCACCCACAGTACGAAATTCCATATCAAAGATCCGATTTTCCATCTTGATATCTCGTTCTATATCTTTAAGCTCGATTTCCTGCAGCAGCTGAATAACATCCTGCTGGCGGTGATCCTGCTCTTCATTGTCATGACGGTGATCTACTACCTGATCCTTTTGACGATGCACAGCCCGGATCTCTTTGAGAAGACCTCCGGCGGATATGAGGATATCGGCGAAGACGAACGCTTTTCCGGCAGAGATCCGTATGGCGGCGGATCCGTCATTTTCACGACGCTCGGAAAGCTGTTCGGGAACCGCAGAAGAACGACGGCGGACAATGACAATGTCCACCAGATGATGACGATCGCATCGACGCAGCTGACGCTGCTCGGCGTAGTGTTCTTCATCATGCTTGCGATCGATTTCTTCCTGCGTCAGTTCCAGCTCCTCCACGCGCACACAGGGGCTGTGTACGGAGCCGGATTCACCGACCTGTACGTGACGCTGTGGATGTACCGGATCCTGTTCATCCTCTCCCTGATCGGAGCAGTGATGGTCGTCGTCTTCATGAAGAAGAAAAAATATATCAAGATCGCGATCGTCCCGGGGATCATGATCGGTGTCGGCATCGTCGGGATGATTGCCGCGCTGATCGTCCAGACGCTGGTCGTCTCCCCGGACGAACTGAACAAGGAATACAAGTATCTGGCGCGCAATATCAAGTACACGCAGTATGCATATCAGCTGGATGACGTCACGATCAAAAAGTACGCGGCGAACGAGGATCTGACGAGTTCCGATATCCAGGAAAACAGTCAGACGATCTCCAATATCCGGATCAACGACTACAATCCGGTCAAAACGTTCTACAACCAGACGCAGAGTATTCGTCAGTACTACGACTTCAATGATGTCGATGTCGACCGCTATGTCGTGAACGGCAAGCTGACGCAGACATATTTGTCACCTCGTGAGATCGACGAGAGCAAGATCAGCGATACCTGGCTGAACCGGCATCTGAAATATACGCACGGCTACGGGCTCACGCTGTCGCAGGTCAATACCGTGACGGCCAGCGGCCAGCCGGACGTGCTCATCAAGAACATCCCGCCGGAGTCTTCCGTCAAGGAGATCCAGATCACACGGCCGGAGATCTATTACGGTGAGATGACGAACGACTACACGCTCGTGGATACCGATGAGGACGAATTCGATTATCCGGACGGCAGCCGGAACAAATATACGAAGTACAAGGGGAAGGGCGGCATCAAGATGAACCTCTTCACGCGCATCATGTTCGCGATGAAAGAGCACAGCCTGAAGCTCCTTGTCTCGACGAACATCAACAGCGATTCGAAGATCATGGTCTACCGGAACGTGGAGGAACGCGTCAAGAAGATCATGCCGTACCTGAGCTATGAGGATGATCCGTATGCCGTCACGGTCAACGGGAAGATCTACTGGATCATCGATGCATATACGACGAGTTCGAATTACCCGTATTCCGAACCGTACTCCGGGACGGAAAACACGTCGAACTACATCCGGAACTCCGTCAAGGTCGTCGTCGACGCGTATAACGGGGACGTCCATTATTACATCGTAGATAAAGACGATCCGATCGCGAAGACGTACCAGAGGATCTATCCGGACCTCTTCAGGGATTACAGCGAGATGCCGCAGGCTCTCAAGGATCATATCCGTTATCCGAACACACTGTTTGAGATCCAGGCGGATATCTACTCGCGGTACCATATGAAGAATGTCCGTGTCTTCTATCAGGACGAGGATAAGTGGAACATCGCGCACGAGATCTACGGCACCGAGGAACAGGAGATGACCGCGAACTATTATATCCTCAACCTGCCGGGTGAGGATAAGGCGGAATTCATCAATTCGATCGCGTTCACCCCGAAGGGCAAGCAGAACATGACGGCCCTGATGATCGCCCGAAATGACGGCGACAAATACGGGGAACTGGTGCTGTATCAGTTCCCGAAGAGCAAGACCATTTACGGTCCGATGCAGGTCGAGGCACAGATCGGTCAGACGGCGGAGATCTCCCAGGACTTCTCCCTCTGGAGCAATGAGGGATCCACTTACAGCCGAGGGAACCTGTTCATCGTACCGATCAAGGATTCTCTCCTCTACGTGGAACCGATCTATCTGGAAGCGTCGAGTTCGGCGATTCCGGAAGTCAAGCGAGTCGTGGTCGTCTACGGCGACAAGATCGCGTACGAATCCACGCTCGGAGATGCACTGAAGAGTCTGTTCGGAGTATCCGGCGGCACGACGACGACCGACAACGCGAAGAGCTCGTCGGGATCCAAGTCGTCCAGCAGCAGTAAGTCGGCTTCGAAGATGGACAACATCCGAAACGCACAGGAGGCGTACAACAACGCGCAGGATGCGCTGAAGGATGGAGACTGGTCGAAGTACGGCGATTACATGGATCAGCTGGAAGAATATCTGAATGCTCTTTCGGACTGATCGGAAGAGGAAACAGCAGTAACCGGTGCGCCTCCGGAAGGGGGCGCACCCTGAAATATAGAGTGGCGGGCGGGAAGGCGCCTTGCTGCTCTGTTTTTGCTTGCTGAAGAAATCCGGACAGGACCGGCTTCGGGTCCGGTTCGCTTCCTGAGGCAGGAGAAGGTGAGGGAAAAGAGTAACATCATGCTGAATTTTGACGTCGAAAAAATGCTGTTTACGATCCGGCCGGAAGATCATGAGAAGGAAAAGATCGAGGCGATCCTCCGTGAGCATTCGGAAGTTCGGTACGTTTCACTGGTCGGGATCGATCTCGGCGGTCACGATACCGACGAGAAGATCCCGGTGGAAGCCTTTGTCCACGACATGGACAAGCTCCTGAAATCAGGAGTCCAGACGGACGGCTCCAGCGTTTCGCTCCCCGGCATCGCGGATCTCGGGAACGCGAAAGTCGACATCATCCCGGACAAAGATGCGAACTGGTACGTGGATTACAATTTCCGGAACATCGCGCGGGACACCGGGCTCCCGGTCGGCACGCTGCGGATCCCGTCCTTCCTTGTGCACAATGGGACTTTCCGCTGCGGATCGCGTTCGGTCCTCAAGGATTCCGTCGCGTTCATGAAGGAAGAGATCCTGAAGGAGCTCCGGGAGCATCCTTACGTCTTCCGCTACATCAGCGGGGCGGACAGCGTGGATGATATCGAGCGCCTCATCGTCACGAGTGCGACGGAGCTGGAGTTCTGGGTCCGGACGCCGGACGACAAAGGCGACCGGGAGCAGCTGTTCACGTCGCAGGTCCTGAAGGAGCAGTACTGGAAACGGACGTACGGCGATGTAAGGACCGCGCTGGAAGACACGATCGTCATCCTGAATAAATACGGTTTTGATGTTGAGATGGGCCACAAGGAAGTCGGCGGCGTCAAGGCGAAGATGAACAACGGCGGACGGTACGACCACGTCATGGAGCAGCTGGAGATCGACTGGAAATATTCCGGCGCGCTGCAGGCGGCGGACAATGAGAACCAGGTGAAATACGTGGTCCGCGACATCTTCACGCTGCACGGGCTGGATGTCACCTTCATGGCGAAGCCGTTCGAAGGCGTCGCGGGGAGCGGGGAGCACACACATCTCGGACTCGCGGCGGAGTTGAAGAACGGAAAAACGATCAGTCTGTTCGCGCCGGCGGATATGAACCACGATTTCCTGAGCCCGGTCGGCTTCGGCGCACTGATGGGCATTTTGAAAAATTACGAGGTCATCAACCCGTTCATCAGCAGTTCGAACGACTCGATGAACCGCCTCAAGCCGGGGTTCGAGGCACCGGTCTGCATCGTCACCTCTCTCGGGCGCGCGGTCGATGTCCCGTCGCGGAACCGGACCGTCCTCGTCGGGCTTGTGAGAGACCGCGAGAATCCGCTTTCGACCCGGTTCGAGCTCCGCGCGCCGAACCCGAAGAGCAATACGTATCTTGTGATCGGGGCGGCGGCGATGGCGGCGCTGGACGGGGTCCGAGCGGCGCTGAAGTATGAGAAGACGCCGGAGGAACTGGAACACTCGATTTCCAAGAACTACGGCGAGGATGACTTTTATCTCGAGAAAGACCGGATGTACCGGAGCGAACAGGACGTTTTTGTCTATTACGAACCGGAAGACCGCGACCGCTATTTCGGGCACGCACCGGAGACCGTATGGGAAAATCTGCAGGCGTTCGATCGCTACCCGGAGAAGATGAAGATCTTCGAGCAGAGCGGCGTGTTCAGCAGCACGATCCTCGATTCCTACCGGCGCCAGATGCTGGATCAGTGGAAGTACGAGCTGCACGACCGTCTGATCCCGAACACGATGGACTTCATCCGGAGCTGCCGGAAAAAACACGGGGAAGAGGATTTTTCCGATTATGACGTGAAAAACTGGATGGAGGTCGATGCGATCCGCCACCGGCTCGGGAAGGACACGATCACGGCGAAATGTCTGCTCACACGGGCGAAGGATGCGCTGGATCACGGCCGCTATGAAGAGGCGTCGGAGATCCAGAAAGAGATCCACAAGATGACAGAGCGCCTGACGGATCTCTATACAACGTACAGAAAAAATCTGCTTTAGCGGGAAAGTGAGGAAATTATGCTGGATATCAAAAGGATCCGCGAGGATTTTGACAACGTAAAAGAACGCGTGGAGTTCCGCGGAAAAGGAGACTTCGGCATCGGCCGCGTGAAGGAGCTTGATGAGGAGCGCCGTAAACTGCTGGCGGAAGTAGAGACAAAACGGAACCGCCAGAAGACAGTTTCGAGAGAGATCCCGAAGCTTAAGAAGGCCGGTGAAGATGCGACCGAGATCATGGCCGAGATGAAGGCACTGTCCAACGAGATCAAGGAACAGGAAGCCGTGCTGTCCGAGGTCGAGGAAAATCTTCACAACGCGCTCCTCAACGTGCCGAATACCCCGGCGGATGATGTGCAGTTCGGGAAAGACGATTCGGACAACGTCGAGCTCCGGAAATACGGTGAGCCGACGAAGTTTGATTTTGAGCCGAAAGCGCACTGGGATCTCGGAACGGATCTGGATATCCTCGATTTCGAGCGTGCGGCGAAGATCGCGGGCGCCCGGTTCACGGTCTATAAAGGGGCCGGCGCAAGGCTCGAACGGGCGATCGTGAACTTCATGCTCGATCTTCATACCGGAGAGCAGGGCTATACCGAGATCCTGCCGCCGTTCATGGTGAATCGCGGCGCGATGATCGGGACCGGTCAGCTCCCGAAGTTCGAGGAGGACATGTTCTATCTCCCGCAGAAAGATTTCTTCCTGATCCCGACCGCGGAAGTACCGGTCACGAACCTGCTGCAGAACGAGATCCTGTCGGAAGCGGACCTTCCGATCTACTATACGGCGTACACCCCGTGCTTCCGTGCGGAAGCCGGTTCCGCCGGCCGCGACACGCGAGGCATCATCCGTCAGCACCAGTTCAACAAGGTCGAAATGGTGAAGTTCACGAAGCCGGAGGATTCCTGGGATGAGCTGGAGAAACTGACGAACGACGCGGAAGAAGTGCTGAAACGGATCGGCCTTCCGTACCATGTCGTCCGCCTGAGCTCAGGCGATCTCGGATTCTCCTCCGCGAAGACCTACGACATCGAAGTCTGGATGCCGAGCTACGGGAGATACGTGGAGATCTCATCCTGCTCGAACTTCCTGGATTTCCAGGCGAGACGGGCGGGGATCCGCTTCCGCCGCGAGGCCGGCGGGAAGCCGGAATTCGTGCATACACTGAACGGCTCGGGACTCGCCGCCGGAAGAACGACCGCGGCCGTGATGGAAAACTTCCAGCAGGAAGACGGAAGCATCGTCATCCCGGAAGTCCTTCGTCCGTATATGGGCGGCCTTGAAAAAATCGTAAAAACCGAAGAAGCCGGGAAATAAACGCCCGGCTTCATGAGAATATATCGAGAAGATCAGAATATATAGATAGCATTCAATGTTTAACTGGCCAAAAAGAATTTTTAATGCGATATTCAACCGGCTCACGATCACAGCAGCCGTTATTGTGGCGCAGGCGGTCTATTTTATCTTCCTCCTCGTCGACTTTTCCGACATGTCGCACTATGTCACAACGACATTTCAGATCCTCTCGGTCATTCTGCTGCTTTACATCATCTGGCGGGACAATAACCCGGCCTATCAGATCGGCTGGATCATCCTGATCTGCGTCTTTCCGGTCATCGGCTGCGTCCTGTTCCTCCTGTTCGGCAACAAACGGCCGGCCCGCTATCTGAAGCGACGGCTCGACCGTCAGGAGGACATGCACGTCGAAGAAATGCACCAGACGGCACCGATCCAGGAGATCCGGAATCAACGCCTCCAGCGCACGGCCTCGTACGTCGGGAAACAGTGTCATTATCCTGCCTGGCAGCATTCGACGACAAAATACTACCCTGTCGCGGACCGGATGTTTGAGGACATGCTGGAAGACCTGAAAAACGCGGAGCACTTCATTTTCCTGGAGTACTTCATCATCGCACGGGGCTCTCTCTGGGACGATATCTTCGAGATCCTCCGCGACAAGGCGGCGCAGGGCGTCGACATCCGGATTATCTACGATGATGTCGGGAGCATGCGGGTCCTGCCGAAACATTTTGTCCGGAATATGAAAGAAAACGGGATCCGCGTGATGGCGTTCAACCGCATGAGGCCTTTTTTGTCCCTCGTTTACAACAACCGCGACCACCGCAAGATCATGGTGATCGACGGCTATATCGCGTACAACGGAGGGGCGAACATCGCGGACGAATACGCGAACCGCATCGTGCGCTTCGGGCACTGGAAGGACGGCGGGGTCCGGGTCTTCGGGGAAGCCTGCTGGAACTACACTGTGATGTTCCTGAACATGTGGAACGCGTTCGAGAAGGAGCATCCTGACGAGGATTACAGCCAGTTCCACCCGCACACCTGGCACGAGGACGAGTTCCCGTCTGACGGGACCGTCCAGCCGTATTCCGACACGCCGCTCGACGACGAGGACGTGGGCGAGAGTGTCTACCTCGAGATCATCAATCAGGCGCAGGACTATGTCTTTATTTACACCCCGTATCTGATCGTTGACGAGGACATGGAGACGGCGCTGAAACTGGCGGCAAAAAGAGGCGTCGATGTGCGGCTCGTGACGCCGGGCATCCCGGACAAATGGTTCATCTATCAGATCACGCGCTCCAACTACGACGCGCTGCTCCGTGCCGGCGTCCGGATCTTTGAATACACGCCGGGCTTCATCCACGCGAAGAATTTTGTGAGCGATGACCGGGTCGGCGTGATCGGCACGATCAATATCGACTTCCGCAGCCTGTTCCTGCATTTTGAATGCGGGACGCTGCTGTACGGAACGGATTCGCTTGTCGATCTGAGGAACGACGCGATCGACACGTTCCGGAGGAGCCATGAAGTCACCCTGCAGGACGGGCGCCAGAGTTTTATCGGGCGCCTGATCGGAATGATCCTCAAGGTACTGAGCCCGCTGCTGTAATGGGCAGACCGCCATTCTGAGGGGAAAAAAAGGAGCATCGCGATGAATGACACGAAACTGCTTGATTATCTGAGAGGCCACGCTGAAAAACAGCCGGTCTCTTTTCATATGCCCGGGCACAAGGGCCCGCGCTTTTTCCGCGAGGCCGGATACGGCTGGTTCCTGGACCATATCGCGGAGTGCGATATCACGGAGATCCCCGGGGCGGACAACCTGTTCCAGCCGGAAGGCGTCATCGCCGGGGTGATGGAGCGGTACCGGAAACTGTACGATGCCGATCAGGCGTATCTTCTCGTCGGCGGCGCGACCGCCGGCATCGCGGCCGGTCTCCTCGCCGCGGGACGCCGGGGCGGGAGCGTGATCATGGCGCGGAACTGCCACAAATCGGTATTTAACGTTTTGTCCTATGCCGGGATGCGGCCGGTGTTCGCGTTTCCGGACATCCTCGAGGAGGAAGGGATCACAGGGCCGGTCCGGCCGGAGGAGATCCGGCGCGTGGTCCGGGAACATCCGGACGCGGACGCGGTCATCGTGACGAGCCCGAACTACAATGGCGTCCTGAGCGACATCCGTGGGATCGCGGACATCGCTCATGAAAACGGAATGCCGCTTATCGTAGACCAGGCGCACGGCGCGCACCTCCGGTTTTTCGATGAGCAGGAGGGCACGAAGTACGCGGCGGAATCGCTGGGAGCCGATTTTGTCATCATGAGCACGCACAAAACGCTGGGGAGCTTCACGCAGAGTGCCGTCGCCTGTCTGTATGGGGACCGCATCCCGCGGGAACGGGTGGAGGATGCGCTGCAGAAGGTCCAGAGCAGCAGCCCGTCATATCTCCTGATGAGTTCGCTCGAGATCAACGCGGAGATCCTGGAGCGGGACGGGGCGGAGCGGATCCGCGCGTGGCGGGAGGACCTGGACTGGTTCTACCGGGAGGCGGCGGAGATCCCCGGGGTCCGGATGCTCGGCGTCGACGGATCGGAAGATCTGCGGGATCCGGGATCTGCCGCGGAACCGGAGGTTCCGGAGTTTTCCGCAGAAGCGGACCTCCTGCTTGACCGTTCGAAGATCAATCTCGATCTGAGCGCACTCGGACTCAGCGGAGGCGCTCTGGACGAAGAACTGCGCCGCCGGGGCATCTTCCCGGAGATGGTGAGCGGGGACGGCGTGCTCCTGCTGACCGGGATCGGAAATAGACGATATGACTACGAGCGGCTGATTGCAGCGGTTTCCGAGATCGCGAACGAAAGGATCCGCCGCCTCAGCGAAGCGCCGTGCTGTGTCAGAAAAAACCGGGAGAGCGGCGCCGGACTGCTCCGGGAGATCAACGAGCGGTCCTTCCGCCTTCCGTACCGGGGCATCCCGGAGCATGCGGTCCGGATCCCGGCGGAGGAAGCGGCCGGCAGAGCCGCAGCGGCAGCGCTGACGCCGTACCCTCCGGGGACGCCGGCCGTCTGTCCGGGCGAGGTGCCTGACAGAGAACTTCTCCGGCTGCTCCTGGAGCTGCGGCGCAGGGGGATCTCCGTGATGGGGATCGATGAAGACGGCAGGATCCTGGTCGGAGAAACGGCGGAAAGCTAGAGCGTGAATACCGGCAGGATCCGGCCGCTGAGCCGCCATGGAATCCTGCTTTTTAAATAGTACGAAAATCAAGCGATTTCAATGGATTCCGCTATCCGGAAAAATCAAAAAAAGTGTCGATTTCGTCAAGTTTTTATCAAGATAACAGGTGCTTTTTGTATACAGTGGGTGTATAATATCAACTGTATGATTATTTTTCATCAGTTATTATTTTTTCAGAAAGGAAGGTTTCTAGGAAATGAGTTCTAATGCGAAGCATTTGCATAGCATTGACGCCGGCCATTACAAGAATACGGCCGCAAGTGAAACCGAGATCATGCCGATTCCTGATGTTGTGAAAATCTCCATGTCACAGCACATCGGCGCTCCTTGCAAACCGCTCGTCAAGAAGGGCGACGAAGTCAAGGTGGGGCAGCTCATCGGCGACACTGATGCTTTTGTAAGTGTACCTATTCACTCCAGTGTCTCAGGGACCGTAACGAAGATCGAAACTCAGCGTTCTGCTACCGGGGGAAAGGATACGCTTGTCGTGATCGAACCGGATAAGAAACAGGAACTCTGGGAGGAGATCAAGGCACCGGAGATCACGGACCAGCCGAGCTTCATCAAGGCGGTCCGGGACAGCGGCCTTGCAGGACTGGGAGGCGCGTCCTTCCCGACGCATATCAAGTTCAATCCGAAGAATATCGACGATGTGGACACGTTCATCGTAAATGGTGCGGAGTGCGAACCGTTCATCACTTCCGACCACAGGACCATGCTGGAAGACGCACAGAACGTCCTCGACGGCGCGGTCATGATCGCGAAATACCTGAACGTCAAGCATACTTATATCGCGATCGAGGAGAACAAGCCGGATGCGATCGCCCAGTTCGACAAAATGATCCAGGAACAGGGCATCGAAAATATTTCGACGTTCAAGCTGCAGGCGCGGTACCCGAAGGGCGCAGAGCGTGTCCTGATCTATGAGGTCACGGGCCGCACATGCGATGCCGGCGTGCTCCCGGCGGATGTCGGCGTGATTGTATCCAACGTTACGTCCGTTGCGTTCCTCGGTCAGTACACCAAGGACGGGATCCCTCTGATCAAGAAGAGAGTCACCGTCGACGGCGATGCGGTCGTCCAGCCGAAGAACGTCATGGCACCGATCGGCACGCCGATCTATGATGTGATCCAGTTCTGCGGCGGTTACAAGGAAGAACCGAAGAAGATTCTGATGGGCGGACCGATGATGGGAAGAGCCGTCTATTCGGATCAGATGCCGCTTGTCAAGAACAACAACGCGATCCTGGTATTCTCCGGTGCACAGGCGTACATTCCGGAAGAGACGCCGTGCATCAAGTGCGGAAGATGCCATGAAGCATGTCCGTTCGATCTTCTTCCGACCGGGTATGCCGACGCCTATGAAAAAGGCGACGCGCAGACTCTGAAAGATCTGGCGGTCATGCAGTGCATGCAGTGCGGAAGCTGTTCCTTCGTATGTCCGGCTCACAGGCCACTCGCCTTCATTAACCAGCTGGGCAAAGCAATGGTAAAGGAGGCCGGGATCTAATGGATAGCAAAACTTCTTACACGAATCTGACCGTGACCTCATCCCCGCATCTGGTCACGAAACTTGACACGCAGAAGACCATGATGATGGTTCTGATCGCGCTGGTTCCGTCCTTCGCGATGAGCATCTACGTGTTCGGTTATACTTCGATCATTTTGATGGCGGTCTGCATTCTTTCCTGCGTCTTCTTCGAGTGGGCGTATGAGAAGCTGATGCACCGTCCGAGCACGGTGAGCGATCTTTCCGCCTGTGTTACGGGCGCGATCCTCGCGTGCAACCTGCCGGCGAACTTCCCGATCTGGATGGCGATCATCGGATGCTTTGCGTCCATCGTCATCGTCAAGCAGATCTTCGGCGGAATCGGCCGGAACTTCGCGAACCCGGCGATCGTCGGACGTATCGTCCTGCTGCTCTCCTTCACGACGCAGATGACGACCTGGCCGACGGTCCACAGCTCCGGCTATGACGCGACGACCGGTGCGACCCCGCTCGGGCAGCTCCAGGAGGGCACCCTGAAAGTGGTTCCGCTGAAGGACGAATTCCTCGGACTCGTTGGCGGATCCATGGGTGAGATCAGTGCGATCGCGATCCTGATCGGCGGATGCTTCCTGATCTGGAAAAAGATCATCAGCCCGATCATCCCTTGCACGTTCATCGGTACCGTTTTCGTATTCGCTTTGATTTACTACGCGATCGTCGGCGGTGTCGGCGATGCCAACGCATTTGAGATGGCACTGTTCCATGTCTGCGCCGGCGGCGTGATGTTCGGTGCGTTCTTCTGCGCAACCGACTATGTCACTTCCCCGACCATGAAGAAGGGCAAATTCATCTTCGCGGTCGGATGCGGTGCGGTAACCATGATCATACGGCTCTGGTGCCAGTATCCGGAGGGCGTTTCCTTCGCGATCCTGTTCATGAACTGCCTGACTCCGCTGATCGATAAGAAAGTAACAGAAAGCTTCTATTCGAAGCGCTATGGTGGAGGTGCGAAGAAAGATGAAAAATAGCAACACTTATCAGGAATATATCGCACCGGTCGTCGTACTGGTCGCGATCTGCCTGGTCATCACAGCCGCGCTTGCTGTCACCTATGGCATCACGAAGCCGATCATCGATAAAAACACGAAGGCCACGGCAGATAAGACGAGAACATCCCTCCTGAAGGACGCGGATTCGTTCACCGAATACAAGGGGAAACTCGTCGTTGAAGAAAAAGACAAGGTATACGTTGTCGACTGCTATGTCGCGAATAATAAGGCCGGCATGGTCTGCACGGTGAACAGCTCCTCGTTCGGAGGCATGATGACCGAAATGGTCGGTGTCGACAACAAGGGTGCGGTCACCGGCGTCGAAGTCACAAACCACAGCGACACACCGGGACTCGGTACTAAGGATTTTGAACCTGACTATCTGAAGCAGTACAAGGGATTGACGAAGATCAACTCTCCTTCCGTCAAAGAAGACGGGCAGATCAATTACATTTCCGGTGCATCCGTTTCCGGAAGTGCAGTCCATTACGGCGTCAAAGCCGCCCTCGATCAGTATAAGTTAATGGGAGGTGTGAAATAATGGATGGAAAGAAAAGTAAGTTAAGTATCCTGACGAACGGGATCATCAAAGAGAACCCGGTTCTCGTGCTGGTGCTCGGAACCTGTCCGACACTGGCGACGACAACATCCGTCCTGAACGGACTCGGGATGGGCGTCTCCGCGTCCGCGGTGCTCATCTGCTCGAATATCGTTATTTCAATGCTCCGTAAGATCATTCCGGACAAGGTCAGAATCCCGTGCTACATCGTCGTAATCGCCGGATTCGTTACGATCGTACAGCTGCTGCTGCAGGCGTATTTCCCGGCGCTTTATTCATCGCTCGGCCTGTTCATTCCGCTGATCGTCGTAAACTGCATCATCCTCGGACGGGCAGAGGCGTTCGCGAATAAGAACACCGTCGTTGATTCTTTCCTGGACGGTGTCGGAATGGGCATCGGATTTACACTGACACTCGGTGTCATGGGTGCGATCCGTGAGCTGATTGGTGCCGGAACTCTGTTCGACGTTCAGGTCATACCGTCTGCAGTGACTCCGATGGCGCTGTTCAACCTGGCTCCGGGCGGATTCTTTGTCTTCGCGATCGTCATGGCGTTTGTCCACTACATCACGAGAGATAAGAGCAAGATCAAGAAGGAAGTCGGCGAAACAGAAGAAGAGCTCTTCGGAAAAGAGCCGGAACTTGAAGAGAAAGGAGCGTAGTGGATATGGTATCTCAACTGTTGGTAATCATCGTCAGTATGGTTCTTGTCAGCAACTACCCACTGGCTCAGTTCCTGGGTATCTGCCCGTTCCTCGGCGTTTCCAAAGAACTGGATTCCGCGAAGGGCATGGGAGTCGCTGTCATCTTCGTCATGGTCGTCGCGACCGCTGCGACCTGGCCGATCATGCAGCTGCTGAATAAATTCGATATCGCTTATCTGCAGACGATCGTGTTCATCCTGGTCATCGCTGCTCTCGTACAGCTGATCGAAATGTTCATGAAGAAGAGTATCCCGTCGCTGTATAAATCGCTGGGAATCTACCTTCCGCTGATCACGACGAACTGTGCAGTTCTCGGTGTCTGCATCACGAACATCGACGAGGGATACAACTACCTCGAATCGCTCGTTAACTCTTTCGGAGCTGGCGTCGGTTTCCTGTTCGCGATGGTCATCATGGCAGGAGTCAGAAGCAGGCTCGTCGAAGATGAAAGAATGCCGGAATCCTTCAAGGGAGTTCCGATCGTGCTGGTCACAACATCGATCCTCGCTCTCAGCTTTATGGGATTCGGCGGAATGTTCTCATAAGAAGGGGAGGCGAAATTCATGAATATAGCAATTCCTGTTATCCTGGTTGTAGCTGTCGGATTCGTGGCCTCTGTCGTTCTGAGCTATGCTTCCAAAGTGTTCTACGTCCCGGTCGACGAAACGGTCCTCAAGATCCGTGCGGAACTTCCGGGCGCGAACTGCGGCGGATGCGGCTTCGCCGGCTGCGATGACTACGCGAATGCGCTGGGAGAAGATCACTCCATCGGATGTTCCAAGTGCCCGGTCGGCGGACCGGACCTCGCTGCGAAGCTGGCGGACATCCTCGGAATGAGTGCTGAAACTACAGAAAAACAGGTCGCGGTCGTCATGTGCAACGGAACAACCGATGCGGTAAAACCGCTGATGCAGTACAACGACATCAAGACCTGCAAGGCAGCAAAACAGCTGTACGGCGGCATGAACCTCTGCCCGTACGGATGCATGGGTCTGGGCGACTGCGAAGCGTCCTGTGACTTCGATGCGATCCACATCAAGAACGGCGTCGCGCTGGTCGACCGTGACAAATGCACGAGCTGCGGTGCGTGCGTCAAGGCGTGCCCGAACAGCCTGATCCGCGTTTCCCCGGCGAAGAACATCGTCTTCGTCCGCTGCAATAACACGGACAAGGGTGCTGAGGCGCGGAAAGCCTGCACCAATGCCTGCATCGGCTGCATGAAGTGCCAGAAGGTCTGCAAATTCGACGCGATCACGATCGAAAACTTCCTCGCGAAGATCGACCCTGAGAAATGCAAGAACTGCGGTCTCTGCGCCAAAGAATGCCCGACAGGCGCGATCATCAATATGCGTGTGATCAAGAAGAAGCCTGCCGCGAAGAAGGCCGCTCCGAAGAAGGAAGAAGCTCCGAAGGCGGAAGCCAAGGAAACTGCGGAAGCAGCTCCAAAGGAAGAAGCGCCGAAGGAAGAGGCCCCGAAGGCCGCTCCTCCTGCTGAGGAGAAAAAGGAAGAAAGCGGAACCACCGCATCGTAAGATTCTTTCTGAAAAATAGTCAATACAAGAAGCAGCCTGCTCGGATGAATGCGTCCGGGCAGGTTGCTTTTTTGGGCTTATATCTTTCTTGGAAAAAGTAATTCCGGAGGAAGATGAAATGAAACATGTTATTTGACCTGTTTATGATATCCACTGCTTATTTTACGAAACGTCTGCTGCCGGTTCCCAAAGATAGCGCCTCTGCCTCTGTTCTTTGACATTTACGACGTATTCTACAAAGCAGCAGTTCTTCCCGGACTGACTTTTTTCCCGACAGACAAAACGGAAGTCGTCGGACGAAGCCGGAAATGGGGAGGATCCGGGTCTTCCGGCGGGTCATGAGGTTTTCCCCCATCTACTGCAGAAATCCTTTCTCAGGATCGAAATTTACGTTCTGGCAGAGGTAAAGTCCTGCAGATCGTCTTTGTATCCCGGTTTACTGAGGAAATCAAGCAGAACATTGCATACTCTGATTTACTGGGGAAAGCATACAGCGCGTTTTGCCCTATAAGCCTTTTTATCCTATTGATATCCTTGTTTTATATCACGAAAAAAAGATCGGCCCGGAACTGAATCCGGGACCGACCTTGCATAAGACGTCAATTCAAAACTGATTATCAAAGATATTCTGGTTTACTGACCAGTATATGCACATATTGGTTGAGGTATGCGACTATACCAATTCTCCGGCGTCAGCCTTCGCCTGTTCTTCCGGAGTCATCTTCGTAACGGTAAGTCCCATGACTGCCATGACAGCGGTTGTGACCATCATTGCGTAGTTGAACATCAGATATGGCATGTATTCATAAGTCGATACCTGCAGTGTTGTCGACATGTACATTCCGCATGTGTTCCAAGGAACTGCAGCGGAGGAAACTGTTCCAGCAGATTCCAGAGCGTTCGACAGGCATTTAGGGTGGATACCTGCTTTACGATACGCCGGTGCGTACATTCTTCCCGGAATCAGGATGGAGATGTACTGCTCAGGCATAACGATGTTGGAGATGATGCAGGTGATCTCGGTAGCGATGACCAGGCCGGCTCCGCTGTGGACGACTTTGGTGATCTTTTCGATGATCGCTTCCAGCTGTTTCGTACCTTCCATGATGCCGCCGAACATCATTGCGATGATGGACATCAGGATGGAGGACGACATGTTCATCAGACCTCCGGATGTCAGCAGGGAGTCGATATCTTCGTTACCGGAGTTGCAGACGAATCCGTCTCTTGCATCCTGCAGGATGTCACCGAACGTAACGCCGGTGTGGTCAAGTTTCAGTGTGTCCGCATCGAAGATCTGCAGATCTCTCTGGAAGATCGGTGCCAGGATCGCTCCTGCGATCAGGCCGAGCGTGATACCAGGGATCGCCGGTACTTTGAAGGCGATTGCCAGGATAACGATCAGCGGCGGGAGCAGCAGGACCGGGTTGATGTTGAAATACGAATGAAGTCCGTCAGAGATCGCCTGCGCCTGGCTCATGTCAGCAGAGCCGCTGTTGGAGTGCGTGACTCCCATGATCCCGAAATAAACGAGAGCGATGATATACGCAACGATCGTGGATCTCATCATGTATTTTATGTGGGTGAATACGTCGGTTCCAGCCATAGCCGGTGCCAGGTTCGTTGTATCGGACAGCGGGGAAAGCTTATCTCCGAAGTATGCTCCGGAGAGGATCGCTCCAGCAGTGAGCGGAAGCGGCATTCCCAGACCTTTTGCGATACCCATGAGAGCCAGTCCCATCGTTCCTGCAGTACCCCAGGAGGTACCGGTTGCCAGGGATGTGATGGAGCAGATCAGCAGTGCTGCGATCAGGAAGATGGATGGTGATAAGATCTTCAAACCATAATAAATCATGGTAGGAATTACACCTGACAGCAGCCATACACCGATCATCATACCGACGATAGCCAGGATCAGGATCGCCTGCATAGCTCTTGAAATACCTGTGATCATCATCTGTTCGATGTCTTCCCACTTATAACCGAGGGCAAGAGATACACAGGCAGCGATGATTACGCCGATGAACATAGGAACATGTGGATCGACCTGGAAAACAATAATTCCGACTGACATTACAATGACCAGTCCTAGGAAAGAGATCAATGCATGGATCATCTTTGTGGGCTTAGGGCCATTAGTTTTAGCTTCTTCTGCCATTTGTCTTCTCCTTTTTGTATTATTTTGAATTACACGTCATGTTATATATTATAGCATGAATTGTGCCACTGGGTAGACAAAAGGCTATTTTTATGTCGATTCGGTGAAGGCCGTGTGATTGCAAGCGCCCCAGAAGGAAAATTTAAAATTTGCAGAATTTTTTGTAAGAAAAAGGCGTTGATTTGAACCGTAATTGAAAAAGTAACGGAAATCGCCCGAACCAAAAGTGGGCCGGGCGAAATAAATGTTGAAATTCCAATACGCACTTTCGTGTTGTAAAGCAACAGTAGTGGCCTGAAAACGGAGACTGACCCTAAATTGGCAAGGTTTCCCGTTTCAGCCATGCCGCCTCTTTTTCCGTCAGATATGGTGAAAGCGTGTCGTTTACGTGTCGATGGTAACGGTTCAGCCACTCGCGTTCGTCATTTGTGAGAAACTCCGGCAGGATCGCGGCCCGGTCAAACGGACAGAGAGTCAGCGGCTCGAATCCGAGACGGTCCCCTTTTTCGACGCAGAGGATCTCGTTTTCCAGCCGAATACCGAATTCTCTCTCCAGATAGACGCCCGGTTCATCGGACGTGATCATGCCGGGGAGGAATTCCTGTCCGGAGCCACGCAGGCTGATGATGTTCGGGCCTTCGTGGACGCTCAGGACATGGCCGATCCCGTGACCGGTCCCGTGGTTGAAGTCCAGCCCATGCTCTCGGAGCGGGCGGCGGGCGATGCGGTCCAGATCGAGTCCGGTCGTACCGCGCGGGAACACCGCGGACGCCAGCGCGATGTGGCTTTTCAGCACGTAGGTATAATATTCCTGCTGTTTTCCGGTGAGAGGGCCGAGCACGATCGTGCGGGTGATGTCCGTCGTGCCGTCAAGATACTGCCCGCCGCTGTCCACCAGCAGGAATCCTTTTGGCGCCAGAGGGGCGTCGGTTTCCGGCGTCGCCTGGTAGTGGATGATCGCCCCGTTCTCCTCGTAGCCTGCGATCGTCGGGAAACTGAGATCGAAGCACCGTTCAAAGGAAAGGCGTTCTTTGTCCAGGTGGTCCGACGCGGCGATCTCGGTAAGCGGCATGCTGCGCACGGCATCCTTCAGCCACATGAGGAAGCGGACCATGGCGACCCCGTCCCGGATGTGGGCCGCTCGGGTCGCCGCGATCTCAGATTTGTTTTTTACTGCTTTCATCAGTTGGATCGGGGAGGCGCTGAGCGAAAGATCGGCATCTTCCGGAATCGCCTTGAGGAGCGCGACGCACGCGGAGTCCGGGTCGAGGATGACGCGGGATCCGGCCGGGAGACGGGATACGCTCCGGTAGATCTCTTCGTACGGGAAGGTCTCCCAGAACGGGAGATCAGCAGCGTGACGGGAGTCAAATTCCTTCTTATTATATATATAAAGTTCCGCCCGGCTTTCTGTGATGAGGGCAAAAGAATAAAACACGGGGGTGTTCGCGATGTCGGAAGCCCGCAGATTGAGGAGCCACGCGGTCTCGGTCAGATCGGTGATCAGGAGCGCGTCCGCGTTTTCTTTTTTCATCGCATGGCGAACGTCCGCCAGCTTTTCTTCGGCAGTGCGGCCGGCAGATTCGGGCGGAAGCTGCCAGACTTCTGTCACCGGGACCGATGGACGGTCCTCCCAGATCTTCCCCGGGAGATCCTGATCCCAGCGGATCGAGACACCGAGCGGCACGAGTTCGTTTTCAAACAGCCGGCCGGTGTCCGCGCTGACGACGCGGCCGTCGAAGCCCAGAGTGTACGGCGCGTTCGAGGCGAGATCGGTCAGGAATTCGAGCACGGTCGGGACACCGGGCTCTCCGATCTTCATCAGTTCGAAACCGCTCCCCTCGAGCTGGGACGCGGCCTGAAGGAAATACCTGCCGTCGGTCCAGAGCAGGGCGCGGTCCTGCGTGACGACGAGGACGCCGGCGGAGCCGGTGAAGCCGCTGATGAATTCGCGGCATTTGAAATGGTCACTCACATATTCGGAGTTGTGGTCATCGCCGGACGGGATGAAGCAGCAGTCGATGCCGCTTTCCTTCATCACCCGGCGGAGCTTGATGAGCTGCTCACGCATAATGAAGCCTTCTTTCTATTATATATCGATCGGGGTGCCCCCCTTGTATTAATGAATGAGGTACACGCTCCGGGTATCACTGAAACAGAGATTTCGGCAGACGGGCATCCAGGATGACGGCGACGAAGCCGATCGCGATCCCCGCCGCGATGCCGGAAAACACGAGGATCGGGAAATACAGGAACATCCTGAGGTTCGACACAACAAAGGACGCGACGAGGATCTGCCCGAAGTTGTGCGTCACACTCCCCGCCATACTGACGCCGATCATCGAGAACTTCCCGGTCCGCTTGAGAAGCGCCATCACAATCAGGCTGAGCACGCCGCCCGCGAGCGAATACAACATCGCGAAGATGCTGTTGAACAGGAGGCTGGACAAAAAGATCCTGAGCAGGTTCACCGCCATGGCGTAGCGGAAATTCATCTCGTAGAGCGCGATCAGGATGACCAGGTTCGCGAGGCCGAGCTTGACGCCCGGCACGCCGACGCTGAACGGGATGATCGCTTCAATGTACGCGAAGATGAGCGCGACGGCGGTGAGCATCGCAGAGGTCGTCAGGCGCTTTACGCGGAGCGAGCTGCTGTTTCTCTGTGACGTTTTTCTCTGGGAAGTCGTTCTCCGGGAAGTCTGTTTGTCACTGTGCGATCGCGTCATATTTTGACTCCCCTCCTTGGATCTCCAGGGTTACGCGGTTCGGGAGGCAGACGATGCTCTGGTTTGTTTCGCTGATCCGGCCCTGCTCGATGCACAGCTTGTTTTTGCAGCTCGATTTCGTCATTTGCACCGTACCGTCCTTTATGATAAACTTGTTCACATGACCGTTCTGGCGGATCGTCACCGTACGGTTTTCCGCGAGGCTGTACGTCGCGTAGTCCTTCCCGTTCACCCGGACGAGAACGCGCGTCCCGCTCTGCTTTCCGGCGACGGAAAGCCACGAGAACAGCAGCCCGAGCAGGATCAGGAACACCAGCAGGACGATATCCGCTTTTTTGATCACATGACGCATTTTTCTTACAGGAACCTCTGAGGTTATCGATGAAAAAACTGATTAGTATCCTTTTGACTGTCTGCCTGACAGTTATCATGATTATACCACAGACCGCCTGCACCGCAAATCGCGATCCCGTCACGAAGGAGAGCTTCTATTTTGACACGACCTGCAAGATCTCGATCTATGACATGAAGGACATGGACGAGGAAAAGGCAAAAGATGTCATCAGCGACGCGTTTCAGAAGTGCGCGGATTACGAGGCGCTCCTCAGCAAGACGAAGGCGGGGAGCGACATCTACCGGATCAACCACGCCGGCGGGAAGCCGGTCAAGTGCGACCCGCTCACGGTCAAGATCATCAAGAAGGGCATCTATTACGGCGACCTGAGCGGCGGCAAGTTCGACATCACGATCGGGAAGGCGGAGGATCTCTGGGATTTCCATTCGGACAAGCATCACGTCCCGTCGGAGAAGAGCCTGAAGGAAGCCGTCCGCTACGTGAACTACAAGCAGATCCACATCCACGGGAACACCGTACAGATGGGGACGTCAAAAGGCGAGATCGATCTGGGCGGGATCGGAAAAGGCTACGTCGGCGACCTCATCGCGAAGTATCTGAAAAAACGCGGCGTGACCTCGGCGATCATCAGTCTCGGCGGGAACATCATCTGCGTCGGGGACAAAGACGGGGAAGATTTTGTCATCGGCATCGAAAAGCCGTTTTCGGATATGCAGGAAGTTGTGGGCTCCACCCCGTGCAGCAACGGCACGGTCGTCACCTCCGGCATCTACGAGCGCTATTTCAAAAAGAACGGCAAGCTATATCATCACATCCTCGACCCGAAGACCGGATACCCGATCGATAACGATGTCAGCGGCGTGACGATCACCGCGTCGGCCGGTCATTCCGGAGACAGTGACTGCCTGTCGACGATCTGCCTCATCCTGGGGACGAAAAAAGCGAAGAAGTTCATTGAAAAGCAAAAGGGCTACGAAGCGCTGTTCATCACCCGGAGCGGGAAGATCACGAAGACAAAAGGAATGGAGTTCGATAAGAACTGAAAAATGCATGAAAAGCCGAAAAAAGTCAAAAAAATGCTTTTTAGCGGTTGACACGATACTGTGAAAGTAATATTCTAATTTTACTATTGAAAAAATCGAGATAGAGGCGCGCCGGATACGATCAGTAACCGTGCCTGACAGGGATCGGCGGATCCCGGCAGGGTGAAAGGCGACGGCGCCGAGGCTGCCTGCCGCTGCCGTGCAGGTGAGCTGGGCGGATGTACTAAGAGGCATTCGACTGTCGCAGACGATGCGGAGAGCTATCCGAAATGATGATAACGGCTTGGCACTATGGGCACGGGGAGTCCGAAAGATTTTCCGAGCGGCGCCTGCCTGAGATTGTTTCTGAATGACAGCCTGACGCGGAGTCCCGGGCTGTTTTCTTTTTTCCCAAAACTTCCCCGGTGCTTCGGGAATGGTCCTTTCCTTTCGGCCTGTGGCGGGCCGGCCCCGATCCTGATTTTCACGCAATTATTACCTGCTGAATAAAGAGAGAGGGGTATCATGAAATCTACATCAACCCGTACCGGCCGGTTCCTCGGCCTGCTCCTGCTTCTCGGTCTGCTGAGCCTGCTTCTGGTCTCCTGCGCACCGGCGGAAACGGGAACCAATTATCATTCGTCGATGGTCGGGACATTCTGGTCGCTCGTACCGCCGATCGTCGCGATCGCTCTTGCACTGATCACGAAAGAGGTGCACAGCTCGCTGTTCGTCGGGATCCTCGTCGGCTGCCTGTTCTATACCAAATTCAATTTCCACGCGACGATTGATACGATGATGAAGGACGGCTTCATCGGCGCGCTTTCCGATACATGGAACGTCGGGATCCTGATCTTCCTGGTCCTGCTCGGGATCATCGTCTCGCTCGTGAATAAGGCGGGAGGTTCTTTCGCCTATGGTGAATGGGCGCGGCAGAAGATCAAAACGAGAAAAGGCGCGATCCTTTCGACGTTCGGGCTCGGCGTTCTGATCTTCATCGACGACTATTTCAACTGTCTGACCGTCGGAAGCGTCATGCGCCCGGTCACGGACACACACAACATCTCCCGTGCGAAACTCGCATACATCATCGACGCGACGGCCGCTCCGGTCTGCATGATCGCTCCGATCTCCTCGTGGGCGGCGGCGGTGTCCGGTTTTGTCAAAGGGTACAACGGCCTGACGCTGTTCATCGAGTCGATCCCGTACAATTTCTATTCACTGATGACGATCGTGATGATCCTGACTCTGACGATCGGCGATTTCGATTATGGTCCGATGCGGACGCATGAACGCAACGCGATCGAGAAGAACGATCTTTATACGACGGACGCACGCCCGTACAAGGACGCGGTCGCGCCGGAACAGAAACCGGACAGCCGCGTGATGGATCTCGTGTTCCCGATCGTCATGCTGATCATCTGTTGTGTCATCGGCATGATCTACACCGGCGGCTTCTTCGACGGCAAGAGCTTTGTCTCTGCGTTCGCGGGAAGTGACGCGTCGTACGGCCTGTCCTGCGGCGCGGGCGTCAGCCTGATCATCTCGATCATCTATATGCTGATCCGGAAAAGAATGACGTTCAAGGAAGCGATGGCCTGCATCCCGGAAGGATTCGAGTCAATGGTCGCACCGATCCTGATCCTGACGTTCGCATGGACGCTTTCGAACATCACCGGCCTGATGGGCGCGGATGATTATGTCGCGGGGCTGATGGAACACACGGCCGGCGGATTCGCGATGTTCCTGCCGATGATCATCTTCCTCGTCGCCTGCTTCCTCGGATTCTCCACAGGAACATCCTGGGGAACGTTCGGCATCCTGATCCCGATCGTTGTCGCGCTGTTCCCGAACACGGGCGGCGGACAGCTCCCGGAAATGCTGGTCATCTCGATTTCTGCCTGCTGCGCGGGCGGTGTCTGCGGCGACCACTGCTCCCCGATCTCGGATACGACGATCATGGCGTCGACCGGTGCTCAGTGCGAGCATATCAACCACGTCAACACGCAGCTCCCGTATGCACTCACCTGTGTCGTTTTCTCGGCGATCGGATACATCATCGCCGGCATCACGCAGAGTGCGTGGATCGCGCTCCCGGCGACGACAGCCATCACGATCGCGGGACTTCTCCTCATCCGGCGCAGAGTGAAGAGGCAGGATGAACTGGCGGTAAAATAATAAAACTTGAGTACAAATAATATTGGGATCCGGTCCTGTGCGGTAATGCGCCGGGACCGGTCTTTTTATGCTTCCGAATGGCCGAGACAGGATTTTCCAAATCGATGAACGCATTCGGATCAGCGGGATACGGGCTTTGTTTCAGCGTTGTAAATTTAACTGATTATTTGAATATTCACTTCGTTTTGCCGGTAGACTGTTGACATCTGTACAGTTTGCGTTAATATTATTTATGTTGAATCATCGCTTTGTGTTGATCTAATGCACGACCAACCCACTTACCAAAAGGAGGCATCGAAAGTGGAAGGAACGATTAAGAAGGTATTGATGCTGGCTCTTTCGCTTGCAGTAGTGCTGGCTATGTCGGCGCCTGTCTTGCGGATACGAGCACAGTAACAAAAGTCGATACTAAAGACGAACTAACTAGTGCAATAGTAGACGGAGCTACTATCCAGTTAGATGGTGATATCACTGCAAGTATTACTATTCCAGCGAATGTGACCGTTACGATAGATTTGAACGGCAACACGCTCACTAATGCAGAAGGTAGTGATACTATCACAAATAACGGAACACTGATACTTAAAGGCTCGGGAACGGTAGATAACACATCAGACGAGTGTGCGGCGCTCTACAACAACGGCGTCGCGACCGTAGAAAATGTGAAACTTGATAGGAGCGCTGATAACGGTACATGGAGTGATGAGAGTAATCCATCGAACAGCTACTATACTGTCCTCAACCACGGTAAGCTCACGATTAATGGAGCTGAAGTACATAACAATGGCACTTACAGCTCTCTGATTGAGAATGGATATTATGACTATGACAGTGGTAATGCACGTACCGGCTATGTCAGCGGCACAAACGCGAAGAATCCTGAACTCATCATCAATAGTGGTACATTCACCGGAGGCAAATTCAACGTCAAGAATGATGATGGAGGCATTGCGACGATCAATGGCGGAACATTCAGTGACGGGTATCAAGCGATCCTCAATTATAACAAGATGACAATAAATGGCGGTGACTTCACGGCGCAAACTAACCTTATTGCTAATATGCGTGATGCGAGCAACACAGATCTCGACGCGGGTGAGCTTACAATAAATGGTGGTAAGTTTACTGCAACTTTAGTAACACTGGATGATGGAAGACAAGGTGTATATCCAGTTTTCGTATCTGCTGATGATAGTGAATATACAACAGCAAAAACCACTATTAATGGAGGAACTTTCACAAATCGCCTTGATGATAATAATAATAGGTTGGACATTACTATCACTGGCGGCACCTTCTATAGTAAGCCGGTTGATTCTGATGTCGCTGAGGGATCCACTGTCCGCCAGAATTCAGATGGTACATATTCAGTCTACAAAGTAAACTCCTGGACGAAAGAGCTTTCCATCGATGGCTGGACATATGGTGATACTGCAAAAGAACCTTCGGCTGAAGCGAAATACGGTACAGTGACCTACAAATATTACGACAGCGACAAGAAGGAGCTGGGATCCGAACAGCCGACCGACGCGGGAAGCTACTATGTCAAGGCTTTCGTCGCAGAAGGTGCAGATTACACTGGTCTCGAATCGGATTACGTTGCATTCACGATCGCCAAGGCAACCGACAGCAAGCTGACGAAAGATCTCACGATCAGCAGCTGGACATACGGACAGACTCCTTCCACTCCAAGCGCAGAAGCAGCGGATGGAACGATCACGTACAAGTACTATGACAAGGACGGGAATCTGCTGTCAGAAGCACCGACTCTGCCGGGAACATACTATGTAACTGCATACGTAACGGGCGCGACGGACACTGAAGACTTCGAAACCGCGAAGGTCAAGTTCACGATCTACAAGCCGGTCCTGAATGCGAAAGCACAGAAAAAGACGAACACCAGCGACAAGATCACCTGGACAAAGGTGAAGGGTGCAGATGGCTATGTCGTCTACTATGGCAAGTGCGGAAAATCGATGAAGAAGATCGCTTCGACAAAGAAATCCCTCTCGACTGTGAAGAAACATCTGGCAAAAGGCAAGACTTACAAGTATCAGGTAAAGGCTTACAAGGTCGTTGACGGCAAGAAGGTCGTCATTGCGAAGAGCTTCATGATGCACGCGATCGCGAACGGATACAACTCCAAATACACGGATGCGAAATCCGTCAAGGTCGCGGATTCGAGCATCACGATCAAGCTCAACAAATCCAAGAAGATCAAACCGTCTCTGACGAAATGCAAGAGCGGGAAGAAATTCCTTTCCACGAAGCACGCGGCACGCTATCGCTATCAGAGCAGCGACAAGACAGTGGCAGTCGTCAGTGCTTCCGGTAAGGTTTCGGCCGTTAAGACGGGCAGCTGCAAGATCTACGTATGCGCACCGAACGGCGTCTGGAAGACGGTGAAAGTCAAGGTCGTTGAGTAGAAAGGCAGAAAAAACGAGTCGGAACAAGGTCGTGCAGAATGATCCGGCTTAAACACAAGTGATAGAGGACCGGGAATGATCTGCTGGTTCTGGCAGGGCGTAGCGATATGACCTGTCCGGGATCGGCAGACCACCGCCCGGCCCTTTTTGTTTGGATGCCGGTTCCATGTAAATCAGCGGACGGCCGGGCTTTCCGACGCGAATGATGCGCTGCTGTTTCTATAAGAACAGTGATACTTTTGCCCATGTGATTGATAATGCGTCAGAAAATCGGTAAAATTGAACAGAAGATGACGGACTGAATGGACAAAAGGAAGGACAGTTTAAATTGGGAAAAAGATCGACAAAGGAAAATAAGAGCATTTATCAGATCAGCAGGGAGGAAGCCGGGATGACTCGCGAAGAGGCCGGCGAGGCGATAGGATTCGTTTCCGACAGCCGGATCGAAAAATTCGAGAGCGGGAAATCCCCGGTCCGTCCGGAAGAGGTCCTGGCGATGGCAAAGGCATATAAAAAGCCGGCGCTCTGCAATTACTACTGCAGCCACGAGTGTCCGATCGGGCAGGAATTTGTTCCGGAAGTCCGGGTGAAGGATCTGGCGCAGATCGTGCTCCAGATGCTCGCCACGATGAATTCTCTCGAAAAAGCCAGAGACCGGTTGATCGAGATCACTGCGGACGGTGAGATCTCCGACGAAGAGCTGAACGATTTCGCCAGAATCGAAAAAGGCATCAGCGAGATCGGCATTGCGGCGGATTCGCTGGAACTGTGGGTCAATAACATGATCGCGTCCGGGAAAATCAATGAAAAAAAGCTGGACGAGGCACGGAGCCGTATCCGGCAGCAGGACCTGCCGGCAGGAGATCCGACAGCGGAACGGTATTTTGCCAAAAGAGAAAAATAAAACAGGTCTTTCTTCCAAACGCGTTCTGTACGTCCATCGTTTTTTCAGATAAGCTGAGGTCATAAGAAACGATGGATATTTTATCAGACGGAGGCAGGGCGTATGATAATCACCGCGAAGGATGCCTGCACACGCGCAGCGCTGGCCAGGCTTCTGGTCAAGATCGATCAAAACCCGGAATACAGCAGAAAACTGGGCGTGGAGGATGCATCGATTCTGCGGACAGCAACCGTCAAGGAAGAGAAAGAAGGAAGAGAAAATGTTGAGCCTGTTAATGATCATACTGTTTGCGGTCATTCTTTTTAAACTCACCGTGTTTGCGTTCAAGGTGGTCGGAACGGTGCTCGGGTGGATCCTCGGGATCTTCGGCTGGCTGTTTCTGGCGGGCATCGCAGTCCTTGTATTCGGACTTGCGGTGGCAGTGGTGCCTGCGATCCTGATCACCGGCGTATGCGCGCTGTTGTCCGCGGCGGCGAACGGATAAGAGGGCTTCGCTCGTGGAAAGCTGCCTGATCTTAGAGCCTTTCGGAGATTCCGGAAGGCTCTTTTTTCGCTGCCTAACTCCGCCAGAGCTCGATCATCTGACGGACGGTTTCCGGGATCTCCTCGAGCGGGATCTGGTTATAGTAAAAGATCAGCGCTTTGTTGTGGATGTCACTCAGGTCGTAGCTCCCCGTGATCTCCAGCTGTAGCGACCGGGCCTCCTCGACGAGTTCCTCGGCCGGTTTCTGCGAGCGGACGTTCAGGATCAGATTGATGCCGGATCTTGTGTTCAGCGGGGAGACAAAATCGCTGCCGTATTCCCGGATCGCGGCGAGCGTCGCGGACAGTTTCTGCGAATACAGTTTGCGCAGCTTCCGGATGTTCGTCTGATAGTAACCTTTTTCCATAAAGAGCGCGAGGGTCAGCTGCTCGGTCTTCGAGCAGGTCTGCGTGTAGTCGCTTTTGATCTCGTTGAAGATGTCCGCCATCGGGGCCGGCAGGATCATGTACGAGATGCGGATCGCCTTGAAGAGGGTCGAGGTGAACGAGCCGAGGTAGACGACGCGGTCTTCGCGGTCGAGGCTCTTCAGGGACGGGAGCGGGCGGCCGAAGTAACGGAGTTCGCTGTCGTAGTCATCTTCGAGGATGATGCTGTCGTTCTCAGTGGCCCATTCCAGGAGTTTGTACCGGCGGGCGATCGGCATGACGGTGCCGGTCGGGAACTGGTTCGACGGGCTGACGTAGACGGCAGACGGGATGTTGATCGGCAGTTTTTCGATCATCAGGCCGTCGCGGGCGACGGGGATGCGGCTGATGGAGAAGCCCTGGTCGCGGAAACTGTTCTGGACCGGGAGGTAGCCCGGAGTCTCCGTGGAAACGTGGCCGATCCCGATGCGCCGCAGGATGCGTGAAAGGTGGTTGATGAGCTGCTGGGTGCCGGCGCTGATCACGATCTGGTCCGGGGTGCAGACGGCGCCGCGGGAGTGATAGACGTAGCGCGCGATCTCGGCGCGGAGGACTTTTTCGCCCTGCGGGTCGCCCTCGTATAAAAGAAGGTTCGGGTAGTCGTTCAGCACTTTCGCGGTGCATTTTTTCCATTTGCCGAAATCGAAGGACGCGAGATCGCATTTATACGGAGGACTCTCGAACGAACTGTCACCGTAGTCGCGGAAGACGGTCTCCCGGGAGTCGGCGCCGGGCATCCCGGTGAGGCTGGCGGCGTAGTACCCGGACTGCGGGCGGCTCTGGATATACCCTTCGACGAGGAGCTGGTTGTAGGCGGACTCGGCGGTGGTGACGCTGATCTCCAGCTGGCGGGCGATCGAGCGCAGCGAAGGCAGTTTTTCGCCTGCCGCGATGCCGCCGTCGAGGATCTCGCGTTTCAGGTATTCATACAGCTGTTCATACAGAGGCTTCTTGGAATTGTGGTCAAATTCGGGCGTGATCGGTCTCATTTTGTTAAATCTCCCTAAACTGTTATTGAAAAAATAAATAATATTGCATATTTTAAAGGGAACACTTCTATGTTAGTATAATGGCGCAGACAAAAAAGGTCAAGATGTTGCAGGGAGAAAGAAGGGTTCAAAATGCAAAGACTGAATAACGGCAGTAAAATCTACAATCTGGTCATGACCGCGATGATGATGTGCCTCATCCTGGTGGCGACCAGCTTTTTCAAAATCCCGGTCCCGATGACACAGGGATATGTCCACCTCGGTGACGCGATGATCTTCCTCGCGGTGCTCCTGCTCGGAACGAGAAACGGCGCGATCGCCGCCGGCTTCGGTTCGGCGCTGGGCGATATCCTCGGCGGATATGCGTTCTGGGCACCGTGGACGCTCGCGATCAAGTTCCTGATGGCGCTGCTTATGGGTCTTGTCATCAACGCCCTCGACCGCGGACATGTCCGCGAGAACAGCCGCGGGCTTGTGCTTGTCGAGATCATCGGCATGATCGTCGGCGGCCTGGAGATGTGCGCCGGATATTTCATCGCCGAACGGTTCCTGTACGGGAACTGGGCAGCGGCAGCGGTCGCGATCCCGTGGAACATCGGACAGTTTACGGTCGGCATCGTTGTGGCGTGCGTGCTTTCCGCCGCACTCTGCAAGACTCCGGCAAGAAAATACTTCACGATCCGTGCAGAATAATCGAATTGGGGATAGATATCTGAGAGAGCAGGCGGCGCTTCGGCACGCCTGTTCTTTTTCTGTTTCCCACTCTTCCTTTTGTGGTATATGTCAAGCATGGCAGACGAAATCAAAAAAAAAGAACTGAAGCATTTTATGATCAATGGTGAGTACGGCGGGGATCAGGACTGGTTCCTCGACCCGATGATGCATCTCGGCGGCTGTGCGGCGGAGACCGCGTGCGACAGCAGCCTGTATTTTGCCCTGCACCTCGGAATTCCGGACGCCTATCCGTATGATCCGGATCATCTCACGAAGAAGGATTACGTCCGTTTTTCGGGGATCATGAAGCCGTATATCAGCCCGAGGTTCAGCGGCGTCAACCGCCTGGACATCTATATCGACGGGTTCGCCTCGTATCTCGCGGACCGCGGCGTCACGGAGATCGGGATGGAGGAGCTCCCGGGCGAGCTCCCGGCTGCGGAAGCCTGGGACGCGCTCGTGAAGCAGATCGACGGGGGCTTACCGGTGCCGTGTCTGATCCTGAACCACAATGACCCGGAGATCCGGAAGGAATACCAGTGGCACTGGTTCCTGCTGAACGGATACCGTGAGACGAAGAAAGGACACCGGCTGGTGAAGGCGGTCACGTACGGGGAGTATCAGTGGGTCGACTTCGACCGGCTGTGGAACACGGGCTACGCGCAGAAGGGCGGGCTGGTGCTGTACCGGCGGGAAAAAATAAGAGCAGCAAACTTACGTTATTTTAAAACGGACTGAATCACGCGCAGAAAATTTCCTTTACAGATTTTGCAGATTTCAGACTCTGAATATCCCCTTGCTTTAAGTTCTTGAACAACGCCGCCGCTTTTTTCTATACATTCCAGAGATGTCGTGACTTCGCTGATGGTCGGATCTGTTCCGACATCGTCCAGAAAGTCGACAAAATCAAATCCGAGTCCGACGTAATCGACTCCGACAAGGCTGGCAACGTGGTCGATATGATCTGCAAACCCCTGGAGATTCCGATGCTGAGGTTCTTCTGACAGGAACGGTGCATAGGCATATATTCCGATCACACCTTGTCGTTCTGCAACCGCGCGGATCTGATCGTCCGTGAGGTTTCGTGGAACATCGCAGACTGAGCGGCAGCCGCTGTGTGAGATTATGAAAGGCCGATCTGTAAGTTTGACGGCATCCCAGAAGGTTTTTTCGTTTGCATGCGCCAGATCGAGGATCATATCGAGCGCGTGGATTTTTTTTATGCAGCGGATGCCGCTTTCTGTCAATCCGCGTTCGGGATCTCCGTCGGGGCCGGTCGCGAGTTCATTCTCTTCATTCCATGTAAGACTTGCTTCCCGGAAGCCGAGCGCATAAAGCTTCTCAAGCTTTTCGATCTCGCTTCCGATATAACTCAGGCCTTCACTTCCGAGAAAAAGCGCATGCTTGCCGAGACGAAGCGCATTCTGGTATTCATGGAGATTTCTCACGACCTGAACAAATTGCTCATCTTCTTTGATTTCCTGCTGCATACTGGTGATGATGGCGTGAGCCTGCTGTTTAACAGGGATGGGATAAACTGTTCTGTACGGATCGGCCCAGATGGGGTAGAATCCGCCGTTCACGTTTCCTTCTTTCCATTTTTTCATGTGAAAGCGGGGGATAATACTGGTCATCCCCCGCAGCCTTTTTTCATAAACATCTTCCCATAAATCGGAATGTCCGTCAAAAATCATTCTGTATCCCCCTTGGATCTTATGCTGGAATCTGGAAAAGAATCGAGCAAAGTGTAATGATAGGAAGAGCGATGATTGTCTTTTCAATAAACAGTACCACAAGGTGCCAGAATTTGACCGGGATTTCCGACATCAGCAGGATCGGCCCGACTTCCGACATATAGATGATCTGCACCAGTGACAGGACGCAGATGATGAACCTTGTCTTTGCAGAAGCGATTCCCGCGCCGATGAGTGATGGAATGAGCATGTCGGCAAAACCGGCGACGGTTGTCGGAGCAGCCTGGGCCGCATCCGGAATCTGCAGCAGCTGCAGATAGTATTTAAATGGAGTAGCCAGCCAGTCGAATATCGGTGTGTAAGTCGCGATTACAAGACCTGCCGTGCCGATCACCATGACGACTGGAAGAACGGCGAAAACGACGCTTGAGCAGAAGTCGACGCTCCGCTGCGCCATGCTCTTCAGTCCCTGGAAATTCTGTGCTTTCTGCATTGCAAGCTGAACTGCGAATTCTGGTGTGCTCATGTCAGCAGGTTTGTTGTCCTCACGGTTTTTCTTGATATCCGTGAAATATGTGCTGCTGAAGGAACGGATCGGCCAGACTCGCACCATCACAACGGAAGAAACAAAGGCGGTGATGAACATGGTCGCGACGATCGGGAGGAAGTACTCTTCCACGTGAAGGATCGTCGAAATGATATACCAGTAACTGATCCCTGTCGCGGAAAAGCAGGTCGAGATTATCACGGCTTCCTTTCCGGTATAGTATCCGTGCGTGTACTGGTCGTTCGTGATCATGATCCCAAGGTTCTGATCACCGACGAAAGAAGTGATTACATCGATCATGCTTCGTCCGGGGATGTGAAGAAGCGGACGTGCGGCTCCCCTGCAGAGCGTGCCGATGAATTCCATCAGCCCGAAGTCGAGCAGGAACGGGATAAAGAACGACGCGACGATGAACCAGACCATGATATCGGCACAGAGTTCCAGCATCGTTCCGCCGGTATCCGCGCTGTAGATCATTTTTGTGCCGAGCTTGAACAGCGCCATCACTGCAAGGGCGGCTCCGATGATACGGAGAGCGACTTCCAGTTTGCCGGGCATGAAGATTTTTTTTAGCTTCGGTTTTGATGTGACAAAGGAAGGTTTCAGCAGCTCGCATAAAACAGTTGCAATCGCGGTCGCGATCATCAGTGTGACCGCGATGTACGGGGTCCATTTGATTACGGCGTCAGCTGCTTTGCTGAGGATGATCCCGACAACGATTCCTTTCTGGCCTTGTACCGAGATCGGACAGAGGAAAATAAAGGCGCCGATCGCAGCAGGGATTACGAAGGAAAGAAGATTTTTCTTTGTCATTGGAATTTTTTTGAAACCATCATCAGAAACGGTTTCCCCGGTATTGCTGTCCTCGTCAAAATCTATTTTCTTTGCGGCAGTCCCGTCGGTCCAGGATCTGTCGAGAGTGTTTTCGTTAAGTGCTGTGTTCTGCATCATCACATTACTGACCTCGATATTACTGGTCGCCGTTTCGTGCAGTGCGGCTTTATCCATAATAGATCCTTTCATGACTGACTCCTTTTGTTCGTTTGAAATGTATAAATATGTATTGAAAAGGATAATAACACATCATTATTTAAGTTTCAAGCATTATTTTGTAAAATTATTCATATTGGTCGCGGCTTCAGGAAATCGGGGGGAGCAGTTTTGATTTAAAGGAGTATGGCAGAACAGACAAAGAGTGCTTAGTCAGAACGGACAAAGACCGCGAAGTTTCTCTTTCGCTTCCTAAACTGATACGGTATAATAGTTCTGTGCTTTTTGCACGAACGTAATATTCTATTCAATATCAAGGAGTACTGTTATTATGGAGAAGTTTTTCAAACTGGAGGAGAACGGGACGAATGTCCGGCTTGAGATCTCGTCCGGGATCACGACATTCCTGGCGATGGTCTATATCCTGGCCGTCAACCCGAGCATCCTCTCCGCTGCGGGCATGGACGCCGGATCCGTCTTTACGGCGACGTGCGTTTCCGCTGCGATCGGCTGTTTCTGCATGGCCTTCATGGCGAACTACCCGGTCGCGCTGGCTTCCGGCATGGGCCTGAACGCGTATTTCGCGTACACCGTTGTCCCGAACCTTGTGGAAAGCGGCGTTCAGAACGCGTGGCAGATCGCACTGACCGCCGTGCTCGTCGAAGGGATCGTCTTTATCCTTTTGTCCGCTACGAACTTCCGCGAGATGCTGGTCAACGATATCCCGGCGAATCTGAAGCACGCCATCACCGCCGGAATCGGCCTGTTCATCACGATCATCGGGCTGAAGAACGCGGGGATCGTCGTCGGGACCAAGGATTCCACGCTGATTGGATTCGGTGATCTCGCGACGCCGCAGGTCGCGCTCGCGATCATCGGGATCCTCATCGTCGCGGTGCTGTACCACTACAACGTCAGGGGATACATCCTGATCGGGATCCTGGTGACCTGGGTGCTCGGCATGATCGCGCAGCTGACCGGGTGGTATGTCGTCGATGTGAAGGACGGCGTCTATTCGCTCTTCCCGAGTTTTTCCTCGGAGAACTTCCTGCCGGCGGACAAAAACATCTTCGCGTTTGATTTCGCCTGGGCGGGTTCACATCTGCTCGACTTTACCGTCGTCGTGTTCTCGTTCCTTTTTGTCGATATCTTTGATACGGTCGGAACGCTGATCGGCGTCGCGAGCAAAGGGAACCTGCTGGATGAGAACGGGAACCTGCCGAACGCCAAAGGAGCGCTGCTTTCGGACGCGATCGCGACGGTCGTCGGCGCCTGCCTCGGAACATCCACCGTTACGAGCTACGTCGAGTCGACTGCGGGCGTGGCAAACGGCGGCCGCACCGGACTGACGGCGGTCACCACCGGGATCCTGTTCCTGATCTCGCTGTTCCTGTCGCCGATCTTCCTCGCGATCCCGAGTTTCGCGACGACTCCGGCGCTCGTCTGGGTCGGTCTGCTGATGCTCTCTTCGATCAAGGAAGTCGATTTCAGCGGCGATACTGCAGATGCCGTCGGTGCGTTCATGGCGATCATCATGATGCCGTTCACCTCTTCGATCGCGAATGGTATCATGTGGGGCATGCTGACCTGGGTCCTGCTCAAGGTCTTCACGAAGAAGGCGAAGGACGTTCGCCCGATCATGTGGGTCGTCTTCGTACTCTTTGCGGCGTACGCGCTCAAACTGATCTTCCTGCCGACGATGTAGCGGGGAGCCTTGCGAGGTGTCAGAGATGTCACTTTTGGAAAATAATAAGAATCAAAACAGCGGCCTTTCGGGGCCGCTTCATATTGAATCAGGGAGTCCGTCAGATCTTTCCGGCAGGACGGAGGCAGAGCGCCGGACGTATGAACTCCTGGACCGGCTCGGCATCCCGTTCGAGCGGGTCGATCATCCGCCGGTCTATACGATGGAAGACTGTGAGGAGATCGATGCCCTGCTGGATGCGTTTATCGTGAAGAACCTCCTGATCTGCAACCGGAAAAGGACAGACTTCTACCTTTTGATCCTGCCGGATGACAAATCGTTCCAGAGCCGCGTCATCGCGGAGCAGATCGGGTCGGGAAAGCTCACGTTCGCGCATCCGGAGGAGATGGAAGAACTCATCGGCATTTCGCTGGGTGCGGTCAGCATCATGGGGCTGATGAACGATACTGCCGGGCGGGTCACGCTGCTCGTTGACGAAGAGATCCGGGAGCATGAGACGATCGGCTGCCACCCGTGTGTCAATACGGCGAGCCTGAAGCTCCGCGTAAAAGACGTCTTTGAGACGTTTCTGCCGGCGGTCGGGCACGAGCCGGTCTTTGTCCGGATCCCGAGATAAGGAGGCCTCTTCATGAAACTTTCCATGGCGCAGATGTCCATGTCGCGTGAGATGGACTCGAATTTTGACAAGACAAAAAAATTCATTGAAAAGGCGGCGGCGAGCGATCTCCTGTTTTTCCCGGAGATCCAGCTGACGCCGTTTTTCCCGCAGTACCGGAGCAGTGAGCTGCAGCAGGCGCTCGGCGTCCGGCCGCAGGATTTCCTTATGACGATGTCGGATCCCCGGATCGTTGAGATCCAGAGGCTCGCAGCGGCGGAGCATCTTTTTGTCTCGCCGAATTTCTTCATTTACACCGCGGGGAAGCCGTATGATATGTCCCTTATGATCGACGCGGACGGAAGGCTTCAGGGGACGGCGAAGATGGTCCACATCCTGAACGCACCCGGGTTCTGGGAGCAGGATTATTACACGCCGTCGGATGAGGGGTTCCCGGTTTTCGATACGCCGTTCGGCCGGATCGGGATCGTGATCTGTTTTGACCGTCATCTTCCGGAGAGCATCCGGACCGCGGCGCTGAAGGGAGCAGAGCTCGTGATCGTGCCGACCGCGAACCTTGCGTCGGAACCGATGGATCTGTTCGAGTGGGAGATGCGCGTCCAGGCGTTCCAGAACAACATCTTCATCGCGATGTGCAACCGGACGGGGAAGGAAGGCGATGCGGAATTCTGCGGCGCGTCTCTCGTGATCGGTCCGTCGGGAGAGCTCATCGCGAAGGCCGGAAGGGGAGAGGAACTCGTGACTGCGGAGATCGACCTTTCTGAGGCGGCGCGTGCCCGCAAAGCGCGTCCGTACATCACGCTCCGGCGGCCGGAATGGTACCGGTGAGGTCATGCGGCAGACAGAGTCTGTTTTGAGCATCAAAGTATACTTTATGATATATTGACAGAATCTTTGTAAAAGTGTAAAATCTAATGACCGGTGAATATGAGAGAAATATGATGGGGGCGTTTTTTGTTGCCCGCCGGTGAGAGGAGGAATCCACATGGCGGCGAACAGAGAATTTCATTTTGATGAGGAGTATGAGAAGGTTCTAAACAGTACATTTGATGCGTTTGTCAAAGGGCAGAAACCGGATCTGAGCAAAGTTCGTCCGATCGTCGCTCAATCCTGGATCCGTTCGCGGGAATATAACGTGCCGTATGAGAAGAATCCGGATGTTCCGATCCTGAACCGGGAGCAGTGCAGCGATCTGCAGCGTCACAACCGGCGTCTGATCACTGCGTTCCACAATCATGTGAACAAGATCTTTGATGTGATGCGGGCGTCCGGCTACTATGTCTTTCTGAGCGACAAGGACGGATGGCTGCTGGACATCATGACGGATTCCGTAATCATGAGCAATTTTGAGTATGATCCGACACTTCGCGTAGGAGCGAGCCGCCATGAGAAGTTCGTCGGAACGAACGCGATCGGGACCTGCCTCCGGGAGGACGCTCCGCTGACCCTCTGGGGTGGCGAGCATTATAACTATTTTCACAAGAACTATTCCTGCGCCGGAGCGCCGATACATGACAAAAAAGGAAATCTGATCGGCTGCCTGTCCATCACGGGCGGAAAAAATGCGTATCAGGATCACACCCTTGCGATCGCGATCTCTGTTGCGCTTTCGATCGAAAGTGAACTGAACAGTCAAAAAGAGTCCATGGGCAGTGCCCATCCGGCGCCGCGGATCACATTCGACGATATCATCGGCGAATCCCCGGAAATGATCAAACTGAAGAATACGGCAAAGCAGGTGGCGCAGACGGATGTGCCGATCCTGCTGTGGGGCGAGAGCGGCTCGGGAAAGGAAGTCTTCGCGACGGCGATCCATAACAGCAGCGAATGCTCCGATGGCCCTTTTGTCCCGATCAACTGCGGAGCGATCCCGCGGGAACTGATCGAGAGTGAACTGTTCGGCTATGAAGAGGGGGCGTTCACCGGAGCGAGGAAAGGCGGCAAAGCCGGGATCCTCGAGACGGCTTCCGGCGGCACACTGTTCCTCGATGAGATCGAGAGCATGCCGCTCGATGCGCAGGTCAAACTGCTCCGCGTGCTGTCGACGAACATGGTCGTCCGGATCGGCGGAACGACTGAGATTCCGGTGAATTTCCGCGTGATCTCCGCGACAAAGCAGGATCTGTTTGAAGCTCTGGATGAGGGAACATTCCGGGAAGATCTGATCTACCGGATCAATACCATCACGCTCCGGATCCCGCCGCTTCGTGACCGGGGCGGAGACAGGAAGCTTCTCGCGGAGTTCTTTTTGTCGAAGGCCATGGAGAAACGGAATATACGGAGATATACTGTGCCGGATGAATTCTATGAACTTCTGGAGACGTATGACTGGCGGGGGAACGTCAGAGAGCTTCATAATGTCATCGAAGGGATCGCGGCGATGACGGAAGAAGGGGAAGTGCTGAACCTGTCCGTCGTTCCGGAACGGATCCGAGAGCGGCAGAGTCATGAGCCGCTCCGCAGGGTCGAGACCGATGCGCGGACGGAGGAAGAGGACTGCATCATCCGTGCGCTGGAGACTACCAAAGGAAACATCAAGGCGGCGGCAAAGAACCTGGATATGCCGCGGAGCACGCTGTACTATCGCATCCAGAACAGCCAGAAACTAACCAATTATATCCGGAAATGGCGGCCATGATGCCCGGAGAAAGACGCGGTATGCGTCAGGAAGAGAATACCGGGTGTCAGAGTAAGTGTCGAAAATCCGTCGGAATGTTGACAGAGTGTCGAAAATTTGACGCTTTTTTCGACACTTTGTACAAAGTGCAAAATAATATCCAATGATATCCGTTGAATTTCAGCGGATGTCATTTTTTTTAAAATGTGGAACGAACATTGCGTGGTGTATGAATATAAAGAATTTTCCCAATTACAAAAGAAGAACTACAGGAGGAAAAAATTATGAAAATGATCATTGGTGGTAAATCAGTAGATTCCGCGGATAAGAAGACCAGAGAGGTCCTGGATCCGGGTACGATGCAGGTCATCGATACGGTTCCACTGGCGACACAGCAGGATGTGGAAGACGCGATCAACTGTGCACAAAAGGGCTTTGAGAAATGGTCGCAGGTACCGCTGCATACACGGATCGATACGCTGAGAAAATTCCACGATCTCTTCCTTGAGGAGAAGGACTGGTTCGTCGAGATGGCGGCGAAGGAAATGGGCAAGACCGTCGCGCACGCGGAGGCGGAAGTCATTAACGCGGCAAGCCTGATCGAACACTTCTGCGACGGCGCGAGAACGCTTAAGGCAGAATCCTTCCAGCCGGGCGATCACTATTCGAACGAAGCGGATATGATGATCACCGTCCGTGAACCTTGGGGTGTTGTTGCCTGTGTCCTGCCGTTCAACTTCCCGTTCGAGCTTTACTGCCACAAGGTTGTTCCGGCACTGCTGATGGGCAACGCCGTAGTCGTCAAGCCGGCATCGGATACTCCGCTCTGCAACATCCACATGAGCGAACTGCTGCTGAAGGCAGGCGTTGAGCCGCTGGCTGTGAATATCATCACCGGAAGCGGCGGGAGCTGCGGCAACTGGCTGACCGCAAGCCCGAAAGTCAATGCGGTCACCTTTACCGGCAGCACGAGTGTCGGCATCAGCATCGCTGAGAACTGCGCGAAGAACCTGACAAAGGTTTCGCTCGAACTGGGCGGCAATGACTCTCTGATCATTCTCGAGGACGCAGACATTGACTACGCAGTCTCTGAGACCGTTAACGGAAGAGCATACTGCGCCGGCCAGGTCTGCTGCGCGAACAAGAGGATGCTGGTCCAGAATTCCATTAAAGAGGAATATACCAAGAAGCTGGTCGCGGCGGTCAGCGCGCTGAAACCGGGCAATCAGTTCGATCCGTCGAGTTCCTACGGACCGCAGGTCAGCGAAAGTGCAGCGATCGAGATCGAAGAGCAGATCAATAAGACGATTGAACAGGGCGGCAAGCTCCTGACCGGCGGGAAACGCTTCAACAAGACGTTTATCGAGCCTACCGTTATCGAAGTGACACCGGATATGGACGTCGCAAAGGACATGGAGATCTTCGGACCGGTTTGGCCGGTCATCGGATTTGACACACCGGATGACGCGATCGCGATCTCGAACGCGTCGATGTACGGTCTGTCCGGCGGTGTCATCACGAACGACATCAATAACGGAATGCACGTAGCGAAGCACATGGAAGCAGGATGCTGCGTCGTGAACGGCGTCGGCGATTACCGTGCTCCGGGACAGCCGTTCGGCGGTTACAAGCAGAGCGGACTCGGTGCGGAAGGCGGCGTCTACACGCTGATCGAAATGACGCAGATGAAGTCGATCGTTCTGAGAAATGCATATAAATAATGGAAAAAGATAAAGAAGGAGGAGAATATGTTTCGAAATGTAGCACAGCTGCCGCTTGATTACAACTTATTCAAGGGACATGAAAAAGTATTCAACTGGAGTCCGTCCGGATCCGTTATCTTCGGTAACGGTGCGGTCGCGAGAACAGGAGAAGAAATCAAGCGGCTCGGAGGAAAGAAAGTCGTGCTCTGCACAGATCAGGGCCTGGTAAAATGCGGCGTTGCTCAGAAGGTCATCGATTCTCTGGAAGCTTCAGGTATCGAGTACAAGGTATTTGATGAGTGCGAAGCGAACCCGTCCGTCGAAACGGTCGAAAAAGTCACTGCCCTGGCGAAGGATGCCGATATGCTGATCGGACTCGGCGGCGGAAGCTCGATGGACCCGGCGAAGGCGGCGGCGATCCTCGTGACCAACGGCGGTGACATCCGTGACTATGAAGGATGCGACCTGTTTGAGAAAGCACCGCTCCCGGTCATTGCGATCCCGACAGCTGCCGGTACCGGCGCAGAAGTTACCTGCTTCGCCGTGATCACCGACGTGCAGAAAGAATGGAAGATGGCGATCGGCGGTTCGCACAACATCTCGTCGCTCGCGATCTGCGACCCGGAACTGACCGCAACACTGCCTCCGCTCTTCACCGCGGCAACCGGTATGGATGCGCTGACACATGCGGTGGAAGGTTTTGTCTCAAGAGGAAGTGAACCGATCTCAGATGCGCTTCTGCGCCAGGCAATCAAGCTCATCGCCGGTTCTCTCCAGAGAGCAACGTTCAAGGGCGAACACGACAAGGATGCCCGTTATGACATGATGATGGGAAGCCTGCTCGCAGGTATGGGATTCGTGAACACGATCCTCGGGATCTCGCACTCTATGGCGCACCCGCTGGGAGCGATGTTCGGAGTACCTCACGGTGTTGCAAATGCGATCTGCCTGCCGGTCATCTCGGAATTCAATATGTATGCGAATCCGCAGAAATACGCGGAGGTCGCGGAACTGTTCGGAGAAGACGTCTCCGGTTTGAGTGTGAACAGCGCGGCGAAGGTCGGTGTTGACTGCCTCTATAACCTCCTGAAGACACTTCCGATTCCGCCGCTCAGTTCATACGGCGTGACAGAGAAAGATATCGACAAGCTTTCTGAGGAGGCAATGAAGGGCGGCGACCGTTTCACGAATCCGAGAGAGACGACGATCGACGACTTCAAGATGCTGTATAAGAAAGCACTGACAATGCAGGAATAACATCAGGAAAGGGAAAATCATGAGTTTTAAAAGTATAAGTTTTGATTTGACCGGCAGAGTAGCCGTAGTCATCGGCGGAACTCGGGGGATCGGAAGAGGGATCTCCCTGACGCTCGCGGATCACGGCGCAACCGTCATACCGGCCAGCCGAAATCGCGAGAACGCAAAGAAGGTCGTTGGGGAAATTGAGGAAATTGGTGGGAAAAGCATGCTGGTAACGCTTGACGCGTGCAGTGAGGATGACCTCGAGCGGCTGAAAAATGATGTGCTTCGGGAATTCGGGCGGATCGACATTCTCGTCAATTCGCAGGGCCGGGAACACCGGGGCATGATCAAAGACTATACCTATGAAGACTGGAGAGAGGTCATGGCCGTTAATATCGACTCCGTCTTCAACGCGACTCGTATTTTCGGAAATGAAATGATCAAGAACAGGAAAGGCAAAATCATCAACATCGCGTCGATGGCGTCTTTCCTGGGACTGACCGACGCTCCGGCCTATACCGCCAGTAAGGGAGCATTAATGCAGTTTACAAAGGCTTCAGCGCTGGAATTCGCACCGTACAATATCCAGGTGAATGCCATCGCGCCGGGCTGGTTCAAGACCGAGCTCACGCAGCCGGTCCAGGACGACAAAGAACTGTATGAGCAGATCCGGAGCAAAATCCCGATGGGTGAATGGGGAGATGTGGAAGAGATTGGCGCGTGTGCAGTCTACCTCGCATCGGATGCCGGGAACTATGTGACAGGGGTCACGATCCCGGTAGACGGAGGTTTCCTGTACAACGGAGCCTGAAACAATTGATTGCAGGTACTGTTTGCGGTCCGGCGGCCTTACGCCGGTTCTACGGAACCGGCACGCCGCCGCAGCAGACCGGCAAATACCTGAGAGAGACGAGAGGGGAAGGTAGTAATATGCCTATTTATGAACAAGCAGGCCCGTGGGTGATCGAGTTCGCGATGCATATACCGCTGGCGATCATCGGGTTTATTATTATGTGGAAAGCGGGAGTTTTTAAAAGAGAAGGAGGGCATGCCGTCCTTGGCATGACGATATATATCTGCCTCTTTTTCCCGATAGTTGAAGGCTTGTGGCACTTTGTGTTTCCGCAGCTGTTCCCAGCCTATACAGGGATCCTGTAGGGGGTGAGCGGAATGAAAAATACAGTATTTACATTACAGGCGATTGACTGGATCATTCTGGTCTGCTATGTGGTGCTAGTACTTGGTATTGGCCTTTATTTCAGCAGACGAGTGAAAAACCAGGGCGAATTCTTTGTCGCAAGCAAGAAGCTGCCATGGTATATCTGTTCACTGGCGTTCATGACCGTACTGATCAGTGCGCAGGACATCGTAAATTACTCGCAGACCGGATATGAAGCGGGCTTCTGCGCTTTCCAGATGTATCTGGATGATACCGGGTGGGCTGTATTATTCCTGGCGATCGGACTTCCGGTCTATTTCCTGTCAGGAATCTACTCCGTGCCGGAATACATGGAAAGAAGATATGATAAAAAGACGAGGGTCTTCAGCTCGATCGCGATGCTGATCTTCATGCTCGCACTGATGTCCTTCAATGCTTATGCGATCGGCGTGCTGCTCCATGCGATGTTCGGGATTCCGGTCTTCACCGGAATGATGGTCGTCACGATCCTGACCGCGATTTATACCACGTCAGGAGGCATCATGTCCGTCATGATCACGGATACACTGCAGGCGGTTCTGATCTTCGTCGGCGGCGGATTTATCCTGTTCCGCGGAACGAAGCTGGCCGGCGGATTCACGAATATGATGGACTATACACCGACGAATAACCGCAGTTTGTTCACATCGATGTTTGATCCGAACTACCCGCAGCTGGGACTGTTCTTCGGCGGGGCATTCGCCATCACAGCCGCATGGTACTTTGCACATCAGGGGAATATTCAGAAGATTTTGGCGGCAAGAACATTGAATCAGGCCAGAATGGTCACTGCGGTCTTCATGGGGATCCTGATGCCGATCGGCGTTCTGTTCACCGGTACTCCGGGTATCATCGTTCGTTCGCTGGTCGAGCAGGGGAAACTGGAACCGCTGGAAGATACATCGACTGCATTCCTGGTCTTGGTCGGAGAAGTGGCGACACCAGGTGTCCTCGGACTGATCGTCGCATTCGTCCTGTCCGCGATGATGTCGACCGGAAGTACATACATCAACTCTTCCGTCACGATCTTCGTCAACGATATCTGGATGCAGATCAAACCGGGACGTTCGGATCGTTATTACCTGAAAGTATCACGCTGGAGTTCGGTGATCATCGCGATCGGTATGCCGATCATCTATGCACAGTACTTCATGAAGTTTAATTCACTGATGACGGCTTTGTTCAGCATTACATCTGCGGTCATGCCGGGGATGGTCATCGCCTGCATCGGCGGTCTCTGTACGAAGAAGATCCATTCGAATACGGCGACACTTACCATCGCACTCAGTATCATCGGCGTTATGCTGGCGATCTTTATTCCGGACATCTTCCTGAAGCCGTTCACATTCGGCCTCTACGGAACACCGGGCGCCAGCTGGTTCAATTCGCTTGCCGGACTCGTCTGGGGACTTGCTGGTCTTGTGATCGGCGAAGTCATCTGGCACAAACAGGAAAAACCGGATACCGATTATTACGGATTCGTCTATTTCGCGCAGCCGGCTGAGAAGCTGGAAGAACTCTACTGGAAAGCGCTGGCGAAAGGCGGAAAAGGTTACATCGACCTGACGAACGAAGAGATCCGCGAGATCGTCGAAGAAGACAAGCCGGCTGCAGCAGGTACTGCGCCGCAGACAGGAGGTGGAGATGTCGTATCCTAAATTATCTCTCGTGGTGAAAACTCACGATGAGGAAGGAGTCATCGTCGGAGCATGGATGTCACCGAATGACATGGCGAAGATCGGTGTGAACATCGGAGACTTCATCTATGCTTCCGTCGGATGGACCGGATCCAAATCGTTCCGGGCCGTCATAAAAGGCACATTGCCGGAAGGCTTTAAAGAGGGCGAGATCGCAGTGACAAACGACCGCCTGTATGAAGGAAATATGAAGGAAGGCGAAGTCGCCAAAGTTTGGAAACACGATATCTGGCATTGACGCTTTTGACAGACCGGCGCCCCGGCTTGGCAGCCCGGGCGCCGGGATCTTTTCTAGGAGGAATCATGGGTGCACAGAAGGAGATCCTTGCGACACCACTGGTGAAGAACAAGGCAGAAGTGGAAAAAGAAACGGAGAAGATCATCCATACGATGCTGATCAGCATTTTCTTTCGGAAAATCTATTCCATAGAAGAGGTACTCCTCATCTATGTCCCGTTTTGTGTCATCGAATTCTCTATCGGAAATGCAGGGAAGGGGAAAAAGGCAAAAGCGTTGAGCCATCTCGCCGTCAGTACGGATGTCAGCAGCGGAAGAATGACCCCGCTGATCGATCCGGAAGATCTGGCCATGGGTCCGGTGGAAGTGGATTCGGATATCATCTCGGTCGTGAAGCCTGATGAAGAAGCGATCGAAGCGGCAGCCCGCAAGGAACTGCTCTTTCATGTGCTGCCGAACAACTTGAGAGCCTGGCGTGAATACGAACTTGAGGCGACAAGCAAGAAGATCTTTTATCGTCCGGCATGGCTCGTCCATTATAAACTTTTTGGAAAATATCACGTATATAAGACGTTTGGCGATCCGTTCAATCTCTGATCCGAAACAGAGAGGGAGGATTCATGAAGAAAGCGGCGATTTCAGTGAATAAGAGACCTGTTTATAACGAACAAAATACGAATGCAAATATCCTGCCGAAAAGTGCGTACCAGATTCGGCTTCCGAAGATGGTAAAAGTTCGGCAGATTTTTCCAGATAAAATATTAAAAGACATCCCGGAGAAGATCCGAAAGGAATTTCAGAAAGAGGAGGTCCATTCATCGATCCGGCCGGGAGAACAGGTGGCGGTACTCGTGGGAAGCCGCGGGATCTGCGACCTGAACATCATCGTGCGGTCCGTGATCGATCAGATCAAGGCGCTTGGAGGAGAGCCGTTTATCGTTCCCGCAATGGGAAGTCACGGCGGCGGAACGGCGGAAGGCCAGCGTGAGATCCTGGAAGGGTATGGGATCACAGAAGAAGAGATGGGAGTTCCGATACGTGCCTCCATGGATACCGTGATCCTCGGTGAGACCGATGATGGCGTACCGGTCCATTTTGACCGGATCGCAGATTCAGCAGACCGGGTTGTTCCGGTAGGCCGGGTCAAGGTCCACACGGATTTTGACGGACCGATCGAGAGCGGGCTCTGCAAGATGCTTGCGATCGGGGGTGGAAAGCACAATGGCTGTTCCCGACTTCATCAGGAGGGATTCGACCGGTTCCCGGAGCTGATCCCGAAAGCAGCATCCGTCATTCTGGAGCATGAACCGGTCCCATTCGGGGTCGCGATCATCGAGAACGGTCATGAGCATATCTACGATGTTGAGGTGGTCCCGGGGAAGCAGATTATGAAGCGTGAACCGGAGCTGCTGGAAATCAGCCGGAGTCTGATGCCGTCGCTCCAGTTTGACCGGATCGATGTGCTGATCGTGAATCAGATCGGAAAAGACGTGACCGGAGCCGGCATGGATCCGAACATCACGAGCAGACGCTCGATCGGGCGGATCCGTGATTTCCGGGGACCTTTGATCAAACGCATCCTCGTGCTCGGACTCTCGCCGGGAACACATAACAACGGAACCGGCGTCGGGATCGCGGATTTCATCACAAGGGATGTGTATGATAATATCGACCTCCCGGCGACCTACACGAACAGCATCGCTTCCGGGAACCCGGAAGCAGGAAAGCTCCCCATCGTCGTGCGGGATGAAGAGGAAGGCCTGCGCGCAGCGATCCAGACCTGCGCGAGGATCGATCCGAACGATGCGCATGTCGTCCGGATCCTCGATACCCTTCATCTGATCGACATTCAGGTCTCCGAGAACATGCTGCCGGAATGCCGGGATCCGGAGCACTTCCGAATTTTAGAAAGTTAACAGGAGGAAAACATTTTGATCGAGATCGATGCCGGGAAATGTATCCGTTGTCTTCAGTGCACCGCTGCGTGTTCGCTCGGTGTGATCCATGCGAAAGAAGGAGCGCCGTATGCGGATAACAGCAAATTCTGCATGCGATGCTTTCACTGTGCGGCCGCCTGCCCGAGCGGAGCCGTTCGAATCGACGGCGAGGAGAACATCCTGCCGGATGACAGCATCAGTTTTACAGAGGACTATCAGGTCAACCTTCGCAGACTCATCCTGCAGAGACGCTCCTTCCGCCATTTTGAGGATCGGGATGTCCCGGATGAACTGATCCGGGAAGTCCTTGAGACGGCGGGATGGATGCCGAGTACGAAAAACGAACAGCCGACCCGCTGGCTCTGCGTGAAAGACCGGATCCGGATCCATTCGATGATGGGCCAGATCATCGACTATGTCGAACAGTCGGGAGACAGCCCGGAAGTGAAGAGCGAATACGGGGAAGGGAACAACATGGTCATCGGTAATTCACGATGCCTGCTGATCACGTATTCCGACGGGAAATACCGGAATCCTTATGCCGATGCTGTCATTCAGACGACGGCGGTCCAGCTGCTGCTTGAAAGCCGGGGCATCGCTTC
>JBMNVA010000001.1:0-423408 GCA_050946555.1 Anaerovoracaceae bacterium | reverse complement strand
AGGACGGAACCCTGGTGAACGCGCTGCTCTGGCATTGTCAGGGGAGTCTGTCCTCGATCAACGGAGTGATCCGCCCGGGCATCGTCCACCGGATCGATAAGGATACGAGTGGTCTTCTGATGGTGGCCAAAAATGATGCGGCGCATCTTTCTCTGTCAGAACAGCTTGCGGAACATACGATCACGAGGCGCTATCTCGCGATCGTGGAGAATCCTTTCCGGGAAGAGGAAGGAACTGTAGACCGGCCGATCGGGCGGGATCCGTCGGATCGGAAGCGGCGGGCGGTCGACGGGATCGGCGCCCGGCGCGCCGTGACACATTACCGGGTCCTGGAACGGTTCGACCGGGCGGCCCTGATCGAATGCCGACTGGAAACCGGACGGACCCATCAGATCCGTGTTCACATGGCATCGATCGGCCATCCTCTGGTCGGCGATCCGGTGTACGGATATCGCCGGCAGCGGTTCCGCACGGACGGACAGATGCTGCACGCGGCGGTGCTCGGGTTCGTCCACCCGCGCACGGGAGAATACATGGAATTCCGGCAGGATCCGCCGGAGGACTTTCAGAGGATCCTGACGATCCTGAGGAATCAAAAAAAGACTTGAAAAAGGGAGACCTGTCACGGTCCCGGTCGTCATCGGGAAACAGGCAGCAAAAATCCGGGAGCGGCTGGATCTCCCGGAGCGGAAGGCCCTGCCACGATCCTGTCGCAGCAGGGGCCGACCGTCCGTAATTGGCGGGATCACCGCTGATCAGTCTGCTGCCGTTCTCTGCACAGCAGCCATCCGGGAGAAGCGGCAGGAACCGCTTTTCCCGGTACAGCCCATAGCGGATCTGAGGCGTTTATCGTCTGGTTGGATCGCTTGTTCGGTTGGGTTTCAGGTTTATTCAGTAGTGATGACGGGTCTCACCGGATCCGACGGACTTGCGGCGTCACAGACGCGGCTGGCCGGGCAGAGCTCGGCGACATCGAGCTGACGGATCCAGCGGATGCAGCTTCCGCAGATGTGGCCGTTTTTAAATGCTGTGCAGCAGCGGATATTTCCGCAGATGGAACATTGCCTGTTCATACGTGATTACCTCCTGACTTCAAGATTGCAGCAGATCTTTCTGCGTTCAATATAATTCAGGAGTATGGGGGATTCAATCGCGATGTAAGGGAAATAAAAAAATCATCAGCCGGTTTGAAGGAGCGATAAAGGAGGAAACCAGCTATGGAAAAGGACCTGGGGGAAAAAGACAGTCTGGGATTCGATGCTGTCGTGGCGGGAAAAAATCCGGAAGAAAGCGCCGTGGTCTACCGGGCGGCACATCCGGAAGAGATCCTGACTGCGATGGAAGACTTCGATGTCCTGATGATGCGATACGATTCCGCGATCCGGGAAGTCCGCACCAAACTCGAGATCCTGAATGACGAACTCTCCCTGACAATGGATTCGAGCCCGATCTCGTCCATTGTATCGAGAAGAAAAAAGCCCCTGAGTATCTATGAGAAACTCATCCGCCAGAACAACGAGATCAGTCTGGAGTCGATCAAGAAAAATCTGAACGACGTCGCGGGGATCCGTGTCATCTGCTCATTCGTCGACGACATCTACAAAGTTGCCAAAATGCTCGTGCAGCAGGATGACATCAAACTGATCCAGGTGAAAGACTACATCAAAAATCCGAAAGACAACGGCTACCGAAGCTATCACATGATCGTCGAAGTCCCGGTGTTTTTCTCGAGCGAAGTCCAGCCGATGCGAGTCGAAGTCCAGATCCGGACGGTCGCGATGGACTTCTGGGCGAGTCTGGAACACAAGATCCGCTACAAAAAAGATCTCCCGAAGGAGAAGCTGGATCAGATCGCGACCGAGCTCAAATCCTGCGCAGATACGATCGCAGACACCGATATGAGGATGCTCGCGATCCGCGAGAAGATCGGTCCGGTCAGCGAAAAAAGCGTGAGCGGCCGCGGGGCGTTCGAGACCCATCTGAAGCCGGTCATGCCGCGAAAAGAGCGGAATCGGGAGTAGTTCCGGAAACAGCCCGTCCGGGAGGCTCCTTTCCGGAGAGGACAAAAAGAAAACGAGAAGAAAACCGGTCTGGCAGAGGAGAAGCTCCTATGCCGGACCGGTTTTTTCGTCGTTCTGATCCGGATCCGTCGGATCGACCCAGATCGTTTTGTTATTGGTGAAGATGACCATGCCGGGCTTCGCGCCGGCCGGCTTTTTGACGTAGCGGACGCGCGTGTAGTCGACCGGCACGTTCTCTGAGTCGCGGGCCTTGCTGAAAAACGCGGCAAGGCCGGCGGCTTCCCGGATCGCGGTCTCGGAGATCTCTTTTCCCTCCGTGCGGACGATGACGTGCGATCCCGGGATGTCCTTCGTGTGGAACCAGTAGTCCGTCCGGGAGGCGATCTCCAGCGTGAGCGCGTCGTTTTCACGGTTGTTTTTGCCGACGAGGATGCGGAACCCGTCGCTGCTCCGGAATTCCCGCGGAGTCGGGCGCCAGCGCTTCCTGACCGCGTGCTTCTGGCGGCGCCGGCGGATGACGCCGGTCTCCTCCAGCTCCTGCCGGAGGTCCTCGATCTCCCGGATGCTGTTCGTGTTTTCCAGAAAGCTCAGAACGGATTCGAGGTAGTCGATGTTCCCCTGCGTTTCCTTCAGCTGGACCGTCTTCTCCACGACAGCGGTCTTCGATTTCTGATACTTTTTATAATACTGCTGCGCGTTTTTGTTCGGGGAAAACCGGGGATCGAGCGGGATCGTGACCTCGCTCCCGTCGTAGTAGTTCGTGACGGTGACCTGATCCATCCCCTGACGGATGCGGTGCAGGTTTGCCGTCAGAAGTTCGCCGTAGAGTTTGAGGTCGTCCGAGTTTTCCGCTTTCAGGAGATCCTCGCTGAGGCGCTGTTTCTTCAGGTAGAGTTTGTCCAGCCGGGTCTCGACGGAGCGCACCAGGTCATGCGATTTCTGGCGGGCGCGGTTCGAGGACCGTTTGTGCTCATAGTAATAGTGGAGAGCGTCGCTCAGCGTCTCGAACGGCAGGATGACGCTGGTCTCCTCGTACTCGGTCAGCGGGACCAGATAGACCTCGCGCGGCGTGCCGTCCCGGTCTTCATAGACCGTCGGCTGGACCTTTCCCTGTTCGATCGAAGAGAGGACGTTCTGCAGATATCCGTAGCGGTCTTCCTCCACGAGGAGCTGACGCGAAAACGCGGGGCAGATCCCGCCGATGTGTGCGAGGATCGATTTCGCGGTCTCGCCAGCCTCTTCCAGGTCTTCTTTTGTCGCCTCACGGAACGGGATCTTGTCCTGCGATGGCGGATATTCGTAGAGCCTCCCGGGAAGGACCTGGCGCGCGCGGCTTTCGTCGATGGACACGTGCTTGATGCTGTCGATGACTTTGCCGTTTGACAGGTTCACGAGGATGATGTTGCTGTGTTTCCCCATGATCTCGAAGATCAGCTTCTTCGCGACAGTGAACCCCAGCTCGTTCAGCGTTTCGATGGAGATCTCGATGATCCGCTCCGAGTCCTTCTGCTCGATCGCGGTGATGCGGCCGGACTGGATGTGCTTGCGGAGCAGCATGCAGAACGGCAGCGGCGTCGGCGGGTTCAGCGGGTTCTCCCGGATCAGGCGGACGGATGCCGCGGAGCTGTCGCACGTCGCGTAAAGACGGCGGTTCCCGGCCTTCGTATGGATATTGAACACGAGCTCATCCGCCTCCGGCTGGTAGATCTTGTCGATCTTCCCTTGCAGGATCTCCTTTTTCAGTTCTTCCACCATGGCCATCGTCATGATCCCGTCAAATGCCATCGGTCTCCTCCGTTCTTCCGGCGGATCTGTTCCGGTCCGCCCTGTTTCTGGATAAGTATAGCCCATCCGTGGGATTCAATCAAGAGTGGCGAAGATCCGGAAGCTGTGATAGAATATGTGCGATTGAACACTGTTTCAGCCCTGACAGCGGGCTTTTTTAGAAAAAAGGAGCATCATTCAGGATGATCAGAAGTATGACCGGCTTCGGCCGCGCGGAAAATAATGATGGGAAGCGAAGCGTTATCGTAGAGATCAAGTCCGTGAACCACCGCTACTGCGATGTCACGGTGAAAATGTCCCGGCGCTATCTGTTCGTCGAGGATCAGATCAAAAAGGCGGTCAAAGAGTACATCAGCCGCGGGAAGGTGGATGTGTCGGTCGTCGTCGACAATCTGGAGGAGAGTGACGTCAGTGTTTCGCTGAACCGCGTCGTTGCCGGAGAGTACATCGAAAATCTCCGGGCGCTCCAGAAGGAGTTCGACCTCGGCGGTGAGGTCACAGTCGATCTCGTCGCGGGCTTTCCGGGTGTTTTGAAGGAAGTGCCGGAGCAGGAGGATGAAGAGGAAGTCACCCGGGCGATCCTGAAGCCGGTCCGGGAAGCGGCGGAAAATCTCCGGTCGATGCGTGAGATCGAAGGCGAGAAGCTGGCGGCGGATCTTTTGATGCGGGCGGATCTCGTCAAGGATCTCGTCCGGCAGATCGAGGAGCGGGCGGACGACGTGCCGAAGCATTACGCCGAGAAGCTGAGAGAGCGGATCGACGAACTCCTGGACGGGCAGGTCGAGGTCCCGGAAGACCGGCTGGCGGCGGAAGTCGCGTTTTTCGCGGACAAATGCAACATCACGGAGGAACTGACCCGGCTCAACAGCCACATGGATCAGATGAAGACGATCATCGAGGGGAGCGCCGGATTTGATGGCAAAAAGCTGGATTTCCTGGTGCAGGAGATGAACCGGGAGGCGAACACGATCGGCTCGAAGGCGAATGACCTCGGAATCACGGAGCTGATGCTGAAGATCAAGGCAGAGGTGGAAAAGATCCGCGAGCAGGTTCAGAATATCGAGTAGGCGGAGCGCCGCAGATTTCAACAGAACGACGAAGCAAATTTTTGCCCCTCATCTCGTTTTATGATATAATATTATTTCTGACGAGGGGAGAAGAAAATGATATCGAATCAAACAGGAAAACTCTTCGTGATCTCCGGTCCTTCCGGCACCGGGAAGGGAACGATCTGCGCGCAGCTTCTCCGCGATCTCGAAGGCGAAGGTCTCGGTCTTTCCGTCTCGATGACGACCAGAGAGCCGCGGGAAGGAGAGGTTGACGGAGAAAGTTATTTTTTCAAGACCCGGGAGGAGTTTCTGGAGGAAGTCCGTCAGGGCGGTCTCCTCGAATATGCCGAGACGTACGGAAATTATTACGGGACGCCGCGCGGGTATGTGGAAGATCAGCTTCGTTCAGGACATGACGTCCTGCTCGAGATCGAGATGCAGGGGGCGCTTCAGGTGAAGCGTGCGATGCCGGGAGCGGTGATGATCTTTATCCTGCCGCCGTCGCTGGAAGAACTCCGGCGCCGCATTATCGGACGCGGGACAGAAGACGAGGCGACGATCGAACTCCGTATGTCGCAGGTGCAGAATGAGATTTCCTATATTAAATACTATGATTATTTTGTGATAAACGACGATCTCGATGAGGCTGTTCACCGCGTGGAGGAGATCCTGCATGCGGAGAAAAGCCGCATCACGGAAGAGATCGCGATGCAGTTCATCAAATAAGAGGAGGAAACATGTTATATCCATCGATCAACGAAATCAGGAAAAAGGCAGACAGCAGATACACTCTGGCGATGCTCGCGGCCAAGAGGGCGCGGGATCTCATCGACGGGAAGCCTCCTCTGGTCGAGATCGACACGGATCGTCCGGTCTCGATCGCCGCGAACGAGATCAACGATGATTACATCACCTACAAGAGGATCGACCCGGACGCGGAAGAGGAAAGCACAGAGGAGGAAAATCTGGAGCTGAGCCCGGAAGAAGATAGCGAGCTCGAGGATATCCACATTGAAGGCGTGGATGACAGCGAACTGGAAGCGGCGGAAGAAGCGGCTTCGGAGGATGCGGATGAAACCGGGGAAGAAGCCGGAGATGCGGAACCGGACGAATCTTCAGAAGAAGCGGATCCGGAAAAAGAGACCGAATAGTTATACCGAAGTATTATTAATTGTTACAAGATCTTATATTTTCATGGAACGTGTTGCAAATTCGTGGCGGAGCACAGATGGTCACAGATATTGTTACACGTTTTTTCTTTCGCGGCGGCTTTTTATCTAGTATGATAAAAAAGGGGTGCTGTAAAGGAGCCCGCGATGGAAAAACAATTCATATCGATCATTACCCGGTCACAGAGTACCAAGGTCTATCAGGACGATATCCTGATGATCCGGCAGCAAAACCGGAAGGTGACCGTCGTGACGGATGATGGGGAGTACGAATTCTATGCGAAAATGAAGGAGGTATGTGCGCTCCTGCACAGTCGCTTTTTCCTCTGCAGTCGGGGACTGGTCGTGAACTTTGATAATGTCGTCAGGATCGCGGATTGCACGATCCGCTTCGCGAATGACGTGTTCATTCAGGTTAGCCGGGAGGTGTTTTTTCGGACGCGGAAAGCCTTTAACCTCTATCTCAGGGAGATGGAAGGGCAGGGTCGGACGGAGAATGACTCCGAAATTTCAAAGGACAGGAAGGAAAAGAAGTGAACGGGCTCCTTATTCCCGGATATCCTGCATTTTCCGCCGGTTTTGCCGTTGTTTTTGTTGAAAAACCTTGCATGTGCGGGAGATTTTGCGTATAATGTCTATGTTCGCTTTTTGAACAAAATTTACACATCGGATTAACCGTTCATGGTGCCGCGCCCGGATGCGCGGGGAGAAGTGCCGGGAGCCGAACGTGCTTCCCGGATTCCTTTTGTCCCTTCGGCAGCATTCTCCGGAGATGCGGTTTTCGGGCGGAAAAGATCCGGTGGAAGGATCAAAACCAGGAGGAAAAGGAATGTCAGTAGTAACAATGAAGCAGCTGCTCGAAGCAGGCGTCCATTTCGGACATCAGACGAGAAGATGGAACCCGAAGATGAAACCGTACATCTTTACGGAGCGGAACGGGATCTACATTATCGATCTGCAGAAGACCGTGAAGAAGATCGACGAAGCGTATGACTTCATGAGAGAAGTCGGCGCGGCCGGAAAGCCGATTCTGTTTGTCGGTACCAAGAAGCAGGCACAGAATGCGATCTTCGATGAAGCACAGCGCTGCGGAGAATTTTATGTCAATCAGAGATGGCTCGGCGGGATGCTGACCAACTATAAGACGATCAGCGGAAGAATCGATCGGCTGAACGCGATCGAGAAGATGCAGGAAGACGGCACGTTCGAGAAGCTGACGAAGAAAGAAACGACGAAGCTCATGAAGGAGCACGACAAGCTGGAGAAGAACCTCGGCGGAATCCGTGAAATGAAGGGGATGCCGGGAGCGATCTTCGTTGTCGATCCGAACAAAGAACGCATCGCGGTACAGGAAGCGAAGAAGCTGGATATTCCGGTCGTCGGGATCGTCGATACCAACTGCGATCCGGACGATGTGGACTACATTATCCCGGCCAACGATGATGCGATCCGTGCGATCAAGCTGATCGCCGGGAAGATGGCGGATGCGATCCTCGAAGGAAAGCAGGGCGAGAGCTTTGACGAGGGACAGGAAGAGGCGTCTGCAGAAGAAGCTGCGGCGGAGACCAATGAAGAATCCGCTGAGGCGAAAGTAGAAGAATCGGACAAAGAAGAAGAGGTTAAAACGGAAGAGTAAGCGTGATTCCGCGCGATCACGGGAGGAAAGACGATGGCAAAAGTAACCGCAGCATTAGTAAAAGAATTAAGAGAGAAAACCGGTGCCGGCATGATGGACTGCAAAAAGGCACTGGTCGAGACAGAAGGAGATGTCGATAAGGCGATCGACGTTCTTCGTGAAAAGGGACTTTCCAAAGCAACGAAGAAGGCAGACCGCATCGCAGCCGAAGGTCTGGTCAGGATCGCGATGAACGACGACCACAGCAAGGCGGCCGTGATCGAAGTCAACTCCGAGACCGACTTTGTTGCGAAGAACCAGGAATTCATCGACTTTGTCGAAGGCCTGGCCAAGCTGGCGCTGGATTCGGACGCGAAGACGATGGACGAGTTCATGGCGCTCCCGTTTGAAGGAGAAGCGTCTGTCAATGATGCTCTGACACAGAAGATCGCGAAGATCGGCGAAAAGCTGAGCATCCGCAGATTCGAGAAGCTGGAAACACCGGGAACGGTTTACACCGGATACATCCACGGCGGCGGCACGATCGGAGCAATCGACGGGATCAAGACCGACGCGTCTTATGCGGAGATCGAGACGGCCGGAAAAGATGTCGCGATGCAGATCGCTTCGATGGCACCGAAGTACGTCACCGAGGATGAGGCGGATCCGGCGTTCATCGAGAACGAAAAGGAGATCGCCCGTCAGCAGCTGCTGAACGAAGGAAAACCGGAGAAGATGATCGATAAGATCATTCCGGGCAAGATCAAGAAGGTCATGAAGGATGTCTGTCTCGTCGATCAGAAGTTCGTCAAGAACGGCGATCAGACGGTCGCAGAGTACATCGCGGAGACCGCGAAGGCGCTCGGAAAGGACATGCAGCTCACCGAGATGGTCCGCTATGAAGTCGGCGAAGGGATCGAGAAGCGGTCCGACGATTTCGCAGCGGAGGTCGCGGCGCAGCAGGCGGCTGCCCAGAAATAACGGAAGTCCGGGACGTCGTCCCTGTCCGAAAGTGACGGGGCGGGGGACAGATGGTGCCGCTTAAAATCGCAGAGAGATGCGAAGAATGCACCCTCTTTCGGCAGAGGACAGGCTCCTCCGCCGGAAGAGGTTTTTTGTCCGCTCAAAAAAGAACATATGTTTGCTTTTTGCTCCCTGTTGTCGTATAATGGGGCTGCGGGAAGCCGCATCCGGTACCGGCGGCTTGCGGCGGCGCGGGGCCGGCCGGAAGGACAGGAGAGGGTAAGGATGAAGATCGTTGCGAGACCTGTCGATATGATCGCTGTTTTTTATGAAGGGAAGCGGCCGATGCCGTGGAGATTCCGGTATCTGGATCCCGGAGGAGAACTGGTCACCGTGCAGGTCGACCGGGTCATATCGACGGAAGACCGCCGGATCGCCGGGATCTCGACATATAACTACTGTTGTCAGAGTCGGATCCGGAGCGAGGAGCGGCGGTATGAACTGAAATATTTTCTGAAGGACGCGCGCTGGGAGCTGTACAAGATCTGAATTTTTCGAGCCGGCAAGGCGTCCCGGCGGGGGATCACTCGGAAGGCGGGATCGCGAAGGCCCGGACTTCCTCAAAGCGCGCAGGATCGATCGATGCGCGGAGGACGATGCCATCTTCCGTGTAGCGGCAGGAGCGGATGACGCCGGACTGACGGATCCGGTTTTCCAGTCCGCTTTTTTCGTAGGGGATCAGGAAGTCGCAGGTGATGTCGTCTGCGAAGAGGATGTCGCCGATCATTCGGACGAGGTCTTCGAGGCCTTCTCCGGTCTTCGCGGACATCCAGATCCGTCCCGGACGGCAGATCGGGAGCGCCGGAAGATCCGGAAGGAGGTCGGCCTTGTTCATCACATAGATCACCGGGACCTGCCCGGCATCGAGGTCGGCGAGGGTGTTTTCCGTCACGGCGATCTGGTTCGGGTACTCCGGATCCGAGACATCGATGACCTGCAGGATGAGGTCGGCGTGGACCGCTTCGTCCAGTGTGGAGCGGAATGCGGTCACGAGGCCCGCGGGGAGCTCATCGATGAAGCCGACGGTGTCGGAGAGAAGGAACGGACGGATGCCGGGCGGCGCGATGCGGCGGACGGAGGTCTCCAGTGTGGCGAAGAGCATATCCTCTGCGTTGACCTTTTTCGTTTCGTCCGGGCAGTAGACATCGATCATCCGGTTGAGCAGCGTGGATTTTCCGGCGTTGGTGTAGCCGACGAGAGAGACGAGCGGGAGTCCGGAGCGGGAGCGTTTTTTCCGGCGGGTCTTCCGCTCGCCTTCGATCGCATCCAGGCTGCGGCGGAGCTCCGTCATGCGCTGTTCGATCCGGCGGCGGTCCAGTTCGATCTGCTGCTCGCCGCTTCCGCGGCTGGACAGGGAGCCGCCGGTCCCGGCCTGCCGGGAGAGGTTGGAACGGAGACCGACGAGCCGCGGGAGCATGTACTGGAGGCGGGCGTAGGCGACCTGCAGTTTGGCTTCCCGGCTCCTCGCGCGCTCCGCGAAGATGTTCAGGATCAGACCGGTCCGGTCGAGGACTTCGAGATCCAGTTGGTCGCTCAGGTTCGCGAGCTGAGACGGGGAGAGAGTGTTGTTGAACAAAATGAGATCCGCATGGAGTGTATCTGCTGCCGTGCGGACTTCCTCGACTTTCCCGCGGCGGAGGAACGTTACGGGGTCCGGCTTCGGGAGGCGCTGGACCGCCTCGCCGACGGGATCGATCCGGCAGGCTTCTGCGAGACCGTGGAGCTCGCGCATGCTTTCGTCGAAGCGGGCATCCTCCGGCCGGCGGACGCCGACGAGAACGGCACGGCGCCGCGGATCCTGCGGATCGATATTTTCTTTGGAACGGAACAGTTCAGCCATGAATGAATCCTCCACCGGTTATCTTTTGTCTATTATAGCGAAATTCCGGGAAGGCGTAAACAACATCCCCCTTGCCTGATCGAGAAAGTTTTCATAGAATAGAAGCAGGGAAATAGAAGCAGGAGAGAACGGTAATACAATAAAGACAGGAGGCTGTTTTCATGAAAGAATGGACGAGGGAGGAACGATACCGGGTGTTTCACGGTCCGGAGGAGATCCGCGATTTGTATGAGGGGACCCGGAAGTCGATATACCGCCAGACGTATCACGTTCAGCCGATCACCGGTCTGTCCAGCGACCCGGACGGGTTTGTCTGCTATCAGGGGATCTGGCATCTGTTTTATCAATGGTGTCCGTGGGGCGCGGTCCATGGGCTGAAGTACTGGTATCACACGGCGTCGAAGGATCTGATCCACTGGGAGAACCGGGGGATCGGGATGAAGCCGGATACGTTTTATGATAACCGCGGCGTTCATTCCGGCTCTGCGATCAGTGAGGACGGGAGCCTGTATGTTTTTTATACGGGGAACCATCGCGATGAGAACTGGATCCGAACGCCGTACACCTGTGCTGCGAAGCTGGATGACAATGGCGTGCTGAGGAAGCTTCCGAAGCCGCTGTTCGGACCGCGGAGCGACTACAGCGAGCATCAGCGGGATCCGAAGGTCTTTCGGAATCCGGAAAACGGGATGTACTATATTTTCCTCGGAGCGCAGTCGAACGACCTCAAAGGGAAAGTGCTGGTCTATCAGTCGCGGGAGCTGCTCCGCGGCTGGCATTTCGCGGGGGAGCTGAACGTGCCGGGATATGAAACGTTCGGCGGGATGTGGGAGTGCCCGTGCATCGTGCACCTCGACGGAAAGGACGTTCTGATCTTTTCGCCGCAGTACATGAAGCTTCCGGGGCGCGGAGAGTCGACGAACCACAATGTTTACCTGATCGGGTCGATGGATTATGATACGCTGATGTTCACGCCGGAAGGAGGGTTCCGCTTCCTCGACTATGGATTCGATTTTTATGCGGCGCAGCTCGCGGCCGGCGTGTCGGATCCGGACCGCGCGGTGATCATTGCCTGGATGGGACTTCCGGATAATCACTATCCGACGGCGGAAGAGGAGTGCGACTGGGAAGGGAGCATGACGATCCCGCGGGAGCTCACGTTGAAGGACGGCGTGCTCATCCAGAGACCGGTCTCCGGGATCGAATCGCTTCGAGAGAAGGAAGAACCGGCGGACGGGACCCTGCCGGATGCCTGCGAAATGACGCTCAGGATGAGCTCCGGAGCGCCGTTTGAGCTTCGCCTTTTCACAAAGGAAGACGGATCGGGCGGCATGACGATCTATTATGACGCCGACCGGCGCGTGATCCGGGTCAATCGGGAGGGGATGGATCTCCGGTTCAATCAGCAGCTCGGGGAATCCCTGAATATGCCGCTCCGGAGGCCGCTTTCCGATCTCCGGATCTTTATCGACAGAAGCTCTGTGGAACTTTTTGTCAACGGAGGAGAAGAGACGTTCACATCGCACTGCTATCCGACGGCGGGAGAGCATCATTATGAAGCAGAAGGCGATGCGGAGATCCGGATCTGGCGCCTGGCGCCATCGGTAACGGATGATTTTGTCGTGTAAAAAGGATCAGAAGGAGCAATAGATGAAAAAAATATTTACGAGTGATTTCGACGGCACGCTGTATTTTTATAAAGAAGAGGTCAAGCTGCCGCCGGAATCGGTCGAGAAGATCCGGGCGTATCAGGCGGCCGGGAATCTGTTCGGTCTGTGCACGGGCCGGCAGGTCGGAGGGCTGACGCCGTTCATCCGGGGATTTGTCGAGCCGGATTTCATGATCACGGCGAGCGGCGCGAATATCGTCGGCCGGGATGGAACCCCGATTTTTGAAGGAAGTGTCGCGCCGGACGTCGCGGACGCGATCATCCGGGAGGTCCGGCCGAAGGGGAACCGCATGACGCTGGACGTCGGCGGCGAGATCTGTGTATTTGAAAAGATGGAGTTTCCGGGGAAGTACTATGTGATCCACGGGCTTCAGGACTGCCCGCCGGGGAAGATCCATGAGGTGAGCATCCATACGGAGAGTCTGGAGGAAGCCGCGGCGATGAGCCGGCACATCAACGAAACGTACGGAGATCGCGTGGAGGCGTTTCAGAATGTCATTGAGATCGATATCGCCCCGAAGGGATGCTCCAAGGGGCACGGCGTCGAGGTGATCCGGGAGCGCTTTTCGCATGCGGAGACATGCCGGATCTACGGGATCGGGGATTCTGTGAACGATCTTCCGCTGATCCAGGCGGCGGACGTTTCCTATACTTTCCCGTACGCTCCGGAAGAGCTTCAGGAAAAAGCAGACAAGGTAGTGGACAATATCCGGATCGCGCTGGATGACAGCATGGCCGATCCTCTGGAGGGCTGATCGATATGAGTCAGGTGTTACGAGATGCGAGAAGATTTGAGGAAGAACGCGGCGCGTTCATTTCGCCGGAGGAACGCCCGGATTTTCACCTTTCTGCCCGGGTCGGATGGATGAACGATCCGAATGGATTTTCCTTTTATAACGGCAGATATCACCTTTTTTACCAGTATCACCCCTATGATTCTCACTGGGGGCCGATCCACTGGGGACACGCGGTCAGCGATGATCTCCTCCATTGGGAGTATCTTCCGGCGGCGATGGCGCCGGACGCGTTTTACGACCGGGACGGCTGTTTTTCCGGATCGGCGATCACTGTTCCGGGCGGACGTCAGCTTCTGATGTATACCGGGATCGTGTTTGAGAACGCGGCGGACGGGACGAGGCAGCAGCTCCAGACGCAGAACATCGCGTTCGGGGATGGGCTGAACTACGAGAAGTACAGCGGGAATCCGGTCCTGACCGCGGAGGATCTTCCGGAAGGCGGAAGCCGGTATGGGTTCCGGGATCCGAAGATCTGGAAGAAACGCGACGGGACGTACCGGGCGCTCGTCGCGAATGACAGAGAAGGACACGGCGGACAGCTCCTGCTGTATCGGAGCAGGGACGCGCTGGAATGGGAGTTCGACCACGTCTTCGTCGAAAACCATTACCGGATCGGCAGGATGTGGGAATGCCCGGATTTCTTCGAACTGGACGGGACGCACGTCGTGCTGATCAGTTCGCAGGACATGCTGCCGAAAGGGCTGGAGTATCATAACGGGAACGGCAGTTTCTATTACCTCGGGAATTATAACGAAGAGAAGGAGATCTTCACACCGACGACGGATCACGCGGTCGATTACGGGATCGATTTTTACGCACCGCAGACGATCCTGACGCCGGACGGGCGGCGCGTCATGATCGGCTGGATGCAGAACTGGGATACCTGCAACCTTCATACGAAGAGCACGCCGTGGTTTGGGCAGATGAGCATCCCGCGCGAGCTTTTCATTAAAGACGGGATCCTGCATCAGAGACCGATCCGGGAACTGGAACGGCTCCGTGGGAATCCGGTTTCGTACCGGAATGTCGAACTCGAAGGCGGATGGATCCACCTTCCGGGGATCAGCGGAAGAAAGATCGATCTGGATCTCAAGATCATCATGGAGGAATCCGCGGGGGTATACGAACGCTTTGTGATCCGGTTCGCGGAGAATACGAAGTTCTTCTCGGAAGTGATCTTTTTCCCACATGAATCGACTCTGAAGATCGACCGGAAGTTCTCGGGGTCCCGGAGGGCGGTCGTGCATCAGAGACGGGCGATCGTCCCGCAGCGGGGCGGGAATATCCGGCTCCGGATGATCCTGGACCGGTACAGCTGTGAGATCTTTGTGAATGGCGGAGAAAAGGTCCTTTCGATGACGTACTATACGGATCTGGATGCGGACGGGATCTCTTTTTTCGCGGATGGGAAGGCATCGATGGATGTCGTGATGTATCCGCTGGATCAGGAACCGTCGGGAGTTTCTGCTTTATAAGGAGAAATGCGCAATGGACATGAAGTATCTTTTCCGGAAAGCCGCACCGAAAGATATTGATGCGGTCGCGGAAATCTATGATAAAATACATACAGCAGAAGAATCCGGGGAGCTTCGGATCGGATGGGCCCGCGGCGTGTACCCGATCCGGGATACGGCAGAGGACGCCGTCCGCCGGGGGGACCTTTTTCTGGAGCTGTCCGGTGACAATGTGATCGTCGGATCGGCCATCATCAACCAGATACAGGTGGATTCCTACCGTGAGATCCCCTGGAGCGCGGATCCGCCGGAAGATCAGATCATGGTGATCCATACGCTCGTGATCCCGCCGGAGTTCGGTCGTCACGGCTATGGTGAGGCATTTGTCGACTTCTACGAGCGGTATGCGTGGGAGAAGGGAGCGCCGTATCTCCGGCTCGACACGAACCGGATCAATCAGTCCGCCCGCTCGATGTACCGGAAACACGGGTACCGGGAGGCCGGCATCGTTCCGTGTACGTTCAACGGGATCGAGGGAGTCGAACTGGTCTGCCTGGAGAAGCATCTGGAGAGGAAGCCCTGAGAGCAGCTTCTGTCCGGAAGACGGAGATCACCGCCGGCGTTTCAGAAACTATGACTTAGAAGCTATTTGGGAATACAAAGGAGGAAACTATGACAAAGGATGAAGTTATCGCAAAGGCGAAGGAATTACTGGAAGCACCGTCGATCTGCCCGGAACTGAAAGAGGAGACCGAGGCCTGGCTGAAAGCTGTCGGGACTGACGGGGAGAAGGATGAAACCAAGAGATTTATTGCGGAACTGGAAGACGACATCGTGCCGATCGATGATTCGATCGCATTTTTCGGCTCTCCTGACGCGGAGAAGATCTTCGGAAAAGAGCAGGCGGCGGCCACGCTCGCTCACATGAAGGAAGTCAAGGCGAACGGCGGGAAATACTGCGACTGCCCGGCCTGTTCTGCGGCAAAGGCGATCCTCGATTCGAAGGACGCGATCTTATAGGATCGTGCGGATGGAGCTCGCATAATGTCCAGAGTACAGCGCTATCATAAGAAAAAGGTCCGCATCCGCTGGCCGCAGCTGATCGTGGTGCTCGTCATTTTTGTGCTGTTTCTGAACGGCCTGGGATTTCTGGCGTTCAATATGTTCGGGAGAGGGACCGAAGCCCTCGCGAAGGAAAAATCCGGAATCGCCGCACAGGTACTTCAAACGGTGAAGAACGCCGATCTCGATCCGTACGACGTGGATACGCCGATCGTTAAGACTGCGCTGAAAGAGGTCGGGAACAAAGGCGGCGACAAGTTCTGGAAGTGGTACGGATTCAACTACCATGTCGCGTGGTGCGGCTGTTTTGTCGGATGGTGTGCGGATCAGAACGGATATATCGAGAAAGGTCTGGTCCCGAAATTCGCCTACGTACCGGACGGAGTGAACTGGTTCAAGGCGAATGATCTTTGGAAGTCGTATGATGAGAAGCCGGAATCCGGCGATATCATCTTTTTTACAAAGGACCGGAAGAAGGGCCTGGGCTCGCATGTCGGCATCGTGGCGAACGTGATCGGCAGCCGGGTGTACACAGTGGAAGGAAACTCGCGCAACCGTGTCAGGAAACACAGCTATTCTTTGAACAGCCGGAAGATCCTCGGTTATGGCGAGGTCAAGGAGGAAGAATCGAAAAACTGATATGACCCCGCGTAACCCCGCGTAGAAACCGCGAACGGGCGGCAGACGCGGACGGAGTGCGGATAAAAAGCCGAAATTACAGCCATTTTTCCGGTGGCTGTAATTTTTTATATCATTTACAAAAAAGATGTTTATTTTTCATGGATTATGGTACAATATCAGCGACATCAGTAATTCCAGTATAATATTATGGAAAGGGGATATCTGCAATGAAGAAGGAAGAATTAAAGGATCTCTATAATGAGGCATTGAAGGAAGTATCGACCGGCGTTGAGACGGGAGATGCGGTCATGGATCATGAGATCATCGTGAACAAGATGCTTTACACGGCGAAGCTGCGCGGTGAGGAGCTGACAAAGGAAGAAGCGGACGAATTCGTGACGAGCGTTCCGGACACCATGGAGGAGACGACAGATGAAATGAAGGAGGTCAGCAAGTTCCTCTAAACTTTCGGAAAAATTACCGGAAAGCCGGAGGATCCGGATGATCCTCAGGACGATCCGGGATCGATTCGCGCGGCGGGCTTTCGAAGCCTGCCCTTTTTTTGTATAATAGACGGGTACAGGATTCAGAGAATGACAGTTCGGAGGGAAACATGACATATCAGGATCATATGATCAGTGCGATCACAGAGGACGGGCAGATCCGGGCGTTTGCCGTCACAACAAGGGATCTCGTCGAAGAAGCGAGGAGACGTCACGGGACGATGAACGTGGCGACTGCGGCGCTGGGAAGGACACTTTCTGCGGGGCTTCTGATGAGCCCCATGCTGAAAAACGACCAGGATCTTTTGTCCATCGAGATCCGCGGGGACGGTCCGCTCGGAGGGATCACCGTGACGGTGGACAGCCACGGGAATGTGAAAGGGTACGTCCTGAACCCTCTCGTTCAGATGCCGCTCAACGAACGCGGGCATCTCGACGTGGGAGGAGCCGTCGGGAAAGGGACCCTGACTGTGATCCGGGACCTGAACCTGAAAGAAACTCACAGCGGAACGGTGGAGCTTCACTCCGGCGAGATCGCGGAGGATCTCACCTGGTACTTCGCAGAATCCGAACAGGTCCCGTCGTCGGTCGGACTCGGTGTCCGCGTCGCACCGGATCATCACGTGCTGCATGCGGGAGGATTTCTGATCCAGCTGATGCCGGGCGCGACGGAAGAAACGATCTGCACACTGGAAGAGAATCTGGCGGCGACCCGGGATGTGACGGAGATGATGGATAGCGGGATGACGCTGGAGGAGATCCTGAAGAGCCTTCTTTCCGGATTTGAGGTCCGCTTCACCGGAACCATGCCGGTACAGTTCCACTGCAGCTGCAGCCGGCAGCGGGTGCTCCACGCACTGGCGCTCCTGGGGAAAGACGAACTGCAGGAGATCGTGCGGGATCAGAAACCGCAGGAGCTGGTCTGTCATTTCTGCGGTGAGCGCTACGAGATCAGCGTCCGGGAGATGGAAGAGATCCTGCAGAATATGAAGAAATCCTAAGAACTCAATGATAGAAACCGTGAGCGGGACGGAGAATGCCCGCGGAATGTTCACAGGAGAAAAACGAAAGCGAGGCCTCCCGGATCGATCTGCTGTTTCAGCGCTTTGGGATCGACCCGGGAAGCCTCGCTTCATTAGTTTACGTTAAATTGTTTTCGATTCACCTGCAGAAACCAGACATTTGCGGCGCGTTTTCTTACCAGGTCGTCGCGATGTCCAGCTGACGCGGGTTGCTGCTCGCGAATCCGCCGGTGTCACAGACGATCCCGATCCCCAGGGACGTTTTGATCAACGTGCCTCTCGGACGAAGATTCAGATTCGCCGCCACCATCACGTAGCCGCCCAGCGTTTTTACACCATCCGCTCGTACCGCGTACGGATACTTTGCTTCGGAGTAACCGAGCCGGCGCATCGTCTGAACCACACCACTCATATCGAGGTTGTAGTAAGTTTCCTTTCCGGAAGGGCCCATGACCGTTCCGGAAGCCTTGGAAAGCTTAGCGCCGCTCCAGGTGTAGTTCGAGTCTGTCGTCTTTTCCGTGTTTGCTTCCGCTTCTTCAGAAGCCTTCGCCTTTTCCGCCGCTTCCTTTTTCTTCTTCGCAAGGAGTGCTTTCTGACGCTTGGCTTCTTCCGCTCTGTCTTTCTCCACCTGCTCGACCTTCGCCTGATACTCCTTCTTTTCCGTGACGGCCATCAGGTTATTCTCATTGGTCTTCGAGATGGCATCCGCTGCAGAAGTCTTCGACATCGTCTCCTGCTGATCGATGATCTGGTTCGAAGTCTGGACCGGCTTAGAACTTTGGTAGTCATCATAGGCGGCTTTGAACGAGCACATCGTCACGACGCAGCAGGCGATCGTGAGCAGTGAGACAAGTCGGGCAAGGTTCTGCTTTACAGAATAATGTTTCTTGATTACCGACAAATTATCACCTTCAAATTAAGTTTCTTAATATTTCTTAAGCAACACTATAGCATAGATGGAAATTCATTTCAAGGGCGATTCGCTTTTTCCGAAAAATGAGAGTAGTGTCTGTTTTTTCTCATAAGTAAAGAGTAAGTAAAGAGAATGAAGCGCTTCGCGGCGCCCTGAGTTCCAGGGGAAAGAGGATCAAGAGAGGGAGCGGGGAAATCTTATTTCAGATATTGGTATTTCCGATAACAAATTCGATTTTTTTTGTAAAAAAATTAACGAAAAGCATTGCAAGATTCCGTTTAGAAAGATATCATAACACTGTATTGGCATGAATAAAGTGCGGTATTTTTTTTGAGCCGGGGGTGGAGAATTTTGAGGAGATCGAAAATCTTTGCTCTCTGGGCAACCGGAAGGATGACGGAATCAGAAGCGAAACAGGCAATCAGAGAATCGAGCGACAATGATTTTTTCCGGGCAGATCAGTGGGGGCTTGGAGAGATGTACGACGACGGGGATTATTTGAATAATCTCACGGCGATGGAGAACATGATTATCCGGAGTGAACCGGAGAAACTGAAAGAGTTCCTCAGCTGGAGCGAACTCCAGCAGAGGAACGATGATGACAAGGCCTGACCGTATGAGCTGGGTCTTTTCTTTTGGAAGGCGATGTGCATTTTCTGTTCAGACAGCAGGATCGGACAGTGAGGATCGGACGGATAGATGAATTACGTGATATTGGATATGGAATGGAATCAGGCTCTGAGCGCGGACCGGATCGTTCGTGAGCCGGTCACCCTGACCGGTGAGATCATCGAGATCGGCGCGGTCAAGGTCGGGGAAGACATGGAAATCAAGGATACGTTTCAGATGATGATCCGTCCCAGATTCTATCGCAAGATCCACTGGAAGATCCGGAAACTGACCGGGATCACCGATCAGGATGTCCGCGCGGGAGTCCCGTTCCGTCAGGCGGTCGGAGAATTCCGCCGCTGGTGCGGCGACGATTATGCGATCGTCATCTGGGGCAACGATGACATCAGCATGCTGAAAAAGAATCTGAAAGTCCATCAGATGGACGATGCCTGGATCCCAGGCTGCTACAACCTGCAGGTGATCTATAATGCGCAGGTGCCGGATGCGGGGAGAAATCAGGTTTCGCTCCATAACGCGACCCTGTCGCTCGGAGAAGAGGAAATGCCGGCGCACGATGCGTTCCACGACGCGGTGAACACATACCGTGTGATGCGGCATCTCGATATGAAGCGGGGCATACAGGAGTATTCATCCGGTACGGGTCCGGCGATCAGCAGCGACCGCTGCCGCTTCAAGGACCGGGAGGATATCCTGAAAGACCATGATTTCCTGTCATTCGAGTGCCCGAACTGCGGACGCCGGATGCTCCCGGAAGACTGGCAGTGGGTCCGTCAGGGCTGGAACCGCATGATCGCGGTCGGCTGCTGCGATACCTGCAAGGAGAACGGGAAGTATTACATCACGCTTCGGAGCCGGACGACAAAGGACGGGGATTACATCGCGATCCGTAAGGTTTACCGGATGAACAAAGAGCGACGGGAACGCTTTATGAGGCAGAAAAAGGAGCAGGAGGAGCGCGAGCGCCGTATGAAGGAGCGGGAATCCCGGAACCGGGACCATGCAGGCGGTCCGACGGACGGAGAGAGCGGCTGCGTATGCGATGAGGACGCGGGATCCTCGGCAAAGGAGAGCAAGGAAACATGCTGACGGGAAAACAGAGAAGCTATCTGAAAGGGCTGGCGAACGGCCTGGACACGACCGTATATATCGGAAAATCCGGGATGACCGAGCAGGTGCTCACGGCGATCAACCGGGAGCTGAACGCGAAGGAACTCGTGAAATGCGCGATCGGAGAAGGATCGGATCTGGATCCGAAGACGGTCTGCAACGAAGTCGCGGAAGAATTGAACGCCGAGTTCGTGCAGGCGATCGGGCGCCGTTTCATTCTTTATCGCCGTGCGAAGGATCCGACGAAGAGAAAGATCCAGCTTTGACGGAGGCACCGGATGGAGCAGAATGAGAATCTGATCACAAAAACGGCGAAACTCGCCGTTTTTCTTGTACAGGAATACCTGAAGGACGGGGCCTTCGCGATCGACGCGACCTGCGGGAACGGAAACGATACGATCGCGCTCTCCCGGATGGTGGGACCCTCGGGACGTGTGCTCGCGATGGATGTCCAGGGGGAGGCGCTCAAAACGACAGAAGAGCGTCTCAGAGAGCAGGGCATCGGAAATGTGGAGCTCGTCAGGGATTCTTTTGTCCGAATGGAAGCGTACTGCCGGGAGCGGAAGCCGTCTGCGGTCGTCTTCAACCTCGGGTATCTCCCGGGAGGCGATCATGAGATCACGACGACGGCAGAGGTCACGCTGGAAGGGCTCCGGGCCGCGCTCCGTATCCTCCGGCCGGGCGGCATCGCGGCGGTCACGATGTACAGCGGGCATCCGGCAGGAGAGGAGGAGAAGCAGAGCGTTCTCGCGTTTGCCGAAGCGCTCCCGAAGCGGGAGTATCACGCGGCGTATGTACAGATGCTGAACCAGAAAGGACACCCGCCGGAGATCCTCTGGATCACGAAGAAAATTTCTTGAAATCCCATCCCGCCTGCTTTATAATAAGGAAGGCGGTCATCCGCCGAACAGAATAAAGAAGGTAAGTATTAAGCGAATCGCTTTGATCCACGTTTGTCAGGGAAAACTTGATGAACGTGTTTTTTTGTAAGAGGAAAGCCGGATAAGGCTGTCCGGAAAAAGGAGGTAGGATATGGAAGGGAAAAAGGCATCCGCGGTGAAGGGAATGATCCGGAAGATGCTGATCGTCATCCTCGGAAACTTCGTCTACGCGTGCGGGATCGTGTTCTTCGTGATCCCGTCCGGTCTGATCACGGGAGGAACGACGGGGATCGCGCTCGCGCTGAATCACGCGTTCGGCATCCCGGTATCGCCGGTCGTCGGCGCCGTGAACGCTGTGATGTTCCTGCTCGGATTCTTTGTCCTCGGAAAGACGTTCGCGCTGACGACGCTCGTCTCGACGATCGCGTATCCGCTCCTCCTCGGAGCGCTGCAGGAAGTCGTCGGGGATTTCGTCCTGACGACGGATCTGTTCATCTCGGCGCTGTTCGGCGGGCTCTGCATCGGCGGATCGATGGCGGTCATCATCCGGCTCGGAGCGAGCACCGGCGGCATGGACATCCCGCCGCTGATCCTGAACAAACTGTTCCGGATCCCGGTCGGCGGCAGCCTGTATGTCTTCGATTTCATGATCCTGATCGCGCAGGCGTTCTTCTCAAACCGGATGAGCATCCTGTACGGCGTCTTCCTCGTGCTCGTCTATACGTTTACGATCGACAAGCTGAGCGCTTACGGCACGAGAAGGATGCAGCTGGAGATCGTTTCCGAGCGGCATGAAGAGATCCGCCAGGCGATCCTGGAAGACATCGACCGCGGAGTGACGCTGCTCCACGCGAAAACCGGCTTCCTCGGCAGAGAGACAGAAATGATCAAATGTGCGATCGCACCGCGCGAGCTGCATAAGGTCGAGACCATGATCCATCAGATCGATCCGGACGCGTTCATCATGCTGAATCAGATCAGCGAGGTCAGCGGCCGGGGCTTCAGCCGGGAAAAACGCTATCTGAAGACGGCGGAAACCGCTCCTGCCGGAGGAAATGAAGATAAGGAGAAATAGTTTAGAAGAAGAGGAAAAATCATGGATAAGAACCGTCTGTACATCGGCTGCCACCTGTCTTCGGCCGGCGGCTTTGAAAAAATGGGGAAGGACGCGCTTTCGATCGGGGCGAACACATTTGCGTTTTTCACCAGGAATCCGCGCGGCGGCAGTGCGAAGCCGATCGATCCCGAGGATGCAGCCCGCCTCCGGGCGCTGCTGAAGGAAAACGCGTTCGGTCCGCTCGTGGCGCACGCGCCGTACACACTGAATCCCTGCTCGAAGAACAAGAAAGTCCGGGATTTCGCGGAGTTCGCCATGACGGATGACCTTCAGCGCATGGAGTCTCTCCCCGGGAACTACTATAACTTTCATCCGGGCAGCCACGTCGGCCAGGGAACGGAAAAAGGGATCGAGATGATCACGGATCTTCTGAACCGGGTGCTCCGCGAGGACCAGCACACGGTCGTCCTGCTGGAGACGATGGCGGGGAAGGGAAGCGAGGTCGGGAAGAATTTCGAAGAGCTCCGCGCGATCCTGGACGGCGTCCGGCGGAACGACCATCTCGGGGTCTGCCTCGACACCTGTCATGTGAGCGACGGCGGATATGACATCATCAGCGATCTGGACGGCGTGCTCGCGGAGTTCGACCGGGTGATCGGACTGGAGAAACTGAAGGCGCTCCACATCAACGACAGCAAGAATCCGCCGGGATCGCACAAGGACCGCCATGAAAAAATCGGGCAGGGGACGATCGGTCTGGACGCGATCGTGCGCGTGATCACGCATCCGAAGCTCAAGGATCTTCCCTGCATCCTTGAAACGCCGCAGGAGGATCTGAAAGGATACGGGAAGGAGATCGCGCTGCTCCGGGAAGAAGCGGAACGAAGCCTGGAAAAGTAAAACCGGCAGGGGAGATCCCCTGCCGGCCGGAGTCCGGGCCGCGTTTCCGGTCCGGGAGGCCTGGTTTTCATGATGAGAGCGGCCTTCCGGATGCTCGGCCCGGTTATTTTTTTTCTTATTCTTCTTCTGTATCGATCGGCGCAACGCGGACCTTCAGCCCGCGGAGCTTGTTCTGCATCGACTTCGCATCGTCCTGATGCATCAGATAGCACGGATGTGTTTTCGCGAGCGCCGTGATCTGATCCTTCGCCGTTTCCCAGTAAAGATGCGGCGGGACGTCTTGATCCGCAGTCTCGATATAGAGCTCGTCCCCGTCCTGGATCGCAGGGAGGAATGGCTCCAGCGTATTGGTATCACCGGTGTAGATGAGCCCCGTGTCTCCGATCTGGAGCCGGTAGCCGAAGCACTTTCCGGAGAGCGCTTTCGCGTGCGCGGTCGGGATCGCCCTGTCGACCAGATGTTCGATGTGTGCTGCAGATGCTTCATAAAGATCGTCATCCGGATCGCCCGGAGCGGTCGTCCCGTTTTTGTCAAACGTGATCAGGCGGTAGAGCTCCGGAGAGACTCCTTTGATCCGAAGTTCCTCGGTCATGTCTTCCCGGAGGATCTCCGGTACGGCGATGTTGAACGTGCGCTTGCGTCCGAGATGATCCCACCACTGACAGAACAGCGGGATCCCGGAAACGTGATCGTCGTGCATATGCGTGACCAGGATGTAGACTTCGTCGGCATCGGTGGCGAGCTGCTTCGCCTTGAGGAAGTTCATCATGCTGAGGTCGATAATGAACAGCATGTCTTTGTGTCGAAAATACGCATTGTTATGCGTCTCCGCGAATGCGGAACCGTTTCCCATAAAACTGAGTTTCATAGCATGTCCCTTCTTTTTTGAAAAAATGTGCTCACTCCTATTATATCGGATTTTCACCGGGAATCCTACCGTTAATCTGTTTTTTCAGACAAAAAGAATCCTGCCGAAGGGTAAATTTCGACAGGATTTGAAAAAATATTACATTTAATAACAGGATCAGCCTGCGAGGCGCTCTTCTGTTTCCTGTTTTTCCTCTACCGATGCCCTTTTTGCGGAACGGATCGTGACCGCCTGCCAGACAAAGAAGAACACGGAAACCGCGACTGCCGTCACGTACGGGAGATGGAGGAATCCCAGTCCGCCGAATGCCGCTTCCACCGTCGACAGGATGACCGGCGTCAGGAACTGCGCGAGATACAGCGCTGCGGAGATCAGCGGGAGCACCGTTGTCCCGGCTGTTTTCCCGGCCCGTTTGGATGCCGTCGAGATGAGGAACGGGATGCCGAACCCGGAACCCGCGCCGATCAGGACGGAACCGACGATCGCGGCGAAATAACCGCCGACGAACGCGAGCAGAGCGTATGAGATCAGGAAGAGAAGCGGCGTCACATATTTCGCGCGGAGACCGCTCCTGCGTCCGAGCGCGGAGTAGGCGAGGCCGCCTGCGAAGCCGAGCGCGTCCATCAGGGCCATGATCACAGCGACCTGGCTCTGCGGGATGACCCCTTCTTTTGCCGTTTCGATGGCGAAGTCCGCCGGATAAATGAAGAAGATGAACATCAGCAGGAACATCGCGATGATGAACGGATAGTAGGTACGGAACGTACCGGAATTCTGCTCCTTTTTCTCTTTTTTCTGGCCGATGTTGTCATTCGGCATGAAGATCAGTGTCAGTACGATGCTGATCAGCCCCATCAGATAGACGAGGAAACTGATTCTCCAGGTGATCGTCGCGAGAAGACCGGAAAGCAGTGTCGCCACGCTGCCGCCGAGCTGATTCAGTGCCGAACTGTATCCCATCAGCCGGTCCTGACGGCTCGGTTCAAAATAGAATGCGAGAAGACCGGTCGACATCGGCATGACGATCCCGACACCGATCCCGACTAACGCGCGCATCGCGAGGAGCAGATAAATATTGCTGAAAAGACCGGCAATGCATCCGCCTACGGTATAAAGGAGAAGCCCCGCGAGAAGCAGTGTCCGGGCGCCGAATTTCCGGCAGAGAGCCGGGAAGACCAGGCTCGTGATAACAATAAAGAGTGCCGGGATGCTGATGATCATCTGCACGAGCATCGAATTCGTCCCGCTGAAGTACTCCTGGATCGTGTTCAGTGCCGGTGCAACAGCGGCACCTGCCATGACCGTAAGAAGTGACAACGACAGGATCGCACTTGTTACACCCGGTCCGATTTTCTTTCTGTTCATAATAATACCCCCTCTTTCTTAATCGATCTTATTCCAAAAAAAATCGCGTAAGTCTGGTTTGGACTTACGCTTTCGCTACACAACTTTCTTGCTGAAAGTATTTTAGCACCTGATTTCAAAAAAAGTCAAAGAATTTTTTTGAAAAAGTTTTGGTATACCAAAAGGCTACTCTGCCTTTTCTTTCAGGATGTTGGAGATCTCCTTGAAATGCGGATGCTTCGCGGACTGCATCAGCTCGAAGTAGACCGACTCTGAGGTCGTCAGAGTGATGCCCTCACGGAGCAGGCGCTTCAGGGCGACGTCGCGGTCGATCGTGAACCGGCTTTCCGTGGTGTCGACCGGGAGGAACACACGGTATCCCTGTTCCTTCATCATCAGTGCCGTCTGCTGGATGCACGCGTGCGTTTCGATGCCGATCAGGATGACCGACTTCTTCCCGGTTTCTTTCAGTTTCTGAACAAACGTTTCATTATTCATGCAGCTGAATGTGATCTTCTCGATCGGTTCAAAATCACCGAGCGCTTCGGCGATGGCCGGCGTCGTTTCGCCAAGGCCCTTCGTGTAATGCTGGGTGACAAGGAACGGGATCCCGAGGATCCGGAGCCCGCGGATGAGCTGCGCCGTTTTCTTTTCCAGGTTCTCGTAGTCATGTACGGCAGGCGCCATTTTCGTCTGAAAATCAACGAGGACGGCGACGGCATCACCGGCATTGATCATGTAATTACTCATATCAGCCTCGCTTTCTGTTTAACTCTGTCTGCAGTATTCCGGCGGACACAGGGCCGCCAACGTATTAGTGCTTCATTATATCATGGGGAGCGCGTTCTGTCACGGAAGAAAAAATCGGCCCGGCGCTTCTCGGGACGCCGGGCTGAAGTAGGGAATTATAATGGTTCGATGTAGTAAAAAGATCAACAGGAAGGAGATGGCAGTTCTGCCGTTTCTGAAGTTTCTCTTTTTACCTTCTAATAATATCTTACACAAAATTGTTACAATTTAAAATATATATTTCATTGAATTCTCTATACAAATTATATATAATTTATGCTGAGAGGTGCGTTATGGATTTTAAGAATTTGACATATTTCAAAACGGTGGCGGAGGAACTGAGCTTCACGCGAGCGGCCGAAAAGCTGAACATGAGCCAGCCGCCGCTCAGCAGCCAGATCAAGGGGCTGGAGGACGACCTCGGCGTTCAGCTCCTCATCCGGGGAAAGCGCAAGTTGAAGCTGACAGAAGAAGGACGCCTGCTCCTTCAGCGGGCGAACCAGATCCTCGAATTGGCGGACAAAACGCGGGCGGAGATGGCGACGATGCACAACCAGCTGAGCGGTTCCGTCAGCCTCGGCATGGTCGAAGGCAAGGCGCCGTTCCTGGCGTCCGCGTGGATCGCGGGGTTCCGGGAGGAGTTCCCGCGCGTGGATTTTGAACTCTGGAACGGGAGCAGTGATGATGTCATCGATCGGATCAACCGGGGCCTCTGCGATCTCGGGATCATTGCGATGCCGTATAACTCGGAATATCTGGAAGGGATCTCCGCCGCGAAGGAGCCGTGGGTCGTCTTTCTTTCGGAGGATCACCCGCTGGCGTCCCGGGAGGGGGACGGGATCCCGCTCCGTGAGCTCGCGGGGCAGCCTCTGATCGTACCGAGGAGAGAGTCCCGCATTGAGGCGATCCGGGTCTGGTTTGAGGAGATCGATGAGACGCCGAATATTTTCTGTACGATGTCGAATTACGTCGACACGATCGCCCTCACGAAACAAAACGTCGGTCTCGCGATCTTTCCGCAGACGAAGGAGACCACGGAGCCCGGTGTCATTTCCCGGGTGATCATCGATCCGCCGAAGATCGCCGAATATGTGCTCGTCTGGAGAAAGGGCCGACTGATGACGGAAGTGGTCCGGGCGTTCATCGAATTTGTCCAGGATTATATTGAAGAGTTCGGGGACGGAACGGACGAGTTCACGGAGAAGTTCCTCGATCAGGCCGAGATCCTCTGAACGAAAACGAAGAAGGAGTTCTTTCTCCCGGCCATGAACCGGGAGAAAGAACTCCTTCTGCTATTCGATTTCATCCTGCCCGGCAGGATACAGGATCCGGAGTTCGGTCCGTCCTTCGGAATCCATCCGGACGAGATCCCGGATCAGGGGATCCCGGATGAGATGCTTCCAGCATGTCCACGTCGCCCGAAGAAAACGGGGATCGAGCAGTTCCGTGCCGCCTTCCAGAAGGGGGCACGAGTAGGGAAGCTCCAGATCGTTTTTGATCAGGTAAAGGCGCCCGTCCTCCGTCAGATGCGGGAGCGCCGGAAATGTCCGGCACTGGATCGGGCGGAGCGGGCGCCGGCAGTCTGCGGCACTGCGGCAGCGGACAAAGTACACCGGTCCGCGCCAGGAATCCGGGAATTCATAGTCTTCGGCACGCTCTTTCGTCCAGATCAGCCAGGGATCCTTTTTGTCGTGCACTTTCTCTTCTCCGGGGAGAAGATAGATCCCCATGTCAAAGTCGTCGCTGTCCGATGCTCCGTCTTCCGGGATGCAGCAGGCGCTCCCGCACAGGATCCCGCAGTCATACGGGACCGGGGAGACGCGGTCGAGCAGCCGGTAGATCGCCCGGTATGTGCTCTTCCGGATGATCGATTTCATTTCTCCGCGTCGGCGATCGCCTGATACAGATCGTCATACTCTGTGAACGCCTGAAGCTGTGGATATTCCTGGATGATCGATTCGGTGCTCCGGAACAGGAAGCCTGCCCTGCTGGCTGTGATCATGTCAAGGTCGTTATAGCTGTCGCCGACGGCGATCGTGTCGAAGCCGATGCTCTGCAGTCCGCGGACCGTCGTCAGCTTCGAATCCCTGCAGCGCATCCGGATCCCCGTGATCTCACCGTCCGGGGAAACGTCCAGTGAATTGCAGAACAGCGTCGGATAGCCGAGCTTCTTCATCAGCGGCATCGCGAACTCGACGAACGTATCGCTCAGGATGATGACCTGCGTGAACTCGCGGAGCTTGTCCAGGAATTCTTTTGCCCCTTCCATCGGATCGATCCGGGAGATGACTTCCTGGATCTCCTTCAGGCCCATGTTGTGTTCCTTCAGGATATCGATGCGGTACTTCATGAGCTTTTCGTAGTTCGGCTCATCGCGCGTCGTCCTTCGGAGCTCCGGGATCCCGGTCTCCTCCGCGAACGCGATCCAGATCTCCGGAACGAGCACACCTTCCATATCGAGACAGACAATATACATAATGGATTACCTCTGTTTTTTTTTATTTTTGGGAAAAAACTTACTTTATTACTTTAAGCGGACAGGTCTTCTTTTGTCAAGACGTTATGACAGACATCGGAGACCTTTTAAACGTCCAGCTTCCGGGTGCCGCCGAGGAAATACGGAAGATCTTTTCCTTCCTTGATCCACTGGTGGTACTCCGCGGTCGCGGCGAACATGACATCGCCGGATGAGTTCAGCGCGGTCTCCAGGCTGTCCTGTACGACGCCGACGATGAAGCCGATCGCGACCATCTGCATCGCGGTGTCGTTGCTGATGCCGAACAGCGAGCACGCCATCGGGATGAGCATCAGGGAGCCGCCGGCGACGCCCGACGCCCCGCAGGCTCCGAGTGCGGAAAGGACGCAGAGGATGAGGGAGGTCGCGAAATCGACCTGGATGCCAAGCGTGTTCGCGGCGGTCAGCGTCATGATCGAGATCGTGATCGCGGCACCGTCCATGTTGATCGTCGCGCCGAGCGGGATCGAGACGGAGTACATGTCTTCGTCTAACCCGAGGCGTTCACAGAGCGACAGATTGACCGGGATGTTCGCGGCGGAGCTCCTTGTGAAGAACGCGGTGAGGCCGCTCTCTTTCAGGCAGCGCCAGACGAGCGGATAGGAATTCCTCCGGAGGACGATGGATGAGATCAGCGGATCGACAACGAGTGCGACAGTGAGCATGCAGCCCACAAGCAGCAGGATGAGAGAACCGTAATCCTTGAAAATGCCGAGGCCGTTCGTTGAAACATTCGTATACGTAATGCCGAAGATGCCGAACGGAGCGAAGTTGATGATCCAGCGGACGACGATGGTTATGGCGTCTGCCGTGTCTTTCAGGAATTTAGATGCCGCTTCTGAGGAGACGACTTTGAACGCAAGTCCGATCACGACCGCCCAGAACAGGATGCAGATGTAATTCGCTTCCGTGATCGCCTTGATCGGGTTGTCGACGATGTTCGTCAGAAGATTTTTCATGACTTCGCCGATCCCCTGCGGGACCGATTCCGCGGTCGCTTTTTTCGGGAAAACGACGGTCTGCGGGAAAAGAAAATCTCCGATGTTCGCGACGAATGCCGCGAGGAAGGTACTGAGCATATAGAGAAAAATGACCATGCCGAAACGCCGGTCGAGCTTGCTGCTCTTCTGCGCCAGCGCGCTGATGACGAGGACGAAGACGAGGACCGGGGCGATCGCCTTGAGTGCGCCGACGAACACGTCTCCGAACAGTCCGAGCGGGGTCCAGGATTTCAGGAATACGCCGCAGATCGAGCCGATGATCAGGCCGATCAGGATCCGGACGATCAGGCTGGTCGAGTTGTATTTGTGTGCAATGCTTTTCAGGGCTTGTGTTGCTTTCAATGGAAGCCTCCTTCAGATTTTTCAAGTAAAACGGATGTATTTTATTTTACAATAATCCGGATATTTTGTTAATAGGAAATTGCCGGGAGGGCGCACGGGCAGAGCGTCCCGCCTTTTGTCCGCTGATGATATTCCGCTGGCTCCCGCTGTGTCTGTGACATTTCCGGTGGCTGCAGCAGAGAAACGCCGGGGATCCGGCCGCGATACTACTGGTCTGTGAATTCAGAAATACTGATATTTAATTGTTTTTGGAAGCGGATTCGTTTATAATGAGTTTTAGTTAGGTGTCAGATTAATGTAGAATCGGAAGGACAGCCTATGATTCTGAAGGAACTGATGAATATGTGCCGCCATGTGAAGGCGACAAACATGACGATCCGCGAATTCCGCGAGAAATACGGGGAGTACCTCAGGAATGTCACCGCGGAGATCCTGCCGGAAGGCAAGCCGGTCACCTATTGGGAGTTCCATGATGATCCGCCTCTTCCGGAGACCGAGATAGACGCGGTACGCCTGATCCTGTCCCAGCTTCTTGAGGTTCTGGAGAGCGATCCGGAAGAGGAGTATCATGGTGAATTCGAAGACGATCCGGTCGCGGACTGGGTCGACCTGGATGATCTTGTGAATACCGGTGTCTACACTCTGGCGAATCAGGGACTCCCGCTGGAAAAAAGAAAATATACGAATGCCCGGAAAGAAGACTTCCTGTTTGAGACGTGGGAAGATCCGGTCCGGTTCCATTCAATGAAAGAAGCAGAGCGGAAACTGTTCCGCCGTTTCACCGATGATCTGGCGGCGGCCGGTGACCCCTATGCACTGGAGATCCGGGCGCGGAGCACGGCCGGTGGGAATTCGGTATTCGAGAACGACTGGAACCAGGCGAGGGAGGACTTTACGAAACTGCTGGAAGAACAGGAAGACGAGCAGGCAGCACACGCGCTTGGCGATATCTATTATTACGGCCTCTGCAACCACAGGAACCCGGAATATGAAAAGGCGTTCCTGTATTACTCGATCGGTGCGGCCTGCGGTGTGACAGAATCGCAGTATATGCTTGCGGATATGTATCTGTTCGGGAACTACGCTCCGCAGAATCGTTCGGCGGCAGCGTCCATCCTCGTTCGGCTCTATGATGAGCAGAAGTACCAGTTCTGCTTCGGGAATGTCAGTTCGCGGTTCGCGGAAGTCGCGATGCGGATGGGGCTTTTGTCTGTCGCGGCGAGTGACGAGATGAAAGAAGGCGATCCGACCGTCCAGTATGCGATCCTCCTCGCGGCGCACGGCTATTTCCTCGAAGCAGAGTACGCGATCTGGCTGCGCCGTCAGGAAGAAGACCGGGAAGGGGATTACAAACTCCAGGAAATGATCCACGGTGTGCTGACGGAGTCGTTCACCACGCTCCATCTCCCGAAGGATCCTCCGAAGACGTTTCGCTCTCCGGCCCCAAACTATCTGATCGGATGCTTCCAGAACGGATTTCGGATCCAGGTGACACTGAAGATCCTGAAGCACGAACGCTGCCGCGTTTCCTTCAAGGTGCTCCCGGATGAAGAGGGAGAGACGCAGGCGATGCTTCTTACGATCCCGGAGATCTCCTGCTGTGAACTCGTGGATCACTTCTATATCCATGCGGAGGACGCGAAGCTCCACTTGATGGAAGAATATCATGAGTTCATCGCGGTGAGCGAAGACGAGATCCGGATCATCAGCGATTCGGTGGAATTCCAGCAGGACAAAGAAACAGGATCGGAGATCGTCACGTTCTATCAGGAGGAAAAGCCGCTGATGGATGTGCTCGCCCGTGACTATGTGTATCGAATCAATACGGAAAGGAAATCATAATGTTAAAAGTCGGGATAAAAGGAGAAGGTGTTGTCCTGGTGGACCGCTCGAATTCTGCAAAAACGATGGGGAGCGGCACCCTGGACGTGTTTGCGACGCCGGCGATGGCGCAGCTGATGGAAAAGACCGCACTGCAGAGTGTTCAGCCGGAACTCGAAGAGGGAGAAGGCACGGTCGGCATCCGGCTTTCGATCGATCACGTGTCGGCGACGCCGCTCGGGATGAAGGTGCGGTGCCAGTCGGAACTCATCGGGATCGAGGGAAGAAAACTGATCTTCCGGGTGGAAGCGTATGATGATGCCGGCCTCATCGGGCAGGGAACGCATGAACGTTTTGTCGTGCAGGAGGATCGTTTTCTGAGCAAAGCAGAGCGGAAAAAGAAGACTTCGAAGGACGTCGAATAATTGAATTTTCCGACGATTTTGAGGCTTCATCTCTTCCGATGATTTTCTGATAAATCTCTTGATTCACTTTAGGAGATGTGTTATATTCTTGATGTTTGCAACAGAGTCAGTAAATACTGCCAAACGGTAAGTGAGGACAGCGGTATCGTTTTTGAAGCGGAAGCGGGAAGTTCCGGAGAGACGATGAGGGATCACCGTATAGATCGGAATCTCATCTGAGGTCTTCGTGAAGGAGCCGGCCCGGCGGATCAGCGGGGAAGCGAACGGGGAATGTCCGTTGGTCTGACGAAGAGTCAGATGTTGCTAACGACTGACGAAACGTTGTATATTTTTATCGCAGCGTAGCCGCGAGAATTTTATTTAGCACGGATGGTGCTGGAAGGGAGAACAGAAATGAAATACAAAGTGAATGATGCCTGCATCGGATGTGGTGTTTGCGAAGCAACATGCCCGGACGTTTTCTTCATGAATGATGACGGACTGGCGGAAGCAAAGAACGTCGATACAGATGACGAAGCTGCTGCAGAAGCGAAAGAAGCATGTCCGACGAGCGCTATCGAGGAAGCGTAACCAGCTGATTCGGTAACAAGAGGATGAAACGGATCCCTGAGAGAAGAGCAGTACAGGTGCTGCTTTTCCCCCAGGGATCCTCGTTTTTTGTCAGGACTTTTTCAGCAGTTTCCCGATCAGGAAGTACAGGAAAAAGCAGACGATATTGCAGATCACGATGCTCGCTCCCGTCGGCGTCGCGAAGAGATAGGAGAACGTCATCCCGATCCAGAGACAGATGACGGAGATGACGGCAGAGTTCAGAATGACGGTCCGGAATCTCGTGCAGACGCGCATCGCGGAGATCGACGGGAATACGATCAGGCTGGAGATCAGAAGCGCTCCCATCATGCGCATGCCGAGGACGATGACGAGCGCTGTGAGCAGCGCGATCAGCATGTTGTAGAGATCGGCGCGCGTTCCGGTCGCGCGGGCGAAGTTCTCATCGAAGGTCACGGCGAAGATGCGGTTGTAGAACAGCACGAAGAGCACCAGTACGAACGCGGACAAAACGAGACTCAGCCGGAGATCTGCGGCCGACATGCTCAGGATGCTGCCGAACAGGTAATTGTACACATCGACGTTCATCCCCGTACTCATGGAGATGATCATGACGCCGATCGCCATCGCGCCGGTCGAGATCAGCGCGGTCGCGGCGTCCCCGTGGATACTGGTCCGGTTGATGCTGAGCAGAAGGAACGCCGAGGCGACGACGATCGGGATCGCGACCGCCAGCGGCGCGGCGTTCAAAGCGGTGGCCAGGGCAAGCGCCCCGAACCCGACGTGCGACAGCCCGTCGCCGATCATGGAGTAGCGCTTGAGCACCAGGCTGACGCCGAGGAGAGCCGAGCAGAGCGCGATGATCGTACCGACGAGGAATGCCCGCACCATAAACGGATACTGGAACATTTCACGGATCAGGTCAAGCATGGCTGGCACCTCCCGTGAACGCGCGTCCGATCGCGCTTTCTTCATATTCCTCCGTCGTTCCGAAAAACAGCCCGTCACGGCTGATGTGAAGGACATGCTTCGCGTATTTCAGGACGGAACGGATGTCGTGCGAGACCATGATCACGGTGATATCGAGTTTCTCATTGATGTTTTCGATCAGACGGTAGAGATCCCGGGTCACGATGGGATCCAGTCCGGCGGCCGGTTCATCGAGCAGGATGATCCGGCGTGCGGCGCACAGTGCCCGCGCGAGCAGGACGCGCTGCTGCTGTCCGCCGGAGAGGTCGCGGTAGCAGCGGTTCTTCAGCTGGGTGATCCCGAGTTTCTCCATGTTTTCATAGGCGATCGTCTTTTCGCGGAGCGTGTAGAACGGTTTCCAGCCGAGGTGGTTCAGACAGCCGGACTGGACGACTTCGCCGACGGAAGCCGGGAAGTCCTTCTGGACCGGGGTCTGCTGCGGCAGATACCCGATGTCCTTCGGACGGAGCGACGGATCGAACACGATCCGGCCGCCGGACGGTTTCTTCAGGTCGAGCAGACCCTTGACGAGGGTGCTTTTTCCGGCGCCGTTCTCTCCGGCGATCACGAGATAGTCCTGATCCTCGACCGTGAAGCTCAGGTCATCGATCACGGACTTTCCTTCATATTCAAACGAAAGATGTTCGCAGGTGATAAGATGCATAGTCGTGTCATTCCTTTCGTGTCAGTCAGTTCAGTGCCTTCTTCAGCGTTTTCGCGTTTTTTTCCATCAGGGAGAGGTATGTCTCGCCGGCTTTCAGCTGATCTGCCGTGACATTGTGGCAGGAGTAGAACGTCAGCGGTTTCGCGCCGGTCGCTTCGCAGAGCGCGCGCTGGATGTTGTCGCTCGACAGCTCGATCTTCAGCACGTAAGGAAGGTGTTCTTCCTTGATTTTATCGCTCAGGAACGTCAGCGTTTTCGCGCTCACCTCCGCGTTTTCCGAGCAGCCGGGGTAGGCGGCATAGCAGGTCAGACCGTACTCGTCGGCAAAATACCGGAACGGGAAGCGGTCTCCGAACAGGAGCGTTTTCCGTTTGGACGTCCGGACGATCCGGCGGAATCTTTCATCGAGCGCCCGGAGCTTTCGGATGTATCGCCGGGTGTTCTTCCGGTAGCTTTCGGCATGCTCCGGATCTTTCTCCTGCATTTTCCGAGAGATCGCCCGGGTGATCCGGATCGCGTTCTTCGGCGAAGTCCAGACGTGTTCGTCTGCTTCCGCACCACCGGTCTCGCCGGGCGTTTCCTGCATCCCTTCGAGGTTTTTTTCTGTTTTAACGGAGACGGTATCGATCAGTTTGATCGTATCCGGCTTGTGATCCAGGGCGTTCAGGACCCGTCGGACCCAGACATCGTTTTCCCCGCCGACGTAGATGAACAGATCGGCGTTCTGGATGCGCCGGATATCCTGCGGCGTCGGTTCGAACGAGTGGGCTTCCTCGCCGGGTTTCAGCAGCATCACGACATCGGCGTTCCCGCCTGCGATCTGGCGGGCAAAATCATACTGGGGGAAGATCGTCGTGACGATCTTCAGACGGCCGGAATCCGTTTCTTTCGTCCCTGCGCCGGTGCTGTCCGGATGATCGACGCTCCCGGAGGAGCAGGAAACCAGGAGCGCAAGGAGGAAGGCAGAGAAGAGCAGCGCGGCGATCCGGCGCCGCGTCATCGACCGTCCTCCTTCTTTTTCTTTGCTTTTTTTGCCATGCATTCTTCACAGGTCCCGTAAAAGACGGTCTGGAGCGGATCCAGATGAAAATGGTGGCCCTCCAGCATGTGCTCGGTGAGTTCTTCGATCTGGTCGCAGCGGACGTGGATGAGGCGGCCGCATTCTTCGCATTTCAGATGATATTCTCCCGGGACTTCCGTCTCCTTTCCGATGTACCCGTAGCAGGCGGCCGGCGTCCCTTCGATGGTGAAGCGGCGCACTTCGCCGGAGCGGACGAGATGGTCCAGCGTCCGGTAGATCGTGGTCAGCCCGATCGGGATTCCGAGGGATTCAAAGTGGGATTTGATCTCGGCCGCGGTGACGTGGCTCCCCTGGCGGGACTCCAGATAGGCGCGGATCTCACTTCGCTGCCTTGTTTTATATTCGCTCTTCTCCTGCATCCTTTGCTCCTTTTTCCCCTTGGGCGGTCAAGTTCGCCGTCCGGCACAGCCGCTCCTAAATTTGAAAATCATTTTCAAATTATAGCACCTTTTTTTATTCTGTCAAGAAACCGCGGTGGAAATATGTTAGAATACACTTGTTCGGCGCTGCGCCCGGTCAGACGCGGGAGCCGGACCGAAATCCAAGGAAAGAAAGGGCCGGGAACGTCCCGGCGTTAAGGGAATGCTATGGAAAATGCACTGGAAAGCACGATGTTCTGTTATCAGTGTCAGGATGCGTCGAACCGCGCCGGCTGCGTGCTCAGCGGCATCTGCGGAAAGAGCGCGGGCGCTGCGGATCTTCAGGATCTGCTCATTTATGTGACAAAAGGACTCGCTTCGGTCGTGACCGCGCTCCGGGATCAGGGGACCGTGCCGGAACCGGAGTCCGGTCGTCTGATCGAGGAGAATCTCGCGTTGACGACGGCGTACTGCTGGTATGATGCGGCGCCGCTGGTCGACCGGATCCGCAAGACTCTGGAAGAGAAGCGCCGTCTGATGCGCCGTCTCGATTCAGTCGGCATGTTGCCGGAAGCGGCGCGCTGGGACGATGACCCGGCCGTCTTTATGGAAAAAGCACAGGGGAAGGAAGTCCGCGTCATGGATCCGAAGGATCCGGACCGCTCCAGCCTGCGTCAGCTGATCCTGTCCGGGCTCCGCGGGATCGCGGAACTCGTGTGCCTCAGCCGCTCGCTCGGCGAGGAAAATGATGAGATCGATGAATTCCTGCAGCGGTCACTCGCGATGCTCATCGACGATGCAAAAAGCGCCGAAGACCTTCTGGAGCTTTCCGTCAGGACCGGCCGCGTCGTGATGGATGCCGCCGCGTTCCTGGATGACGCGAAGCGGTTCGCGTACCAGGATCCGGAGCTCACACCGGTCGACGTCGGGACCGGGGACCGTCCGGCCATCCTTGTCGCGGGGAACGACTTCCGTGATCTCGAGCGGATCCTCGAGCAGACCATGGGAAAAGATGTCGATGTCTATACCGCGGGGGATCTTCTTGCCGCGCACGCCTATCCGCTGCTCCGCGGCTATGATCAGCTCGCGGGGAATTACGGGAACGCCTGGAACTATCAGCAGGGAGAGTTCCTCCGGTTCGGCGGCGCAGTGCTCCTCACCGGATCCCGTATGCTGGAGCCGGATGAGTCCCTCAAGGACCGCGTCTTCACGACGGGGATCACCCGCTATCCGGATGTCCCGTATATCGAAGAAGATGAGGACGGGGAAAAAGATTTTTCGCCGGTGATCGAAAAAGCGCTTTCGCTGGATCCCCCGGAGGAGATGGAGCACGGGAAGCTGCTCACGGGGTTCGGCCATGAGGAGCTGTTCCGCATCGCTCCTTCCGTCGCCGCCGCGATCGAATCCGGCGAGATCAAAAAGATCGTCGTGATCTTAGGAGGAGAGGGCACGGACGAATCGCGCTTCTGGTACACCGGGTTCGCGCTGGCGCTTCCGGAAGACACCCTGATCCTGACGGCGGGCGAGATCAAATACCGCCTGAACAAGCAGAACTTCGGTCAGATCGCGGGCCTTCCGCGCCTGATCGACTGCGGATGCGGGAGCGACTGGTATTCGATCCTGTTATTTTTGATGCGTCTCTCGAAGCTCATGGGGAAGGAGTCCGTGAACGACCTTCCGGTCCGTTTTGAGCTTTCCTGGTTTGATTCACAGGACATCGCGTGCCTGCTCGCGCTGTTTTCGCTCGGCATCCGGGGCGTCCGGATCGGTCCGTCGGTCCCGGCGTTCTTTTCGGGAAGTCTGACCGACCTCTTTGCCGAGACGTTCGACTTAGCGGAGACGCTCCCGGCAGAGGATGAAGTGCGATTCCTCTGCGGAGAGGACACAGAGATCAATGAAGCGTTTGAACTCTGGAAGGAAGCGGTCAGCGCCGGTCCGGTGTCAGGCGACATGCTGGTCTCCGAGCTGATCCGTCAGTATCCGGAGGCAGCGGATGTCCTGGCGGAATGCGGGATGCCATGCGCGGGCTGCTTCGCCGCGCAGTCAGAGAGCGTCGCTCAGGCCTGCCGCGTCCACGGACTGGATGTGAAAGACGTACTGTCGAAGCTGAATCAGAGGCTTCAGTAGATAGGAAGGAGAGAGCCGGATGATACAGGACATTGCCCCGCACCGCTTTCATAATGAGTTCCGCTGTGAAAGCCCGGAGCCGGAAGACCGCGTGATCCACTTCAGCGGCAAAAACATCCTTGTACGAAAGGAGCGCGGCAGCGAGCCGTTCCCGACGCTGTCGATGCTCGGTCAGGGGATCGAAACGATCTATCTTTTTTCCATTGACGATCACCCGTACTTTCTGGCACTGGACGACGAAGTCCGGATTCCGGAAGGGTTCGAATATCGAAATGTAAAATGGTACCGCTTCAAGGCGGAGGGGCCGAAGCATCAGGTGTTCGCCGCGGTGACGGCGTATCAGCTGAACAACTGGTACCGCGGGAACCGTTACTGCGGGACATGCGGCGCGAGGATGGAAGTGTACCACGGGGCGCGGGAGATCCACTGCCCGGACTGCGGCAAAATCATCTATCCGCGGATCGTTCCGGCGGTCATCGTCGGCGTTCTGAACGGCGACCGCATCCTGCTCACACGCTATCTGAATTCCGGCGGGTATCAAAATCACGCGCTCATCGCCGGTTTCACGGAGATCGGCGAAACGCTGGAAGAGACGGTCCGCCGGGAAGTGATGGAGGAGACCGGGATCCGGGTGAAAAACATCCGTTATTACAAGTCGCAGCCGTGGGGGATCGTGGACGATCTTCTCGCCGGGTTCTACTGTGATCTGGACGGTGATCCGACGATCCGTCTCCAGCGGGACGAACTGAAGGAAGGAATCTGGTGTCCGCGGGACGAGGTACCGGATACGCCGGACGATGTTTCACTGACGAACGAAATGATCCTGCGTTTCAAGGAAGGAAAGGAGAACGTCGGATGAGTGAAAAAGCTCTTGACTTCCGGCGCGAGGGAAATCGCGACGTGCTCCGGGCAAGTGTCCGGAAGACGCGGGAAGGAACGGCATTCCCGGTCCTGACATTTCCGTCGATCGACGCGATCCAGGGTATCCGCCATATCATGACGACCCGGGCGGGCGGTGTCAGCACCGGACAGTTTGCGACGGTGAATTTCAGTACGGATCTCGGCGACCAAAAGGATGCGGTGATGGAGAATTTCCGCAGAGCAGCAGATGTGATGGGGACCCGGCCGGAGCGCATCGTTTCGACGCACCAGACGCACACGGTGAACGTCCGGCATGTGACGGAACAGGATGCGGGGATCGGTGTGACCCGGGAGCTGTCCTATCATGACGTCGACGGACTGATCACGGACACGCCGGGGCTCTGCCTGAGCGTGTATTACGCCGACTGCGTCCCGTTGTTTTTTGTCGATCCCGTGCACCGGGCGATCGGCCTCAGCCACTCCGGATGGCGGGGGACCGTTCACCGGATGGGAGCCGTCACGATCCGGCACATGGGTGAAGCGTTCGGAACGAAGCCGGAGGATCTTATCTGTGCGGTCGGACCGTCGATCTGCCGGAAGTGCTATGAGGTCGGAGGAGAGGTCGCTGAGGCATTCCGGGAGGAGTTCCCCGGGCACAGCAGCGAACTGATGGATGAGAAGCAGAACGGGAAATTCCAGCTCGACCTCAGGGCGGCGAACCGGAGGGTGCTTCTGGATGCGGGCGTCCCGGAGGAGAACATCCAGGTCACGGACATCTGTACCTGCTGCAATCCGGAGCTTCTCCATTCGCACCGGGCGTCGCACGGAAAGAGAGGGAATCTCGGTGCGTTCCTGATGATCGAGCCGTAACGATTGTGATTTATTGAGATTTCAGAGAAAGGACGAAGAAAATGTTCGATGAGAAGGATCCCGGGTTTTTCGGCTACGGGTTTGATTTTGATCACGACGGCGATCTGGATCCGCTGGAGCGGGCAAGTGATCTCGGCCAGTTCATGGATTCGTACGGGAACGATATCCTGAACGGGAAAGATCCGTTTCGGGATAAGGATGAGGACGAGGACGAAGAATGCGATGATCCGGACGAGACCGACTGGAGCGGTCCGGACTTTGACTTCGGACCGACGAGCGGGTTCGGCGCAGGGCCCGGGACGGATTTCGACTTCGGACCGACAAGCGGGTTTGGCGCAGGGCCCGGGACGGATTTCGACTTCGGTGCAGGCTTCGGTTCTGCCGCCCGCTTTGGTTCTGCCGCCGGCTTCGGAGCCGGAGCGGGTTTCACCAGCGGTTCGGATTTCGATTTCAGTACGGATTTTGGATCCGGTGCAGGCTTCAGTACCGGTGCGGACACTGCCTTTGGTGCAGGATCGTGCTCCGGTGCAGGCTTCGATACTGGTGAGGACTCTGCCTCCGAAATAGGCCCGGTCTCTGATGCGGGCTTGAGCTCTGATGCGGGCTTGGGCTCCGATACAGGCCCGGTCTCTGATGCGGGCCCGCGTACGGATCCTCAGGAAGCTGCCCCGGAACAGGCGACTGCGGAAAAAGCGGAAGCGCCCTCTTCTGAAGTGGAGGGGGAGATCTCTGAGGAAGGGAAGAAACGTCTGAAAATCATCGCCGGAGTCGGAATCGCGGTCGTTCTGCTGATCGTCATTTTTCTCACAGTGATCTGACAGACCGTGAGATGCGGGATCCGTTCGATGCAGGGGCCTGCGCGGATACCCCTGAAAAAGCACACGGGGCCCGGCCGCTCATAGAAAAAAGCGCTCCGGGAGGATCCGGATCCTTCCCAAAGCGCTTATATTTTTTTTGACAAAAGGACGCTCTGCTACGATTCCGCGCCTTCTTTTTCCTTCTCGCGGGTGGTGTCATGCATCTCGTAGCTCAGGTCGTAGCCTTCCAGGTTTTCGTGGATCGTACGGTCGTCCGCGCTCTGGATCAGAGTCTCGCGGGTCCTCGCCGCCTTCGGGCTGGAATCACGGCTGCTCGGACCGTAGAAGCATCCGCCTTCGCAGCTCATGCCTTCCATGAATGCTTCTTCCATGCCGTTTTTACGGATCTTTCCGAGCGTCTTCTTGAGTTCCCTCGCACCGCTGACCTTCAGGACGGAGAAGTCTTCGTCGTGTCCCTGCTCTTTCAGGTATTCGATGCAGGAGTCCGCGACGCCGCCCGCGTTCGCGTAGCGTTTTCCGAACGTGCTCGCTTCCTGGAGCTTCTCGTCCGACGGCTCGAACTTGATCTCTTTTGCCCGCATGATCGCTTCGAATTCGCTGTAGATCAGTGCGTAGTCGACGTTTCCTTCGAGCTGCTGGTCCTCGACCTCGGACTTCTTGGCGATGCACGGTCCGATGAAGACGGTGACCGCGTCCGGGTGTTCGTGCTTGATCAGACGGGACAGCTGGCACATCGGGCTGACCGCTGTGGAGACCATGTCCTGGATCTCCGGGAAGTGGCGGCGGATCATATTGACAAATGCCGGGCAGCAGGAGGTGCAGCGTTTTTCGCCCCTCTGATAGGCTTCGTACCATTCCTCTGCTTCCGCGGCCGTGGTCAGATCGGCACCGAGGCCGACTTCATAGAGATCGACGAAACCGAGCGCCTTCGCGGCGTTCTTCCAGCTGGCGAGATTGATCTCCTTTCCGTATTGACCCTCTGTCGCCGGTGCGATCATTGCGTACACCGGACGGTCGGATTTCAGCGCTTCAATGACCGGAACGATCGCGTTTCGGACCCCGATCGCGCCGAACGGGCAGCTGTGGATGCAGATCCCGCACTGGATACATTTTTTCTTATTGATGATCGCGAGTCCGTCCTCTTCATACGTCAGCGCGTCGACCGGGCAGGTCGATTTGCACGGGCGCTGGAGATGGACGATCGCGTTGTATGGACAGGCCTTCGCGCACTGGCCGCATTCCTTGCATTTCGTACGGTCGATCTCCGAACGATCCTTGCCCGGGGTGATCGCACCGAAGCGGCAGCTGTTGATGCAGGCTTTTCCGACGCAGTTCTGGCAGTTTTCCGTGACCAGATAGCTGGAGATCGGACAGTCCGCGCACGCCGGTGCGATGACCTGGATCAGATTGCCGTCGTCCTCCGGGCCCGGCGCTTTGCCGAGGCTCAGACGGACACGCTGACGGACGATTTCCCGTTCTTTATAGACACAGCATCGATACGTCGGGATCGTTCCCGGGATGATTTTTTCAGGGATGAATTCCGCTTTTTCATCCAGCGTCCCTTCAAACGCGAGCTTCGCGACTTCGTACAGGACCTGGTGTCTCAGTTTGATCAAATTCCAGTCTGCGTTCATGTAATACCTCTTTCTGATTTCATCTCTCATATTCTAACAAAAATTTTCATTTGTGTATAGGGAGTTGCCGGGCATTTCCCGGGAGAAACATTTTGTTTTTCGTCGTACGAAAAATAGAGAAAGGAGTGTTTGATGCATACCCCTTAGGGGTATACTCAGAACAGATGGAACGGAAAAGGAGGACACAGATGGAAGAAAAAAGAGTATCGAAGGAAGCGGCATCGTGCTGCTCGAAGGAATCGGATTCTGACGCCGAACGGAAAAAAGTTCGTTCGGAAAAGGAATATAAAGATCTGATCAACCGTCTGTCCCGGATCGAAGGCCAGATCCGCGGTCTCAAGCGCATGGTCGAGAACGACTGCTACTGCCCGGATATCCTCGTCCAGAGCGCGGCGGCGAGTTCCGCGCTCGACAGCTTCAACCGAGTCCTGCTCGCGAATCACATCCGGACGTGCGTCGTTCAGGACATCCAGGACGGAAAAGAGGAAACGGTGGACGAGCTGATCGATACGATCCGGAAACTCATGCGGTAGCGCATGAAGAGATCATATACAGGGGAAAAGGGAGGAACTTTTTGTCTATGAAAAAATATCAGGTAACAGGAATGAGTTGTGCGGCCTGTCAGGCACACGTGGAGAAAGCGGTGTCACAGGTCCCGGGGGTCGATTCCTGTACGGTGAGCCTCCTGACGAATTCGATGGGAGTAGAAGGAAGCGCGTCGGAGCAGGATATCATCCGGGCAGTGGAAGATGCCGGCTACGGTGCCTCGCCGATGGGAAAACAGGAGAAGGCCGCATCGCAGGAAGGATCGCTGTATGAGGAGCAGGAAGAAGCGCTGAAAGACCGGGAGACGCCGGTTTTGAAGAAGCGGCTGATCAGCTCCGTCATCGTTCTTCTGGTCCTGATGTATTTCTCGATGGGGAGCATGATGTGGGGCTGGCCGGTCCCGGAAGTCTTCCGGGGGAATCCGATCGGGATCGGTCTGCTCGAGCTGTTCCTTTCGAGCATCGTCATGGTGATCAACCAGAAGTTTTTTATCAGCGGGTTCCGGGGGCTGGTCCACCGGGCGCCGAATATGGATACACTGGTCGCGCTCGGTGCGAGCGCGTCGTGGATCTGGAGCGTGTATGTGCTGTTCGCGATGACCGCGGCGGATGCGGCCGGAAACAGCGCGCGTGTCGAGGCGCTGTCGCATCAGTTCTACTTTGAATCGGCGGCGATGATCCTGACGCTGATCACGGTCGGGAAACTCCTCGAAGCAATCTCCAAGGGGAAGACAACGAACGCGCTGAAAGGTCTGATGAGTCTCGCGCCGAAGACGGCGACGATCCTCGAAAACGGGGAAGAGAAAACGGTCGATATCCGGGAAGTCCGGGAAGGCACGGTGTTCGTCGTGCGGCCGGGAGAGAGCATCCCGGTCGACGGCAGGGTCCTCGAAGGGATCAGCGCGGTCGATGAATCCGCGCTCACCGGAGAGAGCATCCCGGTCGACAAAAAAGAAGGCGACGAAGTGTCCGCGGCAACGATCAACCGCTCCGGCTATCTCCGCTGCGCGGCGACCCGGGTCGGGGAAGACACGACGCTGTCGCAGATCATCCGCATGGTGAGCGACGCGCAGGCGACAAAGGCGCCGATCGCCCGGATCGCGGACCGCGTCTCCGGCGTTTTTGTCCCGGCGGTCATGCTCGTCGCGCTCGTCACATTCCTGATCTGGCTGATGGTCGGTCAGACGGCGGGATACGCTCTGTCGCGGGCGATCGCGGTCCTCGTGATCAGCTGCCCGTGCGCACTCGGCCTCGCGACGCCGGTCGCGATTATGGTCGGTTCCGGACTCGGCGCGAAGAACGGGATCCTGTTCAAGACGGCGGTCTCGCTGGAAGAGACCGGGAAAACGGATGTCGTCGCGCTGGATAAGACCGGGACGATCACGAGCGGGGACCCGGTCGTGACAGATGTGATCCCGGCGGAAGGGGTCTCCGAAGAAGAGCTCCTGCACCTCGCCTACACACTGGAAAAACGGAGCGAGCATCCGCTGTCCCGCGCGATCATCCGGTACGCTGAGGAACACGAGTACGAGGCAGAAGACGTGGAGGACTTCCGGATCCTCCCGGGGAGCGGTCTTACGGCAAAGCTTGACGGAAAGACGCTGACCGGCGGCAATCTGGAGCTGATCCGGACGATTTCCGAGGTCCCGGAACGCCTTCTCGGACAGGCAGAGGGTCTCGCAGAAAAAGGAAAGACGGGCCTGTATTTCGCGGAAGAGGGCCGCATCCTCGGTGTGATCGGCGTCGCGGATACGATCAAGCCGGACAGCGCGGAAGCAGTCCGCCAGATGAAGAACATGGGTCTCCGCGTCGTCATGCTGACCGGGGACAATCCGGTGACCGCGGACGCCATCGGCCGGGAAGCCGGTGTCGATGAAGTGATCGCCGGCGTGCGCCCGGACGGCAAGGAAAGCGTGATCCGCAGACTGAAGAAGCTCGGGAACGTCGCGATGGTCGGTGACGGGATCAACGACGCACCGGCCCTGACGAGAGCCGATGTCGGCATCGCGATCGGCGCCGGCACGGATGTCGCGATCGATGCGGCGGATGTCGTGCTGATGAACAGCCGGCTGACCGACGCGGCGGCGGCGATCCGCCTGAGCCGTCAGACGCTGAAAAACATCCACGAGAACCTGTTCTGGGCGTTCTTCTACAATGTGATCGGTATCCCGCTGGCGGCGGGTGCTTATGTCTCCCTGTTCGGCTGGTCGCTCAGCCCGATGTTCGGTGCGGCGGCGATGAGCCTGTCGAGCTTCTGCGTCGTGACGAACGCGCTGAGGCTGAATCTCTTTGACCTGCGGGACGGGAGCCACGATAAAAAGAAAAAACGGAAATCCAAAACAACAGAGGAGGAATCAGAAATGGAAAAAACGATCAAGATTGAAGGCATGATGTGCGAGCACTGTGAAGCGACCGTTAAAAAGGCGCTGGAGTCTCTGGACGGCGTCACGCAGGCGGATGTCAGCCATGAAGAGGGCCGTGCGGTCGTGACGCTCAGCAAGGACGTCGACGATCAGGTGATGAAGAACGCTGTCGAGGAGAAGGATTATAAGGTTCTCGATATCGCATAGCTTCACGGCAGGAAACTGCCGGAGGAAAGGGTCATATACAGTCGGGTGCATTCGTCTGCATCCGGCTGTTTTCGTTCCATCCGGAGGAAGACTGTGTTAAAATAGATGGGAATGAAAAACGGTTTTCCAAGGAGGAACGCCGGGGGGCACTTTCCAGACGCCTGGGATATTTATTTTCGGACGCCGGGGATATTTTTTTCCGGATGCCGGGGGTATTTTTTCCCCTGGACGCCTGGGGCTACTTTCCGGACGCCTGGGATACTTTTTATCCGTACGCCTGGCGGGATCTCCTTCGGGAAAGCGAAGATAAAGGGAGGGAATATCATGCTGGGACACTGTCTGGATGAGGTGAGACGTATTTCGCCTCTGATCCACAATATCACAAACTACGTCACTGTGAATGACGTCGCGAATGTGATCCTGGCCTGCGGTGCGAGCCCGATCATGGCGCACGAACCGGACGAGGTCGAGGAGATCACATCGATCTGCGCGGGACTGAACATCAACATCGGGACGCTGGACCGGTATACGATCACCGGCATGCATCGCGCCGGGAAAAAAGCGAAGGAGCTGGGACACCCGATCCTCCTGGATCCGGTCGGCGCCGGAGCGAGCACGCTCCGCACGGAAACGGCCGTTCAGCTGATGGAAGAGCTGAAGCCGACGGTGATCCGCGGGAACATCTCGGAGATCCGGACGCTGGCGAACGGGAGCGGGACGACGAAGGGCGTCGACGCAGACGCCGCGGATGCGGTGACAGAGGAAACGCTGGATGCGTCCGTCCGCTTCGTGAAGCAGCTCGCGGAACAGGCCGGTTCTCTCATCGCCGTCACCGGGGCGATCGATTTGGTGTCAGATGGTAAGACATGCTTCGTCATCCGGAACGGGAGACCGGAGATGGGGAGGATCACCGGAACGGGATGCCAGCTTTCCGGGATGATGACCGCGTTCCTCGCTGCGAATCCGGAGGACCACCTGAACGCGGCCGCCGCTGCCGTCTGTACGATGGGCCTCGCCGGGGAGATCGGGATGAGCCGGATGCAGGACGGAGACGGGAATTCGACCTATCGGAACCGGATCATCGATGCGGTGTATCACATGGACGGGAATACGCTCGATCAGGGCGCGAAGTTTGAGGTCCGCTGACTGGAAAAAAGAGCTGACGGGAGAAAAACAGCTGACGGAAGGAATATACAAGGAGGAACCATGAAACTGAGCAGGGAAGAACTTATCGATTCGCTGTTGCTTTATGCCGTGACGGACCGTGCGTGGCTTCACGGGAATACGCTGTACGAGCAGGTCGAAAAGGCGCTCCGCGGGGGTGTCACGTTCGTGCAGCTCCGGGAGAAAGATCTGGACGAGGAAGCGTTCCTGAAAGAAGCGCTGGAGATCAAAAAGCTCTGTGCGGAGTATGAGGTGCCGCTAGTCATCAACGACAATGTGGAAGTGGCAAAAAAATCCGACGCGGACGGGGTCCACGTCGGCCAGTCGGATATGGAAGCGGCCCATGCGCGTGAGATCCTCGGGCCGGATAAGATCATCGGCGTTTCGGCGCAGACCGTCGAGCAGGCAAAAAAAGCGGAAGCCGCAGGGGCGGACTATCTCGGCGTCGGCGCTGTGTTTCCGACCATTTCCAAGGATGACGCGGCAGAGGTGCCGCACGACGTCCTGAAAGCCATCACGGAAGCCGTCTCCATCCCGGTCATCGCGATCGGCGGGATCAACAGGGAGAACGTCAGCGAGCTCGCCGGGACCGGGATCGTCGGGATCGCGTCGATCACGGGCATCTTCGCGCATCCGGATGTGGAAAGCCAGGCGACCGATCTTCTGTGGGAGACCCGGAAGATGCTGGACGAGTAAAAAAATCCGAAGGCCCCGGAAAATTTCCCGGGATACCTTCGGAATTTCTTTTTGTCAGCGCGGATCCTCTGCCAGCCCGGGGCGGAAGTTCAGCGTTTTTTTCATGCCGTCCCGGCCGCAGCGGGTGTTCGGGAAGATCGAGGACGCGTTCTGGATCCAGTGCTCCGGATCCGGAAGAGACGGGCTGAAATGCGTGAGCCAGAGTTCGTCCGCTTCCGCGTCCCTCGCGAGGCCGGCGGCCTCCGGGAACGTCATGTGTCCCCATTCCTTCGCTTTTTCAATTTTTTGATTATCCTCGTAGATGCCTTCCAGGACCATCAGATCCGAGTGGCGTCCGAACTCCCGGATCGAATCGGTCGGCCGGGTGTCGGTCGCGTACGTCACGCGGATGCCGCGGCGCGGGGGATCCATGACCTGATCCGGCGTGATGATGCGGCTCCCGATCTCGATGCTCTCACCGGACTGCAGGAGAGACCATGCCTTCTGCGGAATGTTCAGGGCGGCGGCTTTCTCCGGATGGAACTCACCGCTCCTCGAAATGTCGACGCGGTATCCGTAGCACGGGATCATGTGCTTCAGCGGGAACGAGCTGATTTTCATCCGTCCGGCTTCGAACTCCTGTGAGATCGTGCCGCCGAGCTCTGTGACCATGATCTCGAACGGCAGAGCCGGGGCGATGACGAGGAGGCACTGCAGGACCTGATACAGTCCTGCCGGTCCGACGATCGTGACCGGTTCCGTGCGTCCGGAGTTCCCCATCGAAAGAAGAAGACCCGGCAGCCCCGCGATGTGATCGGCGTGGAAATGGGTGATGCAGATCATATCGATCGGCTTCAGTCTCTCGCCGGCCCGGGACAGTGCGATCTGAGTGCCTTCTCCGCAGTCGATGAGCACCGCGTTCGGTCCGGATTTCATATAAAATGAGGTCAGCCAGCGGTCCTTGAGAGGGACCATTCCGCCGGTCCCTGCGAGACAAACGTCTAACATAGCGATCCTTTCTGAGATCAGAGTGCTCGCTCCGGCGCTTTTCCGGGAAGGAAAAACGCTTGGGGCGAATCGTGAATATCCCTATCTTAGCATATTTTGAGACAGGGGGCAAAAAATGGAAGGGAAATTGCCCCGGGAGCCATGCTGCTCTGACAGGAACTCCTCCAGAAAGGGAGCCGAACGCCTTGGCAGGAGTTTTTCGGAATGAGAGTTCGGAGTGTTTTGTCGGGGGGTCCACGAAATGAGAGTCCGGAGTGTTTTGTCGAGGGGGTCCACGGAATGGGGGTCCGGAGTGCTTTGTCAGGGGGTCCCCGGAATGAGAGTCCGGAGTGTTTTGCCGAGGGGGTCCACAGGCAGAAGCCCGCACGCCTTCCTCATTCCTTGGTCGGAAATCCCGAACGCAGGTGATGGATGTTCTTTCCATCGGCACTTCCGTGCGGTATAATTGAAAAGACGGTTTTTCGGAAGCAGGGTTTTCTGAAAAGCCGGGAAAGGAGACTCCGGCGGGGATCTGAGCGGCGCGGCAGCGCATCCGGTCCCTCCCGGGAGCAGTTATTATGAAGCGAATCACGATCGGTATACTGGCGCGTGTCGACGCCGGGAAAACGACGCTCTCTGAGGCGATGCTGTATCAGACGGGAGCGATCCGGGAGCCCGGCAGAGTCGACCGCGGCGATACGTTCCTGGATACGGGCGCGATGGAGCGGGAGCGCGGCATCACGATCTTTTCTAAACAGGCGGTGCTCGAGTGGGAGAATGTGAGCGCGACGATTCTCGACACGCCGGGACATGTCGATTTTTCCGCGGAAATGGAGCGGGTCCTGTCGGTGATCGATGCGGCGATCCTTGTGATCAGCGCCGCGGACAGTGTGACCGGGCATACCGCGACGCTCTGCCGCCTTCTCAAAAGGAACGGGATCCCGACGGTTGTTTTTGTGAATAAAATGGATCTTGCGATCCGGAAAAAAGAGGAGATCCTTTCGGATCTTACAGAGGCGTTCGGGCCGGGCTTTGTGGATTTTTCCCCGGAGCGGGGCCGGGAGGAATGGGAGGATGATCTGACGCTGCACAGCGAAAAGCTGATGGAGGATGTGCTGTCCGGGCGCGGCCTCACGGACGATGCGGTCGCGGACAGCATCCGGAGGCGGGAGATCTTTCCGGTCTACTTCGGTTCGGCGCTCCGCCAGGACGGGATCACGGGACTTCTGGACGGGATCCGCCGCTTTCTCCCGGCGCCCGCGCCGCAGGAGGCGTTCGCGGCGCGGGTGTTCAAGATCGCCCGCGACGACGCGGGCGAACGCCTGGCATTTCTCCGGATCTACGGGGGCACGCTGTCGGTCCGGCAGCCGGTCCGCTATGAGACGGAGGACGGCGAGGTCGAGGAAAAGATCCATCAGATCCGGATCTACTCCGGCCGGAAATACCGCGCTGTGGAAACCGCCGAAGGCGGTCAGGTCGCCGCCGTGACCGGCCTCACGCGAGTACCTGCCGGGGCCGGCCTCGGTGGCGCTGCAGCCGCTGCGCCCGAGGTGCTGCAGCCGTTCCTGCGGTACACGGTCATCCCGGCCGCAGGAACGGACCTGACCGCCCTGCGGCAGTGCTTCCGCGAACTCAGCGAAGAAGACCCGAAGCTGCATGCCGAATGGGACGATGCCGCGCAGCAGATCCGGATCCGGATGATGGGAGACGTCCAGCTCGAAGTCTTGCAGCGCATCGTCCGGGACCGCTTCGGATTTTCCATCGAGTTCGGGACCGGGAAGATCCTGTACCGGGAGACGATCCGGGAGGCCGTCGAGGGCTTCGGTCATTTCGAACCGCTCCGCCACTACGCCGAGGTCCATCTGATCCTGGAACCGGCGGACCGGGGCTCCGGGATCACGATTGATTCGTCGCTCAGCGAAGACGTCCTGGACCGGAACTGGCAGCATCTGATCCTCTCCGCGCTGGAGGAGGAAGAGCCCGTGGGCGTTCTGACGGGATCTCCGGTCACGGACGTCAAGATTACGCTGGCCGCCGGGAAAGCGAGCCGGAAGCACACGTCCGGCGGTGATTTCCGGGAGGCGGCCTGCCGCGCGCTCCGAAACGGACTCAGGCGGGCGGACTGCGTGCTGCTGGAGCCGTGGTACCGGTTTATGATGGAACTTCCGAAAGACGCGGTCGGCCGGGCGATGACCGATGTCGGCGCGATGGGAGGCTCGATGTCCGAGCCGGAACCGGAACCTTCCGGAATGACGATCCTCCGCGGGACGTGCCCGGCCTCGGAGATGCTCCCGTACCAGCGGGCATTTCCCGGGATGACGCACGGAGAAGGGCGGCTGCAGCTTTCGCCGGCGGGATTCCGGGAATGCCACAATGCCGAGGAAGTGATCGGGGACATCGGCTATGATCCGGACCGTGACATCCTGCACCCGGCGGATTCCGTCTTCACCTCGCACGGGACGAGTGAGATCGTCTCCTGGGAAGACGCGCCGGGAAAGATGCACGTTCCGCCGGTGCTCCGGAGAGAACGCGTCCCCGAGGAGACCCTGGCGCAGCGCGCGAAGGCGTACCGCGAGGAACTCGTGACAGACAGCGAGCTCATGGCCATCTTCGAACGGACGTACGGGCCGGTCAAAAAGAAGATGCCGGGGCGGGGAAACCGCGCTCCGAAACGCCCGGCGCCGTCTTCTTCCAAACCGGAGAAAAAGAAAACGAAGACGGGGCGTCCTGTCCCGACGACCACGCATATTTTTGTCGACGGCTATAACGTCATCTACAGCTGGAAGCGCCTTCAGGATCTCGCGCAGGAAGATTACAACGCGGCCAGGAGCCGCCTGATCGATATCCTGTGCAACTACCAGGGCTTTACGCAGAGCCGGCTCACGCTTGTTTTTGACGCGTATAAAGTACCGGGAGGATCGGGCCGGATCGAGAACGCACACAATATCGAGGTCGTCTATACGAAGGAAGACGAGACGGCGGACGCCTACATCGAGCGGGCGACCCGGGAAGCCGGAAAGGACAGCCGGGTCATCGTCGTGACATCCGACGCGCTGATCCAGCAGATCGCGCTCGGCCACGGCGCGGTGCGCGTGTCGTCGAGAGAATTTGAAGAAGAGGTCGGACGGATCGAAGAAGCGATCCGCCGGGAGCTCCGGAAGGAATACTGAGAGCGGCGCTCTTTTTCTGTTCCGTTCCATGTGATTTATGTTATACTGTTATCAATATGTAGTTCATTTTGACGAGTTTTCGGCCATTTTGACACCATAAGAACGGAGGCATCATGAAACCGAAATATAAGAGGATCCTCCTGAAAATCAGCGGCGAGGCGCTTGCCGGTGAGAACAGGACCGGCATCAATCTGGAAATGACGGCCAAGGTCGCCCGGGAGATCCATGAACTCAGGAACCTCGGCGTGGAAGTCGCGATCGTCGTCGGCGGAGGAAATTTCTGGAGAGGAAGGACCAGTGAATCGATGAACCGCGAGACGGCGGACTATATCGGGATGCTGGCGACTGTCATGAATTCACTCGCGCTGCAGGACGCGCTGCTGGCCGAGGGGGTGAACGCCAGGGTCCAGACGTCGATCGTCATGAGAGAGGTCGCGGAGCCGTACATCTGGCGCAAAGCGCTGAAGGAGCTGTCCGACGGCGACGTCGTCATATTCGGAGCCGGCATCGGAGAACCGCACTTTTCGACGGACACAGCGGCGGCGCTCCGGGCAGTCAACGTTCAGGCGGATATCATCCTGCTCGCGAAGAACATCGATGCGGTGTATTCGGATGATCCGAAGACGAATCCGGACGCGGTGAAATATGATCACCTGACGATGAGGGAGGTCCTGGATAAAGGGCTCAAGGTCATGGATCTCACGGCCGCGACGATCTGCATGGAGAACAACATGAAGATCCAGGTGTTCGGGCTCGCGGAGGAGAACAGCATGGTCCGGTCCGTCATGGGGGAGAATATCGGCACGCTGATCGAATGATCAAAAGCCGTTAGGAAACTGTTTCAATATTTTGAGGAGGTAACACGATGAGCAGCACACATAAATCCCTGGAAGAGAAGATCGAAAAGACGAAATCCCTTCTGAAAAGCGATTTGAACACGGTGCGTGCGGGCAGGGCCAACGCGGCGCTTCTCGACAAGGTACAGGTCAGTTATTATGGTGTCGATACGCCGCTTAAGAATATTTCCAACATTTCCGTGCCGGATCCGCGGACGATCATGGTCATCCCGTTCGATCCGAAGTCGCTCGGCGACATCGAACACGCGCTGAATGCGGCGAACCTCGGGATCACTCCGACGAACGACGGGAAGAACATCCGTCTTACGATCCCGCAGCTGACGGAAGAGAGAAGAAAAGAACTGACGAAGACCGTCCATAAGATGGGCGAAGACGCGAAGGTCGCTGTGCGCAACCTGAGGCGGACGGCGAACGAGCAGGCGAAGAAGCAGCAGAAGGCCGGCGAGATCACGGAAGACGATCTGAAGGACGACCTTGACGAGATCCAGAAGATCAGTGAGAAGGCGGTCAAGGATATCGACAAGATCGTCGAAGACAAAGACAAAGAGATCATGGCGGTATAGTCGATGCTGGATCAGAGCAGAATGCCGCAGCATGTTGCGATCATCATGGATGGCAACGGGAGATGGGCCAAACAGCACGGATCGGCAAGGCTTTTCGGTCACAACGCCGGAATGGAAGCGATGAAGGAGATCGTGCGCTGTTCGTCGGATCTCGGGATCCGCTACCTGACAGTGTACGCGTTCTCCACAGAGAACTGGAAGCGCTCCGAGGAGGAAGTCTCGGGGATCTTCCGGCTCCTCGTGAAGTTTGTCGATCTGGATCTCACCGAGCTGGATGAGCAGAATGTCAAGGTCTGCGTACTCGGCGACTACCATGTGATCCCGGACGCTGCCCGGAGGAGTCTGGAGAAGACGCTGGAGACCACGAAGGACAACAGCGGGCTTCAGTTTAACATTGCGTTGAACTACGGCGGACGAGACGAGATCACCCGGGCGGTGAACGCGATCGTGCAGGACGTGAAGCGCGGACGGATCCCGGAGGAAGTCACCGAGGAGACGATCTCGCGGTATCTGTATACGGGGGACCAGAACGGAAACGTTCCGGATCCCGATCTGATCATCCGTACGTCCGGTGAGCAGCGTCTCTCGAATTTTCTGCTGTGGCAGTGCGCGTACAGTGAATTTATCTTTACCGATGTTCTGTGGCCGGATTTCACACCGGAAATCTACAAGAAGCTCATTGAAGAGTTCCAGACGCGGGACAGACGTTTCGGAGGTCGTAAATGAAGACAAGAATTATTTCCGGATTATGCATGGTGCCGCTGCTCCTCGTCGTCTACTTCGGCGGGTACTGGCTTGCGGCAGTCTGCATTTTTGTCGGTTTTGTCGGTGTGCGTGAGTTCTATAACGGATTCCGGGCGATGGATGTCCATCCGTGCTCCGCGATCGGATACGGGGCGCTGTTTGTCCTGTATCTTTTGAACGGGTTCTATCCCGGGAATCTGCATCTTCTGCTCGCGTGGCTGGTGCTCGTGATCATGGTGAGCTCGCTCTATATGTTCGACGTCCAGCACCATTCGCCGATCGACGCGATGGCGACGATGACCGGGATCATCTACATCGAATTTTTCTCGTTCCACATCGTGCTCATCGATCAGCTCGGAGGGGCGTATCGTGACCTGATCTGGCTGGTCGTGCTCGCGGCGTTCGGATCCGATATCTTCGCGTATTTCACCGGCGTCCTGATCGGTAAGCATAAGATGGCGCCGCATCTTTCCCCGAAGAAAACGATCGAAGGTGCCGTCGGCGGAGTGCTCGGGAGCGCGCTGCTCTGCGGGCTGTTCGGGTATTTCTTCACGCCGGAATTCTTCGGGAGCAGCATCCTGATCGGATTTTTCGGCGCGGCGTTCGCGATGTGCGGAGATCTGACGGCGTCGGCATACAAAAGGAGAATGGGGATCAAGGACTACGGGAATCTCATCCCGGGCCACGGCGGCATCATGGACCGTTTCGACAGCATCCTGTTCACGGGTCCTTTTGTCTACTATTATATAGTGATCGTACTCCAGCATTTCCAGCTGGTGTTTTAGCAGGCCGCCGGGCGCTCCGGCGGATTGGAGAATTTAGAACATGCAGGATAAGAATGACAAAATGTTAAAGAATATCGTGATCCTCGGAAGCACCGGGTCGATCGGGACCCAGGCGCTGGATGTGATCCGGAGCCATCCGGACCGATTCCACGCCGCGTGTCTCAGCTGCGGGAGGAATACAGAGCTCCTCCGTCAGCAGATCGCCGAGTTCCACCCGGAGATCGCGGTCTGTCAGAGAGAGGAAGATCGGAAGGACCTGGAGAAAGAGTTCCCGGAGGTCCGTTTTTATTCCGGGGCGGAAGGCGTCATCCGCGCCGCGACGGGAGACTGTGATCTCGTCCTGAACGCGCTCGTCGGGATCCGCGGGCTCGTGCCGACGTATCAGGCGATCCAGACCGGGCACGATGTCGCGCTCGCGAACAAGGAGACGCTGGTCACGGGCGGCCGGATCATCATGGAAACCGCCCGGGAGAACGGCGTCAAAATCCTGCCGGTCGACAGTGAACACAGCGCGATCTTCCAGTGCCTGGAGGGAAATCCGGACCGCAGCGCGCGGCGCCTCATCCTGACGGCATCCGGCGGCCCGTTCCGCGGGTATGTGATCGACGCACTGGAGAAGGTCACGCCGGAAGAAGCGGTGGACCATCCGAACTGGAAGATGGGCAAAAAGGTCTCCGTCGATTCCGCGACGATGATGAACAAAGGCCTGGAAGTGATCGAAGCGAAGCATCTGTTCGGGATGGACATCAAGGACATCGACGTCGTGATCCATCCGCAGAGTGTGATCCATTCGGCGGTCGAATTCGAAGACGGCGCGATCCTGGCGCAGCTCAGCCGCCCGGACATGCGGATCCCGATCAGTTTCGCGCTGGGATATCCGGAGCGGATCGAAAATCCGGATCCCGGCCTCGATCTCATCCATGACGCCGGAAAGCTGGAATTTGAAGAACCGAATTTCGCGACGTTCCGCTGCCTCGGCCTCGCGATCGAGGCGGAAGAACGGGGCGGGGCGTATCCGGTCGTGATGAACGCGGCGAATGAAGTCCTGGTGAACGCGTTCCTGAATGGAACGATCGGTTTCCTGGACATCCAGCGCGGGATCGAAAAGATCCTGGAGTGGAGTCAGATCCCGAAGGGCGAGCCGAGCCTCGTCGAGATCCTCCGGATCGACCGAGAGACAAGGGAAAAGACAGAGAAGGATATCCTGCCATGATGACAGCGATCCTTGCCGTCCTCATGTTCGCGCTCATGATCTTTCCGCATGAGCTCGGCCACTTCATTGCAGCGAAAGCCGTCGGCGTTAAGGTCAACGAGTTCGCGTTCGGCATGGGACCGGCGATCATAAAAAAACAGCATGGCGAGACGCTCTATTCGATCCGGGCTTTCCCGATCGGCGGATTCTGTGCGCTTGAGGGAGAGGACGGAGATTCTGACAGCGACCGTGCGTTCAATACCAAACCGGCCTGGGCCAAGATCGTCGTCTTGGCTGCCGGTTCTTTTATGAATGTTCTGGTCGCGGTCATCGTCATGGTGATCCTGATGGGCGCGATCGGGTCTCCGACGTTGTCGGTCCGGACCGTCGAATCCGGGAGTCCGGCAATGGAGGCCGGGATCCGAGCAGGAGATACGGTCACCGCGGTGAACGGGACCCGCGTGGAAAAGTGGAACGATATCTCTCAGGAGATCCAGAAGCACCCGAAGGAAGTCCGCCTGTCGATCGAACGGAACGGCAGCCGGAAGACGGTGTCGATGACCCCGGAGAAGAAAAACAAGAGCTTTATCATCGGGATCACACCGCAGGTCACGCATAATCCCGCGCTGGCAGTGAAGAACGGCCTGATATCCGTCTGGCAGATGACGAAATCCATGTTTTCCGGACTCGGGCTTTTGTTCACCGGAAAAGTCTCCGGAGATGACGTCGCCGGACCGGTCGGCATGGTGTCGCTGGTCCACCAGACCATCTCCTACGGGCTGTACTATTTCTTCTACCTGCTGAGCCTGATCTGCATCAACCTCGCGATCATCAATCTGCTCCCGCTGCCGGCACTGGACGGCGGCAGGATCGTGTTCGTGATCATCCGGCTTATCACCGGGAAAAAGGTCACGGACCGGATGGAGGCAGCGGTACATGCGGTCGGTCTTCTGCTGCTGATGCTGCTGATGATCGCGGTCACGTATAACGATGTACTGAAACTGTTTCAATGACAAAAGGAAGCAGAGAAAATTTTTGAAAGGAGCCGGCCTCATGACGGACAAAGTGATGGTACGGAATGTTGCGATCGGCGGAGGCGCGCCGGTCTCCGTCCAGTCGATGACGAACGTGAATTCCCGGGACGAAGCGGCGCTCAGAGAGCAGATCGCACGCCTCTCGGCCGCGGGCTGCGACATCATCCGGATCGCGGTGCCCGATCAGGAGGCGCTGGACGTGTTCGCGCGCGTCCGGAAGACGACGGACAAGCCGCTCGTCGCGGATATCCATTTTGACTACCGCCTCGCGATCGGAGCGATCCGGGCCGGCGCGGACAAGATCCGCATCAACCCGGGGAACATCGGCTCCCGGGAAAACGTCAGAAAAGTCGTGGACGAAGCTCGGGATCACGGCATCCCGATCCGCGTCGGCGTGAATTCCGGCTCCGTAGAGAAAGATCTCCTCGCGAAATACGGCGGTGCGACCGCGCAGGCCCTCGCGGAGAGCGCGCTCCGAAGCGCCGCGTTCATCGATGATATGGGGTTTCACGATCTCGTGATCTCCCTCAAATCTTCCGATGTCCGCACGAACTATGAAGCCTGCCGGATCACATCGTCCCGGACGACACATCCGCTGCACATCGGCGTCACGGAAGCCGGGACGCCCGGACGCGGCAAGATCAAGTCCGCTGCCGGGATCGGCGCTCTGCTCCTTGCCGGAGTCGGCGACACGATGCGCGTCTCGCTGACGGCGGATCCGGTCGAAGAGGTGCTGTTCGGCCGGCAGCTTCTGGAAAGCATCGGCCTCCGGAAGCCGAAATTCGACATCGTATCCTGCCCGACCTGCGGCAGGACCCGGATCGATCTGGAGAAGCTTGCGCAGGACGTCGAAAACCGGCTCGCGGAAGAAAAGGATCTCCCGTCCGGCCTGAAGATCGCCGTGATGGGATGCGTCGTGAACGGGCCGGGCGAAGCCGGAGAAGCCGATTACGGCATCTGCGGCGGGAACGGGAAAGGCCTGATCATTGCGAAAGGGGAAGTCCTTGAAACGGTAGACGAGGGCGAGCTTGCGGATCATCTGATCCGATGGATTAGAGAGAAGGAATGTTAAATGAATCGTATCCTGTCGGAAAATATCACATGGGATCGTTTTGACAAAGAAGAACAGAGCTGTTTCGAGTGCGATATCACCGATGCGTATATCTCGAAAAAACAGGGAAAGCTGACCGTGACGATCGGCTCGAACTTTATCGTGCCCTATGAAGACGACAAACGGATCAAGACCGCGCTCATCAACGAGCTTCGCGGGATCCGCGGCGTCGAACTGGATTATCAATATAATAAGGAAGAAATGAAACAGCCGGTCGGAGAACAGATCGAGCTGTTTTTTCCCCGTGCCGTGAATGAGTGCCGCTCGCCGCTCCTGCAGCACGTCGATAAAGAGCGCTGCGAAGTCGAGGGGACGAAGCTCCGGCTCACGACGAGGAGCAGCGTGATGGAGAAAGCGCTCTGCTATTCCTGCGGGAAAGAGCTCGCGGACGAATACCAGCGCGTGCTCGGCATCCCGCTCCAGGTCGAATTCTCTCAGAGCAGCGACATGGTGGAGGGATCCGCCGCGCCGGAAGTCATCACAGTGGATCCTTTTTCCCCTGAGGCGGAAGCGTATGCGAAGGAGCAGAAACCGGCTCCGAAGAAGCCCCGTGAAGCGAAGGCAAAGCCGGACGGGAAAAACGCGAAACCGAAGAAGCCGGCAGGGAAAAACGGCAGCGGGAGCAGACCGCTGATCGGCCGGAACTTCCACGGCACTCCGACGCCGCTTTCTGAGCTCCGGTCCGGCGAAGAGCCGGTGATCGTCGAAGGGTCCGTGTTCCATATCGAGGCGAAAGAGATCACCATCAAAAAGACGAAGCAGATCCGGATGATCGTCATGCTCCTGATCACCGACCGGAAGAGCTCCGGGTGTCTGAAGATCTTCATGACACCGGAGCGCTGGCAGAACTTCCGGGATGAGGTCCGGGAAGGGGACTATGTCATCGCGAAGGGCGAAGTCCGGTATTACGGCGATTCTCTCGAGGTCAGCGTGCGGAGTCTGAAAAAAGGGACGCTCCCGGTCCGTGAGGATCATTATCCGGGGACGCACCGCGTCGAGCTCCACTGCCACACGAAAATGAGCGCGATGGACGGGATGAACGATGTCGACGCGCTCGTCCGGCAGGCCGCGGACTGGGATCAGCCGGCCGTCGCGATCACGGATCACGGCGTCGTCCAGAGCTTCCCCGACGCGGCGAAAGAAGCCGGCAAGCTCGCGAAAGACGGGAAGCCCGTCAAGATCCTGTACGGGGTCGAAGGCTACCTTTACAGCGACGAAGACAGCGTCCGCGTGGACGGCTCCATCGACTACAGGAAGCACGGGACGTACCATATCATCCTGCTCGCGAAGACGCAGGAAGGGCTGAAAAACATCTACAAGCTCGTCTCGTATTCCCACCTGAACTATTTTTACAGACGGCCCCGCATCCCGCGGTCTGTGCTGGAGAAATACCGGGACGGCATCATCCTCGGCTCCGCGTGCCAGGCGGGAGAGGTTTACCAGGCGATCCTGCAGGGTAAACCGGAGGAAGAACTGAAAAAGATCGCTTCCTATTATGATTATCTGGAAATCCAGCCGTTAATTAACGATAAGTTTCTTATCGGAGACCAGAAATATCCGGATATCGAGAGCGAAGAAGACCTGAAACAGATCAACCGCCGGATCGTGCGGCTCGCCGATGAACTCGGAAAGCCCGTCTGCGCGACGACAGACGCTCATTATGACGAGCCGGAATCCGCCATCTACCGGAATATCCTGATGGCGGGGATGGGATTCAAAGACGCCGAGGAAGGCGAGGGTCTCTACCTCCGCACGACCCAGGAGATGATGGACGAATTCTCCTACTTAGGAGAAGAAGACGCCTACCGCGTCGTCGTCGAGAACACCAACAAAGTGGCGGACTGGATCGACGACGGCATCAAGCCCGTCCCTGATGAAAAGTGCCCGCCGAAGATACCCGGCGCGGAGGAGACCCTGCACCGGACCTGCTACGAGCGCGCCCATGCGATCTACGGGGATCCGCTCCCGGAGCGCATCCAGACGCGGCTCGACACCGAACTGAATTCGATCATCGACAACGGATATGCCGTGATGTACGTGTCCGCGCAGATGCTCGTCAAAAAATCCAATGAAGACGGCTACCTGGTCGGTTCGCGGGGATCCGTCGGGTCCTCGTTCGCCGCGACCATGGCGGGGATCACCGAGGTCAATCCGCTCGAGCCGCACTATATCTGCCCGAAATGCAAGCACCTTGAGTGGGGCGACATGAGCAAATACGACTGCGGCGTCGACATGCCGCCGAAGGACTGCCCGGAATGCGGGACGCCGATGAAGCGCGACGGCTTCACGATCCCGTTCGCGACGTTCCTCGGGTTCAAAGGCAATAAAGAGCCGGATATCGACCTGAACTTCGCCGGGGAATATCAGCCGCGGGCGCACCGCTACGTGGGCGAGATCTTCGGGGAGAAGAACGTGTTCAAGGCGGGCACCGTCGGCACGGTGGCCGAGAAGACTGCATACGGGTACGTCAAAAAATTCCTGGACGAGACCGGCAAAAAGACGAACCGTTACGAAGTGGAACGCCTGGCGGAAGGCTGCACGGGCGTCAAACGGACGACCGGACAGCACCCGGGCGGCATCATCATCGTGCCGGACGATCACGAGATCTTTGAGTTCTGCCCGATCCAGCATCCGGCGAACGACACGAAGACAGATATCATCACGACGCATTTCGATTACCACAAGATCGATCAGAACCTGCTGAAGCTGGATATCCTCGGGCACAACGTCCCGTCGATGATCCGGCAGCTGCAGGATATGACGGGGATCGACCCGCTCGAGGTCGATCTGTCCGACCGGAGCGTCCTCAGCATCTTCAACGGGATCGAGGCGCTCGACATCAAGGATCCGGACTACCGGTTCACGCACGGGACGTACGCGATCCCGGAATTCGGCACGAGCTTTGTCCGCCAGATGCTCGACGACGTCAAACCGAGCCGTTTCGAGGATCTGATCCGCATGTCCGGCTTTTCCCACGGGACGGACGTGTGGCTGAACAACGCGCAGGAATATATTAGGAGCGGCGTCGCGACGATGCGTGAAGTCATCTCGACCCGTGATGACATCATGAACTACTGCATGCAGAAAGGGATCGAGAACGAGACGTCCTTCCGCATCATGGAGGAAGTCCGGAAAAAGAATCTGACGCTGACCGAGGAGCACAAGCAGGAAATGAAGGAGCATGGTGTGCCGGACTGGTACATCGAGTCCTGCTCCAAAATCAAATATATGTTCCCGCGCGCACACGCGGTCGCCTATGTCATGATGTCGTTCCGGATGGCGTGGTACAAGGTCCACTATCCGGTCGAATTCTACGCCACGTATTTCACGAGCGTCGTGCAGGATTTCGAGGCGGATACGATCCTCGCCGGGAAGCAGGCCGTGCTGGACCGTATGGACGAGATCCACAAAGAAGGGAATGACGCGCCGGCGAAGGAAAAAGACTGCCTGACGGTGCTCGAGGTCGCATACGAGATGTACGCGCGCGGGTACGAATTCCTCCCGCCGGAGCTCGGGAGTTCTTACGCCGTCAAGTTCTGGGAAAAGGACGGGAAGGTCCTTCTCCCGTTCGCGGCATATAACGGGATCGGCGAGACCGCGGCGGCCGCGATCGTCGACGCGTATGAGGAGCAGCCGTTTATGAGCATCGAGGAATGCCAGGCCCGCTCCGGGGTCGGGAACACCGTGATCGACCTGCTCCGGGAGCGTGGTGTTTTCGGAGACCTGCCGGAGACCGATCAGATCTGCTGGAACATCTCCTGAAAAAAAAATTTTTTTCCGCCTCAAATGGTTCTGCTGTGCGGGCCTGCGGGATATCCGGCGGGCGCCGTCCGAAAAATTGTGCTTCACATTTTGCCGCTTGTGGTGTAATATAAGAACTGCACCCACATCTTGTGTAATTTATTAATAAAAAATAATAAATTACACAAGACGCGGTGATTCCAAGGATACAGGAGGGAACGTCATGACCACAGATGTGAAGAACAATGTCATCAAGAGGAACGGGGAAGAAGTCACGTTTGACATCACCAAGATCGCGAACGCGATCCGCAAGGCGAACAACGAAGTCGACAAAATCCACCGTATGAGCGAATATCAGATCGAAGCGATCGCGGACAAGGTCGCCGGGCAGGTCAAGGAGATGAGCCGGGCCGTCAACGTCGAAGAGATCCAGGATATGGTCGAGACCGGCATCATGGAGATGCGGGGCTATGAAGTCGCGCAGAAATATGTCCGGTACCGCTACAAGAGATCGCTCGCGAGAAAATCGAACACGACGGACAACGGCATCCTCGCACTGATCGAGCAGGCGAACGAGGAAGTCAAGCAGGAGAATTCGAACAAGAACCCGGTCATCAACTCGACGCAGCGGGACTACATGGCGGGAGAGGTCAGCAAGGACCTCTGCAAGCGCATCCTGCTCCCGGAAGAGGTCGTAAGGGCACACGAGGAAGGGATCATCCACTTCCACGACATGGATTATTTTGCCCAGAAGGAGCATAACTGCGACCTGATCAACCTCGAAGACATGCTGCAGAACGGGACGGTCATCAGTGAGACGATGATCGAGAAACCGCACAGCTTCTATACCGCCTGCAATATCACGACGCAGATCATCGCGCAGGTCGCGTCCAACCAGTACGGCGGACAGTCATTCTCGCTCGCGCATCTGGCGCCGTTCGTCGACGTCAGCCGGCAGAAGATCCGGAAAAAGGTCGTGAATGAGCTGAAGGACGCCGGCGTCGAACCGCAGGATTCCGTCGTGGATACGATCACGGAAGACCGCCTGAAGGATGAGATCAAGAGCGGGATCCAGACGATCCAGTATCAGCTGATCACGCTGATGACCTGCAACGGCCAGGCACCGTTTGTCACGATGTTCATGTACCTCGACGAGGTCCCGGAAGGACGCACACGGGATGACCTCGCGCTCTGCATTGAAGAGGTCCTGCACCAGAGGATGCAGGGCGTCAAGAACGAAAAGGGCGTCTGGGTCACACCGGCGTTCCCGAAGCTGATCTACGTTCTGGACGAGGACAATATCACGGAGGATTCTCCGTACTGGTACCTGACCGAGCTTTCCGCCGAGTGCACGGCGAAGCGGATGGTGCCGGACTATATCTCAGCAAAGATCATGAAGCAGCTGAAGCTTTCCAAGGGAGAGCAGGCAGGAAACGGCGACATTTACGTCTGCATGGGCTGCCGCTCGTTCCTGACGCCGGACCGCTCGGGGAACGGCTACGACAACGTCGCGAACGCCGGGAACTACGATCCGAATCAGCCGAAGTACTACGGCCGTTTCAATCAGGGCGTTGTCACGATCAACTTAGTCGATGTCGCGTGCTCTTCGGACGGCGATATGGAACGCTTCTGGAAGATCCTCGACGACCGGCTGGAGCTCTGCCATCGCGCGCTCCGCTGCCGCCACGAGCGTCTGCTCGGTACGGTCTCGGACGTTGCGCCGATCCTGTGGCAGTACGGTGCGCTCGCCCGCCTGAAACCGGGTGAGACGATCGACAAGCTGCTGTACGGAGGATATTCCACGATCTCGCTCGGCTACGCGGGACTTTCCGAGATGTGCTGGAGGATGCTCGGAGAGAGCCATACGACACCGGCAGGAAGAGAATTTTCGCTCCAGGTCATGCAGCGTCTGAACGACAAATGCATGGAGTGGAAGGCCGCGGAGAATATCGATTACTCGGTATACGGAACCCCGATGGAATCGACGACGTACCGCTTCGCGAAGTGCCTGCAGCGCCGGTTCGGCGTGATCCCGCACGTCACGGACAAGAACTATATCACGAACAGCTATCACGTCCATGTCACAGAAGAGATCGATGCGTTCGACAAGCTGAAGTTCGAATCGGACTTCCAGAAACTCTCTCCGGGCGGTGCGATCAGTTACGTCGAAGTCCCGGATATGCAGCGGAATATCCCGGCCGTGCTCTCCGTCATGAAGTACATCTATGAGAACATCATGTACGCGGAGCTCAACACGAAGAGTGACTACTGCATGCAGTGCGGCTACGACGGCGAAATTCAGATCGTGGAGGACGAAAACGGCAAACTGGTATGGGAGTGCCCGAACTGCGGAAACCGCGATCAGAGGAAGCTTTCTGTCGCCAGAAGGACCTGCGGCTACATCGGAACACAATTCTGGAATCAAGGCAGGACGCAGGAGATCAAGGACCGAGTGCTCCATCTGTAATTTCCAATTGTATTTGAACAAAATTGTGGTTTTTAGCGAGAATCACAAGCCGGAAAGTAAATTGACATGCGATTTCGTTTCGGGATAATATGCTAAAAAAGATTGAAAAATCAACGTTTATATGCGCTTGCGAATGTAGTGGGCGCATATATTTTTTTTACGGATAATAGCGAAATGATAGTAAATAGAATTGTAAATTTTGTCTGACATGCTATTATGTGAACAGACGGAGAACGAATCCTTGGGAAGTGTATATTTATCCATTATGAAAGCGTGCGGCGAGTACAAATCGGTAAAATCTGCTTGTGAAACCATCAAAGCCCGGGGTACGAAGCGATGAGTGAAAAAAGAAAACGTGTATTGATCGCAGTACTTCTGTTCATATTGCTGATGAATATTGCATTCAGCCTGATCGGTATTTTCTCAAAAATGGATTTTTCAATATAATGGTGATGCTCGGAATACAATAGAATCTACAAATTTCCTGTTCCTTCCACCTCCACGCAAGACCGCATGGAGACTTATCCTAATTTGTGGTATGATAATATAGAATCTGCTGGGAATATGTGCCGCGCATGGAACTTCGCGGGGTGCGCCCTGCAGGAGTTCGTCACTGCACAGAAATTGAAGGGGTAAACTATGACAAAATACTATCAGCCGGAGATCGAAACGGCTTCCAGAGATCAGATCACGGCATGGCAGAATGAACGCCTTGTCGAAACTGTGAATCGATGCTACAACAATGTCCCGTATTATCGCAAAAAGATGGAGGACCTCGGCCTTCATCCGGACGATATCCGGGGGATCGAGGATCTTCACAAGCTTCCGTTTTTGAGCAAGGCAGATCTTCGCGACACGTATCCGGACGGGCTTCTCGCGGTGCCGAGAACGGACTGCGTCAGGATCCATTCCACGAGCGGGACGACCGGACGCCGCGTCGTCGCGTTTTACACGCAGGATGATGTCGATATGTGGGAGACCTGCTGCGCGAGAGCGATCGTGGCGGCCGGCGGGACTCCGGATGATGTCGTCCACGTCAGCTACGGATACGGCCTGTTCACCGGCGGGATGGGACTCCACGGCGGGAGCCATAAACTCGGAGCTCTGACGCTCCCGATGTCTTCCGGCAACACCGACCGGCAGCTCCGGTTCATGGTCGACCTCGGTTCGACGATCCTCTGCTGCACGCCGTCGTATGCCGCCTATCTCGGCGAGACCGTTCAGGAGCGCGGCCTGAAAGACAAGATCAAACTGAAGGCCGGGATCTTCGGCGCGGAAGCGTGGAGCGAGGAAATGCGCCGCGACATCGAAGAGAAGCTGGGGATCAAGGCCTATGACATCTACGGGCTGACAGAGCTCTCCGGACCGGGCGTCGCGTTCGAATGTGAAGAGCAGCACGGGATGCACATCAACGAAGACAACTTTATCGCGGAGATCATCGATCCGAACACAGGGGAAGTCCTGCCGGACGGCGAGAAGGGAGAGCTCGTGTTCACCAGCATCACCAAGCAGGCGTTCCCGATGATCCGTTACCGGACGAGAGATATCTGCGTACTGAATCATGAGCCGTGCTCCTGCGGAAGGACATTCGTCCGCATGGCGAAGCCGATGGGACGTTCCGATGACATGCTCATCGTCAAGGGCGTCAACGTGTTCCCGAGCCAGATCGAGACCGTCCTGATGAACGAAGGGTATCCGGCGAATTACCAGATCATCGTCACCCGTGAGAACAACAGCGACCGGCTGGAACTTCAGGTCGAGATGACTCCGGAGATGTTCTCCGACTCCATGTCCGAAATGGATCAGCGCCAGAAGCAGCTCGTCTCCGCACTGAAGTCCATGCTTGGCATCTACGTCGATGTCCGCCTCGTTGCGCCGAAGACGATCGAGCGGAGCGAAGGCAAGGCAAAACGCGTGATCGATAAACGTCATATCTGATGAAGAGGAAAGGCGGTAACAGCATGTTAAGACAGATTTCCGTATTTTTGGAGAACAAACCGGGAAAGCTTTACGAGTTCGTAAAGGTCCTGAAGAAGAATGATATCAACATGAGAGCGCTCTGCCTCGCGGAAGTCGCGGAATACGGCGTGCTCCGCGTCATCGTCGACGACCCGTACGAGCTGTCCCAGGTCCTGAAGGAAGAGGACTACATCTTCCGGATGACCCCGGTGCTGGGCGTCACGATCGAAGACAAACCCGGGGCACTCGTCGACATCCTGGATGCGCTCGCCAAAGCCGGCATCAATCTGGAGTACACTTACGCGTTTACCGCGTCGGTACCGGGCGAAGCGTATATCATCCTCCGGGTGAATGACGTCGAAGGCGGCGCAAAGGCGCTGTCCAAGGCCGGCATCCGGCTTCTGGAGGAAGAGGACGTCGCTCGTCTGTAGGAGAATTTCGGGGTATTTGGGATCCATCATTCAAACAGCATCTGAAGGGTGGGACCATTTATGAAAAGGATTGAAAAGGATCAAAAAGTACAAGGGGGAAGGCGTCCCGGCAGGACGGCGCTTTCGCTGGCCGTTCTGCTGCTTGCGCTGCTGCTCTGCTGTCTTTTTACTTCGTGTGACAGCGGGAGCAGCGGTAGCGGCGGGAACGCAGCGAGCACGTCGACGAAGCAGCAGTCAAAGCAGCAGGATACGCTGGAAGACGGCTTTTCCAACATCAACCAGGGGAACAAATGCATCTTCCTGGACCGGGAAATGCCGTCTGACCGTGCGATGAAACGGAAGTACCAGTTCTACCGCAAGGCGATGGCCAATTTCGCGAAGGTCCCGAAGAAGCTCCGGAAGGAGGCGGAGTCCCAGATCGAAAGCTATCACGAGCTGAACCAGTATTCCGGCTATGAGGGAAAATGGCAGGCGCATGCGGACGGTACGATCTATACCCTGGACATCTTCCGCGAGACCACGTACGTGAAAAAGGATGGAAAATTCATTTTTATCTTTAATTACATGATGCAGCCGGCGAACGGCGGCTATACGTCACGGGAAAAAGGATCGATCAGAACGCTTTCCGACGAGTCCATTTCCTCGAAGAAGAGTACGTTCGAACTGCAGAAAAACGGAAAGCTCCGTGTGACAACGGGAAGTAAAGTGAAAGTATTCCACAAGACTCTGAAAGTCGATCCGGGAACGAAGTGAGATCCCGGCATCGCAGGAGTTCTGCAAAAACAAAAGGAGGGGGAGGACCGCCGTTTGGTCCTCCCCAGATTTATTGCTGCTAACTTCTGACGCTTTTGAGAGTTTGTTGACTTTTTTTTTACCTGACGAATGCCAGACCGTCCAGTCCATCCTCATGAAAAGCTTTGTAATAGTTTGTAAAGAATTCGTGCAGTCTCGCGATCAGATTTTTCATGGTGAACCTCCTTTCTGGTCTTTCGAGATCTCTAATCCTTTTCCCCTTTTGGTTTTCTTTTTTTGTCTTTCCCTTTTTCTTTCTATCTATAATATACCACGTTGTCAGAAAATTACTAATATTTATTTCTTTCGGATAACTATATGAAAACGATATAATAAATTGGATGACATAATGAAAATAGTATCGAATGATTGCTCTTTTCTAAGCCTCCCGGTATAATGAGACAAACAGGGATGTGGCATCGATGGAGAAAAAAGAAGGAAAGCAGAATCAGAAGATGACGATCCGGCGGGCCGGGATTTCGGCGGTGCTCATGATTTTTTTTATGGCAGTGGGGATCATCGTATATGATGCGGATCCGCAGATCCCGCTGGCGTTTTCGTGTCTCGCGGCAGGGCTCGTCGCGTGGTCAGCAGGGTACCGCTGGGAGGAGATCCTGGAAGGAATGACCGGAGGCATCGCCCGCGCACTGGAGGCGATCCTGATCCTGCTTCTGATCGGGATGCTCGTCGCTTCGTGGATCGCAGGAGGAACGGTCCCGGCGCTGATCCACTACGGACTCCGCATTTTGTCTGTCCGGACGTTCGTGCCGCTCGCGATGGCAGTGACGATGATCCTCGCCTGCGCGCTCGGTTCCTGGGGGACGCTGGGGACCATCGGACTCGCGTTCATGGGGATCGGCAGGGCGCTCGGGATGCCGACGGGGCTCGTCGCCGGTGCGGTCGTTTCCGGAGCGTACATGGGCGGTGTGCTGTCGCCGCTTTCGGACGAGGTCAACCTCGGGGTCGCGGTCGCGCGTGCAGATCTGTTCGGCGTCGTAAAAAGGACATCGGGCCCGATCCTGACGGCGTTTGCCCTGTCGGAGATCGGATATATCATACTCGGGCTTCGGGAAGGAACAGGATCCGCGGAGATCGAAGGGAAGGTGCAGCCGCTCCTGGACAGCCTCAACGGGAGTTTTTCCATCTCCCCGCTTTCTCTGATCCCGCTCGTTCTGATGATCCTCTGCATCCTTTTGAAATGCCCGGCGATCCCGTCGATGTTCCTCGGCGTGATCTGCGGGATCGTGGAAGCCGTCCTGCTGCAGGGAGAGAGTCTCCGGGCGATCCTGAAATACGAGTACTCGGGGTATCTGATGAAGAGCGGGAACGAAATGCTGGATGACCTTTTGTCCTCCGGCGGCATTGAAGAGATGCTGTATACGATCTCGATCATCATCATCGCTATGGCGTTCGGCGGACTGATGCAGGCGACCGGGCAGATGGAGGCGCTCACGTCGCCGCTCGTCCGGCGGATCAAAGGAAAGAGCGGTCTCGTCAATCTGACGATCGTAAGCTGCATCCTGTCGAATATCCTGCTTCCGGATCAGTATATGGGGATCGCCCTTCCGGGGCAGATGTACGAAGAAGACTATCAGAAACGCTCGATCGATCGGACGACCCTCGCGGCGGTGCTGCTCTGCGGAGGCGCGGTGACGTCGCCGCTCGTGCCGTGGAACACCTGCGGGATCTACGTCCACTCGGTACTCGGCGTCCGGACGTCTGTGTATGCTCCGTTTTCTCTGTTTTCCTTTGTCCTGCCGGTCGTCACCTGCGTCTGGTTTGCCGTTGTTTTCGCCCGGGAGAAGAAAACATATCCGGATCACAGGGAAAACGTAATATAATAATAAAAAAAGAGCCTTGGGGGAATTTATGGAAAACATCAAAGTCAGTCAGCTGAAGCCGCTTTATCCGGCGCCGCTCCATCCGGATTTCCGGGAGCTCATGGATTACTGCGCGCTGACGTATCGAAATGACGACGCTTACATCATCAAACATTCCAAAGGGAAAAAAGAAGAGCCGGAATATGAACACATCACGTATGTCCAGCTCAGGCGTCATCTGAATGCGTTCGGGACGGGGCTTTTGAACCGGGGGATCCGGGGAAAGCGGGTCGCGGTGATCGCGAATAACTGCTATGAATGGATGCTCGTCTATTACGCGGTCCCGATGGGGCTCGGCCAGGCGGTGCCGCTGGATAAAGGGCTTCCGTTTGAAGAGGCGCTGTTTTCCGTCCGGAAGAGTCATTCGGATGTGATCATCTTCGATCCGAAGCATCAGGAACTGATCGAGCGGCTGAAAGAAGAGGAGACGGACCTCAAAGAGTTCTATTCGACGACGGAACTCGAAGGATATGAATCGGTCTGGGATATCATCCGTGAGGGAGAGCAGGCGCTCCAGGAAGGCGACACCCGCTACTGGGAGCTTCCGTTCGACCCGGACGATACCGCGCTGATCCTGTTCACCTCCGGAACGAGCGGGCTCGCCAAAGCCGTCATGCTCAGCCAGAGGAACGTTTTGACGAATGTCTATTTCATGCAGCGGACGCAGGACATCCGCCACGGCGACATCAACATGGCGTTCCTGCCGTACCACCACACGTTCGGCTGCGACACGCAGGTCATGATGTACGCGTGCGGCGTGACGACGGTGTTCTGCGACGGACTCCGGTATATCCAGAAGAACATGGTCGAGTATCATGTGACGATCTTCATCGGGGTCCCGCTCCTGATCGAATCGATCTACAAGCGCGTGATGCGTGAGGTCGACAAACAGGGGAAGCGGGCGAAATTCGACCGCGGGATGAAACTCGCACGGACGCTGATGAAGCTTCATATCGACGTCCGGCGCCGGCTGTTCAAGGAGGTCATCGATCAGCTCGGAGGCGCGCTCCGCTTTGTGTTCAGCGGTGCGTCGGCACTCGATCCGGAAGTCGTGAAAGGCTTCGAGACGATGGGCATCAGTGTCGTGCAGGGATACGGCATGACGGAGTCCTCGCCGGTCATCGCGACCGAGAGTGCGAAGGAGCGCCGGCCGGGTTCGATCGGGAAAGCGCTCTACGGAGTGGACGTCGAACTTCTGGATCCGAATGAAGAGGGGATCGGCGAGATCATCTGCCATTCTCCGAGCGTGATGAAGGGCTACTTCGAGGATCCGGAGGAGACGGCGAAGACGCTGATCGACGGCTGGCTCCACACCGGCGACCTCGCACGGATGGATCAAGACGGATTCCTGTTCATCACGGGGCGGGCAAAAAATGTCATCGTTTTGAAGAACGGCAAAAATGTCTACCCGGAAGAGATGGAGACCCTGATCGCGAACATCCCGTATGTGAAGGAGAACATCGTCATCAGCCAGGAAAAACGCAAAAACGAAGCGAACAGCGAACTCGCTCTCTGCGCAAAGATCGTGTACGATCCGAAGCAGATGAAAGAGGATTACCACGCGGAGACGCAGGAGGAGATCGAGAAGGTCATCTGGCAGGATCTGGAGAAGATCAACCAGGAGCTTCCGAAATACAAGAGGATCACACGTCTGATCGCGCAGGATCAGGAGATGTCCAAGACGACGACCGGGAAGGTCCGTCGGTTCGAGGAAGGCGCGACCCGGGCGTTCTGATCCGGAAGAGAAGTCCGATGGAGAGGCAGGAGGAAAAACAGGCATGAACCGGATTCGTCTTTCGGACCATTTTACATACAGGAGACTCGGACGATTCGTATTCCCGTCCATCATCATGATGGTGTTCACCTCCGTCTACGGTATCGTAGACGGTCTTTTCGTGTCGAATTTTGTCGGCAAGACGGCTTTCGCGGCGGTCAACATCATCATGCCGTTCATCATGATGATATCCGCGATCGGTTTCATGATCGGCACCGGCGGCAGCGCGCTCGTCGCGCAGGCGCTCGGCGAACGAAAGGAGAAGGACGCGAACCGGTATTTTACGATGCTCATTTTCTTCCTTTTCACACTCGCTGTCGTGCTTTCGATCCTCGCAGCCGTGCTCATGCGGCGGATCGGTTCTCTTCTCGGCGCCGAAGGAAGACTGCTCGATCTCGCTGTGATCTACGGGCGGATCTCGATGATCTCGCTCCCGATGTTCATGCTGCAGAACGCGTTCCAGAGCTTTTTTGTCGCCGCGGAGAAGCCGCGCCTCGGGCTCGCCGTCACCGTCGCTGCCGGCGTCTGCAACATGGTGATGGATTTTGTGCTGATCGCGCTCCTGGGATGGGGGATCGAGGGAGCAGCAGCTGCGACCGTCATGAGCGAATACATCGGCGGACTGACACCGTTTTTCTATTTTGTCAGGAAAAATGACAGCAGGCTCCGTTTCGTCCGGACGAATGTCGAGTGGCGCCGCATCCTGAAAGCCTGTACCAACGGAGTGTCGGAGCTGCTGAGCAACATCGCCGGTTCCTTGACGAGCATGGTGTACAATCTTCAGCTCATCAAATACCTCGGTGAGAACGGTGTCGCGGCATACGGCGTCATCATGTACGTCATCTTCATCTTTATCGCGCTGTTCGTCGGGTACACGATCGGCAGCGCGCCGCTGTTTTCATATCATTACGCCGCGGGCTCATACAAGGAGCTGCATAACCTGTACACGAAATCACTGAAGCTGTTCACCGTCCTCGGGATCCTCCTCGCGGTGTTCTCCTGGCTCGCGTCGCCGGTGCTCTCCGGCATTTTCGTGAGCTATGACGCGAAGCTCCTTCGGATCACGATCCACGCGATGCACTTCACCGCGTTCTCGTTCCCGACGCTGGGGTTCGCGGTGTTCGGCTCGGCGTTCTTCACCGCTCTCGGGGACGGCGCGGTCTCGGCCGCGATCTCCTTCGCCCGGACGTTCGTCTTTCAGATGGGCTCCGTTCTGCTCCTCCCACTTGTTTTCGGCGTGGACGGGATCTGGGCGTCAGCGGCTGTCGCCTCCGCGCTCTCCGCAGTCCTGACATTCTGCTTCCTGGCGCGGAAAAAGAGCATTTACCACTACTGATTTTCCTTTAGGGACAAAAAGAACCGGCGTTCCGTGCGGAACGCCGATGTTAGTTTGCCTATACAGAGCTGTCGGTGTCAGTCGATGCTTTCGATCAGGTCGAGCGAGTGCTCCCGGTTCATCTTCCGGCACATCTCGAGGAACGTGTCCATCGGAACGTCCTGGATCTGTTTGTTCGAACCGCGGACGTTGATCGAAACCGTCCCGTTCTCCGCCTCGCGTTTTCCGAGGACGAGGATGTACGGGTCTTTGTAGTTCTTATACGCCTTTATCTTTTCCTTCATGTTCTTTTCCGCGTAATCGACCTCGAAGCGGATATCGTTCTCAAGAAGCGTGTCCGCGACCTTCTTCGCGTATTCGTTGTTTTCCGTGCGGATCGGGACGATGCCGACCTGGACCGGAGACAGCCAGAACGGGAATGCGCCCTTGAAGTTCTCGATCAGGATCCCGATGAAGCGTTCCATGGAACCGAACAGCGCGCGGTGGATCATGACCGGGCACTTCTGCTGACCGTCCTTATCCGTGTATTTCATATCAAAGTTCTGCGGCAGCTGGAAGTCGAGCTGGATCGTTCCCATCTGCCACTGTCTTCCGAGACAGTCGAACATCTGCAGGTCGATCTTCGGACCGTAGAATGCGCCGTCACCTTCGTTGATCTCGTATTTCCCTTCGCCGTACTTTTTATCGAGGATCTTCTTCAGCGCGGCTTCCGCGTGATCCCAGGATTCGATGTCGCCCATGAAATCATCCGGGCGGGTCGAGAGCTCGGCGGTATAGCTCAGGCCGAATGTGCCGTACAGTTTTCCGGCGAGTTCCATGATCTTGTCGATCTCTTCCTCGATCTGATCGACCGCGAGCAGGATGTGCGCGTCGTCCTGACGGAATTCCTGGACGCGGAACAGACCGTTCAGCTCACCGGACTTCTCTCTCCGGTGGATGACGGAAGTCTCGCTGATCCGGACCGGAAGATCACGGTAGCTGTGGATCTCGCGGTTGTAGACCATGATCGCGTTCGGGCAGTTCATAGGCTTTGCCGCCATCATTTTATCGTTGACCGTATCGATCGGCTCGGTGAACATCGTGTCCTTCGTCGGAACGAGGAACATGTTCTCCATGTAGTGGCCCCAGTGGCCGCTCTTTTCCCAGATCTCCTTGCTGTTCAGGATCGGTGCCGCGATCTCCTGGTAGCCGTATTTCAGGTGCTCCTTGCGCCAGAACGCGAGGAGGGCGTTGAACAGGTTCCAGCCTCTCGGGAGCCAGTACGGCATGCCCGGGGCGGTCGGGTCGAACATGAACAGGTCGAGCGCCGGACCGAGCTTCTTGTGGTCGCGTTCCTGCGCTTCCTTCACCAGTGCGAGGTGCTCCTTCAGTTCCTTCTTCGAAGGGAACGCGTAGCAGTAGATCCGCTGCAGCTGATCCCGGTGCTCGTCGCCGCGCCAGTAGGAGCTCGACGAGGATTTGATCTTGTACGCGACGGACAGGAGCTCCTGCGAATTATCGACGTGAGGCCCGCGGCAGAGGTCGACAAAATCATCCCCGGTGTAGTAGACGGAGATCGTTTCGTCCTCCGGCAGATCATTGATCAGCTCGACCTTGAATTTCTGGTCTTTAAAGATGTCCAGCGCTTCCTGTTTGCTGACGACCTTCCGGGTCCACGGCTCTTTCCGGAGCAGGATCTCGTGCATCCGGTCTTCTATCTTCTTGTAATCGTCCTTGGTCACCGCGCGCGGCAGGATAAAGTCATAGTAGAAACCGTCGGCGATCTGCGGTCCGATGGAGATCTGGACCTCGTCCTTCCCGAACAGCTCCATGACCGCTTTGGCCATGACGTGCGACAGCGAATGGCGATACACCTTCAAAAAATCTTCTTTCTGCATCTGTATTTCCTTCTTACTACTAATAATGGCTGATAATCTGTAAACATCAATATAATATCACAAATCAGAGGAGATTCAAGACTTGGAGCGGGCCGGGAGCGAAGTATCGGAAAAAATAATTCGGATCTCAACGAAAGTTGATTCCAAAACCGCTTTACCTTGTGGTAAAATAATGAACTGTAGACTTAAACGGAAGAGATGATGCTATGAATTATGGTGCAGTGAAAAAATTCGATATCGCGGATGGTCCTGGCGTCCGGGTCAGTCTGTTCGTCTCAGGATGCCGCCACCACTGCAAAGGGTGCTTTCAGCCGGAGACCTGGGATTTTGACTACGGAGAGCCGTTCACGGAGCAGGTGAAGCAGGAGATCTTCGAGGCGCTCGCGCCGGAGTACATCCAGGGGTTCACGCTGCTCGGCGGAGAGCCGTTCGAGCCGGAGAACCAGAAAGAGCTCGCGGGGCTCGTGACGGAGATCCGGAAGGAATTCCCGGAAAAAGATATCTGGTGTTATACGGGGTATACCTACGACGTGGATCTCGTCCCCGGGGGGAAGGTCTATACCGATTATACAGAAGAAATGCTGGCCGGGATCGATGTCCTCGTCGACGGCGAATTCATCGAGGAGAAGAAAAACCTCACGCTACAGTTCCGCGGGAGCAGCAACCAGCGCATCATCCATCTCCATGAGGATACGTCAAAATAAGGTTCCGCCCTTGCGGAAACCGATTATTGAGGGGTAGCATATGACAACAGTTTTGATCATCATTGCGATCGTCGCATACCTGGTATGCGTGATCTGGATCGGGTTCTATTTCACGAATCAGAACAAATCCGCCGGAGACTTCTATCTCGGCGGAAGAAAGCTCGGTCCGTTCGTAACGGCGATGAGCGCGGAGGCGTCCGATATGAGCAGCTGGCTCCTGATGGGACTCCCGGGCGTCGCACTCGCCGGACTCGCGGGGCTCAACGGCAGCTTCGCGGAAGCCGTATGGACGGCCGTCGGCCTGGCGTTCGGAACATATCTGAACTGGCTGATCGTCGCAAAGCCGATCCGCCTGTATTCGGAGAAAGTCCACGCGTTCACGATCCCGGGGTTCATCAGCAACCGCTATGAGGACAAAAGCGGACTGCTGGTGGCGATTTCCGCGATCATCATCATTGTCTTTTTTGTCCCTTATACAGCGTCCGGCTTCGCATCGGTCGGCAAGCTCTTTAACAGCCTGTTCGGGATCGACTATCACACCGCGATGATCATCGGCGCGGCGGTGATCGCGATCTACACGATCCTCGGCGGATTCCTCGCGGCGTCGACGACGGACTTCATCCAGAGCATCGTCATGACGATCGCGCTGATCGTCGTCATCGGGTTCGGCATCAATTATGCTGGCGGATTCCATGAGGCGATGCAGAACGCGGGATCGGTCGATCATTACTTCAGCCTGACCGGAAACGGTTCGTACGGCGCGCTCCCGATCGCGTCGACAATGGCATGGGGACTCGGCTACTTCGGGATGCCGCATGTCCTGCTCCGGTTCATGGCGATCGAGGATGAGCAGAAGCTGAAACTGTCGCGGCGGATCGCGACGATCTGGGTCGTGATCGCGATGGGCGTCGCCATCCTGATCGGTATCATCGGATACACATATGTCGCGAAGAGAGGGATCCTTGCCGGGAAGGGATTCGACCCGGAGCGGATCATCGTCTACATCGCAGCAGCGATCAGCAAGCTGAATCCGTTCGCGGCGATCGTCGCCGGCGTGATCATCTCCGGCATCCTCGCGTCTGTTATGTCAACGTCGGATTCGCAGATGCTGGCCGCATCCTCGAGCGTCTCCGAGAACCTGATCAAGCGCTTTTTTGTCAAAAATATCACACCGGAAAAGCAGCTCGTCTGGGCGCGTGCGACGGTGTTCGTGATCGCGGTGATCGGTGTCCTTTTCGCATGGGACCCGAACAGTTCGGTGTTCCGGATCGTCTCGTTCGCGTGGGCGGGCTTCGGCGCTTCGTTCGGACCGCTGATCCTGTTCTCGCTGTTCTGGAAGCGGACGACGAAGTGGGGCGCGTTCGCCGGGATCCTGACCGGAGGAGCGATGGTCTTCATCTGGAAGTTCGGGATCGCAAAGCTGGGAGGTCTGTTCTCGATCTACGAACTGCTCCCGGCGTTCCTGCTGAGCTGCCTCGCCATCGTGGTCGTCAGCCTGCTGACGCCGCCGCCGTCGCAGTCGATCCAGGACACGTTCGACGAAGTGCACCGGGAGAAGAACTACAACCGGGACTAGCGTTCAGGACCGGTCCTGCCGTCTCGATCCGACTGGAAACGCCCCAAAAACGGCTTGATTTCAGGTGTTGACAGCGGCCGGATGGTATGTTAGTATGGTCAAGGTAAATATTGCATGATTAAAGAGTGGGCATTCTTCCCACTCTTTCAATTTGTTAGGGTGTTTTTATGGCAAAAACGCAGAAAGCTGCGAAGCTGGTTTCCGGCATACTGGACGGCTTCCTGGAGGAGCACGGCCTGGAGCTTTACCATGTGGAGTACGCAAAGCAGGGAAAAGACTGGTATCTGACGGTCAACATCGACATCCCGGACGATTCGCGGTATATCAGTACAGAGGACTGTGAGCTGGTGAGCCGGTATCTGAGCGAAAAGCTGGACGAATCCGGAGAGATGAAGAGCAAGTATTATCTGGTCGTCTGCTCGCCGGGCATGGACCGGGTGCTGTATGAGCAGAAGGATTATGACCGGTTCCGGGGGAAGCTGGTCGATGTCAGGCTTTATAAGAATGTTGACGGAAAGAAGGAGTATCAGGGAGTGCTGGTCGGACTCATCGACGGAAATGTCGTGATCCGGGACGAAGAGAATCAGGAATTGAAGTTTCCGCTGGATCTGGTTTCAAGGACCAGTCTGGCAGTGGTCTTTCAGGAGGAGGATCGATGAATAAAGAATTTATTGAAGCGCTGGACGAGCTGGAAAAAGAGAAGGATATCCCGAAGAACGTCCTGCTTGAGATGATCGAGTTCGCGCTGGAGTCGGCGTACCGTAAGAACTACGGCCCGACGGCGAACGTGCGCGTGCTGATCGACAGAGAGAACGGGGACGTTTCGGTATTGATGCGCAAGGATATCGTCGCGGATGAAGATTTCGTGGACGATACCAACCAGATGACGCTCGATGAGGCGCATGAGATCGATCCGAGATATGAGATCGGGGATTACATCGAATTCTCGATCATGCCGAAAGATTTCGGAAGAATCGCGGCGCAGACGGCGAAGCAGATCGTCGTGCAGAAGATCCGCGAGATGGAACATAATATGATCTATGACGATTTCATCACCCGTCAGGGTGAGATCGTCACCGGGACCGTTCAGAGAAAGAGCGGGGAGACGATTTTTGTCAACCTCGGCAAGGCGGAAGGGATCCTTCCGGCGAACGAACAGGTCCCGGGGGAATACTTTGGCATCCGCCAGCGGCTGCGCGTCTATATCATGGATGTAAAAAAGTCGACGAAGGGCGGACCGCAGGTGTTTTTGTCCCGGTCTCATCCGGGTCTTGTGAAGCGTCTGTTTGAGCTGGAGGTCCCGGAGATCCACGACGGGACGGTCGAGATCCGCGGGATCGCACGGGAGGCCGGCTCCAGGACGAAACTCGCGGTCTGGTCGCAGGATCCGAACGTCGATCCGGTCGGCGCGTGCGTCGGGACGCACGGGAGCCGGGTCCAGGCGGTCGTCGATGAACTGAACGGAGAGAAGATCGATATCATCACCTGGAGCGACGATCCGGTCGAGCTGATCAGCAGCGTGCTGAGCCCGGCCGATGTCGAAGGCGTCGTCATTGAAGATGAAGAGGCGCAGATCGCGACGGCGATCGTTCCGGATTATCAGCTCTCGCTCGCGATCGGAAAGCAGGGACAGAATGTCCGCCTTGCGGCGCGGGTCAGCGGATGGAAGATCGATATCAAGAGCCATACGCAGTATTACGAACAGCTGGAAGAGGAAGAATACGAGGTCGTCGAGGAAGACGAGCTGGAGGACTCGGAAGAGCCTGCCGCTGAAGAGGACCTCGCGGAAGAACCGGAGGGATCCGAAGCAGAGGAAGAAGAGACGCCTCAGGATCCGGACGGTGAAGCGGAACCGGAAGAGGAAGACTCGCCGGACGAAGCGGAATCGGAAGAAGCAGAACCTGAGGAAGCAGAGTCGGAAGAAGCAGAACCGGCGGAAGCAGAACCTGAGGAAGCCGAGCCTGAGGAAGAACCGGCGGGAGCGTCCGGGGAAGAGCCGGAGGAAGCCGCCGTAGAAGCCGATGAGGCTCCGGAACAGGAAGCGGACGATGAGTCAGAAGAATAATCGAAGCATGCGGGTGCCGATGCGCCGATGCATCGGCTGCATGGAGTCCCGGCCACAGAAGGAGATGACCCGGATCGCGTTCTATGAAGGCGAGCTTACGGTTGACCGGACCGGGAAAGCGAAAGGCCGCGGCGTGTATCTCTGTGATGACCCGAAATGCCGGGAGATCGCAAGAAAAAAGAACGCGCTGCAGAGAAACTTCAGAACATCTTTTGATCAGGAAACGATCGATAGGATTTTCAAGGAGCTTGATGAAGAGTAAATTTGAAACTTACCTTGGTTTCGCCGTTCGGGCGGGCAAGGTCGCGCGAGGCTCTAATAAGTGTCTGTCACTGGTAACCAAACGGAAAGTCAGACTGCTGATCCTTGCGGAAGATCTTTCAGAAAATACGATAAAGAAGATGACGCAGAAGTGTCGGTCCTCCGGGACGCCGTATCGGATCTTTCAGGATGTCGAGACGCTGTCCAGGATCACCGGAGGGAGCGGCAACGGAGTGTTTGCCGTGACAGACGATCATTTTGCGAAGATTATCACAGAGGAGATCGACCGCGATCGGTCGGAAGGAGTGTGTAATGTCGAAAAAGGTATATGAGCTGGCGAAAGAGATGGGTATTTCGAGCAAAGAGCTGGCTGCCCGTGCGGCGGAAAAGGGGATCGCCGTAAAAAGTCACATGAGCGTTTTGAGCGATGATGATGTGAAGGCTCTTGTCGAAGTGGGTCCCGCCTCCGGCAAACAGCCGCCAAAGCACTCCCCGATGCCGAACGCGAAGCCGATCGTGAACAACGATATGCTGGCAAAAAGAAAACAGGCACCGGTCGGGAAACCCGTTGTTGATGAAAGCATGTTTGCCAACCGCGAGAAGTCCCATAGTGAAGAGCCGAAGTCACAGGACGTGAAGAAACCGGCACCGCAGGAAGAAACGAAACCGGAGGCGAAGCCGGAAACAAAACCGGAACCGAAGGCAGAGACGAAGCCGGAACCAAAGGCGGAGACCAAAGCGGAAGCGAAGCCGGCAGCCGAGCCTCAGAAGAGCGCTCCGACGGAGCCGGCTGCGGACAAAGCGCCGAAGGCTTCGAAGAAGAACGAAGCACCGAAGGAGAAATCCGCGCCGAAGGAAAAATCAGATCCGAAGCAGAAAGCGGAACCGAAGGAGAAAAAGCCTGAGAAGGCGGCTCCTAACGCAGAAAAGGACGCGAAGTCCGAGGAGGGGAAAGCGTCTCCGAAGAAGGTGAAATCCAAGCCGAAGAAGGTCCGCGGGATCCCGGAGATCAAGATCAAGATCGTGAAACCGGCGGCACAGGTCCAGCGCGAAGAAGCGGAACGAAAAGAACGCGATGAAAAGCGCCGTCAGCAGAAGAAATCGGATTCCCGCCGCGCCAGGAACGGCAGAAAACCGGCGGCGCAGCAGGGCGAGGGCACTGCCCGTACCGGCCGCAGGAAAAAAGACGAAGCGTCCGGTGAGGCACAGCCGGCCAGAGGCGGACGCCGGGAAAGCCGCGGCGGAGAAAGCCGCACCGGCCGCGTGATCCGTCCGGAATCCGCGCAGAACGGCGGAAACCGCAGCAGCCGCCGCCACGGCAGAAAAGACCGTTTCGAAGAAGGCGGAAGAGACAAGTTCTCCCGTTTCGAACACCGTTCACTGCAGAAAAAGGAACGGAAGAAATACACGAAGCCTGCGAAGCAGCAGGAAGAGGAAGTGGAAGAAGAAGTACTGCCGGAAGGCACGATCCGTGTCAACGTACCGATCACGGTCGCGGGCTTCTGCGAGCAGGCGAATGTTTCCGTTTCCACTGTCATCATGTCCCTGATGAAACTCGGGATCATGGCGAACATCAACCAGAACATCGATGAGGACACCCTTTTGATCCTGGCGGAAGACCTCGGACTCAAGGTCGTCATCGGAGAAGTGGAGACGGAAGAGGAAGAAGAAGGGATCGAAGATTTCAAGGACAACGAGAAGGATCTCGAACCGCGTCCGCCGGTCATCACCGTCATGGGACACGTTGACCACGGAAAGACGTCCCTGCTTGACGCGATCCGCAACACGAATGTGACCGCGAAGGAATCCGGCGGCATCACGCAGCATATCGGCGCCTCCGAAGTCTGGATCAATGGACAGAAGATCGTCTTCCTGGATACACCGGGTCACGAAGCGTTCACCGCTATGCGTGCCCGCGGCGCACACATCACCGATATCGCGGTGCTGGTCGTCGCGGCCGATGACTCCGTCAAGCCGCAGACGATCGAATCGATCAGCCATGCGAAAGCCGCGAACGTGCCGATCATCGTCGCGATCAACAAGATGGATAAGCCGGGAGCGAATCCGGACCGCGTCAAGAAAGACCTGGCCGACAACGGCGTTCTCGTCGAAGACTGGGGAGGAAACGTCATCAGCGTTCCGGTCTCCGCCAAAACGGGTGAGGGGATCGAAAACCTGCTGGAGATGATCCTCCTGCAGGCGGAAATGCTGGAACTCAAGGCCAACCCGAAACGCCTTGCTAAAGGTTCTGTCATCGAAGCAAGACTGGACAAGTCCAGAGGACCGGTCGCGACCCTGCTCGTTATGAACGGCACACTGCAGGCCGGGCAGAGCATCGTCGCCGGGACCTGCTCCGGCAGGATCCGTCTGATGACCGATTATAAAGGCAAAAAGATCAAGAAGGCAAAGCCGGCGACCGCAGTCGAGATCCTCGGTCTGACGGACGTACCGCAGGCCGGAGACGAGTTCAACGTCGTCCGGGATGACAAGACCGCGAGAGAGATCGCGGAGCACCGTAAGGAGAAGCTCCGTGAGGAGACGATGACGAAGGCATCCGGCTCCGGCATGACGCTGGAGAAGATGTTCAGCCAGTTGAAGGAAGGCGAGGTCAAGGAACTGAACGTCATCATCAAGGGCGATGTCCAGGGCTCCGTCGGCGCGCTGATTTCCTCCCTCGAGAAGCTGAACAACGAGGAAGTCAAGGTCAATGTGATCCATTCCGGTGTCGGCACCGTCAACGAATCCGATGTCATGCTCGCGGAGACTTCCGGAGCAGTCATCATCGGCTTCAACGTCCGCCCGAGCACAGCGGTCACGACGCAGGCAGAGAACGCCGGCGTCGAGATCCGACTCTACCGCGTCATCTATGACGTCATCAATGACGTCGAGGCCGCGATGAAGGGCATGCTCGAACCGGAATTCAAAGAGGAGATCCTCGGAAAAGCCGAGATCCGCGATACGTTCAAGGTGCCGGGCGTCGGAATCATCGGAGGAGCGTATGTCACCGAAGGAAAAGTGGTGCGGAACGCCGAGATCCGCCTCGTCCGCGACGGGATCGTGATCCACGAAGGAAAGATCTCATCCCTGAAGCGTTACAAAGACGACGCGAAGGAAGTCGCACAGGGCTATGAATGCGGGATCGGCATCGAGGATTATAATGACATCAAGGAAGGAGATACCCTCGAGTGCTTCCACATGGTGGAAACCGAACGGGAGTAAACAGAAGATATGCCAAAAGGTTACAGACAGGGACGGCTCGGCGTCGAGATCCAGAAACTGATCAGCGACATGCTGCGCAGGGACCTGAAAGATCCGAGGCTGAAAGGAATGATCAGCATCACCGATGTCGATGTGACCGGCGATAACAGCTACGCGACCTGCTACGTGACCGTCCTGGGGAACACAACCGACGAAACGAAGCAGCACGAAAAAGAGCAGGAGGTCATCCGCGGGCTGGAGAGCGCGAGCGGCCGGATCCGCGGCGAGATCGGCCGCCGGATGAAGCTCCGCCATGCGCCGGAACTCATTTTCAAGGTCGACCATTCGATGGAGTACGGCCGTCACATCGATGAACTGCTGAAAGGTCTGGAGGAAAATGAAGGAAAATAACAGTCTGAAAGAGATCGGTCTCGAACTGGAACGCGCCGGCACGATCCTGCTCTTCACCCACCAGAACGTGGATGGAGACGCGATCGGTGCGGCATCCGCGCTCTGCCGGGTGCTCCGGGGGCTCGGGAAGACCTGCTTTATCCTGCCGGACGAGGAACTGCCGGAATATTTAAGGTTCCTGGACGACGGATTCTGCACACAGGATGAATCCGTGGTCGCGGATCCCGATGTCACGATGTGTGTCGACTGCAGCGAACCGGGTCGGTTCCCGACGCATGTTGACAAGTTCTACAAAGGGAAGGTGACGATCTGCATCGATCATCACCGGACGGACGAACCGTTCTGTCAGCTGAATCATATCGATCCGGGAGCGGCAGCGACCTCCGAGCTCATTTTTGCCCTGATCAAAGAGATGGGATGGGAGCTCGACCGGGCGGAAAGCGAAGCGATATTCGCGGGGATCACGACGGATACCGGGAATTTCCAGTATTCCAACACGACGAAGAAGACGCATCAGATCGTCTGTGAGCTGTACGATCACGGGATCGACGCGAGCCGGGTCAGCACGAACCTCTATGAGTGCGTGAAACCGGAGCGCTTCCGTGTCCGGGCAAAGATCCTGGACACCATGGAGATCCTGGCGGACGGACGTCTCGCGATCGCCTGCGCGACGCAGCAGATGCTGAAGGAGACCGGTGCCGTCATGAGCGATACGGAAGGCGCCGTATCCGACCTTCGGAGCATCCGGGGCGTTGCCGTCGCGGTGATGCTGAAGGAAGGCGAAGACGGGAAGACGTTCGTGAGCCTCCGGGCAAAAGGCGATGCCGATGTGCTCGGGATCGCGCAGAAACTGGGAGGCGGCGGCCACACCAAAGCGGCTGGCTGCACCCTGAACAAGAGTTTACAGGAAAGTTATGAGGAAGTGAAACGGGCGGCGCTGGAATATCTGGCGTAAGCCCTTTTTCGCGCGGTAAAGGCAGGCATGGAGTACGACGGGATCATAAATATCAGGAAAGAAGCGGGGATGACGTCACATGATGTGGTCGGGAAGGTCCGGAAGATCCTGAAGATGCGGAGGATCGGCCACACGGGGACGCTGGATCCGATGGCGACCGGCGTGCTTCCGGTCTGTGCGGGACGGTCCGCCCGGATCGTGGAATTTCTCGATTTGGATCACAAGGTGTATCACTGCACGATGCGGCTCGGCATCGAAACGGAGACGCGGGACGTATGGGGCACACCTCTTAAGGAAGCTTCTGCGGAAGAGATCGACCGGATCGGGGAAGAAGACGTCCGGCGCGCATTGTCCGCGTTCACCGGAACGATCCGGCAGACGCCGCCTCTTTACTCCGCGGTCAAAGTGAACGGAAAGCGCCTCTACGAATATGCGCGGGAAGGAAAGCCGGTCGAGATCCCGGACCGCACGGTGGTGATCTACGATCTTGCGATCACGGACCTGAACCTCGGGAGAGGGAAGGAGAGCACGGTCACCTTTGATATCGAATGCAGCAAGGGAACGTTCATCCGGTCGATCTGCCATGACGCGGGAAGGCGCCTCGGCGTCGGTGCGGCAATGGCAGCGCTCACCCGGACGCGGACGGGGATCTTCCGGATCGAGGATGCGGTCACGCTGGACGAGCTCCGGGACATGGAACCGGAAGAGATCTGGGGGATCCTGACGCCGTGTGACGCGCCTCTCACGTATTTCGGGACGGCGCTGTTTCAGCCGGACGACGCGGTCCGGTTCATCAACGGGCTCGTGATTCCGGCGGGAAACGCGGAGATCCAAAGCGAGCCGGAGTACGCGGGGGACTGCCCGGAATGGGTCCGGCAAGAATTTACAAGAGCATACCGCGTCTATTCGAACGGATGCTTCGTCGGCATCGCCTACAGGACAGAAGAAGACGGGATGAAACCGGCAAAGGTATTCGCCCGGGGAGGAGACATTGTTACAGTATAACGAGCTGGAAAAGATCCATGACATCGAGCCGACAGCCGTCGCGCTCGGAAATTTTGACGGCGTTCACCTGGGACATCAGGAGCTGATCCGCGAGACAGTCGCGTACGCGAACGAGCACGGCCTGAAGCCGGCGGTGTTCACGTTTTCGAACCATCCGAAGGATCTGCTGCCGAAGGCAAAACCCGTGAAGTGCATTTTGTACAGAGATGAAAAGGCATCGATCATCGAATCGCTCGGCGTCGAATATCTCTTCGAGATCGAATTCACGAAAGAGATCATGACGATGGATCCGCTCGATTTTATCCGCGACATCCTGATCCGCCGGTTCAATATGAAAGCGGCGTTCTGCGGGTTCAACTACCGTTTCGGGTTCGGCGCGAAGGGGACGCCGGAGCTCCTGACAAATGTCGGGTGCGACCTGGGGTTTGACGTCCACATGATGGAACCGTTCAAGATCGATGGCAATATTGTCAGTTCCACGCTGATCCGGACGCTCATCGCCTCGGGGCAGGTCGAACGCTGTGAACGCTACATGGGCCGGAACTATGAGATCGCCGGAGAGGTCGTCGTCGGGAACCGCCTCGGCCGCCGGCTCGGCTTTCCGACCTCGAATCTCGTGATCGACGAGAACATGGTGACCCCGCCGAACGGCGTCTATGTCACGTACTGCGACTATAACGGCGTCCGCTATCCGAGCGTCACGAATGTCGGCGTCAAACCGACGATCGGGAAATTCAAGAAGAATGTGGAAACGCACATTTTTGATTTTGACAAGATCCTTTACGGCAAGACGATCATCGTGGAGTTCCTGAAAAAAACACGGGACGAAGTCAAGTTTGACAGCGTGGAGGATCTGTCCGAGCAGATCGTCCGCGACTGCCGCGAGGCGAAGGAGTTCCATGAGCGCCTGAAAGCGAAGGGATTGGGAAAAAATGGTGAAGAATAAAAAATAACACTTGTATGACTTCGACGTTGGTAGTATAATATCAAAGTATGTTGCCCGGGAGCGATTTGTTCCCGGTCACGATAAACCTACCTTCTACTTAGTGAAGCGCGAACAGACGCCCACCCGGTACAAGGCATATAGAAAGAAAGGAAGACAAACATGATCACTCAGGAAAAGAAAGAAGAAATCATCAAAGAGTATGCGACGAAGGAAGGGGACACAGGTTCTCCGGAAGTACAGGTCGCGATTCTGACAGCGAGAATCAACGAGCTCAATGAGCATCTCAAGATCCATAAGAAGGATCATCATTCCAGAAGAGGCCTGCTGAAAATGGTCGGCCAGAGAAGAAATATGCTGAACTATCTCAAGAGCAAGGATATCGAGAGATACAGAAATCTGATCGCACGTCTGGGACTGAGAAAATAACCTGAACGAAAACGGCGGGGGCATTACCGTACCCGCCTGTTTTTTGTATTTGCCATTCCGAGGACAAAATAAACAGGAAGGAGTTGTTTATTCATTATGGCAAGGTATACGGATTATAGAACTTTTAAGACGGCGATCGGCGGAAGACTGATGCAGCTGGAGATCGGCAAGGTCTGCGAACAGGCGAACGGCCAGGTCTGGGTCCGCTACGGCGACTCGGTCGTCAACGTCACTGCCTGTGCGTCCAAAGAGCCGAGAGAAGGAGCGGACTTTTTCCCGCTGACCTGTGACTATGAAGAAAGAATGTACGCGGCAGGAAAGATCCCGGGCGGCTTCATCCGCAGAGAGGGACGTCCGAGCGAGAAGGCGATCCTGTCGTGCCGTTTGATGGACCGTCCGCTGCGCCCGCTGTTTCCGAAGGGCTTTTACAATGACGTCAGCGTCGTCGCGACGGTCATGTCCGTCGATCCGGACTGTGAGACCGATGTCATGGCGATGATCGGCTCGTCGGTCGCGCTCGCGATCTCTGATATCCCATGGGACGGCCCGACCGGTTCCGTCCGTGTCGGACGCGTTGACGGAGACTTCGTCATCAATCCGACGCTGGAGCAGAGACAGGTATCCGACATCAACCTGACGGTCGCGGGGACCAAGGAAGCGATCATGATGGTGGAAGCCGGAGCGAACGAAGTGCCGGAAGAGGTCATGCTGGACGCGATCTTCTTCGCGCACGAAGAGATCAAGAAGATCGTCGCGTTCATCGATGAGATCGTTGCCGAGGTCGGCAAGGAAAAGATGGATGTCGAGCTGGTGAAACCGCCGGAAGATCTGGAAGAAGCCGTCCGCAGTTTCGCGACCGAAAAAATGGTCGAAGCGCTGCATACGCCGGACAAGATGGAGCGTCTTGACAACATGGATGCGGTCGAAGTCGAGACCCAGGAGGCTCTCGCGGAAGAGTTCCCGGAAGGGGAAAAAGACATCGCGAGTGTCCTGTTCAACATCACGAAGGAATGCATGCGGAAGATGGTCCTCGACGAGGGCGTCCGTGTCGATAACCGGAAGCTCGATGAGATCCGTCCGGTCTGGGCGGAGACGGGCCTCCTCCCGAGAGTCCACGGGACCGGCCTGTTCAAGCGCGGACAGACGCAGGCGCTGTCGTCCTGCACCCTTGCGCCGCTCAGTGAATGCCAGAGGATCGACGGTCTGACAGAGCAGACCGAAAAGCGCTATATCCATCATTATAATTTCCCGGGCTATTCGACCGGAGAACCGAAGCCGCCGAGAAGTCCCGGACGCCGTGAGATCGGTCACGGGGCGCTCGCAGAACGCGCACTGCTCCCGGTCATCCCGAGCAAAGAGGAATTCCCTTACGCGATCCGCGTGGTCTCGGATATCCTGTCTTCGAACGGATCCACGTCGATGGCGTCGACCTGCGGTTCGACCCTCGCGCTGATGGATGCCGGTGTTCCGATCAAGCGCCCGGTCGCGGGCATCGCGATGGGGCTGATCGAACGTGTCGAGGAGGACGGATCCTCCAAGATGGCGATCCTGTCGGACATCCAGGGGATGGAAGACTTCATGGGTGATATGGACTTCAAGGTCACCGGAACAGAAGTCGGTGTGACGGCGATGCAGATGGATATCAAAGTCCACGGCCTCTCGAGAGAGATCATGGCCAAGGCGCTGAAACAGGCGAAGGAAGGCCGGATGCACATTATGAAGATCATGCTCGAGGAGATTCCGGAGCCGCGGAAAGAACTCTCGAAGTACGCGCCGAGATGCGTCTCGATGCGTGTCGATCCGGACAAAGTCCGTCTGGTCATCGGACCGGGAGGAAAGACGATCAACAAGATTGTCGAAGAGACGGGCGCCAAGATCGATATTTCCGAAGAGGATCTCGGACTCGTCACGATCTACAGCCCGGACATGGAGGGCGCAAAGGAAGCGCAGCGCCGCATCGAGCTGATCACGAAGGACGTCGAGGTCGGCGAAGTCTACACCGGTGTCGTCAAGAGGATCAAACCGTTCGACGCGTTCCTCGAGATCCTGCCGGGGAAGGAAGGCATGCTACACATCTCCAAGATCGCGAAGCAGCGCATCGATAAAGTCGAAGACGTTCTTTCGATCGGAGACGAAGTCAAGGTCAAGGTCATCAAGATCGACGACCAGGGGAGGATCGACCTGTCCAGAAAAGATCTGCTGTAGCAGGATCCGGAAGAAGCATAAGAAAAGCGGGCTTTCTCATAAAAGTCCGCTTTTTTCGTGCCTTGAAACAAGTTGTGATTCGATCAAGTCCGGAGGTTCCGATATTCCCTCAGATGATCGCGCTCCGCTGAAGGAGGAAGACAAAATAGACCGCATAGATCCCGAGGAACAGGACGCCGTTTCTGCGGTTCAGATTCCTTCCGCTGAGGGAGCATACCCAGAGCACCATCGTCGCGAAGATCGCGACGATATTGTCGATGAAAAACGCTTCCGAGTAATGGATCGGTGTGATCACCGAGGTCAGTCCCAGGATGAACAGGATATTGAACACGTTGCTTCCGACGATGTTTCCGATCGCGAGGTCGGCGTTCTTTTTGAGGGCGGCGGTGACGGATGTCACCAGCTCCGGGAGGCTCGTTCCCAGCGCGACGATCGTGACGGAGATGAAGCGTTCGCTGAGCCCGGCCATGCGGGCGAGCTTCTTGGCGGCGTCGACCGTGAACTCCGCTCCGGCGAGCACCATGATGATGCCGATCACCGTGAAGAACAAAAGGAGCCAGATGTTTTTCGCCTTGTCGTCCGGTATCTCCTGATCCGGCGGCGGGTTTTTCTTCGCCATGCGGAAAAGATAGATCCAGTAGCAGACAAAAAGTGCAAGCAGGATCACGCCGTCCAGCTGGGACAGGTCGTTCCCGAACCCGCCGATCACGATCAGGACCGCGGTGATGAAGATGAGGAACGGCATCTCGAACTTCACGGTCGATTCCTGAATCGGGACGGTCGTGAGCACCGCGGTGATCCCGAGGATGATCAGGATGTTCAGGATATTGCTGCCGACGACGTTTCCGATGGAAATATCCGAGCTTTTGTGGAACGCGGCATTGACGCTGACCGCGAGCTCCGGCGCGGACGTTCCCATCGCAACGATGGTCAGTCCGATCACGAGCTGGGAGACCCCGAGTTTTTCGGCGATCCCCGCACAGCCGTCAACAAAAAAGTCTGCTCCTTTTGTCAAAAGGAGAAAGCCGGCTGCCAGCAGCAGAACTTGTAAAAGTACAATCATAAAGTAAGGTTCTCCGAAATTCAGTCGAGACGAAAATCTTCATCTCCTGCCTTGTCAGTAATTTTTTTCTCAAAACGGCTCTTCCCGCCGGTCGGCGTGTCGGTCGGGTAGTTCCCGGTGAAGCACGCGTCGCAGAACCCTTCTCCCGGTTCGGTCCCGATCAGCAGATTGAGATGGCTCGGATCGAGGAAGCCGACGCTGTCCGCGCCGATGACATTCGCGATCTCATCGAGCGGGTAATTGCACGCGATCAGGTTCTCCTTGGAATCGATATCGACGCCGTAATAGCACGGGTCGATGAATGGCGGCGCGGAAGAGCGCAGATGCACTTCCTTCGCTCCGGCATTCCGAAGGAGGCGAACGATCCGGGTGGCGGTGGTGCCGCGGACGATCGAATCATCGACGAGGACGATCCGTTTTCCGGCGACCGCGTCGTGGATCACATTGAGCTTGATGCGGACCTTGTTCATCCGCTCTTCCTGCTGCGGCGCGATGAACGTCCGGCCGATGTATTTATTTTTGACAAAGCCGATCGTGTAGGGGATCCCCGACTGCCTGGAATAGCCGATCGCCGCGTCCAGACCGGAGTCCGGGACGCCGATCACCGTATCGGCCTGTACCGGATGCTCCATCGCGAGGCATGCGCCGGATTTGATCCGGGCTTCGTGCACGTTGATCCCTTCGATATAGGAATCCGGCCTTGCGAAATAGATGTATTCGAAGATGCAGATCTTGTGCGGGGCTTTCCCGCAGTGATCGCGGATCGAATAGACGCCGTCCCGGCTGAAGACGACGATCTCGCCGGGATCGAGATCCCGGATGTACTTCGCGCCGACCGTGTCGAGCGCGCAGGTCTCCGAAGCGACAATATAGGTCCCGTCCTCGCACTGACCGTAGCAGAGCGGGCGGAAGCCGTTTTCGTCCCGGGCGGCGATCAGTTTCGTCGGCGACATGATGACGAGGGAAAACGCTCCCTTGAGCATCCCGATTGCTTTGTTGACCGCCTCTTCAATGGAAGAGCTTGTGATCCGTTCTTTGGTGATGATATAGGAAATGACTTCGGTGTCACTCGTCGTGTGGAAGATCGAGCCCTGTTCCTCGAGCTCGTTCCGGAGTTCGTACGAGTTGATCAGATTGCCGTTATGCGCGAGTGCCATGCGGCCTTTGTGATGGTTCACGACGATCGGCTGTGAGTTCAGACGCTCGTTCGCGCCGGTCGTGCCGTAGCGGACGTGTCCGACCGCGAGCTGACCGCTGCCGAGCTGATTCAGCGTGTCCTGTGAGAAGACTTCATTGATCAGCCCCTGATCCTTGTAATAATTAAAAACGCCGTCATCATTGACGACAATCCCGCAGCTCTCCTGGCCGCGGTGCTGGAGTGCAAACAGTCCGTAATACGTGATCGCGGCGACATCCTGGGTTTTCTCTCCGAATACGCCGAACACTCCGCACTCTTCTCTTAATCCGCTCATGTGACCCCCTCGAGAAAGTTTTGACCGGCCGATTCTTTTCTTTGGCTTTTTCCGGCATCAGAATTCACTTTCTGCAGATATTTATTATACACTTTGACGAAAGTGCAGGCAATAGTGCAGGGCGGCGTTTTCCGCGTTTCCCAGGTGATCCGGCATTTTTCTGCGCCTTATAGTCTCAGGCACGTTCTGTTTCGCCGGTTCTTTTTCTCGAATTCAGGAACGCTTTCCGGAAGACGCAGAAGATGAACGGAAGGTCGACGTAGGCGAGGTACGGATACAGCGTGTGGACCAGATCCGTGAACGGGAGCAGGCCGAGCAGGAACGCGGTCACCGCGAAGATCGTCGCGACCAGCAGGCCTTTTTTTGTCCCCTGATCGGCGAATTTGCTGGAGATCGTCCACAGCATCATGCTGCTTGTCGAGAAGATGCCGAGGAGCAGGATCACAGAGAATACGGCGCCGAACACATAGGAGATCTTTCGGGCGAGGTAGAGCGTCGGGATCGCCGCCGTCCCGGTGTGCGCGATGTTTGAGAGCATCGCGGTGTTCATCAGGAAAATGGCGAAGCAGAGGGACGCCGCGCCGAGAAAAACGCCGTAACGGATCTCACGGTGCGTTTCGGCGGTGCTTCCGACCGCGGTATAATAAAGCGATCCGCCCGTCATATTATAGCAGAAATACAGAATCATGGAGATCCACCAGAACGGCGCCGGCTGGCGACGGCTCATGATGTCCTGGTACTGTCCGATCTCCGAAAGATGCGAGGTGTCGCGCAGGCAGGTGATCACGCCGACGATCAGGACAAAGGCGATGATGGTCGGACCGATGAACGAGATGGCTTTCATGAAGCGCTGGAGGCCTGCGATGTACGCAATATACGCGGCGACGATGATCAGGAGAGAGCCGACGACGTTGCTCAAGCCGTAATACTCGTGGAGCGTCGCGCCGGCGCCTGAGATCAGGACGATGAGCGCGATATAGCTGCAGAGCGGGATCTCCCAGTTGTAAAACGCACCGAGCTTACGCCCGCAGAAATATTCCGGCATCCGGAAATCAGGATCCTCCTTGAAGTCCAGTCCGCTTTTAAGGATCGCATTCCCCAGGATGAGGAACGCAGCAAAATTGACGAGGATCATGAGCATGCTGATCATCCCGTAGCTCGTAAAAAACTGAAGGATCTCCTGCCCGGTCGCAAAGCCCGAGCCCATGATCCAAGCCGCGAATGAACCCATGATACCGATGATTTTACCGAAGTCTGCGGTTTCCCTGGAATGTCGTTTCATAGTCCCTCTGATTCCGGACCGTGCCGGCATCCGGCCGTCCATTGTTCTTCCTGCAGCAAAACAGGGATGTCGGTGAGACACCCCTGTCATTTTATCATAGATCTGCCCGCAGGAAAACACCTTCCGGAGCCCCGCTCCGGTGCCGTTTCACCGGCGTCATTTCTTGTTTTTCCGGTCTTCCTTCAGTTTATTGATATCCGGAGGAAGATAGATGACATTATCTTCTTCTTCCACTCCTTCGTCCTCAAAGGAATCCTGATCCCGGTCCCGATCCTCCGGATCCTCCCCATGGTCTTCGCGCGTGGATACCATGTAATAAATGAACAGCCCGACCACAAAGATCAGTCCGAGTAAAAACAGCAGCGGCATAATGTCACCTCCTTCTCTTTCTCTTTTCTTTGAAATTATTTTACCACAAATGTGGTGGGTGTAACAACTGAACTTACCTGCCGCCGAACAGTTTGGAAAAAAAGAAAACCGGGGGAGGCAAAAAAACCACAGAAGCACAGAGGAGGAACTCTGCGCTTCTGCGGCAAACGTAATATTCAAGGTACTGATGGTATTGGTGATTACTCTTCTTTATTTTTGTCCTCTTCGTCGGTATCGGCCGCTTTTTCTTCGGCTTCGTCCTCTGTATGTTCATCAGAATCGTTTTCGTCATCCCCGGAAGATTCTCCCTCGGCGGTCTCTTCACCGGCTGTTTCTTCCTCCGCCTCTTCCGTTTCTTCGGCTTCGTCCTGCTGCGCTTCCGCTTCGCCGTCTTCTTCGAGGCTCAGTTCTTCTTCATCCTCTTCCGCAAACGCATACTCGGCACCCTGAACAGCGTAATTCATGTTCTGCACCGTTTTCAGGATCAGCGCGATGCCGAAGACCAGGATCGCGTAAGTCAGGTAAGGAGCGGCCTGCTGGATGATGTAGGCGACGAGATCCCCTTTCATGTCGGAAAGGGAAGCGCCGTACTGCTCCGCGTAGCTCTTCATCTGCTGTACCGCGCTCACGACGGAGTAGCAGGTGAGAACGAGCAGCAGCACGCTCACGATATAAAAGAAAATAACGATTCCTGAAGTCTTTCCATTTTTGCTGTTTTTCATTTTATCCTTGTCTCCTTTAGCTAAAAATATACCATCGTTATTCTGAACCCTGAATATGAAGAATGTGCGAAGAGAATGTGGCTGATAAAAAATTATTTGCCATTTTTATCGAAGCATCCTTTTGTGCACGCACCTTGACAGGGGAGGGACAAAAGGAAATTTCAGGAAATGTTCCCTTGTGGAAACCGGCTGCCCGGGTCACATAAAAAAACCGTCGCCGAACGCGGGAATCCCTGTGAATTCAAGGCTTTGAAAACTTGACAGTCTGCGGTATTGATAATATAATTGTTGCGTATGTTTGAACATCCCGGCCGACTTTGTCAGCGGCCGTCAGGATAGAGAGAAAAGAAAGGAAGAAGTTGTACAATGTTCGAAAAACTGTCGGATCAGCCTGTCGCGGAAGTGCAGAAGAAACAGGTAGCAGAGTGGAATGAGGAAGACCTGCTGGCGAAATGCGTCGAGGAACGCGAAGGATGCACGCCTTTTATTTTTTATGAAGGGCCTCCGACGGCAAACGGGAAACCGGGAATTCATCACGTCATGGCACGAACGCTGAAGGATTCCGTCAACCGCTATAAAACGATGAAGGGCTTCAAGGTCAACCGAAAAGCCGGCTGGGACACGCACGGACTCCCGGTCGAGATCGAGGTCGAGAAGCAGCTCGGCATGAAGGAGAAATCAGACATCGAAGCGTACGGCATTGAGAAGTTCAATCAGAAATGCCGGGAATCGGTGTTCACCTATACAGAGATGTGGCGTGATATGAGTGAGCGCATGGGCTACATGGCCGACATGGATCACCCGTACATCACGCTGGACAACGACTATATCGAGACCGAGTGGTGGATCCTGAAGGAATTCTTTGACGCCGGACTGATCTATGAAGGGCACAAGATCCTTCCGTACTGCCCGCGCTGTCAGACCGGGCTCGCGTCGCACGAGGTCGCGCAGGGGTATAAGAGCGTCAAGGTCAATACGCTCGTCGTCAAGTTCAAGAGGAAGGATCGCGACAACGAGTATTTCCTCGCATGGACCACGACGCCGTGGACGCTGGCATCCAACACCGTCCTGACGGTCGGGCCGGACATCGACTACGTCCGTGTCCGGATGACGCAGGGCGACGAAGAGGGGAATATCTTCTATGTCGCGAAGCTCCTGGCGGACAAAGTGCTCGGAGAGGGGACGTATGAGGTCCTCGAAGAGATGAAAGGCTCCGAGCTCGAATACGTCGAATACGAGCAGCTGATGCCGTTCTGCAAGATCGGCGAAAACGAAAAGGCGTTCTTCGTCACCTGCATGGACTACGTCTCCGTCGAAGACGGTACCGGGATCGTCCATACGGCACCGGCGTTCGGTGAAGACGACTACAACTGCGGTAGAAAATATCACCTGCCGATGATCCAGCCGGTCGACGAGAAAGGGCAGTTCACGGAGACTCCGTGGAAGGGCCATTTTGTCATGGAAGACGGTCTCGACGTCGAGATTATCAAATATCTGGCGAAAGACAACAAGATCCTCTCCCGCCAGAAGATCGAACACGATTATCCGCACTGCTGGCGATGCGGGACACCGCTCGTCTACTATGCGAAGCCGAGCTGGTACATCGCGATGAGCGAGCTGAAGGATCAGCTGGTCGCGAATAACAACTCCGTGAACTGGTATCCGCCGTTCGTCGGCGAGAAGCGGTTCGGGAACTGGCTGGCCGAGATCAAGGACTGGGCGATCTCCAGGTCGAGATACTGGGGTATGCCGATCCCGATCTGGCGCTGCGAATGCGGAAAGATCGAATGCATCGGAAGCCGGAAGGAACTCGTGGAGCGCGCGGTCGAGCCGATCGACGAATCCATCGAGCTGCACCGCCCGTATGTGGACGACGTGCACATCATCTGCCCGGACTGCGGGAAGCAGATGACGAGGATCCCGGATGTCATCGACTGCTGGTTCGACTCCGGTTCCATGCCGTATGCGCAGTGGCACTATCCGTTCGAGCACAAGGACGATTTTGACGAGCTGTTCCCGGCGGACTTCATCTGCGAGGGGATCGATCAGACGAGAGGCTGGTTCTATTCGCTGATGGCGATCTCCACATTCATCAAAAAGCAGTCTCCGTACAAGAACGTCCTGGTCAACGATCTGATCCTGGACAAAAAAGGCAAGAAGATGTCGAAGCACCTCGGCAACACGGTCGATCCGTTCGAGATGCTCGATAAATATGGCGCGGATGCGACGAGATGGTATCTTCTCAGCGTGTCGCCGGCGTGGTCGCCGACCAGATTCGATGAAGACGGGCTGAAAGATGTCGTGAGCAAGTTCTTCGGGACGCTCCGGAACATCTATAATTTCTTCATCCTGTACGCGAACATGGACGACATCGATCCGTCCGGCTGGGAGATCCCGTATGCGGAACGGCCGGAACTCGATCGGTGGATCCTTTCGAAATACAACCGGCTCGTGAAGGAAGCCTCAGACGACATGGATCACTACGACCATATGAGGACCGTGAAGGCGATCTCGGATTTCGTAACGGACGATTTCTCGAACTGGTACATCCGCCGTGCCCGCCGCCGCTTCTATGCGGACGGACTGGACGACGACAAGAAGAGCGTGTACCGGACGACGTACGAGGTCCTGCTCGGAGTCGTCCTGCTGATCGCGCCGATCGCGCCGTTCATCTCGGACGAGATGTACAAGAAGCTCGTGGATCCGAAAAAGACTGTCCACACGGCGTATTATCCGGAGTGCAGCGAGTCGCTGATCGATGAGCACGTTGAGGAGAGGATGGATCTCGTGAAGACCATCGCCGGTCTCGGCCGGGAGATCCGCGAGAAGAACAGCCTCAAGGTGCGTCAGCCGCTGTCGGAGATCCTGGTCGACGGGAAATATAAGGACCTGATCGAAGACCTGTCGCAGCTGCTGATCGAAGAGCTGAACGTCAAGAAGGTCGTGTTCGCGGAGGATCTCGACACGTATATGAACTTCAGCCTGAAGCCGAACTTCAAGGTGGCCGGACCGGTGCTCGGAAAGAATATCAAGGAATTCGGAAAGGCACTCGCAGCGGAGGATCCGAAGGCGTTCGACCAGAAGCTCGAACAGGACGGCAGCGTCACGATGGAGCTCGGCGGTTCTCCGGTCGAGATCCGGAAAGACTTTGTCGATGTCCGGATCAGCGCCAAGGAAGGGTTCGCGGTCTCGATGCAGAACAACGTGTTCGCGATCCTCGACACGGAGCTCACACCGGATCTGGTGAAGGAAGGACTCGCGCGCGAACTGATCTCCAAGGTCCAGCAGATGAGAAAGCAGAACGGCTATGAGATGATGGACCACATCCGCATCCTGCTGGACGCGGACGAGGACGTTCAGGAAGCCGTCAAAGAATACAGTGATTACATCAAGAGCGAGACGCTGTCGGAAGAGATCCGGGAAGAAACCGGTCTGGATCCGGTGAAGCTGAACGGTCACAAGACAGGGCTCAAACTTGAGAAAATCGAATGAGGCGGGCGAAGGAAAGATCCCTTCGGACCCCGCTGAGGCGTTCATCCATGAGGAGCAGAGAATTTTGAAAAAAGATCTCAGAAACATGACTCCAGAGGAGCTGGAGGAACTCGCCCTTTCGATGGGGCAGAAAAAATACCGCGGCGTCCAGCTCCTGGAGTGGATTTATAAAGGAACGACGGATTTCCGGGAGATGAAAAATCTCCCGGGGATTTTTTTGTCTGATCTGGAGCGGGAGTGTACCCTGGGGAGCCTTACGGTGCTGCGCTGCCAGATCTCGAAGAAGGACGGCACGCGGAAATACCTGTTCGGTCTTCCGGACGGGAACGCGGTGGAGAGCGTGTTCATGAAATACCGCTACGGGAATTCGGTCTGTATCTCTTCCCAGGCGGGGTGCCGGATGGGTTGTGCATTTTGTGCGTCCGGGATCGACGGGCTCGTGCGCGGTCTGACGGCCGGGGAAATGGTCTCGCAGGTCCTGGATGTGGCGAGGGAGACCGGAGAGCCGGTCCGCCATGTCGTGGTGATGGGCACCGGGGAGCCGTTCGATAATTACGACGAGCTCGCGCGCTTCCTCCGTATCCTGCACGCCGAAAGGGGAGCGGGATTCAGCTGGCGGAACATCACTGTGTCGACGTGCGGGCTGATCCCGGGCATCCGCCGGTTCTCCAAGGAGTTCCCGGAGGTCGGGCTTGCGGTATCCCTCCACGCGCCTTCGGATGAGATCCGGCGCAGGATCATGCCGGTCGCAAACGCCTATCCGATCGGGGACCTCCTCGAGGCCTGCCGCGACTATACAGAAAAGACGCATCGCAGGATCACGTTTGAGTACGCGCTGATCCGGGGCGTGAACGACAGCAGCGGGGACATCGAGGCGCTCGCCGGCATCCTCCGCGGCATGTTATGTCATGTGAACCTGATCCCGCTGAACGAAGTCCGGGAGACCGGTCTTGCGACCTCCGGAGTCCGGGGCGCCCGCAGAGCCGCTGAAATACTGGAGAGAGCCGGGATTCCCGTGACCGTCAGACGCCAGCTGGGAAGCGATATCGACGGCGCCTGCGGCCAGTTGAGACGTTCCGGAACAGGTCGGTTTGTGTAAAAAGTCAACAGACAAAATTATTTGTTATGCATTTGTCAGAACCGTTGTCAGAATTGTTGCCTTTCAATTTTCGGGTGGTAATATAATAACTGTGAACAGAAGGGAGTTCACAAGGGAACAAAATTAAAGCGATGTACATCAGGTACATCGAACAAAAGTATTATTAAAAATCGCGCTGTTCGATCGGAAAGGGAACGAGCGAACAGACATCTACCAATCGAGAACTGAAAATTTCGGTGAGCGACGGAATTTGGGGACCGCCCCCAACTGAAATCCAGTTTCTTTGAAAGAAGAGAGAGGATTTCAAAATGAGAAGAGCACGGTTAGCACTGTGCCTGGTCCTGTCCGTCGCAGTGGGCATGACAATGACCCCGGTCGATTCTTTTGCGACAGTTGATAAGGCGCAGAATGATAAGACAAACAGTTCTGTCAGTTATTCGATCACATCTGATCAGTCCATTCACAAAGATACTGAGACAGCCAGAGAGCAGTATGATGAATCTCAGTATGATGCCAACACTTCGGCACAGCAGAGCGCGGTCACCAAAGAGGCCACCTCGACAAGCCTTCCTAGTTCATACGACCTTCGTGACGAAGGTTATGTATCTTCCGTAAAAAGCCAGAGCCCATGGGGCACCTGCTGGTCCTTCGGAGCACTTGCCGCGTCGGAATCCAGCATCATGAGCAGCACCGGCAAATCCGGTCTGGATCTTTCCGAGCGTGCACTGGCATGGTTCGCCGGCACGGCAGCCACTCGCAAAGAAAGCACCGGGACCGTGAAAGAGGGAAGAAACCCATCCGGTTCCAGCGTGAGCAACGTCCTTGACACCGGGAACACTTCCTATGGCGCGACATCGGTCTTAGCCGGCGGCTCCGGTCTCATCGCAGAGAGCAAAGCTCCATACAAATCTTCTAAATCGGCAACATGGACAGTTTCCGAGAGCCTCCGCTATTCTGAGGCTTACCGTCTGAAGGAGTCCTCCTTCCTGCCGAGTCCGGCGGGTGGAGATTCGACCGCAATTAAAGCGATCAAGAGCGAGATCAAAAACGGCCGCGCCGTGGACATCTCCTTCTTCAGCTCCGGTCTGAAGAACTCCTCCTATAATTACTACAACAAAAGCAAATACGCATATTACTGCAACGAGCAGAAAAGTTCGCAGGCAAACCACGCCGTCTGCATCGTCGGCTGGAATGACAACTACAGCAAAAAGAACTTCAATTCGAAAAACAGACCGTCCAGAAACGGCGCCTGGCTCGTCAAGAACAGCTGGGGAAAGAGCTGGGGAGATGACGGTTACTTCTGGATTTCCTATTACGATACGTCTCTCACGAGCGGAACGACATACCAGTATGATAATGCAACTTCAAGCGAAGTCCTCGTTCAGAACGACTATCTGAACAACATGTATCAGTACGCTGCGAATTACAGCTCCAAGAAGTCGATGGCGAACATCCTCTCCACCGATGGAACGAACGGCGTCGTAAAGTCCGTATCCTGCATGACATCCCGTCCGGCAACGACGGTGACGTATCAGGTCTATGATCTGAACGAAGATTACACCAGCCCGACCGACGGAACTCTCATTGCAGAGACCAGCGCGACATACACATACGCCGGATACCACAGAGAATCTGTCGACGCATCGGCAGCCATCGAGGATGGCCACAAATTCAGCATCGTCGTGACAGAAAAAACATCAGAAGGAAAATACACTGTCCTCCTGGAGATGGCACCGAACACCAGCTCCGACTACAAGTTCAAAGGCTATATTGCAAGCGGTGAGAGTTATGTCGGAACAGACGGCAGCTGGAAAGATTACAAAACTTACCTGAAAGAGTGCTCCGGCGGAAATATGGCGTACGACAACTACCCGATCCGTGCGTATCTCGGAAAAGGTTCGAATTCCTCAGTGGAATTGACTTCTTCCACCAAGGTCACGCAGAGCGTGACCAAACTGAGCCGCCCGAGCGTCCGTCTTACGGCAGGACATCGTTCCATCACCGTAAAATACGCAAAGGTGAGCCACGCGAAGAAATATAGAATTCGTTACAAAGTGAAGGGCGGTTCCTGGAAGACAGTTGTCATCACCAGTAAAACGGCTTACAAGATCAAGAACCTCAAGAAAGGAAAGAGATATTACGTAAGAGTACGCGCAATAGGGAGTGGATCCGCCACATCCAGCTACAGCGCAACGAAAAGTGCTAAAGCGATTTAATTAATATACTTTTGTTCGGGCGTCCGGCGTAATGCCGGGCGCTCAACCCTTTTTTGGAGACTTTTACTGCGGCAGGGACGCCCCCTGCGCTTTCTTTTTTTAGAGCGAAGCTGTTGAATGAAATTGGGGGTTAGTGTATAATACTTGATAACAGAAATGGAGGACAAGCGTTATGGTTAAACTATTGGTTGGACACAAAGGTTCCGGCAAAACGAAGCAGATGATCGACATGGCGAATGAGCAGGCAGAGAAGGACAACGGGAGCATCATTTTCATCAATAAGAATGCGAGACTGATGTACAACCTGAAGTATAAGATCCGTGTCGTCAGCATGGAAGACTATGAACATATCACGAACAGCGATGAGTACATCGGCTTCATCTACGGGATCATCAGTTCAGACCATGACATCGAGACGATCTATATCGACAGCATTTTGAAGCACGCAGATTTCTCACTGGGAGACATTCCGGAATTCCTCGAGAGACTGACTGCGATCTCCAAGAATTACGGCATGGATTTTGTCGTAAGTCTCTCCGCAGAGAAGGAAGAGATGATCGGCGTGGACTTTTCAAAATACGAAGTTCTGAATTAAAGGACAAAAAGAATAAGAGAAGCCCCTGCGCTTCTCTTTTTTTCAAATGATCCGGGAAATGGATTCGTCTGCCGGCTCTTTGTGCCTGCAGGCGTTTTTATTATTCCGCTTTGCGCCCGGGAGAAACGCCGGTTTTCGCCCGGATGCTTAAGGTGTGCATAATGGATATCGAAGGAATCAGAAAAATTTTCAACGGGCGGGAGCCGGAACCGATCGGACGGTACCGCTGGTTTGCGGTGAACGTGCCGCTGGTGGAAAAAGACGGTGAGCTCTGTCTGCTGTTTGAGACCCGGTCGCCGAAGATGAAAAGCGATCCGGGGGAGATCTGTTTTCCCGGCGGCCACCTGGAACCGGGCGAGACGCCGGAGGAATGCGCGCTCCGCGAGACGGAAGAGGAGATCGGGATCCCACGTGAAGATCTCCGGGTCATCGGTCAGGGGGATACCATCCTTTCCTATGCGAACTACACGCTGTACACGTTCCTGACCGAGATCCGGGAGCAGGATCTCGGAAAGCTGAAGCCGCAGAAGCAGGAGGTCGAGGAGATCTTCCTCCTCCCGCTGTCGCATTTCACGACCTGTGAAAAACAGTTTTTTTACGAAGATACGGTCTGCGTCATCGAGAAGGACTTCCCGTACGACCGGCTCGGGATCGACGGAGAGCATTATTCGTGGCGCAAAGGGAAGTGGATCGTTCCGATCTATTACGTCGACGGGAGAGAGGTCTGGGGGATCACCGGCCAGATCGTCATGGATCTCCTGGAGACGATCTCGGAGGGAGACAGATGAGCACACTGAAAGATCTGGAAAACGTCATCTCCATGGCGCGGCGGCAGGCCGCGAATACGAACGGGGCGGAGCTCCGGGAAGTCGAAGAGCTCTCCCCGGCCGTATATCGTGAACCTGTGGACGTGCAGGAGAGCATCCCCGGGATCATCGGGGAGGAGAGCGAGGGGGACTCTGATGACCGGACGATTTCCGTGTCGATGTCCGGCGCGGAAAACCGGCTCTATCAGGGAGACAACCTCCGTCTCATGAAGACGCTGCTGGAGGATGATACATACCGGGGCAGGATCCGGATGATTTATCTGGATCCGCCGTTCTACAGCAAGGCGAACTACGACGCCGTGTTGAAGGTCGGTAAGAAAAACGTACGCCATCCGGTGTATGACGACCGCTGGAAGGCCGGACTCTATTATTATCTCCGCCAGCTGACCGCGAGGCTCCTCCTGATGCGGGAGCTTCTGGCCGAGGACGGGCTGATCTGGCTCCATCTGGACTGGCACGTCGTCCATTACGCGAAGGTCATCATGGACGAGATCTTCGGCGAGAGCAATTTTGTCAATGAGATCATCTGGACCTATAAGTCGGGCGGGAGCAGCAAAAGACGTTTTGCCAGGAAGCACGACAACATCCTGGTCTACAGCAAACGGCCGAACCGGTATCAGTTTTTCCCTCTGAAGGAAAAATCGTACAATCGGGAGCTGAAGCCGTACCATTTCAAGGGCGTTGAGGAATTCCAGGATGAGACCGGCTGGTACACGATGGTGAATATGAAGGATGTCTGGCCGATCGATATGGTCGGACGGACATCGGCGGAGCGGACCGGGTATGCGACGCAGAAACCGGAGCAGCTCCTCCGCCGGATCATCGCGTCTTCCACAAAGGAGGGAGACCTCGTGGCCGATTTCTTCTGCGGGAGCGGGACGCTCCCCGCCGTCGCGGCGAAGATGGGGCGGCGTTTTCTCGCCTGTGATAATGAGAGCCTCGCGGTCGAGAGCACGCTCTGCCGCCTTTCCGAGATCGGATGCGGCGTCCGCGTGTTCGCGGCGGAAGTGAAGGGAAAAACGGAAACCTCACGACCGAGGCTCGAGGCCGAGGTCCGGATGGTCCGAAAAAATAAGGAATTCACCGGACGAAAGATCGTGCGCCTTACGCTTTCCGGCCTTCGCGAGCACCGGCTCGCGCGGAAGATGGACCGGCCGTCGAAAGACGCCGTCCGGGAGGCGGAACGGAGCGATCCGCTGGAGCTCGTCGGATCCTGGAGTGTGGATTATGATTTTGACGGGACCGTGTTCCGGCCGGACGAGATCTTCATCCGCCGCGGTGATGTTCTCGAGACACAGACGGAGAGGATCGATGACGGGAGCATCGGAACGGTGATCGTCCGTGTGGTCGATGTGATGGGAAATGTCTGCTACAGCAGCCCGTCAGAAAACGGCACGCCAGAAAGCAGGCAGACAGGAAACAGCATGACAGAAAGAAGCCCGGCGGAAATAAACCCGGAAGAAAGCACCCCGGCGGTAGAGCGCGGGGAATCGGAGTAGGATATGGCAGAAAAAGATGAAATGCTGAGATGGGAACTCGTCAGCGAGGAACATATCGTGAAGGATGAATGGATCGATTTCCGGAAGGTCGGATACCGGCTGCCGGACGGATCGTTCTGGTCGCCTTTTTACACATACAGCCGCAGGGATTACGTCGTGATCGTGGCGTCGGATGAGGAAGGGAAATTCCTCTGTGTCCGACAGTTCCGGCAGGGCATCGGCGAGGTGACGACAGAATTCCCGGCCGGCGGGATCGAACGGAACGGGGAAACAGAGTACCGGGACGGGAGCGCGCGTGCACCGGAAGGCGGCCGCGGGAGAGCTCCGGAAGGAGACCCGGCGGAGGAAGAGGAAGACGCAGAACAGGCGCTGGACGCTGCCCGCCGGGAGCTGATGGAGGAGACCGGATACGTTTCGAATGAGTGGGAGCATCTCATCACCGTGCCGTCGAACGCAACGGTGACCGATAATATGGCTTATGTATATCGCGCGAAAAACTGCAGGAGAGCCGGCTCACAGGATCTCGACGAGACGGAATTCTTGAATGTAGAAAAGAAAACGCCGGAAGAGATCGAACAGCTGATCGCCGACGGAAAATTCCAGCAGTCCGTCCACATCATGGCCTGGCTCCTGGCAAATCGGAAGGAAGAGTATGAAGAACGGATATAAGAACGACTATCATTTAGAGCAGAAATTTCATCAGTTCCGGGATCTCCGGGAGCTCCTCCGGTATTCCGCCGAGGTGTACGATGACAACACCTGCTTCATCACGAAGGTCTCGAAAAAAAGCCGCCACTATGAAAACGCGTTGTATCAGAAGACCTCCTACCGCCAGTTTTTCACCGAAATGGGCTACCTCGGCACCGCGCTCGAAGCGGTCGGTCTCTCCGGCGAAAAGATCGGCGTCATCGGAGAAAACAGCTACCGCTGGATCTTATCCTATGTGACGGCGGCGTGCGGCCTCGGAGTCATCGTCCCGCTGGACAAGGCCCTGCAGAAAGAAGAACTGGAGAGCCTGATCGAACGGAGCGAGATCAGCTGTCTTTTTTACGACAAAAAAATGAAGAGACTGATCGACGAGATCCGGGCGGAAGAGACCAATGGGATCCGGTTCTTCGTCGCGCTTGATTTTACGCCGGAGGAGGAGGGGATCCTTTCGTTCGATCAGCTTCTTGAGGACGGGAAACAGCGGGTTCGGAACGGCGACCGCACTTATCTGGATGCGGACATCGATCCGGAAGCGATGAGTTTCCTTTTGTTCACGAGCGGGACGACGTCGCAGTCCAAGGCGGTCATGCTGTCACATAAGAACCTGATGAGCACGAACTGGGGGATGAACTGCGAAGAACTGTTTTTCCCGGACGATGTCAACATGATCATCCTGCCGCTCCACCACATTTACGGCTTTTCCGGCCTCGTGACGTTTCTGTCGCAGGGCCTGACGAACGTGTTCTGCGACGGGCTCCGCTACATCGCGATGAACCTGAAGGAATACCGGGTCTCCGTGATCACGAGCGTCCCGCTGCTCCTGGAGAATATGTACAAAAAGATCCTTCAGGCGATCGAGAAGAACGGGAAGACGGAGCAGGTGAAGCGGGCACTGCGCATCTGCAACGCGGCGGATGCCGTCGGCATCAACCTGAGGAGCCGGATGTTCCGGGAGATCATCGATCAGTTCGGCGGAAGGATGCGCTTCATCATCAACGGTGCGGCGCCGCTGGATCCGGTCGTGCAGAAAGGCCTGAACGATTTCGGCATCCTGACGGTCCAGGGCTACGGCCTGACTGAGACGTCTCCGACGATCGCGAGCGAGACCTACCGTTATCTGAAGCCGGGTTCCTGCGGCATCGTCATGCCGAACGTGAAAGCCAGAATCGAGGACCCGGATGAAAACGGCGTCGGCGAGCTCGTCGTCAAAGGGGACAATGTCATGCTCGGCTACTACTGTGATCCGGAGGCGACATCCGAAGTCCTTGTGGACGGCTGGTTCCATACAGGAGACCTCGCCCGGATCGACCGAGACGGCTACGTCTTCATTTCCGGCCGCAAAAAGAACGTCATCGTGATGAAGAACGGCAAAAATGTCTTCCCGGAGGAGATCGAGAACCTGATCAATGTCCTGCCGTACGTTTCCGACAGCGTCGTCTTCACACGGAACAAGCTGAATGACTACGTCCTCTGGGCGAAAGTCGTGTTCGACGAAACGGCCGCGGCGGAAAGCGGCCTGACGTTCGAAGAAGCGGAGCAGAAGCTGGAAGAAGATATGGAAACAATAAACCAGAGCATGCCTCAGTACAAAATGGTCAAGCGCTGGTTCCTGTCAAAGACTCCGACGATCAAGACGACGACGCTGAAGGTGAAGCGTCACGAGGAGATCCGTCAGATCGAAAAAGAGATCCGGGAGCGCGGGCTGAAATAGCCCGCCGGGCTCCCGGAGTGAGATCGCAGATGATAAGATCAGAGCTGGCGCATCAGGTCGATCATTTCGATCGCGCCCTGTGCGCATTCGGCGCCCTTGTTCCCGGACTTCGTGCCCGCCCGGTCGATGGCCTGCTCGATGGTATCCGTCGTCAGGACGCCGAACATGATCGGAACTCCGTACTTCAGCGCGGTCTGCGCGATGCCCTTGCTGGCTTCGGAGCAGACATAGTCGAAGTGCGGCGTCGCGCCGCGGATGACCGCACCGAGCGTGATGATCGCGTCGTACTTCCCGCCCGCTGTCATTTTGTCCGCTGCGACCGGGATCTCAAATGCGCCCGGTACATAGACGACATCGATGTTGTTATCATTGACTTCATGCCGCCGGAGCGTGTCCAGCGCGCCGTCCAGCAGGCGCGTGACGATGAAGCTGTTGAATCTGGCGCAGACGATGCCGATCTTGATATCTTTGGATGAACCGATTTTTCCTTCAATAATTCTCATTCCTTTTGTCCTCCTTCAATAGGTTGCATGATAGTTTTCAGGGTGCACAGGGATCAGTAATCCAGGATGTGGCCCATTTTTTTCTGTTTAGTCTTCAGATAAAAGAGGTCTTGGGACGTCGCCGGCATCTGGATCGGTACGCGCTCGACGATCTCGAGGCCGTATTCTTCCAGTTCGTAGACTTTCTGCGGATTGTTCGTCAGAAGGCGCATCGTGTGGATCCCGAGATCCTGGAGGATCTGGGCGCCGATGTAGTATTCCCGTGCATCCGGCGGGAAGCCGAGCATGATGTTCGCTTCCATCGTGTCCAGGCCCTGATCCTGGAGTTCGTACGCGCGGAGCTTGTTGATCAGACCGATGCCGCGTCCTTCCTGGCGCATGTACAGCAGCACGCCGCGGCCTTCTTTGTTGATCTGGCGCAGGGCGGAGTGGAGCTGCTGGCCGCAGTCGCACTTGAGTGAGCCGAACGCGTCGCCGGTCAGGCATTCGGAGTGGACACGGCACAGGACGTTTTCGCCGTCGGAGATGTCGCCTTTGACGAGAGCGACGTGATGCTCGCCGTTCAGCAGGTTGATGTAGCCGAGGGCGGTGAAGTCGCCGTATTTTGTCGGGAGTTTTGTCTTCGCGACCTGGCGGACGAGCTTGTCATGCTTTTTGCGGTAATCCTGCAGGTCTTTGATCGTGATGAATTTGATGTCGTAGTCCATCGCGAGCTTTGCGAGCTTCGAGGTGCGCATCATCGTTCCGTCGTCGTCCATGACCTCGCAGCAGATGCCGACTGGTTCGAGGCCGGCCAGCGTCACGAGATCGACCGTTGCTTCGGTGTGGCCGTTCCGCTCAAAGACGCCGTTCCGTCTCGCGAGGAGAGGAAACATGTGGCCCGGGCGGCGGAAATCCTGCGGCTTCGAGTTCGGGTCCGCGACTTTCCTCGCGGTGTAGCCGCGTTCCTCGGCGGAGATCCCGGTCGTCGTATCGACGTGGTCGATCGAGACGGTGAACGCGGTCTCATGGTTGTCGGTATTGTCCGTGACCATCTGCGGAAGGCCGAGCCGCTCGCAGATCGGTTTGCCGACCGGCATGCAGATGAGGCCTTTGCCGTGGACGGCCATGAAGTTGATGTTCTCGGTCGTCGCGAACTCGCCCGCGCAGATGAGGTCGCCCTCGTTCTCGCGGTCCGGGTCGTCGGCGCAGAGGATCAGTTTTCCCTGTTTCAGATCTTCCAGTGCGTCCTTGACGCTGCTGAACTGAAAGCCTTCCGGCAGATCCAGTTTCTGTTCTTCGTCTTTCGGGTTCATGTTGATGTTCATTTGTTTCTCCTTTCGAGTTTCGGGATGATGCATTGTTTCGGCCGCTTCGTTCAGCCGAAGAGTTTTCTGTATTTTTCCTCCGCGCTCAGCGGAGCCTGATTTCCGGTTTTGTTCGTGTTTTCGGCCCGCGGCGATTCTCCGGCGGGTTCGGCAGTCCCGTACCGAAGGAACTGATTCACGTATTTCCCGATCATATCGGTCTCGAGATTGACGGGATCGCCCGTCCGTTTCACGGCGAGAGCGGTCTCGGCGAGCGTATGCGGGATGATCGAAACGGAAAACGAGGTGTTCGGGGAGGTCTTCGCGACGGTCAGGCTGATGCCGTCGATCGCGATGGATCCCTTTTCCACGATGAACAGCCCGATTTCTTCCGGCACGCTGATGTCGTACCAGACGGCGTTCCCGTCCCGCCGGATCTCACGGATCGTTCCGGTCCCGTCGATGTGGCCGCTGACGATGTGGCCGCCGAACCTTCCGTAGACCGGCATCGCGCGCTCGAGATTCACGGGGCTGCCCGGCTTCAGGATCCGGAACGCGGTGCGGGACAGCGTCTCCGGCATCACGTCCGCTTCAAAGAAGTCCGAACCGAGTTTCGTGACCGTCAGGCAGACGCCGTTTACCGCGATGCTGTCGCCGATCTTTGTCGGAGTCTCCTGTGGATCGGAGTTCGCTGACGAGTGGAGCGAGCCGCCTTTCCCGAGCACCTTCTGGCAGCGGATCGAGAGGCTGGCGAACGTCCCGCCGCTCCGGATATTTTTGATGGAGCCGACTTCTTCAATGATTCCGGTGAACATATTCCACCTCGCTTTCGATGAGCAGGTCGCCGCCGGATCCGGTGATCTTCGGCGATCTCAGGCGGGGACAGTCAGAAGGCTCGTCGATCCCGGCTCCTTCGACCGGGGTCCGGGCTCCGGCGCCGCCGAACAGTTTCGGGGCGATGTAGATGCGGACCCGGTCCGCGATCTGCTGCTTCAGACAGGAGGCGTTCAGCGTCCCGCCGCCTTCTACGAGCACCGTGTCGATCTGGCGTTTCCCGAGCTCTTGGAGGAGGGCTCTGAGATCGATCCGGCCGTCTTCTCCTTTCGGCAGGATCAGAATCTCTGCGCCTTTTTCCCGGTACGGGGCGAGGCGCTCCTCCTCGCTCACGGCTGTCGCGAGGATCGTCTGCGGTGTCCGCATCTCATTTCCGCCTTCGCTTTCGGCATCGGATGCGGTCCGGATCACAGCCGCCGAAAGCGGCGTCCTCAGATTTGTATCACAGATGATCCGAGTCGGGCTCAGTCCTTTTCCGTCACGGCAGGTGAGCATCGGGTCGTCCGGCAGGACCGTGCCGACACCGACCATGATGCTCATGGTATGCCCGCGCTCCGCGTTTTCGCGGGTGCGCGAGGCTTCGCTGCTGATCCATTTGGATTTTCCGGTGACGGTCGCAATCTTGCCGTCCGCGGTCATCGCGTATTTCATTGTGACTGTCGGGAGCCCCGTCGTGATGTAGCGGAAAAACACACCGTTGATTGCATCGCACTCCTCTTTCATGAAGCCCCGTACGACCTCGATCCCGGCATCTCGTAAGATCCGGATGCCTTTCCCGGCGACCTTCGGGTTCGGATCGTCCGACCCGACGACGACACGCGCCGGCTTTGCCGCGATCAGGGCCTCGGTGCACGGCGGCGTCTTGCCGTAATGGCAGCACGGCTCGAGTGTGACATAGACCGTGGAGCCGGCGGGATCTTCCGTGCAGGAGCGGAGTGCGTTCCGCTCCGCGTGGAGTTCACCGAAGCGCTGATGATAGCCTTCTCCGATGACGTTTCCGTTTTTCACGATGACGGCGCCGACGCGGGGGTTCGGGTTGACAAAGCCGTCGCCCCGAACCGCGAGTTCAAGCGCCCGCTTCATATAGTATTCATCGCTTGTTTGATTCGTAATTTCCAGTTTTATCGCGATCACTTCCGTTTCTTTTTGTCCCTGACGGGGGAGAGCTCTCCCGGCTTTCGGGACGGGATGTCCGGGAAGCGGCTTTATTCTTGATGAAAAAAAGCCCCCGGGGAAAATCTCCGGGGACGCAGATCCATGAAAAATTCCAGCGGAAAATCTGTCTTCTTAAAAAAGAAACTCTGAAGGCCGAGCCTCAGAGCAACCAAAGAAAAGCAGATCTCGCATCTTCTTCCATCCAGACTGTACTGTCGGTACCGGAATTTCACCGGTTCCTGCCTTGCGGCTCGCGGACTTTACCGCCGGTCGGGAATTTCACCCTGCCCTGAAGATTGATTCCATTTAGACTATACACGCTATATGGCCTTCTGTCAAGGATTGGAGGAAGAAAGAGCCGTTTTATGGGGGTTGTCGGAATTTCGTTGGATGGAAAATTCTGGTTGAAGCTGTAAGGGGGAGTTGATATCCTTTCTGTCATCAGAGACAAAAGGAAAGGAGTGGGGAAAATGGAAGGACTGACGGTCGGGATCCTGCTGAAGGACGCCGTGTATGCGGAGGCGCTCGCCCGGGGGATCGCGGAGCAGGGGCGGCGGTTCCGGATCCTGGTGCTCGATTTCCGATGCCCGGAAACGGACCGGCAGATGCTCGGATCGCTCCGTTCCTGTCGCTATCTGCTGACGGATTTCGAGTGTCTTTCCGACCGGCCGCTCGGCACCGACGCATCGGTGATCCGGCTGTGTGAGAGGGACGACGGGGCGGTCGCAGAGGATAGGATCTACCGCTATGAGCGGGCCGACCGGATCGCCGGGAGGATCGCCGCCAGATACGGGGAGGAGACCGGGATCGACGTCCTCCGGCGGGAAGAGAAGCGCATCCGGAAGATCGCGTTTTTCGGACTGTACGGCGGATGCGGCTGCACAGCGGCGGCGACGGCGGCTGCCCGGATCTTCGAGCGTTCCTTCGGCATGCGGGTCCTGCTCCTTAATCTCGGTCACCTCGACGGGTCGTATCGTTATCAGGCGGGCACTTCCTCGGAGGACAAAACGTATCCGCTGATGTTTTATCTGACAAAAGGAGGAAGCTTTCCGCTTTCGGAGTTCCTTCAGAGCGGAAGTTTCCCGGACCGGCTTTCCTGCATGACGGCGCCGTTTCGAAAGGAGGAGCTCTCGCCGCAGATGCTGAGCGAACTGATCGAGAAAATAGAAAGCACGAGCGGATATGACTATGTGTTCCTCGATGTCGGGACCCGTCTCGACGGCAGGAACCGGGAGGTGCTGGAAGACGCGGAGCAGATCGTCCTCGTCGACCGGCTGGGGCGTGTGGCAGAGGAGGCGGCTCTTCGGGAGGATTTTTTCCGGACGGAAAGGATGCTGACAGGACGGCAGAGGATCCTTTTTTCCGGCGGGGGAAGCGACCCGTCAGACCGTGAAAGGATCATGGAAGGAGGGACGTTTTCGGTCGTCCCGATGGCGCAGGAGAACGGCGCCTTTCACCTGGAGGAAGAGCAGATCCGAATCGACCTGAGCGGCGTGTACGGGCGGTCGATTTACCAGCTGGCGGAAGCGCTCCTGATCCCGCAGGAGGCATCCGGTGGACCCGGGCAGGGATGGTACGGCGGACTCGATCAGGAGTGATAGGATAGCTCCGGTGGGGAGTAATAAGGCAGCTTCGGTCGGGAGGAACAGGGTCGGTCCGGACGGGCGAAGTTTCAGATGCAAAAATGGAAAATACTGGTTGACGTTCTAAGGGGAAGTTGATACGCTTCTCATGCCAGAGAAGACGCCGGCTGAGTAGAGGAGGACAGGACATGGACGAACATACCAGGAGGATCGGGAAACGCAAGCTGGAAGAGGTTCGGGTCCGGTTCCTGGAATCCTCGCCGGAAGAAGGCGCGGAAGGCGATGAAGTGTGCCGGAGGATCATTGAACAATGCGTTCTGGAAGCGCGGGATGAGCTTTCGGTCGCCGATGCGGTCGCGCTCACGGAGATGATTTTTGACCGGACGCGCTCCCGGATGGGAGTGATCCGGAAACTCGTCGAGGATGAGACCGTGAGCGAGATCATGGTGAACGGAGCGGGCAGTATTTTCTATGAGGATCCGGACGGGATCCACCGGTCGGAGATCCTGTTTGACAGCACGGAAGAACTGGAAGAACTGATCCGGGGGATCGCCGGGCGCGTGCACCGGGAGATCAATGAGCTGAATCCGATCCTGGATGCCCGGCTCGAGGACGGATCGCGCGTGAACGCGGTGTACAAGAACATCGTCGCCGAAGGGCCGGTGCTGACGATCCGGAAGTTCGCGAGAGAGCGGATCACGATGCAGGAGATGATCGAACGCGGCACGGTGACGGCGGAATGCGCGGAATATCTTCGAACGCTGGTGCTGTGCGGGTACAACGTGTTCATCAGCGGCGGGACCTCTTCGGGTAAGACGACGTTTCTCAATGCACTGACGGATTTCATTCCGGAACGTGAGCGGGTGATCGTGATCGAGGATTCCCGGGAACTGATGCTGCCGCACATCCCGAACCTTGTCCAGATGGAGTGCCATAACGCGAACATGATGGGAAAAGGCGAAGTCGGGATGGATCAGCTGATTCGGACGTCTCTTCGAATGCGGCCGGACAGGATCATCGTCGGGGAGATCCGCGGACGGGAAGTCGCCGATATGCTGCAGGCGATGAACACCGGGCATGACGGATCGATGAGCACCGGTCACGGGAATTCCGTCCGGGGGATGCTCCGCCGCCTCGAAGCGATGTATCTCATGGGGTCGGCGATGCCGATGGACGCGATCCGTGCGCAGATCACAGAAGGGATCGATATCATGGTGCATCTTTCCAGGATGGATGACGGGAGCCGGAAGGTCGCGGAGATCCGGGAAGTGATCGGAGAAAAGAACGGAGAGTATCAGCTGAATCCTCTGTTCCTGATGGATGAGAGAGCGCTGCTCCGGCGGACGGAAAACCGGCTCGCGAACCGCTTCCGGGCGGTACAGAAAGGAAGAGAATATGGGGATCGACTATAACACATATTCCCTCAGCCGGAAGGAGAAGCTCGCCGTCTTCGCAGGGCTTTCGCTGATCCTCGCCTGCATCGGCATCCTGTTCTATCACACCGTTATCACGGCGGCCCTCTCGTTTGCACTGCTTGCGCCGGCGCTCCGTGTCACGAGCCGGTACCTGATGAAGAAGAGGAAAAAGAAACTTCGATCGGAATTCCGGGATTTCCTGGATCTGCTGTCCTCTTCGTTCGCGACAGGAAGGCATATGGAGGAGGCGATGGAAGAAGCGCTCCCGGAGCTCCGGAAGATCCGGGGAGAGGATTCCCTCATGGCACGGGAGATCGAACAGATTCTGACAGCGGTACGCGAATCCGGCGGCACGATCGTTTCTCTTCTGGAGGATTTCGGAAGACGGAGCGGACTTGAGGAAGCCGGTGATTTCGTCCAGGTCTATGCCTCGATCCGGGAGACCGGCGGGGATCTGATCTGTTCGATGGACCGGAGCTGTACGATGCTGACGGAGAAGATGAGCATCGAATCGGACATCGAGGTCATCGTCAGTCAGAAGAAGATGGAAGGCGGAGTGATCGCCATGATGCCGGTCATCATCCTGCTGTTTCTACGGCTGATGGCACCGGAATACATCGCTCCTCTCTATGAAGGGATCGTCGGACGGGTGATCATGACCCTGGCGCTCGCGGGCGCTCTTATAGCCTGTGTGATGATAGAAAGGATCACGGAAATTGAAGTCTGAATCCGGGAAAAAACGCGTGACGCTTCCGCGGAGCGCATCCATCCAGTCGTTCCGCTCGTATCTGACCGATCCGACGAATCGGAAGCAGGTCGCCGGGATCCTGATCGCCTGCCTGGTGCTCGCGCTCCTGGCGGCGGGGAAAGGACTCGCGGGCGGAAAAAAATTCATCGTGGACGAAAAAGGAAATGTGGTGGGCATCTACCGGAACGATCCGGACAGCAGCGCGTCATATCCGCTCAAGCTGAAGATCCGGAGCAGGTCCGGTGAAACGGAGCGGGATGTGACACTGACGCTGAAAGGAAAACAGAAGTCCGCGAAGCGGACGTCCGATGCGCTCAGTCCGGAGGAAAAGCAGGAGCAGGCGATCGATCAGATGCTCACGTCTCTTCAGGGACGGAGCGGCAGGCTCGTGAGGCTCCCGAAGCGCCTCGCGGACGGATCCCGGCTCAGCTGGAGCGGCGATTCGAAATCCGATCCGGCGCCGTTTGTGATCCTCATGGTGCTGCTCCTGATCGGATCGTGGCAGAACGAGAAGCGGAAAGTAAAAGAAGCTGCCTCGCGGCGGAGAGAAAGCATCCTGAAAGGGCTCCCGTCGTTCAACGATCAGCTCCTGATGCTGATGCAGTCCGGTCTGATTTTTAAGGACGCGTTCTACCGGATCGCGGATGGATACCGGGAGCGGAGAGAAAATGATTTTTTCCGGCAGGAGATCATCCGCTGCCGGGAAGAGTCCGAGCGGCGTCATGAGAGCGTTTCCGCGGCGCTGGACCGCTGCGCCCAGAAGACCGGTGTCCGGGAATTCATCCGGGTCAGCGGGATCATCCGTGACAGCCAGATCCGCGGGACCGATCTGAGTCCGAAGCTGAAGAGGGAAGGCGTACTTCTCTGGGAACGAAGAAAAAAACAGGCGGAAGAAAAAGGAAAAGCCGCCGACGTTCGGCTGACGATGCCGCTCGCGATCCTTCTGGTCATTCTGATCCTGATCACGGCGGCGCCAGCTGTGATGCAGATTTAGGAGGGAACCATATGATAAAAAAATGTGCATGGAAAATGAGATCTCTGATACGGGATCGTCAGGGGATGGAACTGGTGCAGGTGGCGATCCTGATCGCGCTCGCAATCGCCCTCGGTGTGATCTTTAAAAGCGAGATCACCGAATTCGTCAACAATACCTTCCGGGATCTGAATTCGTAGCGATGCTGCTGACCGGGAAGAAGAGAGGAGAAGAGATCGTCGAGGCATCGATCGTGCTCCCGGCGGTGATCCTGACGATCCTCAGCATGCTGCTCCTGATGGTGTATTTTTACTCGTGTCTGACCGTTCAGGTCAAAGTACACAGAAGCATCAATGATCGGGCGGATCAGGGGAAAGGAGTGTTCCGCATCGTCCGGGAGAGCGAGACGACCGAATCGCGGATGGGCGGCATTTCGACACTTCTTCTGAAGCGGGAGTATCATGCCCGCTGCTACCGGATCGTTGAGGCCCGGGTGATCCGGGCCGGAAACATGATCGGAGAGGAACAATGAAGAGGAGTTTGCTCCGGGCGGCAGGAGACCGAAAAGGTTCCGTGACCGTCTTCATCATGATCTTTTTTGTCGTGCTCGCGTTTGCGATCATGGTCTTCCTCCAGGCGGCGAGAGAAACCGCATCAAGAGGTGCGGGCGAGAAGCTCGGACGGCTGTGGTGCGTTTCGGTGCTGGCAGAGTATGACCGGAATTTGAAGAACAAGTATGATCTTTTCGGCTTTTACGGGAGTGCGCTCTCCGCGGAGGATCGACTCGACCGGTATGCCCGTGAGACGTTTCGATCCTCCGGCACCTTCACCGGGTATGAGGGCGTTTCCTGCAGCCTTTCGGGCTACAGCCTCCGCGATACGAAGGAATTCCATCTTCAGGTAGTCTCCGCCGGCAAGGCGGAGGCTGCCAGAAAAGGCGTCGAGACCGTAACCGGGAAAGGCGGAAAAGATACAGAAAAACAAGACCCGGACCGGGATGTCGACGCGGCAGGAAAGCAGCATATCGGCTCCCCGGAGCTCCTGATGCAGGATCTTCCTTCCGGGGGCTCCGCGAGAAGCGTGACGCTCGGCGGCCTGAAGCGTGTGTTTTCCGGTGCACGGACGCTCCCGGGCCTGGCGAACAGCGGCGTGAACGCAGCTGCCAGGATGAAGTACATCGAGGTCCATTACCGGGATCTTCTGAATCAGGCAGAATCTGGGAAGACGTACTTTCACTGTGAAAAGGAATATCTGATCGCGGGAAAACGGAGCGACGCAGAGAACAAGCGGGCGGTCCGACGGCGGATCGTCGCGGTCCGTGAAGTGATGAATTATCTCTATCTCGTGAAAGATGAAGCGAAGAGCGCTGCCGCGCTCAGCGTCGCGGAGCTGATCAATCCGGCTGCCGCGCCGGCGATCCAGCAGGCGATCCTCGCGTCCTGGGCGCTCGTGGAAGCGGAGAACGACTACCAGCTCCTGATCCATGGCGAAAAGGTCCCTTTTGTCAAGGACGATACATCCTGGGCGGTGTCGCTGGAGCGCATCTTTCAGGGAGGAATGCCTTCTGCGGAAGGGAAACAGGGAACGGAAAGCGTCGAAAGCTCGGGCGAAAAAAAGAACGATGAGGAGGAGCCGGAACTCACGGAAATGAAAAAACGCGTCCCGTATATCGATCCGGGGAATGACAGTGGGAACACGTATCTGGACTATCTGAAAGCGCTGATCTTTCTGTCCGACCGCGATGTGGTGCTGCTCCGGATGATGGATCTCATCCAGATCAACATGAAGTATACGTGCTACCGTGATTTTGAGATCCGGGATTATCACACGGGGCTCGATGCGACGTTTCGGATCGGACGGCAGGAGCTCAAGATCAGACGGCGCTATGAGCCGGCGGGAGGAGTCTGATGGACCGTGAGGAGAGGAAAAAAGAGCCTTCGATGTGGCGTGACCGGCGCGGGATGTATATCGTCGAAGCCTGCATCGTGATGCCCGTCTTTATCGCCGCGGTCCTGATCATGATCCAGATCATCCCGGTGCTCTCGACCTGTGAAGACGTCACGTACAGCGTCGCGGATGAGATGCAGCTGGAAGGGATCAAATCCTGCTTCCGGGAGGAGCGGGGAGCGCTTCCGGCGTCTGTGATGCTCCGGGGCCGGAACGGAAGGAAGTCGGCCGGCGATCTTCGGATCACTTCATACAGATATCTCTATCAGGAAGGAGAGCAGGAGGATCTGATCTCGCTGGGATATGAGATCGATTTTCACAAGGCGATCGCGTTTTACCGCTTTCGAAAGGTCCGGTTCCGATCCCGGGTCACAAGCCGGGCGTTCACCGGGAGCGTTCACGAAGTGCCGGGCGGAAGCGGCAGCAGGAGAGTGTATATCTTTCCGGAGCGCGGCGAAAAATATCACAGCGAGGACTGCCGGTATGTCCGGGCCAATTATCGCGAGACATATCTGACGCAGGAAGTGAAACGGAAGTATCATGCCTGCCCGCTCTGCAAGTCCGGCGGGCTGAGGATCGGCGAGAGCGTGGTCCTGTTTGAACGGGCAGGGGAAGCATACCACCGGAAGAACTGTCGCTCGGTAGACCGCTGTTATATCGAAACAACACAGAAAGAAGCCGTTGACCACGGATATCACGCGTGCAGCATATGCGGAGGAGGATAAAATGAGACGATCTGCAGGAGAGAGTGCGCCGGATCGCAGCTGGATGATCCGGGTGCCGGAACGGCTGAGAGGGCGGACGGATAACGTTATCACGACATTTCACGGAGAAGCGTATCAGGAAGCGATCCTTCTGGATGGATTGATCCCGCTGTTCCTGCCGCTCTGCACGGTGGACATCGGAGGGAGACGCCAGGCGGTGTATTTTACCGACGGCTTCCTTCCGGCGGCATCGGCAGAAAGCTGGGACGCCGCGTCTCTGATCACACTCCTCACAGAATTGATCGGAAACGTGGCGGACGCGAAGCTGAGATATTTTTTCCCCGGTGAGTATTGGATCCAGAAAGATCTTCTGTATCTGAACCGGGAGAACCGGGCTCCGCGGCTGATCTTCTGCAGGCGCCGGGGAGGGGATGTGCGGCATCTGGTCGCGGACCTTCGAACGCTTGCAGAAGAACTGACAAAAAACGGCTGGTGCGGGACGCTGCAGGAGAAGGAACAAATCCTCCGCCTGCTGTCCGGTGAGATCCGGGATCTCAGGATCCTTCCGCGTCAGCTGTCGCTTCTGAACGTCCGGGCGGACGGAGGAGCGGATGCGGAGGAGGAAGCCCTGATCAGCGGGCCGCTTCGCCGCGGTCTGGTATGAAATCGACCGCACCGGATTCCGGATCGGCGTGTGTGATCACGATCTTCATCCGGTCACCGAGCGCGTAGATTTTGCGCGTGGCGGTCCCGATCAGACGATAGCGCTTTTCATCATAGATATAGTAATCGTCCGAGAGCGATTCCATTCGCACCAGACCTTCGACCGTGTTGTCGAGCGATACGAAAACGCCGAACGAAGTGACACCGCTGATCGTTCCTTCTGCATGTTCTCCGATGTGAGACGTCATGTATTCCGCCTTCTTCAGCTTTTCGACTTCCCGCTCCATGTCGAGTGCCCGGCGTTCTGTTAGGGAGGACTGGTCGCAGGCGATCTGGATCTTTTTGCGGAATGCCGCTGACTGGACCTGTCGTTTCGAACCGTGGAGGATGAGCTTGATGATCCGATGGACCATAAGATCCGGATAGCGGCGGATCGGTGAGGTGAAGTGGCAGTAATACGGGAACGCCAGACCGAAGTGGCCGTCGCAGGACGGGCTGTAATACGCCTTCGTCATGGATTTCAGCAGCACATGGCTGACGATCGATTCGTACGGCTTCCCCTTGACGCGCCGCAGGACGTCGTTCAATTCTTTCGGATCCGTCGTATTGGCGGCCTTGAGATGGATGCCGAACGCGCCGAGGAAGATCGACAGATCTTCGATCTTCATCGGATCCGGTTTGTCGTGGACACGGTAAACGAACGGGATCCCGCGCCGACAGTAGTGCTCTGCGACTGTTCGGTTCGCGGCGAGCATGAACTCTTCGATCATGCGGTTCGCGATCCTGCGGTCAGCCGCTTTGATCGAGCGCGGATGTCCGTCCGGATATAACTCGATCTCGGCTTCATCGAGATCGAAATCCAGGCTCCCGCCGTCCATGCGCGCTTTCTGCAGGATCTGATACAGCTCTGCCATCTGGCAGAGCGTTTCATAGATGTTCCGTTTGTCTTCGCTCGGCCCGTAGGAGGAATATTTCCGGATCAGATCCGGGTCCTCGTTTTCGAGCATGTCGGAAACGTCGTCGTAAACCATGCGGGCGCGGGAGCGGATGATGCTTTCATAGATCTCATGGGAGAGGATCGTGCCGTTCCGGTCGATCTCCATCATGACGCTCAGCGTCAGCCGGTCTTCTCCTTCAAAAAGGCTGCAGATGCCGTTCGAGAGATCCCTTGGGAGCATCGGGAGCACGGTCGTCAGGAGATAGACGCTGGTGCCGCGTTTCAATGCCTCACGGTCGAGCTTGTCTCCGTCCGTGACGTAATTCGCGACATCGGCGATGTGGACGCCAAGGACATAATTCCCGTTCGAGAGGACATCGATCGAGACAGCGTCGTCCAGGTCTTTCGAATCTTTGCCGTCGATCGTCAGGATCGTCTTATGGCGGAGATCCCGGCGTCCGTGGAGCGTCTCCGGAGAAGGCGCTTCTTCTGAGCGGCGGTGAGCGAGATCCTCCACATCCTTCGGGAACTCTTCTTTCAGGCCGCTTTCCCGGATGATCATGCGGATCGTTCCGTCGCCGGCATCTTTTTTCGCGATGCGCTCGGTCAGGATGCCTTCCGCCATATCGGTGTCGGTCGGGTAGCGCGTGATGCGGCAGGCGATCCGGTCGCCGGGAACGACGCCTTTGACATTCGATTTCTTAAGAAGCACCGGTTCTTTGATGTGCGGGTTCATCGGAACGAGGTAGGAGGATCTGCCGTACTGCTTCAGGATGCCGAAGAGCTCCTCATGGCTGCGTTCCAGGATCCGGGTGACTTCGCCTTCCGGATGGCGGCCGGGGGATCCGGTCCCGGGAGTGACGAGGACTTCCACGGTGTCGCCGTCCATCGCTCCTGCGAGTTTGGAATGATGGATATAGATATCGTCTCCGTCTTCGACGGTCAGGTAGCCGGCACCGCTCTTAGTGATGGCGATGATCCCCTGCATTTTTTTCCGGTGCGCCCGGCTGTGTTTTCTGTGATTGTTCATAATGATACCCCTTTGACTAATGGATCCGGAAGCGGAAGAGGGAAGGCCTCCTGCCGTTCCCGGATGAATAATAGAAAAACTGGCAAACAGAAGTGTTTGCCAGCAGAATTTGATCGTAAATCAATATCAGGGGATACGAATTCCCCGTTAAAATGTGCAGATAATCGTAAAGAAGTTCCACAGAGGGGACTATTCCTCTGTAGCTGGGGCTTCTTCAGAGGCTTTCTCATCAGCATTCTCCTCCGCCGGAGTTTCTTCCGCCGCTTCCTGAGGTTCTTCCTGTGCCGGTTCTGCCGGAGCAGCTTCCTCAGCAGGGGCTTCCTCAGCTTCCTTCGCAGCATCTTCCGCCGGAGCTTCGTCTTTCACATTCTCAGGCTCTTCGCCGATCGCTTCTTTGATGGAAAGACTGATTCTTCTTCTCTCGGTATCGATGTCAAGGATCTTTGCGTTGACTTCCTGTCCGACGCTCAGCTCATCCGCGATGTTATTCACGTGCTTGTTCGCGACCTGGGAGATATGAACGAGTCCGTCCAGACCCGGTTCCAGTTCGACGAATGCGCCGTACTCTTTCAGCTGGACGACTTTGCCCTTAACGACCTCATCAACGTGATAGTTCTCGTTGATCACAGACCACGGTTCCGGAATCGTCTGCTTGTAGCCAAGCGAGATCTTTCCCTTCTCGCGGTTCATGTTCAGGATCTTGACATTGATGACCTGTCCGATCTTCAGGACTTCACTCGGGTGCTTCAGCTTGCCCCAGGAGATCTCCGAAATATGGAGCAGTCCGTCGATCCCGCCGAGATCGACAAAAGCGCCGTAGTCGGTGAAACGCATGACCTTTCCTTCGACGATGTCGCCGACGTGGAGCGTTTCCCAGACCTGATCCAGCTGTTTCTGACGTTCTTCCGCCAGGACTTGCTTCGCCGAGAACACCGCTCTGCCTCTTCTCAGGTCGACCTTGGTGACCTTGACGGTCAGGACCTGATCGAGGAAGGTGCTCGCGTCTTCTACATACTTGTTGGAAAGCTGGGACAGCGGGATGAATCCGGAGACTTCCTTGTACTTCGCGATCACGCCGCCTTTTACAACGCGGATGACCTTGACGTCAATGTTCTCCTTATTCTCCATCGCTTCGCTGATCTCGTTCCAGTGCTTGCTGACCTCGAGCTTTTTCTTCGAAAGCAGGATGCCGGCATCATTGTCATCGGTCTTGATGACCTTGGCCTGGACTTCGTCGCCCTCGTGGAACAGATCTGTGAGCTTTTGTCCTTCTTCCAGTGTTACCTCGTCTGCCGTGAGAATGCCGTCCTTCTTGCAGCCCATGTTCACGATGACTTCCTTGTCGTTGACCTGATCCACCTTACCGGTTACGATCTCTCCGGTATGCGGAAGTCTGAGGGAAGCATCGATCTCATCCATGAAATCTGCCATTGAATTCGTTTCGTGCGTGGTGTTGTCACTCATGTTAGAAATAACCTCCTTAATAATACGGTCAGGCGTCGAGGCACCCGCCGCAATCCCTATTCTATTATATTTTTGAATTTCGCGCAATGGTAAATCCATAATATTTTCAACAAAGTAAGAAGGTTCGCAAATGTTTTTGCAAATTTCAAACAATTTCCTCGTATTGGAAGAATTCCGGCCTCCGATGACGATCATCGCATCGACTTTTTTCGCCACTTCCGCGGCGGCATTCTGCCGTTTCCGGGTCGCGCTGCAGATCGTATCGTGGACCTCCAGCCGGGTCCCTTTTTGTTCCAGAATCGATACGACACTTTGGAAGATCTCTTCCCGAAGCGTGGTCTGGCCGACGATAAAAGCGGACTCGTATGGATAGGCGCGTGCTTCCTCTTCGTTTCCGATAATCCGGGCGCGGTCTTCGCACCATCCGTTGATCCCGATCACTTCCGGGTGCGTGCGGTCCCCGACGATGATGATATTTTTCCCGGCTTCGTTTGCGTTCCGGACGAGTTCGTGGATCCTCGCGACATTCGGGCAGGTCGCATCGATGAACCGGAGGCCCTGCTTTTCCGCGCGCTGGTAAAAGCTCCGGCCGGCGCCGTGGGACCGGATGATGACCGTAGAGCCCGGCGGCGCGTCCTCCGGATCCTCAATGATCTGAACGCCGCGGCGCTCCAGATCCCGGATGACGGAAGGATTGTGGATGAGCGGGCCGGCGGTATAGATCGGGTGTCCGTCCGTGTTGTTCCGGAGTTCCTCGAAGGTGCGGTCGATCGCGTTCCGGACGCCGTAGCAGAATCCGAGGTGCTCTGCTTTGATGATTTCCATGTCGTGCATCTCCTGTCAGCCGGAAGGGTCCGGCGGTTTGATAAGGCCCGGAAAGAGGGCCTCACGCAATTTTATCCCGTGCTATTCTTTTTTGCAACTGCATTTGATATAATAAGGAAGATATCGGGCCGGACGGGATCCGGCTCATGACGGAAAAAGGGGAGGATCGATGAGAGTCAAGAGGTTTCAGTGCGGGCCGCTTCTCGCGAACGGCTATGTGCTGTATCAAAATGATAACGGGAATTGTTTTATTGTTGACCCGGGCTATGAAGCCGGAAAGTATCTTGAATACGTCAGGGAGCACGGGCTCAGCGTACAGAGCATCCTTTTGACGCACTATCACAGTGACCATGCCGGTCAGGCGGAGGTCCTGCGCGACGCGTTTTCCGCAGAGGTCCTGATGCATGCCTGCGACGCAGCCGTTTACCGCGGCACCGTCGACCGCACGCTGGAGGGAGGAGAGGTGCTTTCACTGGACGGCGAACCGCTGGAAGTGCTGTACACGCCGGGCCACACGAAGGGCGGGATCTGCCTGATGGCCCCGAAGAGCCGGATCTGTTTCACCGGGGACACGATCTTTGACACCGACCTCGGCCGGACGGATCTCGCCGGCGGGAGTGAGGAGGACATGCGCGCTTCCTGCCGCAATGTCGTCGACACCTGGGAAAACGACATCAAGATCTATCCGGGACATGAAGGAAGCGCGACGATGAAACAGGTGCGGAAATACAATTCCGAGTTCCTGCAGATGCTGAAATAAGGATCGGAAGGGTGACGCCGCGCGGTTTCGGGTCAGGGTTTATAGAATAAGGAAAGAAAATTTTGGCAGATCGCATTTTGACAGCGGATGAGGGGCAGAAGAGTCTCCTTTTGAGAGAGAAAAAAATAAAAATGGCGGCGATGGATCTTGACGGGACGATGCTGGATTCCGAGAAGCGGATCTCGCTCCGGACGCAGGAGGCGATCCATCGGGCGATGGAGCAGGGCACGCATATCGTCATCTCGACGGGTCGGTCGTACAGTTCGCTTCCGGAGCAGGTGTTCGAGATCGACGGGCTTGAATACGTGATCAATTCGAACGGTGCTTCGATCACGAATCTGAAGAGCGGGCTTCGGGTATATGAGAACTGCCTGGAAACCGCCGCTGCCGCCGAGGTCCTCGAGATCCTGCAGAAAAACCGGTGCCACTTTGAAGTTTTTGTCGACGGCCGGGCTTACGATGATCAGGAGGAGTACGAGAAGATCCGGAAAAACGGGTCGACGTACCGTCGGTCGTCTTATGTGCTCGGGACGAGGACGCCGGTCCCGGATCTTTATGTGTTCGCGATGGAGCATGCCGGGAAACTCGAGAACATCAACCTGAACTTTGCGGATCTCGAGGAACGGAGCCGCATGCTGAAGATCCTGAAGTCACGGGAGGACATCACGCTGACTTCGTCGGATCCGCACAACCTGGAGATCGGGAACCGGACGACGAGCAAGGCCGAGGCGCTCCGCTGTCTCAGTGAGACGCTTTCCGTGAACCGAAACGAGGTCATCGCGTTCGGGGACAGCATGAACGATTTCAAGATGCTGGAGTTCGCGGGCATCGCCGTTGCGATGGGGAACGCGGACGAACGCCTCAAGCAGGCAGCAGACCTTGTGACGAAAACGAACGATGATGACGGGGTCGCGATCGTGATGGAGGTGCTCCTGGATCAGGAGGTATAATATAGTAGAAAAAAGATAAAAGTCTTCGCTCAGCCGGCGGAGATTTTTTATTTGCTGTGATTGACATAATATGGTAAAAATAGTAAATTTAGGATAAGCCGGGAGCGGGGCCCTGGTGCGAAGTCTGTTTTTCCCCGCAGAAGCCGGCGAAAGGAGGCTGAAGCATGAGCAGTACGGATCGAAAACTGATCGGAAAGCTCGGAGAAGACTTTGCCGTCGGGATACTCTACTCTGAGGGATACGACATCCTCGAGCGGAATTATCGGAAGGCGCACGGTGAGATCGACATCATCTGTGAGAAAAACGGAAGCCTCACGTTTGTCGAGGTGAAGACCCGGCGGTCGCTGGATATGGGTCGGCCGGCGGAATCGGTCACGCCGAGGAAGCTCGGGAGGATGCGGGGCGCGGCGGAATATTATCTCGCGGCGCGTCGGATGGATCCGGCGGAGTGCCGCTTCCTCGTGATGGAGATCCTGGTCGGCGAGGTCGAAGCCGATGGGTTTTAACGGAAGTTTCGGAAGGACCGATGCCGGGAAGAAGAAAAGAAGGCATCCGGATCCTTCCTGACGTTTCAGTAATACAGTCCACTAAATCAGAAGTACAGTCCACCTATACAGGGAGAATGATCATGATCACCATTCATACAGCGGTCCTTCACGGGATCGAAGCGAAGCCCGTTTTCTGCGAAGTGAGTCTGGACCGGGGGCTCCCGCGGTCGACGATCGTCGGGCTCGTGGATAAAACCGTCCGGGAATCCCGGGAGCGTGTCCGCGCCGCGATTTCGGCCTGCGGGCTTCGCGTCCCGTCCGGACGGCTGACGGTGAATTTTTCGCCGGCTGACATGCAGAAGCACGGGAGTCATCTCGATCTCCCGATCGCGGTCGGGATGCTCGCAGTCGGCGGGATGATCCTGGATGCCGGTCTGTCCGGCTACGGCTTCGCGGGAGAGCTGTCCCTTGACGGGCGCCTGAATCCGATCGAAGGGGCGCTCCCGATCTGTGCGGCGCTCCGGGAACAGGGGATCCGGCGCGTGGTCGTTCCGGCGGAGAACCGGAAAGAAGCGGAGATGATCCGGGGACTCGAAGTGTATCCGGCCAGAGATCTCCGGCAGATCATCGATCATCTGAATCTGAAGGAAACGATCCGGCCGTCCCGGTGCGAAGAAGGTTTCGAGCTTCGGAAGGGAGAAGGCACGTCCGGGAAAACGGATCCGGGCCCATTGGATTTTTCAGACGTCCGGGGTCAGGAGATGGCGAAACGGGCGCTGGTCGTCGCGGCAGCCGGCGGACACGACGTCTACCTTCTTGGAAATCCGAGCTCAGGCAAAACGATGATGGCGAAACGGGTCCCGACGATCCTTCCGGAAATGGAGGAACAGGAGCGGATCGAATGCACCTCCATCTATTCCGTCTCCGGACTCCTGGATCGCGAAAACCCGGTCGTGACGGAGCGGCCGTTCCGCGCGCCGAACCACAGGATCACCGTGTCCGGGATGATCGGAGGAGGAGGGAGTCCCCGTCCGGGCGAGATCACCCTGGCGCACTGCGGCGTGCTGTTCCTCGATGAGGCCGGCGAATTCTCCGGGAACGTGATCGATTCGCTCCGCCGGCCGCTGGAAGAGAAGCGGGTCTTTTTTCAGAGGAAAGACGGGGCGTACCGGTTCCCTGCCGATTTCCTTTTGATTGCGGCGTCCAACCCCTGCCCGTGCGGTTACTACGGAAGCCCGGATCACGAGTGCAGCTGCACGCCGTATCAGATCCGCCAGTACCAGAGCCGGATCTCCGGACCTGTCATGGAACGGATCGATATTTACCTCGATATCTATCCGGTCGAGTACGAAAAAATGAAGGAACCGAATTCCATGAGCTCTTCCGAGATGCGAACGCTCGTGGAGCGGGCACGGGAGATGCAGAAGAAGCGGTTTCGGGGAGGACCGGTCCGGCTGAATTCCGAGATGGACGAGAGGATGACGGAACGTTATGTCCGGCCGGATCCGGAAAGTGAACAGTTCCTGGCGAGGGCCTATCATACGCTGAAGCTCAATCCGCGGACGCTGATGAAGACGAAAAAGCTCGCGCGCACGATCGCGGATCTCGATGGGCGGGAAGAAGTGCGGCAGTCCGATTTTGAGGAGGCGCTCCGTTACCGGCGCCGCAGCAGAGCGTTCCACGTCTGAGAAAGGAGGCGGTCAAAACGGGAATCCTATTCATTCATGAAGAGCAGTATCCGAAGATCCTGAAAGAGATCCATGATCCGCCGGAGAAACTCTTTTATTCGGGAAACGAAGCCCTTCTTCAGACGCCCTGCCTCGCGGTTGTCGGGAGCCGGAAGGGAACGCCGTACGGCAGCTACGTCGCGAGAGCGATCGGGGAGCGGGCAGCGGAGCTCGGCGTCACTGTTGTAAGCGGCATGGCGAGCGGGATCGATTCCGCCGCACATCTCGGAGTGCTGGAGGCCGGCGGGAACACGATCGCGGTGTTCGGGACCGGGATCGACCGGTGCTACCCGAGTGAGAACCGCAGGCTGAAGAAACGGATCGAGGAACACGGCCTGATCCTCAGCGAATATCCGGAGGGACAAAAGGCGGCGCGGTGGACGTTCCCGAGAAGGAACCGCATCATCTCAGGCCTCTGCGAAACGGTGGTAATCTGTGAGGCGGGGTTCCGGAGCGGCGCTCTGAACACGGCCGAACACGCGGTGGAGCAGGGGCGGCGCGTGCTTGCGGTGCCAGGAAGGATCAACAGTCAGATGAGCGTCGGGACGAACAAGCTGATCCGGGACGGCTGCGAGATCCTGACTTCCATCGAGGACGCTTTTGACGGATTCGAGATCAGCCATCGCCAGGAAAAGGACCGCAGGCGGCTGGAACTTTCCGAAGACGAACAGAAGATCTACGACCTGCTCGCGGACGGGAGCGAGCTGACGCCGGATGAGATCTGCCGCCGAACGATGCTTTCACCGGCCTATCTCAACGGGATCATCACGGTTCTGGAGATGAAAGGGATTATTGTGACCGATTTCGGTAGAGTCTTCCTATTAAAATGATGTAATTATCTGTCTTTTTTGAAAATAAGGATTGACTATATTAACAAGTAGTGGGAAAATAATGAAAAGGCAAAACAATCCCGGCAATTTTCCTGTTGTTGAACAATATGAAAATTTTTACAAATTAGCTTGCTGCTTTTAGAAAGAACTTGATTCAGAAATTTTGTGTGTTATAATAGCCTTCGATTGCAGCATTAAAATTTCAGGAGGAACAATGGGAAGCGCGGGTACGACGAAAAAGTCAAAAAGTGCAAAGAGAAAACAGAAATTAGTGATCGTCGAGTCGCCGTCCAAGGCGAAAACGATCAAGAAATATCTCGGACCCAGCTACAAGGTCATCGCTTCGGTCGGTCACGTAAGAGACCTCCCGAAGAGCAAGCTCGGCGTGGATATCGAAAATGACTTCACACCGAACTACATCCCGATCCGGGGCAAGGGAGATATTATAAAGGAAATCAAAAAGGACGCGAAGAATGCCTCCTACGTTTATCTGGCGACCGACCCGGACCGCGAAGGAGAAGCGATCGCCTGGCACCTTGAGTATCTTCTCGGGATCGACCCGGAGGAAGAATGCAGGATCACGTTCAACGAGATCACGAAGGACAAGGTGAAGGAATCCGTGAAACATCCGCGGAAGGTCGATACCAGCCTGGTAGACGCACAGCAGGCGCGGCGGGTCCTCGACCGGCTCGTCGGCTATCAGATCAGTCCGCTGCTCTGGCGGAAGATCCGAAGAGGCCTTTCCGGCGGGCGTGTCCAGTCGGCAGCGCTGAAGATCATCTGCGACAGAGAGCAGGAGATCCGCGATTTCGTGCCGAAGGAATACTGGGAGATCACAGCGGATTTTGTCAAGGACGGGCAGGAGTTCCAGGCGAAACTCCAGACCCGGAGCGGCAAAAAGCTCACGGTAGAGAACCGGGAGCAGAACGAGGCGATCCTCCGGGAACTGAAGAACGGCGAATATGCCGTCAATAAGATCATCAGAAAGCAGACAAAGAAGCGGCCGTATGCACCGTACACCACGAGCACGCTGCAGCAGGATGCTTCTTCCCGGCTGAATTTTGCGACGAGGAAGACGATGAGCGTCGCGCAGCAGCTTTATGAAGGAGTCGATATCAAAGGACAGGGAACGACCGGTCTGATCACCTACCTCAGAACGGATTCCGTCCGGATCTCCGACGAAGCGCGCCAGGCGGCGAAGTCCTTCATCATGGAACAATACGGGCCGGAGTACTATAAGAATAACTTTTATAAAAATAAAAACAAGGAGATCCAGGACGCGCACGAAGCGATCCGTCCGGCGAACGTCACGCTGATCCCGGAGGAGATCCGGGAATCTCTGACACCGGATCAGTACAAGCTGTACAGCCTGATCTGGCAGCGTTTTGTGGCGAGTCAGATGAGCGAGACCGAATTCGACAGCATGTCTGTGGATATTCAGAACGGGAATTACGGATTCCGCGCGAGCGGGTCCCGGATGACGTTCGACGGCTATCGCAAGGTCTACAAGAGCCGGGGCGAAGACAAAGACCGTCTTCTTCCGGAGCTTGCAGAAGGAGAACGTCTCGATCCGAAGGACGTGAAAGGCGAACAGAACTTCACGAAACCGCCGGCGAGGTATACTGAGGCGACGCTCGTTCACGAACTGGAAGACAAGAACATCGGAAGACCGAGCACCTACGCGCCGATCGTTGCGACGCTGCTCGAGCGCCGGTATGTCCGGCGGGACAAGAAGACGCTGACGCCGACCGATCTCGGGGAGACGGTGAACACGATGCTCTGTACTTATTTCAAAGACATCGTCGATGCCGGATTTACGGCGGACATGGAAAGCCGTCTCGATGACATCGAGGTGAAAGGCTCCGACTGGAAGCAGGTCATCCGTGATTTCTACGGTCCGTTCAGCGAGGAGCTGAAAAAAGCGGATGAAGCGATCGAGAAGGTCACCGTGCAGGATAAGCCGACGGATGAAGTCTGTGAGCTCTGCGGACGACCGATGGTCATCAAGATGGGGCGTTATGGAGAATTCATGGCCTGCAGCGGGTATCCGGAGTGCAAGAACACGAAGCCGATCCTGAAGAAGATCGGGGTCAAGTGCCCGAAATGCGGCAAGGATCTCGTGCAGCGCAGGAGCCGCCGCGGCAAGATCTTTTACGGATGCAGCGGCTATCCGGACTGTGATCAGGTGTTCTGGGACGAACCGATCGACAGGAAATGCCCGGAGTGCGGGAGCCTGCTGCTGAAGAAACGCGGGAAATATCCGAAAATCGTGTGTTCCAACCCGGAATGCGGATATAAAGAAGATGTGAAACAGGCGCCGGACACTGCGGAAGAAAAGAACGCGCAGTGAAACCGGACGTAAAATTAATAAAAATAAGGTAAAGACAAAAACGGAGGGAAGCGAATGATACAGCTTCATGCGACAACGATCTGCTGTGTTCGCCGCGGCCCGGACGACATCGCCATCGGCGGTGACGGTCAGGTCACGATGGGCGAAACGGCGATCATGAAGAACGGAGCAAGAAAAGTCAAGAAAATCTACGGCGGCAAGGTATTGACCGGATTTGCCGGCAGCGTCGCGGACGCATTTACCCTGACCGATCATTTTGAGAAAAAACTGGAAGAGCACGGCGGCAACCTGAAGCGAGCGGCCGTTGATCTCGCGCAGATGTGGCGCTCCGATAAGGGAATGCGGAGCCTGGAAGCGCTGATGATCGTTGCGGATCAGGATGAGATCCTGGTCATTTCAGGAAACGGTGAGATCATCGCGCCGGACCAGCAGTTCGTCGCGATCGGGTCCGGCGGGAACTACGCGTATTCCGCGGCGAACGCTCTTTACAACCACACGGATATGAACGCCGAAGAGATCGTTCGGGAATCCCTGAAGATCGCTTCTTCGATCTGCGTTTATACGAACGATCACATCACTGTGGAAAAACTGGAAAATGATGCATTGAAACTGGATGCACCGGAGAATTAGAAAGACCGCCGGCAGAAGCAGATGCCGGTGAGAAACGGGAGGACATCGTACATGGCAGGAAAGATACAGAGTATGACGCCGAAGGAGATCGTTGCGGAACTCGATAAGTATATTATCGGTCAGGACGAAGCGAAAAAATCGGTTGCGATCGCTCTGAGAAACAGATACCGGCGGAGCCTTCTTTCGGACGAGATGAGAGAAGAGATCACGCCGAAGAACATTTTGATGATGGGTCCGACGGGCTGTGGTAAAACGGAGATCGCGAGACGTCTGGCCAAGCTGATGCAGGCACCTTTTGTCAAAGTCGAAGCGACGAAGTTCACGGAAGTCGGATACGTCGGAAGAGATGTCGATTCCATGGTCCGGGATCTCGTGGAAGCGTCGATCCGGATCACGAAGAACAGTAAATTAGAAGAAAAATACGATATTGCGGATCAGATCGCCGAAGAGAAGATCATCCAGGCGATCATTCCGGATAACAAGAAAAAGAAGGACAGCGGAAAACCGTCGAACAATCCGTTTGATTTCATCATGAACAGCGGCGGATATCCGAGCCAGAAACAGCTGTACGAGCAGAGCCAGGAGCAGGCGGAAAAAGAAAACGTGTCGTCGGATGTGGAGTCTGCGAGAGAGCAGGTCCGTCAGCAGCTGCGGGACGGCCTTCTGGAGGAACAGTTCATTGAGATCGAGGTGGAGGATGTCCCGCGCGGGAACCAGCTCGATATGAGCAATGAAGGCATGACCATCGCGATCGGCAATATTTTCGGCGATATGATGCCGAAAAAGACAAAGAAAAAACGGGTGCGTGTCAAGGACGCCCGGAAGATCCTCCGGGAGCAGGAAGCGCAGAATCTCCTCGATATGGACGCGGTCCAGGACGAGGCGATCGAAAATGCGGAGCAGAACGGGATCATCTTCATCGATGAGATCGACAAGATCGCGTCCGGGAGCAGCTATTACTCCGGCGCGGATGTCTCCCGGGAAGGCGTGCAGCGGGATATCCTGCCGATCGTTGAAGGGAGCGTCGTGAATACGAAGTACGGACCGGTCAAAACGGATCACATCCTGTTTATCGGCGCCGGTGCGTTCCACACGGCGAAGCCGACGGACCTCATCCCGGAGCTCCAGGGACGTTTCCCGATCCGTGTCGAACTGAACAGTCTCGATCAGGAGGATTTCGTCAAGATCCTGACGGTGCCGGAGAACGCGATCGTGAAGCAGCATCAGGCCCTGCTGGAGACAGAGGGGATCCACCTCCGCTTCACGGATGATGCGATCGATGAGATCGCGGAGATGGCGTACCTCGCGAACGAGCAGAACGAGAACATCGGCGCCCGGCGGCTGTCGACGATCCTCGAGAAACTGCTGGAAGACATTTCGTATGAGATCCCGGAACCGGACGAGAACGGCGAGATCGTGATCGATCGGAAGGATGTCCAGAACAAGTTCAGCGATACGATCCGGCGGGAGGATATGGATAAATACATCCTTTAACTTTTGTCAATTATTTAATTGAGATAGAAGATGTTATTGCAAAGGAAAAGAAGTTGTCACTGCGGTAAATTTATCAGGCGTAAATCTCTCTGAGCAGCTATTGGAAAGTGTGGCATGGAAAGAAGGAATTGATTTATGAGTAAGGAATTGTTAGGAAGGATCAGGACTTTAAACTACATGCTGTCCGAAAGCGCGACCGGCTATGTTTCTTTTGACGAACTGTGCAGTGTGCTTGCGGACATGCTGAAGGCGAATGTCTATATTCTGAACAAGAGAGGAAAGGTGCTGGCAGCCCATTTCACGGAAGGCGAATATGCACCGCTCATCGAGACGGAAGGGGATGAGAAGAAATATATCCTTCCGGAAAACATTAATAAAAAGTTCATTCAGATCAAGGAAACACAGCAGAACCTGATCGGTGACGGGATCAAGGAGATTTACGGCGAAGACTATTCTATGGCGTGGAAGTATCACACGATCGTTCCGGTCATCTTTGGCGGGAACCGGGTGGCGACGCTGCTTCTGGCGCATGAAGATGTAGAATACAATGATGAAGATATCGCGATCTGTGAATATGGTGCAACGGTCGTCGGTCTGGAAGTGACGAAGAGCATTGCCCGCGAAGTCGAAGCGGACAACCGTGAGCGGAACGCCGTCAACATGGCGCTCGAAACGCTCTCATATTCCGAGCTCGATGCGGTTGTCAAGATCTTCGGAGAACTTCCGGGAGACGAAGGGCTTCTCGTTGCGAGCAAGGTGGCAGATAAATACAGCATCACACGTTCTGTCATCGTGAATGCGCTGAGGAAACTCGAAAGTGCCGGCGTGATCGAGTCGAGATCGCTGGGGATGAAAGGAACGAGGATCAAGATCACGAATCCGTTCCTGCGGGATCAGATCAACAAGATCGATATCTGATGCACGGCGAAGGATAAAAAAGCTGGAGGCAGAACCTGCTTCCGGCTGTTTTTCATGCCATAAAAGCGGGTGAAGGATGAAACTGTACAGTACGATCGCAGGCCCCGGGAGCGGGGAGTATATCGTTGAAAAATCAAGGTTCCTGCCGCATGCCATGCCAGTGAGGACCAGAGAAGACGCGGACCGCTTCATCCGTGAGATCCGGAAGGAGTACCGGGACGCCACGCATAATGTCCCGGCGATGGTGATCGGATCGAAGATGGAGATCCAATGGGCGAGCGATGACGGTGAGCCGCAGGGTACTTCGGGTGCGCCGATCGTTCAGATGCTGACGGAAGAGGGACTGACGGATCTTGTGATCGTGGTGACGCGGTATTTCGGCGGCATCAAGCTCGGGACCGGCGGCCTTGTCCGCGCGTATACGAAGGCGGCGAAGCTCGCAGTGGAAGATGCCGGGATCTGTGATATCGAGGAAAAAAGGGAACTCCGCTTCCGGATCGGCTATCCGGAGTACAGCCGTGTGTCCGCGTTTGATTTCGGCGGCCGGGCGGAGATCCTGGAGCCGGAATTCACGGACCGGGTCACGGTTTCGGCCGTCAGCGAACCGGAGGATCGGGACTGGCTTCTGGAGACGCTCGCCGGGATCACGAACGGGAAGGCGGAATTGATCGAGGAAAAGGATCGGCTCGTTACGGTGCCGGTAAGAAGTGAAATATGACACAGGCCGGGCGGCGTCCCGGCCGTTTTCGTGCCTCGTATTATGTCGCGCAAGCCCCACATTCCAAATGATAGGGCGGATTGACAACGCTTTCAGGAATGATATAATGAGAATATATTGAATTGGACTTTTCCAGTGCCGCATTCCGCGGATAATAGGGAATCAGGTCAGACGCCTGAACGATACGGTCACTGTAGGCAGAGCACGCGTTTCAATATCCCATTGGATCGACCGGTCTGAGAAGGGGAGACGCAGAACTCTCTGCGAGTCAGGAAACCTGCTGGAAGAGATTTTTTGGGATGTGACTTCCTGAAGAAAAGCGGCATCCAGCTCTTGTGCGGCGTGTCCGGCGCAGAATAACATGGAACCAGCCTGCTTTTCAAAAAGCAGGTTTTCTTTTTGTCAGGAATGTCAGATCCCGCAGGAATCGCGTCCGTTCCGCACCGGTAAGAGAAATGCGGAAACGGGCGAAGGGGGAGTTTTGATGAAACATTCGTGGTTGAAAAAATGTTCCGCGATCTCTATGGCGTTTCTTCTCACAGCAGTGATGATGCCGGTGATGCCGGCTTCTGCGGAAGAAGAGGCGACGACGCAGACTCAGTCTGTTGAGGCGTCGGATCAGGAAGAAACACAGACGCAGGAGACGGAAACGTCTACAGCACAGGAATCGTCGGATTCGAGCGCATCTTCGCAGTCGTCGACGTCCACAGAAGGGGATGCCGATACGGATACGAGCTCATCCCAGACGAGTTCATCGTCACAGAGCAGCAGTTCCGGGTCAGGAACGTCATCCGCTAAGGTGAGCACGTCATCAACATCTGCATCCCAGGAGGAGTCAAGCAGTACAAGCACCACGAGCGAAGCGGTCGCGTCGACGGTCGACAATTCGACGGATCTCGAAGATGGCACGTACGAGGCGGAAGATTTCTCATATTCCGGCGGTACCGGAAAGGTGACGTTTTCGTGTGAAAAGATCGTCGTAAAGGACGGGAAGGCGCAGGCACAGATCAAGGTCAGCAGCACCAGTTATTCGCATTTTTTCCTTGGAACACTCGGAACGGATGCGGACGGGAATAATACGGTCGGCCCGACGAACCTGGATACCACGAAAACCTACAGTGGAGAAAACGGTATTTATTCGATCAGTTCCCAGACCGCGACAGTGCCGGTCGAACTGAACCAGGAGATGCCGATCGGCGGCAGAACAACAGCGATGAGCAAAGTGCACTGGGTCCAGTACTATATGACGATCACGCTGTCAAACGATGCGACGCCTGTTTCGGATTCCACCGACACAGATGACGCGGACAGCAGCGATGATGAAGATACCACCGACACCGACAGCACACCGACAACGACGAAAAAGCTGAAGAACGGCACGACGTATAAGGTCCGGTCCGATACCGACCGCAGGATGTTCTATATGATCCCGAAAGGAAGTGCGAAGACATACAGCATCCTGAAGATCTCCAAGAAAGGCAAGATGACGGCGACGATCACGCTGTCCGGAACAGGCTATGACTACCTTTATATGGGGACGACCAAAGCCGCTGCGAAAGCGTCGAAGTCCAGTCTATCCCATTATAAAGTCAGGAACGGATACTATACCTATAAGATCCCGGTCTCGAAACTGGACAAGTGGCTTGTGATCTCGGCGCACTCCAAGCGTCTGAACAAGTGGTATCAGCATAAGATCATTTTCTATAGTGCCGGCGCGAAAAAGACATCCAGCACAGCGGTGACAACTGGAAGCGGTGGGACTTCAGTGACCCATTACCTTACGCACGGAACGCAGACAACGTTCAAGAAGAGCAATAAGGCGGACAAGGTCTCCAAATCATCGGACGACAGCGGAAAAAGCACCTCCAGCGTCAACAACAGCACGAAGCTGAAGGACGGCGTTTACACGCCGAAGAGCTTCAGCTGGTCCGGCGGATCCGGACGTCTTGCCTACATCCGCTGTGATAAGGTCACGGTCACCGGAGGAAAGGCGTATGCGACGATCGTGTTCGGGAGTCCTTATTATGATCTCCTGAAGGCGAACGGCCGCATCTATTCGAAGAGCGGCGGCGGTAATTCGAAATTCGTGATCCCGGTGCAGCTGAACGCGAACAACACGATCATCGCACGTACGACGGCGATGTCCCAGCCGCACTGGATCAGCTATACGATCTATATCTCCCTGTCCGGTTCCGGAGCGCAGAGCCAGGCGTCCAAGTCAAAGCTGTCAAACAAGGCTCCGAAGGTCAGCGGCCTGAAGCTGAAGTCGACGACAAAGACGAAGCACGCGAAGTATTTCAAGATCTATAATTACGAAAAAGGCATCAAGATCCTGTCCGTTGACGTGACAAAGAATACCGCTCTTTACAAGAAAGTCACGAAAGCGGAAGAAAAGAAACAGCAGGAGGAAGCGAACAGTTCCGAAACCGATGTCGAATACGATGAGAATGGCAAGAAGATCGTCAAGAGCCAGCACGAGATCACGGAAGATCTGTATAAGAACAATGTCGTGAACTACGTTCTCGTGCCGGAAGATCAGGAGATCCCGGCCGGCATGGACAAGAACTACATCGTCATCCGGATCCCGTCGACAAAGAGCTACGTCTCATCCGAGAATGTTTTTGACATGCTGGAGAAACTCGACAGGCAGAGCAAGATCTCGAGCATCGGAATCAAAAAGAGCAAGGTCAGGAACGACAAGATCAAGGACGAGCTCAAGGTCAAGAACATCAAGTTCGCAGGGACCTATCTCGATCCGGATTACACGAAGATTATAAAGAGCAAGGTCGATCTCTGTATCCTTCCGTCCAGCATGCTCCCGGATAAGATCAAGAAATCGAAGAATTCCTCTGTGTCCGGCAAGACGGTAAAAGAGCAGAACGCGGAAGCGAACAAAAAGAAAAAGCAGCTGTATTCGATCGAGCGGCAGTTCACCGCACTGGACATCCCGGTGCTGATCGACCGTTCTAGTGACGAAAAAGGAAAACTCGCGAAAGCCGAGTGGATCAAGGTCTACGGTGCGATCTACGGCTGCAGCAAGAAGGCAAACAAAATCTACTCGAACTATGAGAAAAAGGTGGCTTCGAAATAATGGACACAGAGGGAGACAGAATGCAGAAGAAAACGATATGGAAGAAGATCCTGCCGCTTTTTGCGGTCCTGACACTCGCTCTGGTCCTGTTGACCGGCTGCGGTTCCGGGTCCGGCGGATCTTCAGGGACCTCCGGCTCCTCTAACGCGCCGGAGATCAGCGGGCTCAAGTATGAAGAGACAGTGAAGCTTGACTACGCGAAGTGCTTTGACATCTATAAATATGAGGGGGGCTACGCGCTCATCAAAATCAAAGACGAAGGGCAGTTCCTTGTTGTGCCGAAAGGAAAAAACGCACCGGACGGACTTTCAAAGAAGATCACGGTGATCAAACAGCCGGCGGATCACATTTACAATGCCGCGACCGCGTCCATGGCGCTGTTTTCCTCCATGGGGGCGCTGGACAACGTCACGATGTGCTCCCTTAAGGAGGACGGATGGAGCTTCAGCGCGCCGAAGAAGGCCCTGCGATCCGGGAAAATGGTCTACGCCGGGAAGTATGATCAGCCGGACTATGAGCTCCTTCTGGACAAAAAATGCGACCTCGCGATTGAGTCGACGATGATCTATCACGCGCCGGAGGTCAAGGAGATGATCGAGAAAATGGACATCCCGGTCCTCGTCGACCGTTCCAGCTACGAAACGAACCCGCTCGGACGAACCGAATGGATCAAGCTGTACGGAGTGATCACCGGACACGAAAAAGAAGCGGAGGACTTTTTTGACAAACAGGTAAAGAAGGTCGACTCGCTGTCCGATATCAAGAACACGGGAAAGACCGTCGCGTTCTTCTATGTTTCCTCGGACGGCAAGTTCATCGTGCGCCGGAGCAAGGACTATATCCCGACGATGATCAAGATCGCGGGAGGGAAGTATATTTTCAAGAATCTGACCGATGATGAAGGAAAAACGACGATCGCGATGAGCGCTGAGAAATTCTATGATACCGCGGAAAGCGCGGATATCCTGATCTACGACGGGAGCATCGACTCCTCGGTCACCACGAAATCCGCTCTCCTCGCCAAGGATCCGATCATCAAGGAGTTCAAGGCGGTGAAAAAAGATCACTGCTGGGTCTCCAAGGGCGCGATGTATCAGAGGACCGACGCCGTCGGCGACATGATCCTCGACTTCCATAAAGTCATAGCTCAGGGAGACAAAGCAGCGTCGAATCTGACCTATATCGAAAAACTGGAGTAAGAATGGAAAAAAACGACCTCGCAGAAGAGGCTCTGGAGGAGCAGAGTTTTCATCAGCAGAATTTTCTCCGAAGGAGCCGGTATATCCTCGTGTTCGCGATCATGATCTTTCTGTTTTTCGTGATCATCGTGATCAACATCAATTCGGGGAATGTACATATCCCGCTGCCCCGCATCCTGAAGATCCTTTTTACGGGGCAGGGGAACTTCAAGGAAGTGAATATCATCTGGCAGATCCGCCTGCCGCGGATTCTGATGGCAGCGATCCTGGGCGGCGCACTTTCGCTGTCCGGATTTCTGCTGCAGACGTTCTTCGAGAACCCGATCGCCGGGCCGTACGTGCTCGGCATCTCTTCGGGTGCCAAGATGATCGTCGCTTTTGTCATGATCTATTTCATTCAGCACTCCTGGACCGTCACGTCATACACGCTGATCCTCGCGGCGTTTCTCGGATCGCTGATGTCCACCGGGTTCATCCTGCTCGTCGCACGCAGGATCCGGAACATGGCCGCGCTCCTCGTCGCCGGGATCATGATCGGATATATCTGCCAGGCGGTGACGGAATTCATGATCACATTCGCGGACGATTCGGACATCGCAAACCTGCACAGCTGGTCGCAGGGGAGCTTTTCCGGCATGATGTGGAGCAATGTCGCGCTGGCGGCGGTCATCATCGCTCTGGGAACGCTCGTGACGTTGATGCTGGCAAAGCCGATCAGCGCGTATCAGCTGGGCGAGGCGTATGCGCAGAGCATCGGCGTGAATACGCGTGTGTTCCGCGTCGTCCTGATCATGATCTCCAGCCTTCTGTCCGCGACCGTGACGGCGTTTGCCGGCCCGATCTCATTCGTCGGGATCGCGGTCCCGTTCCTCGTGAAAGGAGCGCTCGGAACGTCAAAACCGCTCGTCGTGATCCCGGGGACCTTCCTGGGCGGCGCGGTTTTCTGCATGTTCTGCGACCTGATCGCCCGACTGGCCTTTTCCCCGATCGAGCTCAGTATCAGCACGGTGACGGCGGTTTTCGGCGCACCGGTGGTAATCTATATGATGATCAACAGACGGAGGGCCTGAGATGAATGAAAATTATTTTTCCATGGATCGACTCTCTGTCGGTTATCATAACAAGACGCTCATCCACGATATCTGTGTCGATATCAAAAAAGGCGAGATCGTCACGCTGATCGGTCCGAACGGAGCCGGGAAATCGACGATCCTGAAGAGCATCTCCAAGCAGCTGGAGCTGATCAGGGGACGTGTTTTTCTGGATGGAAACGACCTTGCGGTCATGTCATACCGAGACTTGTCGCAGAAGATGGCCGTCGTGCTGACGGAACGCCTGAAGACCGAGCTGCTCACGTGCTACGACATCGTCGCAACGGGGCGGTATCCGTATATCGGACGATTCGGGATCCTGAGCCGGGAGGATGAGGAAAAAGTGGATGACGCGCTCCGACAGGTGAACGCGTATGACCTGGGCCCTTGTGATTTCAACGAGATCAGCGACGGGCAGAAGCAGCGGATCATGCTCGCACGGGCGATCTGCCAGGACCCGGAGATCATCCTGCTGGATGAGCCGACCTCGTTCCTGGATATCCGGTATAAACTGGATCTCCTTTCGATCCTGCGCCGGATGGCGAAGGAAAAGGGCATCACGATCATCATGACGCTCCATGAGATCGACCTCGCGGAGAAAGTTTCCGATAAAATAGTTTGTGTCCATGGAGAAACGATCTTCGATTATGGCACGCCGGAGGAGATCTTCACCGAGGAAAAGATCCGCAGGCTTTATGATATCGACAATGGCTTCTTCGATCCGATCCTCGGGAGCATCGAGTTGCAGAAGCCGACCGGAGAGCCGCAGGTATTCGTGATCTCGTCCGGCGGCAGCGGGATCCGCACGTTCCGGGAGCTTCAGAAAGAGGACATCCCGTTCGCGGCCGGCATCCTGTATGAGAACGACATCGACTATCTTCTGGCGCGCTACCTTGCGGCGGACGTCGTGACAGAAAAGCCGTTCTGCGAGATCTCGGATGACGCGTATCATCGCGCGGCGGACTGGATCCGGAAGCTGCCGCGGGTCATCGATACCGGCGTCCCGATCGAAGGGATCAACCGCAGGCTCGGGGATCTGATCGACCTCGCGCGGGAGCAGGGGAAGCTGGAGCTCGTCCGGGAATCAGAGCAGCCGACAAAATAATACCTTGGCAATAATTTGTAAAAAAGAAATTATGGTTTCCTATGAAAACCGGTTGACAAATTCGGACGGCTCCTGTATAGTATTAAATTGTGTCGGGTCAAAAGATCCATTTCAGGGCGTTTAGCTCAGCTGGGAGAGCATCTGCCTTACAAGCAGGGGGTCACAGGTTCGAGCCCTGTAACGCCCACCACAATTTAAGAATCCACTTGATTTTTTCGGAGGATTGAGTTACAATATTTCTCGCAAGTCTCAGAAAACTGTTGTCTCAGGACCCGGAAATGAGATGAGTATTTGGCCAAGTAGTTCAGTTGGTTAGAATGCCAGCCTGTCACGCTGGAGGTCACGGGTTCGAGCCCCGTCTTGGTCGCCAATAGGCTGGCGTGGCTCAACGGTAGAGCAGCTGATTTGTAATCAGCAGGTTGGGGGTTCGATTCCCTCCGCCAGCTTCAATCTGAGATTGATAGAATTGAATACTGTCGAGGGATGCCCGAGTGGCTAAAGGGGGCGGACTGTAAATCCGTTGACTGAGTCTACGATGGTTCGAATCCATCTCCCTCGACCAATTATGCGGAAGTGGCTCAGGGGTAGAGCATCGCCTTGCCAAGGCGAGGGTCGCGAGTTCGAATCTCGTCTTCCGCTCCATTTTGCGGATGTAGTTCAATGGTAGAACCTCAGCCTTCCAAGCTGATGGCGTGAGTTCGATTCTCATCATCCGCTCCATTTTTTAAAAGAGTAGCGTGGGCTCGTAGCTCAGCTGGATAGAGCAACGGCCTTCTAAGCCGTGTGTCCAGAGTTCGAATCTCTGCGGGCTCACCAATTTCATCCGGGGATGGTGGGGTATCGCCAAGTGGTAAGGCAAGGGACTTTGACTCCCTCACGCGTAGGTTCGAGTCCTGCTACCCCAGTATATGACCCATTAGCTCAGGTGGCAGAGCACTTGACTTTTAATCAAGGTGTCCGGAGTTCGAATCTCCGATGGGTCATTTTTTAATAAATGGTGTAAGTAGAATCCAACGGGGAGAGGTGTCCGAGTGGTTTATGGTGCCGGTCTTGAAAACCGGTGTCCGATAAGGACCGTGGGTTCGAATCCCACCCTCTCCGCTCAACTTAAGCCTGGAGAAGTACTCAAGTGGCTGAAGAGGACGGTTTGCTAAACCGTTAGGGTTCGTATTAGGGCCGCGCGAGTTCGAATCTCGCCTTCTCCGCTTTTATAGGGGTATAGCTCAGTTGGTAGAGCAGTGGTCTCCAAAACCACGTGCCGAGGGTTCGAGTCCTTCTGCCCCTGCCATTTTAAAAAATACCCGTTGGTTGAATCACGGGGTGTAGCGCAGTTTGGTAGCGCAACTGGTTTGGGACCAGTGGGCCGCGGGTTCAAATCCTGCCACCCCGACCATTTCTTAGGTGTGGGCCACTAGCTCAGTTGGTCAGAGCATCCGGCTCATAACCGGCAGGTCCCGGGTTCAAGCCCCTGGTGGCCCACCAATTTCATAAGAAGAGTGTGCTCAGTTAGCTCAGTAGGTAGAGCAGGGGACTGAAAATCCCCGTGTCTCTGGTTCGATTCCGGAACTGAGCATATCAGAAAAGCTCCTGGAAGCGTTGAATTTTAAACGATTTCGACTTTCAGGAGTTTTTCTTTTTTGATTTTTGAAAATTTTGATTCTCCTAATTACTCCCGAAATATTCCCCTGTCTCCTGAAAAATCCCCCCGGAATTCCCCTGTTTTTAACTCGAAATTTCCCTATCTTTTTGTATAATGTACCTTTTTCCTTTTCTTTAAGAAGCTCCCGGCGGGCGGGATCCGCCTTGCCATGTTTTGATGCCGAAAAACGGGGCACAAAAATACTATATGGCTGCAGCACGGGCTTTTCCGGAGAAGCAGCTGAAAAACTGTGCCCGAAGCGGGCTGAGACGATAAGAAAAAGGAGAATTGATATGAAGAAAAGAACGGTGATCGTCGGCGGTGTTGCAGGGGGAGCGAGCTGTGCAGCACGCCTTCGCCGCCTGGATGAAGAGCGGGACATCCTGCTTCTGGAACGCGGCGAATACATCTCTTATGCGAACTGCGGTCTGCCGTACCACGTCGGCGATGTCATCAAAGACCGTGATGACCTGCTCCTCTTCAGCCCGGAGCTGATGAGAGAGCGGTTCCGGATCGATGTACGGACCGGGCATGAAGTCCTGAAGATCGACCGGGAGGGAAAAACCGTTACGGTCCGGGATCGGAAAGACGGATCGGAAACGAAAGAGCACTATGATGAACTGGTTCTTTCGACCGGTTCCCATCCGATGCGTCCGCCGATCCCCGGCATCGATTCCGATAAGGTCCGGACACTGTGGACCGTGCCGGACGCGGACAAGATCCGCCAGATGGCGAGAAACAGCGGGATCGGTTCCGCGGCGGTCATCGGAGGCGGATTCATCGGGCTGGAGATCGCGGAAAACCTCCGCGAAGACGGTCTCGATGTTTCGATCGTAGAAGCGATGGATCAGGTCCTGCCGCCGATCGACCTTGAGATGGCGAAGCTGGTCCAGGAAGAGATCGTGAAGAACGGAGTCCATCTCTATCTGAACGATCCGGTCGAGAAGTTCGAGGACATTACCGAGGGCGGGAAAGAGATGGTCCGCGTCACGACCGGAAGCGGCGCATCTGTCACAGCGGAACTTGTCGTACTTTCGATCGGCATCCGCCCGAACACGGAGCTCGCGAAGAACGCCGGGCTGGAACTGAATGAGCGCGGCTTTGTCGTCGTCGGAGACGATATGAGAACGAGCGATCCGTCGATCTTCGCGGTCGGCGATATCGTCGAGACGGAAGACATCGTGACAGGCGGCCGCGGGCAGTATCAGCTGGCAGGACCGGCGAACAAGCAGGGTCGGGTCGCGGCGGACCAGATCGCGGCGCTCGGCGGCATGACCGGTGCAGAAGGATTCCCTTCGGTCTATAAAGGAACGCAGGGGACGTCAATCGCGAAGGTGTTCAGTCTCGCCGCCGGGATGACCGGCCAGAGCGAAAAAGCACTGATCCGCGCCGGAAAGAAAGAAGGTCGGGATTATGACAAGGTCTATGTGAAGCAGAATCAGCACGCAGGCTATTATCCGGGCGCAGTGCCGATGATGATGAAACTCCTGTTCACTCCGGACGGGAGCCGGATCCTCGGCGCGCAGATCGTCGGGAAAGAAGGCGTCGACAAGCGGATCGACACAATCGCAGAAGCGATCCGGTTCAAGGCGAAGGCAACAGACCTCGCGGATCTTGAATGCGCGTACGCGCCTCCGTTCTCTTCCGCGAAAGACCCGGTCAACATGGCAGGGTTCGTGATCAGGAACTACCTGAACGGCCTCGTGAAGTTCGCGGAGTGGGATACGCCGGATAAGGAAAAGGACGCACAGCTGCTCGATGTCCGCGAGGACGGCGAGCGGAAGATCTACTCGATCCCGGGAGCTGTCGGCATCCCGCTCGGAACGCTCCGGGAGTCGCTGGACCGCCTGGACAAAAAGAAACCGGTCGTGGTGTTCTGCGCGATCGGAGTCCGCGCGTACAACGCCGCGCGCATCCTCCAGCAGAACGGGTTTGAAGACGTCCGCGTCTATCCGGGAGGAGCCGGATTCTACCGTTCGACGCATTACGATGCCTGACGGGAAACCTTGAAAAACAGAGGAAAAAACACCTTCCGAAGCGCCTGGGAACAGGCGCTTCCATTTTTTTACTTAAAGTTTAAAAAGTTCTACATAAAAATTTTAAATTAGTTCTTGCAATGCGGACACTTTTCGTATATTATACTCCCATAATATTTAAGGAATATTTACGGGATATGTTCAGACAGGCGGTCGATCTTCGGATCCCGGTTCGAATCCGGGACTGGACACCACTCACTCAGCTCTTCGGTGCTTCGCGCCCGAGGGGTTGTTTTATTTTGTCCTTCCTGCATTTTCGTATCACGAGTCAGCAGTTTTAGAAAATTATCACTTCGATACAGTTCTTTTGTGATAGAATGTTACATAAGTGAGTCTGAGCATGTGAACGGCAGGAGGGTTTCAAAATGGAACAGCCGATTTCGCAGCAGTATGGGAATCTCTATCAGATCCTCCATGACCTGCTGCAGGGGAGAGCGCAGGAAACAGAGGATGACGCGTACTGGATCATCTGGATCTCGGTCGCGACGATCCTTCACCAGTGTGATTTCATCGGGATCGAGGAAGTGATGCAGCAGATCATGTTCGAGGCGGCAGGGACCTGCGGCGGCGCTGTGGACATCTATGCGGCGGTACGGGATGACCGGCCGGAGTTTGAGTACATCACAAAGCGGTACAAGCTCTCGAAGGAGATCGCCGGGATGGGCACGGCATGGAAGGAAGTGCTCGCAGAGGGGGATCCCGCCGAGACCGAAGTGCTGTTCCATCTGATCGACATTTTCTATAATTCGCTGATGGGGTACTCATACCGTAAGGTCGTGGAGTTTGAAAAAAAGCATCAGCTTTTTGAGGATCCACAGCACTTTGTATTTCGAAAAAAAGCATTCAGCCGTTACAAGGCGATTGTCCGGACGAGCCGCAGCAACATACTCGCGGCAGTTCAGGTGATGCAGCTGATGAAGGAGGATAACGGATGAGTTCCACGGTGGATCTTCATCTGCACAGTATATTTTCGGACGGGAGCGATTCGGCCGGGGAACTGATCGAACAGCTCCAGGCACGGGGCATCCGGACGTTCGCGCTGACGGATCACGATACGACAGCCGGCATCCGTCCAGTCGAGCAGAAGGTCCCGAAGGAGATGACGTTTCTCCGCGGGATCGAATTTTCCTGCTGGGACGTGAAAGGCCTCTGCCATATCATCGGTCTGAACATGGATCTGGAGGATCCGATGTTCCGGGCGGCCGTCATGGAAGGGAGCGTCAAAAGGATGCAGAAGATGGAAAAAAGGATCCGTTTTCTGCAGGAGGAAAAAGGTGTTTCCTTCACGGATCAGGAACTGGAGTATCTCCGGAGTCTGAACAGCGGTGGAAAGGCGCATCTCGTGACGCTTTTGATCCGGAAAGGACTCGCGGTCTCCTGGGACGACGCCGTGACGAACTTCATCGATCCGTGTCCGACCCATGAGGTCTGGATCCGCGCGGAGGAAGCGATCCGTGTCATCGAGGGAGCCGGAGGTGTTTCGGTCCTGGCGCATCCGCTTACCGGGGACGGGACGCTCCATCTCACACCGGAAGAGTTCCGGCAGCAGCTCGCGCTGCTGAAGGAGTACGGGCTGCGCGCGATGGAATGCTATTACAATTCGTTCGACCGGAATGAGGTGGAATTCCTCCTTTCAGAAGCCCGGAAGAACGATCTCCTCATCAGCGGCGGAAGTGATTATCACGGCAGCCACAAAAATAACCGGATCGGAGAACTGAACGCGTTCGGAAAGACGGTGGAAGAATCCGATCTCACGGTCCTTGAAGCGGTCGGAATACGGTAATAATAAGGTAACAATAAGGTAAAAATAAGGCCTGGCGCTTTTTTCAAAAAGGCGTCAGGCGTTTTCATGTTTTTCTCTTTTTCCTCCGCAGTGGTCGATTTTTTTCACTGGTGATCCCCGTCGCCCGGGATCGTTGTGATCTTGATCTGAGATCCGGTCACGATATCCGTGATCCCGTTGATGATGAGGAAGATGCCGATCAGCATGGTGATCACGTTCGCGACGCCGAGCGGCTTCAGGATCAGGATCAGTCCGAGGAGGATCGTCAGGATCGCGAAGGTCAGAGAGAGCTTCCACCTTCCGCCCTCCTGACGGGAAATATGCATCGCAGCGGCGATATTGAACGCGCTGTCGATGATGATCGCGATGCCGATGATCGTCGGGATCAGAGCGATCAGGCTCTGAGGCGTGATAAGGATCCAGATGCCGAACAGCGCTGCGAGGATGCCGATCACGAAAAACAGCGCGCTCGATCCGGTTTTGTTCTTATTGAAAAAGAACAGCAGGATCGTCGGGATCCCGTAAAGAAGGAGCCCGGCTCCGAAGATCTTGCAGATGAACGTCAGCGATTTCATCGGCCAGAACAGCAGAAAGATCCCGGCGATGAGGCCGATCACTCCGAGAAAAATGTTGCTTCGCTTGATTGTCTTAAAATCCATGTTCTTTCTCCCGTTTTAAAATCCGGGCTGATGAAGCCCGGCCGAAATTCCTTTTGCCCTAATCCTACTTCAAGAAGCAGGGAAAGTAAAGACCGGCGACGGAATTTACATTATTTGTGATATAATAAGTAAATGAGTCCGGCGGCGATGAAAATGCCGATGCTCCGGACGGGAAGGTCGGTACTTTGTTTTGAACTATACATATATCCTGAAATGCGCGGATGGAACGCTTTACACGGGCTGGACGAATGATCTTGCTCGAAGGCTCGCAGCGCATAACAGCGGAAAGGGCGCAAAGTACACCAAGTCGCGTCTTCCGGTCGAGCTTTACTACTTTGAGCAGTTCGAGACCAAAGAGGAAGCGATGAAACGGGAGGCGGCGATCAAGAAGCTGACCCGCGCCGAAAAGATCCGTCTTGCGGAGAACAGCGGCAGGTAACCGGAAAAATATTTTGTAAAGAGGAGAAGATTATGCCTATCACACAGTATCTGGAACGAAACGCGAGGGAGTGGCCGAACGACGTCGCTCTTGTGGAACTGAATCCGTCGGTCACGATGCCGAAGCTGACGACCTGGAAGGAATATGAACTGATGGAGCCGGCGGCCGAGGGACCGTACCGCAAGGAGATCACGTGGCGGACGTTCGACGAGAAGGCGAACCGCATTGCCAACATGCTGATCGCGCGCGGCGTGGTCAAAGGGGAAAAGGTAGGGATCCTGCTGATGAACTGCCTGGACTGGCTGCCGATCTATTTCGGCATCCTGAAATCCGGGGCGGTCGCGGTGCCGCTGAACTACCGGTATGACGCGTCAGAGATCGAGTACTGCGTGGAACTCGCGGACGTGGATGTCCTGATTTTCGGACCGGAATTCATCGGACGGATCGAAGAGATCGTGGATTCCCTGAAGAAAAAGAGACTGCTGTTTTTCGTCGGGAGTACCTGCCCGACGTTTGCCGAGAATTTTATCGCAGAGACGGCGAATTATCCGAGCAAGGCGCCGGATGTCATTTTGTCCGACTATGACCTTGCGGCAATCTATTTCTCTTCCGGGACGACCGGTTTTCCGAAGGCGATCCTGCACCGTCACCGTGCTCTGATGCATTCGGCTGCGGCGGAGCAGAAGCATCACGGACAGAAGCGGAGCGATGTGTTCCTCTGCATCCCGCCGCTGTACCATACCGGCGCCAAGATGCACTGGTTCGGCAGTCTGATTTCCGGAAGCCGCGCGGTGCTGCTCCGCGGGACGAAGCCGGAGGTGATCATCCACACGATCTCAGAGGAACGCTGCACGATCTGCTGGCTGCTCGTTCCATGGGCGCAGGACATCCTGGACGCGCTTGACCGGGGAGATATCCGGCTGGAGGATTACAATCTCGACCAATGGCGGCTGATGCACATCGGTGCGCAGCCGGTACCGCCGTCGATGATCCGTCACTGGATGAAATACTTCCCGCATCATCAATATGATACGAACTACGGCCTTTCGGAATCGCTCGGGCCGGGCTGCGTCCACCTCGGCGTTGAGAATCTGAACAAGGTCGGTGCGATCGGCGTTCCGGGATACGGCTGGGAGGCGAAGATCGTCGACGAGCAGCATCAGCTGGTGAAGCAGGGAGACGTTGGCGAACTCGCGGTACGGGGACCTGCCGTCATGATCGAATATTACAAGGATCCGAAGGCGACGGAAGAAGTCCTGGATGAGGACGGCTGGCTCTATACCGGCGACATGGCGGAGCAGGACGAGGACGGCTTCTATTATCTGGTCGACCGAAAGAAGGACGTCATCATCTCAGGCGGCGAGAACATCTATCCGGTCCAGATCGAGGATTTCCTCCACAACTTCGAACCGGTGAAGGATGTCGCGGTCATCGGCCTCCCGGACAAGCGTCTCGGGGAGATCTCTGCTGCGATCATCGAGATCAAGGAAGGGTACGAATGCACTGAGGATGAGGTGCGCGAGTTCTGCATGAAGCTGCCGCGGTACAAGCGTCCGGTCCAGATCATCTTCGCGGATGTGCCGAGGAACGCGACCGGAAAGATCGAGAAGCCGAAGCTTCGTGAGATGTACGGTGCGGCTTACCTCGTTGCGGCGGAAAATGAAGTAAAAAAGAAATAAAAAAAGTGCGGAGGAAACACCTCCCGCACCATACATCATAAGCGTTTTCTCACTGCTTCACAGGGGAACGCTAATGTGACGCGCTTTCCGGGAAGATCTCCCGGAGAGCGTTTTTCATATGATCCGCGAACGAGCGGTGTCCTTCCGGCGAAAAATGGACCCCGTCAATGGTCAGACCGAGGTCCCAGGACCCGGCATCGGCGAAATGCACGCCCGTCTCCTCCGCGACCTGCCGGTACCGGGGAGCGAATTCTTCCGACATCCGGCAGAGTTCTTCCGCGCCGGGTTCCGGGAGGGCAAATGGCGGAGGCGCGATCAGGAGAAGCTTTCCGGCATCTCCTGCGACCGACGGATGATCCAGCGCGTGCCGCAGGAGCACTTCCATGTTCCCCGCGATATCTTCCACAGTAATACCATATTCATACAGAAGATCGTTCGAACCGAGCATGATCGTGATCAGATCGAACGGATTTACCTGATCAAGTATATGGTCAAACGAGATCAGCTGACCGCCTGTCGGGATCTCCCGGCCGTTCATGCCCGCTTCAACGATGAGGAGCTCGTCCTCCTCCGCGAGGATCCCGGTCCATCGCTCGCGCTCTGTGTAGCGCCCGCCGAAAAAGTTCTCCGGCACATAGCCATATGTATTCGAATCGCCGTAGCAAATGATTTTTTTCATAGGAAACTCCTCCCTAAACATGATTATATCGTATAATAGAAAAAGAAGGAAAAATTTTCTTTTAAAAAAGAATCAGGGGGAAAGACATGAGAAAGATCCTTGTTGTGATTGACATGCAGAATGATTTCATCGACGGTTCGCTCGGAACGAAGGAGGCGGAAGCGATCGTCGGGCGTGTCGTCTCGAAGATCCGGTCGTATCCGGAGGAGGACATCTATGCGACGCGGGATACGCATCCGGAAAACTACCTGGATACCAATGAGGGACGTCACCTCCCGGTCGTGCACTGCGTGAAGGGAACACCGGGCTGGGAGATCCGGAAAGAAGTCGCGGACGCCATGCCGAAGGCCGTCATCATCGACAAGCCGACATTCGGATCGGTCGAACTGATGAAACTCCTCACAGAAGAAAATCAGAAGGAGGAACTGGAAATCGAGCTCGTCGGTCTCTGCACCGATATCTGCGTCGTGTCGAACGCGCTGCTTCTGAAAGCGGCGATGCCGGAAAACACGATCCGGGTCGACCTGAGCTGCTGCGCGGGCGTTACGCCGGAGCTCCATGAAGCGGCCGCGAAGACGATGCAGTCTTGTCAGATCGAAACAGAGTAAGAGGTGACGCAAATGGCGAAATACATCATGGCGCTGGACGCCGGGACAACGAGCAGCCGCTGCATCCTTTTTGACAAAAAAGGAAAGATGGTGAGCGTTGCGCAGAAAGAGTTCACGCAGTATTTTCCGGAGCAGGGCTGGGTCGAGCATGACGCGAACGAGATCTGGTCCACCGAGATCGGCGTCGCCGTGGAAGCGATGACGAAGATCGGAGCGACGGCATCGGATATCGCGGGGATCGGCATCACGAACCAGCGGGAGACGACGATCGTCTGGGAACGCGAGACCGGGAAACCGATCTATCGCGCGATCGTCTGGCAGTGCCGGAGAACGTCGGAGATGGCGGACGAACTGCGGGCAAAGGGCCTTACCGAACGATACCGGGAAAAGACAGGCCTTGAGATCGACGCGTATTTTTCCGCGACGAAGCTTCGCTGGATCCTGGATCATGTTGAAGGAGCACAGGAGCGTGCGGAAAAAGGAGAACTCTGTTTCGGCACGGTGGAGACATGGCTGATCTGGAAACTGACGGGAGGAGCCATTCATGTCACGGATTATTCCAATGCGTCCCGGACGATGATGTTCAATATCCACACCCTGGACTGGGACGATGAGATTCTGGAGGAGCTGAACATCCCGCGTGCGATGCTTCCGGAAGTCCGTTCCTCGAGCGAGGTGTACGGCATGAGTGATCCGGCGCTGTTCGGCGGATCGATCCCGATCGCCGGAGCGGCGGGAGACCAGCAGTCCGCGCTGTTCGGTCAGACCGGGTTCGAGCCGGGTGATGTGAAGAACACGTACGGCACAGGAGGCTTCCTTCTGATGAACACCGGGAAAACGCCGGTCGTCTCGAAAAACGGTCTGGTGACAACGATCGCCTGGGGGCTGAACGGAGAAGTGACGTACGCCCTCGAGGGATCGATCTTCATCGCGGGCGCCGCGGTGCAGTGGCTCCGGGATGAGATGCAGTTCTTTACGGACTCCGCGGAATCGGAGAAATTCGCGTCGCAGGTCGAGGATACGAACGGCTGCTATGTCGTGCCCGCATTCACCGGGCTCGGTGCCCCGCACTGGGATCAGTACGCGAGAGGGACGATCGTCGGGATCACACGCGGTGTGAACCGCTGCCACATCATCCGGGCGACGCTGGAATCGATCGCGTATCAGGTGAACGACGTCGTACGGGCGATGGAAAAAGATTCCGGGATCGAGCCGGCATCGCTCAAGGTCGACGGCGGTGCGTCGACAAATAATCTCCTGATGCAGATGCAGGCGGATATCAGTGATCTTCCTGTTCTGCGCCCGACGTGTGTCGAAACGACCGCGATGGGTGCCGCATTCCTTGCGGGACTCGCTGTCGGATACTGGGACTCGTTCGATGAGATCCGGCTGAACTGGGCCGTCGACCGGTCGTTCATCCCGCTGATCCGGGAAGACGAACGGAAGGAAAAAATACGGGGCTGGGAGAAGGCGGTCCGCTGCTCGATGGGATGGGCAAAGCGGACCGAAGACTGATTTTTAACAATGAATCGTGATGATTAAGACCAGGAGAGCATCTGCTCCTTGGTCTTTTTTTAATACAAAAAAATGAACGGCGTATCAGTTTCTATATCAGAGGGCCTTTTTTCTACCAAAATATAGCGCTTGAGAAGCGTCCTGAGCACTAAATCGTGCGTGGGATAATATCAAATTTATTGTAAACTATCGTATTGACAATAGAAATAAATTTTAATTTATAATATTGACAGAAAATTGATATTGCCCTAAAATTTATTTACACTATTTTTTATTGTGAGGGGATCCGTAGACAGGTGGCTGGGGATGGCGCAGACAAACATTAATATCCGTATGGATGAGACATTGAAGAAAAATTTTGATCTGTTCTGTTCCAACGTGGGGATGAGCATGACGACGGCGATCTGCATTTTCGCAAGAACGGTCGTAAGAGAACAGTGCATCCCTTTTCGGATTGAAACAGGCGTAGGGAGCAAAAAGGAAACGGACCGGGTCGATGAACCCGAAGCTTAAGAAGAAGTCCTGAAGTAAGCCGGATGGTCCCGGGTAAGGAATTCCGGATGACGATCGGGATGAAACGAGACCTGAGGAGGGTTTCATGGCACAGTTATACTACAGATACAGCACGATGAACGCCGGGAAATCCACCGAGGTCATCAAGGTCGCATATAATTATGAAGAGCGGGGGAAGAACGTCCTGACGCTCGTGCCGGAGATCGGCGATCAGTCGGGGAATCATTCCGATATCGGCCTGATTTCTTCGAGGATCGGTCTGCAGCGCGAAGCACTCGTGATCCGGGACGACACCGATATCCTTCAGCTTTTCGTACGTGAGAATGCGAAACGGCTGATCGAGTGCGTGCTCGTCGATGAATGCCAGTTCCTGAAGAAGCATCATGTGGAAGAACTGGTCGAGATCGTCGACAGCTGCAATGTACCGGTCCTGGCGTACGGACTGAAGAACGATTTTAAAAATGAATTGTTTGAAGGATCTTATTATATGCTGGTGTATGCCGATAAGATCGAAGAGATCAAGACGATCTGCTGGTGCGGACGGAAGGCGACGATGGTCGCACGGATCAAGAACGGCAGGATCGTCAAGCAGGGACAGCAGGTCATGATCGGAGGCAATGATCTCTATGTATCCCTTTGCCGCAAGCACTATAACGATGGGAGACTCGGCCCGGAACGATAAGAAGAAAGGGAGGGATTATGTTCCGAGAGGAAATAAGAAAGAAAACGATGATTCTGAGTGCGGCCGCTGTGCTGCTCGCAGGGATTCTGATTCTCGCCGGATCGCCGGATGAGGCGTATGCTGCATCGGCAAACAGCGGTAAGGTGGTGATCACCTCTTCGAATGGGGCTGTTGTCCGTGCGAAGCCGTCGATCCATTCCTCGAAGAAGACCGTCCTGGCTCATGGCAAAAAGGTCAGCGTATCTTACGTGAAGTTTGTCGCAGTGAAAAGTACGAAATCCAAGTATCGCTGGTATTATGCCAGCCAGTATCATGGATATATCCGAGGCGATCTGGTCCGCCTGAGCACGAGCTCGAAGACCGGAAAGACAACAACGGCAGTTTTCTTTAGAAAAGGTGCGGGAACGAGCTTCCGCGAGATCCGTCTTCTCGCGAAGGGGAAGACCGTCAAGGTTCTCCTTACGGCATACGCGAAGGACGGACGTAAATGGTATTATTCCAAAGTCGGCTCTGTGTCTGGTTATATTGCAGCGGATTACATCAAGATCGGAAGCTCGTCATCCCGTACGGGAACTACGAAGTCAACCAAAACAAGTAATACGGAAACCAACGTCACGAGCGGTTTTCCTGCCTCTTACCGCACGAAACTCCGAGCGCTGAAGAAGGTGCATCCGAACTGGTCGTTCGTTGCGATCAATACAGGACTCGACTGGTCTGACGCAGTGGATAAGATGACAGCGAGTGCCGGAAACAATACGATCTACACATCGTTTCCGTATTCGTACCGCAGTGTGCGAAAAGGATGCTACAACTATCTGAAGCACTATTACGTCGGGAAAGACGGGAAATATTTTGTCGCCGCGTCGAAGAAAGCGGTGATGTATTACATGGATCCGAGAAACTGGCTGCATTCCAAGACTATATTCATGTTCGAGGATCACAGCTATCATCCGTCGTATCAGACAAAGGCAGCGGTCCAGACGATCCTGAACCGGAATTCGGTGATGAAGAAGTATGCGTCCACCTTTATGGCTGCTGGGAAGAAGTATGACGTGAGCCCGATCTATCTCGCGTCGAAGTGCATCCAGGAACTCGGCTCGTACACGAGCATGGTGAACGGGCATACGTTCAAGGTCAATGGAAAGACTTACAAGGGATGCTACAATGTCTTCAACATCGGGGCATATGACAGCGCGAACGGCGGAGCGAAAAGCGGCCTCGTCTATGCGAAGAAACAGGGCTGGACGAGCGTGACGAAAGCGATCTACGGAGGAACGAAGTATCTGAAGTCCGCTTATATGGGGAACCGCCAGAACAGCGCTTATCTGGAGCATTTCAATGTCCGGAACGGCCTGAGTGCAGTCGGAACGCATGAATATATGACAGCGGTCTACACGCCGAAATCGATGGCGGTGACGGAATACGAACAGTTCAAGGACTATAATATCCTGAACAAGAAGATCGTCTTCTACATCCCGGTGTATAAGAACATGCCGAAGAAGGCGTGCTCCGCACCGTCCTCCAGCTGGTCGAAAGATAATAACTATTATCTGAAGACGCTGAAGGCCGGCAGCAAGACACTGATCAGTTCAAAGAACCTGAACTATAACAAGAGCTTTACGGTCACGACATCGTCCTCTTCGATCAAGATCCGGGCTGCGGCAGCGAGCTGCACAGCGGCGAAGGTCTACGGAACGGGAACGAAGAAACTGAAGAGCGGAACGAACACGATCTACGTGAAGTGCAAGGCATCCTCCGGTGAGGTCCGCACATATAAAATCACCGTGATCCGCAGGTGATGCTGAAACAGCAGTGCCTGTGATCGATAAACTGTCTGGTATTAAGAAAAACAGCGCTTTCGGGAGCCGGATGCTCCGGGCGCTGTTTTTCTTTGTCTGGCTGTTTTTTATTTGCCGTCAAGTTTCCGGCGTGATCTCGATCGTTCCGGTGTGTTCTCTCCGATATCCCTGGTACGTGCCGCGGCGTCGGAGCTCATGGTTGATGCCGTTCAGGATCGTCCTTTTTTTATAGCTCCATTCCGGCGCGATCAGGATCTTTCTCGGTGCGTCCGCGGTGAGGCGGTGGATGACCATGTCCTGCGGGAGTTCTTCGATGATGTCGCAGGTCAGGGAGACATATTCGTCGATCGATGAAAACGGGACGTAGTCCGGCTGTTCCTCTGCGAGCCGGCTTCCGCGGACGACGTTCAGGAGGTGCAGCTTGATGCCCCAGCTCCCGGAGTCGGCGACGAAGCGGGCGGATTCCCTCATCATCTTGTGGCTCTCTCCCGGGAGGCCGTTGATGAGATGCGTCACTGTCCGGATGCCGCGGGAGGTAAGATCCCGGAGCGCGTTACGATAGACGGACAAAGGGAAACCGCGCCCGATCCGTTCCGCCGTGCTGTCGTGTGCGGTCTGAAGGCCGAGTTCGACCCAGAGGAAATGCGTTTCGCGGATCTCGGAGAGGAGATCCAGCACGTCATCCGGGAGGCAGTCCGGGCGGGTCGCGATCACGATGCCCCGGATCCTCGGGTCGGACAGCGCGGCTTCATACTTTTGGCGAAGTACGGGGACGGGGGCGTATGTGTTCGTATGGTTCTGAAAATAGGCGAGATATCCGGCATCCGGCCATTTTTTCTCGAGGAGCCGGATCTGACTGTCGATGCTTCCGGCGAAATCGCCGCCGGCGCCGCTCCCGCAGAACAGACAGCCGCCGGTTCCTTTTGTCCCGTCCCGGGTCGGGCAGGTGAAGCCGCCGTCGATCGCGAGCTTGATCATTTTCCGTCCGAACGTCTCCCGGAGGAAGCGGTTGACGGTGTACATCCGTTCCGCCGCCATGTCGCCGTAAGGCCCTGCGCGGAAAACGCTCTTCCGGGCGGAATCATCAGGATTGACGTTGTTTTTCGGCATGTGTGTGGCCTCTTTCCATTCCCTGAAAATCATGATATAATTCAAAAGTATTGTCTGGATGGGAGAGGCCGTTTTCGGTCGACTCCCGCTGTCTATCATACCGCAAAGCGGCGGGATTTGTGAAGCCCGCACTTTTGCCGGGGGAACGAAAGGTCGCTTAGGGATTTGGACACAGAGTTTGAAGAACAGGGAAGGAAACCGCATCTGCTATTGCACAGCTGCTGCGGACCGTGCAGCTCGGCGGTGATCGAGCGGCTGATGCCGGATTACCGGATCACGGTTTTTTATCACAACCCGTGCATCACAGACCGGGATGAGTATGAGAAACGGAAGGAGAACCAGATCCTTCTGATCGATCGGATGAATGAAAGCCTTCCGCCGGAGGACCGGATCGACTTTGTCGAGGGGGATTATGTGCCGGAGACGTATCTTGAGCTTGTCCGTGGCCTCGAGCAGGAGCCGGAAGGCGGTGCGCGGTGTACGGTCTGTTTCCGGGAGCGCCTGCGGGACACGGCGGAGTATGCGAAGGAACACGGATTTTCGCTGTTCACAACGACGCTTACTGTGAGCCCGCACAAGAATTACCCGCTGATCTCGTCGATCGGGAAGGAAGAAGCGGAACGAGCCGGGGTGCAGTTCCTCGATATGGATTTTAAAAAGAAAGACGGCTTCCACCGGAGCGTCGTCCTTTCGAAACAATACGGACTTTACCGCCAGAATTACTGCGGATGCGGTTTTTCGAAGCGTTGAACAAAAGGATAAATGACAAGCAGGAGGTATCAAAGTATGTCGAATCTGATGATTCCGAAGAATTATAAATCGGATCTGAGCCTGATCGAGACGCAGCGCGCGATCAAGAAGATCAAGGACTATTTCCAGCAGGAGCTGGCGTATGGACTCAGGCTCCGCCGCGTTTCCGCGCCGCTTTTTGTCGAGCCGGAGACGGGTCTCAATGATAATCTGAACGGCGTCGAGCGCCGGGTGGAATTCACCGTGAAGGACATGAACGAGAAAACGGTGGAGATCGTGCAGTCGCTGGCGAAGTGGAAGCGCTATGCGCTCGGCCGCTACGGCATCAAGCCGGGACACGGGATCTATACTGATATGAACGCGATCCGCCGGGATGAGGAGATGGACAACCTCCACTCGATCTACGTCGATCAGTGGGACTGGGAACGCGTCATGACGAAAGACGAACGAAACGAGGAATTTCTCCATGAGATCGTGGAGATCATCTATAACTCCGTGAAGAACCTGGGCGACTACGTCAATCGTCTGTACCGGGACATCCAGACGGAGATCCCGAATGAGATCTACTTCATCACGACGCAGGAGCTCGAGGATCTGTATCCGAACAAGACGCCGAAAGAGCGCGAGGACCTCATCTGCCGCGATCACGGCGCGGTGTTCCTGGAGAAGATCGGCGGGGACCTGAAGTCCGGGAAGCCGCACGACGGACGCGCACCGGACTACGACGACTGGGAGCTGAACGGCGACATCCTTCTCTGGAACGAGGTGCTGGAAAAAGCCTTTGAGATCTCTTCCATGGGGATCCGGGTCGACGCGAAGGCGATGGATCGTCAGCTGACGCTGTCCGGGCACGACGAGCGCCGGAGCCAGGAATTCCATCAGATGATCCTGAACGATGAGCTGCCGCTGTCGATCGGCGGCGGGATCGGACAGAGCCGACTCTGCATGTACTTCCTGAGAAAAGCGCACATCGGAGAAGTCCAGGCGTCGGTCTGGCCGAAAGAGATGCGGGAGGAATGCCGCCGGCACGGGATCAATCTTCTGTAGGCCGGGGCTTGAAGCCGGATGAAGCAGAAACGATTTGTCAATCTTGTCATAGAGAACGACAGCCGGTACACGGATCAGTTCTTCACGTATCAGACAGAGGAAGATCTTTCTGTCGGAGACATCGTGTATGTCGGGTTCGGACGTGGTAAAAAATTAAAGCGGGCGTTTGTCATGGAAACGGACGCGACCCCGGATCCGTCCGTCACTTCGTTCCGCGACGCGGGTGAGAAGGATCCGGATCTCTCGCTCAGTGGGGAAATGATCCGGACCGCGTGCTGGATGAGGAGCCGCTACGCGATCAAATACATCGACGGCATCCGCTGCTTCCTTCCGCCGGGAAAGCCCGCGCGGCCGGGCAGGGAGAAGATGCCGTACCGCGACATGGAAGGAACGCCGGATCCGGCGAAGCAGATGACGCGGGAGCAGGAAGAAGCGTGCCGCCGGATCGATGGTGCGATCCGGGACGGCCGGCAGGAGAATTTCCTGATCCACGGCGTCACTTCAAGCGGGAAGACCGAAGTCTATATGGACGCGATCGACACTGCGCTTTCGCTCGGGAAGACGGCAATCATGCTCGTTCCGGAGATCGCGCTCACGACGCAGATCCTGTCCCGTTTTATCGGGCGCTTCGGAAGAGATCAGATCGCGGTCCTGCACAGCCGCCTGACGATCCGCGAGCGGCACGATGAGTGGCAGCGGCTCCGCAGCGGAAAAGCGAAGATCTGCATCGGGGCCAGGATGGGTGTTTTTGCCCCGCTTGAGAACATCGGCTGCATCATCCTCGATGAGGAGCATGAGTCGACCTATAAGGCGGATCAGTCTCCGAAGTATGAGACGGTGGACGTCGCGCTGAAACGCCTGATGGCCTGGAACGGGGTCCTGATCCTCGGAAGTGCCACGCCGTCCGTCGTTTCGTACTACCGTGCGGAGCAGGGCATCTATCATCTGATCGAGATGAAGGAGCGGTACAACAAGACCCCGCTGCCGGACATTCAGATCGTCGACCGCAGGGAAGAGCTGAAAGCCGGGAACGATTCCGTCTTCGGAAGCGTTCTGACACAGAAGATCCGGGAGACGCTCAGCCGGAAGCAGCAGGTGATCCTGTTCCTGAACCGGCGAGGCTATTCGACCTCGGTCCGCTGCGTCGACTGCGGAGAGCCGCTCCGCTGTCCGGAGTGCGGCATCACGCTCGTCTACCACAAGAGGGAGAACGCGGCGGTCTGTCACTACTGCGGGAAGAAATTCCCGGTCCCGGATAAGTGTCCGGAGTGCGGGAGCAGCAGAATCCGCTACTTAGGAGCCGGAACGGAGAAGATCGAGGAAATGACGAGGGACCTGTTCCCGGGAGCGGAAGTCGCGCGTCTGGATCTGGACACGGCGGGGGCAAAAGGAGAAATCGAACGGATCATCCGTCGATTTGAGAAACGGCAGACGGATATCCTGATCGGGACACAGCTCGTCGCAAAGGGACTGGACTTTCAGAACGTCGGTCTCGTCGGCGTCGTTTCCGCGGATGTCAGCCTGAACATCCCGGACTATCGATCGACGGAGCGGACGTTCCAGCTTGTCACGCAGGTCGCGGGAAGAGCCGGCCGGGGACGCGAAAAAGGCCTCGTCATCGTCCAGACCTATACCCCGGACAATTTTGCCCTTCGGGCTGCCGCTGCGCACAGCTACCGGGAGTTCTACCGGACGGAGATCCGTTTCCGGGAGATCATGGAGTATCCGCCGTTCAGCGACCTCATCGTCTGCGAATTCACGTCGAAGGACGAAACGATCGCGGCGGAGGCAGCGGAGAAGTGCAAGGCGTATCTGATCCGGGCGGGCCTCCCGAACGCGGACCGGATCCTCGCGCCGAAGATCACAGAGAATTTTAAAGGTCAGGACAGCTTTCGCTACCATATCATGGCGAAATGTCCCAAGGGCCGGAGAAATGAATATATTTATTACTTACAGTATTTTGGAGAGCTTCAGCGAAAGCACAGGACGGATGTCAGCATGGTCATCGACGTGAACCCGTACAGTTCGTTCTGAAGCACATCGGCTCTCCGGAAAGTGTGAAGGGAATGGCACTGAGACATATTTTGACACAGAACGATGAAACACTGCGGAAGACTTCGAGAGAGGTCAAAAACATTAACGATCACATCCGTGAGGCGATGCAGGACATGCTGGAGACGATGCGGGACGCGGACGGCGTCGGACTGGCCGGACCGCAGGTCGGGATGCTGCGGCGGATGTTCGTCGCGGAGCCGGAACCGGGCGAAGTCTATTACATGATCAACCCGGAGATCCTGGAGCAGGAGGGCGAAGAAGAAGGGCAGGAAGGCTGCCTGAGCCTGCCGGGGTATGTCGGCACCGTGAAGCGGCCGACGAAGATCCGCATGAGAGCGCAGGATCTCGACGGGACGGTCAAGGAATATACCTTTGAAGGATTTTACGCCCGCGTGATGTGCCATGAGTATGATCACCTGGACGGGATCCTCTATACGGACAAGGCGACCGACGTATTCCTGCCGAATTCCAAGGCAGCCGAGGAATACTACGGAGATGAAGAAGAAACGGGAGAAAAATAGCAGCGCCCCCGGTAAGGAGTTGAGCGATCGATGAAAATCATTTTTATGGGAACGCCGGAATTCTCAGCCGTTGTGCTGAAACGTCTGCTCGAGGCGGGTCATGAGATCTGCTGCGTCGTGACACAGCCAGATCGCAGGAGGAACCGCGGAAAGGTGACGTACTCCGCGGTGAAGGAACTCGCACTCGAAGAGGGACTCGAAGTCCTTCAGCCGGAGCGTCTTTCGAAGAGCCCGGAAATGGTAGAACATATGAGGAGCCTTGAGCCGGACGTCGTGATCGTCGTTTCGTTCGGACAGATCCTGAAGCAGGATGTGCTGGATCTTCCGAAGCTTGGCTGCTTTAATGTACACGCGTCGCTCCTTCCGAAATTCCGCGGTGCGTCGCCGATGCAGCATGCGATCCTGAGCGGGGAGGAGAAGACCGGGGTCACGATCATGAAAATGGATGCGGGCCTTGATACCGGCGACATGATTGCGAAAGCAGAAACAGATGTTGACCATAAAACATTTCATGTTTTGTATGACGAACTCGCGGAGCTCGGCGCCGATCTCCTGGTCCGGACACTGCCGTCGATCGAAGACGGAACGTGCCGCTTCGTCCCTCAGGATGACGAAAAGTCAACGTATGCGGGCCTTTTGAAAAAAGAAGACGGGAAGGTCGATTTCAGCCGGAAGCCGGAGGAGATCGAGCGTCAGATCCGGGCTTTCGATCCCTGGCCGGGCGCGTACTGCATCTGGCGTGACGCGCGCCTGAAACTCTGGAGCGCGGAGTGTCCGGACGAAACGACGGACCTTCCGGACGGTGCGGTCGCCGGCGCATCTGCGGGCGGCATCGATATCGCCTGCAGTGGCAGGATCCTGAGGGTGACGGAACTCCAGATGCCGGGCAAAAAAAGACTGAAAGCAGAAGATTTCCTGAGAGGGAAACAGTTTGAGAAGGGGGAATTACTGAAGTGAGGGATGTCCAGTTAGCGAAGAAGATCCAGGAGGTCCTGGACATACAGGAAACGCGGCAGGATCAGCTGACGGCGATGCTGAAGCTGAAGCTGGAAGACTGCTCAAGCGAGGACGGGACCGTCGAGTATTCTTTTGTCCCGGAACCGTGGATGAGGAATATCTATAACGGAGTACACGGGGGGATCGTGGCCAGCGTTTTTGACTCGGGGATCGGAACGGCAGCGACGGCGCTCACCGATACGTTCGTGACGACAGCGGATCTGACGGTCAGCTATCAGCGCCCGCTGTTCGGCAATGCATTCCGCATGAAGCTGAATTACACGCACGTCGGTCACCGTCTCGTGACCTGCATGGGAACGATGATCGATGCCGAGACCGGAGAGATCGCAGCGACGGCGATCTCTACGTTTGCCACGCTGAAAGAGCGTCCGCGCGGAATGCAGGTATAAGGACCCAGAGAATGATTGGATCGCTCCGATGAGGAGCGATCTTTTGACCTGTTTATACGGGTATGCTATAATTTGTTATACTTTGAATCACATTGCGAAAGTGCCGGCCATGAGGATTCGGCCGGCAGTTCTTGCTTTTTCTGATAGATAAAAGGAGGATTATGTATTACGGTTATGGAATAGATCCGACGATCATCATTCTGATCCCGGCGATCCTGTTTGCGCTGTTCGCGCAGGCAAAGGTGAAATCGGCGTTCAACCGCTATTCGAGCGTGCCGAACAGCCTCGGGATCACAGGAGCGCAGGCGGCAAGACGCGTCCTCGACGCGAACGGCCTTCAGGACGTCCGGATCGAGGCGATCGGAGGCAGCTTGACGGACAATTACGACCCGAGAGATCGAACACTCCATCTTTCACAGACGGTCTGCAACGTAGATTCGGTCGCCGCGGTGAGTGTCGCCTGCCATGAATGCGGGCATGCGATCCAGCATCAGCATCATTACGCGCCGCTCACGATCCGCAATGCGATCGTGCCGGTCGTAAATTTCGCATCGAACGTCTCCTGGATCCTGATCATGGTCGGGATCATACTGCTTTTTGCCGGATCCTCGATGCAGGGACTCGGCGATACGCTGTTCGACATCGGCGTCATCTGCTTTGTCGTTGTGATCCTGTTCCATCTGATCACACTCCCGGTCGAACTCAATGCGAGCCACCGGGCGCTGCAGCAGATGAAGCAGCTTCAGCTCGTCCTGCCGGAGAATTATAAAGGCTCCCGCAAGGTGCTGACAGCAGCGGCGATGACATACATCGCAGCGCTCGCGATGGCGGTCGCGAACCTGCTCCGGATCCTGGCGCTCCGTGGAGATCGATAGGCATGGATCCGAACAGGGAAGCGGCGTTCCGGGTCCTGCTCCGGATCGAGCGGGACAGCGCGTATTCGAACATCGAACTGAATCGGATTACATCCGGAGAAGGCAGCCTGAACGAAGCGTTCGTCCGGGAGCTCGTCTATTCGGTGCTCCGGAACCGGAAATATTTGGATTATATGCTCCGGCAGCTCGTTGCGAAAGGCTATGACCGGCTGCAGCCGGAAGTGAAAACAATTCTTCGGATGGGCGCTTCCCAGATCGGATTTTTCGGGAGCGTGCCGGATTACGCGGCGGTCAGCGAACAGGCCGCGCTCTGCCGGACGGCGGCGCCGGGGAGGACCGGCTTTGTGAACGCGGTCCTTCGGAACTATATTCGAAAAAAAGATAAACTGAAGAAGCCGGAGCAGGAAAAGGATCCTGTCACGCGGCTTCTTAACCAGTACTCGTGTGAGCGCTGGATCGTCAAGAAATGGATCCGGATGTTCGGAGAAGAGCGGGCGGAATCGCTTCTGGCCGCCGGGAACCGGACGCCGGAGCTCTGTGTTTCAGTAAATACACTGAAGATCGGGAGCGAAGAGCTGATGGAACGGCTCACCCGCGAGGGCTTTCGCTGCCGGAGAGAAGGCGATGCTCTTTTTGTCCGTGGAAGCGGACTGATCGAGGGAGAAGCGTTCCGCGAGGGGCTTTTTTTCGTCCAGGACCAATCGTCGATCCTTGCGACAGAGGCACTGGGCGCACAGCCGGGAGAACGCATCATCGATCCCTGTGCGGCGCCGGGCGGGAAGTCGTTCCAGCTTGCGCTTCGTATGAAAGATCAGGGGACGATTTTCAGCATGGATCTTTATGAACACCGGATGGAGCTCCTCCGGAAGGAGGCGGAGCGCCTCGGGATCACGATGATAGAAACAAAGGTCCGAGACGCGGAAGATCCGATCCCGGAGCTCGCAGGGACGGCGGATCGTGTGATCTGCGACGTTCCGTGCAGCGGGCTCGGTGTGATCCGCAGGAAACCGGAGATCAAATACCGGAAGCTTCCGGACGGGGGGTGTGCGCTCGCGGAGACGCAGCTCAGGATCCTTTTGTCATCCTCGTCCTACGTCCGGCCGGGCGGCGTGCTGATGTACAGCACGTGCACAATCAACGATATGGAAAACGAGGGCGTCGCAGAACGTTTCCTCGAGAAGAACGCGGGCTTTCGGAAACTCGCCGAGCGGCAGCTGCTTCCGGATACGGACGGCTGTGACGGCTTTTATTATTGCGTGATGAAAAAGGAAGGATAGCTAATTTATGGAAGTTGGTTTCAGGACCGACAAAGGAAAAATGCGAAGCAACAACGAAGATGCGTGTTATGTCATGCCGATCATGAAAGTGTTCGTTGTCGCGGACGGCGTCGGAGGCAATAACTCCGGCGAGATCGCGAGCCGGACCGCGGTGAACGAGATCGTCGGCTATGTCAGGAAGCATCCGATGGATGATATCGATTCACTTGGACAGGTCCAGGGCTACTTTGACGCCTGCCTAGACAAAGCGAACCGGAAAGTGCTTGAGAGTTCACAGAAATTCCATCAGAACAAGGGGATGGCGACGACGATCGTCTGCTCCTATGTCACCGGAGACCGGCTTTATGTACTGAATATCGGAGACAGCAGGTGCTATCTCTTCCGGGACGGAGCGCTGGATCAGATCACGGAAGATCATACCTATGTAAACTCTCTCGTCAAAGCCGGTGTGATCACGGAAGAAGAAGCGATCACACACGAGAAGAGGAACATGATCACGCGGGCGATCGGCGCTTCTCAGAAAGTCAAGGCAGACTATTTTGTCCGTCAGATCCAGTCCGGAGATATCATCCTCATGTGCACGGATGGTCTCTACGGAGAAGTCGATTCGGACTCGATCAGCGAGAAACTCTCAGAGGGAAAAACCATGGTCGACACCTGCTATGAACTTCTGAAGCAGGCAAATCGGAACGGCGGGAATGACAACATCACCATGATCTGCATTAAAATCACGGAGGAAGACATAAAATGAGCACCAAATTATTAGCAGGCCGTTATGAGCTGATCGAGAAGATCGGCGAGGGAGGAATGGCCGTTGTATATAAGGCAAAAGATCGTCTTCTCAACCGGTATGTTGCGATCAAGATCCTGCGTCCGGAATTCATCCAGGATGCGCAGTTTGTGGACAGTTTCCGAAAGGAATCGCAGGCGGCTGCCGGGCTTCAGCACCCGAACATCATCAGCGTGTACGATGTCGGCCGGGAGACCAATATCCATTACATCGTCATGGAACTGATCGACGGGGAACCGCTGAGTGAAGTGATCAAAAAGAAGGCGCCGATGGATTACCGGGAAGCGATCCGGATCACGAAACAGGTCCTGTCGGCACTCAGTGTGGCACATAAGCACAACATCATTCACCGTGATATCAAGCCGCATAACATCATGATCACGTCAGACGGCGTCGCAAAGCTGGGGGACTTCGGGATCGCCAAGGCGATCAGTGATTCGACGCTCAGCGAAACGAGCAAGATCATCGGCTCCGTTCACTATTTTTCGCCGGAGCAGGCTCGCGGCGCATATGTCGATGAGCGGTCGGATATTTATTCCGTCGGCATCATCTTGTATGAAATGCTGACGGGCAAGGTGCCGTTTGACGGGGACAATCCGGTGCAGGTCGCACTGATGCATATCAACAGCGAGATCACACCGCCTTCGCAGCTCGTCAGCGGGATCCCGCCGGCGCTGGAAAAAGCGGTCATGAAGGCGACGGACAAATTCCAGTCGAACCGCTACAAGAGCGCGGACGACATGCTGGAAGACCTGAATAATATCGAATTTGTCTCTTCCCGTGTAGGAAACGCGGTGTTCGCCGCGGATCAGAAGAAGGAAGAATCGAAGCCGGCCGAACAGCCGCAGCCTCAGAAAGAGACTCCGGCGGTAACAGAAGAACCGGTCAAAAAGAAGAAAAAGAAGAGCAAGAAGCCTCTCATCATCGCGCTGATCCTGATCCTGATCGCGGCAGGCCTCGCCGCAGCATGGATCATCCCGAACTATCTCAGCAAGACGACAGTCCCGGACGTCACAGACATGACGTACTCCGAAGCGCGTCAGGAACTGGAAAAGAATGACCTGAAGATCGAACGGGGCGATACGGTGTCGAGCGACACGGTATCGAAGGGGAATGTTGTCTCCCAGGATCCGAGAGCGAACAAAAAAGTACAGAAGGGCACCACGGTCACGGTCAAGATCAGCGGCGGCAAGGCGAAGCATGCCGTGCCGGATCTCGTCGGGAAATATTACGGAAGTGAGACCGAGAGCTACCTGAAAGTCAACGGAGGATTTGTCCTCGGAACGGTCGACCACGCGAAAAGTGATGAATACGAAGAAGGACAGATCATCAGCCAGGACCCGGCGGCAGATACGATCCACACCAAGGGGACCAAAGTGAATATCGTCGTATGTTCCGGCAAGAAAACCGAAAAAGTGACCGTCCCGTCGCTGACCGGCCTGACGCTGAAGCAGGCGAAAAAGAGGATCAAAAAAGCCGGTCTGAAAGTCGGCAGCGTCGATTATTCCGAAAGCGACGTCTATGGCAAAGGGTATGTCATGGAACAGGAATATGACGCCGGCGAGCAGGTAGATAAAGGGACCACTGTCGATATCGTCATCAGCAAGGGAAGCGCGACGACGACCGATGAAAGCAGTACAGATACCGGCGATACCGAAAGCAGCGGCGATTCCACAGACACGGGAGATACGAGTGAATAAATGAACGGACTGATCACGAAGGGAGTCGGTGGATTCTATTACGTAAAAACAGAACAGGGAACGTATCAGACCCGGGGCAGGGGCATCTTCCGGAAGACCGGGATGACGCTCCTCGTCGGGGATGAAGTGGACTTTGAACTCCTGGAAGACGGTGACGGGGTCATAAACCGCATCCTGGACCGCAGAAATTCCTTTGAGCGGCCGCCGATCGCGAACGTCGAACAGTTTGTCGTCGTGGCGGCGTTTGCCGATCCTGCGCCGAATTTCGCGGTCATCGACAAGTTCCTGATCATGACAGAGCGAAAAGGAATCAAAGCGCTGCTTTGTTTTAACAAAAGTGACCTCGCATCGGAGGAAGCAGAGGATTCTGTGAAAGACCGCTACCGGGACGCAGCACCGGTGCTCACCGTCTGCGGCCGGACCGGTGAAGGGCTGGACAAGCTTCTTGCGCAGATGGAGGGGAAACGGACCTGTTTCGCCGGCCCGTCCGGCGTGGGGAAATCCACGATCACGAACCGTCTGGTCCCGTATGCGAAAATGGAGACCGGCGGTGTCAGCCGGAAAACGTCCCGGGGCCGCCATACGACGCGCCATGTCGAGCTGTTTGAGCTTCCCGGCATGGAAGGAAGCATGGTGTTTGACACGCCGGGATTCACGTCGTTTGATCTGAAAGGGATCGAACCGGAGGAGCTCGCGGACTGCTATCCGGAGTTCCGGCCGTTTCGCGGCTCCTGCCGCTTTGACGACTGCCGTCACATCCGGGAACCGGACTGTGCGGTCCGGGACGCAGTCGAACAGGGCAGGATCAACCGGGATCGATATGAAGGCTATACGCAGTTTTATCAGGAACTGATGGAAAAGACAAGGAGATGAATATTATGGCAAAACTGGCACCATCCATTCTTTCGGCAGATTTTGCCAGGCTGGGAGAACATGTAACAGAAGCCTGCAGTGCTGGATGTGACTTCCTTCACATCGATGTGATGGACGGGCATTTCGTCCCGAACATCAGCTTCGGTCCGGCGGTCATGAAAAGTCTTGACCGCTTCGACACGGCGCCGTATGATGTGCATCTGATGATCGAAGATCCGGATCAGTATCTCGGAGAATTTGTCACGGAAAAGACCGAATTCATTACAGTCCATCAGGAGGCCTGCCGCCACTTGAACCGAACGGTCAGCCACATCCGTTCCTACGGCGTTCAGCCGGGCGTCGCGCTGAACCCGGCGACGCCGGTCTCCGTTCTCGAGAACATCCTTGAGGATGTCGGGCTGGTTTTGATCATGTCGGTGAACCCGGGGTTCGGCGGACAGAAATTCATTCCGTCGTCGCTTGGAAAAATTCGTAAGCTGGCGGAGGTCCGGGAAAAATCGGGCTTATCGTTCGAGATTGAAGTCGACGGCGGGGTATCTCCGGACAATGCCGAAGAGATCGCCGAGGCAGGTGCGGACATCCTTGTTGCGGGGTCTGCGGTGTTCAAAGCGGAAGACATTCCGGCAAGGGTCCGTGAGCTGAAAGACATCATTGGATAACAAAAGGCTTTTACTGCGATAAGGATCGGCTCTGTGTCCGGAGTCGAACGCACGGAAAAGGGGAGCTTTGTGCTCCCCTTTTTGAATACCGCGTTTTCAGTTCAGCGACGGATGGGAATGTCCGGAATGTTCATCCGTCATTCGCCTCCGTTGTTCTGATTGCTGTTCTGCGTTCTGTTCTGAGTGCTGTTGTTATTGTAGTTATTTGTGCTGTCGTTATTCGTGTTATTACTGTTGTTATTGTAAGTGTTGCTGCTGCTGTCGGATGAATCCGAACTGCTCGAACCGGAGTTGTAGTTGTAGTAGGTGCTTCCGCCGTACGTTCCTTTGACGTAGTATTCGTTTCCGACCTTCTGGACGTCGCTCGGCATGGATTTCCATGTGCCTTTTTTTGCTGCAGAGATCTGTCCCATGATCTTGCCCCAGAGAGCCGCTGCAGCGCCGGATTCGCTCGTCAGGGTGATGTTGACGTCGTTTCCGATCCAGAGGGATGCGGTGTAGGTCGGGGTATAGCCGTCGAACCAGATATCGTAATGGTCACTCGTGGTTCCGGTCTTACCGGCGACATCGACGCCGGAGATGGCCGCGTTGACACCGGTTCCGCCGGATTCAACAACGCCGCACATGACATCACGCATGATCCACGCGACGCCTTTATCCAGAACGCGTACACGCTTCGATCCCGGGTTCTTCAGGATCGTATGTCCGTCGCTGTCTTTGACGACAGTGTAGCTGATCGGGTCTTCCGTCTTTGTTCCGTTGTTCGGGAATACGGTGTAGGCATTCGCCATTTCCAGTGTGCTGACGCCGTTTGTCATACCTCCGAGTGCGAGAGCGGCAGCGTTCTTGTCGTTGACCGAGCCCTTCGTGTCGAGGGAAGAGATACCGTATTTCTTGAGCATTTTCTCTGAATACGATTCTCCGACCTGATACCAGATCTTGACGGCACAGGTGTTCAGAGAGTGCTTGAGTGCTGTTCTAAACGTCTGATATCCGCTGTATCCGCCGCCGTCATTCACCGGCCAGACCTTGCCCTGGACGATGGTTTTCTCATCGATGACGGTCGAACCGGCGGTGATGTAGGATCCCCATCCGGAGGCTCCCTGACTGTCGATGCCGTAATCGACAAAAGTATGTTTCTTTCCTTTTTTTGCCTCTTCCGCACTCTGCTGGAGGGCTGCGGAATAGACCGAAAGCGGTTTGACGGAAGATCCCGGCTGCCGTGTTTCGGTCGCACGGTTGTAGAGCATTCTTCCGCTGGTCTTCCGGCCTCCGACCATCGCCTTGATCTCGCCGGTACTGTTTTCGATGATCGTCATCGCGGCCTGAGGCTGGATGACGGACTGATTCAATGTGTAGCCATTCTTCTTGATGGTGATGGTGCCGTTCTTCACGGAGAACACGGTTTTGCCGGCCCGGCTGTTCAGGAATTTTTTCGACACAACGATATTGCCGCTCGAATCCATGGACTTGTATTTCTGCGGTATATTGATGGTCCCGCCGGAGATCGAATACAGATGGCCGCCCCGGAATTTGTACATGTTCGGGAATTCGACGCTGTAGTCGGTCTTTCCGTCGGAGGTCGTCGTGTAGATCTTCAGATATTTGTTCGCGTAGATCGTAATCGATCCGTCAGAGTTTTGTCTGGCCTCTGTACTGTCCATGACGTAGTTGCCGTTCGTGAACATCCGGTCGAGTGAGTACATGACGATGTTCCCGTATTTATCGATGATGTTCCCGTTCCCGTCATAACTGATATTCGTCGGGGAAGGGAAGTTGGAGTTATCACGGAATTCTTTTTCGACGGTTTTTTGTGCCTGAAGATCCATCGTCGTATAGATCTTGAGACCGCCGGTGTACACTTTGTCGTACGCTTCTTTATAGGAAAGGCCTTTTTCCTTCTGGAGGTCCTCGATGACATCGGAGACAACATAATCGGTGAAGTACGCGTGCTTCGATGAGGACAGGCTGTACCTCGGGTTGATCATCTCCTTGAGGGAAACAGACTTCGCTTTCTTGTACTGCGCGTTTGTGATATACCCCTGATCCTTCATGAGCTTCAGGCAGAGCTCCCGACGGCTCTTGGCGGCATCATTCAGGATATAGGTGCCCTGTGACGACCGTTTCAGGATCGTGGTATTGTCGGAAAGCTTTGCGCCGCGTTCCATCAGGACGACCGGAGCGTAAGCGGTCGGCGCTTTAACGATGGAAGCAAGCTCCGCGCATTCGGCGAGATCAAGCTCGCTGACATGCTTGTGGAAATAGGCTTCAGACGCGGCTTCTACACCGTTGCAGCCGTAGCCGAACGAGACGGTGTTCAGGTACGCCGTGATGATCTCCTTTTTGGATAGATGGGTCTCAAGTTTCACGGTGTACCAGGCCTCTATGATTTTTCGTTTCAATGTGTGGCTCGTCATCGAAGACTTCAGGAATACATTCCTCGCCAGCTGCTGCGTCAGAGTACTGGTACCGGATACCTGTTCTCCTGAGAAGATAGAGTTTTTGATCGCGCCCAGAATACGGATAAAGTTGAAACCATGGTGTTTCCAGAACGTTTTGTCTTCCAGCGCGATAAACGCGTTCTTCAGGTTTTCCGGGAGTTCCTCGTACTTCACGTTCTTCCGGTTCTCGCCGGAATAAACGCTGTCGATTTCTTTGCTATTGGAGTCATACAGCGTGGATGTCTGTGTGAGGATGGAGTAGATCTCATCGGTATCGATCTTCGGGGCGTTGATGATGACAACGGTCGCGTAGATGATCAGTGCCAGAATGATGGCAAGAATGGCCAGAAGGATTCCGACGATGATTTTTTTCGGTTTGCTCCAGTTCTTTTTATCTTTCAAAATTTGATGACCTTTCCGTTGTTTATGACCTGCCGCGGCGGCCGTGGTCCCGGCTGCTGCGATTGCAGGAGCAGTCCCTCCGGGGGTCTGGCTGTCCGCTGTGGTTTTCCGGGCGGGGTGAGCTTCTCCGGCCGTACTTTCCGGATTCTGAGATTTGCCGGCACTCTGGGTTTCGGATCCGGACGGCTGCCGGGATGATCCCTGATCCGTACTTTCGGAAGAAGCAGGGGTTCCTGTATCCGCAGCAGATTCTTCGCCGGTTCTTCCGGAGAAGATGCCGGCTGCGATCGCGGTATCTTCGATGCCCGAATTGGCGGACCCCTTTGAATCGGATGGTTTCCCGATGGATTCGTCGTAATGGAGATATTCCGGAAGATCTTCTGACGGAGAGCCTTCCTGCTGCTGTCCGGATTTTGCCTCTTCACGTGCCTGCTTCACGTCCGCTTCCGCGGAGGCGATGACCTGATTGATCTCGTCTTCGTTCATGGTCACGACCGTTCCGTTTTTCTCCGCCGCAGCGGTATTTTCCTGCGGGATATCGCTATTGTCAGCAGGTGTGGAGCCGGCCGGAGATCCGGCAGTGTTCTGCTCCTTCTCCGGGCCCGCTGCTTCCTTCTGGACCGGGGCATCGTCCTGTGCATTTCCGGAAACTTCCGGCGTATTCGATGGAGAGGCCTCTGAATGTTCTGTATCCGCATCAGAAGCATCCTCAGCGCCATTCCGATAAGCCGCTGCCTTCTCCGGGAAGGCGACCGCTTCCGCCGGGGAAACGATCTCATCTGAAGAAGAAAATGCCGGCGTTTCGTCTGCCTCCGGAACATTTCCCGTATCAGAAGAAAGGACGGAGGTTTTCACTTCGTCCGCCGCTTCATTTTTTGCCCTGACGTCCGCTTCTGCCGAGGCGATCACCGCCTGGATCTCGTCCGAGTTCATCGTGATTTTCGTGTCAGAGCCGGAAGACGCGATACCGCTCAAGGAAGTGTTTTCCGAGGATGGTTCGCTGCCTTCCGTGATGTTATTCTTTTTTGTATTATCATCGAGATTGTCGTACTTATCACTTCTCATAAAAAGTCCCTCTGAATAAATGAAAAAAGCTGCGTATTAAGAGTTATATTATAACATATCTGGGACAAAGCGTTAAGCATTAATCACATCCGGGATCTCCGGCCTGATATTCCAATAATCCATGACCATGATGCTGATCGCGAGACGGATCCGCGTCATCGCGTCAGACAGATCTGCGCCGGTCATCTCCTGGATCTTATGAAGGCGGTAGTTCAGCGTGTTCCTGTGCACATGGAGCTCATTGCAGGTCTCCGTCGGTTTGCACGAGCAGCTGATGAAGGTACGAAGCGTCTGAAGATATTCGCTGTGGGATTCCTCATCGCGGATAAAGAGATCAATGACGGCAGGGTCGATGCAGTTTTCGATCCCGAGCTGTGTCGTGGACGATTCGAGCATCGCCTCGAGCATCAGGTCGTCATAGAAATACAGAGATTTGTCCGGCAGCCATTTTCTCCCGATGTCAAACGCTGTCTCGGCTTGTTTGCGGCAGCGAGGAAGATCTTTGATGTCGTCACAAAGATCGGAGATCCCGCACTCGTACTGGAATTCATTGACGAGTGACTCGATCTCATCCGTGATCGTATGGAAATCCTGCGATTTGTCGATGCCGTAGAGAAGAACATAAAGCGTGTTTCCGCTCTGATAAGTCAAAATATTTTTGGATAAATTCCGGATCTTCGTCTTCAGGTAGTTGTTGAAGTAATTCAGATTCGTACCGGATTCCGGTGCATGGGACATGTAGAGGACCCGGTATTCCGGCTTCAGGCGGATGCCGAGAAGGCTTTCCCATTTGCGGATCGTCGCGGTCTGCACGCCGCCTCCCATCAGGAGGTCGCGGGCGAAGATCTCACCGGCGCTGCTTTCGCCGCTGATGACGCCGGATTCGTTCCGGAGATACATCGCGACAGCGTCCGCGATGACGACGATCGAACGACCCGTTTCTTTCGTGATCGCCTTGTTTTTCACATAAGCGGAGATATAGCCGAGCAGGTGCCCTTTGTCCGTGACGGCGCACGTCAGGCGAGGGCTGTTCTGGAAATATCCGCGGTTCATCAGCAGCGGCTGATGCGGGACCTGCATCTTGTCGATGTAATCAGAATTCAGGTAGTGCTTGATCGCGTCCACGGAAAGTTCCGGAACGTCGATGTACTCATCCCACTTCGGATCATGCTGGATCTCGGAAGGATAGACTTCCGTGAGCTTCACATATGATGAGTCTGTGATGATGACCGGACAATGAAGGATGTTGTAAGCTGCTTCTGCGATTTCCACGATGCTTCCGCTTAGCACTGCGTTAAAGACCACTCGATAAATCGATTCTATACTGTTCATTTTCAGCGTACTCCTCGTGATTGTGCTGTTGCCCAAAAAAAAATAGGATCTTCGTCTAATTGCATAATATCACGAGCTTGTGCAGCCGTGCAATAGCTTTTTGTGCAGTAGAATTAGAAAATCACGGCAATTCAGAACTTTACAAAAAAATCATCAGACCGTCACGAGAATCTTTATTAGAGTATTGTTTTTTTGGAGATACAGAATTATAATAAAGTTGCTTAAAAGTCAAATATTTTAAGCTGCTGGTTAAATGATATACGGGGGAATCAGGAGGTACATACGATGAAATCATATGACAAAATGTATATCAACGGGGAATGGGTGACCGGGAACAGTTCCAACGTGATGGAAGACCGGAATCCGTTCACGGGCGAGGTGATCTACAAGTACCAGGCTGCGGATCAGAGCGATATCGACCGGGCGTATGCCGCGGCGAAAGCAGCGCAGAAAGACTGGGCGAAGACGACACCTGCCTACAAGCAGCAGATGATGGAGAACCTGTATCAGGCGATCCTGGATTCAAAGGAGGAGATCTATACCGTACTCCGCGAAGAAGGCGGATCGACGATCCCGAAAGCGGATTTTGAGTTCAACTTCCTTCTGGAACTGACCAGAAATGCCGTCAACTTCCCGCACATGATGGATGGAAAAATCATGCAGTCCAATATCGGGAAAGACAACTACGTGTTCCGCCGGCCGAAAGGAGTGATCGGCGTCATCGCACCGTGGAACTTCCCGGTGATCCTTTCGATGTGCGCCGTCGTCCCGGCGGTCGCGACCGGGAATACCGTCGTGATCAAGCCGGCGAGCGATACCCCGGCGACCGCAGCGCTTGACTGTGAGCTCTTTGAAAAAGCGGGATTCCCGAAAGGAGTCGTAAACTACATCGCCGGACGCGGCAGTGAGATCGGGGATTATTTTGTCGAGCATGAGACCCCGGCATTCATCTATTTCACCGGATCGACAGAGGTCGGTGAACGTGTCGGTGCGCTTGCGACAAAGGGGGCAAAAGGAATCTCGCTGGAAATGGGCGGTAACAACGTAGAAGTGATCCTGAAAGACGCGGACATCGGAAAAGCGGTCAATGCGGGGATCGTCGGTGCGTATCTGCATCAGGGCGAGATCTGCATGTCGCTGAACCGGATCGTCTGCGTGAAGGAGCGCTACGATGAATTCGTCGAAGCGTTCACGGCTGCCGTCAAGACGTTGAAGAGCGGCGATCCGGGCGATCCGGACGTCTTTGTCGGACCGATCATCAACAAGAGCCAGGTGGATAAGATCAATGATCTTGTTCAGCAGAACATCAAAGCGGGCGCGTGCGTCGCCGTAGAAGGAAAGACAGAAGGAAATGTCATTTCTCCGTGGCTGCTCGTGGACTGCAAGAATGATATGCCGGCGTGCAAAGAGGAGATCTTCGGACCGGTCACGAACGTCATCTGCGCGGAAGACGAGGAGGATGCGATCCGGATCACGAACGACACGAAGTGGGGCCTCAGCAACTGCATCATCACGGAAGACCTGTATCACGGCATGGAAGTCGCACTGCAGATCGAGACCGGCATGAGCCACATCAACGATTCGCCGGTCCAGGATGAAGCACACATCATGTTCGGCGGTGCCAAGGAATCCGGTATCGGCCGTACGAATGCCCAGTGGGTCGTCGATGAATTCACAGAAGACAAGTGGGTCAGCATCAAGAAAGACTGACCGCGGAAGCATCCGATGACGTAAAGTCCGTCGGAAACAGACGCCGGCCGCAGGGGCGAGAACCTGCGGCCGGTTTTTCTATGAGCGGATTTTCGGAAATCGCTGCGCCGGTTGGGAAATAGCAGAGCGCGAATTCGTGAAATGTCAGGACGCGAACTGGAAAATTATGGTATAATAGATACGGGCGCAGCAATGGTTGGATCTCCGGCAGGAGGAGGTCCTTTTGAGAAGGAAACTTTTTTCGGTATCGGCCGCGATGATTCTCGGGATCGTCATGCGCCGCTTCAGCCCGCTGTTTTCTCTGATCACAGTGCTTCTTGGCGCTGCGTTTCTTTTTTACTGTCGAAAAACCGGATACCGCGGGACGGAAAAAGATCTGCTGTCCTGGGACATCGGCTCGGCGATAGGCGTCCGTACGAGTTTTCTCCTCCTTATCATGATGCTTTTTTCCTATGCCGCGGGCGGCCAGCTCCTGGCGCTTCAGGACGCGGCGCTGGACGCATCGGCCGCTGAAGGAGAGGGGACGATGCTCGTCCGGATCACCGGGGTCACGGAGAAGACGGACGGCGGGATCCGGATGCAGGGGACCATCGAGGAGCCGAAGGGTCATCCTCGCGTACTGAACCCGTATTCCAGCCGCAGGATCATCGTGACCAGCTATCAGAAGACGAAGGAGCCGGAGCGCCTGATCGGAAAGACGATCCGTTTCCGCGGACAGCCGGAGAAGCCGCCGCACGCGGGAAACCCGCACTGCTTCGATTACACGGAGTATCTGAAGACAAAAGGGATCGGGCTGGTCGTGACGGCGAAGTATTTTACCGTGCTGGACACGCGCCCCGGGCCGGTATCCCGGCTCAAGATGCGGATCCTGACGCTGCGAGGCAAGTTCCTCAGCCGCCTGGATGTGTCGGACGAAGTCCGGGCAATGATCGCCGGGATCCTGTTCGGGGACACCGGGAAGATGGAGGACGACCGCTACGACGCGTTCCGGAACAACGGGACGGCGCATATCCTCGCGGTGAGCGGGCTCCATGTCGGTGTGATCTACGGCATCTACCGCTACCTGATCGGGAAGCGCAGGTCCCGGTGGATCACCGGCGGATTCCTCGCGTTCCTTCTCTTTTACGGCACGCTCACGCTCTGGTCGGTCTCGGTGACGCGGGCGATCCTCCTGATCGTCCTGATCCTGTTCGGTGATATCCTGGAACGCCGCTATGATCTTCTTACTGCGCTCGGGATCGCGTCCGTTCTGATCCTGATTCATTCACCGAACGCGCTGTTCGGGGCGTCGTTTCAGATGTCGTTCCTCGCGGTGCTGTCGATCTGTTTCTTTTCGCCGGTCCTGAACCGTTTTTTCCTGCCGTCAGCATCGGCGATGCTGGCGGTCCAGCTCGGGATGCTGCCGTACATGGCATATATGTTTAATCTGATCCCGATCCTGTCGATCCTCATCAACATCCCGGTCGTGTGGCTGCTTTCCCTGATCGTGCCGTTCGGGATCGTTTCGATGCTCCTCGGGATGACGGCGGAGCTGTTCGAGTCCGCGCTTCTTTCCGGGGCGCTGGACGCTGCATCGTATCCGCTCGCCGCGCTCACACAGGTGATGATCGAGTTCAACCGGGCCGCCTCTGCCGGCGGACTGTTCACGATCCAGACCGTCTCACCGCCGCTCGCTGTCCTCGTCCTGATCTATCTCACCGCGTTCACCGCCTCCTCAGAGACGTTCCAGATCCTCGTGATCCGGGGGAATGTCCGCGTGATCCTTTCGCTGTTCCTTGCGGTCCTTCTCGCGGTGGAGGCGGCGGTGTATTCCGCAGCGCTCCCTTTTGACCGGGCGAAGATGGTGTTCGTCGATGTCGGGCAGGGGGACTGTTTCCATGTGCGGGACGGGGCGGACGTCCTGATCGACGGGGGCGGACGCCGGGAATATGATGTGGGAAAAAAGATCCTCCGGCCGTATCTCCTGAAGAACGGATGCCGCCGGCTCGATCTCGCCATGGCGACGCATCTCCACGCGGATCACTACCTCGGGCTCGAGCAGCTCTCGCACTGCTTTCCGATCCGAAAGGCGCTGACGACCGGATGCGCGGGGGAGAAGATCCGCATCTCGGAGCACTGCGAAGCGGAGATCCTGTGGCCGCTGGAGCGGGATCCGGATTCGGACGATGAGAACCGGAACAGTCTGATCTTCCGCGTCACCGACCGCGGCGTGACGGTCCTGATCACGGCGGATCTGACCGCGGAGGGGGAGGAGGCGATGCTGGAAGCGTACCGCGGGACCGGGAAGCTCCGCTGTGACATCCTGAAGGTCGCGCATCACGGGAGCAAATACAGCAGCACGAGGGAATTCCTTGAGGAGGCCCGGCCGAAGGTTGCGGTCATCAGCGTCGGGCGTCGCAACATGTACGGTCATCCTTCGCCGGAAACGATCGACCGCCTTGAAAAATGCGGCGCCAGAGTGTTCCGGACCGACCGGGACGGTGCGGTCGGGATCCTGATCGACCGGAACGGAAACGGCTTCCGGGTCTGCACGATGAAGGCGAAAGAGGCTGGACGAAGCGGAGGACTTGAATTACAATAGAGGATATGAAACGGGGAGTTTCCCTTTGAGAAGAAACATCTGACAGGAGCCTGGGAGGACGGATGGCCGGACGGGGAAAAAAGCAGAACACAAACGGATTCCGGGAATTCAGCCGCGATCTGAAAGCCGGATCGATCGCAGGGAGCATCCTGATGACCGGTCAGGAGGAGTTCCTGATCGACTGGGCGGTGCGTTCCCTGAAAAAACGCTATGTCAATGAAGCCGTCGAACTCCTGGATTACCGCGTCCTGGATGACGAAGAACAGACGCCGGATCAGATCATCGAAGCGGCATCGACGATGCCGGTCCTGTCCGAAAAAAAACTGATCTGGGTGCGGGACGCGGAACTGATCCAAAGCGCGAAGCCGGGACTGAAATCCGAGGAGGGCGCAGTCGACCGACTGATCAAACTCCTGGAGACCCCGGACGAACGGATCCTCCTCGTATTCTCCGCGGAAAAGGCGGACGGCCGGAACAAGCTCGTCAAAGCTTTGAAAAAGAACGCGTCCCAGTACGCGTTCGACCAGCTGGAACGCTCGGATTTCACCGCGTTCGCGGCGAAACGCATCCATCACGCCGGGCTTTCGATCAGCCGCTCCGACATGGCGGCGCTCGTCGAGGCGACCGGCTACTATAACCGGGAGAGCAGCTACCGGCTCTACAATTTCGAAAACGATCTCACCAAGATCATCGCGCTTTCCGACGGCGGGACTGTCACGCGGGAAGCGATCCGGGAAGCGGTGGAAGGAGACAGCGACACATTCATTTTTTCCCTCCTCGACAGCATTTCCGGGAATGATAAACAGAAAGCGTTCGAGCTTCTCCACAACCAGCTGTCCGCGCGGAAGAGCGAAGCGCTCAGCCTGACCGGCTCGATCGTGAGCCAGCTCGAGCTGCTCCTGGAGCTCAGGGAATTTTCCGACCGCGGCATGACGCCGCGCGAGATCCACGATTACACGAAGATCCATGAGTTCCGCGTGAAGAACGCGCTGAAATATGCGAGGCGCTACCCGCTCCCGAAGCTGAGGGCGATGCTGCTTTCTGCCTATAAGGTCAATGTCGATGTCGTGACGGGCCTTCTCGAGCCCGCGTCCGCGCTGGAACTCTTCATCGCGGAGATTTAAGTGAATGCGCTTTTATTCAGATAGGAAAAATGAGACTCGATCGAAAAAAAGAATTACAGTCGGATATGATGCTCGTCATCGTCACCTTTTTCTGGGGGCTGTCTTATGTTGCGATGAACATCGCCATGACCGGCATGGATCCTTTTGTCCTCAACACGTACCGGTTCCTGATCGGATTCCTCACGGTCGCGGTGTTTTTCCGGAAGCGCCTTCTGACTACGAACCGGAAGACGCTGAAAAGCGGGATCATCTGCGGCCTTCTGTTCACGATGGTCTACAATCTCACGACGTTCGGCGTGAAGTACACGACGGTCTCGAACGCGGCGTTCCTCGCGGCGACGCCGGTCATCATCATCCCGATCATGGAGTTCATCGTGTTCCGGAAGCGCCCGCCGAAGAAGATCGCGGCAGCGGTCCTGATCTGCACGGTCGGCGTGATGTTCCTGACGCTGACAGAGGATTTTTCGCTGAACATGAGTCATCTCCGGGGAGATATCTACAGCCTCCTGACCGGCATTTCGTATTCGGCGGAGATCATCTACAGCGGGAGGGCCGTCTCGGATGATGACGTCGACGCGTTCAACATGGGGGTCATCGGCCTGCTCGTGACCGGCATCGCGACCCTTGTGCTGAGCATGATCTTCGGGGATCCCTGCTTTTCGACGGATCCGAAAGTCGTCATCGCGGTCCTGTTCCTCAGCATTTTCTGCACCGGCGTCGCGCTCGTCATCCAGCCGATCGCGCAGCAGTACACCGAGCCGTCCCACGTTGGCATCATCTATTCGCTCGAGCCGGTGTTCGCGACGATCACCGCGTTCCTGGTCGAGCATGAAGTGCTCACGCCGAGGGCGTACCTCGGCGAAGTCATGATCCTGTCCTCCGTGATCCTGATGGAGCTGAATTTTGACAAAAAGAAAAAGGGAAGAGGCGCGTGATCCTCTTCCTTATTAATAGTTGATCCTTCCGTTCTATGAATTTTTCATTCAGCTGAGTTCGACGCATTTTTCATCCGGCTGCGTTCTACGCGTTTTTCATCGAATCGATGAGTTCGCCCGCGCTCTTTCTCGTGGTCTCCGTGATGCGGTCCCCGGCGAGGAGCCTTGCGATCTCGTCTTTTTTTTCTTCTCCCTTCAGCTTCCGGACATGCGTGTACGTTCCTGCTTCGTCGCTCTCTTTATAAATGCGGAAGTTCGTCCCTCCTGCGGCGGCGATCTGCGGGAGATGGGTGATGCAGATGACCTGGCGCCGCTCTGCGATCTCGACGAGCTTTCTCGCGACGACGCTGGCCGTCACGCCGCTGATCCCGGTGTCGATCTCGTCAAAGATCATCGTCGGGACCTCGTCCGTGTCCGCAGTGACATTCCGGATCGCGAGCATGATCCGGGAGATCTCGCCGCCGGACGCGACCTTAACGAGCGGCTTCATCGGTTCGCCGCGGTTCGTGCTGATCAGGATCTCGCATTCGTCCGCGCCGCTCTTGGAAATGGCAGTGGCCCTGTGGACATCGATCGAGAACTTCGCCTCGCTGAAGTTGAGGTCGCTGAGTTCTTTCTGGATGCGTTCGGACAGGACCGATGCGGTCTCCTCGCGGACAGCGCTCAGGTCTTCCGCGCGGGCCTTCAGCTCGGCGAGTGCTTCCTTTGCCTGCTTCTCCAGCCGGTCCCGGTCCTCCGTGAACGTTTCGATTCCGGAAAGCTTCGCTGCGATCTCGTCGCGGCGGGCGAGGATCGTTTCGATGTCCGCTCCGTATTTTTTCTTCAGGCCGGAGATGAGTTCCAGCCGGGAGATCGCGCTGTCGAGTTCGCCCGGAGTGAACGAGGTGCCGCTGAGCGAATCCCGGATCCTTGCGGAGATGTCCTCGAGCTGGCAGCGGGCGTCCGTGAAATCCTCCGAGATCTTTTTGAGATCCCGGCTGTAGCCGCTGACTTCGAGGAGGGACGCCTCGGCATCGCCGATGAGATCCAGCGCCGCGCCTTCATTACCGGACAGAAGCTCTTCGGCCCGGCTCAGAGCGGTATAGATCTTCTCGCTGTTCTGAAGCACCTGAACGCGGTCTTCCAGCGTTTCCTCCTCGCCCGGCGTGAGATCCGCCGCGTCGATCTCCTTTTTTTCAAACTCATAAAAATCCCGCTTCTGCCGGACTTCCTTCATCTCTTTCAGAAGCTGATCCAGCTCGGAGCGCACCGACTTGTACGACTCGTACGCCTTGTCAAAAGCGGCTTTCGCGGGTCCGATCTTCTCCGGCAGGAAGCTGTCGAGAAGCGGCAGATGGCTGTCCGGATCGAGCAGCGTCTGATTGTCATACTGCCCGTGGATGGCCGCGAGGCGGGAAGCGATCCGCGAGACTTCCGCGACGGATGCGAGCTCCCCGTTGATCCGGCAGAGGTTCCGGCCGTTCTTTGCGATCTCGCGCGCGATGACGATCTCTTCCCCGTCGAGCGATGCCTGGAGCCGGATCTCCGCCCGGTCCGTACCGTTTCGGACAAAAGAAGAATCGGCCCGGCTCCCGAGAGCAAGGCTGATCGCTTCGATCACGATGGATTTTCCCGCACCGGTCTCGCCGGTGATGATGTTCAGTCCGTCCTCGAAGTCGATTTCCGTATTCTCAATGATCGCGAAATTTCGGATGCTGATGTGTTCGATCATGGCTTAGGTATGAAGGCCTCCTTTATACGGAGCTGTTCGAATTGATCATATCGTCGAGAATGGTGACGATCCCGTCTACGTTGTCTTTGTGATCCACGATGATGAGGCAGGTGTTGTCGCCGCAGACGGAGCCGACCATATGCTCCATGTCCAGGGAATCGATCGCTTCACCGACCGCCGATCCGCAGCCCGACAGCGTTTTGACGACGATCAGGTTCTCTGCGCTCTTCACGGAAAGCATCGTCTCGCGGAACACTTTGACAAAACGTTCCGTGATCGGACCGTCGGAGATGCGGCTCACCGCGTACTTGTATTTTCCGGTACTGGAAAGAACCTTGATCAGCTGGAGCTCCTTGATGTCGCGGGAGATCGTCGCCTGCGTCACGTTGTAGCCGCTTTCCTTGAGGAGTGAGGCGAGCTGGTCCTGTGTTTCGATATCATGGTCCTTGATCAGTTCGAGGATCTTGTTCTGTCTGGAATATCTCATGTAAATCCCTCCGTAAGGTCATACATTCTGAAACGTCGTATCTGTTCAGACTCAGTATACCATAATTATAAATATTGATGAATAAAAATCGTATCCTAATTTTCGCGCTCCGCCGCGATCCGTCGACAAATTCCTACAATAGATAAGAGACCATTCGGAACTTTTTCGCTGTATAGACAAACATTTGTTCTTGTGGTAAAATTGTATAGCTGTGCAAGGGCCTCCTGCGGGTCCGCACGCGAATACAGAAGAGGACGGAACAATATGAGAATACTCGGGATCGATCCGGGATACGCGATCATGGGATGGTCGATCCTGGACCTGAAGGGAAATCATTTCACGGCGGTCGACTACGGCTCGATCGAGACGAAGGCGGGGACGGAGATGCCGCAGCGGCTGAAGACGCTCTACGACGATCTGACCCGGATCATCGTCCGGTATCGTCCGGAGGAAGCGTCGATCGAGGAACTTTTTTTCAATAATAATGCGAAGACGGTCATCCACGTCGGAGAGGCGAGAGGTGTCGCGATCCTGGCGTGCGTGAACAACGGCGTCGCGGTCAATGAATACACACCGCTCCAGATCAAGCAGGCGCTCGTCGGCTACGGGAGAGCGGACAAAAAGCAGGTCCAGGCGATGGTGAAGGCCATCCTGAACCTGGATGAGGTGCCGAAGCCGGATGACACAGCGGACGCGGTCGCGGCGGCGATCTGTCACGGCCATTCCTGCGGCAGTACGGTAAAAAGGAGGCTCGGCTTATGATCCGGTTCCTGAGAGGAAAATTTTATCCGCAGATCGACGGTACCTGCGTGATCGAGACGGCGTCGGGGATCGGCTTCAGTGTGACGCTCCCGGCGAACTCGCCGCTCTATACGAATTTTGACGGCGACGAGGTCAAAGTATATACTTATATGATCGTACGGGAAGATGACATGAGCCTCTACGGGTTCGACAGTCCGGACGAGATGGAGCTGTTCACGCAGCTCATCTCGGTCAGCGGGGTCGGGCCGAAGGCGGGGATGGCGATCATGAGCATCCTGCCGCTGAATGAACTGAAGCGTGCGATCGCGCGCGGCGATGTCAAGATGATCTCCCAGGCGAACGGTGTGGGGAAAAAGACTGCCGAGCGGGTCATCCTCGAACTGAAGGACAAAGTCGGCGAGTTCACGGAAGATCTGGAAGAGGAAGGCGAAGCGGCCGTCCCGCAGGCGACGAGCGAACGGAACGAAGCGGTCGCCGGACTCCTGTCGCTCGGCTACTCGAGGAGCGAGGCGGAAGACGCACTGGCCCACATCAAGGAGAACGATCTTTCGACGGAGGAATATATCAAGCGTGCACTGAAGAGTATGTTCTGATCAGAGGAGCGTAATGGAAGAGGAAAGAATCACACAATCGACAGCGATCCCGGAGGAAACGAAGCGTGAGATCACGCTCCGGCCGCAGCATCTGGATGACTTCATCGGCCAGACTGAAGTCAAGCAGAACCTGAAGGTGTTTATCGAAGCGGCGAAGATGCGCGGAGAGGCTCTGGATCACGTGCTGTTCTACGGCCCGCCGGGACTCGGGAAGACGACGCTCGCCGGGATCATCGCGAACGAGCTCGGCGTGGACATCAAGATCACATCGGGACCGGCGATCGGAAGGGCCGGTGACTTAGCGGCGATCCTGACGAACCTGAACGACAATGATGTCTTTTTTATCGATGAGATCCACCGGCTGAACCGTTCGGTCGAAGAGGTCCTGTATTCCGCGATGGAGGACTACGCGCTCGACATCGTGATCGGGAAAGGACCGTCTGCCCGTTCGATCCGCCTGGATATCGCGAAGTTCACGCTGATCGGCGCCACGACCCGGGCAGGAAGTCTGTCCGCGCCGCTGCGCGACCGGTTCGGCGTCATTTCCAAATTTGAGATGTACCGTCCGGAGGAGCTGGTGGAGATCATCAAGCGTTCCGCGGGCGTGATGAATGTGCAGATCGACGATGACGCGGCGTATCTCATGGCGAAGTGCTCGCGCGGGACGCCCCGCGTCGCGAACCGCCTGCTGAAAAGGATCCGGGATTTCTCCCAGGTCCGCGGCGAACCGTCGATCACACTGGAAGATACGAGGAACGGACTGAAAGCGCTCGGGGTCGATGACCTCGGTCTGGAGCGGCTGGACCGGGAGATCCTCCGCACGATCATCGAACGGTTCGGCGGCGGCCCGGTCGGGATCGATACCATCGCGGCATCGATCGGAGAGGAACGCGTAACGCTGGAAGACGCGAGAGAGCCGTATCTGATCCAGGCCGGTCTGCTGTACCGCACGCAGAAAGGCCGCATGGTGACGCGCCTCGGTTATGAGCACATGGGGCTGCCATATCCGGAAGAAAAGGAGCGGGAGCGCGAGGAAGAGCAGGAGAAATCCGAAAGCGGCAGACAGGAACAGATGACACTTTTTGACGACGAAGAAGAATAACAGGGGCAGACGAAGAACTGATGAAACTGGAAGATTTTGATTACGAGCTCCCGAAGGAGCTGATCGCGCAGACGCCGAGCGAACGGCGTGACGACTGCCGGCTGATGGTGCTTGACCGTGAGAAGAACACGATCGAGCATCGCCGTTTTTATGACATTCTGGACTATCTCAGGCCGGGCGACTGCATGGTGCTGAATGATTCGCGGGTCATCCCGGCGCGCCTGTTCGGCGTGAAGAAGGAGACCGGGGCGCATATCGAGTTCCTGCTCAGCCGCCGGATCGAAGGCGACACATGGGAGACGCTGGTCCGGCCGGGACGCCGCCTGAAAAAAGGCGACCGCGTCACGTTCGGGGACGGGAAGCTCGAGGCCGAGATCACCGGATACGGCAAGGACGGCACGAGGATCGCGAAGTTCGAATACGACGGCATTTTCATGGAACGGCTGGAAGAACTCGGCAGGATGCCGCTCCCGCCGTATATCGAGCGGGAATCGACCGAAGAAGACAAGGACCGCTATCAGACGGTCTACGCACGGGAGGACGGCTCCGTCGCCGCACCGACCGCCGGGCTCCATTTCACCGAAGAGCTCCTTCAGAAAGCCGCGGACAAAGGCGTGAAGCTGGTGTACGTCACCCTCCACGTCGGCATCGGGACGTTCCGCCCGGTAAAGTGCGAGAACGTCGAAGACCACCATATGCATTTTGAGGAATACGAGATCAGCGAGGACGCCGCCCGGGAGATCAACGAGAGCATCCTGAGCGGCCAGCGGATCATTTCCGTCGGGACCACCTCGACCCGGACGCTCGAGAGCGCCGCGTATTTCGACAAGGACACCGGGAAATATCTTGTCCGCGCCGGTTCGGACAGCACCGGGATCTTCATTTATCCCGGCTACGAATACAAGATCGTAAACGCGCTGATCACGAATTTCCATCTGCCGAAATCCACGCTGATCATGCTCGTCTCCGCGCTGTACGACCGCGAGCACATTTTGAAAGCCTACAACGAAGCCGTCCGCGAACGGTATCGCTTTTTTTCCTACGGCGATGCCATGCTGATTGAGTGACCGCAGGGAGAATCTATGACAAAAGAAGCCATCCGTTATGAACTCATCAAAAAAGACGCCCGCACCGGCGCGCGCCTCGGCGTGATCCACACGCCGCACGGCGATATCCCGACGCCGATCTTCATGCCGGTCGGGACGCAGGCCGCCGTGAAGGCGATGCGCCCGGAGCAGGTCCGGGACTTAGGTGCGAAGATCATCCTCGCGAACACGTATCATCTTTATCTCCGCCCCGGCCATGAGCTCATCCGCGAGGCCGGCGGCCTCCACAAATTCATGAACTGGCACGGCCCGATCCTGACCGACAGCGGCGGGTTCCAGGTGTTTTCGCTCGGGAAGCTCCGCAAGATCACCGAAGAGGGCGTCCGGTTCCAGAGCCATATCGACGGATCGCGCCACATCCTGACGCCGGAGAAAGCCGTCGAGATCCAGACGGCCCTGGGCTCCGACATCATGATGGCGTTCGATGAATGCGCCCCGTATCCGGCGGACCGGGACTACGTGAAGGATTCGATGGAGCGGACCTGCCGCTGGCTCGAGCGCTGCAAAAAAGCTCACACCAACACGGAGCAGCAGGCGCTGTTCGGCATCATGCAGGGCGGGATGTACAAGGATCTCCGCCGCGAAAGCGCCGAGCGGATCGTCGACATGGACCTTCCGGGATATTCGATCGGAGGTCTTTCCGTCGGAGAACCGAAGGAGCTGATGCTCGAGATCCTTGATGACTGTGTGGATTATCTTCCGGCGGACAAGCCGCGCTATCTCATGGGTGTCGGCACGCCGGACTACCTGTTCGAAGGCGTCGAACGCGGCATCGACATGTTTGACTGCGTCGAGCCGACCCGGATCGCGCGCCACGGCCTCGCGACGACGAGCACCGGAAGACTGAACATCAAGAACGCGAAATACGAACGGGACTTCACACCGCTCGACCCGGACTGTGACTGCTATACCTGCAGGAACTACAGCAGAGCGTACATCCGCCACGTCTTCAAGGCGGGCGAGATGATGGCCCCGATGCTCCTTTCCAATCACAACCTGTATTTCCTGATCCACCTGATGGAGGGGATCCGCGACGCGATCCGGGAGGACCGTTTCCTCGAATTCAAAAAGGAGTTCTATTCAAAGTACTATGGAGAATAAGATCAATTACGACGCGGTCTGCCCGCATGACGAATTCTGCGGCGGATGCACGTATCAGGGCGTCCCGTACGAGGAGCAGCTTAAGACAAAAGAAAACGAAGTGCGTTCGCTTCTCCGCCAGGCGATGATCGAGCCCGACCGGTTCGATCCGATCGAAGGCTGCCCGGAATCGAGCCGATACGCCTACCGGAACAAAATGGAGTACACGTTCGGCGATATGGTGAAGGGCGGCGAACTCTGCCTCGGCATGCACCGCGTACGGAACTTCATGTCGATCGTGACCGTCGACCACTGTCAGATCGTCCCGCCGGACTTCAATCGGATCCTCCGATTCACGCTGGATTTCTGCCTGAAGCGCGGCTACGTGAAGTATCATAAGAAGCGTCACGACGGGCTTCTCCGCAACCTGATCGTCCGCCGCGGGGTCAACACCGGAGAGATCCTGATCGATCTCGTGACGACGTCCGAAAGTGAATTTGACGAGGAAGCCTGGAAGGACGGTCTGCTCGCGCTTTCGCTTGATGGCGAGATCGTCGGCATCCTGCACACGATCGACGATTCGATCGCCGATGCTGTCATCAGCGATGAAACACGTCAGCTCTACGGGAGAGATCACTATTTTGAGGAGATTGACGGACTTCGCTTCAAGGTCCATATGTTCTCTTTTTTCCAAACGAACGTTGAGGCGGCGGCGCGCCTCTATGAGCAGGCGCTCAGCCTGATCGATGATTTTGAGGGCAAAACGGTCTTTGATCTTTACTGCGGGACAGGGACGATCAGCCAGATCGCCGCGACCCGCGCGAAGCAGGTCTATGGCGTGGAGCTCGTCCCAGAGAGCGTGGACTCCGCCCGCGAAAACGCCCGCCTGAACGGACTCGACAACTGCGAGTTCCTCTGCGGTGACGTCTTCAAGGTCCTGGAACAGTTCGACGGCAGGCCGGACGTGATCACCGTGGATCCGCCGCGCGTCGGCATCCCCCCGGATGCCGTGAAAAAGATCGCTTCCTACGGCGTCCCGCAGATCGTGTACATCTCCTGCAACCCGAAAAGCCTGGCGAAAAACCTCGCCGAATTCAAGTCCCTCGGCTACCGCACCACATACTTGAAACCGTTCGACAACTTCCCGTTCACAAAGGGGATTGAAGACGTAACACTGCTTACACGCACATAAAATAAAGCGTGTAAGCAGATGTACGTCTCATGCAAAGGCGGCCCACGAGATAGACCTAGCACCGCGATCGGCGAACTGCGAAGCAGTGAAGACGGAGCGGATGCAGGTCTTCTGCAAAGCTTTCCCATGAGAGCTGCAGAATATGAAGCTCGAATGGCAGAAAGCGACTGCAGAGCGGTCGGCTCGGACTTGTGCAATTAGGTCCGATCCGGGAACCACGGGACGGCGTCCGTAACACTGCTTACACGCGAAGTATAAAAGCAGAAAGGAGAAACCCATGAAACACAAGTGTAAAATCACCGTCCTTGAAACCAAAGTGTTTCCCGAACTCCAGAAGAAATACCTTGCCGATCCGGAGTCCGGACCCTGTCCGTGCTTTCACGTCGGAGATGAGTTCATCCTGGAGCGCACGCCCGAGCGGGATGATTTTTATCATCTGATGAACGGAAAATTCTGCGGCGAAGCCTGGGACGCGGTAAGCCGTTATGTCTATACCGCGCTTCAGGGCGGATCGATCATGCACGGATGGACGAACGATGAGCGGATGATGATCGCGTGCTGCAATGACGGCACACGCCCGGTTATTTTCAAGATCGAGCGGATCGACATCCCGGAAACGGCAGAGGAGGAAGACTGGCTCGCGAAGCAGAATTTCAAGAACACAAAGGAAGACGCCTATACAGGCTGACCATAGGGAACAAAAAGATATAGAAGAAAGGACCGGAAAATGGTGAACTATCATTTGGCGATCATCGGGACCGGTGTGATCGGAAATCAGCTCGCCGAGGCGATGCAGAAACTCGGCAGCAATCTCTATGCCGTCGCAAACCGGACGTATGAAAAAGGCGCCGCGTTCGCAAAACAGTATCAGATCGGGAAGGTTTATGACGCGGTGGATGATGTGTTCAACGCACCGTATAAGCTGCTCGGGGACGACGCGAAGCCGGAAGACGGGGAGTAGAGGCGGCAGTGTGATTTACTATAAAAATGATACTGTATCAACGGGCGATCCGGCCCGCTTTTTTATTTTTTGCAATTTAAAAAAATACAAATTTTCACACACATAGGACCTTGTATGGTTTACAATATACTTGGGGATCCGATATTTCTTTTTGCAAATCAGGTACGGTTTTGAATTAGGAGGGGATGTATATGAAAAGAACGTTAAAGCTCCTGTTCAGTATCCTGCTTGCGCTGGTGCTCGTCTCATCGACGAGTTTTGCGCAGACAGGCTATGTCGGCAAGTACCCGACCTACGATGTGAAGGTGAGTTACGTCGATGCCGAAAACGGACAGAAAGTCGCGAAGACACACAAGGAGGTGCTCGCACCGGGCGATACCTATTCGATCAAGTCTCCGGTTGTGGACGGTTACGAGTTGGTCGACGCTTCGCAGGAGACGATCTCCGGGACGGTCTCTGATAAAGATACTGAGTACACCGTCAAATACAGGAATGTTTTGTGCGAATACAAGATCAATCACTGGCTGAAAGACGCGGGCGGAACGTATCAGCTGAGGGACACCGAGACAGCGACAGCAAAACGCGGGACCGTCGTTGCGGTCGAAGTCGATAAGCACAATGGATACCGGTGTGTCACATCAGATCTGTCTCTTAAGATCCCTGAATCGGGGACCGTTACGAAGGATCTTTATTATGACCCGATCACGGTGTCAGAGCCGGAAGAGCCGGATGATACGTTCGTGATTAGTTTCATCACGCATGGATCATCGGTCGAAAGCATCGTCGGGAAAGCCGGAACGGATGTCACTTCGGATCTTGCCGATCGCACCACCGGCAGTCAGAAGCCGACCCGCATGGGGTACGAATTCCAGGGCTGGGATTCGAATGATCCGGAGTTCGATCCGACGGCATCTACAGTGAAGATGCCGAATAAAAACATCAAGCTGACAGCCAGATGGAAGGGTAAAAAAGATACCTCCTATCAGGTCATCTACTGGTTCAAGTATCTGACGAGCCAGAAGAACGGGAAAAAGGGCTCCTATTATCAGTACAAGGTCGTCGATAAAAAGGGGACTGCCGGGGAAGATGCGACATACGACCGCATCGACGAGGAGGCGAATCCAGCCTGCTACGAGTTTGAAAAAGCCGATGCTGTCAAAGTCAGCGGCGACGGCACGACCATTGTCAACGTATATTATCAGCCGGTCGAAGTCACGGTGAACATTTATAACATGGCGGAGCGTGATGCTGTTCAGATGACCAATAAGCCTCCTGTTGTCGTCAGGACTATAAAGGTACGTTTGGGTGATTATTTCACCGGCGACAACGCGCTGGCTGACGAGGCCGCGGAGCAGAAGATCATCGAAGATTATAAAAAATACTATGAATTTGTCTGGCAACTGTATAAACCTGTAGAATATTATGCTGTACCGGATTATTCCAAGTGCGTGATCAGCTGGTCCTACATGGGATACAACAATAGCGGTGAGTACTTAGGGATGTTTTCCTATGGAGAAGAGCATACGACGGACAAGTCGCTTAAATTAAAGCAGGTGAAAGTGACAAAAAACGCTGACGGCACATACAGCTATGAAAGTCAGGTGTATCCGAAGTATGAATACGCGCCATATAAGTTCTATCTCGATTATTATGCATGGGATCCGAACGCTGTCGAAGAATCGCAGTATGATCAGACAAGCAAAGCGCAGTACAAACATGAGAGCCTTTATACGGATTACAGCAGCGCTGGGTTTATCGATCCGAAGTACAATGCCGGGGATCAGTACTGGGGAACCCACTGGCCTGGCTACAGAAGGCCTTACAAGTTCATACCTGGCAGCACCGAGGATTACTACATGGTCTATGTGGCGGATACTTCATCGAATTACGACGGGACAGGCGATCCACAGACGGTTTCGAGTGATCTGTACAATATGAAAGCAGCCGTAGAGGCAGCATACGGCACGAGATACAAAACGGAAGAATTGCTGTACTGGCTCTTTACAGATGAATATCCGAACAACGCTGCCTGGGTGGACGAAACGAATCCTTCATATGTGGAAGGATACACTGACCCGTCCAATTCTCACAACTACTACGGGATGTATTATGTCCCGAAGAAGTACCCGGTCCGCTACCTGAGCCTATACTACAACAACGGCAGCACATCCGAGAATCCGCATCTGATGTCCAATGCAGGAGAAGAGTACTTCTCGAAGAATATCACGCTGAATTACACTCCAACCGCTGCTCAGACACCGGAGGGCTATGAACTCGCGGGATGGTATACGCTGGATGATCCAAGTACGGTTATCCCGAACGGGTCGAAGGTATCCGTCTTCCACGGGAACAACGATTACTATGCAAAATGGCAGCTGGAGAAGTGTAACGTTACGTTTGACAGCGACGGCGGAACCGCGGTAGAGCCTCAGAGAGTGACCTTTGACGAGACCGCAGAAGAGCCGCCGGCTCCGACAAAGAGCGGATACACGTTTAAGGGCTGGTACTACAAAGGGGCAAAATATGACTTTGACCTCCCTGTAGAAAAGGACATCACGCTGGTCGCGAAGTGGACCAAATCCAGCACTTCGACGGCCGGCGAGGATAAGATCATCGATTATCAGGTCGTCCATCAGATGGCAGACGGCACAGTATTCAAGACCGAGAAGCTCAAGGGCACAGTCGGACATTATGTGACGGCGCATGCGCTGGATGTGTCCGATCCGGATTATCCGAAGGATACACTCCCGGATGCTTTCGTAAAGACGGTCCGTCTAAACGAGCAGAATGTATCAACGAAGAGGATCACTACCAGAGCAGAGACTACGGAGATTCTCTCGATCGTGTTCACCTACACACCACTCAAAGAGACGAAGTACATCGTCCACCATATCGATCGTGACACAGGCAAAAAGATCCATTCTGACGATGAGATCACAGACATCGCGGTCATCATGACGGCTTCTGCGCGCGACATCAAGTACTATGTCGAGGAGATAAAATACGGCCGCGGAAGCGACGGAGAACCGATCATCACGATCTATTATCGCAAAAAAGGCGGCGACAGCACGAAGACCAGCGTCACTGCCAGAAAGACCTGGGAGAAATCGGATGGCACGCTTGACAAGAATTTGGAACATCCGTCGGTCTGGTTCATGCTGTATCGCTCCGTCAACGGCGGCACGGCGAAACCGGTCATGAACGCGGACGGAGATGCCCTGATCAAGCAGATCCCGGCTGGAACAGATGCGGTCCAGACGGTGACATGGAATAAGATGCCGAAGGCAGATAAGAACGGAAATCCGTATACCTACATGGTTCGCGAAGTGGACGAGGACGGAAATGCCTGGACGCCGACCGGCTACAGGAGCTTCTATAAAGAGAACGACGGAGTCCGGAACCATCTTTCCATCGTCAATCAAAGGAAAAAGTCTGGAACGCAGGATAACAGGTGGAACAATGGAGATTCGTCCGGAAACAAACCGGAGAATTATTATCCGGGCGGGTCGACAACAGGCGGCGGGGTTCCGAGAACAGGTGATTCCGCTCCGCTCCTGCCGGAATTGATCGTACTCGCCGGTGCGACCGCAGGCCTGATCCTGATGGTCCGGAGACGCAAGCAGAAAGACTGATCGATTCAATGTGACCGGCAGCTGATTGGCCCCCGTCATCCTTTGCAGGGTGGCGGGGTTTTGCTATGCTTCTTCTTTACTTCCTGTACACCGTGCCGTGCGGAGATCTGGGGAGCATTATCCTCGGAGGAGTGCTCATACGGATCATAGCAGCGGGCAGTCTGAATATGCTGACCGGGTACATACGCCTGTCACCGAAATATTCGGGGTGATAGACACCCGGCAGACGATTATAGATTGTTTTTATGAATTCGCTTCGCGGCTATTTCGTAACCTTCATCGTCTGCGCGGGCACCTATGACAACGATAAGCATTTCAGATTCAGATTTAATAACTTTATAAACGATTCTGATTCCGGCAGCTCGTAATATAATTATTAAAAATCCGGAAAGGTTAGAGCCGTTTTTATTTCCGAGCGGTTTTCCATATCCGCCTTCAAAGGAAGATATAGGATTGTTTTTCACTTTTTCTATTGCTTTTATAACGAGGATTCGCTGATTTCCCGCCAGCTTCTTTAAATCATTTACTGCTTCAGGAATGTATTTTACTGACCAGTTCATTCGAGTTCAACCTCCGAAGCATCAGCGAGATCTTCTGCGGAAATGCCCAATTCACGGTACACATCTTCGGCAGGAATCGCACCTGCAATGTTTGTGTGTTCCATACGGCTGGCTGCCATCATTAGAATACGTGCATCGTTTACTTCGTCCATGAGTGCGACATATTCTTCTGGAGAGAGAAGTACACATTCAGCAGCATTATTTTTCATCACAACTTTTGCACCGCTTTCTTTTACTTCTTCAAAAATTTTACCAGCCTGTCCGCGGTTAAATCGGGAGATAGGGATTGTATTTGTGATTGCACTTGTGATATTCATTGTTCGCCAACTCCTTTCATTATTAATTTAGAAAATACATATCAAAATGTCAATGATGAAAACAGTGGATTAACTGATATATTTGTTGTGAATAATTTGGTGTTTTCGGCAAGGGAGCAGAACAGTGACGACCTGATCATCGAAAGATCTTCACGAGTGAGAAAGACCTTCTGACCCAAGTCGAGAAGCACCAAAAGCGATACAACAAGACGGCCAAGACAAGTCTTGGCTTCAAGAGCCCGGATCAGGTTGTAGCAGAGTATCTCTCAAAACATCCTGAGTGTAACATATGTCTTGACAGCTAAGAGTACAACAAAGCGGCCAAGAGCGGATTCGATTGCGATAATTGGCATTATATGGTATGATATCATTATTTAAATTCAGAATTGAAGTACGGGGTGGATTTATGACAAAAAAATACACAGCTGCATTCAGAAAGTTCCTTTTGCTCTTCATCGGCGTTCTGGCGCTTACTGCGTTCCTCTTCCTTTTTTCGGGAGAAGCGCACGCGGCGACGGTCCTGACGCAGACGAGCGGAGAACTTTCGAGCGGAGAGTATGAACTCAGCGCGACTATCACAGCGACCGGCACGTATACGATCCCTGCCGGGGCCGAGGTCTCCGTCGATCTGAAGGATCATGATATTAATAACTGGGGAAATTATCTCACGTTTGAGGTCAAAGGAAAACTCATTATAAAGGAGTCAGTGAATGAAACGGCTTCTTCAGGCAGTGTCAAAGGTGGAAGCAGCAATAGCGCAATCGTCGTTGAGGACGGCGGGACACTGGAACTCCAGAGCGGAGCGGTCGGCAAAGCCGGATCGCAGGGCGTTGTAGTGCAGTCCGGCGGGACGTTCACAATGACCGGCGGAAGCGTGAACGGAAATACCAGGAGCAACTACGCCACCGGTTCGGGGAAAGGCGGCGCCGGTGTCTACATCGCGGCCGGCGGCTCTTTCAGCATGGAAGGCGGCGAGATCACCAACAACCACTGCACCAATCCGAACTCGTCCTTTGGCGGCGGCGTCCTGAATCTGGGGACGTTCAACATGTCCGGCGGATCCATCTATTCGAACGAGGCCGGATACGGCGGCGGGGTTTGTAACCAGAGAACGAACAGTGACAGATCGACCGGCGTCTTTAACATGACCGGCGGCATTATCACGCAAAACCGGGCATCGAATGGCGGAGGCATCTTCAACGACGGCACGTTTACGCTGGACGGCGGGACCATTTCCCTGAACTATGGAAAGGATCTCACGACGAACGGAGCATATAACAAGGGCGCCGGCGTCTTTAACAAGAAAGACTTCACGATGAAATCCGGAAAGATCATCCGGAATTACGGCGTGGATCAGGGCGGCGGCGTCTGGCACGGCGGTGTCACCTTTAACCTTCAGGGCGGCACGATCAGCGGAAACACCGCGAAAAAGGCCGGCGGCGGGATCTATTACTGCGACGCGGAGCTCACGATCTCCGGGGATCCGGTCGTGAAGGACAACGTCGTCATGCCGGACAGCTCTACTGAGCAGGCGAATGACCTGGAGATGCTGGTCACAAGCTTGACCAGTAAGCTTTTTACCCTTGGCACGCTCACGTCCGGCGCGGAAGTCGGCGTGATGAAAGCCGGCGACGCGGAAGTGATCCCGATCTCGAAGGAAGTCACGGATACGTCGATTCTGGAGCCGAGCGCGGAGTACTTTTTCTCCAATCGGGACGAGTACATCGTCGCGGCTGATCAGGATCAGAAATGCCTTGTGCTGCGGAAGCCAAAGACGTTCACCGTCACATTTGACTCGAACGGCGGGAGCGCGGTCAGCAGTCAGTCGGTCACAGAACGGCAGAAGGCGTCAGAGCCGGCGGATCCGACGAAGTCCGGGGCGACGTTTGAAGGCTGGTACACGGACAGCGGACTTACAGATAAGTATGATTTTGACCGGGAGGTGACCGGCGACCTCACGCTTTACGCGAAATGGAAACAGAATGACAGTACGGACGGCGGCACGACGATCGTCTACCCGCAGAATCCGGAGCCGGGCGCGACCGTGACGATCACCCCGCAGCCGAAGGACGGCTATGAAGCGGAAGAGGTCACGGTGACGGACGACAAAGGGAACGCGATCACGGTCACGAAAAACGCGGACGGCACCTACAGCTTCGTCCAGCCGGTCGGGAACGTGACGATCTATGTGAACTACGTCAAAAAGGTCACACCGGGCGTGTCGAAGAAGGTCCGGATCCTGAATCTGAAAGCGCTGCCGGCAGGGAAGAACGCGGAGAAGCTTTCATGGACGAAGATCCGGGGCGCCGCGGGCTACGACGTGTATTTCGGAAAATGCGGAAGAGTCCTGCGGAAGATCGGCTCGACGAAGTCCCTCAAGAAGCGCATTCGAGGGCTGACAAAAGGTACCGTGTATAAATACAGGGTCCGCGCTTATAAGATCGTGGACGGCGAGAAGGTCTATCTCTGCCGCTCAAAGGTCTCGCACGCGGTCGCGGGCGGATACAACAGCAAGTTCACCGACGCGAAGTCGATCCGGGCGGCGAAACAGAGCCTGACGCTCAAAGCCGGCAGGACCGCGTCCCTGAAGGCGAAGCAGACAAAACTCAAAAGCGGCCGAAGCTTCCTGAAGAACTCCCACACGACGCTGCTTCGGTTCAAGTCGGACAATCCGTCCGTCGCGTCCGTCAGCACGAGCGGAAAAGTCCGGGCGAAAAAAGCCGGCACCTGCAGGATCTATATTTATGCGATCAACGGACTTTGGACGTTCACAGACATCACGGTAAAGTGATCCGGACGTTCAGCAGGATCCGCAGATTTCTCCACGAAGAAAGGATCGGAATATGGTGAACTATCGTTGGGCGGTCATCGGGACCGGTGTGATCGGGCATCAACTCGCCGAAGCGATGCAGAAGCTCGGCGGAAATCTCTATGCCGTCGCGAACCGGACGTATGAAAAAGGCGCCGCGTTCGCAAAACAGTATCAGATCGGAAAAGTCTACGATGAAGTAGATGACGTTTTCAGGGACCCGGACGTAGATATCATTTACGTCTCGACGCCCCACAATACGCACATCCGCTATCTGAGGAAGGGCCTCGCTGCCGGAAAGCATGTGCTGTGCGAGAAATCGATCACGCTGAATGAAGAGGAGCTGGAAGAAGCCGTGGAGCTGGCCGAAAAGAACCATGTCGTACTCGCCGAAGCCATGACGATTTACCACATGCCGCTTTACCGCAGACTGAACGAGATCATCGCCTCCGGAAAGCTGGGCGAGCTCAAGCTTCTGCAGATGAACTTCGGGAGCTACAAGGAATACGACATGACGAACCGCTTTTTCAACCGCAGCCTTGCCGGCGGCGCCATGCTTGACATCGGCGTCTACGCGCTTTCTTTTGTCAGATGGTTCATGTCGTCCTGCCCGGACCAGATCCAGTCCCAGGTCACACTGGCACCGACCGGAGTGGATGAGGAAGCCTCCATTCTGCTGAAGAACCGCGACGATCAGATGGCGACGGTCATCCTCTCACTGCACGCGAAGCAGCCGAAGCGCGGCACGGCGGTGTTTGACAAAGGATACATCACGGTCATGGACTATCCCCGCGCGGACAGGGCGGTGATCACGTATACGGAAGACGGCCATACGGAAGAGGTGACCGCCGGCAGCACGGAGGACGCTCTCGTCTACGAAGTGCAGGATATGGAAAAAGCGATCGCAGGCGAAGCGGAGACGTACCTGGATTTTACCAGAGATGTGATGCACATCATGACGGTCTGCCGGAAGCAGTGGGGACTGACGTATCCGGAAGAAGAGAAATAGAAAAAGGAAGAGATCCATGGATTCAAACCGTGTAGGAATACAGATCCGCCGCGAGAGGCCGGAGGACTACAGAGAGACAGAAGAACTGGTGCGTGAGGCGTTCTGGAACGTCTATCACCCTGGCTGCACGGAGCATTACCTTTTGCACTGTTTCCGCACTAAGGAGGAATTCATTCCGGAGCTCGATCTCGTGATGGAAAAAGACGGCCGGATCATCGGTCAGATCATGTATGTGCATTCTATGATCCTGAAGGAGGATGGCAGCGAGCTCCCGGTCATGACGTTCGGCCCGCTCAGCATCCATCCGGAATACGCCCGGAAAGGATATGGAAAAAAGCTCCTCGACTGTTCGATGGATGCCGCCCGGAAGCTCGGAGCCGGTGCGCTCGTGATCACCGGGAACATCGAGTTCTACGGAAAGTCCGGATTCGTCACGGGGAAGTCGGTCGGGATCCGCTACGCAGAAGATCCGGATGCGGACTATCTTCTGGTGAAAGAACTGAAAAAAGATTACCTCAGGGATGTGAGGGGAACATTCACCGACCCGCCGGGCTACCTCGAAGCCGTACGGGACCCGGAGGCGTTTGAGCGTTACGACCGGACATTCCCGAAGAAAGAAAAGAAGAAACTTCCGGGGCAGCTGGAGTAGGATTCTCGCCGGAGAATCCGCGGGATTTTGAGAGGAACCTGAAATGCCAGTAAATTCATTTGACGATTATCCGATGTCGTGGAAACCGGAGATCGACCGGAGCAAAACGATATACAAGTCTCTTGCAGCGCAGCTCGAGGCGGACATCGCTTCCGGGAAGCTGCTCCCGGGCACGATGCTCCCTCCGCAGAGAGAGCTGGCCGATTACCTGGACATCAACCTCGCGACGGTGGCGAAGGCGTTCAAGATCTGCTCGGAAAAAGGGATCCTGAGTTCGGCGGTCGGGCGCGGGACCTACGTCGCGTACAATGCTGCGGCGAAGATCTCTGGTTCGTTCGACGAAAAAGACGAAGTGATCGAGATGGGCGTGATGATGCCGGAAACGATACAGCAGGAAGAGATCAATACTTTGCTGAAAGAGATGCTCAGCGAAGAGGATTACGGCCGCTTTTTCCAGTACAGCATACACGTCGACAGCTGGCAGAGAAGGGCGGCTGCCGATCTGCTCGGTCAGTACGGCTGCCGCGTCGAGCCGGAGCGCGTCTGTTTTTCCAACGGGGCGCAGAACATCCTCGCCGCGATCATGGCCGGGACGTTCAAACCGGGCGACAGGATCGGGACGGACCCATTCGTGTACGCGGGGCTGAAAAGCATCGCCGCGATGTTCGGCGTAAGACTCGTCCGAGTGGAAAGTGAAGGCGGCGAGATGACGGAGGATGGCATCCGGTACGCCGTCAGGAACAAAGGGATCCGGGCGCTATACATCATGCCGGACTGCCAGAACCCGACCACGCATAGGATGAGCAGAGAGGGCCGCGAGATGATCGCGCGGCTCGTGGAGGAGCTCGATCTGATCGTGATCGAAGACAGCATGGACCGGATCGTACAGGAGCATACCGGGGATTCGGTTTATTCCATGATCCCGGACAGGACTTTCTTTATCCTGAGTCTATCGAAGGCGATCAACCCTGCGCTCCGGCTCGCGTTTACGGCAGTGCCGGAAAAGTATCTGAACGCGACGGAAAAAGCGCTCTACAATATGAACCTGTCGCTCTCGGCGCTGCTTCTTGAGATCGCGTCGCGCCTCATCGTCTCGGGTAAGATCACAGATGTCGTACGGCAGCGCAGGACAGGCATCCGAGAGCGAAACGCGATAACAGACAGGATCCTTGCCGGGTACGATGTCCGCGGGAACGAACTGAACCTCGGGCGATGGCTGATCCTGCCGGAAGGGATGACAGGAGGGGCGTTCGAGAAGGAAGCGATGCGCCGAGGCGTGTCCGTGTACGGCTCCGGCCGTTTCGCCGTCGGGGCGAAAATGACCTGCGAGGCGGCAAGGATCTCGATCTGCTCCCCGTCCGATACGGACAAATTGAAAAAAGGGCTTGGGATACTGAAGGAAATACTGGAAGGATGAAATAACGGAAGGAGGAAGACTGTCGGCTGAGGCCGGCAGTTTTTTGTTTGCCAAACAATACTGATATTGTTTGCCGGAAAGCGCCACAGTATACTTACCGTAGGAGCTGGTGAACAGAATGAAGAAATTAGGTCTAATCGGAGGTACGGGTCCGGAATCGACGATCGCGTACTACAAGGCGATTGAATATGGGGTGCAGAAAAAAATGAACCGAAGCTGTTTCCCGCACATGGCGATCGAGAGCCTCAGCGTTTTCGAGGTGCTCGATTTCTGCAGCAGAAGAGCGTATGACGATCTCGCGGGATACCTGATCGGCGGGATGAAACATCTCGCCGCGGCCGGGTGTGAGGTTGGTTCGCTGACCGGGATCACGCCCCATATCGTGTTCGACAAACTGCAGGAGGCTTCCCCGATACCGGTGATCAGCATCGTAGAAGCAGCGTGCGAGTACAGCAAAAGGAAAGGTTATGAGAAGATCGCGCTGCTCGGGACGTATCCGACGATGACAGGGACATTCTTCCGGGAGCCGTTCACGACGGCCGGCATCGACGTCGTGACGCCGACGGAAGAAGAGATGCGGTACATCGGCAGGAAGATCGAGTCGGAACTCGAGCTCGGCAGAGTTGTCAAAGAAACGCAGGGTCATATCGCAGGGATCGTGAACCGGATGAGGACCGACGAGGATATCGACGCGGTCGTGCTCGGATGCACAGAGCTTCCGCTTTTGTTCAAAGATATCGAGATGGACATCCCGGAGATCAACGTGATGGATGTGCATATACAGAAACTTATCGATGTCATATGTGAAGATTGAGGGAGGAGAAGAAAATGGAGATCAGACAGGCGACCGTAAACGATATGGAGGGCATCCGCGCACTGCTGGCGGCAAATCACGCGGACACCATTAAAGAGGAAGACAAAAAGGACGGGTTCGTCACGACTGCGATCACAGACGAGCAGCTTAAGGCGCTCATTGAAGAGGAAGACGGCGTGACGGTGGCGGCCGAAGACGGAAAGATCCTTGCGTTCGCATTCGCGGCGCCATGGGAGTTCTGGAAAGACTGGCCGTTTTTCGTGAATATGATCGACATCCTTCCGGACTATACGTTTGACGGAACAACGCTCACGGAGGAAAATACTTACCAGTACGGACCGGTATGCCTTGACAAATCGATCCGCGGAAACGGCGTATTTGAGCAGGTGTTCTTCCAATCGCTCAGTCTGTTCAAAGACCGTTATCCGATCATGGCGACGTTCATCAACCAGATCAATCCGCGCTCTTACGCTGCGCATACGAAAAAGGCGGGAATGACCGAAGTCGGGACTTTTTCTTATAATAACAACAACTATTTCATGATGGCGTGTTACACAGATCCGGAGAAATAACGGATCCGCAACGAAAGCCGGACGGCCCTGAGCTGCCCGGTTTTTGCTTGTTTATGAACAAAAAATTACCCTCTATGCAGACAATATACAAATTTGTTAAAATGGTACATATTCATACTACTGTCAGAAGTGATAGAGACATCTGTATTGTATCGTGATACAATGATACAACTAAATCAGAAAATTTACACATTTGCAATGGGGACTACAAAATCGAAAGGGGGGAAATATGAGAAAATCGAGGACGATACGGATCCTGATCGCTGTCATCGTACTGGCTGTCGTCATGGCGTACTTCTCCGGATGCGGAGAAGAGAAAGGACCGCCGGGAAGCACGTTTGCGGCAGGATCGAACCTCTGTATCGGTATAAACGAAGACGGAACCGTTTCTGCAGCGGGGAACAGTACGGTCATCCGGAATGAAGTGAAGAAATGGAAAGAGATCCGGTCTGTGGAATGCAGCAGCCGGTCGGCATTCGGGATAAAGCAGGACGGCACCGTTGTCGCTGCCGGGACCAACCGGGACGGCGAACTCAACGTCGGAAAATGGAAGAATATCAAGATGCTCGCCGCAGGCACCCGGTTCACGATCGGGCTGAAAAATGACGGTACTGTTGTCGCGACCGGAACCAACCGGAACGGCGAATGCAACGTGCAGCACTGGAGCACGATCAAAGCGATCGACTGTGGAAATGACTACGCGCTCGGTCTGAAGGAGGACGGAACGCTCGTCTGGACCGGGAAGGAAATACCAGGCGTAAACATGGAGACCCTTGAGCAGTGGGAGAACATCATTCAGATCTCCGCCGGACCGCATTCCGTCGCGGGAGTCAGGAACGACGGAACGATCATGATTTTGGGCGGCAGCAGCGAGATCATAACGGCAGCTCAGGGATGGAAAGATATCAAAAAGGTCATCCTGGGAGAGGATCAGATGTACGGAATCACTGATAACGGTACGATCAAGACGGCAGGATCCAATGCACCGGCAAGCGTCCGCAAATGGAAGGACATTGTTGATATCGTCTGCACTTCCAACGAAGTCATCGGACTGAAAAAAGACGGCACCTGCGTGACCGCTGTCACAAAGAATCACAGTGATACTTACCGGGCTCCGGAACTGAAGGACTGGAAACTCAAGCTCAGCGACTAACATGATTCCATATCAGGTATTTTACCGCAGAGATCCCAGGGGAGATTTCTGCGGTGATTTTTTGTCTATATATCTTGACTCGATATATCGAAGTGTGATATATAATAAGTACATCGAGGTGCGATGTATCAGGGGGAGTTATGGACAAACAGATCAGAAAAATCTATGTGCCGATGACGGAGACCGCTTTTTATATCCTGCTGTCCCTGCAGGAGGAGCGGCACGGCTACGGGATCTCGCAGCGCATCCAGGAAGTGACGGACGGGCACGTCTCGATCGGCCCGGGGACCATGTACGGCACGCTGTCGAAGATGGAGCGGGACGGTCTCATCACGAAGACGAGAACGGAAAATAAACGCAAATATTATCGGATCACGGAAACCGGGGAGGAAGTTCTCCGAACCGAGAAGGAGAGGATCCGGCATCTCTATCGGATCATAGAGGAGGACGCGAAATGACGAAGACGGTGTTCAAAAGCTACCTGCTGACCGATTATGAAGCGGAAGAACAATGGCTGCACGAGATGTATCTCAAAGGCTGGAAACTGGTGTCCGCCGGTTTCCCGTATATGTATACGTTCGAGAAGGTCGAACCGAAGGATGTGACGTACCGGCTTGAATTCCGTCCGGAAAACGAGGACAGCGAGTCATACATCCGGATGGCGGAGGATTACGGATGGTCTTTTCTGCAGGGCGCGAACAGCTGGATGTATTTCTGGAAAGAAACGTCGGAAAAGCCTTCGGAGAATGAGATCTTCAGTGACGATGTCTCCCGGATGCAGATGGTGAAAAAAACGGCGATGGCGAGGTACATCCCGTGTCTGATCATTCTGCTGGTGCTGCTTGTTCTCTATGTTCTGGAATTCGTGTCGCGAGGAAATTTAACAGGGATCATCCTTGGAGGTGCGTTCCTGCTGATTCTGTTTGCGGTCGATTTGCATCTTCTGATCGGGTATCTCCGGCTGTCACGGAAATATTCCGGGTGATGCTCCGTTCAACAAAAGATCAAAACGTCTTAATTCCGCTCGGGGGGATCCTTTCATCAAACAGCCCGAGCGCTTTTTTTAGGAAAAAACGCATCAAAGCGGCCGGGGCTGCTCGTGAGAATAACGCATCAAAACGGCCGCGGATCGTTCGGTAGATCCAGCGTCAGTGCGAAAACAGGGCGGGAGGAGATCGTCATTTCGCCGCCAAAGGCTTCCACGCGTCCTCTCAGATTCGAAAGGCCGCTTCCTTCCTTGATCTCTTTTTCCGGCGGAAGACCGTTGTTCGTGATGACCACGTGTGTGATCCCGTCATGCTCGCTGGTCCTGACGATGACTTCATCGCCGCCGGCGTGGCGGACGCAGTTGCTCGCGCACTCTCTCGCCGCGGCAGCGATCAGGCTTTCGGTCTCCTGGTTTTCCGGGAGGCTGCCCTGAAGGATCAGGCTGACCTGAATCGCGGACGCCTTCTGCATCGCTTCCTCGAAGGTGTCCGTCTCCGTCGTGCGGTCGTCCGAGAGGTAGCTGACAGCGTCTTCCAGGATGGAAAGCTGTTCCTCCAGGCTGCCGCTCTCCGGGTGCTGGATGATGTTGGAGATCGCGAGGAGGCTGGATCCGATGTTGTCGTGGATCCGCATTTTCAGTTCCAGGACCTCTTTTTCCCTGACGCGGTCCGGAAGAGTGCGTAACAGCTGCTGGAGTTCGGTCTGGACGGACTCCAGTTTTTCGTTTTCCTTCCGGATGGAATCGTTGATCTCATGGGTGCGGGTGACATCGAACGCGGACACCAGGCGATAGCCTTCCTGGATGTCTTCGATGAAAAACTGCCAGATCCGGTCGTCCGGGAACTGATAGAGCAGTGGGTTTTCCTGGATGAGACGGATCTCGCTGTCCGGGCCGAGCGCCTTGATCGCTTTTTTCAGTTCGCCTGCTGTCTGCGGAAAGCTTCCGATCAGCGTGATGGAAAGTTCACCCATCGTGCGGTTGCAGAGCGTGACGCGGCCGGCCGGATCGAAGAAGCAGAGCCCGATCGGGAGCGTATCGACGGTTTCCTTTACAGCATCCGGTGATGAACGGAACCAGGTGTAAATGGGGTCGTACTTCATCAGTCTGCACCTTCTTTCAGATTGAGTATCAGATCGGTCCCGTCTTCGTGCTTCCGGATGTACGCGTCCGGGTACTTTTTCTTCAGAACGGAAAAATCACCGTCTCCGTCAGCGAGGATCCCGGCTCTGAGGGTCCCGCTGATCTCGGCGACACGGATGCTGATGTTCCTCAGCGTCTCCATCGAAACTTCGACCGCGTCTTCAAAGAAATCATACGCGCGGGTCAGGATGTTCCCGTTGATCGATTCCTGATCGATCCCGACAAAATACGCCCCGTGGACGCCGAGGAGCGACAGTGAATGGTAGGATTCCGCGAGTGCGTTTCTCAGTTTCTGGACCGGGATGACGGCCGCGCTGTCGATCGACAGGTAAAAGTCTTTCCGGCGTTTGATATAGCTCCCGAGGACGGTGATCTCCCGCAGGATCGTGGCTTTTTCTTCCGGATCTTCAGACCGGCGGTAGCGCTGCAGGAGAAGGCGGATCTTATCGTTCTGGACCCGGGTCCCGTTCAGCAGGATGCCGTACAAACGGATCTGCTCCTGCGTCGCGTGGTATTCTTTTTCCTTTTCATAGGATAAGCGGAGCATCTCGTTCCGGTCTTTCAGCTCTTCCTGGATCGATCGGAGTTCTTCCCGCAGGTGGAACAGTTCCGTCTGGTCTTCGATCCACACTGCGTGTCCTGAGCGGATCGGGCTGCTGTGCAGGATTTTTCCGTATTCGATCACGAGCGGATCCTTTTCGGCAAGTTTCATTTTGTCCACTGAGAGAGAGACATCGGGCCCGGTCCGGTAGCGCACTTGGAAGTCCCGGTCGGTGATCAGGATCGGCAGCCTCTTGATCGAGTGGAACAGCTCCCAGTAATGCGAGTTCGACTGGATGAAGCCGAGACGGATGCAGCTTTCGATGATGAGCACATAAAAGATGCAGAACATCGCGGTGAGATCCTGGAACGCGAAGACCATCCGGACGCCTCCGACTTTATAGTACACATAGATATAAAGGACCAGTCCGAGCGTCAGCGCGGATGGTATGAGGATCTTCTTTGAGTTCCCCGGGATCCTGCAGCGCACGGTGAGTATCGCGAACAGGAGCACATAGGAGAGGCTGAGGCAGACGACATAGAAAACAAATCCCTTCCCGTACATAAAGTTGGAATCGGACCACGCGGCCTTGTTCTCGGGGAAAATAAAGACCTTCTGATGAAAGTCGTTCGTGAGCACGAAAACGATCAGCCCGATATTGAAAGCAATATAGAGCCAGGAGAGTTTCGGCAGGCGGTAGTCTGCCGGCCGGCCGATGGAGATCGCCACAAGGACGACGAGCGTCGGGATCAGCATCATCGGGGCATAATAGATATACCAGAGCGCGCGGTTCAGCAGCGGATACAGGGAATCGCTCACCGGGATCTGCGGGATGCCTTCCCATTCGGAAGCCGGCGTGAGACGCCATCTGATGGTACGAATGGTGTACCAGAAGATGATCAGCGCCGCGACGATCTGAAGATATATTCCGGCCTGGACCTGCACGATCCGGTGATGGAGAGAGAAGCCCCAGCAGATCGCGAGGAAGATCAGGATCAGTGTCGCGCTCAGATCCCACCATGGGCCGGATGGAACAAGCCTGGTTCTGTCGAGCTGATCCAGAAAAAAGGCGAGCACGAGCAGATGGATCGCGATCAGTTCAAACCCGTTCAGTTTTGTTATCCTTCTTCTTTTCAAGTGATCTCCTGTCTGTTCCGGGTCATCCGGATCTTCCGGCGTCAGCGTATAATAAACTCATTATACCATAGTATGAGATAAGAGTGAAAAAAAGGCGCCTCGGATGAGACGCCTGAAATATGGATGTTGGTTTAATCAATTGAAATTAACGGTTCTTTTTTCTCTTCCGGAGGATAAAGAGCGTTCCGGCAGCGCCCAGAATCAGGACGGCATACAGTGCGAGGTTCTCCGCATCGCCGGTCCTAGGGGAGCGGGACGGAATCTCTTTGTTTTTCTCAGCCGTCTTATGGACAGAATTGGTGTCCGTCGTCTCATCTGTCGTGTCCGGTGTTTTGTGGATGCTCGTATTATCCGTGGTATCCGGAGTATCCGGGGTGTCCGGAGTGTCTGGCGTATCCGGAGTGTCCGTATGCGTATCCGGCTGCTTCGTATTGGTCACGGTGAGGCCGTCCTCGATCTTTACATATCCGTCCGGCGTGTAGTCGTTTCCTTCGGAATCGACTTCTTTCACCGAATAGGTGTACAGATTTCCGGAATTATCATACAGCGGAAGGCCGGCCCATGAAACGGATGTCGTGCCGTTCGTCAGTTCCTTAAGTTCCGCGCCTGTGACTTCCGCCGGATCTCCTCCGTTGACGGAGCGGTACAGCTTGAACCAGATCGTCGGATGCTCCGTGCTGTCGATCGTGGAATCGGAATTGATCCAGGATTTTGTCGCGGTGATGGTGCCGGTCTTGACGCTGTTATTGACGGTCCGCTGGTAGCCTTCTGTGCTCGTCAGATGGACCTTGATGGTCTCAGACGACTTGACGACCCAGTCCGGAGCGTTGGTTTCTTCCAGCTCATAAAATCCGGGATCCAGATCATTGATCTCAGCGATCCCTTCTGAATTCGTAACGATATCGACATAGTCGGCGGACGACCCGTCCGATGTATGATACCAGCCGGAAACACGGCTTCCGTTTTCGCCGCTCAGCTTGTACAGGCGGAAGGTGACGCTCGGTATGACCGTTGTCGTTCCTGTGACGACCTTCGTAAGCTGGATCGTTCCCGGCTCCACGCCGCTGACTTCTGCGCCGGATGAAGGGATCTGAATCCTGCTGGTATCCTGCGCTTCGCTCGATCCTGACTGACCTTCTTCGGTAGAGTATGTCATGGTCGCAGTATTATCAACTGTGTCTCCACCCTGATATTTGCTGGTGTCATAATCCGTTGAGAAGTAGATGACCAGGCGGACCGGTTTCGTGCCGACTCCCTCGATTTCGTGCTGCGTCACTTTATCGGCAGGGATGGAGATCGTCAACGTCCGGCTCGATTCGTCATAGCTCACGGTCGCACCGAATTCGCTTTTCAGTTTTTTCTGTCCGTCCCAGTTGCTTCCTATCACATTCCCGTTATCATCTTGATAATAGTACCTGTAAGCAATCGTGCCCGGCTTATATGTGACACCTTCCGGGAGGGTATCGGTCACGGTGATCGTGTCCTTGAAGTCATCTGAGTACTGAAGATTGATAAAGAATCCCCATCTCAGGATGCTGTCCTGCCAGCCGCCGCTCTTATCGAACGGTCCGGTAGGACCGACCCCGGATCCTCTTTTGACAGTAACTGTGAGCGTCGTGCTCCCGGAGGTGATGTCGGCATCTTCTGAATCACCTGGCTCCACAGAGCTTCCTGCTCTCGCCTGCAGCGTAAAATAGGCAGAGCCCTTGACGTGACGGTATTTTTCCACTTCACTGTTAAATTTGATGACCGCGCCGCTCTCAGTAATCTCGGCCGTTCCGACGGTCACAGCTTCCGTGGATCCCTCCGGTATAAACGTGAGATCATGTTTCGCCTTGTAGCCTTTGAAATAAGCGTGATCGCCGTCAGATGGCCAGCTCACCGTGATGGTATCGCCGCTTTTGATGTCGTGCTTTACGGTTCCGTCCGCATTGTCCTCAGAAAAATTGACCGTGACGGTCAGGTCGTTCCAGCTGTAGACTGTTGTTTTGTTCGCGGTGATCGAAGTGACGACATCGCTTGAGATCTCCGCTGCGGATGCAGTAGAGCGGCCAATGAGAGGCGACAGCCAGACGGCAAGCAGGATGCCGAGGAAAAAAAGTATTTTCAGTAGTAGACTTCGATGCTTTGTAATGATCATTCTAAACTCCCTCTATTCAACAATTCCTTAACTATTTATACAAAAGGATAAATTTGGTTGTTGTTTTCGTCAATTAGCGAGCAACATAAATCGTTTCAGGAAATTATAAACAAACGGCCTTGTTCGATTTACAATAAATGGGAAAAGAGGACGGGGCCCGGTGAAAGTGCCTGCTGATTTTTCCTTCGGTAGCTGGTATAATGGCGATATTGCCGTCGGATCCACTTTGCTGGGATCATTTTTTCCAATCAACCAAAGGGAGACCTATGATAGCGGGATTGACATACTACCAGATCTGCATGTTTTTTCTTTTGTACAGCTTCCTCGGCTGGGTCGTGGAAGTCGTCTATCATGCCGTCACGCTCGGCAAGATCGTGAATCGCGGCTTCCTGAACGGGCCGATCTGCCCGGTCTACGGATTCGGGATGCTCGCGGTCCTGGCCGCCGGGAACGCCGTTTCGATGCACGCGGATGCCCAGGCGGATGTGACGCAGATGAACGCGCTCCTGCTGTTCGTGTTCGGGTTCGTGCTTTCGACGGTCGTGGAGCTCATCGCGGGCTGGGCGCTCGACCGGCTGTTCCACGCACGCTGGTGGGACTACAGCAATAAGCCGATGAACCTGAACGGATATATCTGTCCGGAGTTCAGCATCATCTGGGGCCTCGCCATCGTGCTCGTCGTGAAGGTCGTCCACCCGATGCTGTCGGACAGTACAGCCGGCTCGATCCCGACGGAGTACGGCTGGCCGATCATGGCGGTGCTGTACGTGCTTTACGCTGGCGACCTGATCGTCACGGTCTCGACGGCGTCCGGCCTGAACAAAAAGCTGAAGGAACTGGACCGCGTGCGCCAGCTGATGCGGGCGCCGAGCGACAAGCTGACGGATTTCCTCGCGAACACTTCGATCAGCACCGCGCAGCATGTCCAGGAAGGGCAGGTGCAGGCATCGCTCGCCAAAACGGAATTTACGGAGCGGGCGCAGGACGCGAGAGAGCAGCTGGAGCTGAAAAGCGTGGAAGCGAAGGCAAAACGCGAGCACGAGGTAGAGGAGTACCGCCGCAGACTGGAAGAGCGGGCGGAAGAACTCATGGCGGATCTGTCCGGCCACGCCGCATTCGGGACCGGGCGTCTGCTCCGGGCGTTCCCGACGCTTTCGCATGAGCAGTACGGCGATCTTGTGGAGGAGCTGAAAAAAAGAATCCGGGAGAAAAAGGAGAAGAAGGATTGAATAATAAATCCCGGTTATCTTCGCGGATCGCCCTCGGGTAAAGATTGACTCTTATTCTTTTTTCCCTATAATTTATGGTAAAGGGGCAGAAGAAAGAGCGGTAAAATGGACGAAAAAGGATTTTTCGGAAGCGGGTTCGATTTCGATCACGACGGACACCTCGATCCGCTGGAGCGGGCGAGCGACCTCGGGCAGTTCATGGACAGTTACGGGAATGATCTCCTGCGGGATGACGACATCGATGAGGACGATCTCGTGCTTTCGGACGAAGACGACTGGGACGGGGCGCCATCTGAGGCGGAAGCGGATATTTTCAGTATGGAACCGAAACCTGGGCATGAGAATTCGTCCGGCAGTGCGAAAAAGTCTGAAGATAAGGCGACCGGCGCATCGAAGGAGACTCCCGGCCGCAAGGCAGAAGCAGAGAAGAAACCGGCAGACAAAGCAGGCGGCGCTTCAAAGGAACCTGCAGATCAGCCGGACGCTCCAAATGCACAGGAACCCGCCTGGAACAAAATACAGAAATTCTTCAAGAAAAAAAGCGTGATCGCGCTGCTCCTGATAACCGCTCTGGCCCTTATCGGACTCGGCGCGCACGAAATCTATCTCCGGAACGCGCTGCACCGCATCGCTTACGCAGACAACATGAAGACGTGCGAATACCAAGGCCTTCATTATGCTCTGAGCCGAAGCTGGAACTACGATAAACCCGATCCGAACGATCCGTACTACGACCCAGAAGAAGAGAAAAACGTGCGCTCGTACACAGCACTTTTTCCGAAGAACAGTACCGCTTATTTTTCTGTAGAACTCCGGGACACTTCTGATGAACCGGACTATGTTGTGAACGGGTTCAAATTCCAAATCACGAACGGCGACCGGACCTGGGAAGCCGACAAAGTGCCGGGCGCAGAGGATGTCTATTACTCCAGAACGGATACGGACGATGATATGCCATACCTCATCACGATGTCCAAGACAATGGTCCTTGACGGGATGGAGGTCAGCGCGACGGTCACGACCGACAAAAAGTTTTTTCAGGAAGCTTCCGCAAAAAAGATCCTGGACGACGTCGATTTCAAAGAGTTTGCCCGGAAGTACAACAAAAGGTGAGGCGCTTTTTTGATGTGATGTTTTTTATAGTGGCAGGTCGGCCACTTTTTTTATTTGGATCGCGATTTCAGAACGAATTTTGACTAAATCGAGTTGGACGTTTGTTGAAATATCAAAAAACTATCCTGTAAAGTTGACAGAAAATAACGAATAAATTATCATATAATCAAGCGATTAAAGGTGCGACTTGAACAATCGTTAATATTCAGTAAAACTTAAAGGGGATTTATATTATGAAAGAACGGATCAACAGAGGCATACTTTTCGCGATTCTCTGTTTCGGCGTCATCTTTTTCGTCATGTTCGCAGTGACGGAGGATGCTTCAGCAGACACGATTCCGAAATCGGGGAATTTAACTGCCGGTACGACATATACGCTGACAGGTAACATAACTTTACAAGACACACTGAATGTCCCTAACGGAGAAGTGACAGTCGATCTGAACGGATACACAGTAACAGCTCCGAGCGGAAAAAGCGCTTTCAAAGTCGTCAATGATGGAAATCTGACGATCAAAGACAGCAGCACAGCGGGAACGGGGAAGATAACAGGGAATACGACGGGGCCCCGGCTGGGCAGTGGTGTTTACCTTGATTCCGGAACCTTTACTTTTGAGAGCGGCACGATCTATAAGTGCACGGCACAGGGCGGAAGAAATAATCAGGCTATGGGCGGCGGAGTCTATGTTAACAGCGGGACTTTTACGATAATAAACGGAGTGATCGATAGCTGCAGCGCTGTCGGAGCCAATAATTCTAGAACGAGTTATGGCGGCGGTGTTTATATGAAAGCCGGCACATTCAATATGAATGGTGGCCGCATCAGCAACTGCACAGCCAGTGGTTCTAAGAATGGAGGTACTGGTGGCGGCGTGTATCTTGCAGGCGGAACATTCAGTATGACGGACGGCGTTATCGGTGAAAACTGCGAAGCCGTGGAGGGCAGTAATTCCGGCAATGGTAATGGCGGAGGCGTTTTCGTTAAAGGTTCCTTCACAATGAGCGGCGGAAAGATAACAAAATGCACCGCACTGAGTGGAGGCGGTGTATATGTGGATGCAAACGGTTCTTTTACAATGAACGGCGGAGAAATATCTGACTGTAATGTAAATAAATCCGAACACTATGCTTGGGTCGGCGGCTCCGGTGGCGGAATCTATGTCGATTCAGACGGTACACTGACATCGCCGGAAGACAGCACTGCGAAGATCAGCGGCTGCGGCTCTGAAAATAACGGTGGGGGTATTTATGTAAAAGGAAATGCAGCAATAAACAATGTAAATATCAGTAACTGCACTTCCGCAACCGGGGGAGGCTTCGCTGCGGATGCCTCTAATACGTCCACACTGACAAATGTCGTGATAGATAATTGCAGCGCTAAAACTGCCGGCGGTGGAATTTCCGCTGAAGGGAATTTGACGCTGAATTCAGTTAAGATCAATAATTGTACCGCAGCTTTCAACGGCGGAGGTCTTTATGATCCAGCTTCAAGTGGTAATGTAGAGATAATAGGTACAACGATTTCAGGATGTACGGCGTCTGCATACGGTGGCGGTATCTATAAATCAAATGGTGGTGACACTAGTACCATTAAAATTACGGATAGTAGCGTAGAAAGTTGTTCCGCCGGAAATAATGGCGGAGGATTTTACGTAACGAATAATTCGGCAACAGTCTCCGGATCCGTTCGGATCACAGGAAATACAGGATTGAATGAAAAAACTGACAATTGCTTTCTTCCGAACTCGAATCAATTGAACCTTGGTGACGGATTAACGGAAGATGCTGAAATCGGGGTAGGCGTACAAAATCCGGCTTCCACGAATAATCCGGCAACAGATCTTTATGTTACAGCGAATGAAAGCGAAACATCATCTAACAACTATGTGAATGCGCTTCCTCGCTTCTTTTCAGATGACCCGGACTATGTGATAACAAAATGTAATTCGCTAAGATTACTGATGATTGGCTATGCGATCGAGTATGATCTGGACGGAGGCCTGTATGATAGCGGATCGAATCCTGCTTCCTATAATTGTTATGATGAGTTCACACTGACAAACCCGACCAAGACAGGTTATGAATTCCTCGGATGGACCGGAAGCAACGGGGCAGAGCCTCAGAAATCGGTACAGGTTAATAGACTTACGCATGGCAAACTCAGTTACAAGGCCAACTGGAAGATCAACCAGTACACAGTAAAATTCGAAAGCAACGGCGGGACCGCTGTCGCAAATCAGACCGTGAACTATAACGAAAAGGTCGTGAAGCCGGCTGATCCGACGAAGTCAGGCTATGTCTTCAAGGGCTGGTTCAAGGACTCCGACCTTACTGAGGAATACGATTTCAATACTCCGGTCACCGGAGATCTCACGCTTTATGCGAAGTGGGGAGAACCGGAACCGACGACTCCTTCGACTCCGACGCCGATCACGGTGAACGATCCGCCGGTCAGAAAAACGATTTCCGGAGACACGCCGACAACAGATGAAACGTTCACCTTTTCGCTGAGTGCGCAGCCGGAGATGAGTACACTCCCGTCAGGCATGACCTCCATGCCGATGCCGGGCGGTGTCAGCGAGCAGACTGTCACGACGACGATCGTCGGGAGCGGCTCGTCTGAGTTCGGAACGTTTACGTTTACCGCTCCGGGGACCTACGTATATAAGATTACGGAAGTCGACACCGGCGCTGCGAACTATGAGTACGACAGCTCGGAATATCTGGTCACCTATGTCGTGACGGAGAGCGGCGGGAATCTTTACAGCACACGGACGATCACGAAGGACGGGGTTGTCGTGACGGAAGCGGAGTATTCGTTTGTTAACACCTATACGACCCCGGAAAGTCCAGACGAACCGGATGAACCGGACGAGCCGGATAATCCGATGAAGCCGGACAAGCCGACCGCGTCCGACACGACAACGCATCCGGATGGCGGAAGCAGTGCCGGCGGAACCGGTGTAAACGCCGGGGGCGGGGTCAGGACAGGCGATCCGACGGATCTCGGGCTCTGGTTGGTTATCCTCCTGGCAGCATCCGGGACGGCTGTCATCCTGGTCAGAAGACACAGGGCGGACCGCCGCTGAACAGAAGCGCCGGAGCGCTGAAACAACGGCCCAACGGTGCGAAGCCGATCCGCAAAGTGAAGAAGTCCTTCATACCGGAGCGCTGAAACGCCGAAACATCGGACTGCCAACGGGAAGACGATCCGCGCGGAAATAGAAGCCCATCGTGCGGAAGCGCGCCAAAACTGCGTGGCCCCAGGCCATAGCAGACGACGCGGAAGAAACATAGTAATAAAGTAACAGCTGCCAACATAAATTTCATCTCACTCGGGAGGAGCTTCGGCTCCTCCCGGATCTTTTTTGACCAGGGTCAAACCTTGCCCACAAGTTTCCTTTCCTGGAAAATCTATGGTAAAATGAAATCTAACTGTGAAAGGGGTTTTGGATGCAGGATATCGTATATAAATTTGGTGATTTTGTAGATAAAAATGTGCCGAAGCACCCGGCGCTGAGTCGGAAGATGCTCATCGCGGGGTTTTGCGCATTCGGACTGAAGCTGGATCATCGGCCGAACCCTGAGCTGCCGGAGAGCCGCCAGTACATCGCGAGCCTTCTCAATGACATCGTGATCGACATGCTGACGCATTCCGACCGGGCCGCACTGACCAGCGTTTTTATGCCCTGCGAGATGCTCCAGGTGATGGGGATCCGGTCGCTCTGCGCAGAGCTTTTTTCGTGCTTCATCAATGGCGCGCATGCGGAGAAGGCGTTCGTCGAAGCGGCGGAGAATGAAGGGATCGCCGAGACCTACTGTTCGTACCACAAGGTGCTGCTCGGGAGCGCGTACAGCGGCGTCATGCCGAAGCCGGCGGCGATCGTGAACACGTCGCTGATCTGCGACGCGAACAACCTGACGTTCCGGGCGCTGTCCGACCATTACGGGATCCCGCAGTTCTACCTTGACGTGCCGTCGGAAAGCGGCGAAGAGAGCACAAGGTACGTGGCGGATCAGCTGCGCGAACTTAAGACGTTCCTGGAAGATCAAACCGGGAAGCTTTTTGACGAACAGAAACTGAAAGAGCAGATCGCCTGCTCCGGCCGTACGATCGAGAACCTGATCGAGACGCAGCCGTACCGCAGGGACCGCTGGCTCGCGGGAGACATCGCGTCCGAGCTCTATGAGGTCTACGTTACGCACATCGGGCTGGGGACAAAAGAAGCCGAGACGTATACGCAGTTATTGAAGCGTGATTTCCAAAACGCGCCGAAGGCGGACGGCCGCGGCGCCCGCATCCTCTGGATCCACACGATCCCGAACTGGCAGCCGCCGATCCGGGAAACGTTCAACCTCAGCGAGGACGCGCAGATCATCGGCTGCGACATGAACTGGGACAGCCTGATCCCGATGGATCCGGAGCACCCGTACGAGAGCATGGCACGGCGCCTGACAGAGAGCACGTTCAACGGGAACGGCGAGCGGCGCATCCGGGCGGCGGTCGACATGGCGGAAAAACTCGACGCGGACGGCGCGATCGTGTTCTGCCACTGGGGCTGCAAGCAGACGATGGGCCTTTCCGCCGTATTCAAGGACGCGCTGGAGGACGCCGGTTTTCCGACGCTGATCCTGAACGGCGACGGCTGCGACGAAAACAACTCCTCAGACGGCCAGATCGCGACGCGGCTCAGCGCGTTTCTGGAGATGCTGAAAGAGAGAAGAGACTGACATGGCAGAACATATCATTTATTATGCCTGTAAATACGTGCCGACCGAGCTGTTCGAAGGATTCGGGGCAGAGTGCCGCCGGCTCGATCCGGTGCCGACCGATTTCGACTGCGCCGACGCCTGCGCGCATCCGAACCTCTGCGGCTTCGGCAAAGGGATCCTCGAGGCGGTGCACGAATCGCCCGTCCGGGCGCTGGTCCTGACCGACTGCTGCGACGTGATGCGGCGCGTCTACGACGTGATGAAAAAAGAAGGGACCGTCGACTTCCTGTACCTTTTGTCGTTCCCGCACAAGACCGGAGAGCGGGAGATCCGCCTGTTCGAGCGGTCGCTCCGGCATCTCGCCGAGGCTTGGAGGGAATACTCCGGGGACGAGTTCGACGGACAAAAGGCAGCCGAGGCGTGGGAACGCGGCCGGAAGGAAGCCGCGGAATCGCAGGTCAGCGGGCGCCACGTCAGTGTGTCGGGTGCGCATGCGGGGAAGCTCCTCATGGAGGAGGTCTCGCGGCGTTTTGACCTTCCTGTCACGGACGACACCTGCTCGGGGAACCGCTCGCTGAACCCGCCGACCGGGCCGGTGACAGATGAGGATTCTTTTTTTCGATATTATTCCGAGGCGCTTCTGCGCCAGGAGAATCCGTGCATGAGGATGCTTGAGCGGAGGAAGGAACCGGTCCCGGAGGACGCCGTGGGGATGATCCTTCACACAGTGAAATTCTGCGACTACTACAGTTTTTTTTATCATGACGTGAAAGGCGAGGGGATCCCGCTACTCAAGATCGAAACGGACGGCACCCGGCAGAGCCAAGGGCAGATCGCGACGCGGCTCGACGCGTTCGCGGAGACGCTGAATGTGAAAAGAAACGAGGGACGGAAGATGAATGGGAAAATCGAACTCGCGGCCGGAGTGGACAGCGGGTCCACGAGTACGGACGCGGTCGTGATGAACGCGGACGGGAAGATCCTGGGATCGGCGATCGTCGCGACGGGAGCGGGCGCTGCAAGGGGCGCGGAAGAAGCGCTTTCGAAGGCGCTCGATCAGGCGGACTGCCGGGAGGAGGATCTTGACGCGCTCGTTACGACAGGCTACGGACGGGAAACGACCGGGCTTTCGGATAATTCGGTAACAGAGATCACCTGCCATGCGCGGGGCGCGAATTTTTTGTACCCGGCGGCGCGGACGGTGATCGACATCGGCGGTCAGGACTCTAAGGTGATCCGGATCGACGAGACGGGCCACGTGCTGAATTTCGTGATGAACGACAAGTGCGCAGCCGGGACGGGGCGTTTTCTCGACATGATGGCCAGGACGCTCCACATGGATCTCGACGAGCTCAGCCGGAAGGGGCTCGACTGGAAAAACGATATCACGATCTCGAGCATGTGCACGGTGTTCGCGGAAAGCGAGGTCGTGTCGCTCGTCGCGGACAACGCGCTGCCGCAGGACATCATCCACGGCCTGAACAAGGCGGTGGCAGGGAAGACGGTGTCGCTCACGAAGCGCCTCGGCGGGGAGCCGGAATACATCATGACGGGCGGTGTCGCCCAGAATGAGGGCGTCGTGAAGGCGCTGGAAGAGAAGCTGGGGGCGAAGGTCCATGTCCCGGAGGAAGCGCAGCTCTGCGGCGCGATCGGGGCGGCGCTCATCGCGCTCGGCGTCGGAGAACAGGAGTGATTATGGAAACGACGAAAAACAGATGGCTGTATCTCATCATGGGCACGATCGTCCTGCTTTTTCTCGGGCTGATCTACGCCTGGTCGCTGTTCCGCGACCCGTTCAGCGAACTTTTTCCGAGCTGGACCGTCTCACAGATCTCGATGACGTTCACGATCTCGATCATCTGCTTCTGCCTCGGCGGCTTCCTGGGCGGTGAGCTCGGGCGGCGCTTCGGCGTGAAGGTGAGGCTCGGGATCGCAGCGGCCTGCCTTCTGATCGGATTTTTTGCTGTCTCGCTCCTGGATCCGGCAAAGCCAGGGTCGAGTCTGATCCTGCTTTACATTTTCTACGGCGTGTTCGCCGGCGGCGGCGTCGGGATCGGATATAACGCGGTCATCACTTCGACGACGAAGTGGTTCCCGGACAAGGTCGGCCTCTGCAACGGCACGCTGCTCATGGGATTCGGCTTCGGCGGTCTGATCCTGGGGAGCGTCGCGAGCCGGCTCATCTCCTCGATGGGTCTGCTGAGGGCGTTCCGGGTTATCGCGATCGCGGCGGGGATCGTCATGGTCCTCGGCGTTGTGATCATGAGAGATTTCCCACAGGACGGCGGAGCATCCGCAGAGAAGACAAAAGGATCCGCAGCGGACGCTTCGGAAACAGCCGCTCTCTCGCAGGCACAATCCTCTGTCAAACGTGATTACTCGCCGGGCGAGATGCTCTGTACCGCTCGCTTCTGGTTCGTGTTTTTCCTCGCGGTCATGCTGAACGCCGCGGGCCTCATGGTCATCAACAGCGCCGCGAACATTTCCGTCGCGTACGGAGGCACCGCGATCCTCGGGATGATCATCTCGATCTTCAACGGCGCGGGACGGGTGATCGCCGGCATGATCTACGACAAAAGCGGACAGAAGGCGGCGATGCTGACGAACATCGGGCTGATGCTGCTCGCGGGGATCCTGCTGATCGCAGGAAACGCGGTAGCCTCATTGATCTTCATCGTCCTCGGCCTTGTCTCAGCCGGGACCGCATACGGCGGCATGCCGGCCGTCCTCGCAACGTTCATCAACAAGACGTTCGGGAGCCGGTATTTCGTCCGGAATCACCCTTTGTCCACGATGTCGCTGCTCCCGGCGGCGTTCCTCGGGCCGCTGATCTCCGCGCGGCTCCTGGAGCAGGCACACGGGTCGTATCACAGCAACTTTATCGCGCTCCTGATCTTCGCGGTCATCGCGCTCGCGTTCTGGCTGGCTCTGAACGCCGCGAACCGGAAGGCGGAAGCACAGGGATAGATAACGGACCTCGCTTTGGTCATTGTTAACAAGTGTATTGTTAAAGTTTACACAATTGCCCATCAATCGCAATGTTATCTTTTTCCAGATTTGGTTTTGTAGTATAATAGGATTGATATTAATTTGTGTACAAGGGGGCATTTTATTGGATCCGTCGATCATCAACTACATGATTGTGAATATCGGGTGTCTGATCTACGCGCTCATCATCGCGATGATGACGTCACTTGAGATCGGAAATGAAGCCGAAGTCCGCACCTTCCGATCGATCCAGCTGAGTTTTGCCGGATACCTGGTGACGGACACGATCTGGATGCTCGGGACACACATCGACGCGATCGATATCCACGTGACGATCTTTATGAACGCGGCAGGCATGATCTTTATCGCGTTCATGACGTACTTCTGGTTCCAGTACTGTGAGCTGCGCCTGAAACAGAAGTATCAGGACCGGCTCTGGTTTTCTATTCTCACGGTGCTGCCGGTCGTTGCGGAGATCATCCTCCATCTCATTTCGTTCAGCAACGGCTGCGTGTTCTATGTGAAGGACGGCGTGTTCTATCACGGGCCGCTCTATCTCGTGGCGAACGGTTTCTCTGCGGGGTACGGCGTGCTCGTTCTGATCCACGTAATCTGGGTGCTGACCCATGTCACGTCGAAGGAAGAGCGGCATGAATGCAGGACGATGATCTTCTACGTCTGCATCCCGATCGGTGCGTATATGGTCGATGAATTCATACCGAACACGGCGATCGTCGCGATCGCGTGCTTCACGGCGTATCTCCTCATTTTCATCAACCTGCAGAGAGCGGAGATCTATAACGACGCGCTGACGGGGCTGTACAACCGGCGTCAGGCGGACCACCTTCTGAACGAAGCGATCGGCAGGGCGGGTGAGTACAACGCGTTTTATCTGATCATGCTGGACATCGATTCCTTTAAGGAGATCAACGATACCTACGGCCATCTGTACGGGGACGAGGTGCTGAAGGCTGTCGCGGACGCGCTCAACAGGATCGCGGACATCCGCGGCCGCTCGTTCGCAGCGCGCTGGGGCGGCGATGAATTCATGATGATGATCCCGGCGAACGGAATCGGCTCCATTTCGGAATTCCTGGATCGTCTGGATGATGAGATGCCGGAGATGACACCGGAAGATGACGTGACGATGAAAGTCACGGTCAGCGCGGGGTGGGCGCTCTGCAATACACCGAGAGTACAGGAGAAAGACCTGATCGCCGGAGCGGACGCGCTCCTGTACAGCGCGAAGCTGAGGAAAAAAAGGCGGCAGATGACCATGATAAACTGATCGTTCACGGAAGCTGTGCGAGCCGGATGCAGCTTCCTTTTTTTATTCCCAGATCTCCTTTTTCCCCGGCGGAAATGTCCGGATGGACAATAGGGGACATCAGATGGGGCCATATCCCTTGTATAATTACCTATAATTTTGTTACCGTTTATCTCCCGTTTTTGTCGCGGTTCATTTTTCCTTAAATTCCAGAATTTTACAAAATGTAGTTTTTGTCAACTTTTTTGCCCCGGATATCTTGAATGGCGTTGTTGGGTGTGATAACATAAAACCAACATAAATATTAAGATTTATTTAGGAAGAACGAATCAATAATAATAATTGAACATAATGATTCGGGCTTTCAGATCTCAGCGTTATCGGCTAAGTGAGAAAGCCTGTTTATTCAACGTAGATTGTTCAGATTTCTGCCATATGGGAATTGGGGCCCGGCAAAAGGATGGACAGCTGCAGAAAGTAATATGTTTGGGGAGTATTATGAAAGCGAATGATCTGACGTGTTTTTTAAAAGACTGGCTGAAAAATTCAGCGGTCTTTATTATTGTCTTGACGCTTGTTCTGGTGATGATTCCGAACGTGGCAAACGCCGCGGGGAACTGCAGCCTGACACTCACTGTTCCGTCAGATACGGATCCGTTATACAGCACCCAGGTTTCGATCTATAAAGTAGCCGATATCGACGGGAACAACATCACATTAACGAGTGATTTCGAAAACTCCGGCGTCTCAATCCAGAACGATATGACATCTTCAGAGCTCCAGGCCGTCGCGAGCACGCTTGACGCGTATCTCACAGCGAACCCGGACATCCAGCCGGCCGCGAGCGCGATGTTCGACGACGGACGCAATGCGACATTCAGCGGACTGGATCCGGGCATGTACCTCGTCGTCGATACGACGGAGTCATCGAGCGTACAGAATATTGTAGCGACGATGCTCGTCACAGTCACGGAATCGAACGTGACGGCGGAGGTCAAGGTCCAGCCGGGAGAACCGCATCAGACACCGGGCGGCAAGGACTACCGGGTGATCAAGGAATGGGCCGGTGACAGCGACGGCAGCAGCCGTCCGACAGAAGTCACGGTCAAGATCATGAAGGACGGCGAGCTCTACGATACGGTCACACTGAACGACGACAACAACTGGATGTACGAGTGGACCGATGAAGAAGGCGAGAGCACGTGGACCGTCGTGGAAGATCCGGTCCCGACAAACTATACCTATACGATGATCCAGGATGAAGTCGATGATACGACCGTCTTCACTATTACCAATACCTATTCCGGTACACATACTGAACCGCCGGAACCGGACAATCCGGATAACCCGTCGAAAACGACGGACAATCCGGAAAACCCGCACAAGAGCACCAGTACCAATCCGCCGCATAAGACAGCGAGTCCTAGGACGGGCGATCCGTTCAACATGACCTGGGTCTATCTGGTGATGGCAGCATGCGGCGCCGCGCTGATCGTGACCGCTGTGAAACGCCGTCATGATGAATAGGAAAGACGATACCGTCCGGCGTTTTGACAAAAGGAGAAAGAACGAACTTAAAACCAAGATAAATGATGAAACAACCGAAACGAAGTCGTAAAACCCTGATGAATGTGATCCTGATCATCGGCATCCTGCTGCTTGCCGCAGCCGTCTGCCTGTTCGCATGGACCCGCATCCAGGAAGCGCGTTATGACAGCCGAAGCAAGGCGATCCTGAGCGCCCTGGACAAGGCGATCCCGAAGACCGGCGTGAAAATGACCGCGGCGGACATGGCGAAGACCGAAGCTGATGAATCCGAAACCTCCGGCGATGACGGCGAACTCATGACGATGATCCAGATCAAAGGAAGCTCGTGTGTCGGCCGCCTGAGCGTTCCGGCACTCCACCGGTCCTGGCCTGTCGGAAGCGTGTACGGAAACTTAAAGGAAATGCCGTGCCGGAGCACAGGAACACCGGACCGGAACCACTTCCGCATCCGGGGTCTCAAAGGGAGCTATCACTTCAGCGAACTTGCGAGGCTTACGCCCGGGAACAAAGTCCGCTTCACCGATGTCAGCGGGATCACCTACTGCTATAAAGTCGTGAACATCATTGAGAGCTCCGACTTCAGCAGGGATCAGAGCGACCTGATGCTGTACTACCGGACGCGCGGCGATGACCGCATGATGATCTGCTGCGATTTCGAGTAAGACAGATTTTAGAAAGGGATGCAATCGGAAGCCTGCTTCCGCTGCAGATATATATGAAGAAAACTACTGCTGAAAACGTAAAAAGCGAACAAGAACCGAAGGATGCGAAGGAAAATGCATCTGCCGCATCGCGAAAAGCCGAAGAGAAGAGCCTCAAGAAGCTCAAGCGAAGCGAACTTCTCGAGATCATGCTCGCTCAGAGCCGCGAGATCGATTCCTTAAGGGAAGAAATCGAAGAACTCAAAGCAAAGCTGGCGGACCGCGAGATCAAGGTGGAGAAAGCAGGATCCCTCGCAGAGGCGTCGCTTGAGCTTACCCGGGTCTTTGAAGAAGCCCAGAAGGCCGTGGATCTGTATGTGTACAACATCCGAAACCGGATCGAGCCGCAGAAAGATGACACGGACGGAAAGGATGAGCCATGAGTGCGGCTTCCGAGAACGATCGGATCAGCATGGATCCGATAGATCCGGTCGGAAAGGAAAGTTCGGACACGGCTAAGGCAGCGGGATGGGAGCATGGGGAGCTCCCGACCACTGCTGAGATCGAAGCAGCCTACTCCGAGGAACGCGGACGCCGCCATTTCCGGGGCACCGTGCGGAGCACGATCTTCGTTCTCGTCGTCGTCGCCGCGATCGCGGTACTGGTCGCAGTCCTGCTGCTGCCGGTCCTGAGGATCTACGGACATTCGATGCACAGCACACTGGACAGCGGGAACATCGTTCTCTCCGTCAAAAGCGCGAACATCGAGACCGGCGACATCATCGCTTTTTACTACAACAACAACATCCTCGTGAAGCGCGTCATCGCGACGAGCGGAGACTGGGTCGACATCGACATGGACGGGACCGTCACGGTCAACTCGCAGCCGATCAGCGAGCCGTACCTGTCGAGCAAGGACTACGGCGAGACAAACATCCAGCTGCCTTACCAGGTACCGGAAGGAAAGTTCTTCGTCATGGGAGACAACCGGAAAGTCTCGATCGACTCACGAAACCGGTCGATCGGATGCGTCTCAGAGGAGCAGATCGTCGGAAAGATCGTGTTCCGGATCTGGCCGCTCAGCCGGATCGGACCGGTGCACTGACCGAAACAAAATTAAAAATCGTTACTTTAATACTCAATGGATTGTGGAAAAACAGAGGGTTTGGGACTGCGTAACCGGTAATTGGGGATAAATAAAGCCGGCCGAACGCAGGCTCTGAAAGGGGACACATACCATGAAATTCCTTGAAAAGATTTTAGCATTCTTCCGTCGGACTCAACTAGGAAGGAAGCGCTGGTACAAGGTCGTGACCGCGCTTGCTGCCGTTGTTGTATTCGCGACAACTTACGCGATGGTGCTTCCGGCACTGACCTTAGACCAGAACAACGCAGCCAAAGTCGACGGCCTGAACCTGGGAACTGCCAGCGTCGAGCAGACCGCATCATCTGAGTCCTCAGACCTCACGGCACTGGACGATGAAGACAACATCGTGCTGAAGGCATCGGTGAACTCACCGAACGCCGCCGCCCCAAAGGCGACTGTGCCTCAGCTCAGCCAGATCCAGAAGAACATCGACAAGACAAATGATGGCGGGACAAAAGAAGCCGCCGTCAATACGCCGAACAAATCGAATACGAATATTGAAAGCAAGGACGCATCGGAGGAAAACACCGGCATCCACCGTTCGGATGCCCCGGCCGATGCCGATCAGAATACCGAGAACGACAAATACACTTCCGGAACCCTGACCGCGAAGGGCAGCACCTACACGGTCACGCTTAACTATGGCAAAGACGCCGAGATCCCGGAGGACGCGATCCTGACGGTCAAGGAACTGACAAAAGGTTCCGACGCGTACCAGGAATATTATGAGAAGGCGTGCGACGCACTGAAGGCAGGAAGTAATATTTCCTTCGCCCGCTTCTTCGACGTGGAGATCACGAGCGACGGCAAAAAGATCGAGCCGAGCGCCTCTGTCGACGTTCAAATCACCTATAGCGACCCAGTCGCTCTCGCCGGCAGCGAAAAGATCAACGCTGTCCACTTCGTCAAAGACGGCGACAAAGAGACGCCGGAAGTCCTTTCTGTTGATACTAATTACAAAAAGGGAACGAACGATCTTGCTTCCGTCAGCTTCAAGCAGGACAGCTTTTCCATAATTGGCACTGTAGCATCTTATGGCTCATGGCCAGCAACCGATGGAAGTGATCATGGATACGTAATAGTAATGACAAATGATAACAACGACTATTACGCATTGAAACATGATGGAACTTTGACACCGGTTACTTATGATGCAACAAGAAAATCGGTAACGTTTGGAGCTAATATAGCAAATGTTAATGCTGTCGAAGCGGATTACTATTGGTATGTACAGAAAAATCAAATGGGTAATAATGGCATTCAAACAGCTATTCTTTACTACACGGCATCAAACTCAACAAAAGTTTATCTGGATCCTTCTTCACAAACCGGGACCATTTCGTCAACAACAGCACCGGTAATTACTTCTGAGTCGGGAACTTGGAGTGGTTCTAAACTGTATACAATGGAAACCAACATATATGGTGGAACTAAATATTTTCTTGGTTTCACAGGTACTCAGCTAAAAGGAGGAATTACCTCAAAAAGTAATGCTGCTGATGTAATATTTGCTGACGATTTTGATACATCTGTCAGTGTTTCATTCGATTCAAATGGCGGCAGCGCGGTCGCAACACAATCAATCAAAAAAGGAAGCAAGGCAGATAAACCAGCTGATCCAACCAGAGATGGTTATTATTTCATGGGATGGTATAGTGATTCTGAATTAACTACACCTTTTGATTTTAATAGTACATCTATTGAAAATGACACTACACTCTATGCAAAATGGAAGAAAAAGAGTGGAAATCAAGAAGAACAAGATCAGGACGATACGATATTAGATAAGCCTGTTGCACATAAAAAATTGACAGCGCATAAGGGGAAAGCGACTGATCCTGACCAATCTGATGGTACATATGATCTGACGTTAAGTGTAACTGGAGATTCCAAGGTTATTAATAAAGAACAGAAGGCAGATGTACTGATCATCTTTGATAACTCACAGAGTATGGATGAACAAGATACTAATGCTGGTAAAAAGAAAATAGAAGCAGGTAAGGAAACAATAAACGCACTTGCTGATAAATTTAAGGCTTTTAATAGTGAACATCCTGATGCAGTATCATTATCACTGATTACTTATGGTACTCATGCAAGGATCAGAGAATATAATCAAACAGATATTGATAAATTTAAAACTGTAGTTAATAGTTGTGAAATAGAAGGAGAACATCTTGTTTGCTTTGGAGGTCGTACATTTACTGATGATGCGGGTACGAACTGGGAGAATGCTTTACGCAAGGCGAATCAGATAGAACATCGTAGTGGAGCAAATCAGTATGTGATATTCGTATCCGATGGAAATCCGACATTTAGACTGACTACAGATTTAAGCACTGATAACAATAAATATTACAGTTTAGATAATAGCAGACATTTGATTGTAAATGACAGTCCATATAATAAGAATTACGTGAATGGATCCAGTTCTGATGATCTTTTCGGAAGTGGCCAGGATGAAGAAAATTCTAGTAGTTGGATCGGTATACCTTGTGGCTATTATAATGGTACTACTTTTGAGACTAATGGAACGGTAAGTATCACACCAGAAGTCAATGTTGAAAGATGTTATGAGAATGCGAGAGATGAAGCGAAAGCTATCGTGGACTCAGGTGCATCGTTTTACACGATATCGACGTATGGTAAAAATGGTTCTAGCCAAAATATTAATATGCAGCACATTTTGAACTATGCATATAACGAAAGTGATACGACAGAAACTAATACGCCAGATAATCATTATTTTGAAGAAGTAGATAGCAGCGGGATCAGTGAGGCATTTAATAATATCTACAATCAGATAACATCAAAATATGTTTATAGCAATGTCAAAATACAAGATACATTGACGAATTTGACTGCATATGGAGTTGATGGACAGTTAGATGGAAATCAATTCGTGTATAAAAAAGTGAAATACAAGAAAGATGGGACTGTTGATACGTCAGTTAATTTGGATTTAGAAAACGGTTTTGTTTGGGATAAATCAGATCCAGACAATCCGGTAAAGTATTATCCTGCTACATGTACAAATAATTCGGATGGGACAACAACTATTACCTGGCAGCCAATCAAAAATTATAATGACAGTAAGGATAATGGAATAGGGCCGACATTGGAAGATGGATACTCATATGAAGTCACTCTTCGCGTCTGGCCGAAGCAGGAAGCATATGATCAGGTAGCAAAAAAACTTAATGATTCAACTTCTACTATAGATAATCTTATTTCACAACAGGATATAAGTGATTTTACAGCTGGTGTGAATGATCCGAACATTGGTACTGAAATAAGTGATAGGCGTTATTACCGTTTGGAGACTAATGATAGTACTGCAACGGTAGAATATCAAAAGACGACTATTAATGAGACCAGTGATTCTGATCCGGTAGTAACTCCAGATCCTACTATCTATAAAGAATACTTGGAAACACCGGATGAAATACCTGACATTCCTTTAACGGCGAAGAAAATAACTATTGAAAAGACTTGGAATGACGGATTAACGAATAAGGATCGTCCTGAAAGCGTAACCTTTTATTTGATTCAAGATGGTGATACGGCGCATCCGTTTGCGACGATCAAAATTAAAAATCCGGACAAAACAAATGGTACCGGAAAAGATACCTGGAAAGGAACAGCGTATATTTCACCTGGACTTGAAGCTACTAAGACAAATACTACTACAAAGGTAACGCTTAATTCCGGTCATACGTATACCATAACTGAAGATACACAAAGTGGATATCAATTCGAAGCAGATTCAATAAGTGGTGTCAAGCTAAGTGATTCGAATGTAACTATTAGTGGTGGTGGGGACTTGACATTAACGGGAACCAACACCAAAACAGCTGAGCTCCCGGAATCCGGTGGACCGGGCACATTACCTTACCTATTAGGCGGTCTCCTGCTCACAGGAGCTGCCCTGATAGCGGGCGCTGCATCGAGGCGTAGCAAGAGAAAGGAGGTTTTGAAATAGATGCCTCTGGACTCGACGGAGAAAAAAGACTACGCCGAGAAACGCCCAGATAGATGAGTGAGCCGGAACGGTCGGCTTTCGAAGGGAATACGAAAGCACCCATCCTGGTCGCACAAATCAATGGATCCAAAAGGGCTGCCGGCGATTCGGCAGAAGAAAGAACGGATCTAAGGGAAAGTTATTTTGCGAATTTAAGGGGAAAGGAAAAAATCATGAAACGCAAAACATTGAAAAAGCTAATGATCGTGGTTTTGGCCGTGATCACCACAATGGCAATGAGCGCAACCGCGTTCGCAGGTTCAATCACAATTAATCCGGCAAATAGTGGTAAGACTTATACTGCTTATCAAATTTTAAAGTATAATGATGGTAAGTATTATTTGCCGAAAAGTGTAACTACTGATTCTGATTTGTATAAATTGCTTGATGATACGGATAAGTGCAATTTGGATTTCCACGATGAAGGAAGTGGCGAAAATCTGATTCATGTAGTCGATTCAGATTCTTTACCTAGCACAGATACAGCTAAAAAAGAATTCATTAATATATTAACTGCTAATAAACAGACTATTATTAATAATGCCCTTGAAACATCAGAGACAGCGACAGGTAGTAGTGATTCAACACCATCTACGGCTGTAATTGATAACACTGTTAGTGGTGAGACTTTGTCTGTTGGCTATTGGTATATTGATACGAATAGCGGTTCTATCGCGATCATTAATAAGAACGACCAGGATATCACTGTTGGAGATAAAAACTCAATTGACATTGATAAGCAGGTAACAGGCGGCAATCCTAGTGGATATCAGGGCGTCGGTACGAAAAACGATGGAGATAAAGTGGATAATAGTGCTAGTGTAGGAGATACACTGACCTATAAAGTCAAACTTACTGTTAATAAGGATATGAGTAAGTTTATCTTCTATGATAAACTTAGCACAGGTCTGCAGCTTCAGAAGGATTCATGGGCTGTATATGTAGGAGATCCTGAAAACGGTGGAACTGCTATGGACTCGGATTATTACACTGTAACTACACCGAGTGTTCCGTCTCCAGTTCAGACTGATGCTATTTATACTGGTACTGGCAATAAAATTAATCTTCAGATTGATATGACTAATTATCTTAGCCAGATTCCTGCCTCAGAGTATACTAAAGACATCTATGTCACTTATAATGTAAAAATTACAGAGGCGGCACGTAAATTAAACAATGTAGATAACACGGCAACTCTTCAGTATGGCAATGATACTGAAACAATTTCTGATAAAACAGTAACAGATCTCTTTGGATTCAAAGTCAAGAAAGTCGATAAAAATGGGACGACTCTGAATGGCGCAAAGTTCAAATTGTATGCTTCTGATAAGTCAACTGTAGTAATTGGTGAAACTAGTGGTACAGATGGTATTTTCACTTTCCAGGGTCTTAAAGCAGGCACCTACTATCTTAAGGAGACCGTAGCTCCGACAGATAGTGATGGAAATACGTATCAGTTATTAGACGGATACATCAAAGTGGAAATTAGTAGTACTGGTACCGTTACAGCATATGATACTGACGAAACTACTGCACTCGACGTCGACAGCAGTGGAACATTGCCAATCTTCAATGTCACGAACTATAAGAAGGGTGAATTACCAACTTCTGGTGGCATTGGTACTACGATGTTTTATATCATCGGTGGCTTACTTGTAGCTGGTGCTGTAGCTGCGCTCGTTATTCGTAAGAAAAAGAGTTTAGCTGAGTAAAGCTTTAGCAACAATTTCTTATTTGAAATTTGTTATATAACTAAAGCCACACAGAGGGCGGCTTATTGGCCGTCCTCTTTAATCTTTATTATGAATTTCGTCTATATGGTATGATAATAATATGAGATGGCTGTCTAAAAACTTGACAATCGTTATTATTGTAATCGCTCTGATACTTGGTATTGGCCTTATGCTGTATCCAACAGTATCAAATTATATTAATTCAATACGTCAGGCCCGTGCCATAGTTGCATATAATGATCAACTTAATGGACTTACAAAAGAGCAGTGTCAGCAAATTCTATCAAGAGCTAAGGCATATAATAAACGTTTGGCAAAGACGGGATTTAACTGGGAGATGTCAAAGTCACAAAAAAAAGACTATGAATCTCAATTAAATATAAATGACATTGGGATGATGGGGTATGTCACTATTCCTAAAATACGTGTTAAGGATCCGATCTACCATGGTACGAACGAAGGTACACTTTCTAGCTCCATTGGACATTTAGAAGCTACATCGCTTCCTATCGGAGGGAAGACAACTCACTGCTCAATAACCGGGCATAGAGGACTTCCTTCGGCGCGTCTGTTTACAGATTTGGACGAATTAAAGGAAGGTGACACTTTTACATTAACTGTATTAAATCATACTGTGACATATGAAATCGATCAAATTCATATTGTATTGCCGAATAATTATAAGTATCTCCAGTTGTATCAAGGCAAGGACTACTGCACCCTGATCACCTGCACACCATACGGCATCAACACCCATCGGCTCCTGGTACGCGGGCACCGCATCCCGAACCTTGATGGAGCAGCCGATGTTGCAGCCGATGCTCTCCAGATCCGGCCGATGTATATCGCGCCGTTCATCGCGATACCTTTTATTATCGCGCTTCTGATCGTGTATTTCTGGCGCGGAAGAAGGCGGAAAGGCGTCGATCTGGGTCCGGTGGAGAACTACCTGAGCGCGAGAGGGATGACAAGGCCGATCTTTGACCTTGACCGGTATGATCTTGTGTCTGCGGCGCTGAATGATCGTTACTAAAACATATCTCAAAAATACATAACTTTTTTCGAAAAAAATCAGAAAAAGATTGAACCTTCCTTGAACTCCTTTCGTCTACATACTGAAAGGACAAAGTGACAGGAGTCAGATGGCTCCCGGAAGGTGATCAGATGATTTGGAGGGAAGTTATGTATTTTTTTGATTTTATGAAGAATCTGGTGCGGAAGAAAAACATCTGTGTGATGATCTATATGATCATGAACGTGTATTTCATCTCGGGATTCCTCGATTCAACGCTGTATATGATGAATTATGATCCGGATGCCAAAGCGTCACCGGCCTTGTATCCGATCTCGTTCGCGGTTTCCATCGGGCTTTATGCGGTCTCGCTCATGATCGCACTGTCTCCGGTTGGAGAGGCGATGCTCCGTTTCTATTCACGCTGTAAGAAAATCCGCCGGGTGGATCAGAGGAATTATCTGGAGCCGCTGTTTAGGGAAGTCTATGGGCAGGCGAAAAAAGAAGCGCCGGAGTTGAGCGATAAGATCCGTCTCTACATCAGCCCGGATGCGGATGCGAATGCGTTTGCGATCGGGCGGAACACGATCTGTGTGACGGAAGGGCTGCTTTCGTGTGATCCGGAAACGATCAAAGCGATCCTCGCGCATGAGTTCGGGCATCTCGTGCATCATGATACCGATCAGCAGCTCGCGGTCTCGGTCGGAAACTTCATTTTGGATATCATCTTTTTCCTCATCAAGATCTTCCTGATGATATTTATCTTTGCGCTCGCAGGCTGTTCCAGAAGATATTATTATTACGATGATATCGATGGAAGCGGGGCCGCGTTGCTGGCGGTGATCTGCATGTGGCCGATGTGGCTGTGGACAAAGATCGGGATGCTTTTTGTCAGGAAATCCTGCAGGGAGAGCGAATTCGAAGCAGATGCGTTTTCGTGCCGGCTCGGATATGGGTTCGCGCTCTGCCGGTTCCTAGATACACACCCGGAGCCGAAGCTGCACGGGATGATCGCGGCGCTGGAGAGCACGCACCCGGCGGTCTCTGACCGCATCGGCAGGATGCAGGAGATGGGCGTGGAATATTACGTGGATTATGGCGCTCAGATTTAGCAGATACAGGTTATCACAGCTTTCCCCCGGCCTCAGGGCCGGGGATTTTCTATTACCATGTTCGTAAACCGGAATGAGAGGCATTTGTTCTTAAAGTGAGTCACATTCGCCCGCCAGGAATGAGGCATTCATGATTCGCTAACGCGGGGTTTTAATGCCGGGATATATTTTGCCCGAATCGACGATGAAAATTGACCCAACTGCTGACACACACTGCGACTGCATCAACATACATTGAAGTCATCTGGGGAAGCGTTGCAGAATGAATGCGGCGAAAACGATCAATTTCGTCGTCGTTTTGGTTCAAAACAAAGTCGGCGTTGGCAGCTGAATCGGAATTGTTATTATTTGTAATTTGCCGAAATGGATTGAAAAAGTATGAATATTTGATATAATAGGTTTATCGCAAACCAAAAGTAACACAGGTCGCAGCAGAGTTTCTCTCAGAATATCCTGAGTGTCACATATATCTTGACAGAAAAGAAGACCTGTTAAGAATGCAGAAAACTACTACTACGTTAAAGTTGGTTTAGCAATTGTTGCATTTATTTTCCATTACGAAAAAATATTTGTTTTTCTAAAAGTGGCGTGGACAGAGCCCGATTTTACTGATATGGAGGAAACGCCAATGTTAAGCAGTTTTAGACGTCCTTGATCTTTAAACAATTTCGACTGTTGTTATTAGATTCAGTGCCGTTTGTCAGATATATTTAAATCCGTTTCTAGTTGTTTTCAGAAAAAAATCCGAACATCGGGAACGTATCAGCTGGGGATGACCGGAAGAAGATCCGGGAAGCTGTCGGACGGCAGAAGAGGGGGAGCTATGATACATGTTGAATCAAGAAGAGCCGGGTCGTTATCAGCCGTTATCCTGGCATTTATAGTTGTCATTGCCATGATCTGGTCGGACGGCATGGTCGTAAACGCGGGCGGGGCCAATTATTACACCGACACAAGTACAAAACTGACATTCAATCTGGATGATGACGGGACAGCGTCGCTGGTCGACATCGACAGTTCTCTCACCGATGTCGTCGTGCCGTCTACCGTGACGAAGGACGGTGTCACCTATACGGTCGATGAAGCTTGGGCAAAGAAATACAAGTCTTCAGGGCAGACAAAGTATGCGAATGTCACCAGTATCCAGTTTCCTTCTACTGTGAAACTCGTAGAGAATTTCACTCTGCCTAATGTGACTTCGCTTACATTTCCTTCCAGCGTGAAGACGATCGATCATATCCAGGCTGACAATGCCACAACAGTGAACTTTTCAGGCAGTCTGGACAAAATCAATACGATCAAGTTTCCCAAGGCGACGTCGTTCCAGTTCCCTGATGTCAGAGAGATCAAGGGTAGAATCACATTGTCCGAGATGGAGGAGCTGACGATACCGGATTCTGTGGAGAAATTCACGGCAACTTTCTCGAACACAAAAAAACTGAAAAAGCTGACGATGGGGGCACACGAAATATCAGAATCCGGAAGCCTGTTCTGGAACTGTCCCGCTGTGGAGGAAGTCACTTTTACTCCGTCTGTGAAAAAGATCGGTAAATCGGGGCTTTTCAGCCGTATGGCCAGTCTGACAAAGGTGAGTTTTCCAGATGATGTGATCTGCGATAAAAACAATATCAACAGTATGTTCTACGGCTGCACCGGCCTGGAAGAACTGAACCTGCCGGCCGGCGTCACGCCTGACGGTCAAGTAGGTTATCAAATGTTTTACGGCTGCACGAATCTGAAGAAGATCTCCTTCGGGACGCAGCTGACGAGCATCGGCTATGCCGCTTTCCAAAACTGCTCGGCACTCGAAGAAGCCCCGGATCTCAGCCAGGTCACCGAGATGAAGACTTCGCAGGGGTATTCCTATGCCTTTAGCGGATGTACGAGCATGACCGGCGACATCGACTTGTCTTCTCTGAATAGTATTCCTGCCTCTGCTTTTACAAAAGCGGCGATCACGGGGGTAAAATTTTCACCGGAACTGACCTCGATTGGCTATTATGCTTTTCAGCAGACAAAACTCAAATCTGTCGATATCCCCGATTCGGTGACCAGTATCGGCGCATACGCTTTTTGGAATATCGGTTCGCTGAAGACGTTAAAGATCGGCGATGGCGTGAAGACTCTTGACAACGCTGTATTCAGGTACTGCTACGGTCTGAAGGAGATCGAGATCGGTTCCGGCATCACGGAGATCGCCGATTCGGTCTTCGATTCCTGCAGTGCGGTGGAAAAAGCAGTCATCCATTCATCGGAAGATGCCGTGGAAGTGAATGACATCGGCAGCCTGCCTCATGACCAGATCATTTTCACGGAACCATCGATCGGCGATGTGGGCGATACCATCGGCGGGGACGGGCCGGACGAAGACTGGTCCCTGCAGAAGGCTGTAAACGAGGCGAACGATGGCGGCACAGTGGTGATCCATAAACACGTGCTCCTGAGTGATACACTGACCATTCCGGACGGCAAGGAAGTGACGATCAAATCCGCCGAGGATGCCGACGGCAATTATTATGCCATCTGGGCGGCCAAAAACGCGGCGCTCGACGACGGTAAACTCATCACGGTTGGTGAAGGACAGACACTGAACCTTGAGGATGTGACCGTGCGGGGCTTTCGCGCCGCAGTGGGTCAGAACAGCGGCCTTCTGAATATCTCAGGTACTTTGAATCTGAAGAACGATGCCGTTATCAAGGACACAAAACTCCGCAACAAGGACAGCGCAGCGATACGCGTCGACGGCGAAAATGCTGTCCTGACGATGACTGACGGAAGCAAGGTCACCGGCAACGACAGAAGCGCCGGAACAGCAGAGGCGACAGCACCGATTCGGGTCACGAACGGTGCTGCCTTCGATATGAGTGGCGGAGAAATCACAGGGAACACCTCTGTGGATTCCAATCACAGTCAGGCGATTTTCTGTTCTGCCGGCGCTTATCTTGATAATGGCGGCAAAATGAATATGACAGGCGGGACGATATCCGGCAATACGGCCCACTGCGGTAGCGCTGTCTTCGTACGGGGAGACAACAGTAGTCTGGTGATCGATGGCGAAAATGCGCTGATCAGCGGAAATCAATGTGTCGACAATGTAGACCATTTGTCCTGCGGCGGCACGGTCTGTGCGGAAGACGGCGGCTCCATTACTTTGAAGAATGGGATACTGGAAGGGAACGAATCCTGCTATGTCGGAGGTGCTGTGGCGATCGGCCGCACCGGCAAATTCACGATGGACGGCGGCACGGTGAGTAATAACAGTGCGAAGGGCTACGGCGGCGGACTCTATCTGTATGGTACGGATCTTCATCTTAACGCCGGATCCATAACGGGCAACAAGGCCGGGACCGGCGGTGGTGTATATGTAGAAGGAAATCTCGGCAGTAACTATGCAACCGCTCATAAAGCAACCGCTTATTTCAAGAGAAATACCAATAATACTTATGCGACCGCATATTTCCAGAATACGCTCATCAAGGACAACAGCGCAGCATCGCTTGGCGGCGGCATCTGGGCCTGCGCTACCGGTCGCCTGGATCTGCAGGCCAACAGCGCAGCCGTCTATGACAACAAAGCGGCAGCAGCTTCGGCCGAACAGTCGGCAGCCGGTGACGATTTTGCCCTGGTAAGGCCAAAAGACAAATCTCTGATCGTTCCAACACCGGAAAATAACAGTGTCAGTGAACGTCAGCTGGGCGGCGGTGCGGTTCGTTACTATACAGACGGTGGCGTAAAGGCGAATTATCAGCCGACGGATACGGCCCGCGACTGGGGGTCTCCAACCGGTTTGGCGCGGTACAGTACGGAATCTTTGCAGCAGCATGTAGATAACGATGATTCACACAACTTTGCCCTTAAGTCAGTCGTCGACAATGAGGACGTGAAGACGCTGGCCGAAAGCAAGGCAAAACTGGTCATCAGCGGCAACAGTGCCGACCGCGGCGGCGGTGTCGGCGCCAACGGCGGTCTCGTTTTCAGCGGCGGAGGAGATAAAAAGATCCTCGTCGAAAAGAACTGGAACGGCGGGGATCCGGCAGTCGACAGCATCAAGGTCGGCGTTTACTCGGACGGGAATAAGATCGAGACGGTGACGCTGGACAAAGATCATGCATGGAAAGCCGAACTGACAGACCTGCCTGAGGATCTGGGCAGTATCACAGCCAAAGAAGAAACGTCCGTGGCGGGGTTTTCCAGTGAAGTCAAAGTGACCGAAAACAGCACCGGTGATTATGCTGTCACCATTACCGTGTCCAATACCCGGGTGGAAAAACCGGAATCCGTCCATGATAAACTTACGATCAACAAGGTGGACGAAAACGAGAAAGCCTTGAACGGTGCGGTGTTCACGCTGTATGCTGACGCCGACTGCACACAGAAGATCGCGGATTACAAAACCGAAAACGGCCAGACCGTCATCAATACAGAAGACGCCGCGCTGGCGGGTCATCTTCCGGCGGCAGGCTCGGAAAAAACGTTGTATCTGAAAGAGACGACCGCGCCGGAAGGTTATGAAACAGACGACACGGTGCATGAGATCAAGCTGACGGCAAAATCTGAAAGCGCCTGGAATGGCGATCATTCGGCCTATGTGACGACGACGATTTACGAGATTTCCTGCGAAGAGAAAGACACTTTGACGATCGCCGATACGCCGCACAAGGAGGAAGTGACGGTTCATGACAGCCTGACGGTCAGGAAGGTCGATAGTAACGGGACGGCCCTGAATGGTGCGGTGTTCACGCTGTATGCCGATGCCGGCTGCAAGAAGAAGATCGCTGACTACAAAGTCAGGAACGGCAAGGTCGTCATCAGCACGGACGATGCCGCGCTTGCGGACTATCTGCCGGCGGCAGGCGCGAAAAAGACGCTGTACCTGAAAGAAACGACCGCACCGAAAGGCTATCAGACGGATGATACCGTGTATAAAGTCCGGGTCTCTGCAACAGAAAAAAGCGGCTGGAACGAAGACCACTCTGCCTATGTAACGACGACAGTTTATTCTATCCGCAGCAATAGAAGCGATACGCTCCGTATCGTGAACAGTAAAGTGTCGAAGAACGATACGATTAATAAAACGAACAAGAACGGTTCGAAGAAGAAGGGGAACCCATCGAACCCGTCCGGCAGGGATTCTTCCCTTGGTCATGCTGCGCGTACCGGGGATACCATGCCGTTATCGTGGCTGCTTCTGCTGATGTTCGCGGGACTGGCCTTGTTCGGTATCATTTTCGCTCGTCATCACAGGGCATCGTCAGACAGGAAATGACGGTCCGGAAATGACGGCAGCCGAAGCTCGGGCTTGCTGTTTATGATGATCACAGATGTCCCCGGTCTCAGGGCCGGGGATTTTTTCATGCCTGCGGAAATAGTGCATCAAAAAATATTTTTTATTTAAATTATCAGAAACATTGACAAAAGATGGAATCGCGAGTATAATCAAGCCAACACATTTACAATTTTCGATTATTGTTAAGCGATTTATTTTTCCGTTTTTTCTGCCCCGGGTGGAGGAAATCCTGCTGCCGGGATTGTGATTTTGCCCGTTATCTTTTTTTCAGCGATTTATTCCAGGTAATTTTTTATCCCTTAAGGAAGAACGAACAGGAGGCGGCGATGACTCCGGTGCAGGAGAAGCTTTTTTGTCTTTATCGGGAGATCCATGATCTCTGCGTCAGGAACAACATCACGTATTATCTCGCGGGCGGGTCGACGATCGGTGCGGTGCGGCACGGCGGGTTCCTGCCGTGGGACGACGACATGGATCTGATGATGACGCGCGGGGAGTGGCTGCGGTTCGTTGAGTTGTGCCGGTGCGAGATCCCGGACGGGCGCGTGCTGGACTGCCAGGAGATGAGCCGGGACTGCCCGAACATGTTCGGCCGCTACACGGACCTCCATTCGGCGGCGATCCACAGCAACCAGATCCTGGGCGACGGCGCCGCGGAGTTCGTCATCGACATCCTCGTGCTCGACCCGGTCCCGGACCGGGAGGCGTATGAGAGATACGTCGAGGATCTGATGCTGTACTCGGACCTCATCAATCCGATGCTGAACTACAGCTATCGCTTTGGGGTGAACAAAAAGAGATATCGGAAGTATCGCCGCAGGATGCGGCTGGAAGGGAAAGACGCGGTCCTTTCGGAGCTGGAGCGCGCGATGTTTTCCTATGATGAGGCAGTCTGCCCGTATGTCGTGCTGCGATGGGGCGGGGTGCCGTTTCTTTTTCCGAAGGAGATGTTCGGGGAGCCGCGGATCGGGGAGTTTGAAGGCGTGCCGTGCCTGCTCCCGGCCCGGACGTCGGACTACCTGGTGCGGCATTACGGCGACGAGTGGATGCGTATCCCGCCGAAGCGCGAGCAGGAGACGCACGAGGCGATCATGAGCCCGACGACCGGTTACAAAACGATCCAGAGGGACTACCTCCCGTTCCTGGACGTTCCGAAGACCCGGAGAGCGTTCCTTAAGCGCAAACGGTTCTTTTTAAGCGGAATGGACAAAAGGCTGGCGGGGAAGCAGCAGGAGGTCTCGCAGATCTGTCTCGGCGCGAAATTCGCGCTCGAGGACGCGATCCGGCGCTCATCGGTCGATCCGGAGGAAGCGCTGGAAACGCACCGCTATGACGAGCTGCGGGAACTTTTCAGGGATTATCTGAAGCTCCAGCTGAGCCGCAAGATCGCGGGGCGGGAGGACTACATCGGGATCCACCGGTTCCAGCGGCCGGGCTTCATCGACATCGATGACAGGACGCTCCACGTCGCGGTCCGTCTTTTAATCGATACGGGCGAGGTCGCCAAAGCGGACCGGCTGCTCCAGATCCGGAGGACCGCAAAAGGAGGGCTCGCGGGAGCGCTTTTGGAAGATCAGGAGCTGATCCTGGCGATCCGGGAAGCGGTGTCGCTGGAGGACGTCGGAGAGAAGGAGGAAGCGCTCCGCCTGCTGAAGTCGCTCTATGAAAAAGAACCGTGGTGTGATCCCGTGAGCTCGAACTTCCTCCGCATGCTGATCCGGAGCAGAGAATTCGGAATGGCGCAGGTCGTCGCATGCCGCGCGAAGGAGCGGTTCCCGGAGAACGGGATCTACGACAAGTACCTGGGAGACCTCGCGTATTTCGCGGATGAGGATCGAGAGACGGCACTGAAGTGTTACCGGGCTGCGCTTCAAAAGACGAGAGACGGGCTTGCGATCCGTGAGATGAAAAAGCGGATCGGAGAACTGAAAAACGTGGAGGAGGGCGATGCTCCGGATGCCTCGCGGCACAGGGACCTGCCTCCGCCCGGACCGGCATCGAATGAGATCGCCCTTCTCCAGAAAAAAGCCGTCACTCTCCTTGAAGAGCTCGCCACGCTTTGTGAGACCGGCTCCATCCCATTTTTTCTCGGGCCGCGCACGCTTTCCCTCGCGGTGAAGTACGGCGGCTGCAGCCGCTGCTCCACGACTCTTGACCTCCTTGTTCCGGCAGCAGATGTCCCGCGCCTTCTCTTGCGGATCCGGCGCATCGCGAGGCCCGGCCGCACGGTCGACTGCATGGACGGGGATCCTGATCATTTATCCTTTGAAGCAGAATACGTCGATACCGGGACCACCTATCTTTCGTTCGCCGCGGGGACGGACTATGCCGCCTGCGGGATCAAAGTCAAGATCATCCCGATCCGGACGAGTCTGACCGGGCTCAGCCTGCGGCTTTACGGCATCCTTGAGACGGGATGGGAGATCAACGGCTATCGTCTGACCACCAAGATCACCCTGCGCCGCATCATTTCCGCCGGGATCGTCCGGATGCTGATGACCCTGTTCGGGAAAAAACGGCTCGCTTCGTGGCTTTTTCGCAGGTTTTATGCCATGCACGCGCGGGAAGGAAAACAGGAGGGATGGGATGAGGATCCTGCCGTGATCCGGCGGCCGAAGCAGAAAAGTAAGTGCTTCTCCGGATCGTACTTCGAAGGCTCCGAGCAGGTGATGTTCTGCGGGAGGTCGTATCCGGCGCCGAGAAACCTGGAGGGGTTCTTAAGGGAGTATTACGGAGCGGACTGGAGCGCGCGCCTCGGCCGGGAACGGAAGTCATTCAAGGGGTATGTTTTGATCGCGAATACGCCGTATCGCGAGTTCCTCCGGGCGTGTGAGGAGCGGGGGTATCCGGTCGGTCAGCTGTTCCGGCAGCGCCGGCGCGAGATGATCCGCGGGGCCCTCGTTCTCTCCGCGTTCCGGGCGCGTTCACGGGCGCTCCTCCTGGCAAAGCGGAGCGGGGATCGGCTCCGGTTCTATGAATATTTCCTGGCGAACCGGGAGGAGATCCGGACGCTTTTCGAACGGAACGATCTGGAGGGCCTCCGGATGCATTTTGCGGAGCACGAGCGGTGCTGCCTCTCGTATCTGAAAAAAGGTCTCGGGCTTTGCGTGAGCCGGGAGATCCACGAGATCCAGCTGAGGCTGCTCCGGGACGCGGGAAAGGTGGAGGAGGCGGAGCGTCTCGCGTCGCTGGTGCCGCGGGAGCATATGCTGCCTCTCATCTGTGGTGATGGCGAAGCACCGTCTCCTGCCGGAGCCGGCAGGTCGGTGCAGTCTGCAGGGGACGGAGGGTCGGTCCAGCTTGCAGAAGCTGCCGGGGCTGCAGGAGAGCTCGTATGAAGTCTGCGGAGTACATCGCCCGTTTTCTGAAAGAGCACGGGATCCGGGACTGCTGCGGATATCAGGGAACGATGATCGCACATTTTGTCGATGCGGTCTCAAGGGAGCCCGGGCTCCGCTGTCATTTCTGCGGGAGCGAGCAGGGGGCGGCGTTCGCGGCGGTCGGAGAAGCGAAGACGACGGGAGAGACGGCGTTTGCGTTCGCGACGGGAGGACCGGGAGCGGCGAATCTGATTTCCGGGATCGCGGACGCGTGGTTCGACAGCGCGCCGGTCGTGTTCCTCACCGGGCAGCTCAACACGTATGAGATGATGCCGGTCCCGGGGCTCCGGCAGAGCGGGTTCCAGGAGATGGACACCGTTTCGATCGTCCGGCCGATCGTAAAATACGCGAGGAGAGTCATGGACGCCGCAGATCTCCGGTACGTGCTGGAAGCAGCCTTCTATTATGCGTCGGAAGGACGGAAAGGCCCGGCGCTCATCGATCTTCCGATGGATGTTCAGCGCGAAGAGATCGACCCGGAGACGCTCCGGGGGTTCGTGCCGCCGTGTAAGGAGGAGAAGGGATCCGGGAGCTTCACTAGGACGGTCGATGTTGTGCGGCGCGAGAAACGTTCTATTCCACCAGTTTCCCCGGAACACGCCGCGAAAACGATCCTTCAGGCGCTGTCCCGGTCGGAACGGCCGCTCCTCGCGCTCGGGAACGGGATCGCGCCATGTGAGTATCCCGCTGTCCGGCGCATCATCGAGAAGCTGAACGTGCCGGTCGTGACCAGCATCTTCGGGCGATCGATCCTGCCGGCAGGCCACCCGCTGAACTTCGGGCATATCGGCTCCGCGTACGGCTTCCGGTCCGCGAATCTCATCATCAATAAGAAATGCGACCTGATCGTCGCGTTCGGGATCCGTCTCTGCACCCGCCAGACCGGGATGCATCCGGAGCAGTTCGCGGGCGATGCGAAACTCCTCCGGATCGACATCGATCCCGCGGAGCTTTCCCGGAAGATCCATCAGGATGAAGTCGGCATGCTCGCAGACAGCGGGGACGTCCTTCGGCATCTGATCAGGCTCCTGGAGAGCCGGGAAGAGGAAGAGTCTCTGGAGTTTCCGGAGTCCCCGCACCACCGGGCGGGATCCCGCGCGAAATGGCTCACGTCCTGCCGCCGCATCCAAAGAAAAACCGAAGCGTTCGATAATTCTCTTCCGGAGAGAGCGCCGAACGACCTGATCCGGGAGATCAGCCGGCATACCGGTTTCGCCCGCGTCATCTCCGTCGACGTCGGACAGCATCAGATGTGGTGCGCCGCTTCATGGCAGATCCGGGAAGGGCAGAGGATGATCTTTTCCGGCGGGCACGGCGCGATGGGATTCGCGCTCCCGGCAGCAGTCGGCGCGCACTATGCGTCCGGCGGCCCGGTCGTCTGCGTCAGCGGAGACGGCTCGTTCCAGATGAACATCCAGGAGCTCGAACTCATCCGGAGGGAGCAGCTTCCGGTCACGTGCTTCGTCCTGAACAACCGGTCACTCGGCCTGATCCGCCAGCAGCAGGACGCGCTGTTTCAAAGCCGCTATGCGGGCTCCGCCCCGGCCGGAGGATACACCGCGCCGTCGTTCGCGAAGATCGCCGCCGCATACGGCATCCGCTCCTTCCTCATAAAAGATAAAGAAGAACTCGGTCCGCTCCTGAAACATCTCGATCCGGGTGTCCCGAACCTCATCGAAGTCCTGATGCCGGAAACCTCCTATGCCTGCCCGAAAGCCCGGTTCGGTGCCCCGATGCACGACCAGGAGCCCCGGATGCCGGAAGAGCTCATGGAGAGCCTGTTAGAGGAAGACGGGAGCGCGTAACGAAAGGAGCTGCTTATGTCCAAAATCACATTACTCACCGGCGGGACCGCCGGGATCGGGCGCGCCATCGCGCTGAAGATCCTGAAGGAGTCCCGTTCCTCCGACCATCTGATCGTCGTCTACGGTCATGACGAGCAGGCGGCGGAGAAGCTGAGGCGCGACGCGCCGGTCGATCTCCGGAGGAACCTTCATCTGATACGTTCGGATCTTTCGCGGTTCGAATCGCTGGGGGATCTCACGCGGGAAGTTAAGGAGATCACGGAGAAGATCGACTGGCTGATCCTGAACGCCGGCGTCACGTCGAAGATCCCTTTTGACCAGATCGGATGCGAGGAGTGGGAGCGGGTGATGCGGACGAATGTGTCCGTCCCGGCCATGCTCGTGCGCGACATGAAACCATTGATGGCAGAAGGCGGGAGCATTTTGTTCCTGGGCTCCCTCGCCGGGAAGGTCCCGTATTCGTCGTCCGCCGTCTACGGCGTCAGCAAAGCCGCGGTTCTGTTCCTCGCCAGGGCGCTGGTCAAGGAGTTTGAACATAAAAGAGTTACGGTAAATTCCGTCGCGCCGGGCTTCATCGAGACCGGATGGCAGGACGGAAGGACCGAAGAGAGCCGCGGGCTGATCGAGCAGAAGATCGCGGCGCACCGCTTCGGGACGCCGGAGGAAGTGGCAGAGCTCTGCTGTTTCATTTTGTCGAATCCGTATCTGAACGGGAGCGTGTACGAGATCCACGGCGGGTACGGGTATTTTTAAAGGCGAGGTGCGGTATGCGTACAGTGATCACTTACGGGACATTTGATCTGTTCCATCAGGGCCATTACAACATCCTGAAGCGGGCGAGAGAGGCGGGGGACTACCTGATCGTCGGCGTGACGGCGGAGAGCTTCGACCGGGAGCGCGGCAAGCTCTGCGTGAGGGACAGCCTGCCGACCCGGATCGAGAACGTGCGGAGGACCGGGTTTGCCGACCGCATCATCGTCGAGGAGTACATCGGGCAGAAGATCCGGGACATCCAGCGATACAATGTGGACCTCCTCGTCGTCGGGTCGGACTGGACCGGGAAATTCGACCATTTGAAGCGGTACTGTGACGTGGTCTACGTCGAGCGGACAAAAAATATCTCGAGCACGATGCTTAGAGAGGGAGACGGCAAAACGCTCCGCTACGGGATCGCGACGGACGACCTCCGGGAGAGCGGGAGCATTACAGAGCCGAAGTTCGTGAGCGGGGTCCACGCGGAGAGCGTCTACTCGGGGTCGCAAAACGTCGCCTCCGAATTCTGCCGGCGGCACGAGCTCCGGGCGTGGTTCACGGATTTTCAGGCGTTCCTGGACAGCGCGGACCTCATCTATATCAAAAGCCGGCGGGAGCATCGGGCGAGCCTGGTGCGCCAGGCGGCGGAGGCAGGGAAGATCATCATCTGCGACGCCCCGTACACGCTGGGTCCCACGATGCGGCAGAGGCTGATGAAGACCGCGAGGGCTTCCGGCGGACGGATCATCGAAAACGTCACGACGCTGTACCTTCCGGCGTTCATGCAGCTCCTCTGGATGGCGCGGGAAAGCCGGATCGGCGAGATCGTGAGCGTCCGGATCAAGATCGACGGACTGGAGGCTTTCGGGGGATCCGTGAGCGGCTGCTGCGATGGTGCCCCGTGGGACGCTGCAGGCTCCCCGGGTCGTGCCGGTTCTTACAGGATCGGGAGGTTCATCAGACCCGACTTCCCCGACACCGCGTTCTTCCCAGTCCTGATGATTCTGAAACTCCTCGGGACAGACATCACGCGGTTCACGTTCAAAAAGATTTTGAGTTATGAGGGCAGGATACGCTACGCAAATCTTCTGATGGAGTACAAAAACAGGATCGCGTCCTGCGAGATCGGGGTCGATCTCAGCATCGGGAGCGGGATGGAGATCTTGGGGACAGAAGGGAGCATCGATATCCCCGGGAACTGGTGGGACCTCCGGTACCTGGAAGTCAACCGGTTCGACGGATCGCCCTGTCAGAGATATTCGTTCAATCTGGAGGGGAACGGGTTCCGGCATCTGCTGTCCTCCGTGCTGGACTGCGTCAGCGGGAGAGCCGGCGAGTGCGATCGGATCACGGCGCGTGAGGCGGAGACCGTCCTTCAGATCCTGAAAAATGCGGCTTTTCAGCGCTGAATAACGTGCGTCAGAGAGTGCACCCAAGTACTATTTTTTAGCAAAAAAGGAAAGTGCCCAGATTTTGAACACATTCGTCAAAATGTGAGTTTCATTTCCCCGGATGCGGGATTACAATGCTATTCAAAGGGAAAAGACTGCGGTACTGCCGGAGGCTTTTTTCATAATAACCGGTATCACGACTCGGTTTCCTTTTGTCCTGCGTTCTGACCCGCAAATGCCATCGAATTGCGTTCGAGCAGGGTGCAGAGATCATGGATCTCCCCCAGAAACGATTCCGGCATGTGGTGATTGAACCAGTCCGTAAACTGGCCGAGCAGCTCGTACGTGATGAACGAGTGCAGCAGTTTCCGGCTCTTTTCCGGCAGGGTGCTGCCGGTCGACGAATAGACGCGGCTCTCGAGGAAACGGGTGGTGACATAGTGGCACAGGCGGCTGAGATATTCGTCTGAGACGTCACGGCTTCCGGAGAAATGGATATGCATCAGGAACCGTTTATGATCGAGGGCGGCGCGGTACAGCGTCATGATGCGCTCCTCCAGCGACGCGTTCTCCGGGATCGATTCGATGATCCGGTCGATTCCTTCCTGTACGATGCTTTCCAGAAGAACGGGGATATTCGCATAATGGTAATAAAATGAGTTACGGCTGATGCCGCAGCGTTCCGCGATTTTTTTCACGGTAATGTGGGAGAGCTTGTCTTCCTTGAGCATCTCGACGAACGTCTCCCGGATCAGCTTTTCTGTGATAGACATAATGACCACCCCCGTTCCAACAATTATAGCAATTGTTATATTAAAAATAAAGAAAAGAATGGAAAGTGATCGCGTATGAAAATCGTATTTATCACACCGACAACGAAACTGAAGCGTTTCCCGGTCTACCGGGCGGCCGGCAAGATCTACGGTCAGCCGAACTCCATCACGGGTCCGCTGATCCTCGGAGGCATCCTGAAGAAGGCCGGCCACGAGGTGGAGGTCTACGAGGAGCTGAACGGTCCGATGAAGCTGGACAAGGTCCTTCCGGGGACAGACGTCTTCTGCTTTTCCATTATGGCTTCGAATGCCCCTCGCGCGTATGAGCTGGCGGATGAGATCCATGAGAAAAGCTCTGCCCGCGTCCTGATGGGCGGCATCCACGCGACGGCGGTGCCGGAGGAAGCGGCGCAGCACGCGGATCAGGTACTCACAGGGGAAGGGGAAAAAATCATCCTGGACGTGGTCGAAGGCCGCGTGACGGATCAAATCGTCCGCTGTGAACCGATCGAGGATCTCGATGAGGTCCCGTACCCGGACTACAGCATCCTGAAAACGCCGGTCATGAGCGCGAACGTCCTGACGACCCGGGGCTGCCCGTACCGCTGCACATTCTGCACGACATCCCGCATGTTCGATCCGTACCGGCAGCGCAGTGTCGACAACGTCATCGAGGAGATCCGCATGTACAAGAAGATGGGCTTCAAGTACATGAACTTCGAGGATGACAACTTCACCGCGGACAAAGAGCGGGCGAAGGAGATCTGCCGCCGGATGATCGCGGAAGGGCTGACGTTCAAGGAGACGTTCTTCTTCGGACGCACGGATCTCGCGAATGACGAAGAGCTCCTGGATCTTCTCCGGGAAGCCCATCTGACGCGCGTCCTGATCGGGATCGAGTCGCTGAACCAGAAGGCTCTGAACTCGATCGACAAAGGGCAGAACATCGACGACATCAAGAAAGCAGGGAAGGCGTGTGCGGATCACGGCATCCGCGTCATCGCCAGCATCGTCCTCGGTCTGGACGACGATACCCGTGAAGATATCCGGCGCTCGGTCGATTTCGCGAAATCGATCAACGCGTACCAGCTGCAGCCGGCTGTGCTGACGCCGTATCCGGGCACACCGGTGTTCCATCAGATGGAATATGAAGGCCGTCTGATCGATAAAAACTGGGAAAAATACGACATGATGAATGTCACGTTCCAGCCGAAGAACCTGTCGCCGTGGGAACTCCAGGAGGAATTCTATCACGCCGTCAAACACTTCTATGATTTCAAGTCGGTCAAAAAGATCCGCGAGCTGTTCGGCAAGGAATACGGCCGCCGGCGCCTCGGTCTTGCGATCTTCTGCCGCATCGGAAGCTTCGGCGCTCACATGGCGTCTCATGTGAAAGGAACGATCTACAACCAGATCCGGAACACCAAGTGGATCTACGGTCCGGAAAATGCGAGTGCATCCGGTTCGGAAGGTGAGTACAGAGAAGAAGAAAGTGCGGCGTCCCGGAAAGCGGTCTGATGCCGGCCTGAAAAAAAGAATACCCATTGTGTGGACTGCATATCCTATCGCCCGGGTCCTGTCGTGTCAGAGGCAGGATCCGGGTGGTTTTTTGTAGTAATAAGGGGTTTGCCCATTAGAGAAAACCCCGCGTTTAACGCGGGGGATAGTTTTTGCAGTAATAATATGGCGGCGGCCGCCGCCGTATGCGTGCTGTCAGTGAGAGTCCCTGCCATGTCCGCATCCATGGCCTTCGCCGTGCCGGCAGCCGGATTCCTGGGCGTGTCCGCATCCGTGGTTCTCATCGTGATAACAGCCGGATTTCTGACCATGTCCGCAGCCGTGGCCTTCGCTATGATGCGAGCAGGTGACATCGTCTCCATGACTAAGCGTCCCATCCGCGAACGCGTTCACCGCGTCTTCCGCGCTCCCCGAAGCGCCTGCGTACAGTTCGATCCCTTCCGCCGCGAGGGCCTGACGGGCGCCTCCGCCGATGCCGCCGCAGATCAGTACGTCTGCTTCTGCCCCCTTCAAAACACCCGCGAGCGCGCCGTGTCCTTCACCGCCGGAGGAGAGGATGCCTCGGTCCGTCACTTTGCCGTCCTCGACGTCGTAGATCCGGAACTGTTCGGTGCGCCCGAAATGCTGAAAAATCTCACCGTTGTCATACGTAACTGCTACTCTCACTGTCTGTTCTCCTTTCTTCGTTCGCTCGTCAGCGTCCGCCGGAGCGGGGATCGTGTAGTCACCGCCGGCGATGATCAGGCGTCTGCCGTTGACCAGCGCGTCCGCGATCTTGCGGCGTGCGGCGTCATAGATCCCGGTGACCGTCGTGCGGGAGACCTGCATCTCCTTCGCGCATTCGAGCTGCGTCATGCCGCGGTAGTCGATGAGCCGGATCGTCTCGAACTCGTCGACGCTGAGGATGATGAAGCCCTGCCGGCCGGCCGTTTCTTCGGGCTCAAAGCAGGCCCACTTCGGATAGCCGCACACCCTGCGGCAGCGTTTTGGTCTTGGCATACCGTGCCTCCGTTTCTGACATATGTTAATTACTATGCCCCATTATATCTCGTTTATGACATATGTCAAGTATTATCCACGGGACAAAAGGATGCCCCGCGGCTTCCCGTCAAAAAAACACTGAATCATGTCGAAAGTCCGTGTCAAAACTCTTCGATTAGTGCTAAAGTAGAAGAAACTACGGAATATCAGCGCCTGACCAGCGCGGCAGAAGGAGGCAGAAATGAAAGTCATCGATCTCACGCATACGATAAAGGAAAGCATGCCGGTCTATCCGGGTACAGAGCCGCCGCGCCTCACGCAGGCGAACACCTATGAAAAAGACGGCTTCAAGGAGACGCTCCTCGCGATGTTCAGCCATACCGGGACCCATATGGATCCGCCGGCGCACCTGTTCGCGGGACGCACGACGCTCGATGAGTACGGCGCGGATCAGTTCATCGGAAAGGCGCTCGTCATCGAGTGCTCCGAGCTCGGCGAAGGCGACGCGATCACGATGGATCACCTTTTGTCCTATGGCGAACAGCTGGACCGGGCCGATTTCCTTTTGTTCCATACCGGCTGGGATCAGTTCTGGGGGACCGACAAGTACTTCGGGGACTACCCATGCATCGACTTCGAGGTGCTGGACCGGATCATTGCCGGCGGCTATAAGGGGATCGGCTTCGATGTGATAGGGCTGGATCCGATCGCCGACGAGAACCTGACGCGGCATAAAAAACTGTTTTCCTCGTGCGATACGGTCAATATCGAAAATCTGACGAACCTCGGCGAGTGCGGCAGCGGACTGTTCGATTTCGCGTGCCTCCCGCTGAAGGTCGAGAATTCCGACGGCGCCCCGATCCGGGCGATCGCATGGAATATCAAGGAGTAAGCTGATGAAATACAACCTTCCGGCAAACAATCTTTACGGCGACGCGCCGATCCTGATCGACTTCCCGGAGAACTGGGACGTCACGATCTCAAAGTTCGAAGGATACGAAAAACGGCCGCTGAGCGATTCCGAACTCGACGAAGCGGTCCGCCATCCGATCGGCGGGCTCCCGATCTCCGAAGGGGCAAAAGGAAAAAAGAGCGCGGTCATCATCATCGATGACATCACCCGGCCGACACCGCTCGAAGCCGTCTCGCGCGCGGTCATCCGTGAGCTTCTTAAAGCCGGGGTCCCGCGTGAGAACATCTGGTTTATCGCCGCACTCGGCGCGCACGGGGTGATGTACCGCGAGCAGTTCATCCGGAAGCTCGGCACCGAGCTGGTGGAGACGTTCGAGATCCACAACCATAACGCGTTCTTCAATCACGTCTTCGTCGGGAATACGTCGAACAATGTACCAGTCGAGATCAACGCCGATGTGATGTCGGCGGATTACAGGATCTCGATCGGGACGACGCTCGCGCACTGCTTCTACGGCTTCTCAGGAGGGGCGAAGAGCATCCTCCCGGGCGTCGCGTCGCTTCGCACGATCTGCGCGAACCACAGCTTCACGACGTTCCATGACTTCGACCTCGGGAATCCCGACGCGCTGATGCGCCGTGACGCGCAGGAAGCCGCACACATGGTCGGACTCGATTTCCGCGTCGATGTGCTGCTGAACGGATACGGGCAGATCTGCGATGTATTCGCCGGAGATCTCGATACAGTCTCCGAAAAAAGCGCCGAGAGGGCGGGGAGCCATTACCGAGCCCGCTTCATCCCGAACTGCGACATCGTGCTCGCGAACAACTATTTCAAGCCGTCGGAAGCGAACACCGCGTGCACCCCGGAAGTGAAAGCGTCGATGAAAGACGGCGGTTCGTTCATCCTCGCCGCCAATTCGCCGCTCGGGCCATGCGTCCACTTCCTGTATGACAAATGGGGCCATTCCTCACCGGGCGGCCTGATGTGGGCCGGATGCTACACGAAAGAGCCCCGCATGAAGCACGCCGTCGTGTTCGCACAGCACACCTTGAAGGGCATGAACGACGCCTGCTATCTGGACGAAAAAAGCGGCGCAGTCTACGCGAAGACCTGGGACGAGGTCCTCAGGATCGTCGATGACGGGCTGCCGAAAAAAGTCGCCGTTTACCCGAACGCGGAGTGCCAGATCCTGACGGAGTAAATAAAATCTGCATATATAAAAAATCAGACCGAAGGTCCTCTTTTGCCGCGGCGCATGCTGCGGATCCGAGTCCCTTCGGCCTTTTTATGTATTATGAGTAAGAAATTTCCTCAGTCGATCAGTCCTTTTTCCTTCAGGAACGACCGTGCGACCTCTTCGATCGACTTGCCCTTGATGTCGACCTCGTAGCAGAGATCCTGCATCTGCTGCGTGGAGATCTTCCCGTTGAGCTCGCAGAGCACGTCACGCAGGTTCGGCGCGACATCCGAGAAGCGCTGGAACGTATCGTTCCGGACGAGGAGCGACCCGTTGTATTCCGGGAAGAATTGCCTGTCGTCCTTCAAGATCACGAGCTTCAGCTTTTTGTTCATGCCGTCCGTCGCGAAGACGTCGGTCACCTGGATCTCGTTCTTCTGGATAGCCGAATACTTCAGACTGACATCGATCGATTTCGCCTGCTTGAAGTGGAGGCCGTAAAACTTGACGAACGGTTTGTACTTCGCGCTTCCTTCTTCCGTGAAGAACTCGTGCTCCCCGCCGAAGACCAGTTTGTCATCGACCTTTTTCAGGTCGGAGATCGTCTTCAGGTTGTACTTCTTCGCGATCTTCTGAGGGACCGCGATCGCATACGTGTTGTTGAAGCCGAGCTTCCCGAGGAGCGTGATCTGTTCCTTCTGCTGCCCGAGGCGGTTCACGTAGTTGAACAGCGTCTGGTTTTTCGGCACATCCTTCGGGTCCTTGTGGAGGAAGGTGGTCAAAAGGGTACCGTCGTAGCTGCACATCAGATCACAGGTATGGTCGTCGCCGATCAGGGCTTTGTAGTTGTTGACCTGCGACATCTGGTCTTTGATCGTGACGTTTAAGTCCGTTTTGTCTTCGACCAGGTACTTCACCATGTGGTGTACGATCTGCGTCTCGGTGTAGTCGCCGTTATAGAGCACCAGCGTTCCTTCCTCGTCGGAGCTGTTGATCTCAAACGGGATCGTAAACGCAAATGCGACGAAGATGATCACGATGGAAGAGACGACGCGCTTCATGCTGTTATGCGATTTGCGGATGAGGCTCTCGCTGAAGCTCATCAGGAAGTCGAGGACGACCGCGATGAGCATCAGAACGCCCGTTGAGATCAGGATCAGACGCATGTTCTGGATCCGGATCGCGTGGTACATGACATCACCGATGCCGCCGCCGCCGACGAATGCCGCGAAGACCGCAGTACCGATCGCATTGACGATCGCGATGCGGATGCCGGTGAAGATCGTCGGAAACGCCAGCGGGAGTTCGACCCGGAAAAGCCGTTCGCCCTGCGTCATGCCGACGCCGCGCGCCGCTTCCTGGACGCCGGGATCGACGCCCGTCAGACCGACGCAGGTGTTCTGCACGATCGGGAGCAGCGAGTACAGCGTGATGCCGATCACGACCGTGAGCTGTCCCGGCCCGACGAGGATCATGATCATACCGAGCAGTGCGAGTGCCGGGATCGTCTGGAGGATGTCCACGATGGTCAGGATCACCTTCCGGATCTTCGGGAACATGTACGCCAGGATGCCCAGCGGGATGCCGATCAGGATCGAAAGGACACTCGCCGCAAGCACGAGGAACAGATGGTCAATTACAAGACTCCATGTCATTGATCATTCACCCCCTGACGAATGCCGCGCGGCGTGATTTTTTTCTGGAGCAAATCGATCAGCGCACCGAGCAGGATCGCGAGGATCGCCGCCGGGATCGCGCCGAGAAGGATCAGCGTGTTGTTGTTCGAAGTCGTGCCCTGGTAGATGAAGTCACCAAGTCCGCCAAGCCCGATCATCGCGGCGAGGACCGCCCAGCTGACGGTGTAGATCGTCGACATGCGGAGGCCTGCGATGATGGAAGGTGAGGCGAGAGGCAGTTCGACATGGATCAGCGTCTGGAGCGACGTCATGCCGCATCCCTGCGCCGCCTCGATATACTGCGGCTCTACGTTCAGGATCCCCGTGTACGTGTTCTTGAGCACCGGGAAAATGGCGTAGACCGACAGCGCGATGATGACGGTCGCCGGCTTCATCCCGATCAGCAGGAACAGGATCCCGATGAATGCCAGGCCAGGGATCGTCTGGAAGACCGACAGGATCGGAAGGACGACCGTGGACCATTTTGGCACGCGCGACAAAAGGATGCCGATCAGGGCCCCGATCACAAAGCCGATCGCGACGGAAATGACGACGTATTCGATATGGATCAGGATCGACTGCACGAGCATCGAACCGTAAGTATCCATCAGTTGACTCATGAATCTTCACCTCCCCAGAGGTTCTCGGCGACGGAGCGCGCGACGCTCGTCTTGGTGATGATCCCGGCGATCGTCCGGTCGTCGTTCAGGACGACGACGTAGCTCGCGTTGGTTCCGAGAAGGTACTGGAAACTTTCTTCCGCGTCGGTGCCGATGCGGACCGCACGGGCGTTTTTGCGGATCAGCGGCTCGATGGTATCGAGCTCTTTGCCCCAGTGCATGATGTCGCCGATGCTGACGGTGCCGAGGAAGCGTTTCTTCTCGTCGACGACGAGGAGGGAATCGACGCTGTTGCGCGCCATGATCTCCGTGCATTCCTTGACGCCCTGTTCTTTTTCAGCGAACGCGATATTCGTGCGCATGTAGTCCTCGACCTTGGTCGGGCGGACCGTGCTGTTCACATGCTCGCCGAGGAACTCACGCACAAGGTCGTTCGCCGGGTGCTCGAGGAATTCCTCCGGCTCGCCCATCTGAACGATCTCGCCGTGATCCATGAAGATGATGATATCGGCGAGTTTCAGCGCCTCATTCATGTCATGCGTGACGAAGAGGATGGTCTTTTCCAGTTTCTGCTGGATCTGCTTGATCTCGTTCTGCAGGCCGTCGCGGGTCATCGGGTCGAGCGCGCCGAACGGCTCGTCCATCAGGACGATCGGCGGTGATGCCGCGAGAGCGCGGAGGACGCCGATCCTCTGCTGCTGCCCGCCGGAGAGCTCCGATGGATATTTTTCCGCGTACTCTCTCATATTGACGAGATCCAGCATGTCTTCGACGATCTTCTCGCACTGTGCTTTGTCATACTTCAAAAGTTTCGGCACGACGCTGATGTTCTGTGCGACGGTCATGTTCGGGAAAAGTCCGATCTGCTGAATGACATAGCCGATGTGACGGCGGAGCTCCGCCTTGTTCTCCTGGCTGATGTCTTTTCCGTCGATGAGGATCCGTCCGGAGTCCGGCGTGATCAGACGGTTGATCGTTTTGAGCGTCGTCGTCTTGCCGCAGCCGGATTTCCCGATCAGGCAGACGAACTGGCCGTCTTCGATCGTGAACGTCAGATCTTTCAGGATCACGGATTTTCCATAGGATTTTTTTACGTGTTCAAATTGGATCATATGAGTACCTCCGATATGGTTGATCTGTCATTTGCGCTGCTTCCGTGAATGGTCAGGCGCCGATCTCCGGCTCCTCCAGCGGTTCCGTATATTCACCATGGCTTTCTTTTTTCCTCTGCTGCACAAGGTGCACCGCGGTTTCCACGTTCTCCGGCTTTCCGATCACGATGAACCGGTCGTTCGCGCAGAACGTCTTGTTCGGGCCGGGGGAGAGGATCGTTTCGCCGCCGCGGAGGATCGCAATAATCGTGCAGCCTGTCTTCTCCCAGAACTTCGTTTCGCCGATCGTCTTGTCGATCAGGAAGGAGTCCGGCGGGATCACGATCTGAAAGTTCGGGAACGGCTCGCTGATCGCGGATAGTGTGACGCGATGCTCGAAAAACGAATCGATCGTGCTGACCAGCTCTTCGTTCAGACGGCTGTACTCCTTCGCGAGTTTGCGGATCTGGATGTAAGTGTCCCGCATCTCTTTGTCCTTGTTAAAATAGTCGATGTACTGCCGGGCCTTGTCCGAAGACTGGATGATCGTGCCTTTCTGCGGCTGGACTTCAACGACGTTCATTTCAGACAGCAGATTGATCGACCGGCGGATCGTCTCCGGGGAGACGCCGTACTGCGACGCAAGGAGAGAATGACCGTACAGATATTGTCCGACTTTGTACTCTCCTTTCGCGATCCGGCTCGCGATGTCGATCGCTACTAAAATGTATTTTGGCTGTGATACGGACGGTTTCATTTTTGCCTCCAAGTTCAAGTTCTTGTACAATTATATCGTGCCAACCTGATAAAATCAAGTGGTGTGGCAGCCGCGAGCCGCCCGGGGAGCGCTTTTCAGGCTGTCGATTGATTTTTTGTCAAAAATAAAACAGTCAGGTTCAAGGCATGAAATTCCAACCGTTCCTCTGAATTTTCCTTGCCAATTTTGCTCAAAAAATCGCAGAAAAATTTGTTCTGAAAAAAGTCCAAAATATTTTTGACAGGTGTCGACAATAATATGAGGTCTGGCAGATATTTAGACGAAATGAGTTGACTGTAAACGAGGGTAAATATTAAAATTTGCGATTCTGAAAATAAAAACTACGCAAATGATGGCAGACGATAAGGAATCATGATAATTATTGAATGAAATCGATAATGACAAAATCGCGGCATTAATGAGGGCCCGATCATCTCTCTGGAAAACTCTGTAGTCTTCAAGACAGTATGACCGGGCCGTTTCGAAACGCGCTGAAACTATTTTTTTCTTAGCCGCTGCACCGCGTCGTGGTAGCTGATCCCCTGATCCTTCGCGAACGCGGCGACGTCATCATACTCCAGCTTCGTCTGCGTCACGCCGAAGCCCGTCGAGACCTTTTCCCGGATCATCCCGGCTTCGGTCTTCATGCTCCGGATCTCGCGAGTCAGGACCGAGCGGTCCATCGTCTGCTCGCGAATCCCGATCGTCGACGTCAGGCGGAAGATCGCGCGGATCAGCTCCTCACGGCGGTCCTGGTGGCAGAGACAGGTGATCAGCGTGCCGGGGCGTCCTTTTTTCATCATGCAGGACGTCGTGTAGACCTCGACCGCACCGCAGTCGAACAGACGCTCCGTCGCGAACCCGATCTCCTCGCCGGTCATGTCGTCGACATTGCATTCCAGCTTCACGATCCCGTCATTCGGTGAGGTGCTTTCGCCGAGGATCGCGCGGACGGCATTCGCCTGCTCAAAATCTTTTGTCCCCATCCCATAGCCGACGGCATCCGGGGTCATCAGCGGCATCGATCGGAACTCGCTGACAAAATGTTTCATCAGTGCGGCGCCGGTCGGCGTGCAGAGCTCGCCTTCGATGCCGGTGGAGTAGACCGGGATGCCTTTCAGGATCTCCACGGTCGCTGGTGTCGGGACGGGGAGGATGCCGTGTGCGCAGCGGACGCTGCCGCAGCCGGTGTGGATCGGGGAAGCGATGACCTTCTCCGGAGCGATGCGCTCCAGGAGGACGCAGAAAGCAGTGATGTCAGCGACGGCGTCGAGAGATCCGACTTCGTGGAAGTGGATCTGGTCGACCGGGGCGTCGTGGACGCGGCTCTCCGCTTCGGCGATGTTCTGGTAGACGGCGAGGATATGGTCGCGGACAGAAGGGGAGACCGCCAGCTGACTGACGATGCGTCGGATGTCGTTCATCCCGTAGTGTGCATGGTCATGCGTGTGTGTATGTTCATGGGCATGGTCTGAGTCGTGCGTATGTGTATGCTCAGGTGCATGTATGTGTTCATGATCAGCTGCATGCATATGTTCATGACCATGATCATGTTCAATTTCATTTTCATGTGCATGAATATGATGGTGGTCCTGTGGATGATCGTGCGTGTGGTCATGGTCGTCGTGCTGCTCAAGCGGTTCATTGGGCTGTTCCTCCACGCCGTTTACGGTGACGACGATCCGGGTGCCCGTGATCCCGCATTTCACCTGGCTTGTTTTCCGGAACTTCACGCCCGGGATGCCGAGACCGTTCAGCGTAAGCATCATTTTGTCCTGTTCCTCTTCCGGCAGAAGCTCAAGCAGGGCGGAGGAGAGCATGTCGCCGGCGGCGCCCATGCCGAGGTCAAAATACAGAAGTTTCATTTTGTGTTCCTTTCCTTTGCGTTGATATGGTTGATGCGGCTCGCGGTGTACGCCGCGCCGAAACCGTTGTCGATGTTCACGACGGTGACGCCGCTCGCGCAGGAGTTCAGCATCGAGAGGAGCGCTGAGAGGCCGTTGAAAGAAGCGCCGTATCCCACGCTCGTCGGGACGGCGATGACCGGGCAGTCCGCAAGGCCGCCGATCACGCTTGCGAGGGCGCCTTCCATCCCGGCGATCGCGATGATCACAGTCGCGTTCATGATCTCGTCGAGGTGGGCGAGAGTCCGGTGGATGCCCGCCACGCCGACATCATAAAGACGCACGACCTCGTTCCCGAGCGCTTCCGCGGTGAAGGCCGCTTCTTCCGCGACCGGGATGTCTGCGGTCCCGCCTGTTGCGATCAGGATCGTCCCGATGCCGTCCGGGTCAGGGGTCCTGCCGATGACGGCAGCATGCGCCTCGCTGTTATATCGGAGCGAAAACGTTTGCGACAGGAACTCCGCCTTGTCCTGATCCAGGCGGGTGACGAGGATCGTTTCAACGCCGTCATCCTTCAGAGCGCGGGCGATTTCGAGGATCTGCTCCTTTGTCTTTCCTTCGCCGAAAATCACTTCCGGCGTGCCCTGACGGATCTCGCGATGCCGGTCGATCTTGGCGATGCCGATGTCCTCAAAAGGCTCCTTTTTCAATTCGAGGAAGGCTTCATCGACGGAGATCTCGCCGTTTTTTACTTTTTCCAGAAGTTCCTTTACGCGGTTCATGTTCGTGCCTCCAGATCCAGGTAGATTTTGTCATAGTATTTCTTGAGTTCACATAAAACATTTATTCTTTTGTCCATCAAAAGGGGAAACTGGTCCTCCGGGATCGAGATCGCAGCGCTGCCGTCCGGCAGGGTGCGGACGCGAAAGTTCGTAAATCCTTCGGAAAACAGATAGCTTTCTGCGGATTCGGTCTTATCGAGCTGTTCAAGCGTGATCAGCATCCCGCTCGGGATCCGGGTCGCGAGGCAGGAGTAGGATGATTTGTCCCAGGTGAACAGGCCGGCCGCTTTCGAAAGCGAGCGGATCTTTTCTTTGGTAAGTCCTGCGGCCCTAAGCGGGGAGAGGACGCCAAGCTCCCTGAGTGCGCGGAAGCCCGGACGGCCATCCGGATCGTCAGAAGCATTCGTGCCGTCGATCAGAACGGACAGTCCGTCTTCCTGTGCCCGGTCCGCGATCTGATTCAGGATCGCGGTCTTGCAGTGATAGCAGCGGTCCTTCGGGTTGGCGACGACGGCAGGGACCTTCAGGATGTCAAAAGAAATCACAGTGAGATCCGCCCCGATCTCCGCAGCTGCTCGCCGAGCGTCCGCAAGCTCGAACGCCGGCTGGAACGGGGTCTTCACAAAATACGCCCGGACCTCCGGCGCGCACGAGCGGGCCGCATAGAGCAGGTAAGTCGAATCGACCCCGCCGGAAAAAGCGAGGGCAGCCTTCGGGTGCACATTGAAAAAATCCCGGAGTGGCTTTGGTACTAGTGTTCTGGTAATTTCCATAGAATACCCCCATGCGCCTATTCTAATACAAATCGGTCCGGATTGGAACATAAGAAAAACAGATGCCCGCCGCACGAGGGCAGGGCATCTGCAATGCTTATCCGTATTCGATCAAGAAAAACTATTTCACCTTGACGGACTTCTTTGAGCTCCAGTCGGAGTAGAACGTGGTTCCGCCGATCTTCTTGTATGTGCGGACCTGGAAGTAGTATCTTTTCTTGGATTTCAGCTTTTTCACGGTTTTCTTCGTCGAGGACGTCTTGATGCTCTTTGCGCTCTTCATCGAAGATTTACGCGAGTAGCGGATCTGATACTTGTATCCGGACTTCTTTGAAATCGTGACTGTGGCTTTCTTTTTGCCTGCCTTCAGGCTCTTGATCTTCGTCTTGGAAAGATCTTTCGACGGGGTGACAGTCTTGGCATCACTCCACTGGAAAGTATAGTTATATCTTTTAGAGGCATCTTGGTCGAAGTGGCGATAGGTCGTCACGCGGACATAATATTTTGTTCCCGGTTCGAGATCCTTGATCGTGGTAGATGTATTACCCATCTTAACGTATACTGTCTTATAGTCGCTGAAATCTTTCTGTGTCGAATACTGGATCGCATAGCCGGTCAAATTCGTCATATCCTGTTTTTTCCAGGTAACGACTGCAGCACATGGTCCGGCTTTCACAGAAGAGAGCGTCGTTGTAAGCTCCGCCTGGAATACCATCAGGGAACGCTCGAACCAATTACCACTTGACGTGGAATGAGCGGCGAGATCAAAGCTTTTATTCAGATTCGTGACCGGGATGTCAAAGACGTACTTTCCGTCCTCATCCTCTGTGTATGTGATCCAGGTCGACTGCAGAGCGGCATCTGCTTCTTCTGCTGTGCCAAGATAGAGGTAATCGTATCCGGTGCCGTTCATACGGAGATGTGCTGTTGCCTCGCCGTTCTCCACCGTGACCTTACATGTATTGCAGTCTGCTTTGGCGACATTGAACATATGCCCCGCGTCCAGGCATGTGATGGCAGCCATAGTGTATTCTCCGTCATCCGGTATACTGGTCGCTCCGGTCGTCCCGTCGGTCGCGTACGAGGACATACAGGCTGCGAGGATCATCATCAGCGCTGCTGCCAAAATAATTCCGATTTTCGTTTTGACTTTCATAATAACAACCTTTCCGGGATCTCTCCGTTCGTTATCGGGCAAAAGATCCCTTTAAAAATACCGGCGGCCTGCCGTCATGGAAGCGGGCCGCTAAAAATAGACATAGAGGCTAATTTAACGGATCTTAGAAGATTTTTTTGTTTTGCTCCACTTGGAATAATACGTCTTCTTTGAGGTCTTCGCGTACGATCTGACCTTGAAGTAGTATTTTTTACCTTTTTTCAGATTTTTGATCGTGCGAGTTGTCTTAGTTGTCTTGATAGTCTTCGCGTGCTTGAATGATTTTTTTGTCGAGTAGCGGATCTGATAGCCGCTTACCTTAGACTTTTTCTTGATCTTGACAATTGCTTTTTTCTTTCCGGCTCTAACGGACTTGATGGAAGGTGCTTTTTTCACAGCCTTCTTCGCAGTGGTTGTAGTGAATCCGGAAGACGTCGTCTTGATCCCGGCGCTCTTGATCGCAGCTTTTGTGTGCTGGACATAAATGTCCTGGATGTCCGAAAGCTCTCCAAGACCGTAGATCTGCGAAGTCGCTTCGATTCCTGCCGCCTCGAACGCGTCGCTCCATTCTTCCGCCATGTCGTTTTTTGCGTGGTCACCGGCAACGACCATCAGCGGACGAAGGATGACTTTGGTGTACCCGGCATCCTTGACCTTCTGGATCGTATTCTCAAGAGATGTGGTTTCCGGCTTTCCTTCAACAGTCCCGATGAAGCAATTCTTGTAGCCGAGAGAGGTTACCGCATCCTGCATGTCTGTGTAGAGCACCTGTGCTTCGTGTGAGGTTCCATGACCCATGAGCACGAACGCGGTGTCTGTTGAAGCAACAGCATCTTCTGTGCTGGAGAAATTCGCTTTCTTTGCTGCATCAGCGTAGACGACTTTTGCGACTGCTTCTTTGTCCGCGTCGCTGCTGCAGAGCGGCTGCGCGAAGGCGACTTTTTTGAATTTCTTACTGTACTTGTTCACCGTCGTCTTGAGTTCATCATATTCGGAACCGCTCATCAGTGTCGTCGACTGGACGACGAGATACTGTACATTGTTCTTGACCGCACGCTGGCAGGCTTCGTCGATGTTGTCGATGGCTTTGCCGTCACGTGCCTGGATATGGTTGATGATGATCTGGGAAGTGAATCCTCTGCGAACGGAGAACTTCGGGTACGCCTTCTGGATCGCTTTTTCAACTGCGCCAATCGATAAGATGCGGCTGTCATTATAGCTTGTTCCGAAGCTGCCAACCAGGATCTCGTACTTTCCGATCTTGTTTGAGTTCAAAGTATCCTCTTTGCTTGCATCACCGGTGTCCTCACCGAAAAATTCGTAGCCGCCCTTGATTGAGTTCGAAGACGAATAATAACTGAATTTCGGGATATTTTTCTGCTCTTCTTCGCTCAGGCTGTCCCATCCTTCTTTTGCAGCCTTGCAGAGTGCATCGGTTCCTGTTTCTTTCGACGGATAATAGATCGCACTGGTCAGTCCCGCGACGACGGATGGAGAATAATTCACGGTCAGATAGTGCTGCTCGTTATATTCATGCCATCCTTCGACATAGGTCCCATGCGATTTGGAATAGTATTTCTCATAAGAAAGACTAATCGGGATTTCCTTCCCCAGTTTCGATACCGGGATCGTGATCTTGAATGTCGTTGCATATTCGTCTCCGACACTGATGATATCGCCATTGAATGCCGCAGCGTCTTTCTTTTTCTTTGAAGCAGTCTGCGGAAGAAGTGCGATACGGTCGTATTTTACATTCGGGTGCGGGGTCGTTGTGAACGTGACATCCGCGGTTCCGTTAAAACGGTCGATCACAACCGTTGCATCCGCTTTCTGACCCTGTGCGCTTCCGATCAGCATCTTGAGGTCGGTGCTGACTGTCGTCGAAATCGACATCGTTTCTTCTGTCTCTGCATCGACGACTTCGTCTACATACTGGTACTTACTGTTCGAACTGCTGGTCGTACCGTCATCGGCGAACGACAGCATCCCGGTCATTGTGACCATCACAGCGACCGACAGCAGAACTGTGAGCAGTTTGCTTGCTTTCATTTTGCCCTCCTAATAATCAACAAAACTTTTGATGCTCATAACTCAGTGTCGATCCTGATGAGCGGCTTCAGCTGGAGGCAGCCATCCATCCATGACTGAAACCTCTTCAGAGTACGGTTTTGTCGATAAAAAAGCCCTGACTTATAGGAAAGTCAGGGCAGGGCACTCCGAAAAAATGGTTCCTTGGCAGCCACACTTTCACCAGAAGTTATTCACCAAAATCCTGACCAGCAGGTTTCCTGACTCACAGATCTTCGCTTCACCGCGCCTTCTCAACCAGCCCGATGCTCTTCGCATGTGACGGATCAATGGCGTATTGCGGCTCGCTCCCTGAACACAGTGACCGGATCGTCCGGGATTCTCACCCGGTTCCCTGTTATCCCCTTAGTGGGGCACTGGCTGGAACATCATATTAACAACTAGTTAAATTATAGAGCCCCGACAATAACTTGTCAATGAGTATAAAGACATAACACCGTGAACTCAAGCGTAGCGCCGAGTGAGCGGATGTACGTCTTATGCAAAGCTTTCCCGCGATTGGCGACGCATGGCGGAGCCAGAGCGGCAGAAAGCGACTGCCCAAGCGATTGGTAAAAAACAACTGTGAAGTTGAGTAGAGGAAGGTGCCATGCAAAGCTTCCCCGTGAACGCGAGCGGAAGCGAAGCGTGAACGGTAGGAAGCGACTGCAGAGCACCTATCTATCTGTGTTTTAAACTGCAAGGCGAAGGAAAACAATGGAAGGTGCCATGCAATGATGACCTTGCCCAACGAGCAAAGCGAGTTGTAGGCAGGTCACATGCCAGGATTCCCCGAAGCGCAGCGAGGCAGGAATCCACGGCAAGAATGACCAAGAAAGCGAGGAACCCCTATCCCTACGAAACGACCAACGAAGTTGTGAAGTTGAGTAGAAGAATGTGCCATGCAAAGCTCACTCGAGAGAATATACAATATAATACTTGAAGTATAAAGATTAACGGATTATAATTACCGTATACTTTGTTCATTTGAACATTGCAGTTGTTGCGTTTTGTTTATAAGGAAGAGGTACATTTCATATGGGAAAAGCATTGAATAGCAGGGAAAAGTGTTTCATTCTGCGAATGGCCGTGTTCCTGATGCTATTTTTATTTTTGAGCGCCGGCATGGCCTATGCAGACACTGATTTGACACTGAAAGGCAGCAGCAAGACATTGTCGAAAGATGCAGACGAACTCGAAGTCCCGACGAACAAACAGATGAACCGTTATAACGGGAAGCACTGGCCGTGCAACAAGTACAACCAGGTCGTCGTCCGGAAGTACTACCGTGGTCATAAAAAATATCCGGCGACCATCGGTCCGCAGTTTCGGTACTGCAAGAAGCACGGCGTTCGGGTCCAGAAAGGGAACCGTGGCAGAAAAGTCAGCACGAAGAAGATCAAACGCGGCGATATCGTCTTTTTCTTCACGAAGAAGAACCTGAAAGGCGTCCTCGGGCACACCGCGATCTGCGGAACGGAGGCCAAAATGCATCACGGTGGCATCGGGAGAGCCTTTGTTGTGCGCTATATCTACACCATTGACTACTGGTGCAATAAAGCATATAAGTTTTCTCCGAAGACACCGGGCGGGAGCTACGTCGTGTACCGCCTGAAATAAGGATTCACGCTCGGCGAGTACAGTTTCGCCGGGCGATATTTTTTTCAATTCACCGGAAATCAAGGCACAGGAATCAAGGTCAAAGACATGATGAGCGATATTGGGACAGTCTTTCCTATAAAATATGTTACAATATCAACATAGACAAAGGAGTTTCTTATGCAGAAAGCAATAGAGGAAGTAATCAAATTTAATAAGGATCGCGACTGGGATCAGTTTCACAGCCCGGAAAATCTCGCAAAATCGATATCCATCGAAGCGGGAGAACTGCTGGAGTGCTTCCAGTGGAGCGGGGACTACGATCTGAATCATGTAAAAGAAGAACTGGCAGATGTCGTCGATTACTGCATTTTGATGGCGAACAAGCTCGATCTCGACCTCGAAGAGATCGTTCTGGAAAAGCTCAAAGAATCCGAGAAAAAATATCCTGTAGAGAAATGCAGAGGACGCAGTACAAAGTACGATAAACTCTAATCAGATCCGGTGGAATTATGAAGGCAGAAATCAAAGATTTTGATTTTAAAAAAAGTGCACTTGAAAAAATTGATAAATATAAATACGGGACAAACTGGCCCGTTGTTTACATCCTGAACAATGAGGAAGAAGCATATGTCGGAGAAACACTGGACGCTGAGCGGCGGACAGAGCAGCATCTTCAAAACCCGGCGCGCTCCAATTTGAAAAAGATGCATATCATCACTCATGATACATTCAACAAGTCCGTGATCCTCGATCTGGAATCGTATCTGATCCAGCATATGTCATCGGATACTCTCTACCGGCTGCAGAACGGGAATGGCGGGATCAGCAACCATGACTATTATTCCAGAAGCACATATGAAGCAGGGTTCGTAGAAATCTGGTCCCAGCTGCGCAAACTCGGGATCGCGCAGCATACGATCACAGAAATCGAGAATTCCGATCTTTTCAAATACTCCCCATACAAAGCGCTGACCAAGGATCAAGTGGATGTGATGTATCGCGTCCTTGACTTGCTGATGGAGAACAAAGAGCATCTCGACGAAGGCGGCGAACTCGAGGACAATACCTGCATCCTGGTGGAAGGTTCCGCCGGTACGGGAAAAACAGTCCTTGCGATCTATCTCATGAAGATCCTTACAGAGCTCGATGAAGAATCTCTTTACGGAGAGGCCTATGATCTGGATTATCTGGAAGAGGGAGAAGATTTCCACATTCTGGCGGAACAGATCGAACTGCATGATGTCGGCCTTGTGATACCGCAGCAGTCGCTGCGGAAAACGGTGAAGAACGTCTTTAAATCCGTTGCCGGACTCGATGATGAAATGGTCATCAGCCCGCTTGAAGTGCCGAAAAAACATTATGACCTTTTGATCGTGGACGAAGCCCACAGACTCAGGCAGCGGAAAGCGCTGAACCAGTATCCGCCGTTCGACGATAATAACAGAAAGCTCGGTCTGGACAAATACGAAGGGACAGAGCTCGACTGGATCTTCGCGTGCAGCGACATGCAGCTCCTCTTTTATGACCCGAAGCAGTCCGTCAAGCCGTCGGATATCCCTCAGGAGATTTTCTCTCAGAAGACACTTGCCAGATCCTATGGCCGTGTATTTTTAACAACTCAGATGAGATGCAGAGGCGGAAGCGAATACGTTGAATACGTCCGGAAGATTTTCAGCGAAACGCCGCCGGCGAGCAGGATGACGTTTGATGAATACGATGTGCGTCTGTATGATGACGTTGGCAGAATGACGGAGGATATCAGAGAACTGGATCAGAAATACGGCCTTTGCCGGACCGTAGCCGGCTACGCCTGGAAATGGGAAAGCAAAAAAGACAAAACCGCCTATGATATCGAGATCGGTGATTTCAAAAGCAGATGGAATTCGACAAGCGAGGACTGGATCAACTCAGAAAACTCGGTCAACGAGATCGGCTGTATCCACACCGTACAAGGCTATGACCTCAATTACGCGGGTGTGATCTTCGGAAATGAGATCAGCTACGACTTTGAGAAGCAGTCATTTACCGTAGACAAAAAGAAATATTTTGATCATCAGGGCAAGACCGCGCTGCGATCTGAGAAAGCGCTCCACGATTATATCCTGAATATCTATATGACGCTGATGACCCGCGGGATACGCGGCACGTTCCTCTATGTCTGTGATGATGATCTCAGGATGTATCTGGAAAAGTTCTTCGAACCGTACAGGAAATGATAACGCAATGAGAAATCGTTTATAGAACAATAGGTAAGCGTACGAATCGGGGAAAGCCTCCCCGATTTTATGCTATAATAAACAAATACACGGGGTTTCGCAATAATATCTTTTTAAAGAACGGCCGGATAAAACCCTGTGACATCAAAACCCGGCCGGATTGGAGGCAGCATTTTGGAAGAACGTATCAAACAGCCGGGAGCCCGCATCGCGCTCACCATTCTGATCATCGTCACAGCATTCTTTTTCCTGTCGGCAGAAGCCGTGCATGCGGAGACCACGCCGCTGAGCAAGACCTCGTCAAAGACCGAGACCAAGCTCAAAGTCCCGACGAACAAGCAGATGAACCGATACAACGGGAAACACTGGCCGAGCAACAAGTACAATCAGGTCGTCGTCCGGAAGTACTACCACGGCCATAAAAACTATCCCGCGACCGTCGGCCCGCAGCTGAAGTACTGCAAGAAGCACGGGACACTGATCCAGAAGGGGAACCGCGGCAGCAAAGTCAGCACGAAAAAGATCAAACGCGGCGACATCGTCTTTTTCTACTTCAAAAAGAATCAGAAGGGCGGCCTCGGGCACACCGCGATCTGCGGTACGAAGACCAAAATGCACCACGGCGGCATCGGGAAAGCCTATGTTGTGGACTACATCTACACCATCGAGTACTGGTGCAACACGGCGTATAAATATTCGCCGAAGACACCGGGCGGGAGCTACGTCGTGTACCGCCTGAAATAAGGAGAAGGCATGTCAAACCGGCCGGACAAAAGAAGCAATGTTTTTATCAGCAAGAAGATGAGCCGCTGTCTCCGGCACGACCCCGGGAAATACGGCCTCTCGCTCGACGAGTACGGCTTCGTCGACCTGGACGAATTTCTCGCAGCGATGAACCGGGTGCATCACTTCAATCCGCCGCTCAGCGAGGAGAAGATCCGGGAGATCATCCGGACGGGGAGCAAGCGGCGCTTTGAGATCCGGAACGGTAAGATCTGCGCGCTGTACGGCCACTCGCTGCCGGGCATCGTCACCCGGAAGGAGGCGGAGCCGCCGGATGTCCTGTACCATGGAACGGCGAGGCGCTTCCTGCCGTCGATCATGGAAAAAGGGCTGCTTCCGATGGGGCGGCAGTACGTCCATCTGTCAGCGGACATCGAAACGGCGCTGGAAGTCGGCCGGCGGCGGGACCGGGAGCCGGCGGTCCTGTCCGTAGACACGGAGGCCGCGCGGGAAGCCGGCGTCATCTTCTATATCGGGAACGAAAAGGTGTGGCTGAGCGGGGAGATCCCGCCGGAATATCTCAGGCGGATCCGGTGACCGGACGGAAGTTGATCGCAAGGAAAGAGCATAGAATCCGAAAGAGCCTGCGGAGGATGAGCGATGATGGATTTTCTCAGGTATCTTGTCAGGACCGAGACTGACCACGTATATAACAATTTTTCGATCTTTCATATCCTGCTGCTGATCGTGTTCTTCGGTGGATTTTTTGTCCTCGTCCAGATGTCACAGCACCGGGTGTGGAAGACGAGACTGAAAAACCTGGAGCGGACGTTCCTGTTCATCATGGTGCTGTCGCAGGGGATCTACTTCGCGTGGTTCTTCGTGCTGGGCGTCGGCGGGGACCGCTGGCCGCTCTATGTGTGCCGGCTCGCGTGCATCCTGATCCTGGTCACGTACTTTTTCCACTGGAAACCGCTCGAGGCGTACTCCATCTACACGGCGTTCTACGGCGGGATCAGCTCCGTGTTCTGGGCGACGCCGAAGCCGTACGCGTTCCCGCACGTCACAAGGCTCGCGTTTTTCGGCACGCACATCTCGCTCGCGTATGCCGCGCTCCTTCGCATCCTCCTGCACAAGGAAGAGATCGACCGGAAATCGCTCCTCGGGGCGGAAGCGGTGAACCTGGTGACGATCACGGTCGTGCTGATCCTGAACATCATTTTTGACTGGAATTACATGTTCCTGATGTCGCCGGAACTCCCGATCGACCTCGGGACGGCGCATCCGGTCCTCCAGATCCTGAAGACGCTGTTAGTCGTCCTCGTCTACCTTTTCGCGACGTGGGCCGCCTGGCTGTTCGCGAGATGGCTGCAGAGGCGGTACGGGGCGTATGAAGAGCCGTGGCCGGAGATCGAGCCTCTGACAAAAGATGACCTGAAGTTTGATCGAGACCGTCTCGTCCACGAATATGAGATCAACCGCCATGACAACGCCGAGCGGACTGCCAGAGAGCGGGAAAGGATCGCCTCGGAATGGCAGGAGCAGTCCGGACGCCTGGCAGCGGAAGAGGATCGGTTTGAAGAAGAACTCAGGAGACAGGGCGAAGAAACGCGCCGCATCCAGGCGCAGCAGCGCGAAGCTCTGGAAAAACGGAAAGAAAAACGAAAAGACAGAAAAAACGAAAGAAGGTGATACTGCCTATGGAAGAAAAAAGGATCGCTCTGCTGATCGATTCCGACAACATCTCAGCAGACTATATCGATATCATACTGGATAAGATCAATGAGGAAGGCATCACGACCTACCGCAGGATCTACGGCGACTGGACCCGTCCGGAGGCGTCCAAATGGAAACGGGTGCTCCTGGAGAACTCCATCACGCCGATTCAGCAGTACAACAACACGGTCGGCAAGAACTCGACGGATTCCGCGCTCATCATCGACGCGATGGATATCCTGTACACCGGGAAGGTCGACGCGTTCTGCATCGTCTCGAGCGACAGCGATTTCACCCGGCTCGCGAGCCGTCTCCGCGAGGAGAACATGATGGTGATCGGCATGGGAGAGGACAAAACGCCGACTTCGCTGATCGCCGCGTACAACAAGTTTTTCAACCTCTCGTCGTTCAAGAAATCGGCGGAGCGGGAAAAAGGAAGCCAGCCGGACCGCGACAAAAGGAACATCATCGCGCCGCGGACGATCGAACGCCGGGTGCGCGGGATCATCATCGCGAACAACGACCGCGACCGTCAGACGTCGCTCGGCGAGATCGGAAGCCGTCTGCAGAACCGCTGGGCAGACTTTGACGTCACGAACTACGGAGTGGATACGCTGTCCGATCTCCTCCGCACGTTCAAATCCATCCGCCTGGTGAAAGACGGTTCGCGCGTCAATGTCGAGCTGCGGACGAAATAACGGAGGGACGTATGCTGCTGCAGGAATTTGATCCGGAAACACGGGCTGTGATCGATCCGTCCGACATCATCCGGAAGCGGAGGGACATGCCGGAGATCGTCCTGACCTGCTTCACAAAGGAGACGATGGACCGCCTGATCGAACAGAATGAAGGAGAAGTCTTCGCGAGCCTGGGGACGACCAGTGCGAAACGTAGGCTTTACCGGATCCGGTATCAGGGGAGGACGTTCGGCGCGTACCTTTCCGATGCGGGAGCCGCGATCGCATCCCTCATCCTGGAAAACGTCTATCAGATGGGCGCGGAAACCGTGATCGCGTACGGGTCCTGCGGCGTGCTCGACCGGACGATCGAAGACGGCTGCGTCATCATCCCGACGTCCGCGTTCCGGGACGAGGGGACGAGCTATCACTATCAACCGCCGTCCGACGAGATCCCGGTCAATCCGAAGTATCAGGAGGAATTCCAACGCATCCTCACACGGGAAGGCGCTTCCTGGCGGACGGGCAGAGTCTGGACGACCGACGCGTTCTACCGCGAGACACCGGAAAAAGCGAAGCGCCGCAGGGATGCCGGCTGCATCGCCGTCGACATGGAGTGCTCCGCGCTCACTGCGGTCGCGCGGTTCCGCGGCCGAGACCTGTTTCAGTTTTTCCACGCGGCGGACAACCTCGACGCGGAGGCGTGGGACAGGCGGAGCCTCGACAAATTTGACCGCAGACATAAAAAGGATCTTTTTTCCCATTACGCCCTCGAACTCGCGCGGGAGCTCAGCGGGGGAAACGATGGGTAAAATAGGAATCTCAGGGCCCGGCGCCGTCAAGAATGTATTGAAAAGAATACCGAATAATGATAACATAAAGTGACTGTGGGGCGCGTCCCCACAGGTCCAGGCACTGCTTATCAGGCTGGTGTTTTCATGCGATGACAGGAACGCACCGGCTTTTAAAAACCAGGCGCAGGTACTTTTTTTAAAGTAACAAAAGGAGGTTAGCATGGTTTATTCAACGGAAGTTCAGAATATGTGTCCGGTGGCTCAGGGAGTGCATCACGGCGCAGCGCCGATCCCGGAAGAATCGAACTGGGTGCAGGCGAAAAAGGTGGAGGACATCTCCGGCTATACTCACGGCATCGGCTGGTGTGCACCGCAGCAGGGCTGCTGCAAGCTCTCGCTGAACGTGAAGGACGGCATCATCGAGGAAGCGCTGGTCGAGACGATCGGCTGCTCCGGCATGACGCATTCCGCGGCGATGGCAGCGGAGATCCTGCCGGGTCTTACGGTCCTGGAAGCACTGAACACGGACCTGGTATGCGACGCGATCAATACCGCGATGAGAGAGCTGTTCCTGCAGATCGCCTACGGACGTTCGCAGAGTGCGTTCTCAGAAGGCGGCCTCCAGATCGGAGCCGGACTGGAAGACCTGGGGAAGGGCACCCGCTCCATGATCGGGACGATGTACGGAACAAAGGCGAAGGGCCCTCGTTATCTCGAGATGACCGAAGGCTATGTCACGGAAGTCGCGCTGGATGAAGACGATGAGATCATCGGCTATAAATACGTCAACTTCGGAAAAATGATGGACTTCATCAAGGCGGGAGACGACGCTCAGACCGCACTGGAAAAGGCGAGCGGATCGTACGGCCGGGTGGACGACGCGGTTCGTTTCATTGACCCGAGGAAAGAGTAAGGAGGTAGCAGAATGGCATTGTTTGAATCCTATGAGAGAAGAGAAAAACAGATCCTCGCGAAGCTTTCGGAATACGGGATCGGTTCCATCGAGGAAGCGGAAAAGATCACGAAGGACGCGGGGCTCGACGTTTATCACATGGTAGAAAATATCCAGCCGATCTGCTTCGAAAACGCGAAATGGGCTTACACGGTCGGCGCAGCGATCGCGATCAAGAAAAACTGCCGGACGGCAGCGGATGCCGCGGCAGCGATCGGTGAAGGCCTCCAGTCCTTCTGCATCCCGGGATCCGTTGCGGATCACCGTAAAGTCGGTCTGGGCCACGGGAACCTCGGCAAGATGCTGCTGGAAGAAGATACCGAGTGCTTCGCATTCCTCGCAGGCCACGAATCGTTCGCGGCAGCGGAAGGCGCGATCGGTATTGCAGACAAGGCGAACAAGGTCCGCAAAAAACCGCTCCGTGTCATCCTGAACGGACTCGGGAAAGACGCGGCTCAGATCATTTCCCGGATCAACGGCTTCACCTATGTCGAAACAGAGTATGACTATCACACCGGAGAACTGAAGGAAGTCTTCCGGAAGTGCTATTCCAAAGATCCGAACAGCACCCGCGCAAAGGTGAACTGCTACGGAGCGAATGACGTGCAGGAAGGCGTCGCGATCATGTGGAAAGAGAACGTCGATGTTTCCATCACCGGAAACTCCACGAACCCGACGAGATTTCAGCATCCGGTTGCGGGTACCTATAAGAAGGAACGTCTGGAAGCCGGGAAGAAGTACTTCTCCGTCGCGTCCGGCGGCGGCACAGGCCGTACGCTCCATCCGGACAACATGGCCGCGGGTCCTGCGTCTTACGGCATGACCGATACGATGGGAAGAATGCATTCCGACGCACAGTTCGCGGGATCTTCCTCCGTTCCGGCTCACGTTGAGATGATGGGCCTGATCGGTGCCGGAAACAACCCGATGGTCGGCATGACCGTTTCCGTCGCAGTCAGCGTCGAAGAAGCCGCCAAGGCAGGAAAGTTCTAAAATGACAGGTCCGGCGGGCTGCCGGGCTTGCGACAGATCCTCAGAAGCCGGAAGCATCCAGCTCCGCCTGCCTCTGAGGATCTTTTTTGCTAATGGCAAAAAGGAGGGGCTTCCCTCCGGAGATATATCAGCAAAGGAAACTTGCAAATGACGAAACTCACGATGCTCGGGACCGGTAACGCGCTGGTGACCGAGTGCTTCAACACCTGCTTCGTACTGGATTGTGACGGAAAATATATTATGGTAGACGGCGGCGGAGGAGGAGAGATCCTCGCGCGATTGAAGCATGCCGGCTTCGACTGGATGGACATGCGGGACATCATCGTCACACACAAGCACGTGGATCACATCCTGGGGATCCTGTATATGGTCCGGATGATTACGCAGAACATGAATTCCGGGAAATACGAGGGAGAGGCGCGGATCTACGGTCACGACGAAGTGATCCGCCTGATCCGGGAAATCTCCTGCTCGCTGCTCCCGGAAAAAAATACCCGCTTTTTTGACGACCGGCTCAATCTTATCACGGTCCGTGACGGGGAGACCCGGGATGTCGCCGGCCAGAACGTCACGTTCTTCGACATCCACTCGACGAAGGCGAAGCAGTACGGGTTCCGCGCAGTGCTTTCAAATGGGATCCGACTGGTCTGCTGCGGCGATGAACCGTACGATCCTTCCGAAAAGCCGTATGTCAAAGGATGCGACTGGCTGCTCCACGAGGCGTTCTGTCTGAGCCGGGATGCCGGCCGGTTCCATCCGTACGAAAAGCATCACTCGACGGCCCGCGACGCCGCGCAGGAAGCGGAAGAACTCGGCGTTCGGAACCTCGTCCTGTATCACACCGAGGACGAAACGATCGAGCACCGGAAAGCGCTTTACACGGAAGAGGCCGGGAAGTATTTCAGCGGGAATCTCTATGTCCCGGACGACATGGAAACGATCGTGATCGAATAATCAAAAAGAAAGGGAGGGCCCATGTCCGATCAGATCTCGATGTTTGAAAAAAAGGATGATCAGCCGCTCGCGGCGAGGATGCGTCCGCGGAACCTGGACGAATTCGTCGGGCAGCAGCATCTCGTCGGACCCGGGAAGATCCTCCGGCGGATGATCGAGGAAGACCGCATTTCCTCCATGATCTTCTGGGGGCCGCCGGGCGTCGGCAAGACGACGCTCGCACGGATCATCGCGGAGCAGACCCGGGCGCATTTCATCACGTTCTCCGCCGTCACCTCCGGGATCAAAGATATCCGGAATGTGATGAAGGACGCGGAAAAAGACCTGGTGTTCGGGACCCGCACGATCGTGTTCGTCGACGAGATCCACCGGTTCAACAAGGCGCAGCAGGACGCGTTTCTTCCTTTTGTCGAAAAGGGGAGCATCATCCTGATCGGCGCCACGACCGAGAACCCGTCGTTTGAGATCAACGGAGCGCTGCTTTCCCGCTGTCGCGTGTTCGTGCTGAACCCGCTCTCGAAGGAAGACATCGAGGGCCTGATCCGGCGTGCGCTGGAGGATCCGCGGGGCTTCGGCGATCTCAACGTCCGGATGGAGGAGGACGTGCCGGGAATCATCGCGGAGTTCGCGAACGGTGACGCCAGAACAGCGCTCTCGACGCTCGAAATGGTGGTCCTGAACAGCGACCAGAGCGAGGACGGATCAACGCTCACGGTTTCGCGCAGCGTGCTCGAGCAGTGCATCTCCCGGAAATCACTTCTGTACGACAAAAACGGGGAGGAACACTATAACTTGATCTCCGCGCTCCACAAATCGATGCGGAATTCCGACCCGAATGCCGCGGTGTACTGGCTCGCGCGCATGCTGGAAGCGGGGGAGGATCCGATGTATATCGCCCGGCGCGTCACGCGCTGCGCCGCCGAGGATGTCGGCCTGGCGGATCCGAAAGCCCTCGAGATCGCCGTCGCGGCGTTCCAGGCGTGCCGCCTGATCGGGATGCCGGAATGCTCCGTCCATCTGACAGAAGCCGTGATCTACCTTTCTCTCGCGCCGAAATCCAACGCGATGGAGGTCGCGTACAACGAAGCGAAGGCCGACGCGATGGAGCACTTCGCGGAGCCCGTCCCACTCGTCATCCGGAACGGCGTCACCGATCTGATGCGGGATCTCGACTACGGGAAAGGCTATCAGTACGCGCATGACACGGAAGAAAAGATCACAGCGATGCAGTGCCTCCCGGACAGCCTCGAAGGGCGGGAGTATTACCGTCCGGGCGTGCAGGGGATGGAGGCGAAATACCGCATCCGCCTGAACAAAATCAAGGAATGGAAAAAGAAGCACCGCGAATGACGACGGAGCTGCCTTTTGACCTCAGTATAGAATATCGGGGGTGCGTGTGATATAATGAGTCCATCACACGCTTCAGACATCTGTCGAAATGGAGTACGCATGATTTTAATCAAGGAATTCAAATTCGATGCCGCGCACAATCTGATCCACTACCACGGGAAATGTGAGCGGCTTCACGGGCATACCTACCACCTTGTCGTCAAACTGGAAGGGAGCCGGGATGACGAGGGGATGGTGTTCGACTTCTCGGAGCTGAAGAATATTGTGAACCGGGAGATCCTGAGCGAGTTCGACCATCATTACATCAATGATTTCATCGAACAGCCGACGGCGGAGAACATTGCCGTATATATCTGGGACAGGCTGGAACCGCTGGTCCGGACGGATCATACGAAGCTGCACGAGATCGAGGTCTGGGAGACGGCGACATCCGGGATCATCTACAACGGAAAGGGCGAGTAACATGAAAGACGTACAGAGCGAGAAAGATCAGAGAAACATCTATCTGAATGAAGTCGGGATCAAGGATCTCTATTTCCCGATCGAGATCAAAAACGGCGAGGGGGAATGGATCCCGGTCACCGCTTCCATCAGCATGTACGCGGACCTTGACGCGGACCAGAAGGGGACGCATATGTCCCGCTTCGTCGAGATCATTCAGGAAAATCACCAGATGGACATCGTCCACATGAAGAAGATCCTGCAGGAGATCCGCGAGAAGCTGAACGCAGAGACGAGCTATCTCCATGTGCTGTTTGATTATTTTGTCTGGAAGGAAGCGCCGGTCACGCACCTTGAATCGTATCTCAAGGTCGGGGTGGAGTATTACGTGGTCCTGCGCGGGGACGACGAGCTGGAATTCAACCTGACCGTCCACACCCCGGTGAACACGCTTTGTCCGTGCTCCAAGGCGATCTCCGAATCGTCCGCGCATAACCAGCGCGCCATCGTGTCCATCACGGTGAAGACGGACCGTTTCCTCTGGATCGAGGATCTGGTCGACATCGCGGAGCAGTCCGGTTCGTCGCCGGTGTACACGCTCCTGAAGCGTCCGGACGAGAAGTTCGTGACGGAATACGCGTACGATCACCCGAAATTCGTGGAGGATGTCGCACGGGACGCGAAGATGAAGATCGACGAGATCCCGGTCGTCAGAGAATACGTGATCGAAGTGGAGAGCTGCGAAAGCATCCACAATCACTCCGCCTACGCGAGGGTCGTAGGGAAAAAATAAAATGCATCTCGGGGTCGAGCGCCCCAAAACGACGAAAGGAAGGACATTGGATTGAGAAGACAGCTTCGTTTGAGAGATGGTCATATCTGGAAAATCGAAAAAATGGAGATGATGGGAATCATCAACGTGACCCCGGATTCGTTTTACGCGGGATCGCGGGTCTCGGGCGCGGAGGAGGCGCTAAAGACCGCGGACCGCATGATTGCAGAAGGAGCGAAGATCCTGGATATCGGGGGAGAATCCACCCGGCCGGGATCGGATCCGGTGAGCGAGGAGCAGGAGATCGAACGCGTCGTACCGGTGATCCGGAAGATCCGGGAACACTATCCGGATATCGTTTTGTCCGTCGACACATACCGCTCGGGGACGGCGGAGGCATCGCTCAAAGCGGGCTGCGACATCATCAATGACATCTCCGCTCTGACGTTCGATTCCCGGATGGCGGATGTGGCGGCAGAATACGCCGCGCCTGTGATCCTGATGCACATCAAGGGAACGCCGGACCATATGCAGGACGATCCGCATTACGACGATGTCGTCCGGGAGGTCCACGAATTCCTTGAGCGGCAGATCTCGTATGCGATCTCCAAAGGGATCACGGACGACCGGATCGTGATCGATCTCGGGATCGGATTCGGGAAAAACGATACGCACAATCTGTCGCTCCTCCGACATATCCGTGCGTTCGACGACCTCGGGATGCCGCATCTCCTTGCGGTCTCGAGAAAGTCATTCATCGGCCGCACGCTGGGGGAGAAGGACCCGGCGGATCGTCTCTACGGGACGACGGCTGTGACCGCGTACGCGGCAGCGAACGGGATCGAGCTCGCGCGCGTCCACGACGTGAAGCCGAATCTCGACGCGGCCAGGATCATCGAAGCGGTGATGGGCTGATCGGGGAGGAATGGCATACACACCGTATGCCGCGCATCGCCGCATAAAGGAATGGATCAAAAAGGAGGGGGACAGCTTGAAAGCCGTTATCGCACTCGGTTCGAACATGGGAGACCGGAGATCGTACCTGGAACAGGCGATCCTGAAGATGGAGGAACGCTGCGGGAAGGTGCTGGCACGCTCCGGTGTGATCGAAACGAAGGCGTACGGCTACACGGAGCAGGCGGACTTTCTGAACATGGCGGTCCTGATCGATACGGATCTTCCGCCTTCGGAGCTCCTTGAACTCCTGATGGCGATCGAGGCAGAGCTTGGGCGGGTGCGCCTGATCCACTGGGGACCGCGGACGATCGATCTCGATATCATTTTCCTGGAGGATCGGATCATCGATACGCCGGATCTCAAAGTGCCGCACCCGGATCTCCGGAACCGCGAGTTCGTGCTTCGGCCGGTCTCCGAGATCGCACCGGATCTCCTGGATCCGGTCTCAGGAAAGACCGTTCTTCAGCTCCTGCAGGATCTCAAGGAAAAACAGAAAACATTCGAAGCATAAAAAGAAAGTTCGACCGGGACCGCATCGCAGGATGCAGATTTGGTCGAACTTTTTTCGCGTCTGAAACGGAGAAACTTCCGTGAAGATCTTTCACCCGTCTCTTATTCTTCTTCTTTTGGCTCTTCTTTCTGCTCTCCCGTGATCAGGGTGACGATATCGTCTCCGAATTCCTTCGGATCGCTGATCTCAAGGCCGGAGAGCAGGAGTGCCTGGTCGTACAGCAGGCGGACATAGACCGCGGCGAGGTCTTTTTCGTCCGCGAGTTTCTCACGGATGCGGGCGACCGCTTCGTGGTCCGGATTGATCTCCAGGACCTTTTCCGCCTGAACGTCCTGATTGTTCCCCGGAACGCGGTTCAGCGTCTTCGCCATCTCGAAGGAGATGCCGCCCTTGCTGATGAGTGAGACCGGTGCCTTGTTCAGCTTCTTCGAGACCGTGACGTCCGTGACGTCGTCCTTCAGGGTCTCTTTGACAAAGTCGATCAGATCCTTGTTTTCTTCCTTCAGCTGCTCAAGCTCCTTTTTCTCTTCCTCTGTCTGTTCCTGACTCAGATCCTCTTCTGTGATCGACTTGAATTCTTTTTCCTTATAGTCGCGCATCATCTTCAGCACGAATTCGTCGATGTCCTCGGTGAGGTACAGGATCTCCAGGCCCTTTGCCTTCGCGGCTTCCGTCTGCGGGAGCATGTCGATCTTCTCGATCGTTTCGCCCGGGGCAAAGTAAATGTTCTTCTGATCCTCGCCCATCTTCGCGATGTACTCGTCGAGAGAGATCATCTTTTTCTCGGTCGAGGAGTAGAACAGCAGGAGCTCGGCCAGGTCGTCCTTCTTCATGCCGTAGCTCTCGTAGATGCCGTATTTGATCTGGCTTCCGAAGTTCTTGAAGAATTTCTCGTAGCCTTCGCGGTCGTTCTTCATGAAATCGACGAGCTCGCGCTTGATCTTTTTCTCGAGGTTCCGGGCGATGCTCTTCACCTGGCGGTCCTGCTGGAGCGTCTCACGCGAGATGTTCAGCGACAGGTCCTCGGAGTCGACGAGGCCGCGGACAAAATTGAAATAGTCCGGGAGCAGATCCTTGCATTTGTCCATGATCAGGACACCGTTCGAGTAGAGCTGCAGGCCTTTCTCATAGTCCTTGGTGTAGTAATTGAACGGCGTGTGGCTCGGGAAGAACAGCAGGGCAGTATAGCTCGAGACGCCTTCGACCGAGGTGCGGATCACACGGCACGGATCCTCGTAATCGCCGAATTTATCTTTATAATACGAATTGTATTCGTCGTCGGAGACGTCCTTCTTCGCACGCTTCCAGATCGGCTCCATCGTGTTCAGGGTCTCGAGCTCCTGGTAGCTCTCGAACTTCGGTTCTTTCTTTTCGCTGTCTTCGGCGCCGTCTTCCTTGTCATCCTCATCTTCGATCTTGCGCTGCTTCGTCATCATCATCTGGATCGGGTAGCTGATATAATCGGAGTAGCGTCTCACCAGCATCTGGAGCGTGTATTCCTCGAGGAAGCGGGAGTATTTCTCGTTGTCGTCATCTTCCTTCAGGTGCAGGATGATCTCGGTGCCGTGGTCTGCCTTCTCGGTCTCTTCGATCGTGTAGCCGTCCGCGCCGGAGGATTTCCAGACGTTCGCTTCATCGGATCCGTACGGCTTCGAGGTGACCGTCACTTCATCCGCGACCATGAACGCGGAGTAGAAGCCGACGCCGAACTGGCCGATCAGATCCTGGACGTTTTCCGCTTTGGTCTCTTCGCTTTCCTCTCCTTCGCCTTCCTTTTTCTCTTTGTCCATCGACTCCCGGAATTCCTGGCTCCCGCTGCGGGCGATCGTGCCGAGGTCCTTTTCCAGTTCTTCCTTCGTCATGCCGATCCCGTTATCGGTGATCGTGAGCGTACGGTCGTCCTTGTTCGGGGCGAGGGTGATGACAAAATCTTTTCTCTGGATACCGGTATCGCCGGATTCCAGGCTCTTATAATACAGCTTGTCCAGCGCATCGCTCGCGTTGCTGATCAGCTCTCTGAGGAAGATCTCCTTATTGGTATAGATGGAATTGATCATCAGATCGAGCAGCTTCTTGGATTCCGCTTTGAATTGTTTTTTTCTCATTGTGACAGCCTCCTATGTATAGTAAAATTCTGCACGTTGCTTATTAGCACTCGCGTACGATGAGTGCTAAATATTAATATAACACGAAGGGGACAAAAGTCAATAGAAAAAGACGGCCGAAACCGTCTTTTTTCAGGAACAATTCAGTTTTCCGACGGCACTTGCGCCGAGGTCCATTAGTGGACGACGACCGGCATGCCGCTGTAGACATTACTGTAGATCTTTCCGGTGATCGAAGGAGGGCAGTTGACACAGCCGTGGCTGCCGCTTCCCTGATAGATGCTGCCGCCGAACGACGAGCGCCAGCTCGCATCGTGCATCCCGATGTCGCCGGTGAACGGCATCCAGTAGTTGACGTAAGACTCGTAATCGGATCCGTCCGCGTTGCTGCCCTTGAGTGTCACGTTCGTCGCCATATATTTGATGTAGAACGTCCCGGTCGGGGTCGCGTGACCGTCCGCCGTATTTCCGGATACGATGTCAGTCGAGACGACGGTCTTGTTGTTGCGGACGACCCAGAGGTGCTGCTTTCCGATGCTGATCTCAACGTAGTTGCTTCCGATGTCGTTCTCTCCGTTTCCTTTCCCTTTGAGAGAGTAGACCGGCTCGCGGGTGACGTCTTTTCCGGACTCAAGGTTCTTTGTCAGCTTCTTCGCTTCCTTCGTCTGATCCAGGATGTAGCCGTAATCACCGCCGGTGACGGTAAAGCTGCCACCGCCGCGCGACTTCAGATGGCGTGTGCGGCCGACCGTCGACATCTTGGACGCGAGGACCGTGCTCACGAACTTCTTCACCTGAGACGAGCAGACGCTGATCTCGCCGTCTTCGACGCGGATCATGCGGTCCAGCCATTTCGGAGAGATCGTATAATTCCCGTTCGGTCCTTTATAGGTGATCTTCGTTGCGAGGTACTTTTTGCAGTACTCCAGACGATCCTGGATCTCCTTGCTGTCGGATTTGACGCTCGGCTGCTTCCGGTACTTTTCCGGATCGAATTCAAACGTCTTTTTCCCGCCGAGATAGGCGTTCAGGATCGCTTCCCTGAGTTTCTCTTTGTCGAGATCGTCGCCATAGACCTCTTTTACGACTTTGAAGTCGTCCGTGCTCAGGTCGACGTACGCGTTTTTCGTCTTCGTCGTGTAATGATAATCTTTCACGATGGAGAGATTCCTGAATTCGCGGTTGAACTTGGTGAGCGGCTCCTCCGGCTCGATGTCGATCGTATAGTGCCGTTTGTCCTTATCGACAAAACGGAGCGCGGCGTCCATGAATCCGGGATTCAGGCATTCCGCGACGTCATCCGAAATGTCGAATTCGAAATTGCAGTCGGAAATCGAATCCTTGACGTTGCCGTTTTCCGTGATCGTCATGGTGGAGTCGTTGATCGAATCCCTGATCTTTTCGACCGCCTCCGTTTTCGTCAGGCCGGAGACATCCACAGAGTTGATTGTTGATCCTGAAGGGAAGGTCTTCACATCGAGCAGCTGAGTCTTGACATACAAAGCTGCCCCGCCAACGAGAACGGCGAGGATCACAATGATGATCAGGATGACTTTCCAGGCTTTTCCCTTCTTAGCAGTTTCCTGTACGATATCGTTTTCGTTTCCCATAAACAGCCAGCTATCTGCCCGTTTTCTTCATTAGGGCAGGCACAATCCTTTCTGAATAAATCTAATCTGTTTCATTAATTACCCGGAATTTGCGGGCTCAACGCTCATAGTATACATGAATTCCGCGTTTTTTACAACCAAATCTCGATTTTCCCGTTGCTCGAAAAGTTTATAAGTGGTATAATTTTTAGCGATATGCGACAGGGAGTCGTTCGCATGCGCCTATAGCTCAGCAGGATAGAGTAGCACACTCCGAATGTGAAGGTCAGCGGTTCGAATCCGCTTAGGCGCACTCGAAAAGCCGGAGGCATCTCCGGCATTTTTTTTCATACGGGAGGGGCTTCATCGGAAGCAGCAGCGCGATGGGAAAAAAGAAAAAGGACAAATACCTCGGAATGTCTTCCGAACAGGTCATATACCGCGTTTCCCGCGTGAGCATCGCGAGCAACGCACTGCTGTCTGCGCTCAAGCTCGCCGCCGGCATCGTCGGTCACTCCGCCGCGATGGTCTCCGATGCCTGTCACTCGGCATCGGATGTCCTCGGCACACTGATCGTCATCATCGGGGCCCATTTTTCCGGAAAGAAGCCGGACAAAGACCACCCGTACGGCCACGAGCGCCTGGAGTGCGTCGCGTCGCTCCTGCTTTCCGATATCCTCGCTGTGATCGGCGTCGCGATCGGATACGCGGGGATCCGCAAACTGATGCACCCGGAGGACATCGTCATCCCGACGATGCTCCCTCTGATCATCGCTGTCGTCTCGATCGTAACAAAGGAACTCCTGTATCAGTACACGATCCACGCCGCAAAGCGCATCAATTCCGTTTCGCTGAAGGCGGAGGCCTGGCATCATCGTTCCGACGCACTCTCATCGATCGGGAGCTTCGCCGGCATCCTCGGCGCGCGGCTGGGGTATCCGGTGCTCGATCCGGTCGCGAGCATCATCATCGCGGTCTTCATCCTCAAGGTATCCGTCGACATCTTCCGCGAGACCATCGACAAGCTGGTGGACAAAAAAGGCCCGGATGAGTTCGAGGACCGCCTTACACAGGAGATCCTGAGCGTCGAAGGTGTGATGCATATCGATTCGCTCCAGACGCGCCAGTTCGGCTCCAAAATGTACGCGGACATCGAGATCACCGCGGACGGCACGCTGCCGCTCTACGAAGCGCACAAGATCGCGAGCCGCGTCCACCGGCTGCTGGAGGAGAGCAACCCGGAGCTCAAGCATTGTACGGTGCATGTCAACCCGGACGAAGAACTGCAGCACGACTGGTGATCCGCCGGGAGGCATGGGATGACCGCCTGCTTCACAACTTCATGGAAAAGTCAGGAAGCCCTGTCTTGATTTAACGTGATACAGTGGGTATAATATCAGTAATTGAGATCAGCCAATGAGATCAACCAAGGAGGTACCTGAAATGAGAAAATGGACTGCTTTCAGTTTATGCGTCATCGCTGCGGCTGTCTTTTTCGCAGCGCTTTCAGAAATCACCGATGAAGAAGAGAAGGAAGAAATCTGAACCAGCAACTGAAACTTGAGTGAGATGCCTTCGGTGCGGAGGCATCTTTTTTTCATCAATCAATATGGGGCATATGAAAGGGAAAAAGAAAAACAGGAAAAAGAAAAGAACAACACGCAGCGCATCCACCGTCCGGCTCCGCCTTCCGGGGAAAACCGTCCGCCTCAATCGGACCTACATCATCGCGAGCATCACCGCCGTCGCCGCGTTCCTCGTGATCGCGACGTTCGCCCTGAACTACGTTCCGGGCACGTATCACGGTCTCGGAAAGAGCAGCAGCGTCCCGCTTTCGGAATATCAGCGGTCCGGCTTTCGTACCGGCAGCGACGGGCTCCTGAAGTACAGCGACAGCAGGTACCGCTCGATCGCCGGGATCGATGTCTCGGAGTTCCAGGGCAGCATCGACTGGGAGAAAGTCCGGAAGTCCGGCGTCAAATTTGCGATGATCCGTCTCGGCTACAGCGGCTCCGCGACCGGGCAGATCAGCATGGATACCCGCTTCCGCGAGAATATTTCCGGTGCGAGGAAGGCCGGGATCGAAGTCGGGGTATATTTTTTCTCTCAGGCGAAAACGACGGAGGAAGCCGTGAGTGAAGCAAAGTACGTGATCCGTCACATCCGCATGCACGGTGTAACGTATCCGGTCGCCTATGATATGGAGCCGGTCTCCGGCAGCCGCATCAGCGGCCTCACGAAAAAGCAGAAGACCCGGATCGCCGACGCGTTCTGCACGATCATCCGGCGGAACGGCTACAAGCCGATGGTCTATGGCAATCCTTCCTGGCTGTCCAATCAGATCGACCGCTCTTACCTGACGAAGTACGGCACCTGGCTCGCGCACTACTCGGGGACGAACTATACGGACTACTCGTACTCTTATAAAATGTGGCAGTACTCCGATCGCGGAAAGATCTCCGGGATCAGCGGGAAAGTCGATCTCGACATTTACTTTATAAAAAAATAGATCTCCCGGGGCGAAGGACAAAATCCTGCTGTCCGCTCGCCTCAGGAGATTTTTTATATCCCGAATTAAGTTTTCAACGTTTTCAGTTGTTCCCGGAATCATCCGGCAGGGAGTCGATCAGGAACTGGACCAGCATGCCGGTCGTTTCATTGATCGTCGACTCGGTGACCGTGAGCGAGACCATATCCGCCTTTTTGTTTTTCTGCTGGATGTAGTACGCGCAGGACGGGGAAGGGGACTCAGCGAGCGTCGCGTCCTTACTGTTGAATGAGTGATACGCATCTGTCACCGCGGTCTGGAAGTCCTCATCGCTGTTTCCTTTCCAAGCCGGGATGGATGCCGTCTTGCGGTAGGTCAGACCGGACAGTCCCGCCAGCGTGCGTTCCCCGTGGTCGATGTCGTTCAGGATATCTTTGTCCGTGCTGCTCGCGGCGGAGTAGATGCGGATCGTGCTGCTTCCGACGACGATGCGGGTGACACAGGTGACGGAGACGGTATCCTCAGATGTACTCTGGTCGGTCGTTTCCTCATCCGGACTGTACGTCCCGTTGAGTGTCGTGTACATATAGCTGACAAAGCGCTCCGCGGATCTTTTTGTCAGGACCGATGACGGACGGTCCTTGACGGCTTTGTACTTGAAAACCGGCGGGTCATCGTCATTGATCTCCTGGTTCCGCTCTGTACGGTTCTCGACCTGCTTGTCCATGTATTCCGTGAACGCTTCCACATCGTCCGGATCGATCGTGATCGTCATCGACGCGCTGTCCGGATAATAATTTCCGATATTGCCGCCGTGAAGAGAGGCGATCTCATACGAGATCCCGCGGTTCTTCAGCGAGGTCAGGAGATCGGTCATGACGATCAGCGGGTTCGTCTGTTCGGAGACATCGCTGTTCAGGATGCCGCCCGGAAGCCCGGTGTAGGAGATTTTGTAAGTGTTCTTGTACTGCGGCTTCGTGCGGTTGATCTTCTGAGTGAATTCATAATTCGAGCCCTGCGCCGTCGAGATCGCATACTGCGCTTTCTGTCCGCCGTTCAGGATAAAGATCCGGGTATCGCTTCCGGAAAGGTATTTCGAAGGGATCTGTCTGACGGCGGAAAGGTCGCGTCCCGGCATCGGCGTGAAGATCACATACAGCTTGCCGGTGTTCTCATTGTTCTTCGCGAGATACAGGGCCGATGTGATCGCGGATTCGTAATTCTGGAACTGCGCACTGTCATACGGGCAGATGATGACCGTCTTCGGGGTCTTCTTGTATTTCTTCGAGGACTCCACCTTCATGATGATCGTTTTTCCGACCTTGTCATAGCTGATCCCCTTGTTCTTCGCCCAGTCTGCCACGTAGGAAGAAACGTCCGCGTTGCTCTGCCGGATCGCGGAGGAGTCCGCGAGATCCGTCTGATACGCAGAAAGCTTCGTTTCGATTTTGTCGGCAAGAGTCTGTTCGTCCGTCTGACTCTGGCTGGATGAACCGCACGACACGCCCCAGAACGCCAGTGCGGCTGCCATGATGATCACGGCTGCTTTTTTTATCCTCATATTCTGCAAACTCCTTTGATTTGACAAAAAAATACGATATAATAATAGCACATTCAATATATTTTTGCGACAAATATTGCCAGACAGCGGGAGTATCGATTTGAAAACCAAACTGACATCCAAGAGACTGGTTCTGAAGGATTCAATTTTTTCAGACTGCGAGAATTTCATGAAATGGGAATCGAACCCAGATGTGACGAAGTATTTCACGATGAACGACGAGACGACATACGAGGAAGTCGTCACTGATTTCGTCCTCGATTCGAACGATCCGACAAAGCTTCTGTTTACGATCTTCCTGAAGCAGGAGGACGAAAACCTGCCGATCGGCAGGCTGATCCTGACCCGGATCAACCGAAAGGACGATTCGCTCGATCTAACGAGAATCTACATCGCGGACAAGTCGCTCCGGAACATGGGGATCGGAGAGGAAGCGCTGCGTCTGATCCTGGAATACGCGTTCATCAATCTCCATATGGAGCGGATCACCGTCGACCACGTGGAAGGGAACGACCGCGCGGCACACCTCTATCATAAGCTCGGATTCCAGGACGAGGGCGTGATGCGTCATTCCGGAAAGAAGAACGGGAAATACATCGATCTTTATCTGATGTCGATGCTCCGTTCCGAGTACTACGATAAAATCCACGATAATTAAAAAACTCCTTGAACTTTGATATTTGACTGTGCTATAATGTTGCGCATGCGGGTATGTTTCCCGCTTGAGATGTTATTAACAGGCCGGCGGGCCTGAACTGGAATAGGAGGTGCGGCAGATGTCGAAGAAATGTGAAATTTGCGGAAAGGGTCAGGTTTCCGGAAACAACGTATCCCACTCGAACCGTCATACGAGAAGAAAGTGGAATGCAAACATCCAGACAGTCAGAATCAATGACAATGGCACGATCCGGAGAGCCAACGTTTGCACAAGTTGTCTGAGATCCGGCAAAGTCAACCGTGCCGTCTAAGGGATAAGTAAGAGTTGAGCAATGCTGTCATACTGACGGGATAACCCCCAAAGTATGGCAGTTTTTCTTTTCAGGAGGCAGTTATGACGCTGATGAAAACGACGGACCTGGGGATGATCACGATCTCAAATGCGGTCTTCGCCAGGATCATACGGGACCTGATGGTCGATCCGAAAGTGAGCGAGCGGATCTGGCCGGCGACCCGGAAGGGGCGTCTGATCTCACTCGAGGGCAGTGAAACCGAGCTGTCGCAGAACCTGAAGGCAGGGCAGACAAAGGACGGCGGGCTCGAGCTCGAATTCGGCGTGATCACGAAGTTCGGATCCAGTATCCGGCAGCTGACAAAGATCGTCTCCGACGGGATCGCGGACGAGCTCCGGACCGAGTTCAAAGAAACTCCGCTCACGATCACGATCAACATCGAAGGCGTCCGCTCAAGACAGGTCGCGCGCCGGAACACAAAGGTGGTATATCATTATGAAGCTCTCTGATCCGCTGACGGAACTGAAAGGCGTCGGTCCGAAGAAGGCAGAGCAGCTGAAAAGCTCCGGGCTGGAAACGGTCGAGGACCTCGCGCTCCGTTTCCCGAAAGGGTATGAAGACCGCCGCGTCGTCACGCCGGCAGGATCCCTCGAACCGGGGAAAGAGGCCCTGATCGAAGTCCGCCTTTTGTCCCGCCGCTTCCGGGGGTATACGTACCGGAAAAAATCGCCGCTGCTCCTTTACGCGGAGGACGATACCGGAAGGATCGAGATCGTTTATTTCAACGGGAGCTACCTGGCGAACCTGTTCAATATCGGATCGGTCTATACATTCTACGGCAAAGTGACCGAGAACAACGGCCGGCTCCAGATGGTCCATCCGGAATTCCACCGGGCGGGCGATCCCGACGATGTGCGCGCCGTGATCCCGGTGTATCCGGCCGTCACCGGGATCTCGCAGAAAGAGTTCCGAAAGCTGGAGACCCAGATCCGGCCGCTCTATCAGGACATGAAAGAGTGGCTCCCGGAGTGGGTCCCGAAAAAATACCATCTGGCGGATCCCGCTTATGCTTACGAAAACATCCATTTTCCGAACGAGGGGCGTCAGGTCCTGGAAGGCCGCTACCGCCTGATCTTCGAAGACCTTCTGATCCTGGAGACAGGCCTCCTCTATATGCGGAGACGCTCCGCTTCCGAATCGGGCATCCGGATCGATCCGACGGCAGGCGACGATTTCATCGAAGCGCTTCCTTTCCAGTTCACCGAAGGACAAAAGGATGCCTGGGCAGACATCCGCTCCGATCTCGATTCCGAGAAGATCATGAACCGCTTGATCCAGGGCGACGTCGGATCCGGGAAGACTGCTCTCGCCGAAGCAGCGATGGCGGCGGCCGCGGGGAGCGGCTATCAGGCCGCGATGATGGCACCGACGGAGATCCTCGCGAAGCAGCATTATCAGAACGTGAAGCAGGATATGGAACCTCTGGGATTCCGGACCGGACTTCTCTGCGGCAGCATGAAGCCGGCCGAAAAGCAGGACGTCCTGGAGCAGCTCGAACAAGGTGACATCGATATCCTGATCGGGACACACGCTCTGATCCAGCCGGACGTCCGCTTCCGGAATCTCGGACTCGTCGTGACCGATGAACAGCATCGGTTCGGTGTTTACCAAAGGAAGATCCTGTCCGAAAAAGGAAAGGGGCCGAACGTCATGGTCATGACGGCGACGCCGATCCCGAGGACACTGGCGGTCATCCTGTACGGCGACCTCGATATTTCGTCGATCCATACGATGCCGGAAGGCAGAAAGCCGGTCAAAACATACCGCGCGCTCCCGGGCGACCGGGACCGTGTCTATGAATTCGTGCGCCGGAAGATCGAAGAAGGCCGTCAGTGCTATGTCGTCGCGCCGCTGATCGAAGAATCCGACAAGATCGACGCCCGCTCCGCAAACGAGCTGTACGACGAACTCCGGAGCCGCTTCCCGGACTTCCGGGTCGCACTCCTGCACGGCGGGATGGATCAGGAAGAAAAAGATTCCGTGATGGATGCGTTCGCGGAGGGAAAAATCGATCTCCTCGTTTCGACCGTCGTGATCGAGATCGGGATCAACGTCCGGAACGCGACGATCATGGTCATCGAAAACTGCGAACGCTTCGGTCTCGCTCAGATGCATCAGCTGCGCGGAAGAGTCGGACGGGGGAGCGAACAGAGCTTTTGTTTCCTGATTTTGAATAATCATTCAGAAGTTGCAGAAAAACGTGTTACAATGCTGTGTGAGAGCACGGACGGATTTCGCATCGCAGAGGAAGATCTGAAGCTCCGCGGGCCGGGAGAGATCTTCGGGACCCGCCAGCACGGCCTTCCGGAAATGCAGTTCAGCGAGATCGTGAGCCACCAGGATGTACTGGAAAAGGCAAAAAAGGCCGCGGAGGAGCTCCTCGACCGGGATCCGGCTCTCACGCAGGCGGAAAACGCCGCGCTCAGAAAGAGGATCGAGAAGATGTTCGGAAGCGAGATCCGTCTGGAACTCTGATGCCCGGGATCTTATTCTACCGGAATCTCAGCATAAATAATGCATTTAAAAATCGGGAGGCAGGGTATGGAACTTTATGAAAAAGAAACCGTGACGTGCGCGGAGATGAAACAGCTGGAGCAGGCCGGAGACGCGTCCGGAGTCTCTTATTATCAGATGATGGAAAACGCCGGGACCGGCGCTGCAAAGCGGATCCTGAGCGAAAACGGAAGCGGTCTGTCCTGCGTGATCCTGATCGGAAAAGGGAACAACGGGGGGGACGGCCTTGTGATCGCGAGGAAGCTCTCGGAAGCCGGGCAGGACGTCACCGTGATCACCGTTGAAGGAGAGCCGGTGACAGAGGACGCGAAAACGAACTTCGGGAAGCTACCGGATGCGGTGGCCGTCGAGCCGGCGGACCGGGCATACGATGTGATCCCCGATGCGGACGTCATCGTTGACGCGCTGTACGGGACCGGGTTCCACGGCACGCTGCGTCAGCCCGCCTCCGACCTGGTACCTTTTGTCAATCAAAAGAAAAAGCCGGGAGCGCGTGTCTACGCCGTCGATCTGCCGAGCGGCCTGAACGGCGATCTTCAGGACGGGCAGCCATTCGGACCGTGTGTCCGGGCGGACGTCACGATCACGTTCCACGCGAAGAAACCCGTTCATAATGTCAAAGCGCTCCAGGATGCGCTCGGAGAAGTTGTCGTCTGTGATATCGGCATCGCCGATGCGATCCGCAGCAGAAAGTGAGGACCGGAATGCGAGTGATCACCGGTGAATATAAAGGAAGAAGACTGGAGGCGCCGGAAGACGACTCCATCCGCCCGACCTCGGACAAGGTGAAGGAGGCGATGTTCGACCTCCTGATGAACCGGACGTATGGAAGGGTGTTCTGCGATCCGTTTGCCGGGACGGGGAGTCTCGGGATCGAGGCGCTGTCGCGCGGGGCGTCAAAATGCTACTTCGGGGACCGCTCCCGTGAGAGCATCCGGCTGATTCGGTCGAATCTCGCGCATGTGGGCGCGGAGGAAAACGCGATCGTGTTTCAGGGCGATTACCGGCGCCTTTTCGAACGCATCCGGGAAAAGGTCGATGTGTTCCTTCTGGATCCGCCGTACCACGAGAAACTGTATCAATCGAGCCTTGAACTGATAGATAAACTTGATTTATTGGCGCCGGACGGTATAATATTAGCAGAACACGAGTCCAGGGATGCGATGCCGGAGACGGTCGGGAGACTCATCCGGACCCGGGACAGAAAATACGGAAAGACTATGGTTTCGATCTATCAGATCGCGGAAACCGAAGAGGAAGAGGACCGGAATGTCCACTAAAGCATTATATACGGGTTCCTTTGACCCGATGACGAACGGCCACCTGGATATCATCCAGCGGGCGTCGAAGCTGTTTGACGAGCTTGTGGTCGGTGTGATCGTCAATCCGAATAAGAACGCGCTTTTCACACCGGAAGAGCGGCGGGACATGATCATGGACGTCACTTCTGATTTGGACAATGTCCGGGTCGACGCATTCAGCGGGCTTCTCGCGGATTACGTCAACAAGAACTGCTTCAACATCGTCGTACGCGGACTGCGCGCGACGACGGATTTTGAATACGAGATCCAGATGGCGCAGATGAATGCCCGTCTGTTCGATCAGGATGTCGAATCGGTATTTCTGATGACCAGCCCGGAGTATTCTTTTATCAGCTCCAGCATGATCAAGGAAGTCGTCTCGCTGCACGGGGACGTCCAGGGACTTCTTCCTGAGCCGATCCTCAGGAAAATGATTGAAAAATACCGCTGACAGGAGGGCGTTATATGACAGTATATGAGATATTAGAAGAACTGGAAGATATCGTCGGAACGGCGTCCAATGTACCGTTTTCGAACAAGATCATGGTGGACGGCGACGAGATCCTCGAGCTCGTACAGGGAATCCGGGACGGTCTGCCGAAGGACATGCAGGACGCGAAGTGGATCGTCGGAGAAAAGGAACGCCTTCAGGACGAAGCGAAGAAGGATTACGAGAAGATCATCGTCGAAGCGAAGAAGCAGGCGGATTATCTGGTCGACAACAACGACATCGTGCTGAAAGCGAAGAAGCACGCCGACGCGATCAATCAGACGACAGAAGAGTATTCCAAGCAGCTCAAGATGAAGACGTACGAGTATCTGGACCGTCTTCTTTACCAGATGCAGGGCAAGATGGACGATCTGAACGCGAAGTACTTCGAGGAGATGTTCAATAACCTCCAGCAGACGTTCTCCGATGTCGGGCAGGTCCTGCAGAACAACCGCGATGAGATCCGGGAGCTCGCTTCGCGTACGCAGCATGACGAAGAGTGGCTCTATGAAGATACGGAATCCTCGAAGGACAATGAGGAGGAATCATGAGATCGATCGGCATCATCGCGGAATTCAATCCTTTCCATGAAGGACACCGATATCTGATCGAAAACGCAGTCCGCGCATCCCGCGCGGACTTTGTCATTTGTGTCATGAGCGGCGATTTCACGCAGCGCGGCGAGCCGGCCCTGGAGGACAAATGGAAGCGTGCGGAAAAAGCCGTCCTCGGCGGGGCGGATGTCGTGTTTGAACTCCCGGCAGTTTATGCGCTGGGAAACGCCGGGACGTTCGCGGAAGGCGGCGTCCGCATCCTGGAGGGACTCGGTGTCGATATCCTGGCGTTCGGGAGTGAATCCGGCGATCTGTCAGAGCTTTCCCGCGCCGCGGAGTTTCTGAATGATCAGCAGGCACTGGATCCGGTGATCCGCGAAGAAATAAAGCGCGGCGCTTCGTATCCGAAGGCGAGGATGGACGCGCTGAAACAGATTCATCCGGAGATCGGGGAAGAGATCCTGCAGCAGCCGAACAACATCCTCGCGATCGAATATCTCCGCAGGATCCGGAACATGACGCCGTATACCGTCCAGCGGAAAGGGACGTCGTATCACGATCAGGCGGAGGCGATCCGCCGCCGGGCGCGCGAGGAAGACCCGGTGCGTTTCGAACACATCGACAGGATCTTTTTTGACCTTCTCCGGGCCGCTGTTGTCCTGGCGGAACCGGAAAGACTGGAGACCCTTCCGTCGGCCGGGAGCGGGCTCGGCTGGAAGCTGAAAAACGAACTCCCGTACGCGGAATCGACGGAAGATCTGATCCGCCGCATCAAGTCCAAGGCGTTCACGAGGACCCGCATCTCACGCCTTCTGACGCAGGCGGTGCTCGGGCTGTATCCGGACCCGGAATGGGAGATCGGCATGTATGCGAGGCTGCTCGCCGCGAGCGCTGAGGGGCGGGAGTGGATCCGGGAGACAAAATCCCGGGAAGGCCTGAAAATTCCGATTATTACGAACATCAACCGCGTCGATTTTTTTGATGAAAATATCAAAAAAACCCTAAAAAGGGATATACAATGCGCGGATATTTATAATATAATAACTTCGTCGGACTTATACGAACGGTCCGACCATGTCGTCAGTCCGTACATCGGAGCTGAATAATTTAGAGAGAATCAGAGAAAAAGAGAAAAGGAGACAAATTATGATTGTACTGGTAATCAACTGCGGAAGTTCTTCAATCAAGTATCAGCTGCTTGATATGACAGATGAGTCCCTGATCGCGAAGGGCCTTGTGGAAAGGATCGGCCTGGACGGCTCGGCAATTTCGCATACGACGACCGGAAAAGAAAAAGTGAAGAAAGAGATCCCGATGAAGGATCATAAAGAAGGGATCAAGTACGTCATGGAAGCACTGGTCGATCCGAATTACGGCGCGATCAAGAGCCTGGACGCGATCGACGCGATCGGCCACCGCGTCGTCCATGGCGGAGAGAAGTATTCGGACTCCGTCCTGATCGACGAATCCGTCATCGACGCGATCAAGGAGTGCATGGAACTCGCGCCGCTGCACAACGGACCGAACCTGGCCGGCATCAATGCGTGCAGAGAGCTCATGCCGAACGTTCCGGAGGTCGCATCCTTCGATACCGCGTTCCATCAGACCATGAAACCGGCTTCTTATCTCTATGCTATCCCATATAAGTATTATGAAAACTATAAGATCAGAAAATACGGCTTCCACGGACTGTCCCATATGTTCATGGCAGAGGAGACCGCGCACCTGCTGAACATCGATATCGATGACCTGAAGCTCATCACCTGCCACCTCGGAAACGGCGCATCCGTCACCGCGATCAAACACGGCAGGAGCTATGATACATCCATGGGATACACGCCGCTGGAAGGTCTGATCATGGGGACCCGCTCCGGCGATATCGACCCGGCCGTCATCTCCGCGATCTCCGAAAAAGAAGGGATCAGCGAAGGCGAAGTCACTCGGATCCTGAACCAGGAATCCGGCGTGCTCGGGATCTCCGGCGTATCCAGCGACTTCCGTGATCTGGAAGAAGCCGAGGAAAAAGGAAACGCAAGAGCAAAACTCGCGCTCCGCATGTTCGCGAAGAGAGTCCGTTTCTACATCGGCGCTTACATGGCGGAAATGAACGGCGTTGACGCGATCGTCTTCACCGGCGGGATCGGTGAGAACGACAAGAGGATGCGTCACCTGATTCTGAAGAACATGGGCAACCTCGGGATCATCCTGGATGAGACCAAGAACGAGCTGAAAGACGACACCGTCATCCTGTCCTCACCGAACTCCAAGGTCACGGTCATCAAGATGGCAGCGAACGAAGAGCTCGTCATCGCAAGAGAAACACAGAGACTGGCTCAGTAAGAATCGCTGAGAAAAAGTCGTTGACATCGTTTCCGGAAACGTGTATACTCTTTAATGTTGACGAAAAAATCACGGCAGCATTGACTTTGAGCTAACGGGAGGTGTAGACAATGGCAGTTCCAAAGAGAAGAACGTCTAAAGCCAGAAGGGACAAGAGAAGATCACCGAATATGAAGATGACCGCTCCTGGTCTCTCGATTTGTCCGCAATGTCATCAGCCGAAGCTTCCACATAGAGTTTGTCCAAACTGCAACTATTATGATGGAAAGAGTGTACTGAACGACGCTGACGAGGCTTAGTAAAACGATCTGAACGGGGTAGGCAAGCTGCATTGCCTGCCCCGTTTTCATATTTCCGGACGGCTTGAATTGAAGGTGCCATGATAGTATAATCAAGTAGTATATATTTAAACAAAAGGGGGCCAAGAGCATGAAGGAATTCAACAGAAAATTCAAAGTCGCCATCCTCGGCGGGACCGGCATGGTCGGACAGCGGTTTATCACACTCCTTGAGAATCATCCGTGGTTCGAGGTGACGACGATCGCCGCAAGCCCGAGAAGCAGCGGAAAGACCTATGAAGAATCCGTTGCCGGAAGATGGAAGATGGAAACACCGCTTCCGGAAAGCGTTAAGTATATCATCGTAAAAGACGTATCCGATGTGGAGAACACAGCGAAAGACGTCGATTTCGCGTTCAGCGCCGTCGATATGAAGAAGTCGGAGATCCGCGAGATCGAAGACGCGTACGCGAAGACAGAGACGCCGGTCGTCTCCAATAACAGCGCACACCGCTGGACTCCGGACGTCCCGATGGTCATCCCGGAGATCAATTCCGATCATTATAAGATCATCGATGTTCAGAGGAAGCGTCTCGGTACGAAACGCGGTTTCGTGACCGTGAAGCCGAACTGCTCGATCCAGTGCTATGTCCCGGCGCTCGCCGCCTGGCTGGAGTATCAGCCGACCCGTGTCGTCGCGACGACATATCAGGCGATCTCCGGTGCGGGAAAAACGTTCCGGGACTGGCCGGAGATGGAAGGGAACGTGATCCCGTTCATCAGCGGCGAAGAAGAGAAGAGCGAACAGGAACCGCTGAAGATCTTCGGATCGATCCGCGATGGAGAGATCATCAAGGCAGAGCAGCCGACGATCACGACGCAGTGCGTCCGCATCCCGGTCCTCGACGGTCATACCGCCGCGGTGTTCATCGACTTCGCGAAGAAACCGTCGAAGGAAGAACTGATCGAAAAGCTGAATTCCTACCGCGGTCTTCCGCAGGAGGCAGACCTTCCGAGCGCACCGAAGCAGTTCATCAAATACCTCGAAGAAGATGACCGTCCGCAGGTCCGCCTCGATGTTGACTATGAAGGCGGCTACGGCGTGACGTTCGGACGTCTGAGAGAGGATACCCTGTTTGATTACAAATTCATCGGCCTCGCGCATAATACCGTGCGCGGCGCAGCCGGCGGCGGGATCCTTTCCGCGGAAACACTTGTCCACCTCGGGTATATTGAACAGAAATAACGAAATCGGAGGAATACTACTTTGTCATACACACATGCGATCATTCTCGGTATCGTTCAGGGTCTGGCGGAATTTCTGCCGATCAGCAGCTCCGGCCATCTGGCGCTCCTGCAGCAGTTTTTCGGTGTTCAGAGCGACAAGGTGCTGATGTTCACCGTCATGCTCCATATCGGAACACTGGTCTCGGTATTCATCATGTACTGGCACGACATCTGGCAGCTGCTGAAAGAGCTCGTTCTGCTTTTTGTCGACCTATTCAAAGGGAGAGGGCTCCGGATCAATGAGCGGCCGTACCGCAAGCTCGGCATCATGATCATCGTCGCGACGATTCCGACGGGGATCATCGGCGTGCTCTTCAATAATTTCTTTGAGAGCCTGTACAGCTCCATGATCCCGATCGGCATCGGGTTCATCATCACCGGACTGCTCCTGTACTTCTCGGAGAAGATCGGGAAGGCGAACCGGGATCTTGACAAAATGAACTATCGCAACGCGATCTTTATCGGAGTGCTTCAGGGCATCGCGATCTGTCCGGGGATCTCCCGGTCCGGATCCACGATGGTCGGCGGTCTGTTCTCCAATCTGAACCGTGACTTCGCCGTCCGGTTCGCGTTCCTGATCTCGATCCCTGCGATCCTCGGTTCTGCCGTGCTCGAGATCCCGAAAGCGCTCAACGCGGCAAGTGTCCCGGGAACGATGGGACCGATGCTCGTAGGCACAGCGGTGGCGGCGGTCTGCGGGATCCTCGCGATCAAGGCGATGATCAATGTTGTTGCGAAACAAAAATTGAAATATTTTTCCTATTATGTATGGGCACTCGGCGCATTCGTGATCGGATACGGTCTGATGTCTATCTAGCAGCACTCTTCCATGGTTCCGCGTTTCATGAGCACGGGCTTTGAAACCGGTAGAAAGGTGTAATTTTGGCGCAGAAGAAGAACGGAAAAAAGAATAAAGAAGAAGAAACGTCCGGCAGATCATCCGCGAAACGTACGGCCGGGAGAAAAAAGAAAAACCAGGCAAAGAACGCGGAGCCGGCGGAGACCCAGGAGGATCTTGACCGCAAGGAAAAGATCCGGGAAATGCAGGAGAAGCGTCGGGCGAAGAAGCAGATGAAGGATACGATCTGGGGGATCGTCCTCGTCGCGCTGGGCGTTTTTGTGTTTGCCGCGGTCCAGTTCCACGCGGCGGGGGAATTCGGAAACATCTTAGGAGAAGTCCTCCGCGGCGTGTTTGGATTCGTCGGGCTGATTTTTCCTTGGTATCTCATGCTGATCGGCGTGCTTCTTATTTTTCACAAAACACTTCACGTGTCCGGAAGGACCGTGTTTTTCATGTTCCTGCTGCTCCTGATGATCTGCATCATCAATTCCGCCAGGTTCATCGATTCCAATCACATATTCTATGCATTCAAGAAGTTCTATACCGACGGCGTGACGCTGGACAGCGGCGGCGTCTTCGGCATGACGACAGGGATGATCCTGACGAAATTCTTCGGAAAGAGCGGGCTCTATATCATTTCGATCGTTGTGATCCTCATCAGCCTGCTTCTCATCCTTGATTCGCCGATCTCCCGCGCGCTCGTCCGCTCAAGGGAAAGCCGCGAGGAAAAACGCCTGATCCGCACGATGAAGCAGCGGGAAGAGATCGTCGGCGTTCATCCGGCCGGGAACGAGAACGCGTCGGCAGCTGCAGCTGAATTACCGGCCGCGTCCGCCGCGCCGGAAACTGCTCCCGCATCTCAGAAAGAGGAGCTGCAGCTTCCGAAGCAGGAAGAGATCGTGATCCAGATCCCGGACGCACCGGACACAGAACCGGCGCCGGCCGGAAACAGCGCGAGTGGTGTCACCGGCCCGTCATCGACATCCGAACGGCATACGGGCATCAAAAAGAAACTGGCGGACTCCTTCGGAAAAACGATGGAAATCCCGATGGATCAGAACAAAGAGGAGACTGAGAAAGAACCGAAGATCATCACTCCATACCAGGACGACCCGCTTCCGTTTGACGATCCTGCCCCGGCTCCCGCGGCAGGAGGAACGAGACCGGTCCGGGATTTCCGCGATTTCGCCGTCGGCTTTGAGCAGCCGGGGGACTCCGCGGAAGGCGTCCGTCCGATCAGCGCAGATAATGTAAAAACGAAGGCGAACGGGGCGAAGAACGCGGGTTCCGGAGCATCCAAGGCCGCTGCGGCAGCGGCAGGGGCGGGTGCGGCCGCCGGGATCGCGGAGGCGTTCACCATCCCGGAAACGGCCCAGCCTGTGAAGGAATACCATATGCCGCCGATCGACCTTCTTAAAAAGAACACCTCTTACCGCTCCGGCGACGTGAGCCGCGAGCTCCGACAGAAGGCGAAGCACCTCGAGAAGACGCTGAAGTCCTTCAACGTCGATGCCCGCGTCGTCCAGGTCACACAGGGACCGGCCGTGACGAGATACGAACTCGAACCGGCTCCCGGCGTCAAAGTCAACGCGATCAAAACCCTGTCGAACGACATCGCGCTGAACCTGAAGGCGAAGAGCATCCGGATGGAGGCGCCGATCCCGGGCAAGGCCGCCGTCGGCATCGAGGTCGAAAACGATCACCGCAACATGGTCTCGATCCGGGAGATCATCGACTCGCCGGAGTTCAAGAACGCGGAATCCAAGATCACATTCGCTGTCGGGAAAGACATCGCCGGAAAATCGATCGTTGCGGACCTCAAGGGGATGCCGCATCTCCTGATCGCCGGATCGACCGGTTCCGGAAAGAGCGTCTGCATCAACAGCATCCTGACGAGCATCCTTTATAAGGCGAGACCGGACGAAGTGAAGCTCCTCCTGATCGACCCGAAAGTCGTGGAACTGGGGAACTACAACGGGATCCCGCATCTCCTGATCCCGGTCGTCACCGATCCGAGCAAGGCGGCCGCCGCTCTGAACTGGGCCGTCGCGGAGATGAACACAAGATACAAGACGTTCGCGGAGAAAAACGTCCGCGACCTCGAAGCCTATAACAAGAAAATGAAACGGAGCCACGGTCCGATCATGCCGCAGGTCGTCATCATCATCGACGAGCTGGCCGATCTGATGATGGCCGCCCCGCGCCAGGTCGAGGAATCCATCGCCCGGCTCGCGCAGATGGCGCGCGCCGCCGGCATGCACCTGATCGTCGCGACGCAGCGGCCGTCCGTCGACATCATCACCGGCGTCATCAAGGCGAATATCCCGAGCCGGATCGCGTTCACCGTTTCGTCCCAGGTCGACTCCCGGACGATCCTGGACATGGGCGGCGCCGAAAAGCTGGTCGGAAAGGGCGACATGCTGTTCCGTCCGCTCGACGCGAACAAACCGACCCGGATCCAGGGAACGTTCATCTCCGACGAAGAAGTCAACAGTGTGATCGAATACGTCAAGGGACAGACCGAGGAAGCCGATTATTCCGAAGAGATCATCGACTCCATCGAGAACGAGAGCATCCAGGCGGACGATCCGGAAGATACGGATGAACTCCTGCCGGATGCCATCGAATGCGTCGTCGACACCGGCCAGGCTTCCACATCCATGCTCCAGAGACGGTTCCGCATCGGCTATAACCGCGCGGCCCGTATGATGGACATGCTGGAAGACCGGGGGATCGTCGGTCCGCAGGACGGAAGCCGACCGCGGCAGGTCCTTTTGTCCAAAGAAGAATATGAACAGCAGAAACAGGGAGGTTCGGAATCGGCCTAGCCGGATCCGCGATATGCAATGAAGGTATTTTTTGACACATTAGGATGCATGAAGAACTTCGCCGATTCCGAGGCGGCGGCCGGGATGCTGGAAAAAGCAGGCCATACGATTGCGGAGTTCCCGGAGGATGCCGACGTGATCGTCGTGAACACCTGCGGCTTCATCGAGGACGCGAAGCGGGAGTCGATCAGCGAGATCTTCGAGATGGCCAGGTACCGTGACGAGGGCAAAAAGCTCATCGTTTCGGGCTGCATGGCCCAGAGGTACGCAGGGGAGCTCTTTAACGAGATCCCGGAAGCGGACGGGTTCCTCGGCGTCAACGACTACGCGAAGCTCCCGGAGATGATCGATCAGCTGGCCGATCCTGACGGGGAGCGCATTTTCCTCTGCCACGGGGCGGGGGCGGCGTCACTGGAAGACGACATGGCCTACCGGAAGATCCCGGAACACCCGTATTCCACGTTCCTCCGGATCGCGGAGGGATGCGACAATTACTGCACGTACTGTGTGATCCCGGAGATCCGCGGACCGTACCGAAGCCGCAGCATGGAGAGCATCGTCGGGGAAGCGGAACGTCTCGCCGCGTCCGGCTGCCGCGAGCTCGTCCTGATCGCGCAGGACACGAGCTATTACGGCATGGACCGGTATGGGAAGCTGATGCTGCCGGAACTCCTGAGGAGGCTCGTGAAGATCGACGGGATCCGGTGGATCCGCCTGATGTACTGCTATCAGGACCGGATCACCGAGGAACTGATCGAGACGATCGCGACCGAAGAAAAAGTGTGTGATTATATCGATATCCCGATCCAGCACGCGAGCGACAAGGTGCTGCGCGAGATGAACCGGCGCTCGACGAGGCAGTCGCTGGAAGAGACGATCACGGCGCTCCGCCGCCGGATCCCGGATATCCATATCCGAACGACGCTGATCGTCGGGTTCCCGGGAGAGACTGACGAAGACTTTGAAGAGCTTCTGGATTTCGTAAAAAAGATGCGGTTCGAGCGGCTCGGCGTGTTCGAGTACTCTCAGGAGGAGGGGACGCCGGCGGCCGCCCGGGACGACCAGATCCCGAAAGAGATCAAGGAAGAGCGCCTCGACCGGATCATGACCGAGCAGATGACGATCTCCCGCGAAAAGAACGAAGAACTGATCGGGCAGGTCCTCCCGGTCATCGTCGACGAACTGGATGACGACGGCTCCTGCATCGGCAGGACGATCTACGACGCGCCGGAGATCGACAATTCCGTTATTTTCATCCCGGTGAAAGCGCACGAGCCGGGAGATATCACATCTGTCCGGATCCTGGACGCATTTGACTACGACCTGGAAGGAAGAGAGGTTACCGAATCATGAATTTACCAAACAAACTGACGATTGGACGTGTGATCGCCGTGCCGTTTTTTATCTGGTGCTATCTTGAGAAATGGTTCGTCGCCGCGCTGATCCTGTTCATCCTCGCGTCGCTGACCGACATGCTCGACGGCAAGATCGCGAGAAAATACAATCTCGTTACGAATTTCGGCAAGATCATGGATCCGCTCGCGGACAAGATCCTGGTGTATTCGGCGTTCTGCCTGATGATCGAGGACAGCACGATCGCCGCCTGGATGCTGATCGTCATCCTCGCGCGGGAATTCACGATCGCCGGCATGCGGACCGTTGCCGCGTCCGAAGGGATCGTGATCGCCGCCGCGATGAGCGGCAAGATCAAGACTGTGCTCCAGATGATCGCGGTGCCTCTTCTGATGCTCGCGAACGCGCTCGTCGGGACGCCGTATCACAGTCAGGCGCGGCTGCTCGCGCTCGTATTCCTTTGGGCATCGCTCGCGATGACGGTCTACTCCGGGATCGAGTACGTCGTCAAAAACAGAAGTGTTTTCCGTGCCTGAACCGGCGCGAAGGAACGGCGGACGCCGGAGCCGACCGCTCACGCCGCCGCACGATCCAAGTTATGTTTTTTCCCCTGAGGTGAATCCAGATGAAATGTTCGATTTTCAGCGTCGGAACCGAGCTCCTGATGGGGCAGGTCACTGACACGAATGCGGTTTTTCTCTCCCGTCAGCTGAACCTGCTCGGGTTTGACGTGCTGTACCGGTACACCGTCGGCGACAACGACGGCAGGCTCGGAGAGCTTCTTGAGCTCGCGCTGAAGGATACCGATCTCGTCGTCATGACGGGAGGGCTCGGCCCGACGGAAGATGATATGACAAAAGAGACCGTGACAAGGGTCCTGCATGATGAACTGGTGTTGCATGAGCCGTCACGGAAGGCGCTGATCGAGCGGTATAAAATCCGTCCGCACAAAATGACGCCGAACAATCTGAAGCAGGCGATGATGCCGTCCCGCGCCGTCGTCTTCGATAACGACGCCGGGACCGCGCCGGGGTTCTGTCTGGAATATGAAGGAAAGCGTGTGATCTGCATGCCGGGGCCGCCCCGCGAGATGACCCGGATGTACGAACGCCGCGTCCTTCCGTATCTGGAGCCGTTCCGCACGGCGTCGATCTATCAGAGGACACTGCGGTTCTTCGGTTACGGCGAGTCGCGTCTGGAGACCGCGCTGCTCGACCTGATCGACAGTCAGACCGATCCGACGATCGCGACGTACGCGAAGGAAGGCGAGTGCACAGTACGCGTCGCTTCCAAGAGAGAAGACGGGAAGGATGCGAAAAAAGCGGTCGACGATATGGTCGACGTGATCTATGACCGCCTGAGCGACTACTGCTTTTCTACCGATAACGAGGAACTCGTCGAAGTCGTCGCGAAAAAGCTCCTGGACCGCGGGATCACGATCTCCTGCGCGGAGTCGATGACCGGCGGCATGTTCGCGGAGACGCTGACGAAAATCCCGGGGATCTCGGAAGTCTTCGACCGCGGGATCGTTTCCTATACATATAAGGCAAAAATGGAAGAGCTCGGCGTGCATCCGGAGACGCTGCAGGAGTTCACGGCGGTCAGCGAACCGGTCGCGGTCCAGATGGCAGAAGGCGTCCAGAAGGCTTCGGGAAGCCGCCTCGCCGTATCGGTCACCGGGATCGCTGGGCCGGGAGGAGCGGAACCGGGGAAGCCGGTCGGGCTCGTCTACATCGGCTGTATTTTTGACGGGAAAACGACGGTCCGGCGGTATGTCATGCGGAATGTGAACCGGGACTGGAACCGCCATTACGCGGTGCTCCTGATGCTGAACATGATCAACAAGATCATCGACGGGAAAGACGTCCCGGAGATCATTTGACAAAAGAGGACGTTTGAAAATCCTTTGAGGAATCTGTTCTCCATGGAGTTCTTCTCCGGGGATTTGTTCCTCCGACAGGATTGACAGAGTAAGGGGAACATGATAGGTTCGCTCTGGAAGATATTTACAGCCCTGGTTTGCGAACGGGGCTTGACATTTCCGATTTTTACGGTAGAATAAGTAAAGAACGTATGTTCTCTTTACGGAGGTAAGATTCGAATGGCGAAGAATAAGAAGGTTGAAGACGGCAGAGAAGCCGCACTGCAGGAAGCACTGAACAAGATCGAGAAGCATTTCGGCCAGGGGACCGTCATGAAGCTGGGCGACAATGCGAATATGAATATCGATACGATTTCGACGGGCTCTCTGAGTCTGGATATCGCGACGGGCGTCGGCGGCGTACCGCGCGGCAGAGTGGTCGAGATCTACGGACCGGAATCTTCCGGGAAAACGACGCTCGCGCTGCACATCGTCGCGGAAGCGCAGAAGGCGGGCGGCAAGGCCGCTTTCATCGACGCGGAGCACGCGCTGGATCCGATCTACGCGAAGAACCTCGGCGTCCAGATCGACGAACTTCTCGTATCCCAGCCGGATTCCGGCGAACAGGCTCTGGAGATCTGCGATATGCTGGCGAGCAGCGGGGCGCTCGATGTCATCGTCATCGACTCCGTCGCTGCGCTGGTGCCGCGGGCGGAGATCCAGGGCGAGATGGGCGACTCTCACGTAGGACTCCAGGCCCGCCTGATGTCGCAGGCGCTTCGTAAACTGACGGGAACGCTGAACAAGACCAACACCTGCGTCATCTTTATCAACCAGCTCCGTGAGAAGGTCGGCGTCATGTTCGGGAATCCGGAGACGACGACCGGCGGAAGGGCGCTGAAATTCTATGCGTCCATGCGGTTTGACGTCCGCAGGATCGAGACGATCAAGCAGGGCGATCAGATGCTCGGGAACCGCACGCGCGTCAAGGTCGTCAAGAACAAGGTCGCACCGCCGTTCAAGCGTGCCGAATTTGATATCATGTACGGGAAAGGCATTTCGCGCTCCGGCGACATCCTGGACTGTGCCGTGGAAGCCGGGATCATCAAGAAGTCCGGTTCCTGGTTCAGCTATCAGGGAGAACGGCTCGGACAGGGCCGGGAGAACGTGAAGCTCCTCCTGGAGAAAGATCCGGAGTTCATGGACAAGATCATGCAGGAAACGCTGGATACGCTGAAGCCGGGAGACGAGGAAGAATCCGCGGAAACACAGGCACCGGCGGACGATGCGGTCGATGAATCCGAATTCGTCGTAGACGATGACGGCGTGATCGTGGAATAATAAAATATCATCTTTACACATTGAAAATTCTGTGATAAACTAACCAAGTTAGGCCGCACAGAAAGGGCTGTTGAAATGCGGACCATCGCGGTGCGCTGCCCGGAATGGCGAGACTGGTTTGAGGAGGTAATTAACAGAATGTATGCAGTAATCGAGACCGGCGGCAAACAGTACCGGGTCCAGGAAGGCGACGTCATCGATGTCGAAAAGCTGGGCGCGGAAGCCGGCGAAGAAGTCGTATTTGACAAAGTGCTCGTACTGAGCGATGACGAAGGCCTGAAGGTCGGCAAACCGTATGTCGACGGAGCAAAGATCACGGCGAAGGTCGTTGAGAACGGCAAGGGACAAAAGGTCATCATCTTCAAGTACAAGAGCAAGAAGGACTACAGAAAGAAACAGGGACACCGTCAGCCGTACACACGGGTCGAGATCGAGAGCCTGAACGGCGTGAGCAGCCCGAAGAGCGAAGCGAAGGCAAGCGAAGCGAAGACGGAAGAACCTGCAAAGGAAGAATCCGCTCCGAGCACCGAAGGCAAGGTCTCCGCATCCATGAAGAAGGATGAGCTGATCGCGTATGCGAAGGAGCACGGGATCGAGATCGATGAGAAGGCGACCAAGGCCGTCATCATCGATACCATCAACAACGCAGAATAACTTTTAAAGATATCCATTTACAGAAGGAGGTGTCTGGACTATGGCAAGTAAAAAGGGAGTAGGTAGCTCTAAGAACGGTCGTGAGTCTGAATCCAAACGCTTAGGCGTCAAGAGAGGAGACGGACAGTTCGTCACCGCGGGAAGCATCCTCGTTCGTCAGAGAGGAACCCGTATTTTCCCGGGAACTAACGTCGGTAAGGGCGGCGATGACACACTGTTCGCCAAGGTCGATGGTGCTGTCAAATTTGAAAGAAAAGGAAAGACCAAGAAGCAGGTCAGTGTTTACCCGCCGGAAGCAAAGGAAGCATAACGACGGAAGCCCCTATCGCTGTATAGGGGCTTTCTTTATATCCTGCATCAGAAACGATCGGGATCAGCTGCGGAGAGACAGAAACCAGGAGGAACCAAATGTTCGTTGACAGAGCGAAGATCACGATCATCTCGGGAAAAGGCGGAGACGGCTGTGTCTCGTTCCGAAGAGAGCCTTTTGTCCCGGAAGGAGGACCGGACGGCGGTGACGGAGGAAAGGGCGGCGACGTCATATTCATGGCGGACCGGAACCTCCGGACGCTGATGGATTTTCGTTACAAAAAGAAATATACGGCGGAGAACGGCCAGAACGGAATGAAAAAGAAAAAGTTCGGGAAGGCCGGGAAAGATCTGATCATCAAAGTCCCGTGCGGCACTATGGTCATCGATGAAGAGACCGGCCGCCTGATGGGGGACCTTGTGGAAGATGGTCAGTCTTTTGTTGCCGCGAAGGGCGGAAAAGGCGGAAAGGGAAACGTCCATTTTAAGAACTCTGTCCGTCAGGCGCCGAATTTCGCGGAAGCCGGGAACTTTGCAAAGCAGCGGAACGTGATCCTCGAGCTGAAGATGATCGCCGATGTCGGTCTTGTCGGCTTTCCGAACGTCGGAAAGTCCAGTCTTCTCGCGGTCTCCACGAATTCCACGCCGAAGATCGCGGACTATCATTTTACAACGGTGAATCCGAACCTCGGCGTCGTCAAGTTCTCAGACACCGAGTTCGTGATGGCGGACATCGCGGGTATCATCGAAGGCGCCCACAAAGGGCTGGGGCTCGGCCTGCGGTTCCTGAAGCACATCGAACGGACGAAGGTCCTGATCCACGTCGTCGACGTCTCGGGAAGCGAAGGGCGTGACCCGATCGACGATTTTGAAAAGATCAATCATGAGCTTTCCGAGTACAGTGAAGACATCCTGAAAAAGCCGATGCTCGTCGCGGCGAACAAGATCGATCTGATCAGCGAGGACGATCCGAAATACCTTACGTTCAAGAGCTATGTGGAAGAAAAAGGGTATCGCTGCTTCCCGCTCTCCGCGCCGATCAATTACGGCGTCCCCGAACTCCTTCAGGCGGCGCTCGGCGAGCTGAACCGCATCGCTCAGGAGCCGCCGGAAGAGGAACCGGTGGAGTACTTCGATTTTGAGGAGGACGACAAGGATCCGGATTACCGGAAGGTCGACATCGAAAAGGATGAGAACGGTTTCGTGCTGTCCGGAAAGCAGCTCTATAAGATTTTCAACTCCACGAATTTCAATGATTTCGGTTCGCTTCGCTACCTGTATAAATATATCGAAAAAAGCGGAGCGATCGAACGGATGAAAGAGATGGGTCTGAGCGAGGGGGACACAGTCCGGATCCGTGATTACGAATTTGAGTATTATGATGAATTCTAAACGTCTGACTGAACAAGAAATCTATAAGCTGTTTCGTAAGTACGAAACGCCGCCGCACGTGATCCGGCACTGCCGGGCGGTATCTGACGCGGCGGTCCGGATCGCTGCGAGGCTGAACCAGAACGGGTATGCTTTTGACATCGATCTGATCCGCAGGACAGGCCTCGTGCATGACCTCATGCGGACGAGCGAACATCATGAGATCGCCGGAGCCGAAGTCCTCGAAGGGCTCGGCTATCATCGGGAAGCGGAGATCGTGCGCCAGCATATGACGCATCGGTTCGGGTCCTTCCGTGAGGCGACCGAGCTGGACATCGTCTGCCTCGGTGACCGCACCGTGCGGGAAGATCAGTACGTCGGGGTGGATGCCCGGTTTGAGTATCTGATCCACAAGCCCGGTGAAAACCCGGACCGCACGCATCATCTGATGAAAGCCCGCGACCAGATCCACGCGTATATCCGGGAAGTCGAACAGGCGATGGGCTGTTCGCTGGACAGCCTGTTCCGACCTTCTCTGGATGAACTGCTGAAACAGGTGGAAAAACCGGGCCGCTATATCGGCGGGGAGACGAACATCATCGTGAAGGAGCCGGGATCGGTCGATCTCCGCTTCGCGTTCGCGTTCCCGGACATGTATGAGATCGGCATGTCCTATGTCGGGCTCCAGATCCTGTATCACATCGTGAACGGGAGAGAAAATCTCTCCTGCGAGCGTGTTTTTGCGCCGGCCCCGGACATGGAACAGCTCATGCGGAAGAATCATTTCCCGCTGTTCACGCTGGAAACGAAGACGCCGCTCTCTGAGATGGACGTGATCGGATTCACGCTCCAGTATGAGATGTCCTTTACGAATGTCCTGAATATGATCGAGCTCTCCGGGCTCCGCCTGTACGCGGCGGACCGCCGGGACGAGGATCCGCTCATCATCGCGGGAGGACCGTGTGCGTTCAATCCCGAGCCGCTCGCTGATTTTGTCGATCTGTTCCTCATCGGGGACGGAGAAGAGCTCCTGCCGGAGATCCTGACGCTCTATGCGGAAACAAAGAAATCCGGCGTTTCGAAGAAAGAGTTCCTGATCAGGGCAGCCGGGAAGACCGGCGTTTACGTCCCGTCGCTCTACGAACCGGTGCGCAGTCCGGAAGGACGCCTTTTGTCGTGGCACAGGCTGGATGACGCTGCGCCGGAACGTGTCCGGAAGGCGATGATCCCGGATCTGAGCCGCGCTCCGTATCCGGAGGCTCCGATCGTGCCGATCATCGAAGCCGTCCATGACCGGGCCGTCTGTGAAACGTTCCGCGGATGCACCCGCGGATGCCGCTTCTGTCAGGCGGGGATGATCTACCGCCCGATCCGGGAGCGGACGCAGGAGGAGATCCTCCATATCGCGGAGAGTCAGATCCGGAACACCGGTCACGATGAGCTTTCGATCCTGTCGCTTTCCACCAGCGATTACTCTCAGTTCGAACCGCTGACGATGAAGCTGATGGAGCAGTGCCGCCGGGAGCAGGTCAGCCTTTCCCTGCCGTCGCTGCGGCTGGACACGTTCTCGTTCAAAGTGCTGAACGAGATCCAGAAATATAAGAAGTCCGGGCTGACATTCGCGCCGGAAGCCGGGACGCAGCGCCTCCGGGACGTGATCAACAAGGGCATCACGGAACAGGACATCTACGACGCGGTCGAGCAGGCGCTGGAGCTCGGATGGCGCCACGTCAAGCTCTATTTCATGATCGGGCTGCCGGGAGAGACAAAAGAAGACCTGGACGGGATCGCGGACATCGCGAGGCACGTGATGGACATCCACCGGAAGTCCGGAAAGGGCGGACGGTTCAACGTCACCGTCAGCATCGCCAATTTTGTCCCGAAGCCGCACACGCCGTTCCAGTGGTGTGCCCAGGATCCGGTGGAGACGTTCAAGGAGAAGCATCTCTATCTGACCGAACGTCTCAGGATCAAAGGCGTGCGTTACACCTACCACGACGCGCTCGTCAGCAAGTGCGAAGCGATCCTCGCGAAAGGCGGCCGGGAAACGGGGCGGCTCCTTGAGCTCGCGCACGCGAAGGGCTGCTCGTTTGACGGGTGGACAGAATACTTCGACCGCGAAAAATGGCAGGAAGCGCTGGACGAATGGGACGTCGACTACCGCTCGATCTACGACCGGGCGCTTGCCCCGGATGAGACGCTGCCGTGGGATCTGATCGACTGCGGTGTCAGCAAAGAGTATCTCCTGAAGGAGTATGAGAGGTCGCAGAGCGGGACCGTGACCGCAGACTGCCGTGACGCCTGCAGGAACTGCGGCATCAGCCATCTGTTCCCGGACGGACGCTGCGTGATGACAGGAGGGACTCGATGAACAAATACGCTGTCGCTTTTTCCAAAAACGGATACATCAAATATACGTCGCACCTCGACATGCTCCGGCTGTTCAAGCGCGCGTTCCGCCGTTCGGGGATCGATCTCGCGTACAGCCGCGGCTACAATCCGCATCCCAGGATGGGGTTCGCGCAGCCGCTGTCACTCGGCTACTCCGCGGACTTTGAGATCCTGGAGTTCGACTCGGACGAAAACTGCGATCCGAAGGAACTCAAAGAACGGATCCACGGGCTCCCGGAGGGGATCCGGATCCTGTCTGCCGCCAGACTCCCGTCCGGTCGGAAATCACTCGCGGCATGCTGCCGCTCTGCGGTGTATGATGTCCGCTTCCCGATTCCGTTTTACCAGAAGGACTATCCGAAGGTCGTTCAGGACTTCCTTTCGCTCGACGAGATCATGGCGCTCAAACGCCAGAAGAAGACGAAGAAGCTCAGGGAAGTGGATATCCGCAGCAAGATCCGAAGGATCCGTGCCGTTCCGGACGAGCAGAACCGTCTCGTCCTCGAACTGGAGCTCGACTGCGGGAGTCAGTCCAATCTGAGCCCGGAGCTTGTAATCCAGGCGTTTACGAAGTACGACGGGGAAGAGACGCCGCGGTATGAGATCGAAATCCGCCGCAAATCGCTCGGCTTTGACCTTGACTACCAGATCGAGTGGATGTAAAATACTGGTAACGGTTGTCATTCAGGTTTATTCCGAGCCGAAGTTTCGTTCGGCATTTTCTGGAGGTATGCCATGAATGACAGAAGAAATTTAAAAGGGGAACTGAAATCCCATAAGAAGCTGATCCAGGCAGCAGTGGTGATCCTCGCGATCGCCGCCGCTGTTTTGTTTTACGCGGCAAAAGAGAAAAGCGACACGATTGACCTGTCCAGTGCGGAAAAACAGTCTTCTTCCGAAGAAAAAACCGCCGCGGAAACGCAGAGCGAAGTTTACATCGACATCGACGGCGCCGTGAAGGAACCCGGCGTTTACAAGGTCAAAAACGGAAGCCGGATCTTTGAAGTGATCGAGAAAGCAGGAGGGCTTACCGCTAAAGCGGATACCCTGACGATCAATCAGGCGGACCGCGTGAAGGACGGACAGAAGATCACGATCCCAAGGAAAGGAGAAGCGGGGGATACGCCGTCTTCGCAGAATCCGGGATCCTCTGCGGAAGGAGCCGGAACTTCCGCTTCTGCTTCCGGCGGGCTGATCAACATCAACACCGCAGACAGTAATGAGCTCCAGCAGATCACCGGCGTCGGTCCGGCGACCGCGGAAAAGATCATCCAATACCGGAGCGAAAACGGGGCGTTCCGTTCGAAGGAGGATCTGAAGAACGTCAGCGGGATCGGCGAGAAGACATATCAGAAGATGGAACCCATGATCACGATATGAGAGAAAAGAATGTTCTAAATATTACTTAAAATAGCAAAATTGCGAAATAATTGTACCATTTAATAGAAAAATAGTATATAATTTTATGTAATTCGTTGCCGCTCTTATTGATAAAAAGATATTCTGTTATTTTTTAATTGCGAATTTTTTTAGAAAGGATCGTTATGAATCTGGAAAAGAATCTCATATCTGATGTTGTGAATAGACAGCTTGTCAGCATGGGGATACCGGTACACTTCTACGGATTCCTTTACCTGCAGTATGCCATCACTCTCGCGTTCGAAGAGCCGAGAGTACTGCTTGCCGTCAGCAAGGAGCTCTACCCGGTGATCGCGGCAAGGTATGGAGTCTCTAGTTACAGTGTTCAGGGCTGTATCGCACGTGCGATCAAAACCGCCTGGGAAGATGAGACGGCAGAGATCCGCGACAGACTGAAAGAGTTCAGCGGCCGATCCTTCTCCGAACGGCCGACGAACGCACAGTTCATGAAGCTGACGGCGATGATGGTCAGGAATCAGGTGGTGAAAGAGTGATCCCGCGTAAGACGATCCGTTCTTACGAAGCAAACAGAAACATCCGGAAATCTTCCGTTCTTGCCGACGCGATTATTTTCTGCTATAATGTGACGCGTTTACGGGAGGAGGGATGCCGTTATGATCACGAAAGAAAAGATCGACCGGATCAATGAACTCGCCAGGAAACAGAAGAGCAGCGGCCTTTCCGAAGAAGAGAAAAAGGAGCAGCAGGTACTTCGCCGCGAGTACATCGACGCGTTCAAGGCGAACCTGAGGAGCCAGCTGGACCGGATCGTTATCGTCGACCCGGAGGAAACAGAAGAAGAACGCGTCGTCGTAGATGAAACCATCACTGTAGAATCCTGAGCGTATAAGAGAAGGCAGCAAAGAGGACTTTTTCACGGAAAAGGCCCTCTTTTTCTGTTTAAAATCAAATTACTATGGTATAAGATAAGCGGTATAATTTTACGAACGAAGGGAGCCGGAACATATATGAGTGAAGAAAAGAGAAGGGTCTATCTCGATTACTCAGCAACGACGCCGGTCAAGGAAGAAGTGCTGAACGAGATGATCCCTTATTTTACCGAAAAATTCGGAAACGCATCGAGTCTTTATTCCATCGGCCTGGAATCCAAAGAAGCAATCGATCAGGCGAGAGCGAAAGTCGCGGCGCTGATCGGAGCCGATCCGAAGGAAGTATATTTTACAGGAGGCGGAAGCGAATCCGACAACTGGGTCCTCGAAGGGATCGCCGATTCTCTGAAGAAAAAAGGGAATCATATCATCACGAGCAGGATCGAGCACCATGCCATCCTTCATACCTGCCAGTATCTTGAGCAGCACGGCTGCGAGGTCACATACCTCGACGTCGACAAGGAAGGCTTTGTCGATCCGAAGGCCCTGGAAGATGCCATCCGCGACGATACCATCCTCGTGAGCATCATGTTCATCAACAACGAGATCGGAACGATCGAACCGATCCGGGAGCTCGCGGAAGTCGCGCACAAGCACGGGATCCTTTTCCATACCGACGCGGTCCAGGCGATCGGGAACACCCCGATCGATGTCCATGATCTCGGGATCGACATGATGTCCATGTCCTCCCACAAGATCTACGGGCCGAAAGGAGAGGGCGCGCTGTATCTGAGAAAGGGAGTCAGACTCCCGAGCTTCATCCACGGCGGCGCACAGGAAAGCGGAAAACGCGCCGGCACCGAGAACCTGGCCGGCATCGTCGGCTTCGGCAAGGCGGCCGAGCTCGCGAAAGATAATCTGGAGCACCACATCAAATACTGCAGTGAGCTCCGGGATTACCTGATGCACCGGATCGAAACCGAAATCCCGGATGTCATCGTAAACGGCAGCCGGGAAAAGCGTCATCCGGGCAACGTCAATGTAACGTTCAAGTACATCGAGGGCGAATCGATCCTGCTTCTGCTCGACGCCTGCGGCATCGCGGTCTCGACCGGATCCGCCTGCTCCTCCAAATCCCTTGAGCCGTCCCACGTGCTCACAGCGATCGGAGTGAACGACGAGATGATCCACGGATCGATCCGATTCACCGTCGGTGATTTTACGACAAAAGAAGACATCGACTATACGATCGACTGTCTGAAAAAAGTAGTTAAGAGACTTCGCGAGATCTCCTCACTCGGCTGAGTCCGAATCTCGCACAGGAAAAAAGAAAGGCAGGTAGCATATGCAGCTTTATAATGATACCGTAATGGACCACTTCCTGCATCCGAGAAATGTCGGAGAAATTCCGGATGCGGACGGGACCGGCGTTTATGGCAGCCCGGTCTGCGGAGACATGATGCAGGTGCAGATCAAGGTTGACGAGAACGACGTCATCACAGACTGCAAATTCAAGACATTCGGATGCGGCAGCGCGATCGCATCCTCCAGCATGGCGACAACGATGATCATCGGCGGCACCGTCGAAGACGCGCTCGAGATCACGAACCGTTCGATCGTCGAGGAACTCGGCGGACTTCCGAGCCAGAAGCTCCACTGCTCCGTCCTCGCGGCACACGCGATCAAGAACTCCATCTACGATTACGCGAAGAAGAACGGAAAGACCTACAAGCAGCTGGAAGGCTACGATCCGGAGGCGGACGACTAAGACTCTGCCGACACGGATCCGGAGACAAATCAGATAACTTCATACGAATGAGTTACCAGGCAGACCGGTTTCCCAGAAAACTCGGCCTGCCTTTTGTTATTTTGTCCTATGTGAAAAATATATGAAAAGAAGACAGGGCGTTCAGATAAATTAGAATCTCATAGTGAAATATGATATAATTACGAGATGTGAAATATTGTATATCATCAAACAGGTGGTTCAGATATGGATACAAATTTTGAAATGGTCAGAGCACACGCTCTGAAAGAATATGAACGATGGCTGGACAACACGGTTCAGCAGGAGAACTTTCATAATAGATTATTGAAACTTTACAGCAATGAAGAAGAGATCATCGACTCGTTCTATACGGATCTTCATTTCGGGACTTCCGGGATCCGCGGGCTGACCGGTCCGGGCACGAACCGCATCAACGGGTTCGTCATCCGCCGGGCGGCGCAGGGCGTTGCGGACTACATCAAGAAGAGCCGGATTTATCCGGAAGTCGTCATCGGTTATGACAACCGGAACGACTCACAGCGGTTTGCCTACGAGACAGCCGCCGTCTTCAACGGGAACGGCATCAAGGTCAATCTGTTCCGCGAGATCGTGCCGACACCGGTGCTTTCATTCGCGGTGCGGGAGCTGAAATGCTCGATCGGCATCATGATCACGGCGAGCCATAACCCGAAGCGATATAACGGCTTCAAGGTCTATAACGAAAAAGGATATCAGGTGGTCGGCCGGGATCACGACATCATCTCCGAGGAGATCGAAAAGCTGGATTACTTTACCGGTATCGGATATAAGAAAGACGAAAACATCACATATGTTGACGAAAACCTTCGGAAGATGTTCGCCCGGCGTGCCGTAGAAGCGCTCCCGCCGATCGATCCTGATGTACTGGGGCGTTTCAAAACAGTGTACACACCGCTGAACGGGACCGGACTTCCTCTTATGGAAGAGGTTTTCCGCGAGATCGGCTACGAGAATTACAAGGTCTGCGAATCGCAGGCGAACCCGGATGAAGAATTCACGACGTGTCCTGTTCCGAATCCGGAGCGGATCCTCGCTTATAATGAAGCGTTCAAGACGCTCGACAATAACGACGCGGACATCGTCATCGCGAACGACCCGGACGGGGACCGCGCAGGCGCCGCGATCTATCACGACGGCATGCGGACCCTGCTCACCGGGAACCAGATCGGCATCCTCATGCTGGATTACCTTTGTCATATCCGCCCGCCGCGTTCAGGACAGATCCTGATCAAAAGCGCTGTCACATCACCTCTGATCGAAAAGATCGCGGCGAAATACCGGCTCCATGTGATCACAACACCGATCGGGTTCAAGTACATCGGCGAGATCATTTCCAAGCTCAGCGACTATCACAGAGAAGATGCATTCTATTTCGGAATGGAAGAGAGCGACGGATACCTGATCACTCCGTTCATCCGGGAGAAAGACGGATTCTCCTCTGGCGCGCTCATCACCGAGATCGGCGCGTTCCATCGATCACAGGGGAAAGATCTGATCGACCGCCTCTTTGAGATCTACGGAGAGTTCGGAGCCTGTATGGACAAAACGAGAAATTACGTGTTCAACGGTGCGGAAGGGCAGATCAAAATGCAGAAGATCATGAAGTGTCTCCGCAGCGAACTCCACGAAGGAGGGAGCCTCGGAAGCCGGACGATCGTCACTGCGAAGGATTATCTCGAGGAGTATGACACGATCCCGTTCGACCTGCTCCAGTACGATCTGGACGACGGAAGCCGCGTGCAGTTCCGCCCGTCCGGGACCGAACCGAAAATGCGCGTTTATACGTTTGCCCGGGGGGACCTCTCCGACGTAGACAAGGATATCGTGCGCATCATAGAACGTTTTAAATACGACCAGCCGGTCGAATAGAATCAATAACCGGAGGAAGCAAAACAATGGAGAAACTGGGGCTAAATGAAATCAGAAAGCTTTTTCTCGACTTTTATGCCAGCAAAGGCCACTATGTCGGAAAAAGCGCGTCTCTGATCCCGAAAAACGACAAATCACTGCTCATCATCAATTCCGGAATGGCGCCGCTCAAGCCGTATTTTTCCGGTCAGGAGACGCCGCCGAGAAAAAGGATGACGACATGTCAGAAGTGCATCCGCACAGGGGATATCGACAACGTCGGACACACGTCGCGGCACGGTACGTTTTTCGAAATGCTCGGCAACTTTTCCTTCGGTGACTATTTTAAAAAAGAATCACTGAACTGGGGATGGGAATTCATCACGGAAGTCCTGAAAATGCCGGATGACAGGATCTGGGCGACGATCTACCAGGATGACGATCAGGCGTATCAGATCTGGCGCGACATCGGACTGCCGGACGAACGGATCGTCCGCCTCGGAAAGGAAGATAATTTCTGGGAGATCGGACTCGGTCCGTGCGGCCCGGACTCGGAGATCTTCTTTGATCGCGGACCGGAATACGGCTGCGGAAAGCCGGACTGCAAACCGGGATGCGACTGCGATCGCTACATCGAATTCTGGAACCACGTCTTCACGCAGTTTTCCAAAGAAGAGGACGGGAGCTACTCCGACCTCGCGCACCCGAACATCGATACCGGGATGGGACTGGAACGGATCGCCTGCCTGATGCAGGATGTCGATTCGATCTTTGACATCGATACGATCCGCCACATCCTGGACGGTGTCGTCGCGCTCTGCGATGTGGAATACGAAAAAGGAAACGAGCAGGCAGACGTTTCGATCCGGATCATCACCGATCATCTGCGCTCCATGGTCTTCATGATCGCAGACAATATCCTTCCTTCGAATGAGGGCAGGGGATACGTCCTTCGCCGTCTGATCCGCCGGGCTTCCCGTCACGGCAAGATGCTCGGGATCGAAGGGAACTTCCTGGCAGGCCTCGTCGACAAGGTCGTCGACGTCTCCGGGGAAGCCTATCCTGAAATCGTCGAGAAGAAGGACTATATCAAAAAGATCATCACCGTCGAAGAAACCCAGTTTGCCCAGACACTGGAGCAGGGAGAAAACATCATTGACGGCTTCATCGCCGACATGAAAAAGGACGGAAATACGGTCCTCTCCGGAGAGAACGCATTCCGCCTGTATGATACGTACGGCTTCCCGCTGGAGCTGACACAGGAGATCCTGAAGGAAAACGGGTTCACCGTCGATCAGGACGGCTTCGACGAATGCATGCAGATCCAGAAGGAGACCGCACGCAAAGGAAGAAAGAACACGGAAGAACTCGGATGGGACGAATCCGAAAGTCAGGTCGACGTTCCAGAGACCGTCTTCACCGGTTATGACCATATGGAAGATGACGGCACGCTGCTCGCGATCCTGGCAGACGGGAAACCGAGCGATACGGCAAAAGAAGGAGATTCGGTCGTCCTGTATACGGATAAGACCCCGTTCTACGGCGAGGGCGGCGGCCAGGTCGGAGACCGCGGCATCATCACATCCGGTGACACTGTCGTAACGATCCATGACACGACCAAAGCAAAGGGTGTTTTTGCCCATAAAGGAACTGTGACGAACGGGACGCTGAAAAAAGGCGACGCCGTTCATCTTTCCGTCGACCGGATCCGCCGCAACAAGACCGCCCGCAACCACACCGCGACACACCTTCTCCAGAAGGCACTGCGCGAAGTGCTCGGAAGCCATGTCGAGCAGGCCGGCTCTTTCGTGAATGACGAAGAGCTCCGCTTCGACTTCAGCCATTTCGAGGCGGTATCCGCGGAGGATCTCGCCAGAGTGGAATCCATCGTCAACGGAAAGATCTGCGAATTCCTCGATGTGAACACGATAGAAACGAGCCTGGATGAGGCGAAAAAAATGGGCGCCATGGCGCTGTTCGGTGAAAAGTACGGAGACAAGGTCCGTGTCGTCAACTGCGGCGGCTGGAGCATCGAGCTCTGCGGCGGGACACACGTCTCGAACATCGGTCAGATCGGTTCGATGAAGATCGTGAGCGAATCGGGCGTTGCGGCCGGTGTACGCCGGATCGTCGCTGTGACCGGGACCGGCGTCCTGAACGCGGCGAAGGAAGCCGAGAGTGCACTCGCTGAGACCGCACAGGCGATGAAGTCCACACCGCAGCAGGCAGCCGGCAGGGCAAAGGCTCTCACAGCGGAGCTGAAACAGGTGAAGAAAGAACTGGAAGACCTCAAGAAAGAAGCGATGAGTTCCGGTCTGGACGATCTGATCAGGGACGCAAAGGACATCAACGGCGTCCGTCTGATCACGAAGAAATTCGAAGATGCGGACATCGCCGATCTCCGGCAGCTCTCCGATGAGATCCGTTCCAAAGAAGATTCGACTGTCATGGTCTTCGCGACCGTGAACGGACCGAAAGTCACGATGCTGGTTTCCGTTACCGACGACCTCACCGGAAAGGGCATCCACGCCGGGAAGCTCATCAAGGAACTCGCGAAGGAAGTCGGCGGCGGCGGCGGCGGAAAAGCAGATATGGCGCAGGCCGGAGGCAAAAAGCCGGAAGGCGTTGAAAATGCATTTAATCTTGCAGAACAATTGCTTGCATAGTATAATATTTTAAGGAGGAATAACTATCATGGACAGCAAGAAGACAATCATGTTCGACGCTTCGAAGACGCGTCAGAAGTCGACGAGAGAAGTACTGGAGACCGTCTATGATGCTCTGGAAGAAAGAGGGTACAACGGGATCGATCAGATCGTCGGTTATATTCTCTCCGGAGACCCTTCCTACATCACCAGCCATAACAATGCGAGGCTGATGATCAGCAGGATCGACCGTGACGACCTCGTAGAAGAGATTCTTAAAGCATATCTCAAAAAATAACGGCTTACCGAAAGGCAGGTGCTTTCACCTGCCTTTTTTTAAATACGACGGGCGAGGGAACAGAACGCATGGCCCTTCTTTCCCCCGTTTTTAAGGTGAGGAAAATGAGAAAAATCGGACTTGATGTCGGCAGCCGCACGATCGGCATCGCCGTAAGTGATCCGCTGGATATCACCGCCCAGGGCATCACGACGTTAGAACGCGTCGGAATCCGAAAAGACGCCGGAAAGGTGATCGATCTGGTGCGGGAATACGACTGTGACACGATCGTGATCGGCCTTCCTCTCTCGATGGACGGGACCGACAGCGAACAGACGCAGCAGATCCGCGAGTTCCGGACGATGCTCAAGAACAAGATGCGGAGCTCCGGAATGAAAGGCATCACCTGCGTATTTCAGGACGAACGCCTGACCACGATGCAGGCGGAACGGATCCTGATCGAAGCGGATGTCAGCAGAAAAAAGAGAAAAGAAGTCATCGACAAACAGGCGGCGGTCCTGATCCTTCAAACCTATCTGGACACGTGCAGTGCAATGGAAAGGAGTACCATATGAAAAAAGTCGGAATCATCATGGGAAGTGACAGCGATCTTCCAGTAGTAGAAAAAGCGATGGACGCACTCGACGAACTCGGTGTACCGTATGAAGTCCATGTTTACTCTGCGCACCGGACCCCGGTCCAGGCGAAGGAGTTTTCCGAGAACGCCAGAAAGAACGGCTTCGGCGTCCTGATCGCCGCCGCGGGGAAAGCAGCGCATTTGGCCGGTGCGATCGCCGCGAACACAACACTTCCTGTCATCGGGATTCCGGTGAAATCTTCCACACTGGACGGCCTTGACGCTCTTCTTTCCACGGTGCAGATGCCGGGCGGCATCCCGGTCGCGACGGTCGCGATCGACGGATCCAAGAACGCCGGACTCCTCGCGGCAGAGATCCTCGCGGTGAGCGACGATGCTCTGGCGGAAAAGCTTGCCGAACAGCGGAAAGCGGCCGCGGAAAACGTCCTGAAAAAAGATGAAGCCATTTCGGCGAAGTACCGCAAGTGATCCAGGGGGAATGGAATGGAAAAAAGTTTCAGCGAAAGCTATAAAGAAGCCGGGGTCGACATCACCGCCGGCTATCGTTCGGTAGAACTGATGAAAAAACATATCGCGAGGACCATGGCGTTCGGCCATGTCTCTGATGTCGGAGGCTTCGGCGGTCTGTTCGACCTCGACCTGAAAGGATACGGCATCGAGGATCCGGTCCTCGTGAGCGGAACGGACGGCGTCGGAACGAAGCTCCGCATCGCGTTCCTGATGGACCGGCACGATACCGTCGGGATCGACTGCGTCGCCATGTGCGTGAACGACATCCTCTGCGTCGGCGCGAAGCCGCTTTTTTTCCTTGATTACATCGCGTGCGGGAAAAATTATCCGGAGAAGATCGCCGAGATCGTGAGCGGCGTCGCGGAAGGCTGCGTACAGTCAGAAGCCGCGCTGATCGGCGGGGAAACGGCAGAGATGCCGGGATTCTATCCGATCGACGAATACGACCTCGCCGGCTTTGTCGTCGGTGTCGTTGACAGAAAAAAGATTCTCGACAAAGAGCAGATCAGGCCGGGCGACGTTCTGATCGCGCTCCCGTCTTCCGGGATCCATTCCAATGGATTCTCTCTTGTCCGCAAGGTGTTCGATGTCGAGCACCGGGATCTGACGGAATGCCCGCCGGAGCTCGGCGGGAAAACGCTCGGAGACGCGCTGCTCACTCCGACGAAGATCTATGTCAAGCCGGTCCTGAAGCTCCTGGAAGCGTGCAGCGTGAAATCCCTTGCGAACATCACCGGCGGCGGGTTCTATGAGAATATCCCGCGGAGTCTTCCGAAGGGGATCGGCGTGAAGATCCGGAAAGAAGATGTCCGCGTGCTTCCGATCTTCGATCTCATCGCGAAAGAGGGGAATATCCCGGAACGCGATATGTATAATACGTTCAATATGGGCGTCGGCATGACGGCCGTCGTCTCAGAAGACGAAAAAGATAAGGCGCTCGCGGTGCTCCGCGAAGCGGGTGAGGATGCGTACGTCCTTGGAAGCGTCGTCGCGTCCGAAGAAAGTGTGACCGTATGCTGAACTCTCCAACCAGGATCGCCGTGATGGTGTCCGGCGGCGGAACGAATCTACAGGCACTGATCGACGCTCAGAACAGCGGGATCATCCACAGCGGCAGGATCGAGCTTGTCATCTCCAGCCGCGAGGACGCGTTTGCCCTTCAGCGCGCGAAAAAAGCAGAGATCCCGACGGCGGTCTGCCGGACGGAGGAAGAGTCGCTCCGCGCTCTGAAAGACCACGAGATCCAGATGATCGTCCTCGCAGGATACATGAAGATCCTCAGCGCGGACTTCATCCGAGCATACGAAAACCGGATCATCAACGTCCATCCTTCGCTCATCCCGTCATTCTGCGGGAAGGGCTGCTACGGGATCCACGTTCATGAGAAGGCGCTTGACTACGGTGTCAAGGTCACCGGCGCCACGGTCCATTACGTGAACGAGATCCCGGATGGCGGCAGAATCATCGCGCAGAAAGCCGTCGAAGTAAAGGACGACGACACACCGGAGACTCTTCAGAGACGGGTCATGGAACAGGCGGAATGGATCCTGCTCCCGAGAGCCTGCGAGAAAGTCGCGGCGGAGATCAGAAACGGAGGGAACAATGAGTGATACCTATAAGACGTCATCTATCGGAGATTATCTGAACGGAAATCCGTATCCGGGCCGCGGGATCGCGCTCGGGCTCAGCGAAGACGGAAAGAACGCGGCGTTTGCCTACTTCATCATGGGACGCTCGGCGAACAGCCGGAACCGCGTGTTCGTCGCGGAAGGGGACGACGTCCAGATCCGTCCGTACGATGAATCCAAGGTCGAAGACCCGTCCCTGATCATCTATTATCCGGTCCGGAAGGCCGGGAAGCGGACCATCGTGACGAACGGCGATCAGACGGATACGATCTTTGACTATCTCGCGAAGGACGAGAGCTTTGAAGATGCGCTCCGGACGCGGACGTTCGAGCCGGACGCTCCGAACTACACGCCGAGGATCAGCGGACTGCTCTGCTTCGCTCATCCGGAAGGGCTGCGCTATAAGCTCAGCATCCTGAAGAGCGCGGACGAAGCGGGGAGCGCCTGCATCCGCGAATTTTTCCAGTACGAAGCCGTGCCGGGGCTCGGCCATATCATCCACACGTATGATACGGACGGGAACCCGCTCCCGACATTCACGGGCGACCCGAGACGCATCCGGATCCCGAACGACATCGACGAGATGACGAACGCCGTCTGGGAGAACCTCGATGAAGAAAACAAGATCTCGCTCTGCGTCCGCTATATCTCTATGAGCGACGGGACGCAGGAGACCAGGATCATCAATAAATACAAGTAAAGGGGTACAGCATGAAAGATTTTGAACTGAAATACGGGTGCAACCCGAATCAGAAACCGGCGAAAATTTATATGGAAGGCGGAAAGGATCTCCCGGTCGAGATCCTGAACGGAAGGCCGGGATACATCAACTTCCTGGACGCCATGAACAGCTGGCAGCTCGTCCATGAACTGCAGGGAAGCCTCGGACTCCCGGCGGCGACTTCCTTCAAGCATGTCAGCCCGACGTCCGCGGCGGTCGCGATCAAGATGGACGAGAACCTCAAAAAGGCATGTTTTGTCGACGACATCGAGGGGCTGGACGATTCTCCGCTCGCGACAGCGTACGCGCGCGCCCGCGGAACAGACCGCATGTCGTCCTATGGCGACTGGGTCGCGCTCAGCGATACGTGCGACAAGGTCACGGCGACGCTCCTGAAGCGGGAGGTCTCGGACGGCATCATCGCGCCGGGCTACACGGACGAAGCGCTGGAGATCCTGAAATCCAAGAAAAAAGGAAACTATAACATCGTCAAAATCGACAAGGACTATATTCCGGATCCGATCGAGCGCAAGCAGGTGTTCGGCGTCACATTCGAGCAGAAGAGAAACGACTACACCGTAAAGCCGGAAGACCTGACGGAGATCGTGACAAAAAGCAAAGAGCTTCCGGAAGAAGCGAAACGCGATCTCGTCGTCGCGCTGATCACATTGAAATATACGCAGTCGAATTCCGTCGCGTACGCGAAGGACGGCCAGGCGATCGGTGTCGGTGCCGGGCAGCAGTCCCGGATCCACTGCACGCGTCTTGCCGGGAACAAAGCGGACTACTGGCATCTCCGCCAGTCCGAACGTGTCCTGAACCTCCCGTTCAAGGAAGGTGTACGCCGGCCGGACCGCGATAACGTCATCGACGTCTATCTTGGGGAAGAATACGAAGACGTCCTGGCGGACGGGAAATGGCAGCAGACGTTTACAGAGCAGCCGAAGCCGTTCACCAGAGCCGAGCAGCTGGAATATCTGAGCGGCATCCGGGGCGTCGCCCTCGGAAGCGATGCCTTTTTCCCATTCGGCGACAACATCGAGCGGGCGCACAAGAGCGGCGTCTCCTATATCGCCGAGCCGGGCGGCTCGATCCGCGACGACAACGTCATCGAGACGTGTGACCGGTACGGGATCACGATGGTCTTCACCGGAATGCGTCTGTTCCATCACTAGAAACTTTCAGAAGGGGGATCTATGAATGTCATGGTAGTCGGCGGTGGCGGCCGGGAACACGCCATCATCAAGAAAATAAAGGAAAGTCCGAAGGTGGATCACATCTACGCTCTGCCTGGGAACGGCGGGATCGCGGAGGACGCGGAATGTGTCCCGATCGGGGCGGAAGACCTCTCCGGGATCGTCGAATTCGCAAAGACCCATCCGGTCGATTTTGCCGTCGTCGCGCCGGACGATCCGCTCGTCATGGGGCTCGTCGACCTTCTCAAGGCAGAAGGCATCCCGTGCTTCGGACCGGACAAAAAGGCCGCGATCATCGAAGGCAGCAAGGCGTTTTCCAAGGATCTCATGAAAAAATACGGGATCCCGACCGCGTCCTACGAAACGTTTACCGACATGGACAGGGCTCTGGATTACGTCAAAACCTGCAGGATCCCGATCGTCGTCAAGGCATCGGGGCTTGCAAAAGGAAAAGGCGTCCTGATCTGCGAGACGAGGGAAGACGCGGAGCAGGCCGTCCGGGAGATGATGGAAAACCAGAAATTCGGCGAGAGCGGCATGACCATCGTCATCGAGGAATTCCTGACGGGCCCGGAAGTCTCCGTCCTTTCCTTCACCGACGGAAAAACGCTGATCCCGATGATCTCCTCGATGGATCATAAACGCGCACTGGACGGGGACCGGGGGCTGAACACCGGCGGCATGGGAACCGTCGCCCCGAATCCGTATTATACTGAAGAAATCGCGGAACGCTGCAGGAAGGAGATCTTCCTCCCGACGATGGACGCGATGAACCGGGAAGGCCGGCCATTCTCCGGCTGCCTGTACTTCGGACTGATGATCACAGATGACGGACCGAAGGTCATCGAATACAACTGCCGCTTCGGCGATCCGGAAGCGCAGGTCGTACTGCCGCTTCTGGACAGCGACCTGTTCGACATCATGCTGCACTGTTCGAACGGGACCCTCGCAGACGCCGACGTGACGTTCGCGGACGATGCCGCATGCTGTGTCATCATGGCGAGCAAGGGATATCCGGGCTCCTACGAAAAAGGCTGCCCGATCGAGATCCCGGACGATGTAAAAAACGTCTATATTGCCGGAGCAAAGCTTCAGGACGGAACGCTCCTCTCCGACGGCGGCCGCGTGCTCGGCGTGACGGAGCGGGGGAAGGACATCCGCGAGGCGATCGAGAAAGCGTACGAATCCGTTCGGAAGATCCGCTTCGAGAACGGATTCTACCGCAAAGATATCGGCGCAAGAGCGCTGAAGGCACTTGAGAAAAAGGAGAATTAGATGACATTTGACGAACTACTCGCATCGATCCCGGAGGAGAGTCCGGCCGCAAACGGAAAGCCGGCCAATTATTACCGGGATCAGGCTGCGGCCCGTCTTTTGTCGAAACTCACGGATGAAGAACTGCTCGGTCTGATCCGGGAAGCGAACGAACAGCTCGGGAGACCGCCGAAAAAGTCAGATATCCCGGGTTTTCAGGCATTTAAAAACCGCTTCGGGCCATGGCCGAGACTTCTCGAAAAAGCAGGGGTAAAGGAGCCTTCTCCGACGAAACTCCGTCGGGAGCAGGCGAAGAGAAACAAACGGAAGAACAGATAAGGAGGACATCGATGGTATACAGGATCTACGTCGAAAAGAGACCGGAGTACGCGACAGAAGCGGAATCTCTCCGGAAGGAGATCAATGATCTGCTTCAGATCGACGCGTTGACGGATCTCAGGATCATCAATCGTTACGACGTGGAGGACGTCAGCAAGGAATTATTTGACTATGCGGTGAAGACCGTCTTTTCCGAGCCGCAGGTCGACGACACTTACGAGATCTTAGAGATCGGCGCAAGCGATCAGATTTTTGCCGTCGAATACCTCCCGGGGCAGTTCGATCAGAGAGCGAATTCCGCGGCAGAATGCATCCAGCTCATCTCGAGAGGAAACCGCCCGCCGGTAAGAAGCGCTAAAATCTACGTTCTGCAGGGCGACGTCTCCGATGAAGATCTGGAGAAGATCAAGAAATACGTCATCAACCCGGTCGAAGCGCGGGAAGCGGACTTCGGCGAGTTCGACACGCTGAAGGTCACGTATGAAACCCCGGAGACCGTCGAAACGCTGACCGGCTTCAATGAGATGGACGAAGAACAGCTGGAACAGTTCCTGAACGACCGCGGTCTGGCGATGGATCTCGCCGATCTCGCATTCTGCCAGGAATATTTCAAAAGCGAAGAGCGTGACCCGACGATCACGGAGATCCGGGTCATCGACACCTACTGGTCGGACCACTGCCGCCACACTACGTTCACGACAAGCCTCGACCATGTGACATTCGAGGACGAGGAGCTTCAGAAGACCTACGACGATTATATCAAGACGCGGGAGGAGCTGAACCGCACGAAGCCGGTCAGCCTGATGGACGTCGGGACGATCGCCGCGAAGTATCTGAGATCCAAAGGCCTGCTGGACAAGCTGGACGAATCGGAAGAGATCAACGCCTGCACGGTCAAGATGGACGTCGACGTTGACGGCGAGACCGAGAAGTGGCTCCTTTTGTTCAAAAATGAAACGCACAACCATCCGACGGAGATCGAACCGTTCGGCGGTGCGGCGACCTGCATCGGCGGCGCGATCCGTGACCCGCTGTCCGGGCGCGGCTACGTGTATTCGGCGATGCGCCTCACGGGCGCGGCGGATCCGCTGACACCGGTCTCCGAAACGATGAAGGGCAAGCTCCCGCAGCGCAAGATCGTGACGACCGCGGCGGACGGCTACAGTTCCTACGGAAACCAGATCGGTCTCGCGACGGGTCAGGTCGACGAAGTGTATCATCCGGGCTATGTCGCGAAGCGGATGGAAGTCGGTGCGGTGATCGCGGCGGCGCCGGAAGAGAACGTCGTCCGCAAGAAACCGGAACCGGGCGACATCGTCATCCTTCTTGGCGGGAAGACCGGACGGGACGGCTGCGGCGGCGCGACCGGATCCTCCAAATCGCACACGATGGAATCTCTCGAGACCTGCGGTGCGGAAGTCCAGAAGGGGAACGCGCCGGAAGAACGGAAGCTTCAGCGTCTGTTCCGCAATCCGGAGGCTTCCCGGATGATCAAACGCTGCAACGACTTCGGCGCGGGCGGCGTCTCGGTCGCGATCGGCGAACTCGCCGACGGGCTCCGGATCGACCTGAACCGCGTACCGAAAAAATATGAGGGCCTGGACGGGACGGAACTCGCGATCAGTGAATCGCAGGAACGGATGGCGGTCGTCGTCTCCAAGGAAGACGCGCCGAAATTCCATGAGCTCGCACGCGAGGAGAACCTCGAAGCGACAGCGGTCGCTTTTGTCACCGAAACGCCATACCTCAGGGAATACTGGAACGGGGTCCCGATCGTGAATATTTCGCGGGAGTTCCTCGATACAAACGGAACGGAAAAACATATGAACGCCGTCGTCGAAGCGCCGGCATCGTATCATAAAGACGTCACCGGAACGTTCCGGGACGAATATCTGAAGATGGCATCCGACCTGAACCACTGCTCCAAGCGTGGCCTGGCGGAAGAGTTCGACTCGACGATCGGCGCGGGCACGGTCCTGATGCCGTTCGGCGGGAAATATCAGAGGACGCCGAATCAGGCGATGGTAAACCTCATCCCGGTCGAGGAAGGACATACGACGACATGCTCGCTGATGTCCTGGGGCTTCAATCCGGAGATCTCGTCCGCGAGCCCGTACCACGGAGCGTATCTCGCCGTTGTGGAATCCGTCTCCAAGCTGATCGCTGCCGGAGGATCCTTCCGCGACGTGTATCTGTCGTTCCAGGAATACTTCGAACGCCTCGGGACGGAAGAAACCCGCTGGGGAAAGCCGCTCGCGGCAGTACTCGGCGCGTTCCGTGCCCAGCTCGATCTCGGCGTTGCGGCGATCGGCGGCAAGGATTCGATGAGCGGGACGTTTGAGGATATCGATGTCCCGCCGACACTGATCTCGTTCGCGGTAACGACAGACGATGTGGATCACATCATCTCGCCGGAATTCAAGGAAGCCGGGAGCAAGGTCATCCTGGTCAGTCCGAAGTATGATGAGCACGGACTGCCGGAGCCGGATTCGCTCAAGGAACTTTTTGACACCGTGAACCAGCTGATCACGATGAAGATCGCGAAGGCCTCCACGACCGTATGCTCCGGCGGGATCGCCGAAGCCGTCATGAAGATGTGCATGGGAAACGGGATCGGCTTTGAGTTCAATGATGACTACGAGCTCTCGGATCTGTTCGATTACAAGTACGGTTCCTTTATCCTGGAAGTGCCGGAAGACATGACGCTTCAGGACGATACCAGCGCGGTCGAACTCGGACGCACGACAGAGGAGAAAAAGATCGCATGGAACGGCGAGTCTCTGACGCTCGACGAAGTGGAAACCGCCTACGAGGAGAAACTCGAGCCAATCTATAAATGCAATATCACACCGGAACCGAACCGGATCGAAACATTCACGTTCGACGAAGCGAAGCCGGGGCACGCCTCGGTCAGCACGGCTGTTCCGAAGGTCCTGATCCCGGTGTTCCCGGGCACGAACTGCGAATACGACGCAAAGAAGGCCTTCCTGGACGCCGGCGCGAATCCGGAGATCTTCGTGGTCAACAATCTGTCCGCCGAAGAGATCTCCGAATCGGTCGACCGCTTCGCGAAGGCGGTGAACGAATCGCAGATCATCTTCATCCCAGGCGGGTTCTCGAGCGGCGATGAGCCGGACGGATCCGGCAAGTTCATCACGGCGTTCTTCCGGAATGACGAGATCATGGATGCCGTCATGGATCTCCTGGATCAGCGGGACGGCCTGATCGCCGGTATCTGCAACGGGTTCCAGGCTCTGATCAAGCTGGGACTCGTCCCGTTCGGCAAGATCGTCAACACGAACGCGAACTGCCCGACGCTGACATATAACGAGATCCACCGTCACCAGTCGAAGCTGGTCCGGACGCGCGTCTGCTCGAATAAGTCGCCTTGGATGATGAACACAAAACCGGGCGATATCTATACGATCCCGATCTCGCATGGCGAGGGGCGTTTTGTCGCCTCCGACGAGATGATCCAGGCACTCGCGGTGAACGGTCAGATCCTGACGCAGTACGTCGACCTCGACGGAAACGTTTCGAACGACATTCAGTACAATCCGAACGGTTCGTACCTCGCGATCGAAGGCATCACGTCTCCGGACGGCCGCGTCCTCGGGAAGATGGGCCATTCAGAGCGGATCGGCAGGAACCTTTACAAGAATGTTCCGGGAGACTTCGACATGGGCATGTTCCGCTCTGCGGTGCAGTACTTCAAATAGGAGGCAGTGATTATGAGAATTCTTGTGATCAACGGGAGTCCGCGCCGGTACGGCAATACGACGGCCCACTGCGAAGCGTTCCAGAAAGGTGCGGAGCAGGCCGGCCATACCGTCAACGTGATCCAGGCCGGGATCATGGACATCTCGCCATGCAGGGCGTGCGAATACTGCCACACAAAGGAAAAAGGCGTCTGCATCCAGAAGGACGATATGCAGATCCTTTTGCAGCTGATCGACCGCGCAGACATGATCGTCTTCGCATCGCCGGTGCATTATTTTGGATTCTCCGGTCAGATGGAATCCGTCATCAGTCGTTTTTATGCAAAGATGAAGCCGAAGGCGACGAAATATGCACTTTTCCTCAGTTCGATGAACAGCGGCGTCTATGAGTCGATCGAGCGGCAGTATCAGAACCTCGTCCGCTTTTTCCACGGTGAAGACCTCGGGATGTTCGAGTATCACGACGAGGAGAACGGAAGTGAAAAGACGCTGCAGGAGCTGGAAGCGTTCGGCGCGTCGATCAAATAAAAGGAAATAAGGCCAGCGGGTCAGGCCGGCAGCAGGAAGGGCACTTCCGGCGCCGGCTTTTTCCGCGGGCCATAAGGAGGCAATCGAAATATGAAAGAAATCAAGCTCGTCCCGCTGCTGGAGCAGCCGTGTGAAACGGAAGTCTCTGTCCGCGATTTTCCCCGGGGAAGAGAAAACGGCATCGAGCGGGAACGGTTCCGTTTCTCGGTCGGCTACGGCCCGGATGAGACGGACCGCTTCCGGAAAAAGAACTGGAACATGGAACAGATCCTCGATGACTATCGGAGAAAGATTGAGGACATCATCCGCGTCCACATCATGCTGGATTTTGAGATCGTCGGAGGGATGAAGGAAACGCTCGATATCGTACGATCCCACCTGGAGACAGAATTCGGGGAATAAACCATCCCGGATCTTGGAAGCGATCTGAGATAAAAAAATATATCGGTGATGGAGCCTTTTTCCGCCTGAAAACGGGGAAAAGGCTCCTTTTTTCTGGACGGATGCTCATTTATGATCAAATTCGACGATTTTGTCCTTATAAAATCTTCATATTTAAGCATTATTTGATTTTTTATGATTGACTTTGATTGTTTTGTCTGTTAAAATATAATCACAGAAGGAGATAAGGGTTATGCTTCAGTACGAAAGATTCGAGACGATCCTCAGTATGCTTCACGCGAACTCGACAGTCAAAGTGTCGGAACTGGCCGAAATGCTCGACGTGAGCGAATCGACGATCCGCAGAGACATCTCAGACCTCGCTGATTCGGGGAGGCTGAAGAAGGTCTTCGGTGGCGCCGTCCTTTCCACTCAGGATCGCACGGCAACACTGATGGATATGAAGACCAAATCGGTCACTCATATCGAAGAGAAGAAGATCATCGCGAGATACGCCGCATCCCTCATCAAGGACAACGAATTTGTCTTCATCGATGCGGGGTCGACGACCGGAGCGATGATCCCGTACCTCACCAACAAGACCGTAACGTATGTGACGAACGGCGCGCGTCATGCACTCCAGCTGGCCGCGAAAGGGCTCCCGACATACATCATTTCCGGACAGATGCGGGAGACCACGGAATCCATCGTCGGGCCGGTCGCGGTGGAAGGGATCCAGAAGTACAATTTTACCAAATGTTTCATGGGAGCGGATGCGATCGATCTCGATCACGGCTTCACGACCTCCGACATCGATGAAGCGCTGATCAAGACCGAAGCGATCCGGAAAGGAAATCAGATCTTCATCCTCGCCGATCACAGCAAGTTCGACATGGTGGCCCCGGTGTTCTTCGCCGGACTCGATGCCGGCCAGATCGTGACGGATGAACTTCCTGAGAAAGAGTATCGCAAGATCACGGATGTGAAAGAGGTGAAGGAATGATCTATACCGTAACATTCAACCCGGCGATCGACTACATCATCCACATGGACGATTTCAAGCCGGGAGCAACCAACCGGACGACCGCAGAGGAATATTACTTCGGCGGCAAGGGAATCAACGTTTCGATCATCCTCGGGAATCTCGGGATCGAGACCACAGCACTCGGTTTCATCAGCGGATTCACCGGAAAAGCTTTGAAGGAAGGCCTGATCAATCAGGGTGTGAACGCCGATTTCATCGAACTTGACAACGGCTTTACAAGGATCAATGTCAAGATCAAGGGGGAGCAGGAGACCGAGATCAACGGACAGGGCCCGGTCATCGACGAAAACGCCATCCGGCAGCTTTTTGACCGCTTTGACAAAATGACACCGGACGATCTTCTCATCGTTTCCGGATCCGTCCCAAAGACCATGCCGTCTGATATCTATGAGCAGATCACAAAGAAGATGGCAGAGAAACAGGTCCTGACGGTCGTCGACGCGACCGGCGATCTTCTCCTGAACGTGCTGCAGTACCGGCCGTTCCTCATCAAGCCGAACAACGACGAGATTGCCGAAATGCTCGGGAAAGTGATGAAGACGACGGAGGATATCATCGACGGCGCGAAGGAACTGAAGAACCGGGGCGCGAGGAACGTCCTCGTCTCACGCGGCGCCAAGGGAGCGGTCCTCGTCAGCGAAGACGGGCAGGTCCTTTCCGCAGACGCCATCCCGTGCAAAGCTGTGAACACCGTGGGTGCCGGTGATTCCATGGTAGCCGGATTCCTCGCCGGATATCTGAAAACGCACTCGTATGAATACGCCCTGAAACTCGGGATCGCCGCAGGTTCTGCCACTGCCAGTCTCCCGGGTCTCGCCACCAGAGAAGCAATCGAAAGGAATTTAGAGTTATGAAAATCAGAGATCTTCTTAAACCGGAATCCATTATAATCGATGCAGACGTACATTCCAAAGACGAGGCGATCAACACGCTGATCGACCTCCACGAGAAAGCCGGAAATCTTTCCGACAAGGAAGTATATACCAAGGGCATCCTGAAACGTGAAGAAGAGAGCACGACCGCGATCGGGGAAGGCATCGCGATCCCGCACTGCAAGAGTGACGCCGTCAAGCACCCGGGGCTGACCGCGATGACGGTCCCGGAGGGGATCGACTATGGCGCACCGGACGGACAGCCGTCAAATCTGCTCTTTATGATCGCCGCGCCGATGGACGGAGATCTGCACCTCGAAGTCCTGGCCCGTCTGATGACGCTTTTGATGGACCTCGATCTCCGTGCGAGGCTGCTCCAGGCGAAGACCGGCGATGAATTCCTGGAAGAGCTGAACAAAGCAGAGGCGGAAAAATATCCGGATGAAGCGGAAGAAAAGGAAACGGAGCAGGCTCCTGAGAAATCAGACGGCTACCGCGTCCTCGCCGTCACCGCGTGCCCGACCGGGATCGCGCATACCTATATGGCAGCCGAAGCCCTGAACAAGAAGGGGGAAGAGCTCGGCATTCCGATCAAGGTCGAAACAGACGGCTCCGGCGGAGCGAAGAACGTTTTGACAAAAGACGAAATCATCAATGCGGAAGCGATCATCGTCGCGGCGGACAAAAAGGTCGAGATGGCCCGGTTCGACGGGAAACCGGTCCTGATCACGAAGGTCGCAGACGGCATCAACAAGCCGGAAGAACTGATCAACGAGGCGTTGAGCGGCAACGCGCCGATCTATAAAGCAGCGGAAGGAGAGACGGCTGACTTCGGCGGCGGTGAAGACGAGAGCGTCGGGAGAAAGGTCTACAAAGACCTGATGAACGGCGTCTCGCACATGCTCCCGTTCGTCATCGGCGGCGGTATCATGATCGCTCTGTCGTTCCTGATCGATACGATCGCGGGAGTCCCGGGCGGTTCCCACTTCGGAACGACGACCATGGCAGCACAGTTCTTCAACGGCGTCGGAAACGTCGCATTCGGATTCATGCTTCCGGTCCTCGCCGGATTCATCGCAGAAAGTATCGCGGACCGTCCGGGACTTGCCGTCGGATTCGTCGGAGGATCCATGGCTTCCCTCGGCTGTACATTCGCTCATGTAACGGGTGACAGCACCGCGGTCTCCGGATTCCTCGGCGCACTCCTCGCGGGATTTGTCGGCGGCTACATCGTCATCCTGCTCCGGAAAGTCTTCAAATGGCTGCCGGAAACGATCGAAAAGATGATGCCGGTCCTGATCATCCCACTGCTCGGTATCACTCTGATGGGCCTCGTCATGTGTGCCCTGAACCCGGCTGTCGGCGCCCTGAACAACGCACTGTCGCACGGACTGAAGTCCATGAGCGGATCCTCATCGATCCTCCTCGGCTGCATCGTCGCCGGAATGATGGCGATCGATATGGGCGGACCGTTCAACAAAGCGGCCTACCTGTTCGGTGTCGCAATGCTCGCGGAACACGCTTACAATATCATGGCTGCCGTCATGATCGGCGGCATGGTCCCTCCGATCGCGATCGCGCTTTCCACCACGTTCTTCAAGAACAGATGGACCCAGAGCGAGATCGAATCCGGCCCGGTGAACTACGTCATGGGACTCTGCTTCATCACAGAAGGCGCGATCCCGTATGCTGCGGCTGATCCGCTCCGCGTGATCCCGTCCTGCATCGTCGGATCCGCAATCGCAGGCGGTCTCTCGATGGCATTCAACTGCACACTGATGGCACCTCACGGCGGGATCTTCGTCTTTCCGGTCGTCGGCCATCCGCTGATGTACATCGTCGCACTGCTCATCGGTTCGCTCGCCGGCATGGTGATGCTTTCGATCCTGAAGAAAAAGAAGACTCCGGAAGAGCAGAAAGGCGGAGCTTCGATGTCACTCGTATAATTTTGACAAACACTTTCCTGAAAAATACGCTATAATAGGAGACAGGAAATCAAGGAGGAAAACAGATATGGTATCTAAAAAAGTCAAAATCGTGAATGAGCAGGGATTCCACATGAGACCGGCAGGTGTTTTCGTCAACGAAATGTCGAAATTCAAGAGCTCGATCAAGATCGTCGGCGGCGGCAAGACGGCAAACGGCAAGAGCATCATGACGCTCATCGCCGGCGGATTTAAATGCGGGACCGAAGTCGAAGTCATCTGCGAAGGCGAAGACGAACAGGCGATGCTCGACAAGGCATGCGGAATGATCGAGGACGGACTCGGGGAGAAATAACTCCGGGAGGATCTCATCATTAACAGAAGACCTGACAAGAGCCGGGCTGCCTGCGCTTAACGGGCTGCCCGGCCTTCTGTCATTCTGCCTGGTCATTTTTTGTCTGTCAGAATGCAAAGGGGGCAATGGGACAATGGATAGCAGAAAAGCGGTCACCGTTTCGGAACTGATCCAAAAGGAAACACTGGTCAATCTGACACCGGAGATCGACATGGATTCGATCGAGATCACGACGTCGGACATCAACCGGCCGGCGCTTCAGCTCACCGGCTTTTTCAAGAATTTCAGCAGCGAACGCATCCAGATCATCGGAAAGGTCGAATATGACTATCTGGAGTCGCTCTCGGAGGAGGAACGCCGCTCGCGCTACGATGCGCTGACCCGGTACCGGATGCCGTGCATCATCTACGCGCGCGGCCTCATGCCGGATAACGCGATGATCGCATCGTGCAAGGCAAACAACATCCCGCTCCTCGTCTCCCAGAAGGTGACGACGGATCTTTCGGCTGCCCTGATCCGCTGGCTGAAGATGAAGATGGCGCCGGAAGTCACGGTCCACGGCGTTCTCGTCGATGTCTACGGAGAAGGGGTGCTGATGACCGGTGTCAGCGGCATCGGAAAATCGGAAGTCGCTCTGGAACTGATCCGGCGCGGCCACCGTCTCGTCGCGGACGACACCGTCATCATCCGTCAGATCGACGACGATACGCTGATCGGAACGGCATCGGAGATCACACGGCATTTCCTGGAGATTCGCGGCATCGGGATCGTCAACGTCCGGGAGATGTTCGGTGTGGAGAGCATCCGTGACACCAAGGCGATCGATATGATCATCCACATGGAGGACTGGAACGATCAGAGTGAGTTTGACCGGCTCGGTCTGGAAGAACATTTCACCAAGATCATTGAGAAGGATGTCATTACATATAACATCCCGATCCGGCCGGGGCGGAACGTCGCGATCATCGTGGAAGGCGCCGCGGTCAACAACCGGGCGAAAAAAATGGGATACAATGCGGCCGAAGCGCTCAGCGACCGGCTGACTGAGAAAATGGCAGAGGATGAAGGGTGATCCCTTCGTTCTTTTTTTTGTTTATTTTTTACGATAAGTAAAAATATTAATTTTTTTTAAGATTTTTGTATATCACTCCTATTATTTATGCTATAATTCTATTCATGAAAGGAGTGATCAACCTTGAAAGACGTTAAGAATCTTCCGGGGAAATATCTGATCGTGCCCCTTGTTCTGACGGTCATCGTCTTTGCGCTTCTGGACGTGATCCTGCTTGGATCCGACAATCATTCGGAAAAATCTTCATCTGGCACTACCTACGTGATCCAGACACCGCTCTCCGCCTTAGCAGCGGGGAATTCTTATGCGGTGCTTTCGAATGTGAAGTTCCTGCGCCCGGAAACCGACACGGAAACATCCGCCGAAACGATCACCGCAGCATCCTCAGATTCCGAAAACAGCACAGACAGCAGGAGTGTCAGCAGGGATTTGTTTCAGAAGGCGAAACCGGTCCGCACCGCGACGACAGCAGCGGCACCGGGTTCCGGAGCGCTTTCGGATAAAATCAGCGTCCGAAAGGGCGAGAATGACGATCTGACCGATTCGACCTATGTCTACAAAGACGCTTTTTCCGTCTATAACAAAAAGTACAGTGCGGTCCTGAAGATCGACCGTGTCACAGCCAGTGACGCTTCGACTTTATACATCGACAAGTCGAAACCGGCCATCACGCTCACCTCGAAGAAAAAAATCGCTTCGAAGGGGGATTCGATCGCGGATCACGCAGAAGAGCTCGCGACGCACGAACCGCAGTACCGGTATCAGCTCGGAGGGCGAAGTCTTTCGACGACCGCCGGCAGCGGCATCGACTGTGCTCATTTTGTCGGACGCGTCTACCATGACATGGGGATCGACATCACGTCAAACGGCGCCGATGCCAACGTCGGGTCGCTCCGCACCGTATTGAAAGATGATATCGTAAAGAGTTACAGCCCCGGGAACCCGATCTCCCTTTCGGACATGCGCAGGGGAGACATCATCATCTTCTTCTCCGGCGGCAGTGACTCTCACACCGCGATCTATATCGGGGACGGGAAGATCGCGCACGCCGCGGATTACCGTCTGAACGTCTGTGTCACGGACATGCGCTATAACGAAAGCACCGGGATCGCCGGCTATAACGGCAAGACGGTCCAGTATATCATCCGCCCGGCGAAGGACAAGGTCCAGGTCACGTCAGGAACGGTGAAGGTCGAGGCGGAGATCCAGCTGATCGATTCGGAAACGGGGAAGCTCGTTTCGCTGGACGGCCTGCAGTACGGCGTGAAGAATACCGTGACCGGAAAGGATTATGTCTTCAAGGATCTGACGACCGGAAATGATGTCACATCCATCACCGGAGTCCGGAACAGCCAGCGGAACAACCGCGTTACCTGTTTCTATCGTTCGCAGCAGCAGGACCAGAAAACAATCCTCGATTCGACGGGAAGCACAAGCGGGAAACTCCGGATCACGATGGAAGCGGATTCCTCCAGCCCGGTGTCCTGGATGCCGGAGATCACGGCAAAATAACACGTCTGACGCTCTGTTCAAAATTTCCGAAGGAAGTAGTTGACAGGGGAATGTCAAGTGGGTTATACTCTAAAATGTAAATAACTGGAAATCAAACGCGGTAGAGATGTCTCTGCTGCGTTTGATTTTTTCTTACGGGAGCTCGCAGGAGCTCTTTTTTTATTGGTAAAAACAGGAGGAATCATGAAAACGAAGATCATTACTGCAGCACTGACGCTTTTTCTGATTTTCAGCGTCGGTGCTTCCGCAGAGGACACCGATTCGGGCGGGACGATCCCGTCGGAAGCGGATTCGTCCGCTCTGAACGCGGAAGGCGAGGTGGAGTACCGCGCCGCGAACGGATATGAGGAAGAGCTTCCGGCTCCGACGATCACCGGGATCACGACGAAACCGGGACGTCTGACCGCAGCGTGGACCGGGGAAGGGGACTCGTACCTCGTCACGCTCTACGAGAAAGATGGGAAGACACTCGAGTTCTCAGTCACAGAAAAGAACAGCAGGAGCTTTTCCGGTCTGAACCCGGGAGAATCGTATCTCATCGGTGTCATCGCGAGGAAAGAGGGACGCCAGTCGGAGGAAACGAGAGCAGAAGGGACCGTTTCTTCTAAAGTAAACATAAAACTATTTCGGTCAAATAAGAAAGCGGCAGACGATCTTTACCTCGGGATCCGAAGGAAGGAAAAGCACATCACGCTGTATTTCCCGTCTTCCGGTCATGTCTCCGGCGAAAAGCTCTTATCACTCGCACTCCCGGAGAAACGGATGGGGGACTATTACCGGTCCCAGATGGACTATTCAATCCGGAAACGCAGCACACGGCATCACCAGTACGGGAAGGAACCGATCCGGATCAACGGCGTTCCCTGCACGAAGTACACGTTCCGGTTCCGCTACTACACGACAAAAGCCCAGGAAAAACGACTGAACCGAAAGCTTTCACGCGTGACACGGCGGCTTCGTCTTTCCGGCTGCTCCCGGGCAGAAAAACTCCGCCGCATCGTCTCTTACCTGGACCGCCATGCGAAACAGCGCGGGCGGTATCATCCGATGAACAAGACCGCGTACGGCGCACTCATCTACGGAAAGACCAACTGCCGCGGCCGCTCCGTGCTGTTTTACCGGATGTGCCGGAAAGCCGGCATCCCGTGCCGCATCGCGTACGGCGCCGTACACGTGAGATCGCAGAGCCCGCGGGACGCGGATCCCGCTCATCTGCTGAACCTCGTCCGCTATCACGAGAAGTATTACTTCCTCGATACGCTCTATGACGAAGGGCTGACCGGAAGAGGGAAACTCAAAGGCAGGTTCCGGCTCCTCGACCCGACAAAACGGCTGTACCGGACGCTCCGGGTCTCCCGGAAGAACCGGGACATCGGACTCGTACCGAGATCCGAAAGGAGGTGATCCGCGTTGTCCGGAAAATGCATCATGCGCGGCATCTTTTTTACGATGCTCTTTTTTTCCATTTCTATCCTGCTTTCGCTTTTTCCTTCCGGGACCGCTTACGGCGAATCGTCCCTGATCTCGTCCGAAGAAAACGCGTTCCGGCCGGATGGCTCGCTTCTCATCCGCGTCTATGAGCGGGATGCGGATACGGGGACCGACCGCCTGCTGGGAGAGCAGAAGCTGAACGTGCGTCTCCAGAGCCAGGTCCATAGCTACAAGGAATTTGAACACCGGAGCTCTGAGCTTTCGCCGGAGCTCGAGCAGGTCTCCGGGAGATCTTTCTTTTCACTGTCGGGATCGAGCGCCCGGACGTATGCGGCAGGGTGGCCGGAGCTCGAAAACTACGGATACTATCATTATGTGACATTTCCTCTCAAATTCCGGCTCCCCGCCGAGATGACCTGCGCCGCGCTTGCGGTCGACATGCAGGGGAAAGAAAAGGAAGTCGGAGAGGCAGAACGGTTCGCGTTCCACGGGTATTTCAACTTTCTCTGCAATTTTTTCGACACCGGGAATCCGGGCCGCCGGAACACACTCCTGAAATTGACCGAACCCTCTTCAAAGGACCGCGTCATCAGCGGGATGGCGCTTTCCCTGAACACGGCAGCGCTCGGGATGAAGACATCAAAGAAAAAATGGCTGGCCGGAACGGTAATCCGCGTGTACCTGACGAAACACCGCGTCCGGCTGTACAACGTGCCTTCCGAGGATTCCATGGAGTACGGGAGCGAGCATGCGATCGAGAACGTCCGTCTGAGCGATCCGACGGGGTACCGGAAGATCGCGTTCCAGAAACAGGAATCCGGCCGCTGGAAGACGCTGAAAACGTACTCACTGACCGGCAGAACAAAAGAAGACCGCTACCGCTTCCGGTACCCTGAGAGCACCGATTCCGGCCTGTTCCGCGTGATCGTACCGGCGTCCTCCACCGGCCGCGGGATCGAAAAATCCGACTCGCTCACCGTCTCCCGTTCCAGAGAAAGCATCCGGCTGATCGACGTGATCGGCTGCAAGCGGTACGGATCCGTCCGGCTCCGGAAACTCGGGAAGATCCCGCGGTACCGGAGAGAATACGGAAAGCGGAACGCGTTCCTTCCGGTCCATATCCAGCTGAAACACGGATGGCCGCAGACCGTCACATTGTATCAGGACGGGAAAAAAGTGGACCGTGCCGAGGTCAGAAAAAAGAAAGCGGGACGGACGCTGACCCTTCTGATCCCGAGCAGCTGGAAAAACAAGCGGAACCGTCTCTATAAAGTCACGTCAGAAGTCAAATCCGGCGGCAGGAGCAGTATTTATTTCCAGATCCACGTTACGGACGCCCGGGAATGGATCCTTCGTTACGGCGCCAAAACGAACGGCGCGGTCCGGGGAAGCCGCCGTCATCATCGGATCATCGACCGGTTCAACCGGCGCCATCCGGACGGTTTCAAAATAGGCTATCACGATCCGTGGTGCGCCGCGTTTGCCTCCGCTTCCGTCCTGTATGCGAAGGAGCACACCGATTACCCGACATACGTCCCGCTCAGCGCCGGCGTCGGGACACTTCACCGAGGCGCCAGCCGTCACGGGATCTATCATTCACGGAAGAATTATCCTCTCCGCAGGGTAAAAGCGGGGGATTTCGTGATCTTCACATTTTACGGGAAGAGCGATTATCACGTCGGAATCGCCGTCCGCCCGAAGAACGGCCTCCTGAAGACGATCGAAGGGAACACCAGCGGACACGGCTATCGCAGCATCTGCACGTATAAAAATCGTCTTCCCCGCGAGATCCAGGGATACATTACGCCGAAGTATCCGAAGATCCGCAACTAGATAGAATAAAAAGATCTCAGAGGGAGAGGGGAGAGTTCCTCCTCCCGGGAGAACAACAAAGGAGAACATGGTATGAAAAATGTTACGAGCCTTCGCCTTCTCGTCCGGACGGCGGCCTTTTTGTCCATCCTCGCCGCGCTGATTTTTGCGTATTCGCCCGCCTACGCCTCTTCATTCAATGAACTCGCGCAGGAGGCCAGCCGCCACACCGACATCCGCGAAGGAGGGAGTGATGAGTCCTACTTCAAAAACGGGAGTTCCGGGAACGGATACTCTTCCTGGGCGGAAGGGAAATCCCGCGCGTTCATCGTGCCGCCGGAATACAGCAGCCGTCTGGAATCGGATTACAATGCCGATTCCTATCCGAAAACCACCGTCACGGCATCCGGGAGTGTGACGGAAGACGTCCACTGCTCCTGGCAGGCTGCCGCTGTCGTCGGCAGTGAAGACGGACAGGATATCGACACCTGGATGCGGGCCGAAAACTTCTACATCTTCCGGCTCGATCACAGCGCGGACGGCTGCGGCGTCCACCTTGTCTACAGCAACCTCTATCACTATGATCCGGAAGACCGGAACGCCCTGAAAAAAGGTCACGCCGGCTACGTCCCCGTCAACATGACCGTCACCGTGAAGGACTTTACGAAAAAAGTCTGGTATCCCGGGATCGACCCGGCAAAGCGCCGGTCTTACACAGAAGATCCGTACATCGCATTCGGCCGCAGTATCAACGGCCTTCCGACGATCGACCTCTTCAACGTCGGCACCGTGCAGGTGGAATACCGCTATACTTATGCATCCGGAGAGGAAAAAGGAAAGCCGTACGTCCTGAAAACGAACACGACCTATAATGATATCGACGCGTACCAGAGCATCGGTGTACAGGAAGAAAAAGCGTCCTTCTTCGTCTCCCGTGACACGAATCTTGCCTGCGCTGCTTCCGGCGGCTTCCAATATTTTTACGGGAACACCCCGAAAAGCGTGATCCCGGACCAGCATCCGGAGCTCGCGTTCGGGATGACGCTGCGCTCCGACACCGAAACGATCCTTTACGCCTCTCCGATGAAGCAGAAGGGCGCTCTGAACCTCGGAGAACCGAACGGTGCCTGGACGCATTTCGGCGCCTCGTCCTATATGATGATCCGTCCGAGCACACCGGACCCGATCAAGACCGTCTCCGACAGTGACCGTGTCGCAGCGTCGATCGACGGGAAAAACGTGACGTTCAAAGAAGGGGAGGACGCGGAGACCCTCGTGAACGGCATCGGCAGCCCGAAATCTTCCTTTACATACTCTGTGGATCAGTTCGTCCCGGGCGGCCTCGCGGAAGCCTGGTATTATACTCGTTTCGCGTTCGAAGATCCGGTCTCACCGCTCCTTACGATCGAAAAGGTCGAAGTACTGCAGGATCAGACTGACCGGACAGACTGGTTCACCATCCGGACGGAAAACAACCTTGTGACAGCGGAAGCAAAGCCGGACATCCTGAAGCATCAGGAATTCTACGGCCCGGGCGGTCACACCGTCCGCCTCCGGATCACGGCCAGGCTCCGCCGGGATCTGACGAGGAAGGACCTCCGGGAAGCCGGCGTCCTGACCGAAGGGGAGGAAGCCATCCGTCTGGAAAATACCGCGAGCACCATCCTCGAAGACCGCGGGGCATCAGAGAACAAACGTTCTTCCGCGAAACCGACCATCACTTTCATCAGGATCCCGCCCGTCGACGATCCGATGAAGCGGGTCTCCGACAGCGATGAGAAGGACACGGAAGGGAACACCGTTTCCTATTTTGACAATGAACCGTTCACCTATGACATCGCGCAGAACGTGCGGGAAGACGCGATCCATTTTGATCAGTTCAAGATCACGGACACCGTCGATTCCTGTCTTCATGTACGAGATCAGAAAGAGATCCGGGTCCTCGACGAGACCGGGAAGGATCAGAGCGCCCGGTTCCGTGTTTCCGTCCAAAAGGCTGACGCTCCGACCGGAGCCGCAAAGAGCCCTGCGCAGACGGTCGTCTCCTGTGAAGCCCTCGCGGACGAACTGAAGAACGAATCGTTTTACGGCCACACGTACCATCTGACGTTCCCATGCGACGTGAAATCACAGGAGAAGCACGGAAGCGCCGGCATCTGCTCCGACTGGTGGGAAAAAGAAGGACATTTCAATAAGGGAAAGAGCGAACTCTCGTACCGCAACAAAGCGGTCACCACCATCGATGGCGGAGACCCGGCCGCACCATCCGCTTCTGTAAAAGCGGCGGCAAACACGAAAGGGAACGCCATCACAAAGGAAACGAACGAAGTGACGACGAAGATCGCGCTCCCGACACTTCCCGAAGGATCCGGCGAGCCGGGCCTCGTCATCACCAAGGAAGCCGACCGCTATGAATACCAGGTCGGAAGCCCGGTGCACTATAAACTCCGCGTCAAGAACGCGTCACCGGACAAAACATGCGCCGCGAATTACGTTACGGTAAGCGACAAGCTCCCGGAAGGCCTCGAAATCGTCCCTGAGACACTGAAATTCTCCGGGCTCGATCCATCGCTCAAAGACCCGGAGGGAAAGGAACGGAGCGCATCGCTCAAGGCCTCTCAAGACAAAAGGAGCCTCCTGTTCCAGGCGCGGTTCCTCGCAAAAGGAGAGACCGTCCTGATCGAATTCGACACGAAGCCGCTCCGCTCTGTGAACGGGACGCACGTCACGAATACCTCATCCGCCGCCTCGGAAGGCGTGCCGGAAAAAACGGACCGCGAGATCATCTACGTGAATTCCCCGAAACTGGATGTCCGGAAATCGCTCGAAGACGGCTCCGGGCCGGAATCCACTGTGACGTGCAAAAAAGGAGACGTTCTGAACTATCGGATCGAAGTACGGAACCGCAACAAAGGAACGTTCGCACGGGATATCGTGATCACAGACACGATATCAGAGAAAGGATCCGAGGAAGCCGCCGCCGTACTTGATCTCAACTCGATCGTGATAAAGGATATGAATGGAAAAACGCTCACGCGCGCAGAAGATGCCGCATCTATGGCAGCCGGAAAAGGGGACTACCTCGTCGAAGAGCAGAAAGAGCTTTCTGCCGGCGGAAAAACCGGCTTCCGCATCACGTTCCGGAACGGGAACCTGGGATATTCGGAAAATACGGAAATCCCGCCTGTCACTCTGAAAGACGGTCAGGAAGCCGAAAACCCGGAAGCCGCCGAAAACAAGTCCTATTCCTATACAAAAAACTATAAAGGCCTGGATCTGTCAAAAGGGTACATAATACTTTACTCGTTAACTGTAACGGCAGATGACCCGGAAGGGCACACGATCCGGAATGCGGCGGTCGCCAGCCCGGGTAAAGATACGAACGGGAACGACATCCCGGATGATCCGGACATCCCGTCCGGAAAAGGGGAAGGAAATGCCACCGTTCATCTGACTGAACATGGCGCACTCCGGATCAGCAAGACCATCCGGGAGAGCTCGTTCCAAAAGGGCAGCCGCCTTCATTACACTATAGAACTGAGCGGCGGAAGGACCGTGATCGATCCGGTCCTTATCGACCAGGTGAAAGAAGGAAGTGCGGAGCTGGACAAAGACACTCTTAAGATCGAGCGGATCGATTCTAACGGGAACGCCAAAGATGTGACAAAAGAATTCAAGATCGAACCGAAAAAATCCGGATATCAGATCTCCGTGAAAGATCCGGACAGCTCACATTTCCGGCTGAAAAAGGGAGAGATCCTCCGTGTGACGTATGTCATGACGGCAAAGAGCGACACGTCCAGGATCCGGAACCTTGCGAAAGCAAAAGACAATAAGGATCCGAACTGGAACTCAGCGGAAGCCGAAATCTCGGCAGAAGAAAACACTCCGGTCGTAAAAGAAACGCCGGAGAAGCCGTCGACGCATAAAAATACGAAAGGACCGAAGACAGGAGATGCAGCAGGAGGACTCGGTCTGTATTTGATCACACTGATCACAGCAGCGGTACTCGTCATGCTCCTTCGGATCCGTGCACGGAAATAAAGCAGGATCCTGACAAGGGAAAGCCCTCCCGGTACCTGGCGGTACGCCGGGAGGGTTTTCGGCTGCGCAGGGATCTCCGCTATATTTAATACTTACCATACGTGCATGCTTCTTCTACCATGATTTTCGCACAGTGGAAATCGAGCGGCGCCGGATATTCACAGCCGGTAGCGAGAATAAAGCCGCCGTCCTTCGCATAGGCATCAATCTCATCACGGCATTCTTGACGCAGCTCTTCGTCCGTGCAGGCATTCAGGAAGCCCGGTTCCACCTGTCCCATCAGGGTCACTTTATCGCCGTATTTGCTTTTGAGTTCCGCCCGGTCCTTACAGTCAGGAGGCAGATGATCAAAGGAAATCAGGACGGGATCCATCCGTTCCATCTGTTCTTTGAAGTAGATGCCGTCGCCGCAGTTATGCAGCATGACCATCGCACCTTTTTCACGCACATAGTTACTCAGTTCTTCGATGTAACTGCCCTCGAAATCCTGCCACATCTTCGCACTCAGGATCGTTCGGGAAGCATACAGAGTATCGAACATGATCGCGGCACAGCCGGCTTCCACGAGGCCGTCAATGAATTCCTTCAGACTCTCGGTGATCGCCTGCAGAGCAGGGTGGAGTGCTTTTGGGCACTTGACCATGTCCATGAACATCTCTACCTGACCGCGCATCATGCTGAGGATGCCCAGCGGTCCGAATACAAAACCGACGACCGGCATTTCTTTTCCCTTTGCCTGATAGAGACGGTCCGCCAGATGGATGTGACCGCTCATGCGCGGAGTTTTACGCGGATGGATGAGATCGATCTTCGCATAATCCTTTTCACAGGTGATCAGTCGTTTGCTCATATTCGGATGCGCCGCGATCTCATCGCCGTATTCCAGCTCCTGCCCCCAGTCCGCCGCTTCGACCGAAAGATCGACAAGTGTACAGAGCACATCAACTCCGATTTCTTCCGTTGTCTTTAGTATCGCCTCGGCACATTTGTCTTCATCCTGCGACCATTCACTGTAACTGATGCCGAGACTCTTGCGGGAAACACTGTTGATCATTGGGTATACCGGCACATGATCCGGCTCCTTATGCTGCAGGGCTAACGTGACTCTTTCTAATGAATTCATGGTTTCTCCTCCTGGTTTTTAAATTACTGAACAGATACGGTTTGATAACCTGCTATTATTCTATCGACCCAGGAGAGGGAAATATATCAGAAAATTCAGGAATGAAGTCTGTTTATAGAAAAATAATATAATATTTTATTAAATATTTATTCAATATCTAAGTTTATAAGATATAAATACAAATTTTATGCTATAATTTATAAAATATTTCATTTATAAAACCCGTTCTGAGACACGGACGAATCCATCAAGATGACAGGACAAAATAATAAAAACAGTAACGTAAGCGACATCTGGGTACAAAGGCAGCTGAAAGAACTGACCGGCGCTTCCGGCCTGCGGGAAGGGGGCCCGGAAACCGCGTCATTTCCCATCGTCGGCAGTGTTGAGCAGCGATTCCGGCAGCTGACACGCATCCTGACTGCCTTTTCCCACGTTTCAGGCATGCCGGTCGAGTTTTATGACCGGAGGAACATACGCCGCTGGGAATGTCTTGAGGAGAAAAAGATTTGTCGGATCTTCCCGGACCACAGCAGCTGCAGCAGCTGCTGTGACCGGGATCTGGAAAAAGCACTCAAAACCGCACTGGATCTGGGAGAGCCGTATCTGTTCTACTGCGACGCCGGCCTGATCCGGATCGCTTATCCTTTCTGCATCAGAGGGGAGTGCCGGGGCTGCTTTTTCGCCGGTCCGGTCACCATGAATTCAAACCGCCGGAGCGCGGTGAACCGGCTTTCAAACACGCTGATCAGCAATAGCAGTAATAGTAAATACACCTCACAGATCATCTCGTTCCTCAGCACCATGGATGTGTACACGCCGATGGAAATAACGTATATGTATGAAGTCTTCTGTAATTCCGTTTTTTCCGCACAGGTACTGGAAAGCAGCTTCGGCCTCACGCACATCACAGGAGAAACGAAAGACCGTACGGAAGAGGGTGCGAAAACACCGGATACATCATCCGGGAGCAGTGAACGATCCAGTGCGTCAGCGGTCGACATGTCAAAACTCCAGCCCGCGGATCATAGCATCGACGGAAGTGAAGAAGCGCTTCTCAGGGCCGTTCAAATCGGAAATGAAGCGGAGGCTGTAAAAGTTTATCGTAATCTCTACAGTGAAGTGTATATTCTGGAATCCGGAAGTCTTGTGCCGGTCCGCGACCGGCTCGTTTCGATGCTGGCGCGCCTTCTTGTGCGTGTCAGAGTGGACAGCATCTGTTACTCAGAATGTCTGGAACAAATGGAAAAACTGCACGGCGCCTTTACTTTCAGCCAGGTCATGAACATCTCACTGGATATCGTGAGCAGTCTTACTTCTTATTTCAGCAAACCGGCTCTCAGCGATCTTTCGCCGGTCGTACAGGAAATGGTCGCATACATCGACGCGAACTATGCTTCACACATCACACTGGAAAGTGCTGCTGCGGCCGTACACGGCAATGTCACGTATATTTCATCTCTGTTCCATAAGGAAACAGGGCAGACGTTCACAGCATATCTGACGCAGCGGCGCATCGAGAACAGTCTGCCGCTGTTGAAGGAAACACATCTTTCCGTTGCCGAAATCGCACAGCGCTGCGGTTTCACGAGTCAGAGCTACTTCTCGAAATTGTTCCGCAGCCGGATGGGCATGACGCCGGCAAAGTTCCGTCGCTAGGGCAGAACCGGATTTTATAGATATAACTATTCCTAAAATCATAATTTTGGGAATAGTTATATCCAGATCAGCGAAAAGCCCCCCGAACAAGCAATCATGCGCCATAGCCGCTTCAGAGACACGTCCTGAGCAAATACCCGTTTATTACAAATCAACTTAATCATCTTATAAAAAATTCGGGGCCCCGCCTGCACAGATTAGCGGGACCCCTTCATGAGGCAATATATTTTCAAAATCCGTAAGCAACTTCCCGGAACTCGTCTTCCGGATTCTTAAAGATCTGTCTGGTATTAAATCTTCCTTCTGTTTGGTATTAAATCTATCACTTACAGACTCCTCACGCACCTGTTATCGAAACGCCGATTCTGACTCATTTTCAGAGGCTCAAAATGGCGTTTTAAGCGATTTTAAACTGCGTTCCCGAACTCCCGGTCATTGAACTCACGCGGCGAAAAATCAGCCGTTTCATGACAGGAACAAAATGACGTTCTACATGACCGGAATGACGAGATCCTGACCGGCCTGAAGCTCATCGGCCTGGATATCGTTTGCCTGGCAGATCTCATCGACGGCTTTCCGGATATCCGTGTTCTCCGGTTTATATTCCGAAGCGATATCCCAGATCGTGTCACCGGATTCGACCGTGATATGCTGCGGTTTCGCCGCGGCATCCGCCCGTGATGTTCCGATCCCGGTCACGCTGACGACCAGCGCTGTCAGCATCAAACTAACGATCAAAATAAATATCGTAAATCTCGTCTTCGAAACGATTCTGTATTTCTTCATCTCTTCCACCTCCGCAAACATTTGTTCGTACTTGTATCCTATCAGAACATTTGTTCGCTGTCAAGGATTTTGAGAACATTTGTTCTTAATTTTTCCTAAGAAAAAAAGGGGATATCCCCTTTCTGATAAATACACGATCGACGGCGCATCCTCTCCTACTCCGACAGCTTCTTATAAAGATCACTGACCAGCTGTTTCAGCTTTTCCTTTTTGATCAGGCAGATCACGAGTGCGACCAGGCAGATCGTACCGAAGACCGCCATGCCGACGTAGTTCCCTTTCATATACATCGATCCGAAGACGATGCTCCCGCACATGGCCGGCGTGCGGCCGACGACGCTTAAGAACAGGAAGGCTTTGAACTTGATGCGGGACGTCCCTGCGGCGTAGCACATGAGATCCTTCGGCATCCCCGGGATCAGGTAGATCAGGAACGTGATGAGGTACGCCTTCGGTCCGTTCAGCCACTCCGTGTACTTCTTCATTTTTTCCTTCCCGAGGAAAAAGCAGAGCGCGTCTTCGCCGAGAAAGCGCGCGAGGTAGTACGTCACGGTCGTTCCCATGATCGCACCGATGATCGAATATAACAGTGCCGGAAAGAACCCGAACAGATAGCCGGCGGCAAACTGGAACGCCTGTCCCGGGAGGACCGAGATCATGATCTGCAGTACCTGTGCGCCGAGGTAGATCAGGACGCTCACGTTTTTGTACTCGCGGAGGTAGCGGACGATGTCGTCGAACGAGTTCAGATCATCGATCGCAGAGTGATTCCAGATCAGGATGTACGTCGGGACCCCGATGACGATTGCGAGGAGCAGCACGAATTTCAGGATGCTGATCACGATCCGGCCCCGGCTCATGCCGGCGCGTTCCTCGAGACGCTCCTCCTGCTCACGCAAGTCACGGACATGCCGCTTTCCCTTTTGATCTCCTCCGTTCTTCCGATGGTCTGACAACGATCACACTTCCCTCGTGAGACTGCCCTCCGGGAGCAGTCCTTTTTTCAGGAGCCGGTCCAGCGACCGGATCACACCGAAACGCGAATGCTCATAGGTGAGTCCGCCCTGAAAATAAACGATGTACGGCGGCCGGATCGGGGCGTCGCTGGAGAGCTCGATGGAAGAGCCCTGAACGAACGCGCCGGCGGCCATGACGACCGGATCTTCGTATCCCGGCATGTCCCACGGCTCGGGAGAGACAAAAGAATCCACCGGTGCGGCTTCCTGGATGCCTTCGCAGAACGCGACGACGGCATCGGCGGAGCCGAGCCGGACGGACTGGATGATATCGGAGCGCTCGTCATCGACGTCCGGGCAGACTTTATATCCCAGATTTTTGTACGTCCGGCCGCAGAGGACCGCGCCGCGGACCGCATTGCTGACGACCGCCGGCGCCAGAAAGATCCCCTGGAGCATCGCCCGGGTCTGGCCGAACGTGAGACCGCACTCGGCGCCGATCCCCGGACAGGTCATGCGGTAGGACACCTTTTCGATCAGATCCTTCCGCCCGCAGACGTATCCGCCGGACAGCGCGAGCCCGCCGCCGGGATTTTTTATCAGAGAGCCCGCCATGATATCGATGCCGACATCCGTCGGTTCCTTCGTATCGAGGAACTCGCCGTAGCAGTTGTCCGCCATCAGGATGATGTCCGGATCGATCCCGTGGACGAACTCCGCGAACTTCCGGATCTCGGGGATCGTGACGGCCTTCCTCCAGGAGTATCCGGTCGAACGCTGGACGCAGCACATTTTCGTTTTGTCCGTGATCGCGCGGCGGACCCCTTCGAGATCGATCGAGCCGTCCGGCAGCAGATCGACCTGCTTATACGTGACGCCGTACTCTTTGAGCGATCCCATGCCTTCGCCGCGGATGCCGATGACTTCTTCCAGCGTGTCGTACGGACCGCCGGTGCAGTAGATCAGCTCGTCCCCGGGCCGGAGGATCCCCATCAGGGTGACCGCCAGCGCGTGCGTCCCGTTCACGATCGTGGTGCGGACGAGCGCATCATCCGTGTGGAAGATATCGGAGTAGACCCGTTCGATGGCATCGCGGCCCGGATCGTCATAGCCGTACCCGGTGTTCCATCCGAAATGCGCGTCGGAGATCCGGTTCTTCTGGAACGCGGACAGCACCTTGTACTGGTTGTATTCCCGGATATCGTCCAGCCGGTCAAAATGATCCTTCACCTGTTCCTCCGCTTTGCGGACGAATCGAATCACCGCCGGGTCGATCTGAAACTGTTCTTCTAAAAAGCGGTCTGCTTTTTTCATTCTGCTTTCGTTCCTTCCTGCTCTTCCTCTGTCTCCGATATCTCTGATGCCTCCGATGTCTCCGAAACGTCCTTCACATCCGGCGGATCCTCCGAACCTTCTTCCCGCTCGAGTTCCCATTCCATCCCGCGGACCAGATTGCGCTTCACGTCCCGCTTCTGTCTCGCATAAAGCTGCGTCGTCGTGACCTGCTCGTGATCCAGGAGCGCCGCGACATCATAGATCGAGTTCCCGCGCCCGATCAGGCTCGTCGCCGCTGTCGCGCGGAGCTTATGCGGGCTGTAGCCGGCCCGGTGCGACGTGTTCATCGCGATCGATGTGTATTTTTTCACCAGCTCGCGGATCGCCCGGTCCGTCATCCTTTTGCCCTGCAGCGACAAAAACAGCGCGTCCCGGTTCTCCTCGCTCAGTTTGCTCTCATCCGGCCGCTCCTTCTTCAGGTAATCGTCCAGGACCATCGTGACCGAGCGGTTGAGCGGCATGACCGATTCCTTCCCGCGCTTCCGGTAGATCACGAACTCTCCGCGGTGGAAATTGAACGACGAAAGATTGAGCTGCTGCAGCTCGGACAGGCGGAGTCCGTACGTCAGAAACATCACGAGGATCGCCTTGTCGCGGTACTTCGTTTTCTCCCAGTAATCGCGCTCGTGCTTCGTCAGGCCCGTCCCGTTCGTCACGGCGTCGAGCATGATCATGACTTCATCGTCCTCCAGCGCTTTAATCTCCCGTTCGTCCGCCTTCTGTACGCGGATCGGATCGAACCCGTCCGTGATATTTTTGGACAAAAGGCCATCCCGGTAGAGCTGCTTGAACAGGACCGAGATCGACGATTTTTTCCGGGCGAGGCTCGCGTTGCTGTTCTCATAGATCGTCACGCCGTTCTCATCCTGGACCGCGTACTTCCGGCAGTAATCGAGGAAAATGTTGACATCCTGCGCTTCGACGTTCTCCAGATCCTCCAGACGGATATCCCGGGTCTCTTCTGCCTCTGTCAGATCGGTCTCCTCGATCAGATAACGGAAAAAGAACCTGACGTCGTGAAGATACGCGAGGCGGGTCATCGGAAGGACGTTCCCCTTCAGGTAGATGAAATAGCCGCGGAGGAACCTCGGAAGCTCATCCTCAATCTCCTTGCATTCCATGTAGATGCGTCCTTCTTTTTCCACGATATTTTCCGGGCGCCCGGTCTTGTTCTGCGCCCTTATGGTTTTCTGTCCAGTTTTTCGCTTAGCCATCGCTTGATCGCCTCGATAATTTCTTCCTCGCTGTCGTTTTCGGAAAGCGTAAACCACGTCATTTCGCGGTACCGGCGGAGCCAGGTCATCTGCCGCTTCGCCAGATGCCGCGTGTTCCGCTTGACGAGACGGACGGCTTCTGCAAGGTCATACTCTCCTTCCAGAAAGCCGATGATCTCCTTATATCCGATCCCCTTCATGGAGATGCTGTCTTCTGTCAGGCCCATCGCGAGGAGGCGTTTCACTTCCTCGACGAGGCCCTGCTCCATCAGAAGGTCGACGCGCCGGTCGATCCTCCGGTACAATTCGTTCCGGTCCCGCCGGAGCCCGACCAGGATCACGCCGTAATCGGACGTCTTCCTGAGATCGGTCCGGAAATCCCTGACCGGACGGCCGGATTCCGCGGCCTCGATCGCCCGCACGACTTTTTTCACGTTGTTCGGATGGATCCTTGCCGCCGCGGCGGGGTCGAGCTCCTGCAGCTTCCGGTGCAGGGCGTCGTTCCCGTTTTCCCGGGCGAACGCGAAGAGTTCGTCCCGCCTCCCGGTATCTCCGGGCGGCGCGCTGAAATCCATATCGTACAGCAGAGCGTTCAGGTAAAGTCCCGTCCCGCCGGAAACGATCGGGAGCTTCCCTTTCTTAAAAACGGTCTCGATCGCGTCCTTCGCCAGATGCTGGAATTTCGCGACGGAAAAAGGCTCCCTCGGGTCGATCTCATCGACGAGATAATGCTTCACCCGTGCGCGCTCCTCCGGCGTCGGCTTCGCGCTCCCGATGTCCATGAAGCGGTAAAGCTGCATCGAATCGCAGTTCACGATCTCGCCGTCGAGCCGCTCTGCGATCTCGATCGCGACTTGAGTCTTTCCGACGGCCGTCGGTCCGCAGAGTGCGACGATCTTCCGGTCCGGAGCAGGCGGTTCGGAAACCGCCGGCGCGCTCTGCTCTTCCCAGTTTCTTTTTGTCCGTTCTTCCATCACTGCACCCGCTTGAAAAACCGCTCGAGATCATACTTTGTGAAGCGGATGAACGTCGGCCGCCCGTGCGGGCACGAGAACGGGTTCCGGCATTTCGCGAGGTCCCGGATCAGCTGCCGCTGCTCCTGCTCCGACAGATGGTCATGCGCCTTGACGGCCGATTTGCACGATTTCGTGATCAGCTTGTCGATGACCACTTTGTTCCGCACATCCTGGCCGTGCCCGAGGTTCTCCGTGAAATCATAGATGAATTTCTCTGCCTCGGAAAGCTCCATGAACGTCGGGATCTCCTTTACGATATAAGTCGACGGGCCGAATTCCTCGATCGCATAGCCCATGTCCCGGAGCGAACAGATCCAGTCGTATTCGTTCTCGGAAACGGTGAGCGGAAGATCGAGCACGAGCGGCGGAAGGATCACCTGGCTCAGCTTCTGACTCGCCATATAATTCCCGACCAGCTTTTCGTAAAAGATCCGCTCATGCGCCGCGTGCTGATCGATCAGGTAAAAGCTCTCCCGGTCCACGCATGTGATGTACGTATCGAACACGCATCCCGTCACTTCCAGATCGTCAAAGGTAAACGGACGGCGTCCGGGCTCGTCGATCTCGAGCTCCGGCTTCCCGGAGCGATCCGGAGCTGCAGCAGATGGTTCCTGCGGCTCTTCCGGACCATGTTCCTGCATCTCAGAGGACACTTCTTCTCCGGTATTCAGAGCGCCCTCCTCCCTCTCGTGGACAAAAGACGCCCCGGCCGTTTCCGGATCATCAGCAGAAGCACCCGCCTCCCGGCGAGCGTCCCCTTCCCTTTTTCTTTGCAATATTTGTTTTATGTCTACCTGTTCATTTTCTTCCGATCCAGCGTTCCGGTTTCCTGCATTTTCCTGCCCGTTCGCTTTTTCCGGCTCCCGGACATAGTCCCGGGCGTGGATCACCGCGTCATCCGTCGCGAGCGCCCTCGTGAGGATCCTGCTGACCGCGTCCTGGACCTGCTTTTCGTCGTGGAAGCGGACCTCACGCTTCGCCGGATGGATATTGACGTCGAGCGTCCGCGGGTCCATGGTTATCAGAAGGAATACCACCGGATACCGGTTTTCAAACAGCCGCTCGCGATACCCCTTGGAGACTGCCTGGTCGAGGATCCGGCTTTTTACTACACGGCCGTTCACGAAGAAGACCTGGTCCCTCCTGCTCGCGCGCGTGAGGGACGGCCGCGAGATGCAGGCCCTGACCCCGATCCCCTGTTCTTCGTCCTCCACCTCGATCAGGTTTTCGTATTCTCTCTGATGTGTCACCGCGAGGATCGTCTTCTTCAGATCGCCTCCCCCGGTGCTCGTAAAAAGGATCTTCCCGCCGCTGATCATCTGGAACGCGATGTCCGGATACGCGAGCGCGTACTCCGCGATGAGCTCGGAGATCAAGCCGCTTTCCGCGGCGTCCGTCTTGAGGAAAAGGCGCCTCGCCGGCGTATTGTAAAAAAGATCGGTGACGATCATCGTCGATCCTTCCGGACAGCCGACCGGTTCCTTTTCGATCACCGTGCCGCCGCTGATCGCGATCCGGACGCCTGTCTTGCTGTCACGCACCTTCGTGATGAGCGTCGTCCTCGTGACGGCGGCGATGCTGGCCAGGGCTTCTCCGCGGAAACCGAGGCTCTCGACCTCTTCCAGGTCCTCCGCCTTTTCGATCTTGCTCGTCGCGTGACGCAGGAACGCGGTCTCCGCCTGGTCCGCCGGGATGCCGCTCCCGTCATCCGTGACACGGATCAGCGTCTTCCCGCCGTTCTTGATCTCGCACGTGATCCGGGAGGAGCCGGCGTCGATCGAATTCTCGATCAGTTCCTTGACGATGGAGACCGGGCGTTCGATCACCTCTCCGGCCGCGATCTTGTCATATACTTTTTTGTCTAATACTCGAATCATGATTCCGTCAGTTTCTGAAGTTCCTCCAGGATCTTTATCGCCTGAGACGGCGTGATCTCCATCAGATCGAGCGATTTCAGGCGTTCGACGACCGGATTCGGGCCCGGCGCGAAGAACGAGAGCTGCTCGCCCTGCATCGCGCCCGCTGCTGCGTCCTTCTTCTCCTCATCGGGCACTTCCAGCGAAGAGCGCTCCCGGCTCTCGCTTTCCAGACGCTCGAGTTTCGCTTCGGCGCTCTCCAGCAGCTTCATCGGGATGCCCGCCAGCTTCGCGACGTGGATCCCGTAGCTCCGGCTCGCCGAGCCCGGCACGATCTTATGCAGAAAAACGATGTTCCCGTTTTCGTCCGAAACATAGACGTTCAGGTTCTTTACGCCGCGGATGGTGTCTTCCAGCGCGGTCAGCTCGTGGTAATGCGTCGCGAACAGCGTGCGGATGTGCGCCTTCGGGCTGCAGAGGTATTCCACTGTCGCCCAGGCGATCGACAGGCCGTCGTACGTGCTGGTGCCCCGGCCGATCTCATCGAGGATGATCAGGCTGCGCTCCTTCGCGTTCCGGAGGATATACGCGAGCTCGCTCATTTCCACGAAGAACGTCGACTGGCCCTGCGCGAGGTTGTCGGAGGCCCCGATCCTCGTGAAGATCCGGTCCACGACGCCGATCTCCGCACGCGCCGCCGGCACGAAGCACCCGATCTGCGCGAGCAGCACGATCAGCGCGGTCTGGCGCATGTACGTGGATTTCCCGGACATATTCGGCCCGGTGATGATGAGCATGGACGAGTCTTCATTGTTCATATACGTGTCGTTGGAGACAAAAAGGCCCTGCTCGGTCGTGGTCTCGATGACGGGGTGGCGTCCCTGCTCGATCTCGATCACATAACCGTCATTCACGACCGGCCGGACGTATCCGGACCGCTGACTGACCTCGGCAAACGACGTCAGGACGTCGATCTCGGACACGGCAGCGGACACCCGCTGGATGTCCGGGATGAAGCCGGTGATCTTCTTCCGGAGGTTCGTAAAGATCTCGTACTCCAGCTTGTTGATCTTTGTCTCCGCGTTCAGGACGAGGCCCTCCATCTCCTTGAGCTTCGGAGTGACGAAGCGTTCCGCGCCGACGAGGGTCTGCTTGCGGATGTAATCGTCCGGAACGAGATCCAGGTTCGAGCGGCTGACTTCGATATAGTATCCGAACACTTTGTTGTAGCCGACCTTGAGATGCGTGATCCCCGTCCGTTCTTTTTCCTTGGCTTCCAGACCCGCGATCCATTCCTTCGCGTCCCGGATGGACAGCTTCATCTCATCGAGCTCCTCCGAAAAGCCGTCCCGGATCAGTTCTCCTTCCGTGATCGCGACCGGCGGCTCCTCGACGATCGAACGCTCGATATCGCTCTGGATCTCCGACAGGTCGACGATCTCTCCGGAAAGATCCCGGAGGAGATCGGACGAACTGTCTTCGAGCGGGAACCGGAGATCCGGAAGGCGCGCGATGGAGTTCCCGAGCGCGATCATATCCCGGCCGTTCGCGGAACCGGACGCGATCCTCCCGGCCAGACGCTCAAAGTCATAGATCGCCCGGAGTGCCTCTCGGATATCGTTCCGTTTCAACGGATCCTCCGTCAGTTCCTGCACGGCATCGAGCCTCCGGTTGATCTCCTCCGGATCGTTCAGCGGCTCGCGGATCCACTGCTTGAGTTTCCTCGCTCCCATCGCGGTGCCGGTCTTGTCCAGCACGCCGAGGAGCGATCCTTTTGTCTTTTTATCAAATAATGTCTCCGTGATCTCCAGGTTCCGGATCGTCGCCCGGTCCAGAGACATGTGATTTCCGATCTCATAATACCTGAGGCCTGTGATCTGCCCCAGATTCTGCTTTTGCGTTTCAAAAAGATAAGAGAGCAGCGCGCCGAGCGACAGCTGGCAGTACTCTCTTCCGTCGATGCCGAGCGCCGTCAGAGATACGCTGCCGAACTGGGCGCGGATCGCGTCTCTCGCGGATTTCTCGGAATACGAGGAATCCGGCATCGTACGGACGAACGCTCCCGTCTCGAGGGCGAGTTCGTCTTCGCCGAATCGTTCGGAAAAATCCTGATTGACCAGGATTTCCCGGCAGCTGATGCGGACGAGCTCGTTCAGCACATCGGTCTCAAGGCTCGATCCCTCGCGTTTCTCCGTCGCGCAGAGCTCCCCGGTGGAGATATCGCAGTAGGAGACGGAGATCCCGCCCTGATCCGCGTAGACGGACGCCAGGTAGTTGTTTTCTTTTTCCTTCAGTACGGCGCCGGAGGTCATCGTGCCCGGTGTAACGACGCGGATCACGCCGCGCTTCACCATGCCCTTCGTTTCCTTCGGGTCTTCGAGCTGCTCGCAGATCGCGACGCTGTAGCCCATGTCGGTCAGTTTCGCGATATATGAATCTGCGGCATGGAAAGGGACCCCGCACATCGGGGCCCTCTCTTCCATACCGCAGCTTTTGCCTGTCAGAGTCAGCTCAAGCAGGCGCGAAACCAGCTTGGCGTCATCGAAAAACATTTCGTAGAAATCACCCAGTCTGAAGAAAAGAATGCAGTCCTTGTACTGTTCTTTTATGTCAAGATACTGACGCATCATCGGGGATAATTTCATTAATTTTTCATGCCTCCTGACTATTTGCCGAGTTTCTTGTTGTAGGCGTCCAGTCCGAGACGGATCAGCTCAACGCCTCTTCTCATATCTTCCTTCTTCAGGACGTATGCGATACGGATCTCGTTCTTGCCCTTGCCCGGTGTCGCATAGAATCCTTCTGCCGGTGCGAACATAACAGTCTCGCCGTTATCTTCGAACTCTGTCAGCAGGAACATCAGGAAGTCCTCGATGTCATCGACCGGAAGCGAGCAGGTCATGTAGAACGCACCGCCCGGGACCTTTGCCGAGAATCCAGGGATCTTGTTCAGCTCTTCGACGACAACGTCTCTTCTTCCGCAGTATTCTGCCTTGACTTCTTCATAATAGGAATCCGGCAGACGGAACAGCGCAGCCGATCCGATCTGGTCAACTGTGGAGACACAGAGACGACCCTGAGCGATCTTCATGATGCCCGCCATGAATTCCTTGTTCTTGGAGATGCAGAGACCGATTCTTGCGCCGCATGCGGAGAATCTCTTGGAGACGGAGTCGACGATGATGACGCGGTCCTCATAGCCCTTCATCTGTCCGAACGAAGCCGGGGTTCTGCCATCATATACGAACTCTCTGTAAACTTCGTCTGCGATGATCATCAGGTCATGATCCGCCGCGACTTCGCAGATGACCTTCATTTCGTCCTTTGTCAGGACATTACCGGTCGGGTTGCCCGGTTCGAGGCAACAGATCGCCTTCGTTCTCGGCGTGATCTTCTTCTCGATGTTCTCTCTGTTTGCATACGCATAGCCCTTTTCCGGATCCGCATCTACCGGAACGACAACGCCGCCTGCCATCTTCGCAAACGTGCTGTAGTTCGTATAGTACGGTTCCGGGATCAGTACTTCGTCACCCTCGTTCAGCAGCGTGATGAAAGACATGCTCAGTGCTTCCGATCCGCCGTTTGTGACGATAATGTTGCTCCGGTCAAGATCGATGTCATACTTCTTATAGTAGTCGATGACAGCGTCCAGAAGTTCCGGTCTACCACCGGATTCCGCGTAAGCGATGACCTTTTCATCGAAATTGCGGATCGCTTCCATGAAGCACGGCGGGGTCTCAACATCCGGCTGACCGATGTTCAGATGGTAAACCTTTTTACCTTCCTGTTCCGCCTTGATCGCGTACGGATTGAATTTTCTGATCGGTGAAAACTGCATCGACTCCACTTTGTTTGATAATTTCATAGCTTCAGTCTCCTTTTTAAAACTCTCAAACACATCAGCAACTGCTGCTAAACATTTTTCGGGGCCTCCGCGAGCGCTTTATGAGCGGACGCGACGACCTCTTGTATACTTTTTAAATTATAACGCAGTTCGTCGTTTTTGCCAACCAATAAAAGAAATTCGATATTTCCTTTTGCCCCCGTGACCGGGGAATACGTGAGGTCAAAAGGAGACAGTCCGCACGCCTCCGCATAACGGATCACATCCCGGATCGCCTGCTCATGGACAGAAGGATCGCGGATGATGCCCTTCCCGGCGTCCGCCTGTTCTTTCCCCGCTTCAAACTGCGGTTTCACGAGGCAGACGAGACGTCCGCTTTCCGATAAAAGTTTTTCCGCTACCGGAAAGACGAGGCGGAGCGAAATAAAGGAAACGTCAATGCTGACGAAATCCGCCGGCTCCTCCAATGTATCCGGATCGAAATAGCGGATGTTGCAGCGTTCGATCGAAACGACGCGCGGGTCGCTCCGGAGTTTCCAGTCCAGCTGGCCGTAGCCGACGTCGATCGCGTACACTTTTTTCGCGCCGTGCTGCAGCATGCAGTCCGTGAAGCCGCCGGTCGACGCGCCGATGTCGACGCACACCGCGCCGGAAAGATCGAGGCCGAACACTTCGATGGCCCTCTCCAGCTTGTAGCCGCCGCGGCTCACATACGGGCAGTCATCCCCGCGGACTTCGATGTCCGCATCCGGGTCGATCTTCGTTCCCGCCTTGTCTGACAGCCTTCCGTCCACGTAGACTTCCCCCGCCATGATCGATGCCTTCGCGCGCTCGCGGGAGGAAAAAAAGCCTTTCTCGACGAGGAGCACATCAAGCCTTTCTTTCAATGCTCTCACCGATCCTTTCCGCGATCCCCTGAGCGTCAAGCCGGTAGATCTTCCTGAGTTCCTGCGGGCTTCCCTGCGGGATGAACTCCTTCGGCCACCCGAACTTCGTGACCGTTCTTCCGGTTTCCGAAGCAAGCATCTCGCCGAATCCGCCGGTCAGGATGCCGTCCTCGAGCGAAAACATCACATCCGGTGAGGAATCCAGAAGGGAAACGTCAAGCGGCACGATCTGGTTCACCTTGACGACACCGACCGAGTATCCTTTTTCCTGCAGAAGTTCTGCCGCGGAAAGCGCCGTGTGCACAGAAGACCCTACGGCCCAGATCTCCGCGTCCTGTCCTTCGCGTACGCGCTCGTTCCCTCCGGAATAGGACACTCTTCGTTCGGGATCGTATTCACATTCCCCTCTCGGATAGCGGACGGCCGCCGGACGCCCGAGTGAAAACGCGTAGTCCAGCATCGCCTCGAGCTCATTCCCGTCCGAAGGGGCAAAAAGTGAAATGTTCGGGATCATCCGGAGATATGCGATATCGAAGATGCCGTGATGGGTCTCGCCGTCCGCTCCGACGATCCCGGCGCGGTCGATCGCAAACACGACTGGGAGATCCTGCAGGCAGACATCCTCCACGATCTGGTCGAACGCGCGCTGAAGGAATGAGGAGTAGATCGCGACGAGCGGACGCATCCCGCCCTTCGCGAGCCCTGCCGCGAACGTGACCGCATGCGCCTCGGCGATCCCGACATCAAAGAACCGGTCCGGGTATTTCGCGGCGAACGGGGCAAGCCCTGTCGCATTCCCCATCGCCGCCGTGATCGCGGTGATCCGCGGATCCTTCTGCGCGAGCCGGACCGCTTCCTCTCCCATGACGCGGGACCAGCCCGTCCCCGGTTTTTTCAGGAGCTCTCCGGTCGCAGGATCGAACGGCGCGACCCCGTGGAATTTGTTCGGGTTCGTTTCCGCAGGACGGTAGCCCTTTCCTTTTTTCGTGATCACGTGAACGATGACCGGACCGTCGACCCGTTTCGCCTGACTCAGCGCTTCTTCGATCTGACGGATATTATGTCCGTCGACCGGTCCGAGATACGTGATCCCGAGTTCTTCAAACAGGACGCCTTCCCAGACGAGGGCGTATTTCACCCAGCTTTTGGCGGCGGACAGCATCTCCGCGATGGTTTCGCCGCTTTTCCCCGGCAGTTTGTTCAGATGCCGACGGATCTTGATCTTCGCCTGGCGGTAACTGGACGAGGTGCGAAGCTTTCCGAGATGCTGAGACATCCCGCCGATGTTCTTCGCGATCGACATGCCGTTGTCATTCAGGACGATGATCAGCCGCGTTTTGGAAGCACCGATGTTGTTCAGCGCTTCATACGCAAGGCCGCCGGTCATCGAGCCGTCACCGATCACAGAGACGACATGGTGCGACTCTCCCTTCAGATCCCGCGCCCTGGCCATACCGATCCCCGCCGAGAGCGACGTGCTGGAGTGGCCGGTATCGTACATGTCATGGGGGCTTTCGTTGGATTTCGGAAAGCCGCTCAGTCCTCCGGTCTGGCGGAGCGTATCGAACCGGTCCGCCCGTCCGGTCAGGATCTTATGTACGTAAGACTGATGCCCGACATCCCAGATCAGTTTGTCCTTCGGCGTATCAAACGCGCGGTGAAGGGCGATCGTGAGCTCGACAATGCCGAGATTCGAAGCCAGGTGTCCTCCCGTCCGGGAGACCTTCTCGATCAGGAATTCCCGGATCTGGAATGCCAAGACATTCAGGTCTTCTTCTTTCATTGTTTTCAGGTCGTCCGGAAATTGATAATCTGTCAGCTCACGCTTCATTAATAAGTCCTCTTTTCCAGGTTCAAAGCCAGATCGCGGAAAAACTCCGCGTTATCATAGTAAACGGCGATCGCGTCGACGGCTGCCTGCGTCAGGCGGGAAAGCCGCTCCCTCGCGCTTTCCATGCCGTCAAGTGTGATATGTGTCACCTTATTGTTTTTCTGATCCTCTCCTGTCGCCTTCCCCATTTCATCGGCGTCTCCCGTCACATCCAGGATGTCATCCGCCGCCTGGAACGCGAGTCCGAGATTTTCGGCGTATTCGGTCATGTTGGCCAACATCTCATCGTCCGCGCCGCCGAGATACAGTCCGGCCCGGACACATCCCCGGATCATCATGCCGGTTTTGTTCATGTGGATGTAATCCAGCATCTCCTCTGAGATGATCTGTCCTTCCTGCTCCAGATCCGAGGTCTGGCCCGCGATCATCCCGCGGACGCCGGCCGCAAGCGCCAGCGCATAACTCGCCTTCACCCGGCGCATCAGCTGCTCCTCATCATCGAAGTACATGAACATGTCGCGCATCATGATCTCGAACGCCGTGTTCAGCAGGCCGTCTCCGGCGAGTGTCGCGATCCCGGCGCCGTAGACCTTGTGATTCGTCGGCTGTCCGCGCCGCAGATCGTCGTCATCCATCGCCGGCAGATCGTCGTGGATCAGCGAATAGGTATGAATGTACTCCGCCGCACACGCATACGGAAGCACATCATGCGCCCTGCCCCCGGCGAATTCGCAGGAAGCGAGGAGGAGTACCGGCCGCAGCCGTTTTCCTCCTGCCGTCAGGCTGTATTTCATCGAGTCGTACAGGACGCTGCTCTTCCGATCGATCTTCGGAATAAAGTCTGTCAGGTGGTCATTCACCATATCTTTGTAAACGTTATAATCCTCTATCATGATTCATTCTCCCGTTTCAAACCATGCCCGAAGTCCGGGCCGGCGGATCACCTATTCAAACGTTTCGATTTTCTGTTTTGCTTCCGTCAGGATCTTGCTGCAGACCTGATAATATTTCATCCCTTCCTCGTACGCCTTGATGGATTCCTCCAGGCTCAGTTCTCCGGATTTGATGATCTCGGCCTGCTGTTTCAGCTTGTCAAACGCCTCCTCGAATTTCATCTCTTTTTCATTTCTCATCGCTTATCGTCCTTTCTTAAAATCTCGCACTCCGCACTGCCTTCCGCAAGACGGAGCTGATATCTGCCGCCGACTTGAAGGTCTCTCGCCCGCAGCATGACACGTCCATCCTCATCACTCAATACCGAATATCCGGATGCGAGGATGCGGTTCGGATTCTGCGCTTCCAGCAGGATGCGCTGCTTCTCCACCCCGTTCTCCAGTTCCCGGATCTTCGTCTGAAACGCGCTCTGTATACCGTCCTTCAGGTTCTGGAGCATCATCTCATGATACATCACAGAATTCTTCAGCTGGAGCAGCATCTGCCGGCGGTATTCGTCGACCGCCTCCCGGAGCTCCGCCGTATCCGGCACCGCCGCCTGCGCCGCGGCCGTCGGCGTCGCCGCCCGGAGATCCGCCGCCATGTCACAGATCGTCGTGTCGATCTCATGCCCGACCCCGGAAATGACCGGGATATGCGAGCGGTAGATGCTCCTCGCGAGCTCCTCGTCATTGAACTCCCAGAGGTCCTCCTGCGATCCGCCGCCGCGCCCGACAATCAGAACATCGACATCCGGATGCTCCCGGTTGATCCGGTCGATCGTCCTGGCGATCGTCAGACCGGCGCCCTCGCCCTGGACCGGGACCGGAAAGATCAGAAGATCCGCATAATCGTTCCGCATCTTGATCGTCCGGAGGATGTCCCGGACCGCCGCGCCGTTCGCCGATGTCACGATCCCGACTTTGGAAGGGAAAAAAGGGATCTTCTGTTTGTGTTCCGGCGCAAAGATCCCCTCCCGGTCGAGTTTTTCCTTCCGCTTCTGAAACGCGATCGCGAGGTTCCCCTCAGTCTTCTCCATCCAGATCTCCCGGACCTGCAGGTTGTAATCCCCCCGTTTCACCCGGACATTCACGTACGCATCGACCGAGACCGCCATCCCGTTTTCCAGCGGGATCCCGAACGCCTCGGCCGCTTCCGACGGCAGGAAACAGCTGATCCGGCTGTCCGGATCCGTCAGAGCAAAAAACGCACCGTACGGGTAATACCGGACATTCGACACTTCCCCGCGCACCGTGACACGCGAAAGCAGGAGATCATCCCGGATGACCCTCGCGATGTATTCATTCAGCTGTGATACACTGATCGGTTTGATCGCCATTACCGGGCCACCCCTTTCCTCCGGTTTCTCATTAATAATGCGGTCCCGACCGCGTTATCCGAACAGAGCTCCGGTCTTCCGAAGCAGATCCGGCATCCGCGGAGCCGCTCCTGCAGCCGCCCTCGGATATACCGGCTGGAGGAAACACCGCCCGCAAACAGCACCGCCTCCGGCTCGAACTGATCGACGAGCGATCCCGTCATCTTCTCGATCGAGCGAGCGATACGGGAAAAAAGAAGCGGGATCAGGGCGTCCTGCACTCCCTGTCCTTCCGATGCGACCAGCCTCTGACACGCGGATTCGATCCCGGACAGATTGACCCAGCCGTCCTTCTCCCGGATCCCCGGAAGTTCCACGCCTCTGCTCCCAGCGGCATCCTTTCCGTCCTCCCGGGCGTTCTTCATCACGAGATCGTCCATCTCTTTTCCGGCAGGGAATCTCATCCCGAGCGCCACGCCGACGCGGTCCAGGAGCTGTCCGTAGGAAATATCCTTTGAGCCGCCGACCCGCTGATACCGATTGCCGTCCGGAGTCTGATCGACCAGTACTGCCTCCGTCGTCCCACCGGAAAAATGGAACGCGAGGAACCGGCCCTCCCGCGGGATCCCGGTCTCAAAGCGAGCCGCTTCGATATGCCCTTCCTGATGCGAAAAAAGTCCGCATGGGACGTCGAGCACTGCCGCTGCGGAAGCTGCTGCTGTCATCCCGGCGGTGAACACCGGCATGTACGAGCCTTCCAGGGGCCTCGGCTTCTCTGACGCGGCGACAGCCCGGACCGGCTCCCTGATCTGCGCGTCCTGATACGATTCCATGAGGACTTTCAGATTCCCGATATGCTGAAAGAGCGCTTCCTGCTGCCGGAGACCTCTCTCTCCTTGTTTTACATTTAAAAGGATCCTTTTGTCAAAAAGGATCTCTCCGCTGTCACTGACACAGGCGACGGACGTCCGGTAATTGCTCGTGTCAAACCCGAGATACGCCATCCTACGCCTCTCCGGTCTTCCCCCGGATGATGCTGCCGAGGATCGCATTGATGAATCTTGGCGATTCCTCTGTTCCGTACACCTTCGCGAGTTCGACCGCCTCGTTCGCGGCGACGGCGTCCGGGATTTTTTCCATGAAGAGGATCTCCACTGTCGCGACCCGGAGGATCGCGAGGTCGGTCTTCGGCATCCGGGAAAGCTTCCATTTGCTGCTGTTCTCCTGGATCCTGCGGTCGATTTCGTCCCGGTTGTCGCAGTACGTCTGATAGATCTTCCGGCAGTAGTTCTTCTGGCCTTTCAGATCCTGATCGCGGAAATAGTGTTCCTCGCGGTCCGGATCAAAATCATTCAGAAGATCCATCTGATAAAAGATCTTCATCATCAGGGTTCGCGCTTCTTTTCTTTCCATCCTATCCCTTTCTGGCAAGCGGGAGCTGCACACCCTGGACGTGAATGTTCACGGCGCTGATCGGCTTCTCGCTGATTCCCTCGATCGCATCTTTGACCGCGCTCTGGATGTCCCAGGCGAGCTGCGGGATCTTCACACCGTAGTCGACATTGACATAAATGTCAAATGTGAGTCCGGATGCTTCCTCCTGGAGCTTGACTCCTTTCACCCCGCCTCCCAGCATCGGAAGCTGGCGGCTGATGGCGTCGCTGAACGTCCCGGAAAGGGAACTGACGCCTTCTGTTCCGAGGACGACTTCCGCCGCCTTCTCGATCAGTTCTTCTTCCGAAGGCGCGTCTTTTTCCTTATCCATTTCCTATCGCGGGCGTTCCTCCTGCCCGCTTCCTCCTTTTTCCGCCGGTACCGGTTCCTGTTCTTCCGGTTTTCCATCCGGAAGATCGAGGCGCACTTTCTCGATACGGCGTTCCCGGACCGAGAGGATCGTGAAGCGGTAGCCGTCCACTTCGATCGTCCGGTTCACATATCCGTCAGACGGGATCTCTCCGATGATATCGATCAGATAACCGCCGATCGTTTCACTGTTCTCCGACTCCAGATTCGTCCCGATCGTCTCGTTCAGATCGTCGAGTGAAACATTTCCGTCGAGGAGATAACAGTTTTCTCCCATCTTCTCAATGACTTCGTCTTCTTCGTCGTATTCATCGTCGATGTCTCCGACGATCTCTTCAATGATGTCCTCGACCGTGACGATCCCGCTGAATCCGCCGTATTCGTCGATCAGGATCGAGATATGCTGCTTTTCCTTCTGCATCTCGATGAACAGCGAATCGATGTTCTTCGTTTCCGGGACAAAATGCGGCTTGCGCAGGATCTCGCGGATCGGTACGTTTTCAAATCCGTCCTCTCTGGCGCGGATCAGATAATCCTTGATATTCAGGATGCCGATGATGTTATCCGGCTCCCCTTCGCAGACCGGGATCCTCGAGTACGTCATCTGCATCAGCTGTTCCATATACTCTTCCTGCGGATCGTTGATATCGATCAGGAAGACGTCGGTCCTCGGCGTCATGATCTCATAAGCGAGCTCATCGTCAAAGCGGAAGATGCTGTTGATCATCCGCTTGCCCTCTTCCTTGATCGCACCGTCCTGCTGTCCGCGTTCCAGCATCGTCATGACATCCTCTTCCGAGAACGCATTCTCATCGATGTGCGTTTCCTGCCGGAACAGACGCAGAAACAGATCCGCGATGAAGATCAGGAGTGCTGTCAGCGGCAGGAAGATCGTGCAGACAAAGCTCTGCATGCCGGCGAACGAGATCGTCAATTTCTCGCTGTGCTGCCTCGCGATCTTGCTCGGAAAGATCTCCCCGAACACGACGAGGAAAGCAAGATAAATCAGGACTGCGACGATCATCATGCCGACAGGTTCACTTTTTACTGCAATTGTCGATACGACTCCGACTCCCGTCAGGACGCAGCACAGCATCCGGTTGGTAAATTCATAGCGGGACGGACGATCCAGCAGTTTGCGGACCCGTAGGATCTCCTTTTCTTCCTTCCCTTTCAGCATCTCCCGGATCTTGCTCGGGCTGGCGAAATCCAGCGCGACGTCTGCCAGCACGATGATCCCGTTCAGGATGACGGAAATCACCGCGACGGCTATGAATATGGGAACATGGGCGGGGTCTGATATCATGGATTCTCAACTCCTTCAAACTCGATCTCACAGATCATACTTACTCGGACGGGCTCTCCTGCTCATCCACTTTTTTCCTTAAAATATAGTCCGGCTTCACCGGCTGCTCCATCCGGATCTTCACGATCTGCTGCGGATGCGGCGCGGATTCGATCTCAAGCCCGCTCTCCTGATCCAGCATGGACGTGATCGTCTGACGGAAAAACATGATGTCCGGGCCGAACACCTCGATCTCGTCGCCTTTGAGCATCTTGTTCCTCTGCTCCACGACGGCGTAATGAGTCTCCGGGTCATAGCTCAGGACTTTGCCGACAAAAGAATACTCCCTGATGTATTTCGAGGTCTCGTAATTCTGATCTTCGCTGTCCGGCTCTCCGTAATAGAATCCGGTCGTGAACTCGCGGTGGCTCACCTTCAGAAGCTCCTCTTTCAACGCGGGGTCCAGGGTGAAATTCTCCGGGTCACGGAGATAGGCATCGATGGCGAGGCGATATGCGTGGACGACCGTCGCCACGTAGAAAATGCTCTTCATCCTGCCCTCGATCTTCAGACTCTTCACACCTGCGCGCGCGAGGTCCGGGATATGATCAATCATGCAGAGGTCCTTCGAATTCAGGATATAAGAGCCGCGGTCATCCTCCTCGATCGGGAAATACATGCCCGGCCGTTTTTCTTCCTCCAGCACATAGCGGTAGCGGCACGGATGCGCACAAAGCCCCCGGTTGGAGTCGCGTCCGGTCATGAAATTGCTGAGAAGGCATCTTCCGGAATACGAGATGCACATGGAGCCGTGGATGAAGGCCTCAAGCTCTACATCGTCCGGCAGCCTCCTCCGGATCTCGCGGATCTCCTCGATCGAAAGCTCCCGCGCCAGGACGAGGCGTTTCACGCCGAGCCTGCGCCAGAACGCCGCCGCCTGGTAATTCGTCATGTTCGCCTGCGTGGAAAGATGGATCTCCGCCCTCGGAAGTTCCTCCTTCACGAGGTCCAGGACGCCCGGGTCGGAAACAAGGAATCCGTCGATCGGGATCCCTCTCAGGCTCTTCAGATAGGAACGCATCGGCTCCAGATCCTCATTATGCGCAAAGATGTTCAGCGCCATATAGCCCTTGCATCCGTGCTCATGAGCGAATTCTAGGCCTTCCTCGATCTCCGGGATCGTCAGGTTGTCCGCCCCCTGCCGAAGCGAGAAAAATTCACCGCCGAAATAGACGGCGTCCGCTCCGTATGTTACCGCAATCTTCAGTTTTTCAAGGTCGCCGGCCGGAGCCAGCAGTTCTAATTTCTGTTCACTCATTTTTTCTTATGATAAAGCGAGATCGCCACACCGTCTCCCGACGACTGCAGCGTTGTCTCCAGACGCGGGTCCGTCGTGATAAACTCAAGAAAGTCCCGCATCCTGCGAATATTCGTCCGATGCTTCTTCTTCGGGTCGGAGTCTTCGTCGACCGTCATGCCGTGCAGCAGGATGTTGTCCGACACGAGCACCGCGCCGTCGGAAGCGCAGGTCAGTGCGCTCTCAAAGAACCTCCGGTAGTGGCTCTTCGCCGCGTCGATAAAGACAAAATCAAACGGTCCTTCTCCGTCATCACGGAGTTTTTCCGTGATCTCCTGGCCGTCGCCGAGATATACCCTGACGCGTCCCTCCAGCCCGCCGGCCCGGATATTCTGCCGGGCAGCCGTGCAGGCGTACTCGTCTTTCTCCACTGTATAGACTGTGCTCCCTTTCACGGCTTCCGCAAAAAACGAAGCCGAATAGCCGAGCGCCGTTCCGATCTCGAGGATCTTTTTCGGCTGCTTCAGCCGGAGGAGCAGAAGGAGAAGGGTCTCGGTCTCAGGATAAATCACCGGGATCTGGTCCTTTTCACAGATCCTGCGAAGCTCTGCGAGGCCCGGGGTGAGCGGCCGGTATTTTTCCCGGATAAATTCCGTCACCCGGGAATCTGTCGTCTCCAGCCCGCTTTCGGTAACGCGCTGATCGAGCGGCCACCAGGACCCGCTGTTAGCTGCCATTGCTGTTTTTCTCCGCCTTGTCGCGTGCGTCGTAATATGCCTTTTTGTCCTTCAAGAACTTCTTATAGCTCTTGGAGAAATTCATCGTGCCGTCGAGCTTGTCGCTCAGGATGAAGTACAGATAGTCCGTCTTCGCCGGATAGAGCGCGGCTTCGATCGACTTTTTCCCCGGGCAGCAGATCGGCCCGTACGGGAGTCCTTTTTTCTTATATGTATTGTACTCGGATTTGAGTTTCGTGTCACTGATCGTCAGGTCTTTTTTGCGCGATTTTTTAAGACCCAGCACGTACTGGACGGTCGAGTCCATCTGAAGGCGCATGCCGGCGTCGAGCCGGTTGTAGATCACGCTCGCGATTTTCTTGCGGTCCTGATCCGACGCGGCTTCCTTTTCGATGATCGACGCGATGATGATGATCTGGTTCTCGGTGTACCCGAGTTCCTTCGCACGCCTCTTGTACTGGCTTGTGAACACGGTGTCATACTTATCCAGCATGCTCTCGATGATCTGGTCCGCCGTCGCGTTTTCCGGGATCGCGTACGTAGACGGGAAGAGATATCCTTCCAGACGGTGCGCGCCCTTCTGAGCGTTCTTTAAGAACGGATACATATCGGAGTAATCCTTCGATTCCAGCTTTTTGATGAACACGTCGCGGTTCACGACACCCATGTCCGCGAGCCGGTCCGCGATCTCATACTCTGTGAATCCCTCCGGGATCGTTACAGAGACTACATTGACTTTTCCGTTCACGATCGTGTCGACGATCTCGGTGATCGACTGAGACGGGGAAAGCGCGTATGTCCCGGCCTGGAAACTGCTGTCCAGACTGTGGACCCTTGCATAGATCGTGAATGCACGCGCGGAACGGATGATCTTCGCTTTTTTCAATTTTTTGGCGATCGTCGATGTCGGATCGCCGCTCTTGATCTCAATGCTGCGGTAGATCTTCTTATCCGGCTGGAGCGGTGTGGAAATGCTCAGCGAATAGTTGAGATATGATCCGAGCGCAAACGCCACGAACAAAAGGATGATCAGAAGGACCACCGAACGCGCTGTATGCTTTTTCTTCTTTGTTCTTCTTCCTGCAGACATGGAACCTCTCTAATCTGCCCGTCGAAGCTGTCTGTCTCCGCTAAAGTGACGGGCGGGAGTTAACACAGCGAGGGGACGCTTTGCAACGTCCCCTCAGAGTTTCATTTATGCTCTATTCCTTGGATCTTCCGAGGTACTCACCGGATCGGGTATCGATCTGGATTTTTTCTCCTTCTTCAATGAAAATCGGCACCTGGATCACCGCTCCGGTCTCGACCTTCGCCGCCTTGGTGACGTTTGTCGCCGTATCGCCCTTGACGCCGGGCTCTGTTTCGACAACGGTCAGATTGACAAAGTTCGGCGCTTCGACCTGGAACGGATTTCCTTCATAGAACTTGATCGTCGCTTCATCGTTCTCACGGATGTACTGGATCGCGTCCGCGACATCTTCCTCGCTCAGCGGGATCTGTTCATACGTCTCCTCGTCCATGAAATAGTAGATCGATCCGTCGTTATACAGATACTGCATCTTCTTTGTTTCAATATGCGCCTGATTGAACTTGTCGTTCGGGTTGAACGCTTCTTCTTTGATCGCTCCGGTCAGGATATTCTTATGCTTTGTCCGTACGAACGCCGCGCCTTTTCCCGGTTTTACATGCTGAAAGTCAAGTACGACATGCGGTTCTCCGTCCAGCTCAAATGTCATTCCTTTTCTGAAATCTCCTGCGGTTATCATTGGTATCATCCCTCTTTCTAATGAACCGGAACGTCAGCCGATTCTTAATTTTACTTAACACATTCGGTATTATAGCAAATTTTTCTCTATTTGCCAATATTGACTGCATCTCCTAAGATCTTGAACACATCGTTCATCATCAGAGAATAGCGCATCAGATCCTGAAGATACTGCGCCGCTTCCGGATCCGCCGTTAAGATCTGATACAGAGACTGCGTGTCACGGATGAGATCCTGACTGATGTCTTCTCCCATCATCTGCTTCGTCTGCTGCTCCATCTGTTTCCTCTGGAGCTCTTCGATCATATTCTTGATCTCCGGCTTTTCGTCGATGACCTTCTGCATCGCCTCAAACCGCTTGAATTCTTCCGACTCCCGGATCGCCTGCGCCAGCTTGTTCGCTTCGTCGTATACATTCATCTTTTTTCTCCTGTTCTATTCGTCCAGAAAGATCGGCAGAATCATCGGACTTCGCTGCGTCTTCGAATAAATAAACTTCCTCAGCGCGTCCCGGACATCGCTCTTCAGGGTCGCCCAGTCTGCCGTTCCCCGGTCCAGGCTCGCGACGATCGCCTTTCTGGCGGCGTCCTTCGCCTGATTGATCAGGTCTTCGTTTTCCTTCACGTAGACGAACCCTCTCGTGACGATCTCCGGACCGGACAGCAGGACGCCGTTCTTCAGGTCCACTGCCGCGGACACGACGACCAGGCCGGATTCCGACAGCGTTTTGCGATCCTTCAGGACGACGCTTCCGATGTCGCCGACGCCGAGGCCGTCGACCAGGACGTCTTCCGCGCTGACCACGTTGCGGAACTGGATCGCTTTTTTGTGATCGACCGTCAGCTGATCGCCGTTCCCGAGGATGAAGATATGATCCTCTTTCATCCCCAGTTCTTCCGCCAGCTGCTGGTGGCGCACCAGATGACGGTGCTCACCGTGCGCCGGCATGAAGAATTTCGGCTTGATCAGCGAGTGCATCAGCATCAGATCCCCCTGACAGGCGTGGCCTGAAACGTGGATGTCCGCGACGCTGTTGTAGATCACGTCGACTTCCTTCTCAAACAGCTGGTTGACGACGTTCGAGACCATCTTCTCGTTTCCCGGGACCGGGCTCGAGGAGAGGACGACGGTATCGCCTTTTTTCAGCTTGATGTTCCGGTGTTCGCCGCGGGCGATCCGGGTCAGTGCCGACATCGGCTCGCCCTGGCTCCCCGTCGTGATGATGACCAGTTCGTGATCCGGTATGGTCCGGATATCCTTCAGGTCGACAAAAGCATCGTCCGGAAAGCTGACGTAGCCCAGCTCGATCGCGAGCGCCAGCACCTTTTCCATGCTGCGGCCGGAAACGGTGAATTTTCTCCCGTATTTCACGGCCAGTTCGATGATCATCTGGACTCTCCTCACGTTCGAAGAGAATGTTGCGATGATGATCCTGTTTTTCGCCTCCCGGAAGATCCCGTCCAGGGTCTTTCCGACGACGCGCTCGGACGGTGTGTATCCCGGCCGGAGCACGTTCGTGCTGTCTGCCAGCATCAGGTCGACGCCGCGCGTCCCGATCTCCGCCAGTTTTGCGAAGTCGATCGGATCGCCGTCGACCGGCGTGTAGTCGATCTTGAAATCTCCGGTATGGAAGATCCGGGCTGCCGGCGTCTCGATGCAGTAGCAGAGCGAGTCGGCGATCGAGTGCGTCGTATGGATCGCCTCGATCCGGAAATCCCCGAGGTTGAACTGATCGCCGGCATTGATCGTATGCAGGTCGCCCTGGATCCCGTGTTCTTCGAGTTTGCTCCGGATCAGTCCGATGGAGAGCCGTGTCCCGTAGATCGGCACATTGATTTTTTTCAGGAGATACGGTACGCCTCCGATGTGATCCTCATGCCCGTGCGTGATGATCAGGCCTTTCACCTTGTCCGCGTTCTCCGTGACGAACGTGAAGTCCGGGATCACGACATCGATGCCGAACATCTCATCTTCCGGAAACGACATGCCGCAGTCGATGATCAGGATCTGATCCCGATATTGAAGGCAGGTCATGTTTTTTCCGATCTCGTCGAGTCCCCCGATCGGGAAGACCTTGACGTTCTCCGCTTTTTTCCGGACCGGCCGGTCCTGGCTCCTGCGGGTGTCGCGGCGGTTCCTCGTGTTCAGGCGCTTTCTGCCGGCGGAATCATTTCTCCTCGCCGTTTCCTTTTGTCTCGCCGCTTCGCTCTCCGCTCCTTCTCTGTTTCTTCCGTTTGATTCCGTTTTTCTGTTCTTTACGTTTCTCTGTTCTCCCTGGCTGCTGTTCCTTTTCTTTCCCGAATAACGCACCGAATTTCCACCCTTGCGGCGGCCGCTGGAGTTCACGTGATACGTTCTGCTCCGCGAGCGATTCGTGCGTTGTGTCTTGTTCTCTTTCATTCGTTCCTTTCTGTCTAATTCCGGACAACGAAATTGACAAGCTTATTCGGAACGACCACTGTCTTTACGACATTTTTCCCCTCGATCAGCGCAGCCGCTTCTTCATTTCCGCGCACTGCCTTCTCGAGGTCCTCTCTCGAAAGATCTGCCGGGACATTCATCTTCGCTTTCAGCTTCCCGTTGATCTGTACGATGATCTCGATCTCTGACTGTTCGAGCGCGCTCTCGTCGTAGGTCGGCCACGGTACTCTGTGGAGCATTTCGTTATGACCGAGCGACTCCCACATCTCTTCGCAGATATGCGGTGTGAACGGCGAGAGGAGGATGACCATGGTCTCCACCGCCTTCTTCAGAAGCGGGCGGTTTACCTTGTCAAGTTCCTTATACCGGTACATTTCGTTGACCAATTCCATAATGGAGCTGATGGCGGTATTGAAGTTCATTCGTTCGCCTATGTCTTCGGTCACCTTCTTGATGGTCTGATTCAGTACAAAATTCAATTTCCAATCATCGTCCCCATCGACCTTGAAGCTGGTTTCTTCTACCGCGAATTTCTCAAGGTACTGATACACCAGGCGCCATACCCGGTTCAGGAAACGATAGCTGCCCTCGACGCCCTCATCCGACCAGTCGAGTTCTTTTTCCGGCGGCGCGGCAAAGAGGATAAACAGCCTCGCGGTGTCCGCACCGTACTTTTTCAGGATCTCGTCCGGACTGACGATGTTGCCGAGCGACTTGCTCATTTTGGCCCCGTCTTTGTTCACCATGCCCTGTGTCAGCAGGTTCTCAAACGGTTCCTCGTCCCGGACAAGTCCGAGGTCGTGAAGTGCCATCTGGAAGAATCTGGCATACATCAGATGCAGGATCGCGTGTTCGACCCCGCCGATGTACTGGTCGACGTTCATCCAGTAGTCCGTCTTCTCCTTGGAAAACGGGAGCTTCTCGTTCTTCGGATCGCAGTATCTGAGGAAATACCACGACGAATCGAGGAACGTATCCATCGTATCCACTTCACGGCGTGCCTTCTTCCCGCAGCGCGGGCAGGTGCATTCGACAAAAGTTTTTGATGTGGTGATCGGCGACTCCCCTTTTCCGGTGAATTCGACATCCTCCGGAAGGAGGACCGGCAGATTTTCTTCTTTCTCCGGTACCCATCCGCAGTCTTCGCAGTAGATCATCGGGATCGGAGTGCCCCAGTAACGCTGACGTGAGATCAGCCAGTCACGGAGCTTGAAGTTTGTCGTCTTTTTTCCGATGCCCTGCTCGTCCAGCCACTCGATCATCTTCGGGATCGCTTCCCGGTTGTTCATTCCGTCGAACTGGCCGGAATTGATCATTGTGCCTTCCGCATCAAACGCTTCCTTCAGATCATTGACATCGACCGACGGATCCTCCGGCTGGACGACCGGGATGATGTCAAGTCCGAATTTCTTCGCGAAATCGAAGTCTCTCTGGTCGTGTGCCGGGACCGCCATGATGGCGCCGGTCCCGTAGCCCATCAGAACGTAATCGGAAATGAAGATCGGGATCTTCCTTCCGTTTACCGGATCGATCGCGTATTTCCCGATGAACACACCGGTCTTTTCCCGCGTCGTCGATGTCCGTTCGATCTCATTGATGTGCTGTACTTTGTCGATATAAGCCCTGACAGGCTCTTCATACTCCGTTCCCTCAACGAGCTCCATGACGTAAGGGTGTTCCGGAGCCATAACCATAAATGTTGCCCCGAAGAGCGTATCCGCTCTCGTGGTGTAGACTCTCAGCGCGCGGTCTGTGCCTTCGATCTTGAAGTCAATGTCCGCACCGATGGATTTTCCGATCCAGTTGCGCTGCATGATCTTGACCTTGTTCGGCCATCCCGGCATATTGTCGAGATCGGCAAGGAGACGGTCCGCATAGTCCGTGATCTTGAAATACCACTGCGAAAGGTTCTTTTTGCCGACCGGTGTCCCGCAGCGCTCACAGCAGCCGTCGACGACCTGCTCGTTCGCGAGCACCGTCTTGCAGCTCGGACACCAGTTTACCGGATTCTCTTTCTTGTAAGCGAGCCCTTTGTTATAGAACTGGATGAAGATCCACTGCATCCAGCGGTAATAATCCGGATTGCAGGTCTGGACCTCGCGGTCCCAGTCATAGCTCAGGCCGAGGCGCCGCAACTGGCGCTCCATCTCGTGGATGTTGTCCCATGTCCACTTCGCCGGTTCGATCCCGTGCTTGATCGCCGCGTTCTCCGCCGGCAGGCCGAACGAATCGAATCCCATCGGATGAAGGACGTTGTACCCGTTCATCATCTTGTAACGGGCGACGACGTCGCCGATGGAATAATTCCGGACATGACCCATGTGGAGTTTCCCGGAAGGATACGGGAACATCTCGAGGACGTAGTATTTTTCTTTGCTCTCATCTTCAACGGTCTTGAAGGAGTTCTCGTCCTCCCACCGCTTCTGCCATTTGGATTCGACCTCAACAAAATTATACTTCTCTTTCATGACTTTACTCTTCTCCCAGTTCGAGGAGCTCACAATCGCCCCAGACATTCTCAATATTATATTTTTCTCTCATCGACTGCGTGAACACGTTCAGAACGATGTCCCCGAAATCGATCAGGATCCATCCGCTGTGCCGCCGGCCCTCGGTCCCTCTTGCCAGAACACCGAGCTCTGCGAAACGATCCTCCACGGCATCTGCCAGCGCCTGCGTCTGCCGTTCGGAACTTCCCGATACGACGATGAGATAGTCGGCAAAAGAGGACTTGGCTGCGACATCGATGACTTTGATGTCGATCCCCCGCCGGTCATCCAGCACTCTTGCCGCTTCCAGCGCTAATGCTTTTGTATCCATGCTTTTCTCCTTCAATTTTTTTTCATAATATAGTTTCGCTTCTGTGGTGTCCGGGTCGACCGGGCTCCCCTTCTGCTTCAAATACTTTTCCGTCGAGCTGGCGGAATAGAGCACCGCGCTGTCCAGATCCCGGAACGCGAGTTTCCGGAGCCGGGCCACGCCGTTGTAATGGCGTCCGGGCTCGATGGAATCGGCGAGATACAGGATCTTCTCCAGTTTCGACATGCCGGCCCTTCCGGTCGTGTGATAGCTCACCGCGTTGATCAGGTCCCGGTCCGTGATGCCGAGCTCCTGCTCCATGTACGCTGCCGCGACCTTGCTGTGCGCGAGGTTCCGTTTCCCCAGGTAATAATCGGGAAGACCGTACTTCCGGACGAGATCGTCCAGGTCGCGCTCCTTGAACATGTCGTGGTACAGCGCTGCGATGCGGGCTTTTTCCGGATCTTCTCCATACTGCTCCGCGAGTTTCACAGCGGTGTCTGCAACACCCTGAATATGCTTTCTTCTTTTTTCGGAGAGGTGCTCCTTCAGGTACTCATCGATAAAGTCCGTGTTCATTGATATACCTTTCGACCGAAGCCGGAACCAGGCCGGATATGCTTTTCCCCTCCCGGATCCGCTCCTTGATCTCTGTCGATGAAACATCAAAGCGGACGTTCTCGAGCACGCGGATCACGGTATGATATTCCCGCCGGTATCGGGCGAGCATGTCCAGGTATTCCTTCTCCCGGTAGCCCGGCCGGGGCGCGAGTGCGATCCGGAATTCCCGCATCAGATCTTTTCCGTGATACCACTGTTCCAGCTGCAGGAACTGATCGGTCCCGAGAAGGAACCAGAACCGCCAGCCTTTCGGGTACTTCTCCCGGAGCGCCGTCAGCGTGTTATATGTATACGAGATCTTTTCCGAATCGATCTCATAGGTTGAGACCTTCACCCGGTCCATCTCATCCGCGACGCTCATCAGCATGTTCACGCGGTCCTGCGAAGGCGCCATTTCGTGCCCGATCTTGAAAGGGCTCACATGAGCCGGCATCAGCAGGACCTCATCCAGCTCGAGGTCTCTGATGGCCGCGTCGATGATCGTCCGATGCCCGTTATGGAACGGATCAAAGGTTCCGCCCAGTATTCCGACATTCATTTCATTTTATCCTGATATTCAGCTCGTCCAGCTGCGCCTGATCCACTGTGTTCGGCGCATCACTGACGAGGCACTGTGCGTTCTGGTTCTTCGGGAACGCCATGACTTCCCGGATGCTCGACTCGCCCGCGAGCAGCATGACCATACGGTCCAGGCCGTACGCCAGTCCGCCGTGCGGCGGCGTCCCGTAGCGGAACGCTTCGAGCAGGAAGCCGAACTTGCGCTGGCTTTCCTCCCGGGAGATCCCGAGGATATCAAACATCTTCTGCTGAAGCTGACTGTCGTGGATACGGATGCTGCCTCCGCCCATCTCCACACCGTTCAGCACGATATCATAGGCGTCCGCACGCACCTTCATCGGTTCCTCATCCAGCATCGGGATGTCTTCGTCCTTCGGATGCGTGAACGGATGGTGCATCGCCTTCACTTCCCCGGTCTCGTCGTCCTTCTCGAACATCGGGAAGTCCACGACCCAGAGGAGGTTGAACTGCTTCGGATCGAGCAGTCCCATGATCCCGGCGATCCGGCGGCGCAGGAATCCGAGTGTATCGAACACGACCTTCGGCCGGTCTGCCGCGATCAGGATCAGATCGCCCTGTTTGGCGTCAAAAACGTCCGCAATCGACTGGAGCGCCGCGTCGTCAAAGAACTTGCCGACCGAAGAGCGGAACGTGCCGCCTTCCTCGACGCGGATCCAGACGAGACCTTTTGCCCCGTAGCTTTCGCACTCCTTCGTCAGCTGATCGATCTTCTTGCGGCTGAATTCCCCGGAGCCGCCGTCGATGCAGATGCCGCGTACGTCACCGCCCGTTTCCAGCGCATTGCGGAACACCTTGAACTCCGTGTTCTTCACCGCCTCGTTTTCATTCAGGCATTTCAGTTCAAAGCCGAAACGCGTGTCCGGCTTATCCGATCCGTAACGCTCCATCGCTTCCTGATACGTCAGGCGCGGGAGCGGCGTCTCGATCTCGATCCCCATCAGTTCATGGAACAGCCGTTTCAGGAATCCTTCCTGGATCGCGATGATATCGTCGACATCGACAAACGACATCTCGAGGTCGATCTGTGTGAACTCCGGCTGACGGTCCGCGCGTAGATCCTCATCCCGGAAGCATTTCACGATCTGGAAATAGCGGTCAGTCCCGCTGACCATCAGGAGCTGCTTGAACAGCTGCGGCGACTGCGGGAGCGCGTAGAACTGTCCCGGATTGACCCTGCTCGGGACCAGGAAATCTCTCGCGCCTTCCGGCGTCGAACGGACGAGCATCGGCGTCTCTACTTCCGTGAATCCGTTCTCGTCAAAATAATCCCGCGTGATCTTGCAGACGCGGTGACGGAACGAAAGGTTCCGCTGCATCTTCAGCTTACGGAGATCCAGATAGCGGTACTTCAGCCGCAGAGAATCGTCGACGTTATCGTCGTCCCTGATGTAGATCGGCGGCGTTTCCGCGGTCGAATACAGGACCATGTCCTCCGCGAGCACCTCGATGTCTCCCGTCGGGAGGTCCGGATTCTTCGAGGAGCGTTCCCGGATCGTTCCCTTCACGCCGATCACGTATTCGCTTCTCAGCTCGAGCGCCTGGTCAAAAACGTCCTTCGGGCTCGACTCGTCAAATGTGATCTGGATGATCCCTGTCTTGTCCCTGAGATCGACGAAGATGAGGCCGCCCAGGCTGCGCTGCTTCTGCACCCACCCGTTCAGGACGACCGTTTCGCCGACGTTTTCGATCCTCGGCATGCCGCACATCGTTGTTCTTTTCATTAGTTCTGCCATAGCTATTTCATCTCCCGATCCTGCAGGATATTTTTGATCGTATCCACGATCTCGTCGATACGGACTTCATGCTGTTCGTGCGCGTCCATGTTCTTCAGCTGGACGACGCCCTTGTCGATCTCGTCTTCTCCGATCACGACTGTGTATTTGCTGCCGATCCTCGCGGCATATTTGAACTGCCCCTTGACGTTCCTCGCGAGGGTATCCATCTCCGCGGTGACCCCGCCGAGGTGGAGCTTCCGGAGAAGTTCGAGGCCTTTTTCTCTCGCCTTGTCTCCGATCGTGACGATAAAGACATCGTCGCCTTCCGGCTTCGGGATCTCAAACCCGTTCGCCTCCATCAGCATCAGCAGACGCTCGATGCCGAGTCCGAAGCCGACGCCCGGGATCGGAGGTCCACCGATCTCCTCGATCAGATTATCGTAGCGGCCGCCTCCGCAGACCGTCCCCTGCGCGCCGATGCTCGTCGAGACGAACTCGAACGCGGTCTTCGTGTAATAATCCAGTCCCCGTACGATCTTCGGGTTGATCGTATATTCGATCCCCATCGCGTCGAGGTTTTTCTGCACATCTTCAAACGCCTCGCGGCAGTCATCGCACAGGTAGTCGAGCATCATCGGCGCGTCCTTCACGATCTCCTGATCCTCCGGCGACTTGCAGTCCAGGATGCGCATCGGGTTCCGGTCAAAACGGCTCTTGCACGTATCGCAGAGTTCGTCATAATGCGGCCGCAAAAAATCCTGCAGCGCCTTCCGGTACTCCGCCCGGCACTTCGGGCATCCGACGCTGTTGATCTCCAGGCGGACGTCATTCACGCCGAGTTCCTTCAGGAAGTCGTTCCCCAGACAGATGACATCGGTATCCGCCAGCATGCTGTCCGTTCCGAAGATCTCGACACCGAACTGATGGAATTCGCGCAGCCGGCCCGACTGCGGCTTCTCATAGCGGAAGCACGGAGTGACATAGTACATTTTTGTCGGCTGGACTTCCGCATACACCTTGTGTTCGATATAAGAACGCACCGCCGGCGAGGTTCCTTCCGGCTTCAGCGTGATGTCTCTCCCGCCGTGATCCTTGAAGGAATACATCTCCTTCTGGACGATGTCCGTCGTGTCCCCGACACCGCGCTGGAACAGCTCCGTGTGTTCAAACACCGGTGTGCGGACCTCGCGGTACCCGTACAGACGGCAGATCTCGCGGAATTTCTGTTCGACAAAATGCCACTTGTAGATCTGATCCGGCATGATGTCCTTTGTGCCTCTCGGCGCATTTGTAAGCATAAAACCCTCCTGTCTGAAAGTAACGTATCCTATTCGGCCTTCTTCGGGAAAAAATCGTCCCGTTTTCTCTGGATCATCTCGTCGATCCGGCCGATATACTGCTGGTAATTTGTCACGTTCGCGACCCGCTCCAGGCGGTTCGTCTCCGGATAATACCGCTTCGAGATCCCGCCGGCCCCGAGCGCGAGGATGCTCTGATGCTCGTCCATGATCCGGACGTTGTAGAGATTCTCCGCGCCGGGAAGTGCGAACCCGGTGTTCTCATGATATCCCGCCATATGCTTCTGTCGATACAGATAGTACGGCCGGAATCCCGCCTCCGTCAGGATCTCTCCGCTTCTCCGGAGCATCTCCCCGACGAGATCTGCGACCTTGTAATAGTAAAATTCATCGACATCTTTCAGCCGCGACGCCCGCTTGACCGCGAGCGTATGCGTCGTGATGTTGTTCGCCCCGAGCTCCATGATCTCACGAAGCGACCGGATGAAATCGTCCGGCGATTCCCCGGGGAGCCCGGCGATCAGATCGGCGTTGATCACGTCGAACCCGACGGTCCCGGCATCCTCGAATGCCCTCCGGATCTGTTCCGGCGTGTGGCTCCGTCCGATCCGGTCCAGCGTCTCCTGCTTCATGGACTGCGGATTGATGCTGATCCGGCTGACCCCATGATCCTTCAGGACCCGGAGCTTCTCCACTGTGATCGTGTCCGGCCGTCCCGCCTCAACGGTAAACTCCCGGAGCTTCGACAGATCGAACGATCGCTCCACACGGGAGATCAGGAGATCCAGCTGCCCGGGAACAAGCGTCGTCGGCGTTCCTCCTCCGATATAGATCGATTCCGGCTGCATCCCGGACCCGTTCATCAGCTCCCCGCACGCTTCGATCTCATGAAGGAGCGCCGGCAGGTAGCGTTCGATCTCGCTGTCCGGGACCTGATTCGATGCGAACGAGCAGTACAGGCAGCGCGTCGGACAGAACGGGATGCCGATATACACCCCGAGCGATCCCTCCGGCGGGTACCCGAGCGTCCGGATCTGGTACCGGTAGACCGACGTGATGAGTTCCGCTTTTTCACGGGACAAAAAGTATTCTGTCATGAGCCGCCGGATGACCTCTTCCTGCGCGGCATCCGGATCCATCCCGTCTTTTCTGCAGGCTTCCATCCTCTCGCCCGCGAGCTTGACCGGGCGCACTCCCGTGAGGATGCCCCAGTCCGGTTTCTCCCCGGTCACCGCGTACAGATCGCGAAACAGCTCGCGTTTGATCGTATCCCGGTCCGAGGATCCCGATTCATTGATATTCAGATAGCCCTCTCCATCCGGAGCTTCTTTCTCTGTCACGAGTTCGTACCGGTCCGGCGGCAGGAATTCGTCGATCAGCTCCTTCAGAAGGTTCATTTTGTCGTATCCGAGGACCCTGATGCGGATCCGGAACGGTGTTTCCTCAGACAAACGGATTGTTCTCCTTTTCAAACCCGATCGTCGTCTTCCCCATATGTCCCGGGAGGACGACCGTATCGTCCGGCAGCGTGAACAGCTTCTCCCGGACCGAATTCACGAGATCCTGAAAGCTCCCGCCCGGGAAGTCCGTCCTCCCCACGGAAGCCTGAAACAGCGTATCACCGCTGAACACGACGTGATCGAGGAGAATGATCATCCCGCCCGGCGTGTGCCCGGGCGTCATCCGGAATTTCAGATGCATCGTCCCAATCGTCATCTCCTCGCCCTCATGGACAAAACGATCCGCCCGGATCGTGAGCGGCCGTCCCAGAAGTTCCGGGGAAACGTTCTTCCGCGGATCCTCGAGGAGCGGTTTTTCCGCCGCCGCCGCGATGATCTCCGCCTTCGGGTAAAGTTCGCGGAACTTCGGGATCCCGCCGATGTGATCGCCGTGTCCGTGCGTCAGGATGATCGCCTCGACCGAAAGGTCGTTCCGGCTGACGTCCTCAGCCAGATCCCGGCTGTACCCGCCCGGATCGACGATGAAGGCCTTTTTTGTCTCATCATAGACGAGGTACGTGTTGACCATGATCGGTCCTGTCATATAACTCAGTATTTTCATTGCTCTCCCTTCAGGAACGCGCACGGTAGACCCGGTCGACATCATCGATGTTCCGGAGCAGACGGAGGATCCTCTGCATCTGCTGCGTGCTCGTAACGGACAGCGTCAGATCGATGTTCATATTGCCGTCCCGGTCTGTCCTCGCGTTGATGCTTTCGATCTGGACGTCCTCTACTTCGCACGTCCTCGAAATGTCCGCGAGCATCCCTTTTCTGTGAGCGCAGATCAGACGGACTTCCGCACTGTACGATTTCCCCATCGTCAGGTCTTCCCATTCGACCTCGATGAAGCGGGCGCGTTCCGACTCCGGAAGCGACGTGATGTTCGTGCAGTCCTTCCGGTGTACCGTGATCCCGCGGCCCTTGGTGATAAATCCGATGATCTCATCGCCCGGGACCGGGTTGCAGCATCTCGCGACGCGGATCATCAGGTTGTCCGCTCCCTTCACGATGATGCCCGGATTATCGCGCTTCTTGCGCGCGGCTTTCTGATCCTGCTCTGCTTTCTGCGTGCTTTTCGCGAGCAGCTGATCTTCCTTTTCCTGGCGGCGACGCTGATCTTTATCCAGATCCTCCGTATAGAGATCGATCAGGACATTCGCGAATTTGCTCAGCGTTGTCCCGCCCTGCGCGATATTCCGGTACGCTTCGTCCGGCGTCGCGTAGTTCAGCTTCTTGCAGGCCGCGAGAAGATAATTGTTCTTCTGGAGCGTCTGCGGGTTCAGTTCCTTTTTCCTCAGGAATTTGTCGAGTGCTTCTTTTCCCCGCGCGACGTCGCTGCCCTTGCTCTGCTTTTTCAGATACTGCCGGATCTTCGTGCGGGCCGACGGGCTCTTCGCGATGTTCAGCCAGTCGATGCTCGGTCCGGAAGAATTCGACGATGTGACGATCTCGACGATATCTCCGTTCTTCAGCTCGTGGTCGATCGTGACCATCTTCCCGTTCACCTTGGCTCCGACGCATTTGCAGCCGATATCGGTGTGGATCTTGAACGCGAAATCGAGCGGTGTCGATCCGGCCGGCAGCTCGATGACCTCCCCTTTCGGGGTGAAAACATAGACCTGAGTGGAAAAAAGGTCCATCTTCAGGTTCTCCATGAACTCCTTCGGATCCTGGAGATCTTTCTGCCACTCCAGCGTCTGACGGAGCCAGGCGAGCTTCATGTCATCGTTGTCCTGTTTCCCGGTCGTGTTCCCTTCTTTGTATTTCCAGTGTGCCGCGATACCGTATTCCGCGACGCGGTGCATTTCATAGGTCCGGATCTGGATCTCAAACGGTTCTCCGTTGTCCCCGAGCACCGTCGTATGCAGCGACTGGTACATGTTCGGCTTCGGCATCGCGATGTAATCCTTGAAACGGCCCGGAAGCGGCTTCCACATCGTATGCACCTGCCCTAAAACGGCATAGCAGTCCCGGACCGATTCAACGATGACGCGGACTGCTGTAAGATCGAAGATCTCATCCAGCTGTTTATGCCGGGTGACCATCTTGTGATATATGCTGTATAAATGCTTGGATCTCCCCGAGATGTCATAGTGCATCTTCATCCCGTCGAGTGTCTCGCGGATCTCCGCGATGACATCCTGGATGAAGGCCTCGCGCTGTTCTCTCTTGGCCCAGACCTGTTCAGACAGTTTCTTGTAGGCTTCCGGCTCGAGATATTTGAACGCCAGATTTTCAAGTTCGACCTTGATCGTAAAGATTCCGAGCCGGCTCGCGAGCGGTGCGTAGATATCCATCGTCTCGCGGGATTTCTCGATGATCTTTTCCGGCTTCATGAACTCGAGCGTCCTCATGTTGTGGAGACGGTCCGCGAGTTTGATGATCAGCACGCGGATGTCCTTGGACATCGCGAGGAACATCCGACGCAGGTTTTCCGCCTGCGCCTCTTCCTTGCTGTCAAATTTGATGGCACCGAGTTTGGTGACCCCATCCACGAGCAGTTCGATCTCACTTCCGAAATCTTCACCGAGCTGCTCGCTCGTGTAATCGGTATCCTCCACGACATCATGAAGCAGCCCCCCGCAGATCGTCTGGCCGTCCATGCCGAGCTGTGCAAGGATCACAGCGACCGCGATCGGGTGGATGATGTAAGGATCGCCGCTTTTGCGGAACTGTCCGTCGTGGAGACGGTATGCCGTATCGTACGCCTTACCGATCAGTTCTGTATCATATTTTTTATATTTTAGAATCTCTTCTAAAAACTGCTCCTTTGTCTTCATCAGAACTGTACCCATCCGCAGGAGAAGTTCCCGAATTCATTTTTATTCCGGTATTCTCCTGCTGCTTTCAATGACGTTTTTCGGATTCCGTTCGTATCTTATTTATCTTCTCTTGCCCTTCTTCTTTTTGTTCTTGCGTTTCTTTTTGCCGCCGCGGCTGGCATTTCCGCCATTCTTATTCTTGGCGCCGGAAGCGTTCTTATTCGCTGCTGCAGCATTCGAAGCCGTTGTATTCGAAGCTGCCGCATTCGAGGTCTCTGCTTCCGTTCCTTCCGCGTTTTCTTCCGGATTCTGCTGCGCGGCGATCTGCTTCGCCGTGGCCTTCTTTTCCTGCTTCTTTCTCTCGATCCGCTCTCTTGCCTTCTGCTGCTGCTGATACTTTGAAAGTTCCTCCTTTTTGTTGAATTCGAAGTACAGCGGGCTGCACAGGCAGATGGACGAGTAGGTTCCGACAATGACACCGATCATCAGAGGGAAGCAGAACTGGACCATTTCCCCGGATACGCTCAGGAGAAGCGGGACGATCGCGATGAGTGTCGTCACGGACGTCATGACGGAGCGGTCGATCGTCTGGTTGATACTGTGGTTCAGTATGTTCATGACCGGCTTCCCTCGCATCAGCCGGCTGTTCTCACGGACACGGTCGAAGATAACGATCGTGTCGTTGATCGAGTACCCGACGACGGTCAGGATCGCGGCGATGAACGGGTTGTTGACCGTGATCCCGAAGATCGCGTACACCGCGACCATCACCAGGGCATCATGCAGGACGCCGGCGACCGCGGCGACTCCGTACTTCCACGAGCGGAATCGGAATATGATATAGATCAGCATACCGAGTGCCGCGAGCAGGATCGATTTGATTGCGTTCGTCCTGAGTTCCTGTCCGATCGTCGGCCCGAATTCGTTCGAGTTGACGACGGCATCATCATCGAGGCCGTATTTCTTTTCGATCGCTTTCTGGACTTCGTCACGCTCATTCGCGTCAAGAGCCTTGGTCGTCTTGATGATGACCTGCTTGTTTTTGGAGCCTGAATAAACGATGGTCTCATTCAGATCGAATTTACTGATCGTCTTCTTGACATCACTGATCGCGACTTTCTTGCCGAGATCCATCTGGATCATCGTGCCTCCGGTGAAATCGATTCCGTAGTTGAAGCCGCGGACGCCAAGGAACACCGCGCCGCAGATAATGACCGCCGCACTGATGCAGTAGAACACCTTGCGATGCTCGATGAAGTGGATCTCCTTCTTGATGATCTTTTTCGGCGTTCCGTCTTCATGGCATCCGAACCAGGTCTTCTTCGCGTTTGGCGAACCGGCCAGCATGCCGACAAAGATCTGTGTGACGATAACCGCCGTAAAGATCGAAACGACGATACTGATCATCAGGGTAATCGCGAATCCGCGGACCGTTGACGATCCGAGTTCGTACAGGATGATCGTCGCGATCAGTGTTGTGATCTGCGCATCCAGTACGGTAACGAGTGCGTGTCGGAATCCCTGATCGACCGCAACGCGGATCGATCGTCCGAGCCCGAGCTCTTCCTTGATCCTGGAGAAGATGATGACGTTCGCGTCGACCGCCATACCGATACCGAGAACGATACCGGCGATTCCCGGAAGCGTCAGGACCGCGCCCATCGCGGCCATCCCCCAGAGGACCAACATCGTATAAAGGAGAAGCGCGATATCCGCGAACAGCCCCAGAAGGTTGTACATCAGAAGCATCAGGATGCAGACGAGTGCAAGACCGATCAGGCCTGCGCGGATGCTCTTATCCAGCGCGTTCGCGCCGATCGTCGCAGACTCTACAGAGGAGGATACTTCATGCAGTGATACCGGAAGAGATCCGCCGCGGATCAGGGCCGCTGTCTCCGATGCTTCCTCTTTGCTGAATCCTCCGCCCGGACTTGTGATCTCACAGCTCTCGCTGTCGATCCGCTCACTGCAGGTCGGCGCTTCGATGATCTTATTATCCAGCCAGATGACGACGCAGGTCGCATCGACCGTCGAACCGTTCTGCTTCACGGTCGGCGTTACGGTACCGCCCGCCGCCTTCTCTGTCGCGTCCGCGAACTTTTCGCGGCCCGCCGAAGTGAACGTCATCGTGATCTTGTATCCGCCGTTCTCAGAATCCGCTTCCGCCTGCGCGTCCTTGACATCTTTACCGGTCAGGACCTTCGTTCCGTCTGCCAGAGTAAATTTCAGCTGTGCCGTCTCACCGATCCGGTTGATCGCCGACTTCGCGTTCTTGACGCCCGGCATCTCGATGCGGAGACGGTTCTTCCCTTCTATATTTACAGTCGCCTCAGAAATACCCATGGCGTTGACACGACGGTTCAGGACCTCTTTTGTCTGCTCCATGGTCTTCTGAAGCTGTTCACCGGACTGTGACCCGGTATCCGCTTCCATCACGACCCACACACCGCCGTTGATATCAAGTCCGTATTTCAGAGAATCCTTCAGATTCTTCACCGGTCCGATACCCGCGACCGTCATGTACATCAGGATCGCGATGCACACGATAATGATAATTCCAAGTACCTTCTTTACGCTAGAGCTCATCTCTCCTCCTACCACGAAAACTGATTATTATTTAAAAAAGCTTCATAATATTGTACTACGTTTTATAGTGCACATCAAGAAATTCCACGGCTTTCCGCTGTCTGACTTCTTAATACCGAGTGACATAATAAAATCTCTCAGAAAACTGAGAGATTTTATGAACACGATCATTGAAATCTTATTTCTTCTTCAACGGGCGCTTCTTGAAAGCGGCCTTCGCTTCTTCTTCAGCTTCTTCCGACGGGGTTTCAGTTGCTTCTTCCTCTTGAGCGGCTTCCACCGAAGTTTCCTCTGCTTCCTGAGCCGGCTCTTCCGATGCTTCCGCTTCTGCCGGCTGCGGTTCTTCACTCTCCGGCTTTTCTGCCGGTTCCTCGTCCGCACGTTCCGGCGCTTCCGCAGCTGCTGCGGCAGCTTCTTCCGATTCCGGTTTCCGCTTGCTCTTCTTCAGTGGCTTCGGTGTCTGCCGGTGCTCTTCCTTCTTCTCTTCCTGTTTCGCGTTTCCGCCCTTTTCCTCGGACAATGTCTTTCCGCCAGGGTTCTCCGAAACGACGGAACTGACCGACCATCTCATGATCTCGAACTTGACCTTATCCGCGCCGACCTGGATTACGAGAGAATTTTCCTTCGTCTTGACGATCTTGCCGACGATCCCGCCGATCGTGATGATCTCATCACCGACCTTTAGTGAATCCCGCATCGTCTTCGCTTCCTTCTCTCTCTTCTTCTGCGGACGGATCAGCAGAAAATACATCAGAGCGATGAAAGCGACCAGCATGATCATTGAAAAGGCTCCGCTGCTGCTTTGCTGCGACTTTGCGAATAAGATATTTCCAAATTCCATATACAATCCTCCTGAATTTTCGTTCAGATGCCGGCGATGGGGGTCGAACCCATACGGTGTTTCCACCACGGGATTTTGAATCCCGCACGTCTGCCAATTCCATCACGCCGGCAAATAGCAGCCGTCTGCCGTCCTAACATTTTTAGCGACAACAAAGGAATTATACCACACTGCCAGAATGATGACAAGAAAAAAGCATCCGCCAGTTTTCTGACCGATGCTTTCAATGGTGCGGCTGACTGGACTCGAACCAGCACGGTTGCCCACACGCCCCTCAAGCGTGCGCGTCTGCCATTCCGCCACAGCCGCTCAAGACCCGCTGTCGTTAAGACCACTCCGTTCGCGGGCTACTTGCACAGTATAATTCAAGATCCTGACTTTGTCAAATCGAATTTTTGATTTTCCGGAGCAGTTCGTCGATCTGCGCCTCAAGATCACGGACCGAACCGGAGTTGTCCAGGACCGAATCGGAGCGTTTTTTCTTCTCCTCCTCCGGCATCTGGCTCCGGATCCGTCTGCGGACTTCCTCCGCCGTCATGCCGTCCCTGGAAGCGACCCTGCGGATCCTGAGATCCTCCTCCGCCGTAACTAGCCAGACCTTGTCGCAGAGCCGGTCTGCCCCGGTCTCAAACAGGATCGGCGCATCGAGGAACACTGCCGGAAGTCCGTCGTCCTTCGCCCGGCGGATGCTCCGTTCGAGTTCGTCAAACACACGGTCCGTTACGATCCGTTCGAGCTTCGCTTTTTTCTCCGGATCTGAAAAAACGACCGCCGCCGTCTTTTTCCGGTCGAGCTCCCCGTTTTCCCGGAAGATCCCGTCTCCGAACGCCTGACGGAGTTCCTCCAGTGCGGGGCTTCCCGCCTTCGTGATCCCGCGGGAGATCGCGTCGCAGTCAATGATCCGATACCCTTTTCCCTGTAAATAATCCGAGACCGTCGACTTCCCTGTCCCGATCCCGCCTGTGATCCCGATCGTAATCATCTGTCAATCCTTCAAATCATACCAAGAGTACGCTTCGTTCACATCCGCCGTGAGCTCGACCTTGAGTTCCATCGCCTGCTCCATGCTTTCGCGGAGAAGGGCTTTCACCTGCTCCCGTTCGTCCTCCCGGGTCCGGACGATCAGTTCGTCGTGGATCTGAAGGATGAGCCGGGACTGAAGCCCGTTCTCCCGGAGCGCGCGGAACATCCGGATCATCGCGATCTTGATGATGTCTGCTGCCGAGCCCTGGATCGGGCTGTTCATCGCGAGGCGTTCTCCGAGCTGCCGCTGCATGTAATTTTTTGCCTTGATCTCGTTGATATAACGCCGCCTTCCGAGGATCGTCTCCGTGTATAGGTGCTCCCGGCAGAACGCGAGCTGCCCGTCCATATAGGCTTTCACCTTCGGGTGTTTGACAAAATAATCCTGGATATACCGCTCGGCCTCTTTCCGCGTGATGCCGAGCTCTTCGGACAGGCCGAAGCCGCTCATGCCGTAGATCACGCCGAAGTTGACCGCCTTCGCGCGGCTCCGGTCGAGCGGCGTCACATCCTCATAAGGAATATCGAACACTCGGGAGGCCGTCGTCCGGTGGATGTCTTCTTTATTATTAAACGCCCGGATCAGATTCTCATCCCCGGAAAGATGGGCGAGGATGCGGAGCTCGATCTGCGAGTAGTCCGCACTGATGAGAGTATTCCCCTCTCCGGCGTTGAACGCCTTCCGGAGTTTCCGCCCCAGTTCCTGGCGGACCGGGATGTTCTGCAGGTTCGGCTCCGTGCAGCTCAGCCTTCCCGTCGCCGCCACCGTCTGCTGGAAATGCGCGTGGATCCTGCCGTCCGGTCCGATCAGAGGCCGGAGCCCTTCGATATAGGTGCTCTTCAGCTTGGTGTACGTCCGGTATTCCAGCACATCGCCGACGATCGGGTCCTTGCCGCGGATCTTCTCGAGGACATCCGCGCTCGTGCTGTAGCCGCGCTTCGTCTTTTTTCCCGCCGGCAGGCCCATTTTTTCAAAGAGGATCTGTCCGAGCTGAATCGGCGAGTTGATGTTGAATTCCTCCCCCGCACGGTCGTAGATCTCCTGCTCGAGCGAACTGATTTTTTCGCTCAGCTCCGAACCGGTCTTCTCCAGGACGTCCGGATCGACATCGATCCCCTCATATTCCATAAAAGCGAGCACTTCGACGAGCGGGAACTCGACTTCCTGAAGGAGCCGATCCTGTCCGGCCTCCCGGATCCGTTCTTTCTGCTTCGCTTTGACGCCGAGGACTGCGGTGCACCACTCATAGCCGTACTGCTCCATCTCCTCGTTCGGGTCGGAAAGCAGGCTGACCTGCGCGCTCTCCTCCCGGAACTCCTTCTCGGAGCGGAGTTCTGCATGAAGATACTCCAGCGCCAGCGCGTTCAGATCGTAGTTCGAACGCGCCGAATCAAGGACGTACTGCACGATCTGAGTGTCGAACAGCGTGTCCGCCTGCCGGAGTCCGAAGGAGATCAGCGCGTAGTAATCCCGGATCAGGTTGTGCCCCTGGAAGCGGAAGTTCTTTTCATTCAAAATGTCAACGAGCGGTTCGATAAGAGCGGAGGGAATGAAATAGCACGTACCCCCGACGAGCAGACTCACGCCGTCGATGACCGGCTTCTCTACATGGTTGTTGTCGGAGAAAACACGGATTACGACCGGTGATCCCGCTTCCTCGCTCCGGAGGACCGCAAGGTCTTCTTCTCCGGCCAGAACCTTCCGCTCGAACTCCGGGAGGGCTTCCGTCTCTTTCGCAGAGTTTCCGGACACCTCCATCTGCGACAGGAATTTGTTGAATTCCAGCTCCTTATACAACTCGATCAGGCGGCCCTCATCCGGCTCATCCAGCCGGCAGGCGTCCAGATCCACGTCGATCGGCGCGTTCCGGTCGATCGTCGCCAGTTTCTTGCTCATCAGCGCTGTCTGCGCATTGTCCTTGACCTTTTGCCGGAGCTTCGCGTTTTTGATCTGATCCGACTGCGTGACGACGTTCTCAAGGCTCCCAAACTGCTTCAGGAGCTTGATCCCCGTCTTCTCTCCGACCCCCGGGATACCCGGGATATTGTCGGACTTGTCCCCCATCAGACCTTTCAGATCGATAAACTGTTCCGGCGTGAGCTCGTAGCGTTCCTTCATCTTCTGATCATCGTAAAGCTCGAACTCCGAGATGCCCTTCTTCGTGATCAGTACGCTGGTCTTCTCCGAGGCAAGCTGCAGGGCGTCCCGGTCTCCTGTGATAATGAGCGGAGACAGGCCGCGCTCCTCTGCGACCCGGGAGATCGTCCCGATCAGGTCGTCCGCCTCATACCGGTCGAGTTCCTCACAATCGATGTTCATCGCGCTCAGGATCTCCTTCATCTTCGGAATCTCCATCGCGAGTTCCGGCGGCATCTTGCGCCGTCCGGCCTTGTATTCATCATATGCTTCATGGCGGAACGTCGGCGTCTTGCGGTCCCAGCACACGACCATGTACTCCGGCTCGTATTCCCGGAGGATCTTGTTCAGCATGTTGATAAAACCGAAGATCGCCTGTGTGTAAAATCCCTTCTTCGTGATCATCGGGCGCTGCATGGCGTAATATGCGCGATTGATCAGACTGTTTCCGTCAATGACGACGATGCGTCCCTCCATGATTTCTTTTTTCCTCTCTTTCCTTGAAAAAAACCCAAAACACCGTCAGGACCTAATTGACGCCTATCAAAATGATAGGTGGGTAACCTGTCTGTGCTTCCTGTCTTCCGCCATCAGACGGATCCACATTTCACACCGAACTCCGGTTTCCCGAAAAAGTGCTGTAGGTTCAATTAAACGTCCTTAACGAATGCTCCAGGCTTTATTTTATTATACAATACCCCTCTGCATCATTCAAGCCGGAACCGTCCGGATCCGGCCCGGGAGCCGTCCATTTAAAGACTTGCTTTTTCGTTCGGATCCGCCCCCTGAAAGCGCAGAAAATGAACCCTTTTTTTCAAAAAGAAAGACCGGCCTGCTCCGGCCGGTCTCAGTCCTTCTTCTCTTCGATTATGAAAGTTCGACTTCATCCAGATCGACACTGCAGTTCGTGTGGACGTTCTGGACGTCGTCATTCTCTTCGAGATGATCGATCAGCTTCTTCAGCTTCTTGAGATCCTTCTCGTCCGGTGTGCTCTCGACGGACGGGACCTGTTCGATCTCGGATTCCACGAGTTCATAACCCGCCTTGCGGAGCGCCTGATCGACATCGTTGTACGCGGACGGATCCGTCGTGATCTCGTAGCTGTCCTCGTTCGTGACCATGTCTTCCGCACCGGCATCCAATGCGGCTTCCATCAGCTCATCCTCGTCGATGTCATCCGTCTTCTCGATCAGGATCACGCCTTTCTTGGAGAACATGTAGGAAACGCATCCCGGTGTCCCGACGTTCCCGCCGTGCTTATCGAACATCGAACGGACCGCGGACGTCGTCCGGTTCGTATTGTCCGTCAGACACTCGACGATGATCGCGACACCGCCGGCACCGTAGCCTTCAAACGTCAGCTCTTCATAAGAAGCGCCGCCGAGTTCCCCGGTCCCCTTCTTGATCGCACGGTTGATGTTGTCGTTCGGCATGCCGATCGCCTTCGCCTTTTCGATCGCAGTACGGAGCGAAGCATTATACTCCGGATCTCCTCCGTCCTTCGCAGCGACGGTGATCGTCTTCGCATATTTCGTAAAAAGCGCGGCTCTCTTCGAGTCCTGCGCCGCCTTTCTTCCGGCAATGGTACCATGTCTTCCCATGGAGACGCCTCCTTCTTATCTGTAAATTGACCTGTTATTACATAAAATACTGGAATATTATACTACAACAGCCCGCCCCTTGCAAGGCGGGCCGAGAGTCAGGATACATTCTCTGCTGCTTCTTCTTCCGCACCCATCTGATCTTCCAGATTTTTGTGCGCCGTACTCATCATGAGCTTGATCCGGTTCAGCTGGTTGACGTCACTCGCGCCCGGATCGAAGTCGATCGCGACGATATTGGCCTTCGGATTCATTTTGCGGATCTGTTTCAGCATGCCTTTTCCGGTGACGTGGTTCGGCAGGCAGGCGAACGGCTGCAGGCAGACGATGTTGTTCACACCGCTTCTTATGAGCTCGACCATTTCCCCGGTCAGGAGCCATCCCTCACCGCACTGGTTGCCGATCGACAGGACTTCCGTCGCCGCACTCGCTGTCTGCTGGATGTACGCCGGCTCGGTGAAGTTCTGACTTTCACGAAGCGCTTCCCGCATTGGCTTTCTCAGCCATTCGACGCCCTTGATCGCCGCTTCGTTAATCTTCCATTCCTTCCAGCTTCCGGACAGGTGTTCGTAGTTGAACTTTTTGTTCACCATGCCGTAGAGGAAAAAGTCGATCAGATCCAGCACGACGGCTTCGCCGCCTTCTTCCTCGATCGTTTCCACGATGTTGTTGTTCGCGTTCGGGTGATACTTCACGAGGATCTCGCCGACGACACCGACGCGAGGCTTGACTTCATCCGTTCTCGGTATCCTGTCAAAGTCTTCGACGATCCCTTTCATATTTGCCTTGTACGTCTTATTGCTGAAATGCAGCATATTGTCGACGATCCGGTCATACCAGCTGTCCAGTACGCGCTGTGCTTCACCCGGATTCTTCTCGTACGGCCGCGTATGGTACAAAAGGCGCATCGCGAGGTCGCCGTAAATGCAGCCGACGGCGAGCATGAATCCCATCTTCGCCGTGATCTTGAACCCCGGGTTCTTTTCCAGACCGACCGCGTTGAACGAGACGACCGGGACCTGCTCCATCCCGAGTTCCTTCAGAGCCTTCCGTAGCAGCGAAACGTAGTTGCTCGCGCGGCAGCCTCCTCCGGTCTGGGACATGAACACCGCGGTCCGGCTGAGATCGTATTTTCCGGACTTTAGTGCGGAAATGATCTGGCCGAGCGTGACGATCGTCGGGTAGCACGCGTCGTTGTTGATGTATTTCAAGCCTTCGTCGACCGAATTCGTATCGACCGCCGGCAGGAGCTCAACATTGTAGCCGCATGCCTTCATCGCCTCTTTCAGGTAATTGAAATGGATCGGCGACATCTGCGGGATCAGGATCGTGTAGTCCCTCCGCATCTCCTTCGTGAAGATGCGCCGTTCGTACGGCGTGTTCGTCGGCGTCGGCTGGATGTTATTTTTGTCCCGCTCCTCCATCGCCGCCTTGAGCGAACGGATCCGGATCCTCGCGGAACCGAGGTTCGAGACCTCATCGATCTTCAGTACCGTATACAGCTTGTTGTTTTTGTCGCAGATCTCCTCGACCTGATCCGTCGTGACGGCGTCCAGGCCGCAGCCGAAGGAATTCAGCTGCACGAGCTCCGCGTCATCCCGCGTGCCGACCCATGTCGCCGCTTTGTACAGGCGGGAATGGTACACCCACTGATCGAGCACGCGGATCGGCCGGGCGAGATCGACGGTCGAGGAGATCGAATCCTCGGAGATCACGACCATGTCGAACGACGTGATCAGCTTGTTGATCCCGTGGTTGACCTCCGGATCGACATGGTACGGACGGCCGGAAAGGACGATGACCTTTTTGCCGTTGTCCTTCGCATATTTCAATGCGTATTCGCCCGCCTTCCGCACATCGTTCTTATAGCGGATCTGCTCTTTCCGGGCAGCCATGACCGCCCCGCGAATCTCGTTTTTCCCGATGTGATACGGCTTCATCTGCCGTGTCAGCTCATTGATCAGCCGCTCATCGTTGTCGTACGGGAGGAACGGATGGAAAAAGCGGACCATTTTTTCCTTGAAAAGATCGTCCATGTTGTTCGCGATGACTTCCGGGTACGTCGCGACGATCGGGCAGTTGTAATGGTTCGGGGATGTCTTGTCTTCCTGCCACTCGAAATTGAGGGACGGATAGAAGATAAACTGGTATCCCTGGTCTACGAGCCATTTGATGTGTCCGTGGACGAGCTTCGCCGGGTAGCACGCAGTGTCGGATGAGATCGTTTCGAGTCCCATCGAATAGATCGATTTCGTTGATGCCGGCGACAGAGCGACGCGGAACTTCAGTTTTGTGAAGAACGTGAACCAGAACGGGTAGTCCTCATACATGTTCAGCACGCGCGGGATCGCGACCGTGCCGCGCTCCGCGTCGAATTCGGAAAGCGGCTTATACTGGAACAGGCGCTTGAACTTATATTCGTAGAGGTCCGGCAGCTTGTTCTTATGCATGCCGCCGCCCGCGCCCTTCTCGCAGCGGTTTCCGGTGACAAAGCGCGATCCGTCGCTGAATTTATTGATCGTCAGGATGCAGTTGTTCTCGCATCCGCGGCACCTTCCATTGGAGTGCTCCACGCTGAAATGCGCGAGCTCGTCCGGTGACAGGATGGTCGAACGGGTCCCTTCCACGTAGTGTTCCTTCGCGATCAGGGAGCAGCCGTACGCGCCCATCAGACCGGCGATGTCCGGCCGGATGACTTCTTTTCCGATGATCTTCTCGATGCTCCTGAGGACCGCATCATTCATGAACGTCCCGCCCTGCACGACGATCTTATCGCCGGTATCATCCGGGTTCCGGAGCTTGATGACCTTGTACAGAGCATTCTTGATGACAGAATACGAAAGGCCGGCGGAAATGTCTCCGATCGAGGCCCCTTCTTTCTGTGCCTGCTTGACTTTGGAATTCATGAACACCGTGCAGCGCGTCCCGAGGTCGACCGGGTTTTTGGAAAACAGCGCTTCCTGCGCGAACGCACGGGTATCCAGGTTCACAGATTTCGCGTACGTCTCGAGGAACGAGCCGCAGCCCGCGGAGCAGGCCTCGTTCAGCATGATGTTGTAGATCGCGCCGTCCTTGATCTTCATGCATTTCATGTCCTGCCCGCCGATATCGAGGATGAAATCGACGCCCGGGAGGAATTCCGATGCCGCCTTGTAATGCGCCATCGTCTCGATCTCTCCGAGGTCCGCACGGAATCCCGCCTTGATCAGACTTTCTCCGTAGCCGGTCACGACTGTGTTCGCGATATAGCAGGATTCCGGCAGTCTCTGATAAAGATCCGTCAGGATCTGCCGGACGACCTCCACCGGGTCTCCTTCGTTTCCTTTATATGCGCTGTAGACGAGGTTCTTGTCATCGTCCAGCACTGTCGCTTTTGTCGTCGTCGAGCCCGCGTCGATCCCGAGGTACAGGCGGCCTTTCGCCTGACGGAGTTCTTTTTTGCGGACCTTGTGCTGGCTGTGGCGTTTGACAAAACGGTTATAGTCTTCTCTGCTCTCGAAGAGCGGTTCGACGTGGCGGGTGCCGGACAGTTCGTCCGGATTCGCGTGTTCGATCTGCTCCACGATATCCTTCAGCTGAGATTCCGGCTGTTTTTCTGCGAGCATCGCCGCGCCGATCGCGACGAAATACTTGGAATTCTCCGGGAAAATGACTTCTTCCGGCTTCAGCTCGAGCGTTTCGATGAAACGCTTCCTGAGTTCCGAAAGGAACGTCAGCGGTCCGCCGAGGAACGCGACGTTTCCGCGGATCACGTGCCCGCAGGCCAGTCCGCTGATCGTCTGGTTCACGACCGCCTGGAAGATCGACGCCGCGAGATCGTTGATGTTCGCCCCTTCATTGATCAGAGGCTGGATATCCGTCTTCGCGAATACGCCGCAGCGCGCCGCGATCGGATAGATGATCTTGTATTTTTTCGCGGCCTCGTTCAGACCGTTCGGATCGGTGTTCAGCAGGATCGCCATCTGATCGATGAACGCGCCGGTCCCGCCGGCGCACGTCCCGTTCATACGCTGTTCGATCGTCGAGCCGTAGAATGTGATCTTCGCATCCTCGCCGCCGAGTTCGATCGCGACATCGGTCTGCGGGATGAGTTTCTCGATCGCGTGGCTGCACGAAATGACTTCCTGCTCAAAATGGATCCCGAGGACATTCGCGAGCGAAAGTCCGCCCGATCCGGTGATGACCGTATGGACGGTAAGATCCCCGAGTTCGCGATACATCTCTTCCAGCATTTCGCGGACTTTCGCGAACACATCCGACATATGGCGTTCATATCTGGAATAGACCATGTTTCCTTCGTCATCCAGAAGAACAAGTTTTACCGTTGTTGAGCCGATATCAATTCCTAGCTTCATAACGATACCTCTAAAAGTTCCTTCTTGCTTTTTATCAAATCATCCTGCCCCTGACGGGCAGAGCCGTTTCCTATAGAGTTTTGATCTCCTTCCGGTAAAGATGTGTCAGCATGATCGCTGAGTACACCAGTCCCATGCACTCCGCCATCGGGAACGACATCCACGATGCCGTGATGCCGAACGAATGGTAGAGAAAATATGCGAGCGGCAGGATCCCGCACAGCTGCCGGATCAGCGAGGCGAACAGGCTGTAGAAGCCGTGTCCGGTCGCCTAGAACAGCGTCGAGCACATAATGCCGAACGCTGCCGGGATAAAGCAGAGACTGATGAGCCGCAGTGCCGGCACACCGATCCGCAGCATCTCCTCATCTGCGCTGAACAGATGGAGGAGTCCTGACGGGATCAGCTGGAACAGCGCACATCCCGCGGCCATGATCACGAGTGCCATCAGGAGTGCATTTTTGTACGTGCTCATCAGGCGCTTGGAATCCCGCGCGCCGTAGTTAAAGCCCATGATCGGCATCGCGCCCTGGTTCAGGCCGAATACCGGCATGAAAACAAAGGACTGAAGTTTGAAGTAGACGCCGAGCACGGCGACGGCGATCGCCGATTCCGCGATGATCTTATTGTATCCGAACAGCATGATCGATCCGATCGACTGCATGATGATCGACGGGAAGCCGACCGCATATATATCTTTTACTACGGACCAATCGATTTTAAACCCGCGAATTTTTATTTTTACATCCCTTTCTTTATGGAAAAAGATGAGGATCGCGAGTGTCATCGCCACGAACTGGCCCGTCACCGTCGCGACCGCCGCGCCGGTCACTTCCAGCCTCGGCATCCCGAAGAGTCCGAAGATGAAGATCGGATCGAGGACGATGTTGACGACCGCACCGGAGATGCTGATGATCATCGGTGCCATCATATTCCCCGTCGCCTGCAGGACTTTCTCGAACTGGATGTCGATCATGCTGAAGCCGCAGAGGATGGTGACGATCCTGAGGTAGCTGAGACCGTAGCGGAAAATCGTCGGATCCGAGGTGTAGGAAGCCATGAACGGCTTCGCGAACAGGATCCCGACCGTGATAAAAATCAGTGCGTTCAGGATCCCGATCCGTGGCGCTGTGCTCGCTGCCTGATCCGCTTCTTGAAGCCTTCTCGCGCCGAGCCGCCTCGCGATCAGTGAATTCACACCGACCGCGCTCCCAACGCCGAGCGCGATCATCAGCATCTGGACCGGCTGCACGATCGACACCGCGGTGAGCGCCTTCGAACTGATCATTCCGACGAAAATGCTGTCGACGGTATTGTACAGCGCGTTGATCGTCATCGAGATCATCGCCGGCGCCGACATCGAGATCAGAAGCTTCCGGATCGGCGTCTCACCCATCTTCGTAACGTCGCTCACTCGCTCGCGGCGCCGGACTTCCGAGTCGACACGCCTGCGGCGCTCCTGATCCTGCAATTCTATAGTTTTCTGGTTTTCATCCTTCCCCCTCATTAACCGAACTCCCTGTCATCCTTTTCCCCATAAAAAATATGGGCAGGTCTGTAAGCCGGGTTCTGTATTTGACAGTCATCTATCTCGACTGTACATTGCTGCACAGCTCCAGCGGTACACCAACGGAGACGGCAGCGGGCCGCTGCCTGATGTCTCCCCGACCTTGCTCCGGATGGGGTTTACACGGCCGCCGTGTCTCCACGACGCCGGTGAGCTCTTACCTCGCCATTTCAACCTTGCCACGGCATGACCCGTTTCGGCGGTGTGTTTCTGTTGCACTTTCCCTATAGTTACCTACGCCGGACGTTATCCGGCATCCCTGCCCTGTGGAGCCCGGACTTTCCTCATGCGAACGCACGCGACTGTCTGGCCTGCCCATAAATTTCACATTTATTCCGCGAACGGATCCATTCTGACCTTCGACTTGATGACACTGAGATTCGTCTTGCACTCCAGGAGTGACGCCATGTTGTCGACAAAATTGATCTCGGTCCCGTAATGCCCGGCATCGAGCACACAGATCCCTTCCGCCTTCGCCAGCTGAGCATCGTGGTACTTCAGATCTCCGGTGATATAGAGATCGAGCCCCTCCCGGATCGCATCCGGAAGGAATTCCGCACCCGCGCCGGTGCACCAGCCGACGGAAAAAATTTCTCTGCTGCGGTCCCCGACGAGGCGGAGACTTTTCCGGTCCAGACCGAGTGATGCCGCAAGGCGGTCCGCGAACTCGTCGAACGTCACGTTGAACGGCGTAACGCCGCGCCGGCAGAAGCCGTTATCTTCCTCAAACGGCTCGATGTCGGTCAGACCGAGGAGGTTCCCGATATAATCGTTATTTCCTCCATTCATTTTATCAAAAGAAGTGTGACAGGAATACACGGAGATCCCTGCAAGGATCAGTTTGATGAGATAGCTTCCTGTCACATCATTGCTGTCGACGTTTCTGATCGGCTGAAAGATCATCGGATGATGCGTGACGATCAGGTCCGCGTCATTTTCCACCGCTTCCTCGATCACATCGTCCGTGATCTCCAGGCTGACTAGGACCTTGTTGACCTCAGTGTACTCCGTATTTACCTGAAATCCGCAGTTGTCCCAGTCCTCCGCAAGCTCTGACGGACAGATCGATTCCATGATTTTTTTAAATTTCGATTTCTGCAATTACACCATCTCCCCGATACGTGTTTCAATGACCCGCAGGCGCTCCTTCGCCGCCTCTGCGTCAGTCTCATCCGAACCGTGCGTCCGGATCGATCTCAGGATCGCCTCGTATTTTTTCTGCTCCCGCTCGAAGAACTCCCGGATGAGAGGTTCCGGCGTCCCCGCGTTCACGGCCTCTCTTCCCGGAAAATCGTCCTCTGCCGAATACGGCGCCGGATCCGGATTTCCGGTGTAAACTGCCGTCAGGATCACCGGAAGGTGCTTTCCTTCGCGGACGATCTGCTCCTTCCGGATCTCACAGCCATGGTTTCGGAGCCACGCTCTGAGCTCCCCGCTCTTCGTCCTCGGCTGGAGGAGGAAACACGAAAACGAGCGGGACTTCTGCGGTTCCCGTCCGAGGATGTCGATCATCTGAAGACCGCCCATCCCGGCGATCACGATGACATCGACCTCACCGGGTGCGATCACATCCAGGCCGTCTCCCAGACGAAAGGAGACTCGACCGCTTCGTTCCAGAAACGATTCCGCGTCCCGCTTCGCCTTTTCCAGCGACCCCGGACTGATGTCGGTCAAAATCGCCCTCGGTGAGATCCCCGAATCGACGAGATAGATCGGCAGATATCCGTGATCCGTCCCGATGTCCGCGACGGTCTCCCCCGGCTTTACTTCTTCCGCGATCCGCCGAAGTCTGCTGCTCAAGTTGATCATTCGTTAAGTCCTCCGTATTCCGGCCGATCACTCCAGATAGTCCTTGAGCTTCCGGCTGCGGGACGGATGGCGGAGCTTCCGGAGTGCCTTCGCTTCGATCTGACGGATCCGCTCACGGGTGACGTCGAACTCGCGCCCGACCTCTTCCAGTGTGCGCGACCGGCCGTCATCCAGACCGAAACGCAGGCGCAGGACCTTCTGCTCCCGGTCGGTCAGCGTATCCAGCACTTCATTCATCTGTTCCTTCAGCATCGAACGCGCCGCCGCTTCCGACGGCTGCGGGACATCTTCATCCGGGATAAAATCACCGAGATGGCTGTCTTCTTCCTCGCCGATCGGCGTCTCCAGCGAGACCGGTTCCTGTGAGATCTTCTCGATCTCCCGGACCTTGTCGACCGGGATGTTCATCGCCTTGGAGAGCTCTTCCGCGGTCGGTTCTCTCCCGAGACGCTGGAGCAGCGTGCGCTTTACTTTCGTCAGCTTATTGATCGTCTCGACCATGTGCACCGGGATACGGATCGTTCGTGCCTGGTCCGCGATCGAACGGGTGATCGCCTGACGGATCCACCACGTCGCGTAGGTCGAGAATTTATATCCTTTATGATAGTCGAACTTGTCGACCGCCTTGATCAGACCGAGGTTCCCTTCCTGGATCAGGTCGAGGAACAGCATCCCGCGTCCGACATAGCGCTTCGCTATGCTTACGACAAGGCGGAGGTTCGCTTCGCACAGCTTCTGCTTCGCCTCCTCGTCGTTCGACTCCTCCATCCGGCGGGCCAGCTCGACTTCTTCCTCCGCCGTCAGCAGAGGCACTTTTCCGATCTCCTTCAGATACATCCGGACCGGATCATCGACGGACACGCCCTTCGGTACGGTCGCGTCGACATCGATCTCCCCGTTCTTCTTCAGGACGATGCCGTCGTCTTTTTCCGCGTCGTCATTGTCGTCGTCATCTTCCTCGTCGCTGCCGTTTTCATAATCCAGCTGGATCCCTTTGGCAAAAAGCTCATCATAGACATCATCGATCAGATTCTTGTCGATATCTTCGAAACCGTCCATGATGCTGTCCACTTCAGTGATCGAAACGACATTGTTGTTCGCCTTCCCGATTTTGACAAGACGCTTCACGATCTCCGTCTTGATCTGGGCGGTATCTTTCACCGGCTCCGCGGCGTCATTTTCCATGATGTTCTCTTTTGTTTCCTCGCTCATGTTTTCTCTTTCTCCAATTACCGCTTTAACTCTTTCATTTTCTTCTGCACCTGAACCAGCTCCCGAAGGATCTGATTGGAGCTTTCACTCTCATGTTCGCTGTCCGCGATCGACAGCTGGTTCCTGAGATCCTGCTCTTTCCGTCTCAGTTCCCGGCGTTTCCAGTCGTTCACGCAGCTCTTGAACATCGCCTTGCAGCCGCCCGTGATCGGGATCGTATTCTGGATCCTCCGGACTTCTGTGAACTCGTCCGGGGTGAGCCGCGTCAGGATCTCTTCCGAAGGGTCGTCCCCTTCTGCCTCTTCATATAGGCTCAGGATCTTCCGGGCGAACGGACTCGTGATGAGTCCCGGATAGTTCCGGAACTGCTCGAAGTACCTCGGATCCTCCAGCGCGATCCGGATCAGTGTCTGCTCCTGAAGGCTCATCGCAAGATCCGACGTTTCCGGTCCGTCCCGCCGCCGCTCAGGGCGCGTCCTCTGATTCCTCGTCTTTCGGTCCAGCACGACCTGCTCTCTGTCCAGGACCTCTTCCGTCAGGCCGAATTCGTCTGCGAGTCGTTTTTTGTAAAACTCCCCTTCGACCGGATCGAGATCCTCGATGACCATGAGCGCCCGCTTTATGTATTCCGCACGGCCTTCCTCGGTCGTCATATCGAGGCCCTGCCGCTGCGCGTCCAGCTTGTACTCGGCGTACGTCAGAGCTCCTTTTGTCAGCTCGAGGAACGCGTCCCGTCCGTTCTTCTTCACGAATTCATCCGGGTCTTTTCCGTCCGTCACATGAAGGACTCTGACCTTGCAGCCCTCCTTGTTCAGGATCTCGATGCCCCGGAGCGCGGCTTTTCTCCCCGCGTTGTCCGCATCGTAAGACAGGACCACATTCCCGGTGTAGCGGTGGATCAGACGGGCCTGCTGCTCTGTGAGCGCGGTCCCGAGAGACGCCGCCGTGTTCCGGATCCCGCTCTGGTAGAGGGAGATCGCATCCATATATCCTTCGACGAGGATCAGGAAGCCTTCCTCCCCCGCAGCCTTTCGGGCGAAATTCAGCGCGTAGAGGTTGTTCTTCTTATGAAAAATGAGATTCTCCGGCGAATTCAAATACTTCGGGTTGTCTTCCGGACGGATCGCCCGGCCTCCGAAACCGATCACTCTGCCGCTGGTGTTGATGATCGGAAACATGACGCGATTTCGGAACTTATCATACAATTTACCCCTGCTCTCGGAAATCAAACCGAGCTCAAGCATGGTTTTTTCGTCAACGCCTTTGGATTTCAGATATTCCATCAGGCTGTGCCAGTCGCCGTCCGCGTATCCGATCCCGAAGATCTTGAGCGTCCTCGGTTCGATCCCCCGTTTCGTCATATACGTATAGCCGGGATTCTTCGTCTGGGTGAACGCCCGGTAAAAGTAGCGGGCCGCAAGGCGGTTGATCTCATACAGGCGCTTCTGCTTCGTGTCATCGTAGCCGGCGGTTTTCTCAAGGTGTATCCCGTATTCGTCCGCCAGCTTTTCCACGGCTTCGACGAAATCCAGATTATAATACTTTTTTTCGAACTCGATCACATCTCCGGCCGCACCGCATCCGAAGCACTTGAAATACTGCCGGTCTTCGGAGACGGAAAACGACGGTGTCTTCTCCTTATGGAACGGACAGAGTCCCTTGAAATTCGACCCCGCCTTCTTCAAAGGCACGACACGCCCGATCACGTCAACGATGTTGACCTGGCTTTTCAGATTTTCTATCGATGCGCTGGAGTATGAAAATGCCATCCCAATCCCTTTTGTCCGTAAAACAGAATCCTCTAATTATATTATTCGCTGCAGGAGGCCGGTTTCCTTTTTAGAATTCGATTTTTCCTCCGTCCGGAGCGATTTTTTTATACGCATTTACCGCGTACCGGTCGGTCATACCGGCGATATAATCCTTGACGGCTTCCTTTGTCCCGTATTCGGCGATCGTGTCCCGGATCTCATCCGGCAGCTCCTCCGGATGCTGATCATAGTAGCGGTACAGACCGGTGATCACGGTCTCCGCCTGCTGCAGATCTTCTTCCCGCTTGACGCTCGGGCTCCGGTAGACGTGCTCGAACATATAATTCCTCAGTACATTGAGCTCCTTCCAGTGTTCGTCGTCCATCCGGACAAAATCCTTTCCGTCGCTTGTGATCACGACGTTCTCGATCATGTTGTTGATGCGCTCGCCATGCCGTTTCCCGAACAGTTCGATCGATGTCGCAGGCAGATCCTCCGTCACGATCACGCCGCTTCGGATCGCATCATCGATATCGTGATTGATATAAGCGATCCGGTCGCTCAGTTTGACGATCGCGCCCTCCAGTGTCTGCACCGGAAGATCTCCCGTATGGTTCAGGATGCCGTCGCGGACTTCCCACGTCAGATTCATCCCTCTCCGTCCGTTGTGGAATTCGATCACGTCGACGACACGCAGGCTCTGCTCGTTATGACGGAACCCGCCCGGATGGATGTTGTTCAGGATCATCTCCCCGTTGTGCCCGAACGGGGTATGCCCGAGATCATGTCCCAGCGCGATCGCCTCGACCAGGTCCTCGTTCAGGTTCAGCATCCTGGCGATGGTCCTTGCGACCTGCGTCACCTCCAGAGTGTGCGTCAGACGCGTCCGGTAATGATCCCCCTCCGGTGAAAGAAAGACCTGCGTCTTGTGCATCAGACGACGGAACGCCTTGGAATGGATGATCCGGTCCCGGTCCCGCTGGAAGCACGTCCGGTATTCGCACGGCTCCTCTTCCTCGCGGCGACCCCGGCTTTCCGCCGACTTCATCGCGCGCTCCGACAAGATCTCATATTCTCTTTTTTCCAGATCCACTCTTCGGATCATTTCAAAAGACTCCTTCCGTTATCCCAACAGCAGGCGGGGACAAAAGCGTCCCTGTCATTTTCCGGTGTGGCCGAATCCGCCCGCACCGCGCTCGGTCTCGTTGAGCTCACGGACCAGCTTCAGATCGACCTGGATGACCGGCGAGATCACGACCTGCGCGATCCGTTCCCCGTCTTCGATCGTCACATCCTCACGGCTCCAGTTGATCAGCGGGACCTTGATCTCACCGCGGTAATCGGCATCGATCGTGCCGATCCCGTTCACCAGCCCGATGCCATTCTTGATCGCCAGTCCGCTCCGCGCCCGGATCTGCGCTTCATATCCTTCCGGCACCTCAAAATACAGGCCCGTCGGGATCAGCGCCCGCTCACCGGCCTTCAGGACGAATGGCTCCTCCAGCCGGGCGGAAATGTCGAATCCGGCAGCTCCCGGCGTCTTGTACTCCGGGACGATCCCGCTCTCACTGACGATGTTCATGTTCATTTCGAAGCTCCTTCCATGATGGATTTTACATTAACTCTTTTATTGCTTACTACGACTGCGGAGTAGGAATCGAAGTCCTGGATCATCTGCCGGACCTCTTCCAGCGCTTCCAGATCGACCTTGTCATACGCTTCGATCACCTCTTCCGGCGGGAACACTTTCCCCAGCAGCAGATAGTTCCTGCCGTTCACGATCATCCGGGACTGTGTGCTTTCCTGACTGAACGCATAGCTCGATTTCAGCTGCTCGCGGGAGGAATCCAGTTCCGCCTGCGTGATCGGCTGAATGCTCAGACCGCGGAGCTCCTCGGCGATCCCTTCGACCGCGCGCCGGATATGATCCTGACCCACGCCCGCGTAGATCTCGAAATATCCGTCGTGAGAGAACATGCCGGCTCCGGAGAAAACGGAGTAGGCCAGACCTTTGCGCTCCCGGATATTCTGGAACAGCCGGGAACTCATGCTGCCGCCGAACAGGTTGCTCAGGATCTGGAACGCGTACGTCCGTTCATCATTCCGATCGATCGCCCGGGTCCCGAGGCAGATATGCGCCTGCTGGATGTCCTTCTTGACGGACCGGTATTTCGGCCGGTACTCCGCGTGGACGTAATGCCTCTCCGGTTTCGACGGGCGGAGCGAGTTCAGCCGTTTCTCGAAGCAGCTGCACATCTCGTCCTCATCGAAATTCCCCGCGACGGAGATCACGATGCTTCCGCGCGCGTATTCGCGTGTCACATACTCCTGCATCACGCGGTGCGTGATCCGATCCAGCGAGGTCCTGTTCCCGGTCACCGAATTCGCGATCGTGGAGCCTTCAAACAGGACATCCAGAAGTGTATCATGGGCGACATCATCCGGTGCGTCCTTTCCCATTTTGATCTCTTCGTTGATGACGCCGCGCTCACGGTCGAGTTCCTTTTTTTCAAAAACGGAATGCTCGAGCATGTCCGAAAGCACGTCGACGGCCGGCTCATAATTATCAGAAAGCGTTTTGACGTAATAGCAGGTCGCTTCCTTGCCGGTAAACGCGTTCATCTGGCCGCCGATCCGGTCGATCTCCGACGCGATGTCGAGCGCGGACCTTGTCTCCGTCCCTTTGAACATCATGTGCTCGACAAAGTGTGAGATCCCGGAGTATTTCTTCTCCTCGTCCACCGCACCGGTCCCGCAGTAGATCCCGATCGCGACAGAACGGACCTGCGGTATTTTCTCCATGACGACGCTGACGCCGTTCGACAGTTTTCTCGCTGTGATCATCTGATGTCATTCCCCCTGATTCTGATGAGAGGATCTCCCTCTCTTATTTTTCATTTCGTTTGTCCCAGATCAAATAGCCCGCCAGCAGCACGGCGACCGCGACGAGGCTGATCATCTCCCATTTCTTGCCAAATACGTCTCCGATCACACCCGTCACAGAGATGATCAACAGGAACGCGACAAGAACAAGGACAAAAAGTAAAACCGCTGTTTTTTTCATAGCCTGTATCCTTTACTGAACATCCGTCCCGTCTCCCCGCTCATCGGTGAACGTCATCACAAAGTCCGGGAGCGAATAATCGAGCGCCTCGCTGAAATCGAGGGTCGCCGGATCTCCTCCCAGTTTTTCCTCCCATTTCGCCGCGAGCGCATCGAGCACCGGGATCGTCTCCCGGTCCTGATCCGGATACACGGCTTCGACGGAGTCCCGCAGAAGATACCATTCCCGGAATTTTCCGATCTCGCCGGCGAGCTGCGACGCGAGGAGCGCGCGTTCCTCCGCCTCCTGCTCAGAGTGGATCCTCCCGGAGAGCCCGGTCAGCGAACGGCAGATATTCTCGAACAGAAGATAAAATTCTGTTTCCTCGTCCGGGATGAATTCTTCCATTTTGCCAAAATAATCCTCGATGAGTTCTCCAAACGTCTCCATGTCGATCTCGAGAAGCAGCTCCTCCAGGAGTTCGTCCCGGATCTCGACCGGATTCTCCAGAAGCTCGGCAATGTTCTCAAAGAACTGAAAATCGCGCGGCTGGTCGATACCTAAAAGCTCATAGAAATCATCTTTTGTCATCATTTGTCACCTTTGTAAAAAATAACACTTTGGATAGTATTATACCTCAATTCCGCCCGCTTTAACAAGATGCCCCGAAAAGGTTGAGTAAGCAGCCTGCATGGTGGTAAAATCAAAGAAGATTACGAAACAGGAGGTATTATGACAGAGAAAAAACTTAAAAAGAGAAGTGAAATCAATTCTGAATACCAATGGAATATCGAGTCGATGTACGACTCCGATGATAAATGGGAAAACGATCTGAACGAGTCCGTCCGCCTGTCCGGCGAGCTCGGCCGGTTCCGCGGACATCTTGCGGATTCGGCGTCGTCTCTCGCGGACGCGCTGGAGGAAAATGACCGGATGAACCAGATCCTGGAACGCGTCTTCGTATACGCGAGGATGAAGCTGGATGAAGACAATCGCGTCGCAAAGCAGCAGGAAATGTTCGGGCGCGTCGTCCACGCGATCTCGGAGATCGCTGCGGCGACCAGCTTCCTGACGCCGGAGCTCACGATGATCCCCGAGGAGACGGTCCGCGCTTTCCTTGAGGAAGAGCCGCGTCTCGCCGTGTATCGCCATGTGCTGGAGGACGCGATGCGTCAGAAAGCGCACGTCCTCTCGGATAAGGAGGAAGCGCTCCTCGCACAGTTCAGCGAGGCGCTGGAAACGCCGAACAATGTTTTCACGATGCTGAACGACGCGGATATGAAATTTGGAACGGTACGGGATGAAAACGGGGAAGACATCGAACTGACCCACGGCAATTACATCAAGTTCATGCGGTCCCACGACCGCCGGGTCCGGAAAGACGCCTATGAAGCATGCTACCATTCCTATCAGAAGCTTATCAACACGATCGCCGCGAATTATTCCGGCAGCGTCAAATCCGACTGCATCTCCGCCCGCGTCCGGCACTACTCTTCCGCGAGGAACGCAGCGCTCGATTCCGGAAACATTCCGGAATCGGTCTACGACAGTCTCGTCCATGCCGTGAACCGTCACCTCCCGGCACTTTATGACTACGTCAGCTGCCGGAAAAAGATTCTCGGCTATGACGAGCTCAAGATGTACGACATCTACGTTCCGATGATCGAGCTTCCGGAACGCACCGTCGAATTCGACGAAGCGGTCGAGATCGCGAAAAAGGCGCTCGCTCCGCTCGGCGAGGATTATCTCCGCGATTTCCAGCACGGCATCGACTCCCGCTGGATCGATATTTATGAAAACGAAGGCAAGACGAGCGGCGCGTACAGCTTCGGCTCCTATGACAGCGCTCCTTTTGTCCTGATGAATTACAGCCGGGATCTCCAGGACGTGTTCACGCTCGTCCATGAGATGGGCCACTCGATGAACTCGTACTACACCCGCCGGGAGCAGCCGTTCACCTACGGCGATCACTCCATCTTTACCGCAGAGGTCGCATCGACGGTCAACGAGACGCTCCTGATGAAGTACCTGCTGAAAACGGAGACGGATCCGGAGATGCGAAAGTATCTCCTCAACATGTATCTGGAAGAGTTCCGCACGACTCTGTTCCGCCAGACGATGTTCGCGGAGTTCGAAGACCAGGTCCACCGGACGGTGGAAGAAGGCGGATCCCTGACGGCCGAGTCCATGAGCGAGCTGTACGACAGCCTGAACACGAAGTACTTCGGGCCGGCGCTCACGCACGACGACCTGATCCAGTATGAATGGGCGAGGATCCCGCATTTCTACCGCGATTTCTACGTCTATCAGTATGCGACCGGCTACTCGGCCGCGAACGCGATCGCCGGAAAGATCCTGACCGAAGGCGCTCCTGCACGGGACGCATACCTGAAGTTCCTGGCTTCCGGAAGCTCCGATTACCCGGTCGAGCTTCTGAAGATCGCCGGTGTCGACATGTCATCGGAAGAACCGGTCGAACTCGCTCTGACGACGTTCGACGGACTCGTCCGGGAATTCACCGGACTTCTCTGATCCCGACCCGGGGCACCGTCCGAAAAGGAGGAGTATCATGAACAAAGCCATCTTTATCTACAAAAATGGAAATCCGCCGTCACTCACGACGTATGAGCTTTTGAAAAAAAAGCTGGACGGTTCGGGATTCGATGTCCTGGATGAATACGACCGGGATGCCGGTCTTGTCATCTGCATCGGCGGCGACGGAACGTTCCTTGAGGCGATCCACAAGTATGATTTCCCGCAGCAGCCGATCATGGGCATCAACACCGGCCACCTGGGCTTCTTCGAAGAGATCAGTCCGAATCAGATCGATGACTTCATCTTCAACTACAAGCAGGGCTACTACACGCTGCAGCCGCTGAACACGGTCCGGCTCGTCGTCACCGCGAACGGGACGAATGAAGTGATCCAGGCGCTGAACGAAGTGATCATCCGTGAAAAAGATCTTCACAACGTCCATGTCAATCTTTCGATCGGCGGCGAATTCATCGAACGCTTCTCCGGCGACGGTCTTCTAATCGCGACCTCTGCCGGTAGCACCGCGCACAACTATTCCCTCGGCGGGAGCATCGTCGACCCGAGGCTGAACCTTCTCCAGGTCACGCCGATCGCCCCGATGAACACGACCGCCTACCGCGCGTTCACGTCGAGCATCCTGCTGCCGTCCGACCTCCCGCTCGGGATCCAGCCGGACATGGGCGACAACCCGTGCCTGAAGATCTTCCGGGACGGCGTCGCGGTCGATTACGATCACGTCACCGAGATGAAGGTCGAGATCTCCGATACGCAGATCTACCTGATGCGTTTTGAGGGATACGATTTCTGGACGAAAGTAAAAGACAAATTTCTGTAATGAGCCGAAAGCATGAGAGAATTTACTTATATCGTACAAAAAGATGAGGAAGGAAGCGGCGTCCGAAGATTACTTCGGCGCCACTTCGATTTTTCGTCCCGCCTGCTTGCGAAACTGAAGAGCCAGAAGCTCGTCCTCCTGAATGAGGAACCGTTCGAGGGCTGGATGACGCTGAAGGAAGGCGATGTGATCCGCGTCCTGCTCCCGCAGGAAGAAAGCCACTTCCCGGAGGAGGACATCCCGATCCGCCCGGTGTACGAGGACCGCGATCTCCTGATCATCGACAAGCCGGCCGGCTACACGGTCCATCCGACGAAGGGCCACTCGGACCACACGATCGCGAACGGGCTGATGAAATACATGCGGGAACACGACGAGCGGTTCAAGATCCGCTTTGTGAACCGCCTCGATATGGATACGAGCGGTCTCCTGATCGTCGGAAAGAACTCCCATGCGCAGGATGACCTGACGCGCCAGATGCACGGGAGCGGTCTGATCAAAATGTACACGGCGATCGTCCGCGGCCTGATCCCGGAAGACCGCTTTACGATCGATCTTCCGATCGGGAAGCCGCAGGAAGACGCCGTCGAACGCGCGGTCATCCCGAACGGGAAACCGTCTGTCACCCATGTCCGGGTCCTGGAGCGCTTCCCCGAGGGGTATACGCTCGTTTCGCTCCTGCTGAAGACGGGACGGACGCACCAGATCCGCGTCCATCTGTCACACCTCGGGTATCCGGTGCTGGGCGATCCGCTCTACGGCGGAGGATCGGAACTCATCGACCGTCAGGCGCTCCACGCGTCGCGCCTCGAATTTTTTCATCCGGTGTATAAGACCCGGATCGTCGCGAGCGCTCCGCTCCCGGAAGACATGCTGCGCATCCTGCGTCAACTCGGAAAATAGAAATGCTGCTTTCCGGGTGCTCTGTCACCAGAGTTCCTGCGGAAAGCAGCATGATTTTTTTGTCTAATTTTTTCCGGGGCATCCGGTGCTTACGTCTGCTGCGCATCCGATGCGTTATTCCGCCGGGGCATCCGGCGGGTTCCCCGGATCTTCCGGCGCCGAATCGATCTCGACGGTCCGCGGAGGCTCCGCATGTTCGACCCCCTGCGCGGCGCCGGAGGTCTCCGCTCCGGCTTCTGCCGCATCCACCGGAGAAGATCCGTACGCTTCCACGGTCCGCGGCGTCTCGGAGACGCTCTGCACAAAGACCGGCGCATTCGAAGAAGTCGGTGCATTCGAAGAAGTCCCCAATGTCGGGTTCCCGCCGTAATTCCACGTTCCGGTCTCCCGTGCGGTATCCGGCCCCCATTCACCCGGCCGGCTCGGATAGCCGCCGTAGTTCTGATGTCCGCCCTGCGTGGCGAACTGGTCCCACGCCGTCTGCGTATCCCTTTTTGTCCTCAGATGCCCGGTCAGGAGTTCATAAAAGATCACCTGCGCGGTGCTCAAATAAGTGATCGGGAAGATCAGCGGAATGATAAAAATAAGGAGCGCGATGAACTTGATCGCCGGATGGACGGTACCGAGAGCCGTCTGCAATACAACAATAAAGATAACAGCGGGGATCGCCGCAAGCATGATCCATCCGATGAACGAGATCTGGAGGGAAAACAGCTTCCATTTGTTCCCCATCATCCGCAGTTTGCTTTCATTGATGCACTGCATGATCCCTTTTTCCGGATTGTCGACGAGAATCAGCATCGCCTGGCTGTAACGGTAGGCCGCGATGATGCCCGGGACGATCAGGAGCAGCGACCACAGCATCGTAAAGATGTACACGACGAGTGACAGCGCGAGCGCCTTGGCGTAGAAGGAAAACCCGTCGAAGATGTGCCCGATGTCGATGTCCTTCTTACGGAAAAACGCGAGCAGGAAACTGTAGAGCCCGAAGCTGAACGCTCCGCTCATCATGAGGATATAGATCTGCGAAAGATACGAACTGGTGACCGTCTCACCGAGCATCGCATTGTAGCTCGAGATCTTCCCGACCGATACGAAAAGCTCTAAGGCCGACGGGATCGCCTCGATCAGTACATAGTAAAGATAAACGCCGAGCGCTACCGGGAGCCAGTTCCCGGCGAGCTCTTTTCTCGCGATCGCGCGCATGACGCCGGTCTTTTCCTGAACGATGTAATTCATAATACCCCTTTCTGAACTAGGAAAATACTTAACAATTTTCTGTACTCATTATATAATAATTCTACCGATCTTCACAACCGGAGGGCTTTTTATGACAAAAAAATGTCTGATCATCACATCCCGGGTCGAGCAGCCGGAACGGCTTTCCATCGACCCTTCCGCGTATTCGGAAGTCATCACCGCCGACGCGGGCTATCTCATCGCCCGGCGCCTCGGCATCCGTCCGACCCGCATGATCGGCGACTTCGATTCCGCAGCGCGGCCGGAAGACCGCGATCCCATCCTTCTCCCGGCAGAAAAAGACATGACCGATACGGAAGCGGCACTCGACCTCGCTTATGAGTCGGGGCTTCACGATGTCACCATCCTCGGCGGCCTCGGCGGCCGGCTCGATCACACGATGGGGAACCTCGGTCTGCTCCGGAAATATCTCGGCCGAATCGATCCCCTGATCCTCCTCGACGGGACGAATCGCGTCTTCCTGAAAGGCCCCGGGAGCTATACCGTGCAGAAGGATTCCTACCAGTATCTCGGTCTCATCGCCTATGGCGGGAACGTGGCCGGACTCACTCTGACAGGGACGAAATACCCGCTGAAGGAACATCTTCTCACACCCGATACCACACTCGGCGTGAGCAACGAGATCACCGGGAGCTCCTGCCGGATCTCCTTCCGGGAAGGAACGCTCCTCGTGATCCAGTCAAACGAAGCTTAAGCTGACTTGTAAAAGCACAGAGACCGGGATCCCCCAGTCTCTTTTTGTTCCTTATCAAAAGGCGTCACAAGCGGATGATCCCGATCGTCAGCATCGTGACGATCGTCGCCGCGATCAGGATCCCGAGAAAAATCATCGGCACCGCGCTCTTCAGACGCATATCCAGCATCGCCGCAATCAGCGCCCCTGTCCAGGCGCCCGTCCCCGGAAGCGGGATCGCGACAAAAAGCAGGAGACCGATCTTCTCGTAGCGCTGCACTTTTTCCGCCTTGATCTGCGTTTTTTCCTCCAGTCTCGTGACCCAGGCATTCAGCCGCGGACTTCTCTTCCTGAGCCAGCTCAGGATCGAGCGGATGAACAGAATGATGAACGGCACAGGGATCATGTTCCCGATCACAGAAAGGATCGCTGCCGTCAGCGGCTCGATGCCGAGTCCGATCCCGACCGGGATCGCCCCGCGCAGTTCCACGACCGGGACCATGGATATGAGAAATGTCATCAGATACCTGTTCATAACGTAAACTTTAACACAATGCCGTCATTTTGCAAAGAGGACTGACAAAAGGTTCATCTATTGTTAACAAAGAATAAACTTATCGGGTCAGATCCGCGAACACCGCGTTCACAAGGCCGGCGAGCTCGTTCGGATCGAGTTCGATCTGAAGGCCGATCTTTCCGCCGCTCACCGCGATCCGGTCGAACAGCAGCGCCGTTTCATCGATCGCTGTCGGGAACAGCTTCTTCATGCCGATCGGAGAACACCCGCCCTTGATGTATCCGGTCGTTTTCGTGATATCCCTGACGTGGATCATTTCCACATTTTTTTCATGGAACACCTTCGCCGCTTTTTTCAGATCGAGCTCTTCCGCGACCGGGATCACACAGACGACATTTTCGCCGCTGTGTCCGATAAGGACGAGCGTCTTGAAGCATCGCTCCGGCTCCGTCCCGGTCTTCGCGGCAGCGGTGATGCCGTCGACGAAGCCGCCGGACGCGTCATATGTTTTTTCCTCGTACGCGATCCCGTTCGACTCCACGATGCGGATCGCATTCGTCTTTACTGCTTTCTGTTTTTTACTCATGATCCCACCTCGAAAAAAAGAGCTGCAGGTCCGGTGCTTTCCGGCCTTGCAGCTCCACTTTCCTGATAAAACGGAATTAGAATCCGATAAGTCCGTTTCCGAACACCGGTGCGAAGACCAGTGAAACGATCGTCATCAGCTTGATGAGGATGTTGATGGACGGACCGGATGTATCCTTGAACGGATCGCCGACGGTATCTCCGATGACCGTTGCCTTGTGGGTCTCGGATCCCTTGCCGCCGTAGTGTCCTTCTTCGACGTACTTCTTCGCGTTGTCCCACGCGCCGCCTGCGTTCGCCATCATGATCGCGAGCAGGACTCCGGAAGCGAGCGCTCCGGCCAGCATACCGGCAAGAGCCTTCGGTCCGAGTACAAATCCAACCACGATCGGGACGATGATCGCCATCAGACCAGGCACGATCATTTCCTTCAGCGCCGCACTCGTGGAAATGTCAACGCACTTCGCATAGTCCGGCGTCTCGGTCCTCTCCATGATCCCCGGCTTCTCATGGAACTGTCTACGGACTTCTTCGATCATCTGGTTCGCCGCTTTTCCGACGGAACTCATCGTCATCGCCGAGAAGATGAACGGCAGCATCGCACCGATGAACAGTCCGATGATGACGATCGGGTTCAGCAGGTCGATCGTCTTCAGATCCGCGACCTGTGCGAACGAAACGAACAGAGCAAGCGCGGTCAGTGCAGCGGAGCAGATCGCAAATCCTTTTCCGATCGCTGCTGTTGTATTTCCGACAGCATCCAGCTTATCGGTGATCTCACGGACTTCCGGCGGAAGTTCGGACATCTCCGCGATTCCTCCGGCGTTATCGGAGACCGGGCCATATGCATCGACCGCAACGGTGATTCCCGTGATGGACAGCATCCCAACCGCAGCAAGCGCGATTCCGTAAATGCCTGCGAAATAGTATGCTACATAGATCCCTGCAACGATGCAGATGATCGGCCACATCGTGGACATCATTCCGACGCTCATCCCGCTGATGATCGTCGTCGCACCGCCGGTCTGGGATTCTTCCGCGATGTTCTTAACGTATTTGTAATCACCGGATGTATAGATCTCTGTGATCTTGCCGATCGCAACACCGACGATCAGACCTGCGATGATCGCCCATGCATAGCTGTAGCTTCCCAGCATGTTCTTGCTCAGCAGGATCGAACCGACGATTACGATCGCCGCACTGATATATGTTGCGAGGTTCAGCTGCCCGGCCGGATTGGAATTTTTGCCGCCGCCGCGGATCATCAGGATCGCGATGACCGAAGCGATCAGACCGATCGCCGCGAGAACGAGAGGGAACAGTGCCGCCGTGCGTTCATCAAACGCGGAATTGACCGCGGCATCCTGCACTGCGACCGCCGCGAGCGTGATCGCGGAAATGATGGAACCGACATAAGACTCGAACAGGTCCGAACCCATGCCTGCGACATCGCCGACGTTGTCGCCGACGTTGTCTGCGATAACCGCCGGGTTCCGCGGATCGTCTTCCGGGATCCCCGCTTCGACTTTACCGACGAGGTCCGCGCCGACATCCGCCGCTTTGGTGTAGATCCCGCCGCCGACACGTCCGAACAGCGCCATCGAGGATGCGCCGAATCCGAATCCGGTCACACACTGGACGACCTTCGCAAGATCCAGCACACAGAAGATCGTGCCGAGTCCCAGAAGCCCGAGTCCCGCAACACAGAGGCCCATGACCGAGCCGCTGCGGAACGCGATCTTCAGAGCACGCGGCATTCCGGATTCTGCCGCCGCGTTCGTCGTGCGGACATTACCGAGTGTCGCAACGTTCATTCCGAAGAAACCTGCGAGAACGGAAAGGAGTGCACCACAGACATAAAGCACGGCTGTAGTCCAGTCAATCCCGAATCCCAGCGCAAAGAAAATCACGATAATAACGACCGCCATGAAACGGTATTCTCTCTTCAGAAATGCGAACGCACCTTCCCGGATATAACCGGCAATCTGCTGCATCCTTCCGTTACCCATCTTATCGTCTCCGGCGTCGCGGTTCTTGATCCACATGGCAAGACCAAACGCGGTCAGAAGCGCGATCAGGGCACAGATAGGTGCTACTAATTTCATAATTCAACCCCCTCCTTTTCTTAAGCGGATAGAATAAAAAAGCGCAGCGCGCTTTTTCATCACTCTAACTCATGGAAGAACGATCAGGTGCCCCTCAGTTAAAAAAACAGCGGGCCCGACTCTCTATTCTCCGATCGCTACCAGCGCGAGTGACAAAATAATAAAAATAACGGAGAAGACAATCGTGATCTTGCTGAGGATCGCCTCATAACCACGACTCTTCTTTTTCCCAAAAAGCTGTTCTGCGCCGCCCGCGATCGAGCCGGAGAGGCCGTCGCTGTTTCCGGACTGGAACAGGATGCTCAGGATGACAATGACACTGACGATTCCGAGAATCACCATTAAAGCTGTATACATTGAAAATTACCTCCTAATATCATGAAAACCTTTTTTAATCTACCATATGAAACCGCTAAAATCAAGAGGATACGGGGCTTTTAGGCTTGTCAAATGATATAGACAATTCCGATTATTTGCATAGTTCAATTCACTGATTTAGAAATTCCAACAAAATCGCCGCGGGGCCTGCGCTCCACGGCGGTTTTTCGTTATTTTTTTGACAGAAAGCCCCGAAAATCCGGCTCGTTCCAACGGCTTATTCCGCAGCCGCCTCAAAGATCGCGTAGAACTTATCCGCCTTCAGGCTGGCTCCGCCGACGAGAGCACCGTCGATATCCTCTTTGCCGAGGATCTCCTTCGCGTTCTCCGGCTTGACGCTTCCGCCGTACTGGATCGTGATCTTTTCCGCGACCGAGCTGTCGTATAGACCGGCGATGATCCGGCGGATCTCTCCGCACATATCCTCCGCCTGCTCCGGCGTCGCGGTCTTCCCGGTCCCGATCGCCCAGATCGGCTCGTACGCGATGACCATCTTCGCCGCGTCTTCCGCCGCGACCCCGTCAAGATCCTTCTTCAGCTGTCCCTCGACGATCGCCTTTTCCTGGCCGCTCTCGCGCTGCTCGAGGTTCTCTCCGACGCAGAGGATCGGAATGATGTCACTGTCTGCGAAGATTTTTTTCAGCTTTTTGCAGCAGGTCTCATCTGTCTCCGCAAAGTACTGACGCCGTTCGGAATGGCCGATGATGATGTAGTCCATCCCGAGTTCCTTCAGCATCGGAAGCGAAACTTCCCCGGTGAATGCGCCCGAATCTTCAAAGTGGACGTTCTCCGCGCCGACTTTGACATCGGAACCGGCGAATTCCGCCTTGATCACGTCGAGATCGGTGTACGGCGCGATCACCGCGCAGTTGATCCCGTCAAAGGACTTTTTGGCAAAAAGGCCCTTCAGCTGTGACGCGAATTCCTTCGATTCGCTTCTCGTCATATTCATTTTCCAGTTTCCGGCAATCAGAAGTTCTCTTGCCATGATTGATTCCTCCTAACGCAATGTGAGCTTTATTTATCTTCGATGACAGCGATCCCCGGGAGCGTCTTTCCTTCGAGGAACTCGAGAGAAGCGCCGCCGCCGGTCGAAATATGGGACATCTTGTCCGCGAGTCCGAACTGTGTCACCGCCGCCGCGGAGTCGCCGCCGCCGATGATGGAGACCGCATCGGAATCCGCAAGGGCTTCTGCGACCGCTTTCGTTCCTTTGGCGAAGTTCGGCATCTCGAAGACGCCCATCGGTCCGTTCCAGACAACGGTCTTCGCGTTCTTGATCTCGTCCGAATACAACGCGACGGTCTTCGGTCCGATGTCCATTCCCATCATATCCTTCGGCATCTTGTCGTAGTCGACGGTCTCGGATTTCGCGTCATTCTTGAACTCGTCCGCACAGACGACATCGATCGGAAGAAGCATTTTGACACCGGCTTTTTTTGCCTTCTCAAGCAGCGATTTGGAGAGATCGATGCTCGCCTCATCGAGAATCGAGGTGCCGATCTCCAGGCCCTGCGCCTTGTAGAAGGTATATGCCATGCCGCCGCCGATGATCAGCGTGTCGACCTTCGTCAGAAGATTCTCGATGACCGGGATCTTGTCTCCGACTTTCGCGCCGCCCATGATCGCAACGAACGGACGCTCCGGCGATTCGACGGCGTCACCCAGGAATTTGACTTCCTTCTCGATCAGGAAGCCCGAGACGGCCGGCAGGTAATCGGCGATCCCTGCGGTCGACGCGTGCGCGCGGTGTGCGGTCCCGAACGCGTCCTGAACAAAGATCTCTGCGAGAGATGCGAGCTCTTTGGCAAATGCCGGATCGTTGTCCGTCTCTTCTTTCCGGAAGCGGACGTTCTCGATCAGCATGACATCGCCCGGCTTCAGCTCCGCCGCTGCTTTTTTCACGTTATCATCCACGACGACCGGGCTGGAAACGAACTGGACATCTTTCCCGAGGAGCTCGGAGAGACGCTCTGCAACCGGCTTCAGCGTGAACTCCATCTTCGGCTCACCCTTCGGTCTGCCCATATGTGACATCAGGATGACGCAGGCGTCCTGCTCGATCAGATACTGGATCGTCGGAAGCGCGGCGCGGATCCTTGTGTCATCACTGATTTTTCCATCCTGCATCGGAACATTGAAATCACAGCGGACGATCACCTTTTTCCCCTTGACGTCGATATCCTTTACTGTCTTTTTCATGTTTTTCCTCCTGACTCCTGATAATAGGAAATATTTTGAAAAATCGTGCACTAATTAATATCTCTTTCGGCGGGACGACGGCTGGATCCCCATGGCTTCGCGGTACTTCGCGACCGTCCGGCGGGAGATCTTGACGCCCCGGTCTTTCAGCCGGTCGGCCATTTCCTGGTCGGAAAGCGGCTTCCTCGTATCTTCGTTTTCAATAAAGTCGCGAATCATGCTCTTCACGCTGTTGCTGGAGATGCCGTCCCCGCTTCCGGACTCGACGCCGCTGCTGAAGAAGTATTTCAGATCATAGACGCCCCGCGGGCTCTGCATGAATTTCCCGCTGATCGCGCGGCTCACCGTCGATTCATGGATGTTCAGTTCCTCCGCGATCTGCTTCAGCGTCAGCGGCCGGATGTATTTCTCTCCTTTTTCGAAAAAATCGATCTGGTAATGAACGATCGCGGTCGCGACATTCAGGATCGTCTGCTTCCTCTGCTCGATGCTCCGGATGAGCCAGACGGCAGAGTTGAAACGGCCGGTCAGATACTTGTTCAGATCCTCATCCTTCTTCGCCTGTGTGCGGAGATTCTTGTAATAGGAACTGACCATGAGCTTCGGAACGCTGCGGTCATTGCTCCAGATCACATACTCCCCGTCTTCCTTCTCGACGATGATGTCCGGCACGATGTAACGCGTCGGCTCCGACCCGGCGTACTGGCGGCCCGGTTTCGGCTCCAGATCCCGGATCTCATCGATCATGTCCTGGACTTCCGCCGAACTCGCATGGATGCTCCGGGCGATCTTGGAGATCCGGTTCGCCGCGACGTCTTCCAGCATGTTCTCAATGATATACTGGAGGTCTTCTGTCAGGCACCCCTTCTCCCGGAGCTGGATCATCAGGCATTCCTGAAGGTTCCTCGCCCCGACTCCGGTCGGCTCCATGCTCTGGATGACGGACAGCACATCCTCCAGCGTTTTGCAGGAGCAGCCGCAGATCTTCGTCATCTCATCGATCCCGGTCTTGAGATATCCGTTCTCATCGATCGCTTCAATGATGCCTCGTCCGATGCGTTCCCTTTCCTGATCCAGACCGGACAGCTGGAGCTGGCGCAGCAGGGAATCCTGCAGTGTCTCTTCCGCGGTGACAAACCGCTCGTAATCAATCGTTTCCTTGTCCGGCGAGGTCTCCCACTGCCGGAATTTCAGATCGTCGTAATCGTCCTCGACGATCGTGTCCCGATAGTCGAATTCCTCACGTCTATCGTCAGAACCGTCATCCTTTACTTCCAGGATCGGGTTTTCCTCAAGCTCCTTCTGCACATAATTCTGGAGATCAATTGTATTGAGCTGAAGGATCTTAATAGCCTGAATCAGCTCCGGCGTCATGTTCAGTTTTTGAGTCTGCTTTATTGTCAGCTCGTAACCAAGTTTCATGATAGCCTTCCCCCTCCTAGCAAGGATTATACCATGCTGCACAATGCTATTTCAAGTCAGGAAAACCCAGCTGGCGAAGTGCTTCAAAAAGAACGATATTTGCGGAATTTGCCAGGTTCAGCGAACGCAGACGCGTGTTTCTGCTCATCGGGATCCGGATCGTCTGATCCCGGTGAGCAGCGATGAAATCCCTCGGGAGCCCCCGCGTCTCTCTCCCGAACAGCAGCATGTCTTCATCCCGGTACGAAACTTCGGTGTAATAGCGGGTCCCTTTTGTCGTGGAGAGAAACATCCTCCTCCCCTGATATTCCTCGAGAAACGCCTCCAGGTTCTCGTGGACCTCCAGTTTGACATACGGCCAGTAATCCAGTCCCGCCCGCTTCAGCGAGCGGTCGTCGATGTTGAAACCGAGCGGCCGGACGAGATGGAGCACGGAGTTCGTCGCGGCACAGGTCCTTGCGATATTCCCCGTGTTCGGCGGGATCTCCGGTTCGACAAAAACAATATGAAGTGCCATTTTGTTCCGCTCCCCGCCGGCAGAGGCTTCTCTCCGGACGAAGGAGATTCTTCCTTTCTCAAGTTTTGCGGGAAGCTTTCCCTCCCACCGGCCTATTATACACTCTCCCTGTGCTTTGCACCTCAGAAAATGTTAAAAATTTAATAATGGCAAAAATAGAGACAACGATTATTTTTTGTTATATAATCCAATAAGCACGGATTCTGCGAGGATCTCTCCTCCGAAACGTGCTGCAGCAAAATACAACTCAGAGAAGAGAGGCGTCTATGGCAAAGAAATTCAAGCTTGCAATCCTCGGCCTGGGCACTGTCGGCGGCGGTGCCTACGACATCCTGATCGAAAACAGAGATCTGATCCAGAAACGGATCGGAGCCGAATATGAGATCTCCCATGTGCTCGAGATCAACGAGAAAGCGATCGAAGCACACCATGTTCCAAAGGACATCGTCACGACCGATGCCGATACGATCCTGACAGACAGCGATACCGATATCGTCATCGAGGCGCTGGGCGGGATCCATCCGGCGACGGAGTTCATGCTGACGGCACTCAGAAACGGCAAGAGCGTCGTGACCCCGAACAAGGCCGCGATCGCTGCCAACTATCAGGAACTGATGCAGACGGCGAAGGAACACGATGTCGATCTCCGGATCGAAGCGACCGTCGGCGGCGGCATCCCGATCCTGACGACGATCCAGGATGCCCTGATCGCGAATCACTTTACGGAGATCATCGGCATCGTCAACGGAACGACAAATTTCATCCTGACGAAGATGGCGGAGACCGGGATCTCTTATGAAGAAGCCCTTCAGCAGGCGAAGGACAACGGCTTTGCCGAGCAGGATCCGACGGCGGACGTGGAAGGGATCGATTCCGCCAACAAGCTGACGATCCTGATGGCGCTCGCGTTTGACCGCTATATCCCGCCGCAGGATATTCCTCGCGAAGGTGTGACGAACATCACGAAGGCGGACCTTGTTCTCGCGAAGGACCAGAACTGCCGCCTGAAGCTGGTCGCCCACGCAAAGCTTGACGAAAACGGGGAGCTCCACTACAGCGTTAAGCCGGAAGAGATCCCGCTGAGCAGCCCTCTTGCCAGGGTCGACAATGAGATGAACGCGATCCTCGTCTACGGCGACGCGATCGGCGAGACGATGCTGTACGGTCCGGGAGCCGGCAGGCTGCCGACCGGGAGCGCGATCGTCGGCGATGCCGCGGAGATCATGTGCAGACTGAAAAGCGGGAGGTAGATCATGAGTCTTTACAGCGAATGGGAAAAAACACTGAAAAACCAGACGAACAGCACGGTCGACGCGTTCTGGGAGGAATATTCCGGTGCGGAGAAAAAAATCTACACAGACATCCTGAACCATAAGGACGAGAAGCTCACCGGCACGGTCAGGGATCTGTCGGAAAAATACGGCGTCCGCGAAGTCATCTTCACCGGGTTCCTCGACGGCGTCCAGGAAAGCCTGAAGGAAGGCTGCGATCTGGATCCGGAAAGCGTCACGGAAGAGACGGAAGTCGCCCTGGATATCGACTTCAAAGCGCTTTACAAAAACATGCTGAAGGCGAACGCGGATCACCTCTATACACTGGAAGCGTGGAACAATGTGTTCACGGAAGACGAACGCGCCGAACTGACAAAGGAATACAAGCGTTCCCGGATCTATCACGCACCGAAGAAGATCGGAAGGAACGATCCGTGCCCTTGCGGGAGCGGAAAAAAATATAAGAACTGCTGCGGGAAAAACAAATAGGACCGGCCCGCAGGATCCTCAAAAATACAGATTTCCCGTTCCCGGAAATACCGGAAACGGGAAATTTTTTATTTTACAGCTCCATATCGCTTTCGATCGCGCCGGCCTCGACATTCGGCCGGATAAAATGTTCTCTGGAATAGTCCCACAGCGCGGCAGAGCCCTTCCCGGTCTTCTCGTTCCTCTTCAGGATCCAGCTGAGCTTCACGCCGTGCGAACGCCAGTCTCCCCCGCTGTTCGACGCGTTCAGCATCGCGGGCTGGACATTGTCGAGCGCGTTGGCGAACCGGCTTTCCGGCGTCTCACACTCCTGGAACTCACGGAACAGGCCGAGGAAATAATCCTTCTGATCGTCCGGGAGAAGTCCGAACAGGCGCTCCGCCGCGCTGTTCTCTCTCTCCTTTTGATCTTTTTTCCCCTCTTCATCATAGGCGTACGTATCGCCGGCGTAGATCTCCGCGAGATCGTGCGTCAGGACCAGCTCGATCGTCCGCAGAACGTCGATCTCCTCGTTCGCGTATTCCTTCAGCACCATGGCCATGACCGCCATGTGCCACGCGTGCTCCGCATCGTTTTCCTTCCCCGCCATCCCGCTTTTCGTCGTCTGACGCAGGATGCGCTTTTCCTTGTCGATCTCCAGCGCGAATCGAAACTGCTGCTCCAGTCTGCTCTTTTCCATCTGTTCCTCCTTTTGTCTGCCGACCCGATTATTATACCATCATTTTCTTCCATAAACCGAACGAGTGTGTTATTATTATTAGTACTGAAAAAGAGGTAAATCATGATCCAGACTGGCAAACAACTAAATCAAAGACCGCTGTATCTTCAGAAGCTGATCCGGAGCCAGGACAACGGCAGGATCAAGGTGATCACCGGCATGCGCCGCACCGGAAAGTCCTGCCTGATGAAGCTGATGGTCCAGCATCTGCTGGAAACGGGGATCCGGCGGGATCAGATCATTGAAATCAATTTCGAGCAGTTCCGCTTCCGGGAGTACACGCAGCAGGAGCTTCTGGACATGGTGCATGCGCAGCTCCTGCCGGATCAGAAGATGTACCTTTTCCTGGATCAGATCCAGCACGTCGACAGCTGGCAGGAAGCGCTGTCTCAGATCCTGGAAGAAGCCGACTGCGACATTTATGTCGCGACGGCGAACGGGAAGCTCCTGAAGTCCGATTCCATAAACCGTCTGAGCACGGGGATCACGGTCATCAAGATGTTCCCGCTGTCGTTCCGGGAATATCTGGATTTCTGCGAATTCCGCGTGGAAAACCTGGGAAAAGACGGGAATAGAAAAAGCATCATAGCGTGGGACGGAAGACGTTTCCGTCCGGAGGATCTGTTCGAACTGTATCTCGAGTTCGGCGGCATGCCGGCGATCTCCAACGTTGGAATGACCCCTTCCCGTGCGATGCCGATCATGGAGGGGATCTATTCCGCCCTCGTTCTCCGCGAGCTGATCGAGCTCCCGCCGGGCCGCGGCGGAAAAAAGATCGAGGACATCGGCCTTCTCCGCGACATCATCAACGAGATGAGCATGAAGATCGGTGAAAACATTTCGCTCCGGTCGATGGGCCGCCGCTTTATTGAGCTGTACATGGATGACGACGAATATCAGAGCACGCCGGAGATGCGGGACGTCCAGTCCTATACCGGTTCGATCCTGGAGTCGTATCTCTTTGAGCATCTCAAACGCTATGACATTTTGTCGGATGACTATCAGAAGACGAACGGCAAATATTACGCGACGGACCTCGGTATCCGCAATCTTCTGATCGGGATGGAGCAGGACGACCGCAACCACATGCTGGAGAATGTCGTTTATCTGGAGCTTCTCCGGTGCGGCTATGAAGTCTCGAACGGCTTCGTGAAGGACCGCGACATCGACTTCGTCACCGAACGCGACGGCGAGCGGAAATTCATCCAGGTCACGGAGAGCCTCGACACCGAGGAACTGAAAGACCGCTGCCTGACGCCGCTCCACATGCTGCCCGGAAATAATGACGACAAGATCGTCATCTCTCTCCGCCGGAGCGCTCCTGAGACAGAGGACGGGATCCAGATCATGGATCTTCTCGAATTCCTGATGGAAGATTACGATGTGCTGCACGAAGGAAGCGAACTCTACTAAACAGTCATCGATAAAAAAACAGACCCCGAAAGGTCTCCTGCCCGCCGAGGAAGCGGACAGCTGACTTTCCGGGGTTTTTTTCTGCGGAGCGGATCCCTGCGGATCCTTCTTACCGGACTTCTTCGACCGGAAATTCGCAGAGATCCTTCACCGGACATTCCTGGCATTTCGGTTTTCTCGCCGAGCAGCAGTTCCGTCCGTGGAAGATCAGCATGTGATGGGCGTCCGTCCACCGCTCTTTCGGGATGGCTTCCATCAGCTGTTCCTCCGTCTCCCGCACATCGCTCCCGTGCGCGAGCCCGATGCGGTTCGAGACACGGAACACATGCGTATCGACCGCGATATGCGGCTCACCGAATCCGTCGGCCAGAACGACGTTCGCGGTCTTCCGCCCGACGCCGGGCAGCTTCTGGAGGAGCGTCATATCCTGCGGCACCTTTCCTCCGAATTCCTCGACCAGCATCTTCGACAGCGCCACGATGTGCTTTGATTTCTGGCGGTACATCCCGATCGTCCGGATGTACGCCGCGACATCGTCCGGATCCGCCTGTGCCATATGCTCCGGGTCCGGATACGCCGAAAACAGAGCCGGCGTCACCTTGTTGACGCTTTTGTCCGTCGTCTGCGCCGACAGCACGGTCGATACGAGGAGCTCGTACACATTTTTATGGTCCAGCGCGCAGCGGGCATCCGGATACGCGGCTTCGAGGCGGCGAAGGATCTCATCTACGGTTTCACGGTTCATCAGTTCATCCCTTTCCGGGAGATCGAAGGTCTCCCACTCTTGACAGCGGCGGTAAATCGCCTATAATTGTATACAATACATATTATTCCAATCATTCCATTGAGGCAAATCATGTCCATCGTAAAATACCTGGAAGAAGACCAGATTAGTGAAAAATCCCTGACCGAGCAGCTTTTTGCCCGGCTTCTTCGTGATATCCTGACGGAAAAGATCCGTCGCGGCTCCCGGCTCACAGAAAAAAGCGTCTGTGAAACGTATGACGTCAGCCGCACTCCGGTCCGGGAAGCACTGCGTCAGCTGGAGATCAACGGTCTGATCGAAACGGTCCCGAACCGCGGGGCCATCGTCATCGGACTGGACCCGCAGGATGTCCGTGACCTGGAACTGATCCAGATCGACCTCGAGTCTCGCGCAGCGGCCTGGGCCGTCGACCGCATCACCGACGAAGAGATGTCGCAGCTCACCGAAACGTTCGAATTCATGGAATTTTACACGGCAAAAAGCGATGCGATGAAAATGCGCAGCATCAACGCGGCGTTCCACCGGATCATCGATTCCGCGACGCACAACCGCCAGTTCGAGCAGCAGCTCACCATGTACTGGATCTACATCCGGTACTGCTCCCCGAACGCGGATTTTTCACCGAACCACCTCGCGGTCGTGCTCGAGGAACACCGCGCCATATACCAGGCGTTCCAGTCCCACGATCCGATCGCGGGCAGCCACTCGATGCGCGTCCACCTGGAAAACGGTCTGCGCCGAAGATCTGCCCGATAACCTCTCAGGAACGACAAAAAGGCCCCGTGTCATCGGCTGTTGGAGCGAACTCCAAACGCCATAAGGCAGGGAGCCTTCTTTTTTACTTTATTCCCGTGGCGAACAGAAAGCCTTCTCCGCTTTGAAACGTTTCCACTTCACGGAAGCCTTCCTCGGACAGGATCTGCCTCAGCTCACCGGCGGTGTAGATCCGGAAAAAGCCCGGGAAATCCGGCCATCCTTCCGGATCCGGATCATCGGTCTCATTCATCAGCGCGATCCTTCCGCCCGGTTTCAGCACGCGCAGGATCTCGCGGACGCCTTTTCGGACATCCGGCCAGAAATACACGGTCTCCACTCCGGTGACCAGATCGAACTGATCCCCTTCAAACGGAAGATCCTGTACATCACCCCGGACAACGTCAAGCCGTTTCCCGAGTGCCCGGGAGTTATGCTCAAGCGTACTCCGGACACTGACCTCGGAATAATCCACTCCGGTGATCTTACTCTCCGGCGCGAGCTCAAGCATCTCCGCGATCGTCTGACCGCCGCCGCAGCCGACATCCAAAATCCTGAGGCCCGGCTCCCACGTAAGGTGAGAGAAGCCGAATGCGCGGATCGGCGCATGAGAACGGTTCATCCGCTCCAGCATGCGCACCCCGTCCTGCCCGGTCGGGCGTCCGGGATTCCCGTTGATGTCGGACGGACGGCTTCCGTCGTTCGTTTCTTTTTCTGTCATCTCGTCTCCTTTATTCTACCTGATAATCCAGCGTTCCGTTCCGGTCATCGATCCGGACAGTGTCTCCGTCGACGATGTCGCCGGCGATGATCATCTGGGCAAGCTGATTCTCGATGTGGCTCTGGAGATACCGTTTCACCGGTCTTGCTCCGTAAGCCGGATCGTAAGCCTCCGCCGCGATTCTCTGTTTCGCGCCGTCCGTGAGGATGAGATGGATATCTCTTTCACGGAGCCGGTCCTCGATCTCTTCGAAATTCAGCTGGATGATCTTCACGATCTGCTCTTCGGTGAGCGGGCTGAACACGATGATGTCATCGATCCGGTTCAGGAACTCCGGCTTGAAGTAACCGGACAGCATCTTGACGACCCGTTCTTTCACTTCCGGATCGATCGTCCCGTCCTGACGGATGTTTTCGATCAGTTCCTGACTCCCGATGTTCGACGTCATGATGACGACCGTGTTCTTGAAGTCCACAGTACGCCCCTGATTGTCCGTCAGACGTCCGTCATCCAGAAGCTGCAGGAGGATGTTGAACACATCCGGATGTGCCTTTTCAATCTCATCGAACAGGATCACGCTGAACGGTTTCCGCCGGACCGCTTCGGTCAGCTGACCGCCCTCGTCATAACCGACGTATCCAGGAGGCGCTCCGACCAGTCTCGAGACGGAATGCTTTTCCATGTACTCCGACATATCGATCCGGATCATGTTCTTTTCGCTGTCAAAAAGTGCCTCAGAAAGCGCTTTCGCCAGTTCGGTCTTCCCGACGCCGGTCGGCCCGAGGAAGATGAACGATCCGATCGGCCGGGATTCATCCTTCAGTCCGGCTCTTGCCCGCATGATCGCTTCCGAGACGGCGCGAACGCCTTCGTCCTGACCGATGACCCTCTTATGCAGGATCTCCGGCAGGTGGAGCAGTTTTTCGCGTTCGGTCTCGACGAGCTTCGCGACCGGGATGCCGGTCCACGAGGACACGACTTCCGCGATCTCTTCTTCGCCGACTTCTTCCTTCAGCAGACGGTCTTCGCTTCCCTGCTCCGCCTGTTTTTTCTGTTCTTCCAGCTTCTTTTCCAGTTCCGGCAGTGTGCCGTATTTCAATTTGGCGAGCGTCTCGAGATCGTAATTCCGCTCCGCCTCTTCGATCTGATGGCGGACATTTTCGATCTCACGCTTCGTCTCTTTGCTTTCCTTGATGACGGCTTTCTCGCCTTCCCACTGCGCTCTCATGGCCGAATCCCGGTCACGGAGCTCTGCGAGTTCCTGTTCCAGCGCTTCCAGCCGTGCTTTCGAGCCCCGGTCGGTCTCCTTGGAGAGCGCCTGCTTCTCGATCTCGAGCTGCATGATCTTTCTGGAGATCTCATCGAGCTCCGACGGCATGCTGTCGATCTCCGTACGGATCCTGGCCGCCGCCTCGTCCATCAGATCGATGGCCTTGTCCGGCAGGAAACGGTCGCTGATATAGCGGTCCGACAGCTTCGCGCACGCGATGAGCGCGTTATCCGTGATCCGGACGCCGTGATGGATCTCAAACCGCTCCTTCAGTCCGCGGAGGATCGAGATCGTATCCTCTACGGACGGCTGATCAACCAGCACCTTCTGGAACCGGCGTTCCAGCGCTTTGTCTTTTTCCATATACTGACGGTATTCGTCGAGCGTCGTCGCTCCGATACAGTGCAGTTCCCCTCTGGCCAGTTTCGGCTTTAAGAGGTTCCCGGCATCCATCGAGCCTTCCGTCTTCCCGGCTCCGACGATATTATGGATCTCATCGATGAACAAAATGATCCTTCCGTCGGATTTTTCAATCTCGTTCAGAACCGCCTTCAGCCGCTCCTCAAACTCGCCACGGTATTTCGCACCGGCGATCAGAGCGCCCATGTCCAGTTCGAAAATGGTCTTGTCTTTCAGCGTATCCGGGACATCGCCCTTTAGGATCCGCTGGGCCAGGCCTTCGACGACAGCCGTCTTCCCGACGCCCGGTTCTCCGATCAGGACCGGGTTGTTCTTCGTCCTTCTCGAAAGGATCTGGATCGTGTGACGGATCTCCTTGTCCCGTCCGATGACCGGATCCAGTTTCCCCTTCCGGGCCATGTCGACTAAGTCTCTTCCGTATTTCTCAAGCGCATCATAACTGTCTTCCGGATTCTGACTCGTCACGCGCTGGTTCCCTCTCACTTTCGAGAGCGCCTGCATGAATTTCTGCCGGTCGATCCCGTACTTGGAAAGGATCTTCACGGATGTGGAATTCCGCTCACTGAGGATCGCGAGGTAGAGATGTTCTACGCTCACATATTCATCCTTGAAGCGGTCCGCTTCTTTCTCCGCGTTCACCAGCAGCTGATCGAGACGCCGGCTGACATAGACCGCGTCCGCGTTTCCCGATACCTTCGGGAGGCGTCCGATCTCACTCTCAAGGTCGGCGATGATCGCGGTCGGATCCGTTCCCATGTTGCGGATCAGCTTCGGGATCAGCCCATCCTTCTGCATCAGAAGAGCGAGATGGAGATGCTCGACATCGATCATCTGCTGTCCTTCCGATACCGCGATGTTCTGACTTTCGGCAACCGCTGCCTGCGCATTTTGTGTATATCTTTCCAGATTCATATCGTAATCCCTCCTTCAAAAAACCCCATTGAAAATCTCTACGGTTATAATATACCCAGGATTCCGGAAAGTAAAGACATTTTTTAGCACTCTTTTGATTAGAGTGCTAACAATTTTTTGTTCTCTCAAAAATACAGTTCCGGATCCCCGTTTTTTCCCCTTAGAATAAGAATGGAAAAAGAACAAAAAATTGTGGATAACCCCTACTTGACAAGAATATAAAAATAGTCTTACCCAGTCAAATCAAGGTCTTGAGCGATTCCAGTTATGCACAGGGGGACGTTGATAAGATTGTATACGATTTTTCGTTTTTCTGTGGAAAAGTGCCCACATCGGCTTAAAATCATAAACCGCCCGGTGTTGAAAACCGGGCGGCGTTCACGAACACAAGTTGACAATAACACGTATTTTTATAATGAAGTAAAATTTTACGATATGCCCAAAGGTTCAGCAATCAGGTTGTATAATTATACAACCTGTTCATTCCTCCGGATTATGGATCAGTGTCGGATAAAGACCGTTCACGACCTCCCATTCTGACGAACTGAATCCGTCGAAGCTGGACAGATCCCGGAACTGTTTCGCGGTCAGGGAGTAGATGTTCATCTCATCCTTATGCTTCGCGTTCGAGAGGATATAGTTCTTCCCGTACAGCGTGTAGTTGATCGAATTCCGTGAGAGCATGAAATCGTAGCTGCTGACCTTGAGCTTTGTCGTCTTCGCGGACCGCGAGGAGGAACGCTCCACGCCGAAGCAGGAGTGATACTTCTTCAGTGCCTGTTCGTCACGTCCGGTAAAGAGCGCGACCTGGCTCTCGTCAGAATCAAGAGCCGTCTTCCAGCGTTCGATCTTTTTCTTCTCTTCTGATTGTTTCTTTTTCTCCTCCTTGGAGGCCTTCTTCGAGGTCGACGAGGACGTCTTGACTCTGGCGGACAGATCGTCCTTCAGCTTCGTTGAGGCGTAGCAGTTCCGGACGACCGTATCGATCGTATCGGTCGCGAATCCGGTGAAGCCGCCGATCTTCGCGCCGGTGTTCCAGGTGATGTCTGCCTTGCTGTAGCAGTCCTGGATCCGGAGCTTCAACGTTCCGGCATCGCCGATATTTCCGGCGAATCCTCCGATCCGCTTGTAGAACGGCTGTTTGGAATCGAGGTTCTTGTCCGTTACCTTGTTCAGTTCTTCCTCACTGTAATCCGCCGTTATCGACGTGTCCGCCGAAGAGCGGGTCACCTCTCCGTCTTCCACGGATCCGGCAAGTCCGCCGATGTTCACAGCATTTCCCAGATCCGCTGCGTCTGTACTGGAGCCGTTCATACTGCTTACGTCACAGGTGATGTTCCCCTCGACAGAGCACGAACGGATCGTTCCGGTGCTCGTTCCGACGAGAAGTCCCGCGCTTCCATGCTTGAAGGAGACGTTCAGACTCGCGTCGGTCAGTACGATGTGTTCCAGCCTGCCGCTGCTCGTCCCGACGAGTCCGGCCGTGCTTCCTTTTGACACATCCATGTGGAGGCCGCGGATCTTGTAGCCGTTTCCGTCAAAGCGGCCCTTGAACGTTTTGATGATCGGTCCCGTTTCCGTGATCGAAGAGAGATCGATGTTCCTTGACAAAACGAAACTCGTGTCATTGAACCTCGCATCGCCTGCGCTCCGCATCTGATCTGCCGTCCGGATCTCGTAAGGATAACCCGGATAGCCGTAATTCCAGTCGCCGTAGGAGATCGCCGCGGCGAAGCAGTCATTGAAGATGAACTGGACCGGCTTATTGTGCGCCGAGTCGAAATACCAGTACGTGGTCGTCGACTTCTTCCCTTCCTCATCGGATTTGATATTATCATTGATCTTGTAATAGTAAAATGTCTGGCCGTAGATCTCGACTTTTTCCGCCTTATGGGAGAACCCTGCCTGTCCTTCTGCGCTGAACTGATTCGACGGGAAGGTCTTCTTCGTCGTCAGGATCCCATAGGACGTATCGGTATTCCCCATCGTCCCTTTGTGGGAAACGTTCATCCTGCGGTACTCGTCCACATGCGTGTGGCCGTTTTTGTCCATGTAGGATTTCAGGATGTACCAGCTCAGATCACCGCTCTTCTTGTTTTTCTCAATGTAGGCAAAGATGCGGGAGCGCCCGATGTGCTTTGTAAGGCCTTCCTGATTCGGCTGCTGCCAGTCGCCGTAGTGGACAAACTGGGTATCGGAATCCTTCGCGCCGACCCGGTTCACCATACGGTACGGATAGCGGCGGCTCGATTTCAGCGTGGAATCGTACGCGTGCGGCTTTTCAAAGACGGTACGCGGATAAATGTCGGCGATGCCGCCGATGTCGTTGTAGGCGGACGCGTGGATCCTGCGGCTCTGTCCGACCGCGGCTCCTTTCATGTCGCCGTTGATGCCGGACAGATAGAAGACTTCGTTGAGCTGCGCACCCTTCAGATAGCCGGCAAACGTGCCGGCGTACCGGCCGCCGATCAGCCCGGTCGCATAGCATTTTGAGTAGGTCGTTTCGCTGTCGGTCGTGAGCACGCTGACGCTTCCCGAATCATAACCGACAAACCCGCCGGCATAGTATCCTTTCACGGAACACGTCGAATAGCAGTTCGTAAACTCTGTTCCCTTCGCATTCCGGAGTTTTCCGACCAGACCGCCGGCAGAAGGATGGCGGTTCGATGTTTCCGTTTCCTCTGCCGCGATGACGTTGCAGTATCCGTCCCCTGTATCCGAGTCGTTCAGAGTATACTTTCCGTTCCTGGTGTGACCTCCGGTATAGGAGTTCTTGACCACCGCCTGGCTGTCGAGTTCGCCGATCAGGCCGCCGGCGTCTCCGCTCTCGCTCTCAACATACGCTGTCGAGACGGTATTGGTGATCTTGAGCCGCCCGTCGGACCAGCCCGAACCATCGGAATACATGTTATGCAGGGAGCACTGACCGATCAGGCCGCCGGCATTGCCGGTCGAATCGCTTCCTGACTGGCGGACGGTACCACCGTCGACCAGCACGTTTTTGATGGTAATGTCCGAGACGATCTGCGCCTTGTCCAGCACCTTGTTGCTTCTGGTCTCCCCGGACTTCAGAGAAGATACCCGGGCGATCAGCGCGCCTGCGTCTCCGCTCCCCTCGATATCCGCATTCTTGAGCGTGAGGTTTTTCAATGTGAAATACGTGGCGACACGGCGGAACAGGCCGGCATCGCCCTTTCCGACGTCCGTCAGACTTCCGCCGGCTTTGACATTGGTCCCCTGCTGTCTCCAGACATCGTTTGAAATATGTTCTGTGTTCCGGATGACGAGGTTCTTTATCGTGTGGCCGCCGCCGTTATATTCCGTCAGGTTATAGTTGAAAATGCCGTAGTACGACCCCGCGGTCATCTTCGTCCCGCTCGTGATCGTCCGGACACCGTTTTTCCACTTCGTATCGCCGCACGAGAAGATCGCCGACGCCACATCCGGATTGTTCACCCGGTCGACGGTGTCCTTCTGGAAATCGTTCCAGTCGATATCTCTCGTCTGTTTCGCCGATGTGATCAGGTACGTTTTTGTCTCACTGCTGGAGGAGTCCGTATCCGTCGGGATCTTGGACACATCGCTGTTCAGATTCTCCAGGTGACGGATGTTCCGAATCTCCGCACGCGCTTCTCCGTAGTTATATTTGTCCACAGTGACCGATCCGAACAGACTGTTGGTACGGACCGTCCGGCTCTCGGAACCTTCTGTCAGGACTTCGTTGCTCGAACAGGTAGCCGTAACCGTGATGTCTTCTCCCGGGATCAGATCCTGGTTCTCGTCTCCGCTGCAGAAAATCTCCGCGAAATGGCCGCCCCGCTTCGTGATGTCATCGAGCGTGATCTTATATTTCAGACCCGCGCTCTTCCCCATCGGGACCGACTCACAGGTCCAGAACTTCTGATCGCTGTTCTTCGGCGTGTAATGGCCCTGCCCGTCGTCACGCAGTGTCAGGCGCACGGTCCGGGTCTTCTGGCTGACCTTGCCGTGGACCTTGAGGGTGATATAGGTATCGATCTGCGACTCCTCATCTTTTTTGTCCGTACGCGCAAAGTAATTCGGGTCGGTGACGGTGATCACCAGCTTGTTCCCGTTGCTCACCCTGATCTTCGGGCTCTTGAGTTTCTTGTGAGAGAGCTTCGTGTTCTTACCGCAGTAGCCGATGACATCATCACCTGTGTTCAGCATGCTCTTGAACTGCTTCCGGGAAGCTTTCCCTGCAGCGGAATTGGAACGCACGCTCTTGCTCCGCGACTCGGCGGAGGCAGAACCCGTGTATTTGTTCAGATATTTTCCCTTCTGGCTGTCGTCGCTCTCGGTAAAGCCGTTCTCGCTCCTCGTGTAGAAGACGCCGGTGATCTTCGCCTCATCGATGTTGTATTCGATGATATAGCTTCCGCCGGTCCGGACCGTCTCATCGACCGATCCTTCCGGGAGAATCGTCTTGAGGATCCCTTTTTTCATATTGTCTTTTTTGATCGGTGAATAGACGAGGTAGTAGCAGCTCCCCTCTTCTTTTTTCCACTGCTTGTCAGAGATGCCGGAATCCGACGGGTTGACGGTCATGAGATACCCGAGATCTCCGTTCTTGCTCATCGTCGTCGTTCCGTCATAGGAATCTTCAATGATGGACGCGAGCTCCCCCGACTTTTCCGCTGCGGTCAGATTGTTCTGCGCCGCGACAAAGATCTCTTTCGCCGTCTGATCCATGTGATCCAG